>NZ_JBIVMG010000008.1:0-201611 GCF_044752965.1 Streptomyces sp. NPDC088553 | reverse complement strand
CGCAGGCCGGGCCCGGGCGTTCACCCCGCAGGCCGGGCCCGCGTCAGGGACAGCAGGTCGCGGGCCGGGCCCGTCGGGCGGTGGCCGGTGGGCCAGACCGCGCGGAGGTCGCGGCGCAGCTCGACCCCCTCGACGGGGATGGCCACCAGCCGCCGCGAGGCCAGTTCCTCGGCGATCGCGAGTTCGCTGAGGACGGCCGGCCCGGCCCCGCTGACCGCGGCGGCCTTCACCGCCGTCGTGGAGGCGAGTTCGAGGAGCGGTCGCGCGAGCCCGCCGTGGCCCGAGAGCGCCGCGTCCAGGACCTGCCGGGTGCCCGAGCCCCGTTCCCGCAGGACCAGCGGGGTCGCCGCCAGCTCCGCCGGGTCCAGCGGGCCGCGGCGGCGGGCCCACGGGTGCGAGGGCGCCGCGACGATCACGAGCCGGTCGTGCGCGACGACCACCCCGTCGAGGCCGTCCGGCACCGCGAGCCCCTCCACGAAACCCATGTCCGCCTCGCTGGCGAGGAGCCGCTCCGCGACGACCGCCGAGTTCCCGGCCTGGAGCGACACCGCCGTGTCCGGACGCTCCGCGCGCAGCGCGATCAGCCAGCCCGGCAGCAGGTACTCGGCGATCGTCATCGACGCGGCCACCCGCAGCCGGGAGTCCCGCCGCCCGCGCAGCGCCTGAGCGCCCGCGTCGAAGGCCTCGGCGGCCTCGACGATCCGCCGCGCCCAGTCGGTGACGAGCGCGCCCGCGTCGGTGAGCCGCGAGCCGCGCGGCGAGCGGTCCACCAGGGCCACGCCGAGCTGCCGCTCCATCGAGCGGATCCGGCTGCTGGCGGCGGGCTGGGTGATGCCGACCTCGCGGGCGGCCGCGCCGAGGCTCCCGTGCCGAGCGACGGCGAGGAGCAGTTCGAGCGCCCCCAGATCCGGGACCCGGTGATGGAGCTGGGCCCTGACGTCGGAGCCGTACGCCTCGGTCCGGCGCCCGCCCGCGTGCTGCTCCTCGTGCCGCTCCCCGCGATGCTCCCCGTTGCTGCCCATAAAGCCAGCTTATGACGTCATAGCCGCAAGATCCCTGGTGGGGGCGGGGGAATCGGACGACGGTGGAGTCATGGCAAGCCTCGCACCTCCCCTTCCGGCCGTCCGCGCCACCACCCCCGGCGCCCGGCCGGCCGCCTCCCCGGCCCGTTCCGTCCGTCACCTCGGACCCAACTGGTACGCCTCCGTGATGGGTACCGCCATCGTGGCCAACGCCGGCGCCGGGCTCCCGCTCGGCCTCCCCGGCCTCCGCACCGCCTGCGCCGCGGTCTGGTCGCTGTCCCTCGCGGTGCTGCTCGTCCTGCTCACCGCCCGCACCGCGCACTGGATCCACCACCGCGACCAGGCCCGCGCCCACCTCCTCGACCCGGCCATGGCGCCGTTCTACGGCTGTCTCTCGATGGCGCTGCTCGCGGTCGGCGGCGGCGCCATGATCGTGGGCCGGGACTGGATCGGCCTCCCCGCCGCCGTCGCGCTCGACACCGTCCTGTTCACCGCCGGCACGCTCGTCGGTCTGGCGGCCGCGGTCGGCATCCCGTACCTCATGGTCGTGCACCACAAGATCGAGAACGCGTCCCCGGTGTGGCTGCTGCCGGTCGTCGCCCCCATGGTCTCCGCCGCCCTCGGCCCCCTGCTCGTGCCCCATCTGCCCGCGGGACAGGCCCAGGAGACGCTGCTCCTCGCCTGCTGGGCGATGTTCGGCGTGAGCCTCCTCGCGACCCTGGTCATGCTGCCGCTGATCTTCGGCAGGCTCGTGACCGGCGGCCCGCTGCCCCTCGCGCTCACCCCCACCCTCTTCCTCGTCCTCGGCCCCCTCGGCCAGTCGACGACCGCCGCGAACAAGTTCGCCGACGTCGCACCGGGTGTGCTCCCCGCCCCGTACGCCCACGGCTTCGCCTCCTTCGCCGTCCTCTACGGCGTGCCCGTCATGGGCTTCGCCCTGCTGTGGCTGGCCCTCGCCGGGGCGATGGTGCTGCGGGCACGCCGGCAGGGCATGGGCTTCGCGATGACGTTCTGGGCGTTCACGTTTCCCGTCGGGACCTGCGTGACCGGCGCCGAGGGACTCGCCCAGCACACCGGGCTCGCCGCCTTCCGGTGGCTCGCGATCGGCCTGTACGTGGCCCTCGTCGCGGCCTGGCTGGTCGCCGGGACCCACACCGTCCGCGGCCTCTTCAGCGGTGCGCTGCTCGCAGGGCCCGCGCCAGCACCCGCGGCGCCTCGACGAGAGACGGCCCGTACCAGGTGAGGTGACGCCCGTCGACGAGCGCGGCGACGGTCCCGGGGAACGCCTCGGGACCGTCGTCGCGCGTGAACCGGTACGGCTCGTCGGGCAGCACGACGAGGCCGGGCGCCGCGGCACGGAGCTCGTCGAGCGACAGCCGCGGATAGCGCTCCGGATGGTCGGCGTACAGGTTGCGGACCCCGAGGCGGGCCAGCAGATCACCGGCGAAGGTGTCACGGCCCAGAACCATCCAGGGGCGCCGCCAGATCGGCACGACCGCCGTGTACTCCTCCTCCGGGGTGACCGCCGCCCACGCCGCCTCGGCCTCGTCGAGCCAGCGGGGCCGCCGGGGCGCGCCGCACGCGGCGAGGACCCGCTCCAGCTCGCTGAGGCCCTGGTCGAGGGTGCGGATCTCGGTGACGAGGACGTCGAGGCCGGCGGCCCGCAGCTCGGCGAGGTCGGCAGCGCGGTTCTCCTCCTCGTTGGCGAGGACGAGATCGGGGCGGAGCGCGGTGATCGCGCGGACGTCGGGGTTCTTGGTGCCGCCGATCCGGGCCACGTCGAGGTCGGCCGGGTGGGCGCACCAGTCCGTGGCCCCGACGAGGAGGCCCGGCGCGGTGACGGCGACGGCCTCCGTCAGGGACGGCACGAGGGAGACGATCCTCCTGACCGTGCCCCTGGCCGCGCCCCGTCCCGCGCTCATTCCTCCTCGGCCTCGACGTGCTCGGCGACCGCGACGACGAGCAGTCGGGTGCCCGCCTCGGTGGCGCGCCAGCGGTGGCGCACCCCGCCGGAGAGATACAGCGTGTCGCCGCGGCCCAGCCGGTACGCGCGGCCCTCGGCCTCGACCTCGGCGGCCCCGTCGGCCACGTACAGCAGCTCGTCGTTCCGGTGCTGGAACTCGCGGCCCGCGTCCTGCTCGCCGGTGAACTCCAGCGCGTGCAGCTGATGGCGTCCCCGGACGATCGCCCGTACGCCGGGGGGCAGCACCGGGGAGGCCTCGTCGGCCCGTACGACATCGACGGTACGGGAGGCCTCGGCGGCGGCCAGGAGGTCGGCGGCCGTGGTCTCCAGGGCGTCGGCGACCAGTTCGAGGGAGCGGTGGCTGGGACGCGCGCGGTCGTTCTCGACCTGGCTGAGGAAGGGCACGGAGAGACCGCTGCGCGAGGAGACGACGGCCAGGGTGAGCTGGAGCGCTCTGCGTCGCCTCTTGACGGCCGCGCCCACGCGGGGTGCTTCCTTCTCGTCCATGTCGGCTCCCTCCCTCGTGCCTCGTGCGTACCCGTACCGGGCGGTTACCTGAACCTTACGCAGCTTTGGGGCGGGGTTTCGCGTCGTGACGAAAAGGGGTGGCCGCCGAACACGTTCGGCGACCACCCCTTTTCGGACAGGAACCGTTTCACCGGTCGCTGTCCGTCGCCCGGAGGCTCGGCCGGGTGAGGCCGCGCTCCTGCCGGGCCACCGGCGGGCTACTGCGGCGCGAGCTTCTCCGCCAGGCCCGGGTTGCTGTCCAGCCAGCTGCGGACGGCCTGCTGCTCCTTGCCCTTGCCGGTCTTCTGGATGACGGCTTCGAGATCCGTGAGCTGCTTCTCGGTCAGCTCGAAGTTCTTCAGCCAGGCGCCGACCTCGGGGTTCTCGGCGGCGAATCCCTTGCGGGCCAGGGTGTGGACGCCGTCGCCCTTGCCCCAGGAGCCCTTGGGGTCGGCGAGCTTCTTCAGGTCGTGCGCGGAGTAGGCCCAGTGCGGCGACCAGAGGGTCACGACGACCGGCTCCTTGCGCTCGTAGGCGCGCTTCAGCTCGGCGAGCATGCCGGGCGTGGAGCCGTCGACGACCTCGTACTCGCCCTCCAGGCCGTACTCCTTGAGGACCTTGTCCTTCAGGATGCCCATCATTCCGGCGCTGGGCTCGATGCCGACGATCCGGCCCTTGAACTGTCCGGCCTTGCCCTTGAGGTCGGCGAGCGAGTCGACGCCCTTCACGTACGAGGGGACGGAGAGCTCCAGGGAGGTGGGGCCGTACCAGGATCCGAGGTCCTCCAGCTTGTTCTTGTACTTCTCCCAGTACTGGGCGTGGGTGACGGGCAGCCAGGAGTCGGTCTGGAAGTCGAGCTGGCCGCCGGCCAGGCCGGTGTAGAGCGCGCCGGCCTCCAGCTGCTTGGTGTCGACCTCGTACCCCCGGCGCTCCAGGAGTTCCTTCCACAGGTACGTGGAGGCGATGCCCTCGTCCCACGGGATGTAGCCGATGCTGATCTTCTTGCCGTTGCCGCCGTTCGCTCCCGAGGCGGTGGCGTCCCCGGAGCCGCCGAGGAAGCCCGTACCGCCGGCGACGAGGGCGAGCACGACGACACCGACGAGCGCGGTGACGGGCTGCGGACGGTGGGCCCAGAGCTTCGCCCCGGGACGCCGGGCGCTCAGCGCGGCGCGGGCCTTGGCGGCGGCGCGGCGGCCCAGCGGGGAAACCTGGCGGCCGAGGGCGCTCGTCATCCGGTCGAGGTACATGGCGAGGACGACGATGGACACGCCGGCCTCGAAGCCGAGACCGATGTCGACGTTGCCGATGGCGCGGTAGACGGCGCCGCCGAGCCCGCCGCCGCCGACCATGCCGGCGATGACGACCATGGACAGGCCGAGCATGATGACCTGGTTGACGCCGGCCATGATCGTCGGCAGGGCCAGCGGGAGCTGCACGCGCAGCAGCGTGTTGCGCGGGGTGGTGCCGAACGCCTCGGCGGCCTCGACGAGTTCACCGTCGACCTGCCGGATGCCCAGCTCGGTCATGCGGACGCCCGGGGGCAGCGCGAAGACGATGGTGGCGATGATGCCGGGGACGACACCGACGCCGAAGAAGATGATGCCGGGGATGAGGTAGACCATCGCCGGCATGGTCTGCATGAAGTCGAGGACCGGCCGGAGCACGGCGCTGACGGACTTCGAGCGGGCCGCCCAGATGCCGAGCGGTACGGCGATCACCAGGGTGACCAGGGTCGCGACGAGAACGAGCGACAGGGTCGCCATGGCCTCGTCCCACAGCTGGACCGAGTCGACGAGCGCGAACCCGGCGAAGGCGAGCACGCCGGCGGCGAGCCCGCGCAGCCACCAGGCGACGACGGCAAGGATGCCGGCGAAGAGCAGCGGCTGGGGCGCGGACAGGACGGCGTCGATGCCGTCGTAGAGGCCGGTGACACCGGTGGTCACGGCGTCGAAGAGCCAGGAGAACTGGGCCTGGAGCCAGTCGACGGAGCTGTCGACCCACTCACCGAGGGGAAGCCTAGGCACGGGCGGTCAGCTCCTTCTTCGGCTGGATGGCGGGCTCGGTGGCGTTCGGTACGTCGACGGGGGCGCGGTCCGGGTCGCCGGCGTCCCTCGCGCCGAGTCCGCCCATGACGGCGAGCAGGCGCTCCGTCGGTACGACTCCGAGGACGGCGCCCTCGGAGTCGCGGACGGTCACGGGGTGCGGGGCGCGGGCGGCGACGGCGCACAGGTCGGCGACGAGCGTGTCCGGTCCGACGGCCTGGCAGGCGCAGCGGGCGGGGCAGTCCGCCGGGGCGGCGCCGGCCGTCATGACGGCGGAGGCGGTGAGCACCCGGGAGCGGTCCACGTCCTGGATGAACGAGGCGACGTAGTCGTCGGCGGGGCGGACCAGGATGTCCTCGGCGGTGCCGAGCTGCACGATCCTGCCGTCGCGCATGACGGCGATCCGGTCGCCGAGGCGCATGGCCTCGTTGAGGTCGTGGGTGATGAAGACGATGGTCTTCTTCAGCCGCTGCTGGAGGACGAGGAGCTGGTCCTGCATGTCGCGGCGGATCAGCGGGTCGAGCGCGCTGAAGGACTCGTCCATGAGCAGCAGGTCGGCGTCGGTCGCGAGCGCGCGGGCCAGGCCGACGCGCTGCTGCATGCCGCCGGAGAGCTCGTCGGGCCAGGACTTCTCCCAGCCGGCGAGGCCGCACAGTTCGAGGGCCTCGGTGGCCCGGCTCTCGCGCTCGGCGCGCGGGACGCCCTGGACCTCCAGGCCGTAGGCGGCGTTCTCCAGAACGTTTCGGTGCGGGAACAGAGCGAAGTGCTGGAAGACCATGCTGATCTTGGTGGAGCGGACCGTGCGCAGATCACGGGGGGACAGCGCGGTGAGGTCACGTCCGTCGAAGAGGACCCGGCCGGCGGTGGGCTCGAGCAGGCCGTTGAGCATGCGGAGCAGGGTCGACTTGCCGGACCCGGAGAGGCCCATCACGACGAAGATCTGGCCGGGCTCGACGGTGAATCCGGCGTCCACGACGGCTGCCGTCGTCCCCTCGGCGCGCAGCTCCTCGCGGTCGGTGTCGCCGGCGGCGAGCCTGCGTACGGCCTCGTCGGGTCGTCTGCCGAACACCTTGAACAGGTGGTCTGCCTGGAGCCTTGACACATGAACCTCACGGGTAGCGACGAAAACGGCCCTCGCCACCCCCGCGTGGTCGGGCCGTGGAGCGGGCGGGATCGGCCCGCGGGCCCGTCGCGTACGGGGATCCTTTTGTTGAATCCCGTACCGGGTTCCGCTCCGGGCTCGCGCCTGCCCTGCTTCACAGGGTGCAAACGCAAAGGTGACGGGGGTCACGTGCGGGGGATCGAACCGCCGGCCCGGCGGAAGCGTCCCCGGGCGCTGCGGGGGATGCGGGCGTACGCGTCCCCGGACGGCGGGGGGCGGCCGGCGAACCCGTCCCGCGGACCCTGGCGGGCGGGCGGCGAAAGGCGTCCCGCGGCCCCCGAGCCCTAACATCGAGCAGGTGACTCGACGCCTCATGCTTCTCGACACCGCCAGCCTCTACTTCCGCGCCTACTTCGGCGTGCCGGACTCCGTGCGGGCCCCCGACGGCTCCCCCGTGAACGCCGTGCGCGGACTGCTCGACTTCATCGCCCGGCTCGTCCAGGACCACCACCCGGACGACCTCGTGGCCTGCTGGGACAACGACTGGCGGCCGCAGTGGCGGGTCGACCTGATCCCCTCGTACAAGGCGCACCGGGTCGCCGTCGAGACGGAGACCGGCCCGGACGAGGAGGAGATCCCGGACACCCTGTCCCCGCAGGTGCCGGTGATCGAGGAGGTCCTGGCGGCGCTCGGCATCGCCCGGATCGGCGCGGCCGGCTACGAGGCGGACGACGTGATCGGGACCCTCGCGGGGCGCGCGCCGGGGCCGGTGGACATCGTCACGGGCGACCGGGACCTCTTCCAGCTGGTGGACGACGCGCGGGGCGTCCGTGTGCTGTACCCGCGCAAGGGCGTCGGCGACTGCGACCTGGTGGACGCCGAGCTGATCCGCACCAAGTACGGCGTGCGCCCCGACCAGTACGCGGACTTCGCGGCGCTGCGCGGTGACGCCAGCGACGGCCTCCCCGGGGTGAAGGGCATCGGCGAGAAGACGGCCGCGCAGCTGATCACGGAGTACGGGGACCTGGCGGGCGTACGGGCGGCGGCCGAGGACCGGACGTCGAAGCTGACGCCGGCCAAGCGGCGCGGCATCGTGGAGGCGGCGGCGTACCTGGACGTCGCGCCGACGGTGGTGCGCGTGGCCGGAGACGTACCGCTGCCGGAGTTCGACGCGACCCTGCCGAAGGCTCCCCGTGACCCGGCGGCCCTCGACGCCCTCGCGAAGCGCTGGGGTCTCGGCGGGGCCGTGGGCCGGCTGCTTCCGGTCCTGGCACGCTGACGAAATCCGGCCACACTGGGTCGACCGCACCTCGGGATGCTAGCTTAGGCATACCTAAGTACCTCGTACGTCGAGTGACGTCTTACGTCGAGTCAGGAGAGCCACTCGTGGCGGAGCAGCCCCGCAAGGCACCGAAGGCCACCGAAGCGCGTGTGGTGCGCACGGAGCGCATCACCCCGCACATGGTGCGGGTCGTCCTGGGCGGCCCCGGTCTCGACGCCTTCGAGGTCGGCGAGTACACCGACCACTACGTGAAGCTGCTCTTCGCCCCCGAGGGCGTCGCCTATCCGGAGCCGTTCGACATGGACCGGATCCGGGAGGAGTTCCCCCGGGAGCAGTGGCCGACGACGCGGACGTACACCGTGCGGGCCTGGGACCCGGTCCACCGCGAGCTGACCATCGACTTCGTGGTCCACGGCGACGAGGGCCTCGCGGGTCCGTGGGCGGCGCGGGCGCAGGCGGGCGAGACGGTGCGCTTCCTCGGCCCCGGCGGCGGCTACACGCCGGACCCGGCGGCGGACTGGCACCTGCTCGCGGGCGACGAGAGCGCGCTGCCGGCGATCGCGGTGGCCCTGGAGCGGCTGCCCGCGGGGGCGCGGGTGCACGCGTTCGTGGAGATCTCGGACGCCGACGAGGAGCAGAAGTTCGCGACGGAGCACGGCATACACGTCACCTGGCTGCACCGGGGTGACCGCCCGGCGGGCGAGGCGCTCGTCGAGGCCGTCCGGACCCTGGACTTCCCCGCGGGCGACGTGCACGCCTTCGTCCACGGCGAGGCGGGCTTCGTGAAGGACCTCCGCCGCCATCTGCGGCTGGACCGCGAGATCCCTCGCGAACGGCTGTCGATCTCGGGCTACTGGCGCCAGGGCAAGTCGGACGAGGCGTGGCGCGCGATCAAGCGCGAGTGGAACGACCAGGTGGAGCGCGAGCAGGAGAGCTGAGCAACGGGCCGGACAGCCGGCTCACGGCGCGGGGCCCGGGGGCGATCCCCCGGGCCCCGCGCCGTTGCCGAGCGTGACGCCGGCCCGGGCCAGGGGCCCTGGCAGTACCGGCGCCAGGCACCACGAGCCCGGCCTGATCGGCGGGACATCCCCTTGGGCCCAGGGACGGGCCGATCAGGGGCGGATACGCCGCGGCCCCGGCCATGACCGGCAGAACACCCGCTAGGTCGCCTGCCCGTACATGCGGTCCGACGTGTCCGTCTGGGCCATCCGCCGCAGCGCCGAGAAGATCGCGTCGCCGATGACCGTGCCGACGACCACGCTCTCCACCAGCTCCTCGCGCGCCACATTGCGCGCCACGAAATCCAGGTCGGCCCGCGCCACCCGCTCCGCCGCGTCCGCGTACGTGTCCAGGACCTCGGTGAACGACCCGTGGCCCGCCTCGTCGACCGCCGCGAGGGCCACGGCGAGCGCCTCCGAGGCCGGGTTGCCCTGGTGCACCCGCCAGCCGCGCGCGGCGATCAGCGCCGCGACCTGCTTCCGCGCGTCCTCGATCCCGGCGTGCGACTCACGGTCGTAGCGCGGCACCAGCCCCGAGGCCACCGTGCCGAGCAGCTTGTGCACCGACCGCTCGGGGTCGTCGATCGCGACGATCACCTCACGGATCGCCGCCACCGACAGGCCGCCCACGTCGAGGAGCGCCCGGATCAAGCGGAGGCGCTGCACATGCGTCTCCCCGTACGAGGCCTGGTTCGGGCTCGTCAGTTCCCCGGCCGGCAGCAGTCCTTCCCGTACGTAGAACTTGATCGTCGGGATGGACACCCCGGTCCTGCGACTCAACTCTCCGATGCGCACCGCGTGTTCACCTTCCTGGTCTTGCTTCGGCCTTGCCGACCGACACCCCCATCATAGATAGTGGCGCTATCGGATAGCGGCTAGTTCCACTATCCATACATCCCACGGGGGGATCCGTATGTCTTCACCGCACAACAACCCACTCCTGCGGCTCCACCGACCGCTGGTCTGGTTCGCCGTCTCCATGGGCGTCCTCGCCCTGGTCTCCGCCGTCGGCATCTACGTCGACGACCGCGTCCTGGTCGGCGTACCGATCTGGACCAAGCCGTTCAAGTTCTCGGTCTCGTTCCTCGCGTACACACTCTCGCTCGCCTGGATGCTCTCCCTGCTGCCCCGCGGCCGCCGGGTCGGCTGGTGGGCCGGAACCGTGGTCGCCATCACCGGCGCCGCCGAGATGGTGCTCATCACCCTCCAGGTGATCCGCGGCAAGCGGAGTCACTTCAACCACGCCACTCCCTTCGACGACGCCGTCTTCCAACTCATGGGCGCCACCGTCCTGGTGCTCTGGCTGGGCGCGCTCGTCATCGCGGTGCTCCTCCTGCGCGCCAAGATCCTCGACCGGGCGATGGCCTGGGCCGTCCGGCTGTCCTCGCTGATCGCCCTGGCGGGCGCCGCGGTGGGCTTCCTGATGGTCCGTCCGACCCCGGAGCAGCTGGAGGTCGACGAGTCGCCCATCGTCGGCGCCCACTCCGTCGGCGTACCGGACGGCGGCCCTTCGATGCCGCTGACCGGCTGGGCGAGCAACGGCGGCGACCTGCGCATACCGCACTTCTTCGGCATGCACGCCCTGCAGCTGCTCCCGCTGCTTCTGCTCGTCCTGGCCGCGCTCGCACCGCGCTTCGCCCGCCTCGCGGACGAACGGGTACGGCTCCGGCTCACCCTCACGGCCTCGGCCGCCTACACGGCGACCTTCGTCCTGCTGACCTGGCAGGCCCTGCGCGGCCAGGCCCTGTTCGCACCGGACGGCGCGACGCTGGCGGGGGCGGGGGCGATCGTCCTACTGGGCGGGGCGGCCGCGGCACTCTCCCTCCGGGGGGCCTCCCCCACCCCCTCCCCCTCCTCCCCTCCCTCCCCGTCCTCGCCCGCCCCCGCCCCCGCGTCCTCCGAGAAAGAGGTCACCTCATGACGGGCTTCCTCTTCGAGCTGACGTTCCTGCTCGCCGCGCCCGTGTGGCTCATGATGATCTTCGCGCCGGCGTGGCGGATCACCGAACGCGTCGCGGCCTCGCCCCTGACCGTGCTGCCGCTCCTGGTGGTCTGGGCGGTCCTGGCCGCCCCGGTCGCAGCGGAGCTGTGGACGGCGGTCAGCAGCCCCGACATCGACACGTTCCGTGACCTCACGGCACTCGCGAACGGTGCCGGTGCGATCTGGGCCCAGGTCATCGCCTGGGACCTGCTGCTCGGTCAGTGGATGTACCGGGAGGCCCGTCGCCTCGGCGTACCGCCCCTTCTGATGGGTCCTCTGCTGATACTGACGATCCTCCTCTCCCCTCTCGGGCTTCCCTTGTTCCTGGTGGTCCGCGCGGTGTGGTCGTCCAGGGCACCGCGGGGACGGACCGAGCCCGCACTACCCTGACCGGATGCGAGCCACCGAACGTTCCGTGGGCGCCGTCCTCGGCTCCGCCGTCGGCGACGCCCTCGGCGCCCCCTTCGAGTTCAGGCTCCCGGGAGCCTTCCGGGAGCAGTTTCCCGACGGCGTCGGGGAGTTGTGCGGGGGCGGCGGCTGGGACCCCGGCGAGGCGACGGACGACACGCAGATGGCTGTCCTCGTCGGCGAGTCGCTCCTCGAACGGGGTGGCCTCGACCTGCCGGACGTCTTCGAGCGGTTCCGCCGCTGGGCGCTGGCCGAGCCCAAGGACATCGGTCTCCAGACCGAGCAGGTCCTGCTCGGCGGGGACCCCTGGGACCTGGCCGCCGCGACGCACTTCCAGATCAACACGCGGGCCGCGGGCAACGGTTCGCTGATGCGCGCCTCGACCTCCGCCGTGTACTTCGCGGCCCGCGGGCGGGCGGAGACGATGGACGCCGCCCGGCGGATCAGCGCCCTCACCCATGGCGACGGGGCGGCCTGGGAGGGTACGGCGATTCTCCACGAGCTGATCCGTGTCGCCCTCCTCGGCGAGGACCCGCTCGCCGCCCTGCCCGCGACCCTCGCCGAGGTGGCCCCGGAGCACCGGGAGCGCTGGGCCACGGTCCTGGCTCCGGGCTGGCACCCGGACGAGGCCACCGAGTTCAACGGCGCGGTGTGGCCCTGTCTCGGTTCGGCCGTGTGGGCGCTCCGTACGACCGGCTCCTTCGAGGAGGCGGTGGCCGCGGCGGTCGACCTGGGCGGGGACACCGACACGGTCGCGGCCGTGACCGGGATGCTCGCCGGCGCCGTGCACGGCGTCGGCGCGATCCCCGCCCGCTGGACGGCGACCCTCCACGTCCCCCTGCCCGGCTTCGGCGACCGGGTGCTGTCCGCCGATGATCTCCGGGACCTGGCGACGGCCCTGACGACAGCTCTGGCGCCCGGACGCCCGCCCGTCTGACCGACCTCCGCCCTGACGTCAGCCCTGGCGTCCGTGCGCCCGCCCGCCTGACCAGTGGCGGCTCAGCTTCGCCCGAGCCCCGCCTCAGGCCGCTTCCGCCGCGCCTGCCGGCCCGGCCGTGCTCCCGTCCCGGCCTCAGCCCCGTGCCCGCACCGTCGCCAGGACGTCGCGGTCCGGCTGGAGGGTGAGGCTCGGGACCGGCAGGATCTGCTCGGTGGTGACGTCGAGGTGGAAGCGTCGGGCCAGGACCGCGAGGATCAGGACCGCCTCCACGAGGGCGAACCGGGTGCCGAGGCAGACGCGGGGGCCGCCTCCGAAGGGGAACCAGGCGTACTCGGGTATCTCCTCGGCGGGTTCGCCGTCCCGTTCGATCCAGCGCTCGGGGCGGAAGGCCTCCGCGTCGCCGTACCAGCGGGGGTCACGGTGGGTGGCCCACTGGCTCGACCAGACACGGGTGCCGGCCGGAACGGCCGCGCCGCCGAGCGTGGCGCCCTCCTTCGCGAGGCCGGTGATCAGCCAGATCGTGGGGTAGAGGCGGAGGGTCTCCTTGATGACCGCCTGGGTGTAGGTGAGGGAGGCGTAGTCGTCGTAGCCGGGTTCGTGGTCGGCGAGGACCCGGTCGAGTTCTTCCGCGAGGGCGTCGCGGACCCGCGGGTTGCGGGAGAGCAGGTACCAGGCCCAGACGAGTGTGGAGCTCGTGGTCTCGTGGCCGCCGATGTAGAGGGTGACGGTCTCGTCGCGTATCTCCTGGTCGGAGAGGGGCGCTCCGGTCTCGTCGCGGGCGGCGAGGAGGCGGCTGAGGAGGTCGGGGCGTTCGGTGTCGCCGTCGCGGTGGCGGGAGACGACGCGGGAGACCTCGGCGTCGATGACGGCGGTGGCGCGCTTGATGCGGGCACGGCCGGGGGTCGGCAGCCAGTCGGGCAGCACTGCTCCGATGCCGCTGAACTCGGCGCCGATCTCCTTCTGCGCGACGTCCATGGCCTGTCCGATGGCTTCGGCGTCGGCGGCGGTGTCGACGCCGAAGATGGTGCGGACGGCGACGAGTTGGGTGAGGGCCGCCATCTCCTTCTTGATGTCGATGTGCTGTCCGTCGGTCCATCGGTCCGCGAGGGCGACGGCGCATTCGGACATGGTCGCCGCGTAGGAGCGGACTTGTTTGGGGCGGACGGAGGGCTGCACGAGGGAGCGCTTGCGTCGCCAGTCGGCTCCCTTGGAGACGATGACGCCGTTGCCGAGGAGGGTGCGGAAGGCGATGCCGAGGTCGGGCTGGTCGAAGGTGCGCTCGACCTCGGTGAGGAGTTCGCCGACGGTGTCGGGGTGGGCGATGAAGAGGGAGGGTTTGCGGCCGAAGCGCCAGCGGACGATGTCGCCGCGGTCCCGGAGCTGTTCGAAGAAGGCCAGTGGGTTCTTTCCGAAGGCGGGCAGGCTGCCGAGGAGGGGCATGCCTCGTGGCCCGTCGACGACAACCGGAACCGCGGTTCGAGCTGCCGTCGGCGTTTCCGACGGTGTCTCTGCCGGTTGCCCTTCGGTGTGCGTCCCGGTGTGGGATCGCCCTTCGTCCTGCGCCCCCGCGTGCGAATGACCGGCTTGCGTGGTCATGTACGTCCCCTCCCCAACTGGCCTTTCCTGCTTGTGAGTCCATGCAATCGGAACGGTCTCGCCCGCGCCACCCCTGTGGATGACGGCCTGTGGACAACTGCTGCGCCGACGACTGGAGTATGACCATCGGATGTCCGGAAAAGGCCGAGTGCCCGTGGCGTGATCGCCACGGGCACTCGGCCTCGTACGGGACGGGCGGGGCCGTCAGCCCACCGAGCTGTAGGCGACGACGCCCCTCAGGAGCGCGTCCACGGCCTTGCGGGCGTTCTTGGCGACGGTGCTGTTCTCCTTGGGGGCCGCTGCCGCGATCTGTCCGAGGACGTCGATGACCTGCTTACACCAGCGGACGAAGTCGCCGGCCGGCATCTCGGCTTCGCGCAGCACCTCGTCGAGGCTCTTGTCGGAGGCCCACTGGTAGGCGGCCCAGGCGAATCCGAGGTCGGGTTCGCGCTGGCCGACCCCCTCCGCCTGGTTGATCTTGAATTCCTCTTCGAGAGCGTCGAGTCGGCCCCAGATCTTGACCATCTCGCCGAGCGCGGCCTTGGCGTTCCCCGCGGGCAGCTTGGGTGCGACGGCGTCGTCGGACTGACGCGCCTCGAAGACCAACGCCGAGACGCAGGCGGCGAGTTCGGCCGGGGTCAGGCCCTCCCAGACGCCGTCGCGGAGGCATTCGCTGGCCAGCAGGTCGAGTTCGCCGTAGAGCCGGGCGAGCCGCTTGCCGTTCTCCGTGACCTCGTTGCCGCGCAGGTAGTCGAGCTCGGTGAGGAGCGCGACGATCCGGTCGAAGGTGCGGGCGATGGTGTTGGTGCGGCCCTCGATGCGCCGCTCCAGCTGCTGGGTGTCGCGCTGGAGACGGTGGTAGCGCTCGGCCCAGCGGGCGTGGTCCTCGCGCTCGTCGCAGCCGTGGCAGGGATGGGCGCGGATCTCGGTGCGCAGCCGGGCGATCTCGCGGTCGTCGGCGGCGGCGGAGCGCTGCTTGTGGTGGCGCTCGGGGTTGATGTGTCCGGCCTTGCTCCGCAGGGCGGAGGCGAGATCGCGACGGGACTGCGGGGAGCGCGGGTTGAAGGACTTGGGGATCCTCATCCGCTCCAGGGCTTCGACCGGGACGGGGAAGTCGATGGAGGCGAGCCTCTTGACCTGCCGCTCGGCGGTGAGGACGAGGGGGCGGGGCCCGTCGTGGTGTTCGAAGCCGCGGTGGCCGTTGGTGCGGCCGGCCGGGATGCCCGGGTCGAGGACGAGGGCGAGTCCGGCGAACTTGCCGGTGGGGACGTGGATGACGTCGCCGGGCTTGAGCTTCTCCAGGGATCCGGCGGCCTGGGCTCGGCGCTGGGCGGCGCCCTGGCGGGCCAGTTCGGTCTCGCGGTCCTTGAGGTCGCGGCGGAGCCGCGCGTACTCCTCGAAGTCACCGAGGTGGCAGGTCATGCCCTCGCGGTACCCTTCGAGGCCCTCTTCGTTCTTCTGCACCTGCCGGGAGATGCCGACGACGGAGCGGTCCGCCTGGAACTGGGCGAAGGACGTTTCGAGGAGCTCGCGGGAGCGGTGCCGGCCGAAGCCTTCGACGAGGTTGACCGCCATGTTGTACGAGGGCTTGAAGCTGGAGCGCAGCGGGTACGTGCGCGTGCCGGCGAGTCCGGCGAGGTGGTCCGGGTCGAGGCCGCGCTGCCAGAGGACGACGGCGTGGCCCTCGACGTCGATGCCGCGGCGGCCGGCACGGCCGGTGAGCTGGGTGTACTCGCCGGGGGTGATGTCGGCGTGCTGCTCGCCGTTCCACTTGACGAGCTTCTCCAGGATGACGGTTCGCGCGGGCATGTTGATGCCCAGGGCGAGCGTCTCGGTGGCGAAGACGGCCTTGACGAGGCCCTTGCCGAAGAGGTCCTCGACGACCTCCTTGAAGGTCGGGAGCATGCCGGCGTGGTGGGCGGCGATGCCGCGCTCCAGCGCTTCGAGCCATTCGTAGTAGCCGAGGACGTGGAGGTCCTCGGTGGGGATGGCGGCGGTGCGCTCCTCGACGATCTCGCGGACGCGGCGGCGTCCCTCGTCGTCGTTGAGCCGGAGTCCGGCGTAGAGGCACTGCTGGACGGCGGCCTCGCAGCCGGCGCGGCTGAAGATGAAGGTGATGGCGGGCAGGAGCCCTTCCGCGTCGAGGCGCTCGATGACCTCGGGGCGGCCGGGGGTCCAGATGCGGGAGCGCTGGCGCCGCTCGCGCTCGCGGTCGGCTTCGCGGACCATCTTGCCGCGCCGCCGGTCGCGCGGGTTGTACGTGCGCGTGTTCTCGGTGCGGGCGAGTCGCTGGAGGTCGGGGTTGACCTCGCGGCGGGAGGCGCCGCGGCCGCCGTGGTCTGTCTCCTCCTCGAAGAGGTCGTACATCCGGCGTCCGGCGAGGACGTGCTGCCAGAGGGGGACGGGGCGGCTCTCCGAGACGATGACCTCGGTGTCACCGCGGACGGTGTCGAGCCAGTCGCCGAACTCCTCGGCGTTGGACACGGTCGCGGAGAGTGAGACGAGGGTGACCGATTCGGGGAGGTGGATGATCACTTCCTCCCAGACGGCGCCGCGGAAGCGGTCGGAGAGGTAGTGGACCTCGTCCATGACCACGTAGCCGAGGCCGGAGAGGGCCTGGGATCCCGCGTACAGCATGTTGCGGAGGACTTCGGTGGTCATGACCACGATCGGCGCATCGCCGTTGACGCTGTTGTCGCCGGTGAGCAGGCCGACCTTGTCGTTGCCGTACCGCCTGACGAGGTCGGCGTACTTCTGGTTCGACAGCGCCTTGATCGGGGTCGTGTAGAAGCACTTGCGGCCCTGGTCGAGGGCGAGGTGGACGGCGAACTCGCCGACGATGGTCTTGCCGGAGCCCGTGGGCGCGGCGACGAGTACGCCCTTGCCCGCTTCGAGGGCCTGGCATGCCTCGATCTGGAAGGGGTCCAGACCGAACTCGTACATCTCGCGGAAGGGGGCCAGCGCGGTGGCCGCATCGGCGTTGCGGGCACGGGCGGCCGCGTACGCCTCGGCTGGGGTGAGGTCCTCTGTCATCTTGTTCTCGAGCCTACCCGCCCCCTGTGACAGTGACGCGATCTTTATCGAGGGGATGTGGAGGGGCCCGTTCCGGGCTCTTCGCCGGGTGTCGGGGCGAGGACGCGCAGGGCGCCGGTGAGGCGGCTCACGGTCACGGGGGGCTGCCGTGGGGCTCGCCGTCGGCGTACCCGGTGGCGCCGGGGCGTCGAGGGTGGTGTCGGTCTCGGTGACCGGCCCGTCGTCGAGGGTGAGGGTGACGAAGCGCGTGAGATCGCTGGTCATGGGTGTCCCCCCGGACGGAGTCCGGGGGGACCTGCAAGATCAGGTGATGTCGTCGTAGCCGTTCGCGCGCTGTACGCCGGCACCGCCCGGTTCGCCGGTGGCCTGCTCGGGCAGGGCGCGGGAGGCGCCGACCGGCTCGATGGCCCCGACGGCCTGCGGGGTCAGGTCCAGCGCCGAGGCCTCGTCGTCGTCGAGCTCGGCGTCGGGGTTGTTGCGCCTGCGTCGCCGGTCGTTGAGGAGGGAGAAGCCGACGGCCCCGAAGTACAGGACGGTGATGGGTCCGGCGAGGGCGATCATGCCGACGGGGTCGGTGGTCGGGGTGATGACGGCGCCGAAGACGAAGACGCCCATGATCACGCCGCGCCACCAGCCGGCCATCCGGCGTCCGGTGAGGACACCGGTGAGGTTGAGCATCACCAGGACCAGCGGCAGCTCGAAGGCCAGGCCGAAGACGAGCACCATGCGCAGGGTGAAGTCGAGGACGTCACCGAGCGAGAGGATGTTCGCGGAGCCCTCGGGCGTGAGGCTGATGAGGACCTTCACGCTGATGGGGAGGATCAGGTACGCGAGGTAGGCGCCGGCGGAGAAGAGCGGCACGGCGGCGCCGACGAAGGCGTACGTGTACTTCTTCTCGCTCTTGTGCAGGCCGGGCGCGACGAAGGCCCACAGCTGGTAGAGCCAGATGGGGCTCGCGACGACGAGGCCCGTGGTCAGCGACAACTGGATCGTCGTGCTGAACGGGGCCATCAGCGTGTTGAAGGAGACGATCGCGCAGTTGCCACCGTTGCTGGTGACGTTCGGGCCGCAGGTGGGCACCGACTTCGTCAGGAACTGCATCAGCTCCTCGCTGTACACGAGGGCCACGATCGTCACCGCTGCGACGGCGAGGAGACCTTTCGCCAGTCGGTTGCGGAGTTCACGCAGGTGCTCCACGAGGGGCATCCGGCCCTCGGGATCCTTCTCCTGCTTGCGGGCAGACTTGGGCAACCCACGTCCTCATCTCGTGCGGCAGGCCGCCGCACGGTGCGGCGGCCGCGGCGGACCGGGTCAGCGCTTGGTGGTGTCCGAGGGCTCGGTCACGGGACGCGCGCTGGTCACGTCACCGGGAGCGGCCTGGATGGTGCGCGGGGCGGGCTCCGGGGCGGCGGTGCCGGCGACGGGCGGGTCGGCGGGGGCGCTCTGCTGGTCGTCGGACTTCATCGCCTTGGCCTCGCTCTTGAGGATGCGGGCCGACTTGCCGAGCGAGCGGGCCATGTCCGGGAGCTTCTTGGCGCCGAACAGCAGGATGATGACGACGAGGATGAGAATGATCTCGGTGGGGCCGAGCCTACCCATAGCTGTTTACCTTCTTCACCGAGGCGACATGGAGTGCGGTGCCCGGCGGGTCGGACAGGTGTCCGGCCACCGCGCTGTCTGCGATCGTAACCCGCAGGAGTAAACGCAGGGCAATGCCCTTGCATACTCCCGATTGCGTCCCGCGCGCCCGGTTCAGGGCCGCTTCACGCAGCGTACGGCACGGACTCAGCGCAGGGACTCGCCCGTTCGGGCCAGACCGACGGCGGCCGTTTCGAGGTCGTCGGCGGCCTGACTGATCCGCTGTGTGGTGTGGGCCACTTGACGGCCGAGGCGCTGGACCTCGAGGAAGACCCTGACGGCGAGGACGCCGAGGACGGCGAGGCCGAGGAAGCCGAGGGCGATGGCGAGCATGGGCCAGAACATGTGCTGAGCCTAGACGTTGGACGCGGCGACCCCGGCGGCCGGGCCGCGCCCCGGGGCCCGACGGCCGTGTCGAGCTCCGGGCTCGGACCGACGTGTCGGGCCGCGGGCTAGGAGGGTCTCGCCGCGCCCCTGGCTCAGACGGTCGTGTGGAGCCTCAGGGTCCGGACGCCGCCGCCGGTGAGGAGTTCGACGATGCGCTCGCCGGCGGGCTTGCGGACGGAGCTGCCGCACTCGGGGCAGGTGAAGGAGTAGAAGGTGGTGCGGCGGCTGGCCCCGATGGCGAGGCGCAGGGCGCTCGCGGAGAGTTCGAAGCGGGAGCGGCAGTCGGGGCAGGCGGCCTTGAAGAGGACCGGGGCCACCGTCGCCGTAAAACCGTGCATCACGGACATTTCCCTCATCTCTCGACTCCCGCACCCCACGCACCACGCGACGCGCGGCACATCCGTCCGCATCCGCCTCGGCGCGCCGTGTCCGTCACCCCGCCGGTCACCACCTCGGTCACCTCAGCAAGGCCACCGCGTCGGTCACGTCACCACGTCAGTAACAGCGTCCCCCGGGCGGGGAACGTCACTCGCCCTCGTACGCGGCGAGCGCCGCGGCCGCCGCCGCCCTGGCGTTGTCGGCGAGCTCCTGCGGCGCGACGATCCGCCCGTCGCTGCCCAGCCGCAGCCCGAGCCGGCGCAGCGAGGCCGGGTCCGGCGTCCGCAGGGTGATCCGCAGCCCGCCGTCGGGCAGCTCATCGGCCCGGTCGTGCGGGTAGTACTCGGCGACCCAGCGCCCGCCGGGACCGACCTCCACGACGACCTCGGGGTCGTCGGCGGAGGGCTGGACCAGACCCGCGGAGAGGTCGCGCAGCTCCAGCTCGGGCGGCGCCGCGTGCTCGTCGAGGATGCGGATCTCGGCCACGCGGTCGAGCCGGAAGGTGCGGCGCGCCTCGGAGAGCCGGCACCACGCCTCCATATAGGTGTGGCCGACGGCGAAGAGCCGGATCGGGTCGACCTCGCGCTCGGTGAGCTCGTCGCGGGCGGGCGAGTAGTAGCGCACCCAGAGCCGGCGGCGCTCGGAGATCGCCCGGTCGACCTCGGCGAAGACGCCGCCCTCGGACTCGAAGGTCACCGAGAGCCGGGAGCTGGCCCCGGCGGCCTCGCCGGCGGCGGCCTCCAGCTTGGCCGTGGCGCGGAGCAGCGCCTCGCGGTCGCTCTCCCGGAGCCCGGGGAGGGTGGCGACGGCGCGGGCGGCGACCAGGAGGGCGGTCGCCTCGTCGGCGGCGAGCCGCAGCGGCGCGGCGACGTCGTCCGGGTTGTGCCACCAGATCCGGTCGCCGTCGGTGTCGATGTCGAGGAGGTCTCCGCCGCGGAAGCTGGTGCCGCACATGGGCAGCACGTCCAGGTCGGAGATCAGCTCGTCCTCGGTGATCCCGAAGGCGCGGGCGACATCGGCGACGTGGGCGCCGGGGCGCTCACGGAGATAGGTGACGAGCGAGAGCATCCGCCTCGTCTGGTCGATCGCGTTGGCAGCCATGCGGTACGTCTCCCCCTCAGCCCTTGGCCACGGCGCGCAGCCGGTCCACCACGTCGGCCCGCAGATCGGCCGGTTCCAGTACGACGACATCGGGTCCGAACTCGACGAGCCAGGCGTCGAGGCCGTGCCCGTACGGGATCTCCAGCTCGTCCCAGCCGCCGGCACCCTCGGTCACGGACTGTGCGCGGGCGCGCAGCGGGTAGCCGCAGCCGGTGCGCAGCCTGATCCGCGCGGAGCGGGTGGCGGTCTCGCCGGCCCAGCTCTCCACGGTCTCGCGGACGGTGACGACGTCGGGCACGGGCGCGGTGAAGGCGCCGGCGCGGGAGCGGACCTTGCCGGTGATGCGGGAGAGACGGAAGACGCGCTCGGCGCCGCGGTCGCGGTCCCAGCCGGCCAGGTACCAGTGGCCGCGCCAGCATTCGAGGGTCCAGGGTTCGACCTGGCGGGCCTCGGGGCGGGCGGCGTTGGCCTTGCGGTAGTCGAAGGACACGGGCCGGCGGTCGCGGCAGGCGAGCATCAGCGGTTCGAAGGCGGTCTCGTGGACGGGGATCCGCGGTTCGAGGGCGCTGGGCTGGGTGTCGTACGAGTCCTCCGCCTCCGGCATGCCGGCGGCGCGGAGCTTCTGCAGGGCGCCGCTGGCGGCCCCGGCGAGGCGGGCCTGCTGCCATACCTTGGCGGCGAGGCCGAGTGCGGCGGCCTCCTCGGCGTCCAGGGTGATGGGCGGCAGCCGGTTGGAGTCGCGGCGGGCGAGGTAGCCGGTCTCGCCCTCCAGGTTCTCGACGGTCTCGATGACGAGGCCGAGCTCGCGGAGGTCGTCCTTGTCGCGCTCGAACATGCGGTTGAAGGCGTCGTCGCCGCTGGCTTCGAGGTAGGCCTCGATGGAGCCGCGGAGCTCCCGCTTGCTCAGGGGCCGGCGTGTCCCGAGCAGGCACAGCGCGAGATTCATCAGCCGCTCGGACTTGGCAATCGCCATCGACGCCCCGCACCCCTTCGCCGGTTCCACTTCTCGGACGTCCGACCGTACCGCCCCGGGGTGTCGGGACCAAAGCCGGGACCGGAGCCCGGACCGGAGCCCGGACCGGAGACGGACCGGAGACGGACCGGAGCCCGGACCGGAGCGGGGACCGAGCGGGGGCCGGGCCGGGAGCACGGCCGAGGGCCCCCGCCGGGGATGGCGGGGGCCCTCGGAGCGACCGGAACCCCGGTCGGGGTGCGCGGGTCAGCGCTTGGTGACGCCCACGAGGTCGCAGACGAAGATCAGCGTCTCGCCCGGGGCGATCTTGCCGCCGGCGCCGCGGTCGCCGTAGGCGAGGTGCGCGGGGATGACCAGCTGGCGGCGGCCGCCGACCTTCATGCCCTGGACGCCCTGGTCCCAGCCCTGGATGACCTGACCGGCACCGAGGTGGAAGTCGAGCGGGGCGCCGCGGTTCCAGGAGGCGTCGAACTCCTCGCCGGAGTCGAAGGACACACCGACGTAGTGGACCTTCACGAAGTCACCGGCTTCGGCGAGGTCGCCGTCGCCCTCCCAGATGTCCTTGATCTCCAGGTCCTTCGGCGGCTCGCCACCCGGGAAGTCGATCTCGGGCTTCTCGATGCTCACTGAACTGCTCCTCATGCTGATGAACTGCGTGATCGGGACAGTCTTACATCTTCGCCAGGATGTCCACGGCGAACACCAGCGTGGAGTTCTTCGGGATGCCCTGCTGCTCCTGGTCGCCGAACGCCTCGGACGGCGGGGCGACGATGAGGACGCGGCTGCCGACCGTCTTGCCGACCAGACCGTTCTTGAGGCCCTTCAGCGTGAGCTGCGAGAGCGGGAAGTTCGCGGGCTTGCCCGAGGTGTACGTCGAGTCGAAGACCTTGCCGTCCTTCCACAGGGCGGCGACGTAGTTCACGACGACCGTGTCGGTGGCCGTCACGGCCTCGCCCTTGGCCTCGAGCACGTAGTTCGAGACGAGCTTGGTCGGCGGGTCGACCTTGGGGACCGTCAGCGAGGGGGCCTTGCCGTCGGTGTTCGTGCCGACCTTCGGCAGGTCCTTGTTGTCCTGGGCGACCGGGGTGCCGGTGGCGGACTTGGGGATCGTGATGGCCTTCAGGATGTCCACGACGAAGACGAGGGTGGCGTTCGGCTGGATGCTCGGCGGCGAACCCTTCTCGCCGTAGCCGAGCTCCGGCGGGATGCCGACCTCGATGCGGCTGCCGACCTTCTGTCCTTCGAGGGCCTGCTCCCAGCCCTTGATGACCTGGCCCTCGCCCAGCGTCACGCTGAAGGGCTGGCCGCGGTCGAAGCTGTTGTCGAAGGGGGTGGTGGAGTCCCAGGCCTGACCCAGGTAGTTCACCGAGAGGGCGTCGCCCTTCTTCGTCACCGCGCCCTTGCCCTCGCTGATGACGTTGACCTTGAGTTCCTTGGGCGGGTCGCCCTCGCCCTTGGCGAGGGTCGGCTTCTCGCCGAACTTGGCCCCCGCGGTGATGGCGGGCAGCCCGTTCGTCATCGAAGCGGAATCGGAGCCCTTGTCGTCGCTGCCGCACGCCGCTGTGGAGAGCAGCAGCAGCGGGACGACGAGAAGGCCGGCAAGTCGGCGCACGTGTTCCTCAGATCTCAGACGGCACAGTAGTTGTCCCGACACTCTAGGGGACCCTCCTGTCACGTCGAGGGCCCCGCACGCCAAACGTGCGGGGCCCACATCACCGGTGCGACCGGCCTACATTCCGGCGATCAGCTTTTCGACGCGGTCGTCGACGGAGCGGAACGGGTCCTTGCACAACACCGTCCGCTGTGCCTGGTCGTTCAGCTTGAGGTGGACCCAGTCGACGGTGAAGTCCCGTCGCTGCTCCTGGGCGCGGCGGATGAAGTCGCCGCGGAGCCGGGCCCGAGTGGTCTGCGGGGGCACCGATTTGCCCTCGAAGATCTTCATGTCGTTGCAGATCCGTGCCGCCTGACCGTTCTTCTGCAGCAGGTAGTACAGCCCACGACGGCGGTGGATGTCGTGGTAGGCGAGGTCTATCTGCGCGACCCTCGGGTTCGACATGGTCATGTTGTGCTTGGCCCGGTAGCGCTCGATGAGCCGGTGCTTCATGACCCAGTCGATCTCGGTCTCGATCCGGTCGAGCCGCTCGCTCTCGATCGCGTCGAGCGTGCGGCCCCACAGCTCCAGGACCTGGGCGACCGTGCCGTTCCGGATCCCGCGGCGGTCGACGAAGTCGACGGCCTTCTCGTAGTACTCGCGCTGGACCTCCAGGGCGGAGGCCTCGCGGCCGCTGGCGAGCCGGACCTTGCGCTGCCCGGTGATGTCGTGGCTGACCTCGCGGATGGCCCGGATCGGGTTCTCCAGGGTCAGGTCGCGCATCACGGTGCCGGCCTCGATCATGCGGAGGACGAGGTCGGTGGCGCCGACCTTGAGGAGCATGGTCGTCTCGGACATGTTCGAGTCGCCGACGATGACGTGCAGCCGGCGGTAGCGCTCGGCGTCGGCGTGCGGCTCGTCACGGGTGTTGATGATGGGGCGTGAGCGGGTGGTCGCGGAGCTGACGCCCTCCCAGATGTGCTCGGCGCGCTGGGAGACGCAGAACACCGCGCCGCGCGGGGTCTGGAGGACCTTTCCCGCGCCGCAGATGAGCTGCCGGGTGACGAGGAACGGAATGAGGATGTCCGCGAGCCGGGAGAACTCCCCGTGGCGGGCGACGAGATAGTTCTCGTGGCAGCCGTAGGAGTTTCCGGCCGAGTCGGTGTTGTTCTTGAAGAGGTAGACGTCGCCCGCGATTCCCTCCTCGTGCAGGCGGCGTTCGGCGTCGACGAGCAGGCCCTCGAGAATGCGCTCACCGGCCTTGTCGTGGGTGACCAGTTCGGTCACGTTGTCGCATTCCGGTGTGGCGTATTCCGGATGCGATCCCACGTCGAGGTACAGGCGGGCGCCGTTCCGCAGGAAGACATTGCTGCTGCGGCCCCATGACACGACACGGCGGAAGAGGTAGCGCGCCACTTCGTCAGGAGACAGTCGGCGCTGTCCCCTGAACGTGCACGTGACGCCGTACTCGTTCTCCAGCCCGAAAATGCGGCGGTCCATGTCTGAACATTACGCCTGACGGCCTGTGCTGAAACCGGGTTGGACGTTCCCGTTTCGATCATTTTCCGATCAGTGCGTGTTCTTTTCCGTGTGTACGGAGGTGGGGGCGCCCGCGGCGACGGCGTGTCGCGGCTCGGCCCCGGGGGTGTCGGGGGCCGTGGGCACGTGGAGGACACGGCCGGTGGCGAGCAGGACGAGGAGGGCGATCAGGCCGCCGGCCCCGGCGACGGCGAATCCGGCGACCGTCCCGGCGAGTTCGATGGCGGGTCCCGCCACGGCGGAGCCGAGGGCCGAACCGACGCCGAAGGTGGTGACGAGCCAGGAGAAGGCCTCGGTGACCGTGCCGCGCGGCGCGTGCCGGTCCACGACGATGAACGCGCAGGCGAGGACCGGCGCCAGGAAGACGCCGGCGAGGGCCGCGAGGCCGCTCATGGCGACGGGGCCGGGGGTGAGCACCAGCGGCAGGTAGCAGACGGCGAGGAGCAGCACGAGGACGCGGAGTCGCCGTTCGGGGGCGCCCGACCACTGCCGGGCGCCGTAGGTGACGCCGCCGACGAGGGCGCCGAGGCCGAGCGCGGCCATCAGCCAGCCGTAGACGGACGGGGTGCCCCGGTCGTCGGCGTACGCGACGGCGGCGACGGTGATGGAGCCGAGCGCGAGGCCGACGAAGAAGAACGAGCCGAGGAGGGCGAGGAGGCCCGGGGAGCGCAGGGCGCCCAGCCAGTGGGCCTCGCGGGGCGCGGAGCGCCAGGTGCGGGAGGGCTCGGAGAGGACGACGGCGAGGGCGCCGAGGACGCCGAGGAGGTTGATGACCAGGAGCGCGGCGGCGGGCGACCAGAGGGAGACCAGGAGGGTCAGCAGCAGCGGGCCGACGGTGAACATGACCTCCTGCGCGACCGCGTCCATGGCGTACGCGCGGTGGACCCGGTCCTCTCGGCCGAGGACGCTCGGCCACAGGGCCCGCAGCCCGCCCTCCAGGGGCGGTGTGAAGAGTCCGGCGAGGACGACGGCCGCGTAGGCGAGGCCGAGGTGGCCGATGCCGGTGAGGGCGAGCAGGGCCATGCCGAGGGCGGAGAGGGCGGCGGCGGGCAGCTGGACGCGGGGCTGGCCCTTGAGGTCGACGGCGCGGCCGAGGAGGGGCTGGCCGATGGCGGTGGCGACGCCGTAGGCGGCGATGAGGCCGCCGGCCAGGGTGTAGCTGCCGCCCTGGTCGCGGACGAAGAGAGTGAGGGCGATGGGGCCGACGCCGTTGGGCAGGCGCCCCACGAGGGTGCCGGCGAGCAGCCGGGCCGCGTGCGGCGCCCGGAGTATGTCGAGATAGCCGCCTCGTGCCGGGGCCTCGGTGGCCATGTGGTCTCCCCTCGCCTCGGACCGCGCCGAGGTTTTACGTATAACTTCCGTGGTCATACGTACCATGTCGCCAGCGCGCGGGTCCACCCCGCGCGCGGTGACCGGTTCGTGGACCGTCCGACGCGGAGGCTTGTGTGCAGACCCCGGAGCCGCTCGGCGGCACCCGCCCCACCAGCCGGGACGTCGCCCGGATGGCGGGCGTCTCCCAGGCCACCGTCTCCCTCGTGCTCGGCGACAAGTGGCGCGGCCGTGTGTCGGAGCGCACGGCCGAGGCGGTGCGCGGGGCCGCCCGGGAGCTCGGCTACCGGCCCAACCTGGCCGCCCGCAATCTGCGCCTCGGCCGCACCCGTACCGCCATGCTCGTCGTCCCGGCCCTCACCAACGAGTTCTTCGCGCACGTCTACACGGGAGCGGCCGCCGCGGCGGCCCGGCACGGCTTCGGCGTGGTCCTCTACCCGTCCCCCGACGGGCTCGGCCCCGCGCGGGACCCCTTCGCGTCGGCACAGGCCGCCCTCGACGGGGTGATCGCCTCCTCGATGGCGACCGGCGCCCTGGAGGCCTTCCGGGGCACCGACCTCCCGCTCGTCATGCTCGACAGCGACCCGGCCGACACCGGGGCAGCCGCCCATGTGAACCTCGACGTCGCCGACGGCATGCGCCGGGTGACCGGCCACCTCCTCGGCCTCGGCCACCGCCGCTTCCTGCACCTGGCCTCCGCGGCCCCGTCCTGGACCTTCGACGTGCGGGCCGCCGTCCTCGCCCACGCCCTGCGCGGCACCGAGGTGCGCACCGTGCGGTCGCCGCTGAACGTCGCGGACGCGTGGGAGGCCGCGGGCCGGGCGCTCACCGCGCCCGGGCCCCGGCCCACGGCGGTGATCTGCGACGACGACATCCTCGCGGCCGGCGTCTGCAAGGCCGCGCGCCGGCTCGGACTGCGGGTCCCCGAGGACCTGTCGGTGACCGGCTTCGACGACATGGCCCTGGCGACGGTGGTCGATCCGGAGCTCACCACCGTGCGGCTGCCCGCCGAGGAGTTCGGCCGGCGGGGCATGGAGGCCCTCCTCGCCGTCCTCGCGGGCGAACGGCCCCGGCCGGACATCCTTCCCGTCTCCCTGGTCCCCCGGGGCTCCTCGGGGCCCGCACCGGCCGTCTGAGGGCGGACACGCCGGAGGGGCCCCGGTCCGCGCGCGGCGACCGGGGCCCCTCCGGGCCGTGCCGACTACTCCTCGGGAGCCTCGTCCGAGGGCTCGTCCGTCTTCGCCACCGCCGCGTCGTCCGCCTCCAGGAGGCGGGACAGCTGACGGCCGACGATCCGCTTGAACTTGCGCTGCTGCGGCCGCGTACGGTCCAGGACCGCCACCTCCAGGCGCTCCGCGGGGATCTCCCGCTCGCTGCCGTTGGTGTCCCGCGAGAGCGCCTGCACGGCCAGCCTCAGGGCCTCGGCCAGGGACATGCCGTCCCGGTGCCGCTGGTCCAGGAAGGAGCCGATCTGCTCGGCGTTCCCGCCGACCGCGACCGAGCCGTGCTCGTCCACGATCGAGCCGTCGTGCGGCAGCCGGTAGATCTGGTCGCCCGACGCCTCGGTGCCGACCTCGGCGACGACCAGCTCCACCTCGTACGGCTTCTCCCCCGCGCTGGAGAAGATCGTGCCGAGCGTCTGGGCGTAGACGTTGGCCAGGCCGCGCGCGGTGACGTCGTCCCGGTCGTAGGTGTAGCCCCGCAGGTCGGCGTAGCGGACGCCGCCGATCCGGAGGTTCTCGTACTCGTTGTACTTGCCGGCGGCCGCGAAGCCGATCCGGTCGTAGATCTCGCTGAACTTGTGGAGCGCGCGGGACGGGTTCTCACCGACGAAGACGATCCCGTCGGTGTACTGGAGGACGACAAGGCTGCGGCCTCGGGCGATGCCCTTGCGGGCGTACTCCGCCCGGTCGGCCATGGCCTGCTGGGGTGAGACGTAGAACGGAGTGGACACCGGCGGTCCGTCCCTTTCTTCTGGGCTTCAGTCGGGCGACGAGTGGTCAGAGCAGCGCGGCGCGGGGCCCGTCGGGCTCCTCGAGACGCCGCTCGGTGACCGACCGGGCCAGCGCGGAGGACTCGGCCTCCGTGAGCCTGCGGTAGCCCTCGTCCGTGATGACCGTGACGATCGGGAAGATCCGGCGTGCCATGTCCGGGCCCCCGGTCGCCGAGTCGTCGTCCGCCGCGTCGTAGAGCGCCTGCACGACCAGCGTGGTGGCCTCCTGCTCGGTCAGGTCGGCGCGGTAGAGCTTCTTCATCGAGCCGCGCGCGAAGATCGAGCCGGAGCCGGTGGCGGCGTACCCGTGCTCCTCGGAGCGGCCGCCGGTCACGTCGTAGGAGAAGATCCGGCCCTTCTCCTTGCCCTCGTCCCAGCCCGCGAAGAGCGGCACGACGGCGAGGCCCTGCATGGCCATGCCGAGGTTGCCCCGGATCATGGTGGAGAGACGGTTCGCCTTGCCCTCCAGGGAGAGCGTGACGCCCTCCACCTTCTCGAAGTGCTCCAGCTCCAGCTGGAACAGCTTGACCATCTCCACGGCGAGGCCGGCGGTGCCGGCGATGCCGACGGCGGAGTACTCGTCGGCAGGGAAGACCTTCTCGATGTCCCGCTGCGCGATCATGTTGCCCATGGTGGCCCGCCGGTCACCGGCGAGCACGACCCCGCCGGGGAACGTGGCCGCCACGATGGTCGTCCCGTGCGGGGCCTCGACGGCCCCCTGGGGCAGCTTCCGCCCGCCCGGCAGCATCTCCGGCGAGTGGTCCGCCAGGAAGTCGATGAACGAGGACGAGCCCGGCGTCAGGAAGGCCGCCGGCAGACGCCCGGTGCTACGAGGGTTGGCTTCCACGCGATTCCTTCCGGGTGGGAGAGTCGGCCCGCCGTGGGAAGCGCCGGCCGATCTTGCTTGCTGTGCACGGACCTTACCCGTGCCACCGCTTGTCATCCGTCCCCGGGCCCACGGCTTTCGCCGGGGCTCCGGGGACGGGGACGACAGACGCGCCGAGCGGCTACTCGCCGCCCTTCTGCACAAATGACCGAACGAAGTCCTCGGCGTTCTCCTCCAGGACGTCGTCGATCTCGTCCAGGACGGAGTCCACGTCGTCGCTCAGCTTCTCCTGGCGCTCCTGGAGGTCGGAGCTCGCCTCCGTGGTGGTCTCCTCGACCTCCTCCGTGGAACGCGTCGCCTTCTGCTGTCCGCCGCCGGTGTCCTTGGTCGCCATATCCCTCACCCCGCTCGAATCGGCCCGCTCGGTTGAGTCCGTACAAGATCAGACCCTATAGGGCGGGTCCGACTTCGGCCCCGCAGTTTCGACAACGCCCGGGCACTGATTCCATGATTCCCAGTGCCGGGGTATTTCAGGCCCCCGCGGGGCCTCCGATCAGCCGCCGGACAGGACCCGCACCAGTTCCTCCGCGGTCCTGCAGCGGTCCAGCAGCGACTTCACGTGGGCTTTGGTGCCGCGCAGCGGCTCCAGGGTGGGGACGCGCTGCAGCGAGTCCCGGCCGGGCAGGTCGAAGATCACCGAGTCCCAGGAGGCCGCCGCGACGTCGTCGGCGTACTGCTCCAGACACCGGCCCCGGAAATAGGCCCGGGTGTCCTCCGGAGGCGCCGTCTCGGCCCGCTCCACCTCGGTCTCGTCCAGGAGCCGCTTCATGCGCCCGCGGGCCGCCAGACGGTTGTAGAGGCCCTTCTCGGGGCGCACGTCCGCGTACTGGAGGTCGACCAGGTGCAGCCGGGCGGCGTCCCAGTCCAGGCCGTCCCGGCGCCGGTAGCCCTCCATGAGCTCCCGCTTGGCGATCCAGTCGAGCTCGCCGGCCAGGCTCATGGGGTCGTTCTCGAGCCGGTTGAGCGTGTCCTCCCAGCGGATCAGGACGTCCTTGGTCTGCTCGTCGGCGTCCGCCCCGTACCGCTCCTCCACGTACTTCCTGGCCAGCTCGAAGTACTCCATCTGGAGCTGCACCGCGGTGAGTGTCCGGCCGCTGCGGAGCGTGACCAGGTACTGGAGGGACGGGTCGTGCGAGACCTGGTGGAGGGTCCGTACCGGCTGGTCGACGGCGAGGTCGACGGTGATGAACCCGTCCTCGATCATCGAGAGGACCAGGGCGGTGGTGCCCAGCTTGAGGTAGGTGGAGATCTCCGAGAGGTTCGCGTCGCCGATGATCACGTGCAGGCGGCGGTACCGCTCGGCGTCGGCGTGCGGCTCGTCCCGGGTGTTGATGATGGGCCGTTTGAGGGTGGTCTCCAGGCCGACCTCGACCTCGAAGTAGTCGGCGCGCTGGCTGATCTGGAAGCCGTTCTTCCGGCCGTCCTGGCCGATGCCGACCCGTCCCGCGCCGGTCACGACCTGGCGGGAGACGAAGAAGGGCGTCAGGTGGCGCACGATGTCCGAGAAGGGGGTCTCCCGCTTCATCAGGTAGTTCTCGTGCGTGCCGTAGGAGGCGCCCTTGTTGTCGGTGTTGTTCTTGTAGAGGTGGATCGGCTGGGCCCCGGGGAGCTGCGCGGCCCGCTCGGCGGCCTCCGCCATGATCCGCTCGCCGGCCTTGTCCCAGCGGACGGCGTCGAGCGGGTTGGTGACCTCGGGCGAGCTGTACTCGGGGTGGGCGTGGTCCACGTAGAGGCGGGCCCCGTTGGTGAGGATCACGTTGGCCAGGCCGATGTCCTCGTCGGTGAGCTGGCTGGAGTCGGCGGCCTCGCGGGCGAGGTCGAAGCCGCGGGCGTCCCGCAGCGGGTTCTCCTCCTCGAAGTCCCAGCGGGCGCGGCGCGCCCGGTGCATCGCCGCCGCGTAGGCGTTGACGATCTGGGACGAGGTGAGCATGGCATTGGCGTTCGGGTGTCCCGGGACGGAGATCCCGTACTCCGTCTCGATGCCCATTACTCGCCGTACGGTCATGCGGCCCTCCTTGCCCGGCGGCGCTCACTGTGCGCGACTCGGCGGTACCGATGAGCCTAGAGCGGCTCCGCGCTGGTGGGGAGATCAGTTGCGTATTTCCCTGTGATGCCGGGGGAAATGCTGGATGGAATGCGTCGGCTGCGGATGCCCGGTTTCCGGACATCCGCAGCCGGGGGCGTTTTACAGGTACTGACCGGTATTGGCCACCGTGTCGATGGAGCGCCCGGTGTCCGCGCCCTGCTTTCCGGTGACGAGGGTGCGGATGAACACGATCCGCTCGCCCTTCTTTCCGGAGATCCGAGCCCAGTCGTCGGGGTTGGTGGTGTTGGGCAGGTCCTCGTTCTCCTTGAACTCGTCCACGCACGCCTGGAGGAGGTGGGAGACCCGGATGCCCTTCTGGTTGTGGTCGAGGAAGGCCTTGATGGCCATCTTCTTGGCCCGGTCGACGATGTTCTGGATCATCGCGCCGGAGTTGAAGTCCTTGAAGTAGAGGACTTCCTTGTCGCCGTTGGCGTACGTGACTTCGAGGAAGCGGTTCTCCTCGGATTCGGCGTACATCTGCTCGACGACGGACTGGATCATTCCGTGGGCCGCCGCCGCCTTGGATCCGCTGTGCTCGGAGATGTCGTCCGAGTGGAGCGGCAGGGTGGCGGTGAGGTACTTCGCGAAGATGTCCTTCGCGGCCTCGGCGTCCGGACGCTCGATCTTGATCTTGACGTCGAGCCGGCCGGGTCGCAGGATCGCGGGGTCGATCATGTCCTCGCGGTTGGAGGCGCCGATGACGATGACGTTCTCCAGGCCCTCCACACCGTCGATCTCGGCGAGCAGCTGGGGGACGATGGTGTTCTCCACGTCCGAGCTGACACCGGATCCGCGGGTGCGGAAGAGGGATTCCATCTCGTCGAAGAAGACGATGACGGGGGTGCCCTCGCTCGCCTTCTCCCGGGCACGCTGGAAGACGAGGCGGATGTGCCGCTCGGTCTCACCGACGTACTTGTTGAGGAGCTCGGGGCCCTTGATGTTGAGGAAGTAGGACTTCCCCGCGGGCTGGCCGGTCACCTCGGCGACCTTCTTGGCCAGGGAGTTGGCCACGGCCTTCGCGATCAGCGTCTTTCCGCAGCCGGGCGGGCCGTAGAGCAGGATGCCCTTGGGCGGCCGCAGTTCGTGCTCCTTGAAGAGGTCCGGGTAGAGGTAGGGCAGCTCGACCGCGTCCCTGATCAGCTCGATCTGGTTGCCCAGGCCGCCGATCTTGGTGTAGTCGACGTCCGGGACCTCTTCGAGAACGAGCTCCTCGACCTCGCTCTTGGGGACCACTTCGTACACGTAGCCGGATCTGGAGTCGAGCAGCAGGGCGTCGCCGGGGCGGATGGTGACGTCCAGCAGAGGCTCGGCGAGCCTCACCACCCGCTCCTCGTCGGTGTGCCCGACCACCAGGGCGCGCTCGCCGTCCTCGAGGATCTCCTTGAGGGTGACGATGTCCCCGGCGCGCTCGAACTCCATGGCCTCGACCACGTTGAGCGCTTCGTTGAGCATGACTTCCTGGCCGCGCTTGAGCTCTTCGAGCTCGATGCTCGGGCTGACGTTCACCCGGAGCTTGCGGCCCCCGGTGAAGATGTCGCACGTGCCGTCCTCATTGGCCTGCAGGAAGACACCGAAGCCGGCCGGCGGCTGCGCGAGCCGGTCGACTTCCTCCTTGAGGGCCACGATCTGGTCGCGGGCCTCACGGAGCGTGTTCGCCAGTCGTTCGTTCTGCGCGGACACGCCGGCCAGGCTGGTCTGCAGCTCGACGATCCGCTCTTCGAGAATCCTCGTGTGTCGCGGAGAGTCGGCGAGCTTGCGGCGCAGGACGGCGATTTCCTGCTCGAGATAGGCAACCTGACCGGCGGGGTCTTCAGACCCCCGCCCCGGCCGGATGCCGCGGTTGATGTCGTCGTCGTGGGCTGCCACGGTCCTCACCTCCTCCAAGGGGAGCTGGACGCTTCCTGACCCTACCTGCGTGGGTGGTGATTGAAACCCCTAGATCAAAAAGACTCCGAGGTGTGTCCGATCTTCACCCTTGCGCTTCCCCTGTCGACAGGGGAATACCCACCCTTCGCGGCTTGAAAGCGGACGGTTGTATCGTCGTCGTGGGTCAACACCCGTCAGGGGTGGCCCGACTTACCCGCGAGAAGCGACACGAGAAGCAGAAACGGCAGGAGATATGACCGTGCAGCACGAGGCTCCGTCCACGGGCGCCGCAGAGGCGCTGGAGGTCTGGATCGACCAGGACCTGTGCACCGGGGACGGGATCTGCGCGCAGTACGCTCCCGAGGTCTTCGAGCTGGACATCGACGGGCTCGCTTATGTGAAGAGCGCCGACGACGAGCTCCTCCAGGACACCGGTGCCACGACGCCGGTCCCGCTGACGCTGCTCCAGGACGTGGTGGACTCGGCGAAGGAGTGCCCGGGCGACTGCATCCATGTGCGCCGGGTCGCGGACAAGGTCGAGGTGTACGGCCCCGACGCGGAGTGACGGGTCAGGCGCCGCGCGCTTCGGCCTGTCCGGTGCGTACGAAGGCGCCGCCCTTCCAGTGCCAGCTGACCTGCTCCTTCTCGTCGGGGCAGCAGCTGGGGACGTCGGGGGACGAGTAGCCGAGCAGGGTGGCGTGCACCGCTCCGTCGTGTACGGAGAAGTCGGTGACGGTCTTGAGGAGCTCGGGCGCGACGAGGGTGGCCACCACGCGCGCGGGTGCGCCGGCCGGCTTGCCCCGGGTGAGGACGTAGACGCCGCTCGGCGGGGTGCCGGAGCCGGCTTCGCAGTGCACGACCGCAACGGTCTCGGGGTTCCCGTCTCCGTCGAGGTCTCCGGAGGCCCGCTTGGCGACCTTGTGGGGCGCTCCCGCGCAGTCCAGGGGGTAGGCGGCGCCGGTGGCTTCGGGAGCCGGGGCGGGGCCCGGTGCCGCGGCCGGGGTCGCGGTGGCGTCGGCGGGGCCGGGCTGGAGCAGGCCCGCGAGGGCGACGACCGCGGCGGTCGCGGTCGCGGTGGCGAGCCAGTGGGCCGGCCGGGCGTGGGTGTGTGCGAGGTCCGCGAGGTCCGGGGCGGCGGAGGGCTGCACGCGAGACGTCTCCTGTGGGGGTGGTGCGGCGGGTTTCCGGCATCGTGCCACACGTCACAGGGGGACGGAACAGTCGGGGTCGGCCTCGTCGGGGGCCGGGTGTTCGCCGAACATGAGGACGCCGCCGTCGAGTTCCCCGCCGTGGCGGGGAAGTCGGCGGCGGCGCACCGTGGGTGTCGGGACGTCAGCCCTTGTTGGGGCCTTCGTAGTCCTCGCCGTAGGCGCCCTTGGCGGGGCGGCGGCGGCGCATGGGGGGCTCGACGCCGTCCGCGAGGCGGCGGGCGGTGACGAGGAAGCCGGTGTGGCCGATCATGCGGTGATCGGGGCGGACGGCGAGGCCCTCGACGTGCCAGTTGCGGATCATGGATTCCCAGGGCTGCGGCTCGGCGTAGCAGCCGAACTCACGGATGGATTCCACGGTGCGGGCGAGCTGGGTGGTGGTCGCCACGTAGCAGCAGAGGATGCCGCCGGGGACGAGGGCCTTGGAGACGGCCTCCAGGCACTCCCAGGGGGCGAGCATGTCCAGGATGACGCGGTCGACGTCGGTGTCGGACAGGTTGTCCTGGAGGTCGCCGACGGTCAGCTGCCACGCGGGGTGGGGGCCGCCGAAGTAGCGTTCGACGTTGCCCTTCGCGATCTCGGCGAAGTCCTCGCGGCGCTCGTAGGAGTGCAGCATGCCGCTGTCTCCGATGGCGCGCAGGAGGAAGCTGCTCAGCGAGCCCGAGCCCACTCCCGCTTCCACGACGCGGGCGCCGGGGAAGATGTCGGCGAAGGCCAGGATCTGCCCCGCGTCCTTGGGGTAGACCACGGCGGCGCCGCGGGGCATGGACAGGACGTAGTCGGGGAGCAGGGGGCGCAGCGCGAGGTAGGCGACGTTTCCGGTGGTGCGGACAACGCTGCCCTCGGGGGCGCCGATCAGTTCGTCGTGCGGGAAAGAACCCTTGTGGGTGTGGAAGTTCTTTCCCTCTTCGAGCGTGAACGTGTAGTGACGGCCCTTGGGGTCGGTCAGCTGAACCTGGTCCCCGACCTTGAAGGGCCCGCGTCGGCGGGCGGCACCGGTCGGTTCGGACATGTGACCAGAGTACAAGGACTACGAGGAGGGTCGTGCCATGGCCCGGACGAAGGCGCGCTCGACGTCGGTGGTGGAGAGGACTCCGTAGATCTCGCCGGTGTCCTCGACGACGAGGTACTCGGTGGCCGGGCTGGCGCGGAGGTGGTCGAGGAGGGGCTGGCCGGTGAGTTCGGCGGGGACCCGCATGCCGTCGGTGAGGTCCTGGGCGAGGGTGCTGACGGCGACCCAGGGGCGGCGGTGTTCGGGGACGGCGGCGATGGCGGTCTCGCGGACGATGGCGGTGGGTTCGCCGTGGCCGTCGACGACGACGAGGGCGCGGGCGCCGGCCTCGTTGGCGCGGCGGAGGGCCTCGGAGAGGGGGGTGACGGGCTCGACGGGGACGGCGCGGCGGGTGAGGCTGCGGGCGCGGAGCTCGGGGAGGTGTTCGCGGAGGCGGGCCATGCGGAGGCTGTTGCCGGCGCCGGTCCAGATGATGGCGGCGAGGATCGCGGCGAGCAGGGCGTCGGTGACGGTGTTGAGGCCGCTGATGTCGTCGGTGGAGTTGCCGAGGAAGCCGGTGCGGGTGAGCAGGGGCAGCCCGACGAGGACGAGGACGGCGAGGGCGCGGCCGACCCAGGCGGCGGCGATGGTGCCGCTCATGGGCTTGCCGGTGATCTTCCAGACGACGGCGCGGAGCATGCGGCCGCCGTCGAGGGGGAGCCCGGGGAGCAGGTTGAAGATCGCGACGATGAGGTTGGAGATCATCAGGCCGGCGAGGAGGACGCCGGGGACCGTGCCGGGCTCGACGGCGTACATCGAGAGATAGAACACGCCGGCGAGGACGAGGGAGAGGAGGGGGCCGACGAAGGCGAGGACGAACTCGCGGCCGGGGGTCTCGGTCTCCTTCTCGATCTCGGAGACGCCGCCGAAGAACTGGAGCTGGATGCGGCGCACGGGGAGCTTGAAGCGGAGCGCGGCGATGGTGTGGGCCAGTTCGTGGACGAGTACGGAGGCGTAGAAGGCGACGGCGAAGAAGAGGGAGACGAGGTAGCGGGCGGCGCCGAGTTCGGGCAGGACGCGCTCGATCTGGTCGCCGAAGACCCAGGTGATGAGGGCGGCGACGAGGAACCAGCTGGGGGCGACGTAGACGGGCACGCCGAAGGGGCGGCCCATGAGGATGCCGCCGCCGGGCTCCTCGGTCCGCTGCGGCTTGGGCTCGTCCTGGTTCACGGGTTCCTTTCGTCGCGGAGGGTGACCCACGTCGGTGTGTCACGGTTCGATCATGCAGTGCGACGGGGTCCCAGGTCGATGGTATTCCGCTCGCTGTCGGTGGCGGGTCGTAGGGTCTTCGTCATGAGTACGAGCGAGCAGGTGCCGGCGGAGCCCCGGGCGCCCATGTCGTTGTCGCCGTCGCGGGCGAGCGATTTCATGCAGTGTCCGCTGCTGTACCGGTTCCGGGTGATCGACCGGCTGCCGGAGAAGCCGAGCGAGGCGGCGACGCGGGGGACGCTGGTGCACGCGGTGCTCGAGCGGCTCTTCGACGATCCGGCGGTGGAGCGGACGGCTCCGCGGGCGCGGGCGATGGTTCCGGGGCAGTGGGACCGGCTCCTGGAGTCGAAGCCGGAGCTGGGTGAGCTGTTCGCGGAGGATCCGGAGGGCGAGCGGCTCGCGGGCTGGCTGGGTGAGGCGGAGCGGCTGGTCGAGCGGTGGTTCACGCTGGAGGACCCGACGCGTCTGGAGCCCGCCGAGCGGGAGCTGTTCGTGGAGACGGAGCTGGATTCGGGGCTGCGCCTGCGCGGGGTGATCGACCGGATCGACGTGGCGCCGTCGGGTGAGGTGCGGATCGTCGACTACAAGACGGGCAAGGCGCCGCGGCCGGAGTACCGGGACGGCGCGCTGTTCCAGATGACGTTCTACGCGCTGGTGGTGTGGCGGCTGCGGCAGGTGATCCCGCGGCGGCTGCAGCTGGTGTATCTGGGCAGCGGGGAGGTGCTGACGTACGACCCGGTGGAGGCGGATCTGCTGCGGGTGGAGCGGAAGCTGCTGGCGCTGTGGGACGCGATCCGGCTGGCGACGGAGACGGGCGACTGGCGGCCGCGGCCGACGAAGCTGTGCGGCTGGTGCGATCACCAGGCGGTGTGTCCGGAGTTCGGGGGGACTCCCCCGGTCTATCCGCTGAAGATCGTTCCCGCGCGCCCGCCGGAGTCGGGCGATTCGGGGCAGGGCAGAATGGGCCTGGCCCCGCCGGCGCCGTAGTGCCGGTGTACCTCGTGAGCTCAGCCCCGTGAAGGAGCCCTTGTGACGATCCGCGTCCTCTTGGTCGACGATCAGCCGCTGCTGCGCACCGGCTTCCGGATGATTCTGGAGGCGGAGCAGGACATCGCGGTGGTGGGTGAGGCCGGGGACGGTCTCCAGGCGCAGGACCAGGTGCGGGCGCTGCAGCCGGACGTGGTGCTGATGGACATCCGGATGCCGCGGATGGACGGGGTGGAGGCGACCCGGCAGATCACGGGTCCCGGCCGGGACGGGCCGGCGAAGGTGCTGGTGCTGACGACCTTCGATCTCGACGAGTACGTGGTGGAGGCGCTGCGGGCGGGGGCGAGCGGTTTCCTCCTGAAGGACGCCCCGGCGAACGAGCTGGTGCAGGCGATCCGGGTGGTGGCGGCCGGTGAGGCGATGCTGGCGCCGTCGATCACGCGCCGGCTGCTCGACAAGTACTCGGCGCACCTGCCGACGGGCGAGGAGCAGGTGCCGGACACGCTGAACACCTTGACGGACCGTGAGGTCGAGGTGCTGAAGCTGGTGGCGCGGGGCCTGTCGAACGCGGAGATCGCCGCGGATCTGTTCGTCAGCGAGACGACGGTGAAGACGCACGTGGGCCATGTGCTGACGAAGCTGGGCCTGCGGGACCGGGTGCAGGCCGCGGTGTACGCGTACGAGAGCGGTCTGGTGCGGCCGGGGGCCAACGGGCAGTAGCCCCGTCGGACACGACGGGAGCGGGTCCGACGGCTGCGGGCTCGGGTACGACGGAGGGGCCCGGTGCGCGTGACGCGCGCCGGGCCCCTCCGTCGTGTCCGGGGGGCGGGTCAGCCCTTGCGGATCTCCCAGAAGCGGAAGACCGTCGAGGCGTCGAGGGTCCATTCGAGGCCCGTGACGTCCTGGCGGGCGACGGCGTACTGCTTGCCCTGCCAGAGCGGCAGGAGGGGCAGCTGCTCGGCGACGAGGTCCTGGAGCGTGCCGTACTCGTCGGCGGTGGCGGCGCGGTCCGGGGCGGCGGCGGTCTTGGGGAGGAGGCTGCCGGTGATGGTGGCGTTCTCGTAGTGGTTGCCGAGGACGTTGCCCTCGCCGAAGAACGGGGTGGTGAAGTTGTCGGCGTCGGGGTAGTCGGGGACCCAGCCCTTGACGTAGACGCCGTACTTGCCGGCCGCGATGTCCTTCTCGTACTGGTCGTAGGCGACGGACTTGACGTCGGCGTCGAAGAGACCGCTGGCGTTGAGCTGCTCGGCGATGGCCTTGAGCTCCTGGTCGGTGGACGGGCCGTAGCGGCTGGGCGTGGACCAGAGGGTGAGCTTCACCTTGTCGGTGATGCCGGCGGCGCGCAGGGCCTTCTTCGCCTTGGCCTTGTCGGGGGCGCCGTAGGTGTCGAAGAAGGCGGTGTTGTGTCCGGCGATGCCGGCCGGGACGATCGAGTACAGCGGCGTGGCCGTCGACTTGTAGACGCCTTCGACGAGGGCCTCGCGGTCGACGAGGTGCGCGATGGCCTGGCGGACGCCGAGCTTGCCCGCGACCGGGTCCTTCATGTTGAAGACGAGGTGCTGGACCTCGGCGCTGCTGCCCTGGACGACCTCGATGCCCTTGTCGTCCGTGGTCTCGGAGGTCTCGAGGGTCGCGATGTCCTCGGCGGAGAGACCTCGGTAGGCGACGTCGATCTCTCCGTCGGTGAGGGCCTTGGAGAGGGCGGAGCGGTCGCCGCCGTAGAGCTTGAGGGTGACGGCGTCGTTCTTGCGCTGCGCGGTGCCCTGGTAGCCGGGGTTGGCGGAGAAGGTGGCCTCGGTGGCGCTGAAGGAGTCCAGCTTGTAGGGGCCGGAGCCGGTGGCCTTGCCGTCGGTGCGCAGGGCGTCGGCGGGGTACTCGCGGTGGTCGACGATGGAGCCGGCGCCGGAGGCGATCTTGCTGGGGAAGGTGGCGTCGGGGACCTTGAGGTGGAAGACGACGGTCTTCTCGTCCGGGGTCTCGATGCTCTTGATGGTGGCCAGCAGCGGCGCGGGGCCCGAGGGGTCGGCGATCTTGAGGGCGCGCTCGAAGGAGAACTTGACGTCCTCCGAGGTGAGCTTGTTGCCGTTGGAGAAGGTGAGGCCGTCGCGCAGGGTGCAGCTGTACACGGTGCTGCCGGTGGCGAAGCCGCACCTGTCGGCGGCCTCGGGCTCGGGCTCGGAGCCGCCCTTGGGGAAGGCCATCAGGGACTGGAAGACGTTGTTGAACAGCAGCCAGGAGCCGGGGTCGTAGCCGGCCGCCGGGTCGGTGGCGACGATCTCGTCGGACATGCCGACGCGTATGCCGTTGCCGGAGTCGCCCGAGCCGCCCTGCTCGGTGCCGCAGCCGCTGAGGAGGGCGGCGGACAGACCGGCGGCGAGGGGGGCCGTCAGCCACTTGTTGTGCGTCTTCACAGAACGTGCCTCGTGATCTCTTGTCAGGCCGGCCGCGCGCGGGTGCGCGGCCGGTGTAACCGATCCAGTCGACGGGGTGGTTATGCGGTACCGCGGCCCAGTTCCCAGAGCAGGAGGTCGGAGGACGTGTTGAGGGCGTACTCGACTCCGTTGAGGTCGTCGCGCGCGGCGACGTACTGCTTGCCCTGCCACAGCGGCAGCACGGGTACGTCCTCGGCGACGATCTTCTGGATCTGGTTGAAGACGGGGCTCGCGGCGGTGCGGTCGGCCTGGCGGCGCGAGCGCGGGATGAGCTGGTCGCGGACGACCTTGTTCACGTACGGGGTGTTGAGGAAGTTGTCGCTGTCCAGGAACGGCGCGATGTAGTTGTCCGGGTCCGGGTAGTCCGGGAACCAGCCGAGTCCGTAGACGGCGTAGTCGCCGCGCTTCTGGGCGGTGCGGAACGTCGACCACTCGGCGCCCTGGACGGTGACGTCGAAGAGCTCGCTGGAGACGAGCTGCTTCTTGAGCGCCTCGAACTCCTCGGCGGTCTCGGCGCCGTAGTGGTCGGTGGTGTAGTTCAGCGTCAGCTTGACCGGGGTCTTGACGCCGGCGTCCTTGAGGAGCTTGGCGGCGCGGGCCTGGTCGGGCTCGCCGTACGTGTCGAAGAAGGGGGTGGCGTGGCCGGTGATGCTGGAGGGGATCAGCGAGTACAGCGGCTCGGCGGTGGTGCCGTAGACCCGGTTGACGAGGGCGCCGCGGTCGACGACGGCGGCCATGGCCTGGCGGACGGCCTTCTCCTGGACGGCGGGGGCCTTGGTGTTGAAGCCGAGGTAGCGGATCTCGAGGCCGGGGACCTCGATGACCTCGATGCCGTCCTTGGGCGTCTCGGTGAGGGCCTTGATCTGCTGCCGGGACAGGGAGCGGGCCATCATGTCGATGTCGTCGCTCTCCAGGGCCCGGCCCATGGTGTTCGCGTCGGCGTAGGGGCGCAGCTCGACCTTCTCGTTGCGCAGGGTGATGTCGCCCTTGTAGGCCGGGTTCTTGGTGAAGACGAAGCGGGTGGCCTTGTCGCCGTCCCGCTCGACCTTCATGGTGTACGGGCCCGAGCCGTCGACGTCGAAGCCGTCGCGGAGCTTTCCGGCCTCGTACTTGTCCTTGCTGAGGATGCCGGCGACCGGGGTGGAGAGCTTGTACGGGAAGGTGGCGTCGGGGGTCTTCAGGTGGAAGACGACCTCGTCGGCGCCCTTGGTCTCGACGGTGTCGATGTTCGAGAGGAGGGCGGCGGTGCCGTTGTCCGACTTGATCTTCAGTACGCGCTCGATGGAGAACTTGACGTCCTCGGCGGTGATCGGGGTGCCGTCGGCGAAGGTGAGACCGGAGCGCAGCTTGCAGCGGTAGCTCTCGCTGGCCTTGTCGGAGAATCCGCAGGTCTGGGCGGCCTCGGGGACGGGCTCGCCGCTGTCGCGGGGCACGTGCATCAGGGTCTGCACGGTCTGCCGCAGGATGTTCCACGCGCCGGTGTCGTAGGCGAAGGCCGGGTCGAGCGGTGCGGGGGCGTCCGCGGTGGCGATGAACTGGTCCGTGGTGCCGACGACGATCGCTCCGCCTTCCTCCGCACCGCCGCAGGCGGCGAGCAGGGGGGCGAGCAGTCCGGCCACGGCCGGCAGCACCAGGGTCTTGCGGTTCATCAGGGACGATCTCCTCATCCGGCACTGGGATACAGCGGTCAGTGGAACTCCGCCGCCGGCCGCCCGGTCTGGGCGGGAGCGATCGGGCCGGGTGTTGCGATCGGTCCTGTGTTCACGGCGACTTGGGTGTGCGCCGGTGCACGCGGGTTATGCGGCGAAGTACTCGCGAAAGATTAGTGGGCGGCGTCGCTATTGCCTGACCACGGACGGCCGTGGGGGTAATCGCACAGTGATCATGAATACGAGGGGCTCGATAGTCATGCGCCGGATGATGCGGACGGCGGCGACCCAATCGGGACACAGGGGGCACCGAAACTCGCACCAATCGGACAGGGGACGCACGAAGGCCACCCGCCGTCCGGCACTCTGCGTGACCAACGTCACGCGGGGGCCTTTTCGGCGAATGGCCTGATCGTTTTCTCCGGGCGTTCCCCGGGTGCACCGCGGGTGTCCCTGGGGTGCTCCCCGGGGGTGCCTCCCGGGGAAATCGCATTCCGCCCGGGAGGAAGCTCAGATAAGGCTCAGATTCCGGTGATCAATGTGCGGAGGAAGGGCACGTCGACCTCTTCGAGGGAGCGCACGACGACCCGGCCCGGGGAGGGTGCGATCGGGGCGACCGAGGGCACCGCGACGACCCGGCAGCCGGCCGCCTCGGCGGCCGCCACACCGGTCGCGGTGTCCTCGATGACGGCACAGAGCAGGGGGTCGGCCCCGACCCCCTGGGCGGCCGTCAGGTACGGCTCCGGGTGCGGCTTGGTCCGTACGACCTCGTCGCCCGCGACGGTGAGCGCGAAGCGGTCGCGGCCCAGCGAGTGGAGGACCTTGTCGATGATCCGCCGGTGCGAGGCGGAGACCAGCGCGGTCGGGATGGAGTGCCGGGCCAGCTCGGCGAGGAGCCGCTCGGCGCCGGGCATGAGGGGCACACCGCGCTCGATGCGCTGCTCGAACTTCTCGTTGAGCAGGACGGTCAGCTCGGCGAGGGTGATGTCGGCGCCGGTGGACTCGATGAGGTAGCCCGCGCTGCGCGTCATCGGGCCGCCGACGACGATGTCCCGCCAGGCCTCGTCCAGCCGGTGCCCGAGGTCGGCGAAGACCTCGACCTCCGCGTCCCACCAGAAGCCCTCCGTGTCGACGAGGGTCCCGTCCATGTCGAGGAAGACCGCCTGCAGGGCGGAGCTTCCGTTGGTACGGATCAGGGACGCGGGGACCGTACTGGTCATCCGGCACACCTCCATGGAGGGACGAGAAGGCCGGCCCCCTCCCCGGTACGGGGAGGGAGACCGGCCTGCACTGGACCGACAAGTGTACGTCCGGATCACCGAAAGGGCGCGGATTTACCCTGGTGGTCCCCCCGGACGGCGTCCGGGGGTGTCCGCCCGGTCACCGAGCGTTGAAGTACTTCGCCTCGGGGTGGTGGATCACGATGGCGTCGGTGGACTGCTCGGGGTGGAGCTGGAACTCCTCGGAGAGGTGCACGCCGATCCGCTCCGGGCGCAGCAGCTCCGCGATCTTCGCGCGGTCCTCCAGGTCGGGGCAGGCGCCGTAGCCGAGGGAGAAGCGCGCGCCGCGGTACTTGAGGTCGAACATGTCCTCGACGGCGTCCGGGTCCTCGCCGCCGAAGCCGAGCTCGGCGCGGACGCGGGCGTGCCAGTACTCGGCCATGGCCTCCGCGAGCTGGACGGAGAGGCCGTGCAGCTCCAGGTACTCGCGGTAGGAGTCGGACTCGAACAGCTTGGCGGTGGCCTCGCCGATCTTCGAGCCGACGGTGACGACCTGGAGGCCGACCACGTCGGTCTCGCCGGACTCCTCCGGGCGGAAGAAGTCCGCGAGGCAGAGGCGGCGGCCGCGGCGCTGGCGCGGGAAGGTGAAGCGGGTCCGCTCGTTGCCGGCCTCGTCGAGGATGATCAGGTCCTCGCCCTTGGAGACGCAGGGGAAGTAGCCGTAGACGACGGCCGCCTCGAGCAGGTTCTCGGTGTGCAGCTTGTCGAGCAGGCCGCGCAGCCGCGGCCGGCCCTCGCTCTCGACGAGCTCCTCGTACGTGGCGCCGCCGACGCGGGCCTGCTTGAGGCCCCACTGGCCCTTGAAGAGGGCGCCCTCGTCGAGCCAGGAGGCGTAGTCCTTGAGCGGGATGCCCTTGACGACGCGGGTGCCCCAGAACGGCGGGGTGGGGACGGGGTTGTCGACGGCGACGTCGGAACGGCCGCCGGGCTCGTCCGCCTCCTCCACCGGGGGGACCGGGGTGTCCCGCTTGGGGACCCGGCGCTGCTTGAGCTCGGGGAGCTTGGCGCCGGGGACGCCGCGCTTGACGGCGACGAGGGCGTCCATGAGGCGCAGGCCCTCGAAGGCGTCGCGGGCGTAGCGGACCTCGCCCTGGTAGATCTCGTGGAGGTCCTGCTCGACGTACGCCCGGGTGAGGGCGGCGCCGCCGAGGATCACGGGGTACTTGGCGGCCAGCTCGCGCTGGTTCAGCTCCTCCAGGTTCTCCTTCATGATCACGGTGGACTTCACGAGGAGGCCGGACATGCCGATCACGTCGGCGCTGTGCTCCTCGGCGGCCTCCAGGATCGCGGAGACGGGCTGCTTGATGCCGATGTTGACGACGTTGTAGCCGTTGTTGGAGAGGATGATGTCGACGAGGTTCTTGCCGATGTCGTGGACGTCGCCGCGGACGGTGGCCAGGACGATCGTGCCCTTGCCGTCGGCGTCCGTCTTCTCCATGTGGGGTTCGAGGTAGGCGACCGCGGTCTTCATGACCTCGGCGGACTGCAGCACGAACGGCAGCTGCATCTGGCCCGAGCCGAACAGCTCGCCGACCGTCTTCATGCCGTCGAGCAGGATCTCGTTGACGATCTCCAGAGCGGGCCGGATCGTCAGGGCCTCGTCGAGGTCGGCCTCCAGGCCGTTCTTCTCGCCGTCGACGATCCGGCGCTTGAGGCGCTCGTCCAGGGGCAGGGCGAGGAGCTCTTCGGTCTTGCCGGCCTTCATCGACTTGGTGTTGACGCCCTCGAAGAGGGCCATCAGCTTCTGCAGCGGGTCGTAGCCCTCGGCGCGCCGGTCGTAGATCAGGTCGAGCGCGGTGGTGACCTGCTCGTCGTCGAAGCGGGCGATCGGCAGGATCTTCGAGGCGTGGACGATCGCCGAGTCGAGGCCGGCCTTGACGCACTCGTCGAGGAAGACGGAGTTGAGCAGGATGCGCGCGGCCGGGTTCAGGCCGAAGGAGATGTTGGAGAGGCCCAGGGTGGTCTGGACGTCCGGGTGGCGGCGCTTGAGCTCCCGGATCGCCTCGATGGTGGCGATGCCGTCCTTGCGCGACTCCTCCTGACCGGTACAGATGGTGAAGGTCAGGGTGTCGATGAGGATGTCGGACTCGTGGATGCCCCAGTTCCCCGTGAGGTCCTCGATGAGGCGTTCGGCGATGGCGACCTTGTGCTCGGGGGTACGGGCCTGTCCCTCCTCGTCGATGGTGAGGGCGATGAGCGCGGCGCCGTGCTCCTGGGCGAGACGGGTGACCTTGGCGAAGCGGGAGTCGGGGCCGTCGCCGTCCTCGTAGTTGACGGAGTTGATGACGGCCCGGCCGCCGAGCTTCTCCAGACCGGCCCGCAGGACGTCGACCTCGGTGGAGTCGAGGACGATCGGCAGGGTGGAGGCGGTGGCGAAGCGGCCGGCGAGCTCCCGCATGTCGGCGACGCCGTCGCGGCCCACGTAGTCGACGCAGAGGTCGAGCATGTGCGCGCCCTCGCGGATCTGGTCGCGGGCCATCTCGACGCAGTCGTCCCAGCGGGCCTCCAGCATGGCCTCGCGGAACTTCTTCGAGCCGTTGGCGTTGGTCCGCTCGCCGATCGCCATGTACGCGGTGTCCTGGCGGAACGGCACGGTCTGGTAGAGCGAGGCGGCGCCGGGCTCGGGGTGCGGCTCGCGCACGGCGGGGGTGAGGTCGCGGACGCGCTCGACGACCTGGCGCAGGTGCTCGGGGGTCGTACCGCAGCAGCCGCCGATCAGGGAGAGGCCGTACTCGCGGACGAAGGTCTCCTGGGCGTCGGCGAGCTCGGCGGGGCTGAGCGGGTAGTGGGCGCCGTCGGAGGTGAGGACGGGCAGGCCGGCGTTGGGCATGCAGGAGAGCGGGATGCGCGAGTGGCGGGCGAGGTAGCGGAGGTGCTCGCTCATCTCGGCGGGGCCGGTGGCGCAGTTCAGGCCGATCATGTCGATGCCGAGCGGCTCCAGGGCGGTCAGGGCCGCACCGATCTCGGAGCCGAGGAGCATGGTGCCGGTGGTCTCGACGGTGACGGAGACGATGAGCGGCACGTCGGCGCCGAGGGCGTCGAGGGCGCGGCGGGCGCCGATGACGGAGGCCTTGGTCTGGAGCAGGTCCTGGGTGGTCTCGACGAGCAGGGCGTCGGCGCCGCCGGCGAGGAGGCCCTCGGCGTTCTGCTGGTAGGCGTCGCGCAGCAGGGTGTACGGGGCGTGGCCGAGGGTCGGCAGCTTGGTGCCGGGGCCGATGGAGCCGAGGACCCAGCGCTGGCGTCCGGTGGAGGCGGTGAACTCGTCGGCGACCTCGCGGGCGATGCGGGCGCCGGCCTCGGAGAGCTCGTGGACGCGCTCGGGGATGTCGTACTCGCCCAGGGCGGCGTGGTTGGCGCCGAAGGTGTTGGTCTCGACGCAGTCGACGCCGGCGGCGAAGTACTCCTGGTGGACCGATCGGACGATGTCGGGCCTGGTGATGTTCAGGATCTCGTTGCATCCTTCGAGGTTCTGGAAGTCCTCGAGGGTGGGGTCCTGTGCCTGGAGCATGGTGCCCATGGCGCCGTCGGCGACGACCACTCGGCTGGCGAGTGCCTCGCGGAGGGCTGCGGCGCGGTTCCGGCTGTCTGCGGAAGGGGTCGGCAACGAGGCCATGGATGAGCTCCCTGGGATGCGACGGCTGTCGGCTTTGCACCTTCGGAGGAGGGTGCACGGGGCCAGCGTAACCGCGCTCCGGCCGGGGTGGACACGGCGTCTCGCGGGGCGGACGGCATCCTGTGTGCGGGGACTCCCGGTTCTGACCGTTCTTGACCGACACTGTCATGTGTCACGCAAGGTCGGCATCGACCGATAGTGTTCAGCATTGTCGAACAGCGTGAGAGGGAGAAGGGGTCGGGCGATGGCGAAGAACATCCAGTCGCTTGAACGGGCGGCTGCCATGCTGCGACTGCTCGCGGGCGGCGAGCGCCGGCTGGGCCTGTCCGACATCGCATCCTCACTGGGACTCGCCAAGGGCACCGCCCACGGCATCCTGCGCACGCTCCAGGCGGAGGGCTTCGTGGAGCAGGAGGCGGCCTCGGGTCGCTATCAGCTCGGCGCGGAGCTGCTGCGGCTCGGCAACAGCTACCTCGACGTGCACGAGCTGCGCGCGCGGGCGCTGGTCTGGACGGACGACCTGGCGCGGTCCAGCGGCGAGAGCGTGCACCTGGGGGTGCTGCACCAGCGGGGCGTCCTGATCGTGCACCACGTCTTCCGGCCGGACGACAGCCGCCAGGTCCTGGAGGTGGGGGCCATGCAGCCGCTGCACTCCACGGCGCTGGGCAAGGTCCTCTCGGCGTACGACCCGGTGGCGCACAGCGAGGTCCTGGAGGTCGAGCGGGAGCCGTTCACCCCTCGTACGACCACGGAGCTCGGGGAGTTCGAGTCGCTGCTCGACATGACGCGGGCCAAGGGCTGGGCGGCGGACGTGGAGGAGACCTGGGAGGGCGTCGCCTCGGTGGCGGCGCCGATCCACGACCGGCGGCGGATGCCGGTGGGCGCGGTGGCGGTGACCGGCGCCGTGGAGCGGCTGTGCCCGGCCGGGGAGCTGCGCCCCGAACTCGTCGCGGCGGTTCGGGACTGCGCCCGCGCGGTCTCGCGGGACCTGGGGGCCGGGCGCTTCTGACCCTGCGCCACCGCGCCCCCCGACCTGAGTGAACCCGCCGGTAACGATCGCGTTATCGGCGGGTTTTTCGCTTCCCGGGGCCTTGACGTGCTGTTAACCCGGGGGCAAAACTTCCGTTCATCGGTCGGCAATGCCGAACACCTAACGGCAATACGCGCTAAGGTGTGGCAGTGCCAAGGGCCGGAAACAGCCCTCACACGAGGGTGCGGACCTCCGGAGGGACCCGGAGTCCGCCGTTCCCCTGGACGAAGGACAAAGGAGTCGCGGGTGTCCAGCTCCGACATCTTCCTCGGCGAGACCATCGGTACCGCCGTTCTGATTCTGCTCGGCGGCGGCGTGTGCGCCGCCGTCACGCTCAAGGGCTCCAAGGCCCGCAACGCGGGCTGGCTCGCGATCACCTTCGGGTGGGGCTTCGCCGTCATGACGGCCGTCTACATGACGGCTTCCCTCTCGGGTGCCCATCTGAACCCCGCCGTCACGGTCGGAATCGCGATCAAGGACGGCGAGTGGGGCGACGTCCCCGTCTACATCGCCGGCCAGATGCTCGGCGCCATGATCGGCGCGGTGCTGGTCTGGGTGGCCTACTACGGCCAGTTCCAGGCGCACCTCGACGACCCCGAGGCCTCGGGCAAGAAGCCGGTCGAGGGCCCCGGCCCGGTGCTCGGCATCTTCTCCACCGGCCCCGAGATCCGGAACACCTGGCAGAACCTGGCCACCGAGATCATCGGCACCGTCGTGCTCGTCCTGGCCGTGCTCACGCAGGGCCTCAACGACAGCGGCAAGGGCCTCGGCGTCATAGGCGCCCTGATCACCGCGTTCGTCGTGGTCTCCATCGGCCTCTCGCTCGGCGGCCCGACCGGCTACGCGATCAACCCGGCCCGTGACCTCGGCCCGCGCATCGTGCACGCCCTCCTCCCGCTGAAGCACAAGGGCACCTCCGACTGGAGCTACGCCTGGATCCCGGTCGCCGGTCCGCTGATCGGTGGAGCCATCGCCGCGGGTATCTACAACATCGCGTTCGCCTGAGCCGTCCTTCTTCCAGACCTCCCTTGGAGCCAACCGTGACCGACGCACACACCTCCGGCCCGTTCATCGCGGCCATCGACCAGGGCACCACCTCCTCCCGCTGCATCGTCTTCGACAAGGACGGCCGGATCGTCTCGGTCGACCAGAAGGAGCACGAGCAGATCTTCCCGAAGCCGGGCTGGGTCGAGCACGACGCCGCCGAGATCTGGACCAACGTCCAGGAGGTCGTCGCCGGCGCCCTGACGAAGGGCGGCATCGCCGCCGCCGACGTCAAGGCCATCGGCATCACCAACCAGCGCGAGACCACGCTGCTCTGGGACAAGAACACCGGTGAGCCCGTCCACAACGCCCTCGTCTGGCAGGACACCCGCACCGACGCCCTCTGCAAGGAGCTCGGCCGCAACGTCGGCCAGGACCGCTTCCGCCGCGAGACCGGCCTGCCGCTGGCGAGCTACTTCGCCGGCCCGAAGATCCGCTGGATGCTCGACAACGTCGAGGGACTGCGCGAGCGCGCCGAGGCCGGCGACATCCTCTTCGGCACCATGGACTCGTGGGTCATCTGGAACCTCACGGGTGGCACCGACGGCGGCGTGCACGTCACCGACGTCACCAACGCCTCCCGCACCATGCTGATGAACCTGCACACCCTGGCCTGGGACGAGAAGATCGCGGAGTCGATGGGGGTCCCCCTCAACGTGCTCCCCGAGATCCGGTCCTCCGCCGAGGTCTACGGCCACGTCAAGGACGGCGCCCTCGCCGGCGTCCCGGTCGCCTCGGCGCTCGGCGACCAGCAGGCCGCCCTCTTCGGCCAGACCTGTTTCGCCGAGGGCGAGGCCAAGTCCACGTACGGCACCGGCACCTTCATGCTGATGAACACCGGTGACAAGATCATCAACTCCTACAGCGGCCTGCTGACCACGGTCGGCTACCAGATCGGCGACCAGAAGCCGGTCTACGCCCTGGAGGGCTCCATCGCCGTCACCGGTTCGCTGGTGCAGTGGATGCGCGACCAGATGGGCCTCATCAAGTCCGCCGCGGAGATCGAGACCCTCGCGTCCTCGGTCGAGGACAACGGCGGCGCCTACTTCGTGCCGGCCTTCTCCGGCCTGTTCGCCCCGTACTGGCGCTCCGACGCCCGCGGTGTGATCGCCGGCCTCACCCGGTACGTCACCAAGGCGCACATCGCCCGCGCCGTCCTGGAGGCCACCGCCTGGCAGACCCGCGAGATCACCGACGCCATGACGAAGGACTCCGGCGTCGAGCTGACCGCGCTCAAGGTCGACGGCGGCATGACCTCCAACAACCTGCTGATGCAGACCCTCTCGGACTTCCTGGACGCGCCCGTCGTGCGTCCGATGGTCGCCGAGACCACCTGCCTCGGCGCCGCCTACGCCGCCGGCCTGGCCGTCGGCTTCTGGCCGGACACCGACGCGCTGCGCGCCAACTGGCGCCGGGCGGCGGAATGGACCCCTCGCATGGACGCCGACAGGCGCGACAGCGAGTACAAGAGCTGGCTCAAGGCCGTCGAGCGGACCATGGGCTGGATCGAGGACGAGGAGTAATTCGACATGACCACCCTGCAGAGCGTCCCTGCCCTTGGGACGCACCCGGCGTCCGGCTCCCTCCCGAGCCGCGCCGAGACCCGGGACCAGCTTTCCAAGGCGACGTACGACCTCCTGGTGATCGGCGGCGGCATCCTGGGCATCTCCACCGCCTGGCACGCCGCGCAGTCGGGCCTGCGGGTGGCCCTGGTGGACGCCGGCGACTTCGCCGGCGCCACCTCCTCCGCCTCCTCGAAGCTGCTCCACGGCGGTCTGCGCTACCTGCAGACCGGCGCGGTGAAGCTGGTCGCGGAGAACCACTTCGAGCGGCGTGCGGTCTCCCGTCAGGTGGCACCGCACCTCGCCAACCCCCTCACGTTCTACCTGCCCGTCTACAAGGGCGGCCCGCACGGCGCGGCCAAGCTCGGCGCCGGTGTCTTCGCCTACAGCGCCCTCTCGGCGTTCGGTGACGGCGTCGGGCACCTGCTCTCCCCCGCCAAGGCCGCGCAGGACGTGCCGGAGCTGCGCACCGACAACCTCAAGGCCGTGGCCGTCTACGGCGACGACCAGATGAACGACGCCCGCATGGCGCTGATGACGGTCCGCGCCGCCGTCGACGCCGGCGCCACCGTCCTCAACCACGCCGAGGTCACCGGGCTGCGCTTCACCAAGGGCCGGGTCACCGGCGCCGAGCTCAAGGACCGCACCAGCGGCGACGAGTTCGGCGTCACCGCCCGTCTCGTGCTCAACGCCACCGGCCCCTGGGTCGACCACCTGCGCAAGATGGAGGACCCGAACGCGGCCCCCTCCATCCGCCTCTCCAAGGGCGCGCACCTGGTCCTCAAGCGGACCTCGCCGTGGAAGGCCGCCCTGGCCACCCCGATCGACAAGTACCGGATCACCTTCGCCCTCCCCTGGGAGGACATGCTGCTCCTCGGCACCACCGACGAGGAGTACGAGGGCGACCCCGGCCAGGTCGAGGTCACCGAGAAGGACACCGCCCAGATCCTGGACGAGGCCGCCTTCTCCATCCGCGACCAGCAGCTGTCGCGCGATCTGATCACCTACGCCTTCGCCGGTCTGCGGGTGCTCCCGGGCGGTCCCGGCGACACCTCGAAGGCCAAGCGCGAGACGGTCGTCACCGAGGGCCGCGGCGGCATGCTGTCGGTGGCCGGCGGCAAGTGGACGACCTTCCGCCACATCGGCCGTACGGTGATGAGGAAGCTGGAGCAGCTCCCCGGCCACCCGCTCGGCGAGGACTACGAGTCGGTGTCGACGCTGCCGAAGCGGCTGCCGCTGCCCGGCATCGCCAACCCGAACGCCGTCGCGCACCGGCTGCTCGTCGACGGTCCCGCGCCGGGTCCCCGCATGGCCGCCGACACCGCCAAGCACCTGGCGACGCACTACGGCTCGCTCTCCTTCGACATCGCCCGCATGGCGAACGAGAACCCGGAGCTGGCGCGGCGCATACACCCGGACGCGCCGGAGATCTGGGCGCAGGTCGCCTACGCCCGCGACCACGAGTGGGCCGAGACCGCCGACGACGTGCTGCGCCGCCGCACGACCCTGACCATCCGCGGCCTCGCGACGGACGAGATCCGCGCGGAGGTCGAGAAGATGCTCGACAAGTAACGCCGGGAAGCAACTCCCGTACGCACAGGGGCGGTTCCTCTCCGGAGGACCGCCCCTGAGGCGTGCCACACGCCGTCCACACCGCCGCAACACTCGGCGCGCAGAGTGGAGCGCATGAAATTCCAGGTGCTCTCGATCGTCCACCACTCCCCGCACCCGCTCACCGGCGAACTCCTGTCCGCCGCCGACCGGTTGGAGCAGGTCGTCGCGCTCGGCGAGACCGCCGAACGGCTCGGCTTCGACGCGTACGCCGTCGGTGAGCGGCACGCCGGCCCGTTCCTCTCCTCCGCCCCGACCGTGCTGCTCGCCGCGCTCGCCGCCCGCACCACCCGCATCAGGCTGCTCACCGGTGTCACCGTCGTCGCGATCCTCGACCCGGTCCGGGTCGCCGAGGACTACGCCACCCTCGACCAGCTCTCCCGCGGCCGGCTCGAACTCGTCGTCGGCAAGGGCGCGGAAGCCGGCCACTTCGACCTCTTCGGCCTGGACGAGGAACGGCAGTGGGACCTCCAGAAGGAGAAGTACGAGCTGCTCCGGCGGCTCTGGACGGAGGAGGGCGTCGACTGGGAGGGCGAGTTCCGGCCCCCGCTGAAGAACGTGACCACGGTGCCGCGGCCGTACGCGGGACCGCCCCGGATCTGGCACGGCTCGGCCACCAGCCTCAACTCCCCCGAACTCGCGGCGAAGCACGGCGATCCGCTCTTCACCGCCAACGCGATCCAGCCCCGTGAGGCGTACGCGCGGCTCATCGCCCACTACCGGGAGAAGTTCGAGGAGTACGGCCACGACCCGGCGCACGCGCGCGTGGCGGCCGGTTCCGGCGGCCTGCTCATCGCCGACACCACCGAGGAGGCGATCGCCCGCTACAAGGACCTGTACGAGGCGAAGGTGCGGCAGAGCTTCAAGCCGCATCTGGAGGGCAAGGCCGGTTACAACACCCCGTTCCGCACGATCGAGGACGCCGTCGCGGACGGCCCCCAGCTGATCGGCTCCCCGCAGCGGATCATCGACAAGATCCTCGGCTACCACGCCCACTACGGGCACGACCTGCAGTCCGTCACCGTCGACACCTTCGGCCAGTCGACGGCCGAGCAGATCGAGACGCTCCAGCGCTTCGCCGAGGAGATCGCGCCGGTGGTCCGGAGGGAGGCGCCGAGCACGCTCTGGGAGGAGTGAGACCGCCGTGTGCGGAGGCGAGTTCCTGGGTAGTCGATCAAGGCCGCACGGGCTTTCGGGGATGTCCGGGGGCTGCGGACGGACCTGGAGAAAGCCGTAAGGTTGGTCCGTACGACAGGAACTTCGAAAAGGAGGCGCTGGGTGATCGAGCTCGAGGGGGTACCCGAGCTGATCGACCCGGTCATGGTGGCCGCGTTCGAAGGCTGGAACGACGCCGGCGACGCCGCCTCCACCGCGGTCGCCCATCTGGACCGGGAATGGAAGGGCGAGGTCTTCGCGGCGCTCGACGCCGAGGACTACTACGACTTCCAGGTCAACCGGCCCACGGTCTTCCTGGACAACGGCGTCCGGAAGATCACCTGGCCGACGACCCGGCTCTCCGTGGTCCGGGTCGGCGGCGAGAAACCCCGTGACCTGGTGCTCGTGCGCGGGATCGAACCGTCGATGCGCTGGCGCTCCTTCTGCAACGAGATCCTCGCCTTCGCCCACGAGCTGGGCGTGGAGATGGTCGTGATCCTGGGCGCGCTGCTCGGGGACACCCCGCACACCCGGCCGGTCCCGGTCAGCGGTGTGACCTCCGACCCGGACCTGGCGCGCACGATGGACCTGGAGGAGACCCGGTACGAGGGCCCGACGGGCATCGTGGGCATCCTCCAGGAGGCGTGCACCCACGCGGGCGTGCCGGCGGTGAGCCTGTGGGCCGCGGTGCCGCACTACGTGTCGCAGCCGCCGAACCCGAAGGCGACGCTGGCGCTCCTCAACCGCCTGGAGGACCTGATCGGGCTGCGCATCCCGCTGGGCGAGCTGCCCGAGGACGCGCGGGCCTGGCAGGTGGGCGTGGACCAGCTGGCCGCCGAGGACAGCGAGGTCGCCGAGTACGTGCAGACCCTGGAGGAGGCCCGGGACACGGCGGAGCTGCCGGAGGCCTCGGGCGAGGCGATCGCCCGCGAGTTCGAGCGGTATCTGCGGCGGCGCGAGCCGGGCACGGGTCCGGGCGGCGGCCCCGGGGTGGCGATGGAGGGCGGCGACGCGCCGTTCCTCCGGGACACCGGCGGCGGCCGGACGCGTCCCCCGAAGCCGGAGCAGCCGGGACCGGAGGCGGTCCCCGGTGCGGAGTCCGCCGAGGGGGCCGGGGAGCCGGACGCTCCCGAGGCGCCGGAGGGGTCCGCAGACGGTTCGCCGGACACCGCTCCTGATGCGGGCACGGACACCGACGCGGACACGGACGGCGACACGGATCGCGACACGGACACCGACACGGACGGCGGGTCCGCCAAGTAGCCGCCTCCGCCGCGGAGTCGGGACGGAACGGAACGGGAGGGGCGCCCGAGGGCGCCCCTCCCGTCGTCGTGTCGGCCGCGGATCAGATCACGCGTCAGGCACAGCCGAACCGGGCCGCCGCCCAGTCCCCGTGGTCGCCGCTCTTGGACCCGTTGGTGTCCGTGATCCGCAGCCGGACGTGCCGCGCCCCGGTCACGTCGACGTTCACGGGCAGGGTCGCGGAGGCGCCGGTGAGCCGGGGCGAGGTCCACAGGACCCTGCCGTCGGCCTCGACGGAGAAGGCCACGTCGCCGTAGCCGTTGATCTCGTCGTCGATGCCGATGTCGGCGGTGAAGGTGGTGCAGCGGCCGCCGAGGTAGACCTCGATGTCGGAGTCGGCGTGGGCGCCGATGCCCTTCTCGTAGGTCGTGCCGGCCAGGGTGAGGGTCCGGCCGTCGGTGGCGCCGGACTCGCCGTTGGAGCGGTCGCGTTCGGGCGGGCCCCAGCCGTTGGTGGAGCGCAGCCAGACGAGGTCGCTCGCCCAGGCCTCGCCGGTCGGCGGCGGGGGCATCACGCCGACCGCGAACCGCTGGGTGGCGGTGCGGTCGGTGCCCGCGGCCCGGTGCCGGGCGGTGGCGGTGAGGGTGGCCTCGCCGGGCTTGGCGTCTGCGGCGGGGGTGACGGTGACCTCGACCCGGCGGGTGGTTCCGGCCGGGACGCGGTCGATCGGGGCGGCCGGGGTGACCTGCCAGCCGGCCGGGGCGGCCAGGGAGACCCGTACGTCGGTGGCGTCGCGGGTGCCGGCGGTGACGTCGACGGCGACGGTGCCGGGCGCCCCGGCGCCGAGCTCCTGCGCCGTGGGGACGGCGAGGGTGGCGGAGGCGCCCGGTACGGCGCCGCCGACCGCGCTGGTCCCGCTCAGCCGCAGCTCGAAGTCGCGGGCGGTGGAGAGGGCGGCCGTCTTGACCCGGACCACTCCCCCGCGCTCGTCGCGGTCGTACCACCAGCCCTGGGCGGCCGCGTCGAAGGCGGCGCGGGAGGTGAGGGCGGGCAGCTTGCGGCCGTCGAGCCGGACGGCGCCGGGGGCGTCGCCGGTGTGGACCGTGAAGGCGTACGGCCGGGCGGCCGCCTTTCCGGTGTACGTGCCCTTGCTCGCGCCGATGCGGACGGTGATGTCGCCGGCGCCGCGCTGCGGGGCGCGGACCTCGGCGCGCTGGGTGGCGTACCGGCCGGCGCGGTGTTCGCGGGTGACGCCGTCGTCCTCGTACAGCTCGAAGGAGGAGTCGCCCTTCGGGTAGATGTCCCAGGCGATCGGGTCGCCGGGGGCGCGGTCGGTGTACGAGCGGATGTCGCCGGGCCACATCGGGACGGTCGCCCCGGCCCGTACGAAGAGGGGCAGGGTGTCGAGCGGGGCGCTGTAGTCGTCGACGGTGACGGGGCCTTCGTAGGTGCGGCCGCTCCAGTAGTCGATCCAGGTGCCCTTGGGGAGGTAGATGCCGTCGCGCTCCACGGCGTCCTGGTAGACGGGGGCGACCAGGAAGTCCTCACCGCTGAGGAACTCGTACTTCGCGGCCTCGGTGGCGGCCCTGGGGTCGTCCGGGTACTCCAGGGCGAGCGGCCGGGCGAGGCCGACGCCGGTCCTGGTGGCCTGGTGGGCGTGGCTGTAGATGTACGGGAGGAGGGCCTCGTGGAGCTTGAGGGAGGCGCGGTTGACGCTGGTGTAGGGCTCGCCGTAGCGGAAGGGCTGCTTGTCGCTGGCGGCCCAGCCGTCCATGGTCATGGTGACCGGAAGGAAGGTCTTCCACTGCAGGTCGCGGGTGTAGGTCTTGGCGCTGCCGCCGAAGATGCCGTCGACGTCCCCGGTGGTGTAGGCGAGTCCGGACATGGACGCGCCCGCGTAGGTCGGGATCTGCCAGCGGATGTACTCCCAGCTGCCGGACTGGTCGCCGGACCACTGGACGCCGCAGCGCTGGGCGCCGGACCAGCTCTCGGGGGCCCAGGTGAAGCCGCGGGCGTCGCTGTGGGCCTCGATGCCGGCGTGGGCGTCCTTGCAGCCGTCGAGGGCGAACTTGTAGCCCTCACCGACCCAGGCGACGTCGAGCTTGGCGACCCGCTGGCCTGCCTTGACCTGCTCTTCGAGCTTGTCGATGCCGTCCTCGGTCCAGAGGCCGAGCTTCATGCCGCGCTCGCCGAGTCCGGCGGAGGCCTCGGCGAGGTTCTCGTAGCCGCAGCCGTAGCCGTCGTTGACGAGCATCCAGCCGTTGGGCATGTCGTTCTCGACGTAGCCGTCGGCGACCTTCAGGGCGTCGAGGGTGCGGCGCTCGCCCCGGTTGGCGTTGTGGAGGTAGCAGTCGGCGTCGCCTATCTCCAGGCCGTACACGGGCGGCAGGAAGGGCTTGCCGGTGAGCCGGGTGTACTGGCCGATGACGTCCTTGGCGGCGTCGCCGCCGGTGCCGGCGAAGTAGTAGGCGTCGAAGCGCCGTTCCTGGGCGCTGGTGGTGACGGGTTCGGTGAAGGCGTAGGTGTTCGGCGCGTAGGTGTTGCGGTAGACGCCGTATCCGGCGGAGGAGAGGTAGAAGGGGACGGAGTTGGGGTGGCCGCCGTCGTTCCAGTTGTAGTCGACGCCGACCTCGACGGTCTTGTCGCGGTGGGAGGTGTTGCCGCGGCCGTTCTGCATGCCGGCGCCGTAGAACTGCTCGGTGGCGCCGCGGGCGAGGGTCTGGGTGGTGCGGTCGGCGGTCCAGCTGAGGCCGCGGGACTCGCTCCAGAGCGGGGTGCCGTCGGCGCGCAGGGCGGCGAAGCGGAGCGGTGACTTGTAGGCGCGCAGGGTCACCTGGGAGCTGCTCAGTTCGTAGCGGTCGCCCAGGTCACGCCAGCGGGTGGCCGGGGGCGGGCCCTGGGGCAGCGTGATGTCGCCGCCGGTGGGGTCGGTGAACGTGCCGTCGGGGGCGAGTTCGATGCGGAAGGTGTCTGCGGTGACGAAGCTGACCCGGGCCTGGGCCTGGCCGGCGGTCAGCCGGTAGACGGATCCGGCGGCGGCGAACCCGGTGAGGTCGCCGACCGTGGTGCCGGGCTCCTGTGCGGTGGTGCCGACCGTGTCGGCGCTGTCGGTGGGGAGGGCCGACGCGGTGGTGCCGGGTCCCGCGAAGGCCGCCAGGAGCCCAAGGGCGGCTCCGGCAAGTGCAACTTTCATGCGTGATGATGATTGCATGGAGCTTATTTAGCGCAGGAACGAGCATGGCCGCCAGGACAAAACGGAACCGCCCTCGGACTTCGGCGAGAAGTCCAAGGGCGGTTGCCTGAAAGAGAGTTGTACGGTCCTGCTTGTTACAGGGCCACACCGAGCAGTGCGTCGACAGCGCGGGAGACGAGACCGGGAGCGGAGTCGTCGGTGCCGCCCTCGGCCGTCTGGAGCGCGGCCCAGCGGTCGACCGCGGCGAGCGCGGTGGGCGTGTCGAGGTCGTCGGACAGGGCCTCGCGGAGCTCCTCGACGAGCGCGTCGGCGGACGGGCCGTCGGGGCGCGACACGGCGGCGCGCCACCGGCCGAGGCGCTCCACGGCGTCCTGGAGGACCCGGTCGGTCCACTCCCAGTCGTCGCGGTAGCGGTGGGAGAGCAACGCGAGCCGGATGGCGGCCGGGTCGACGCCGTCGCGGCGGAGCTTCGAGACGAAGACCAGGTTGCCCCGGGACTTGGACATCTTCTCGCCGTCGAGGGCGACCATGCCGGCGTGGACGTACGCCTTCGCCATGGGGAACTCGCCGGTGAGGGTCTGGGCGTGGGAGGCGCCCATCTCGTGGTGCGGGAAGATCAGGTCGGAGCCGCCGCCCTGCACGTCGAAGCCCATGCCCAGGTGGTCGAGGGCGATGGCGACGCACTCGATGTGCCAGCCGGGGCGGCCGGCGCCGAGGCTCGCGCCGTCCCAGCTCGGCTCGCCCTCGCGGGCGGCCATCCAGAGCATCGGGTCGAGCGGGTTCTTCTTGCCCGGACGGTCCGGGTCCCCGCCGCGCTCGGCGGAGAGGTGACGCATCAGCTCGGTGGTGTAGTTCGAGACCTGCCCGAAGTGCGGGTCGGCGTCGACGGAGAAGTAGATGTCTCCTTCGAGCTCGTAGGCGGCTCCGGAGTCCCGGAGGCGCTCGACGAGCGGGACGATGCCGGGTATGGCCTCGACCGCGCCGATGTAGTGCTGCGGGGGCAGCATCCGCAGGGCGGTCATGTCCTCGCGGAAGAGGGCGGTCTCCCGCTCGGCCAGGCCGACCCAGTCGATGCCGTCGCGGATCGCGCGCTCCAGGAGCGGGTCGTCCACGTCCGTGACGTTCTGGACGTAGTGCACCTGCCGCTTGGTGTCGAGCCACACGCGCTGAACGAGGTCGAACGCGTTGTAGGTCGCCGCGTGACCCATGTGGGTCGCGTCGTACGGCGTGATGCCGCAGACATAGATACGGGCGACGGGGCCGGGGGCGAGGGTCACTCGTCCGCCGGTCGCGGTGTCGTGGATCCGGAGGTCGCGGCCCTTGCCGGGAAGGGCGGGGACCTCAGAAGCGGGCCAGGCATGCATGACCCGAGCGTAACCGGACAGGTGTTCCGGATACGAACCGGATCCGGGATCTTGACCTATTAGGCACTCTTGCGGGTCGGAGGCCTGCGTGCATACCCCCCAGGGGTGCACGGCCCCCAAGAGGCCGTGCACAGGGATGGCCGAAACCTTTCGGTCCCGTCAGACGGGCGGCCAGGGGATCGCCGGCCACTGTCCCGAGGGCTCCGGGTGCCGTCCTGTCGTCCGCAGCGCCTCCACGCGGGCGCGTACGGCCGCCACCTCGGCATCCGTGAGCAGTTCCGCCAGACGGGCGGCGAGAGGCTCTCCCGGGGCCAGGGAGCGGCCGAGGGCGTCGAGCACTCCGGCCGCCTCCGCGGGCAGCTCCTCGCCCGCCCAGCCCCACAGGAGGGTGCGCAGCTTGTCGTCGACGTGGAAGGTGACCCCGTGGTCGATCCCGTAGAGGTGGCCGCCGGGGGCGGGCAGCAGGTGTCCGCCCTTGCGGTCGCCGTTGTTGATGACGGCGTCCAGGACGGCCAGCCGCCGCAGGTCGGGGGTGTCCGCGTGGACGAGGAGCGCGGTGCGGTCCTCGGCGACCTGGGCGGGACCGACGGCCTTCCAGCCCTCGCCCGCCTCGTCGTCCTCGGTCAGGGCGAGCAGCCGCGCCCCGGGATCGGCCTCGATCCACAGCTGGACCATGCCCTCGCCGTACGGGCCGTCGCGGAGCACGGTCGGCGGGACCAGGCCCCAGCCGGTGGCCTCGGAGATCTCGTACGCCGCGACCTCGCGCTGGGCGAGCGTGCCGTCGGGGAAGTCCCACAGCGGCTGCTCCCCCGCGACCGGCTTGTAGACGCAGGCCGCTTCCCGTCCCTCGTACGCGACGGAGCAGTAGAGCACGGCGTTGGAGGCCTCGCGGACCTGGCCACGCACGGTCAGCTCACCGTGGGCCAGCAGCTCGGCGTCGGGCGGCGTCGGGGGGCTGCTGCTCATGCTCCGCGGCGGTATCCGTTCTGGCGCGGGCAGACATGGCCCTCGGGGTCGAGCGGCAGGCTGCACAGCGGGCAGGGCGGGCGGCCGGCGTTGACGACGTCGAGGGCCCGCTTCGCGAAGGCGCGGGCCTGGGCGCCGCTGAGGCGGACCCGGAGCATCGGCGGGCCGTTCTCCTCGTCCTGGAGCAGCCGCTCCTCGGCCTCGGCGAGGTCCTCCTCGGACTCCACCTCGAGTTCGACGAGCGCCTGCGCCTCGACGATCATGCGCTGCTCCTCGCCGTCCCAGGCGAGCGCCATGGTGCCGACCCGGAACTCCTCCTCGACGGGTACGTCGAGGGGGGCGGTGTCGGCGACCTCGGCGGGCGCGACGGCGGGCACCGGGGCGTTGCCCCCGGTGCGGCGGACGACCTCGTCGAGGAGTTCGTCCATGCGCTCGGCGAGCGCGGCGACCTGGGTCTTCTCCAGGGCGACGCTGGTGACCCGGCCGGCGGCGGACGCCTGGAGGAAGAACGTACGGCGGCCAGGCAGCCCGACCGTACCGGCCACGAAACGCTCCGGTGGGTCGTAGAGGAACACCTGACGGGACACGTTTCCCGGCTCCCTTGCGTCTCGACAGTCGTACTACAGCGGCGCGTCCACCCTACTGCGCGAAGGGATCACGGTGCGCCCGCACCGCCCCCGACCTCAGCGGTCCCGCTGCTGTCGGGGTTCTCGCGCGGGGCGAAGCCGGCGAAGTCCCCGGTGTCGCCGAGGCGGACGAGGAAGGGACGCAGGCGCGTGTAGCGGATGACGGTGACCGAGCACGGGTCGACGTGGAGGCGCTGGAAGAGGTCGAGGTGGAGGCCGAGCGCGTCCGCCACGATCGACTTGACGATGTCGCCGTGCGAGCACATGACGTAGGCGGCGTCCTCGCCGTACTCGGCCTCGATCCGCGCGTTCCAGTCGTGCACGGCGTCGACGGCGCGGGCCTGCATCGCGCGCATGGACTCGCCGCCGGGGAAGGCGGCGGCGGAGGCGTGCGCCTGGACGACCTCCATCAGGGGTTCGTCGTTGAGCTCGGCCAGCTTCCGGCCGGACCAGTCGCCGTAGTCGCACTCGTTGATCCGGTCCTCGACGTGCAGCGGGAGGTCCGGGCGGGCGTCGAGGAGGGGCCGTACGGTCTCCCGGCACCGCTGGAGGGGGCTGGAGACGACGGCGGCGAGCGGGACGTCCGCCAGTCGCCCGGGGAGCGCGGCGGCCTGCACGGCGCCCCGCTCGTCGAGGGAGATCCCGGGGGTGCGCCCGGCGAGGACCCCGGAGGTGTTGGCGGTGGAGCGTCCGTGCCGGACGAGGATCAGCGTGGCCATGGCGGCCAGCCTAGGCGGTGCCCGGAGGTGTCCGGCGGGTCCGGGCCGATGGCGCCGGAGGCCCCGGGCGGATCCACGCGTGCGTCGCGAGGCCGTTCGATGGAGAATACGGCGCGTGATCGTGGACTCAGCCATCTACCGGGACGGGCGCCGTACGGACGGACCCGCCGACCTCTCCGACGCGCTCGACGAGGCGCGGGCCGCCGGGGACGCCTTTCTGTGGGTGGGGCTCCACGAACCCACGGAGGCGGAGTTCGACCATGTCGCCTCGGAGTTCGCGCTGCACCCGCTGGCCGTCGAGGACGCGCTGAAGGCCCACCAGCGGCCCAAGCTGGAGGTCTACGACGACTCGCTGTTCGCGGTGCTCAAGCCGGTCGACTACGAGCCGGAGAGCGACCGGGTCTCCTCGGGCGAGCTGATGCTGTTCATGGGCGACTCCTTCGTGGTGACCGTCCGGCACGGCGAGGGCGCCCCGCTCGCGCAGGTGCGCCGGCGGCTCGAAGCCGACCCGGAGGTCCTGAAGCACGGGCCGACGGCGGTGCTGTACGCGGTGAGCGACGCGGTCGTGGACCATTACCTCGATGTGGCGGGCGAGCTCCAGGTGGACCTTGAGGAGCTGGAGGCGGACGTCTTCGCGCCCACCGGCGGCAATCCCGCGAACACGGCGGAGCGGATCTACACGGCGAAGCGGCAGGTCCTGGAGTTCCGCCGGGCCAGCGGTCCGCTGGCCGGGCCGATGGCCCGGCTCACGGGCGGTTCGGTGCCCTTCGTGAACGAGCGGTCGCAGCCCTTCTTCCGGGACGTCAACGACCATCTGCTGCGCGCCAACGATCAGGTGGAGGGGCTCGACCGGCTCCTGTCCGACGTGCTGTCGGCCCACCTCGCGCAGATGGGGGTGCGGCAGAACGACGACATGCGGAAGATCTCGGCGTGGGCGGCCATGGCCGCCGTCCCCACGATGGTCGCGGGCATCTACGGCATGAACTTCGACCACATGCCGGAGCTGCGCTGGGTGGCGTCGTACCCGGTGGTGCTCGTGGCGATGGCCGGCATCGTCCTCACCCTGTACCGGATGTTCAAGCGGCGCGGCTGGATGTGAGCCGCGGGCCGGCGGTCACCCCGGAGCGGGCCCGCCGCGCCGGGGCCGAAGGAGGGGGCGGTCAGAAGGCCGGGGCGGGGGTCGCGGGCCCGCCGAGGGCGTCGAGTCGCTCGGGCATCTTCAGGCCGACCATCCGGTGCCAGCCCGCGGCGCGCTCGTACGCGTACATCCCTCGGATGCCGGCGGCGAGGACGGCCGCCTTGGGCTTGGGCCAGCGCAGGATCCGTCCCATGTGCCCCATCACGGCGAGGCTGACGTCGCGGTAGACCTGGATCTCGACGAGGGCGGACTCGCGCAGGGTCCGCTGGATGAGGCGGCCGTGTCCCGCGCGCGCGAGGCGGAGCAGTTCCTCGTGGCAGTAGGCGAGGTGGTTCGCCTCGTCGTTGTCGATCATGTGGATGGCCTTGCCGAGTTCGGGATGGCTCCCGAAGTACGTGACCAGCATGTCCATCTGGTCGGCGGCCCGCTGCTCGGTGACCCTGCTGTGGGCGAGGTAGACGATGATGTCCTGCTCGCTCAGCGGCTCGTCGCGGCGCAGCTTGTCGTGCGCGAGGCCGATGCCGCGCTGTTCGAGCAGCATCGTGTAGTCGGTGTCGGGCGGCACCGGGACGGGTTCGAGGCCGCGCTTCTTCATCAACGCGTTGAAGATCCGGCCGTGCTTGTCCTCGTCGGCGCCGTGCCGGGTGATCTTGGGGGTGAGATCCCTCATCCCGGGGGCGACGAGCGCCGCGATCCGGGCGTTCTCCCAGCCGCCCTGGGTCTCACCGCTCGCCGCTATCGAGCAGAAGAGCGCGAAGGACTCGTCGTTGTCGATGATTTCCTGGAACAGGCCCTTGGCCGTGAGCATCGCCGCCACCTCCGTGCGCATGTCCGCACTCCGTCCGGCCCCCGGGAGATCGAGTCAAGTGCGGTACGCGGCGAGGGGCAACAGGAGGGCCGGACGGCTCGGCCGAAAGAGTGAGTCCCGAGGGCGTAACCGAGGGCCCCGTGAAGCCGTTGTGCAGCGTGACGGCCGTGGCGGGGAAGACCCCCGAGCCCCCACCACGGCCGCAGAACCTCTGTGTGACGGCGCCCCTCGGGGTCACGCCAGTCCGGCTCGCTCCATCGCCTCGACGCCCGCCCGCAGCGCCGCCACCCGCTCGTCCAGGGTGAAGCCGGCCGGGGCGAGGGTCAGGGTCGTGACGCCGGCCTCCGCGTAGGCCGTCATCCGCTCGGCGATCCGCTCGACGGAACCGAGCAGCGAGGTCTGGTCGATCAGGCTCTGCGGTACGGCCGCGGCGGCACCCGCCTTGTCGCCGGCCAGGTACTTGTCCTGGATCTCGGCGGCTTCCTTCTCGTAGCCCATGCGCTGCGCGAGCTGGTTGTAGAAGTTCTGCTTGCGGCTGCCCATGCCGCCGACGTACAGCGCGGTGTACGGGCGGAACACGTCGGCGAGGGCGTCGACGTCGTCCCCCAGGGCGAGCGGCACGGTGGGACAGACGTCGAAGCCGTCCATCGTCAGCCCGGCCTTCTCGCGGCCCGCGCGGATGTGCCGGAGCGCGGTCTCCTCCAGGTGGGCGGCGGAGGGGAAGATCAGCAGGGCGCCGTCGGCGATCTCGCCGGTCTGCTCCAGATTCTTGGGGCCGATGGCGGCGATGTAGAGCGGGATGTGCTCGCGCTCCGGGTGCACGGTGAGCTTGATCGGCTTGCCGGGGCCGCCGGGGAGCGGCAGGGTCCAGTGCTCGCCCTCGTAGCTGAGGCGCTCCCGGGTCATCGCCTTGCGGACGATCTCGACGTACTCGCGGGTCCTGGCCAGCGGCTTGTCGAACTTCACGCCGTACCAGCCCTCGGAGACCTGCGGTCCGGAGACGCCGAGGCCGAGGCGGAAGCGGCCGCCGGTGAGCGAGTCGAGGGTGGCGGCGGTCATGGCCGTCATCGCGGGCTGTCGGGCCGGGATCTGCATGATCGCGGAGCCGACGTCGATCCGCTCCGTCTTCGCCGCGACCCAGGCGAGCACGGTGGGGGCGTCGGAGCCGTAGGCCTCGGCGGCCCAGCAGACGTCGTAGCCGAGGCGGTCCGCCTCCTGGGCGACGGCGAGGTTGTCGCCGTCCATGCCCGCACCCCAGTAGCCGAGGTTGATGCCGAGCCGCATGTCCACGCACCCCTTACCCATCGGTAACGTCCTTGTGGGCGGGACTCTAGCGCGCGGTCGGGGCATCCGTCAGGACGCGGTTGTCCACAGGCTCTCTCCGCGTGGTGCCCTGGCCAGTAATCTCGCGCCCATGGAGCAGAGGCATCTCGGACGTACCGGCCTGCGTGTGTCGCGCATCGGACTCGGCACCCTCACCTGGGGCCGGGACACCGACGAGCACGACGCCGCCGAGCAGTTGAAGTCGTTCTGGGACGCGGGCGGCACGCTCGTGGACACCGCCGACGTGTACGGCGGGGGCGAGGCGGAGTATCTGCTCGGCCGTCTCATGGAGCGGCTCGTGTCCCGGCAGGACCTGGTCCTGTCCACCAAGGCGGGCAGCGTGCCGGACCCCGACCGGCGTACGGACGGCTCGCGCGGCCATCTGCTCGCCGCGCTCGACGCCTCCCTCGCCCGGCTCGGCACGGACCACGTGGACCTGTGGCAGCTGCACGCCTTCGACCCGTACACACCCCTGGAGGAGTCGCTCCAGGCGCTCGACATCGCGGTACGCAGCGGGCGCGCGCGGTACGCGGGCGTGGCGAACTTCTGCGGCTGGCAGCTCGCCAAGGCGGGCACCTGGCAGCTCGGCGGGGACCGGACCCGGCTCGCGGGGGCGCAGCTGGAGTACTCGCTGCTCCAGCGGGGCGTCGAGCGCGAGGTGCTGCCGGCGGCGCAGGACCTCGGGATAGGCCTGCTGCCCTCCTCCCCGCTGGGGCGCGGGGTCCTGACGGGCAAGTACCGCGGCGGGACCCCGTCCGACTCGCGCGGCGCCTCGGAGACGATGGCGCCGTTCGTGGAGCCGTACCTGGACGATGCCGCGAGCAGGATCGTGGACGCGGTCGCGACGGCCGCCGACGGGCTCGCGACGACCCCGCTGCACGTGGCGCTCGCCTGGGTCCGCGACCGGCCCGGGGTGACCGCTCCGATCGTCGGCGCGCGCACGGCGCGCCAGCTCACGGCCGCGTTGTCGGTGGAGACCCTTAGTCTTCCTGACGAGATCTGTCGGGCGCTGGACGATGTGTCGGCGCCCGTGCACCGCTATCCGGATCACGACTGGAGCACCTTGTGACCGAGCCTTCCGGGGAGACCGCGCCCGAGGCACCCGAGGACGTGGCACCCACCGAGGACGTCCAGGAGGACGTACGACAGGGAGCCGCCGAGCCGGAGGAGCCGGGGACGGCCGAGGAGTCGGCGTCGGCCGAGGGGCCCACGACCGACGAGGAGCCGCCGCCGGCCGAGGAGCCCACGCCGGCTCAGGAGCCCGCCACGGCCGAGAAGTCGGACGAGCCCGCCGAGGTCGACGCGGCAGAGGAGTCGGACGCGCCCGACGGGGCCGAAGCGTCCCGGGAGTCCGCGGGCACCGAGCCCGCCGAGTCCGCCGAGCCCGCGTCCGAGGCCTCCGAGGAGCCCGGCGCGGAAGGCGGCGCCGCCGCCGAGGCCGCCGGCACGCCCGAGTTGAGCGACGCGCAGGCCGAGCTCGCCGCGCAGCGGGAGCTGCGGGCGAAGATCGAGGCGCGCAAGGCCGAGAAGGAAGGGCCCCTGGCGAGCGGCGCCAAGCTGAGCGGCACGGCCGCCGATCTCCTCGCGGCCGTCCGGGCGGTGGAGGGCGGCGCGGCCGCCGGCAGCGCGTTCTACGAGGCCCCCGAGCCCGCGCCCCGCCGGCCCACCCCCGAAGCCGCCCCCGCCATGACGGTGCGGCCCCCCGTACCGGCGCAGGCGTCCGCCCCGGCGCCCGGCACCACCGCCGCCGTGCGCGAGGTCCTGGCCAAGGGCGGCGCCCCCGAGGCGCTGGCCGGCCAGGTCGCCGCCGCGCTCGGCGAGGGCGCGGCCCAGGCCCTGCTCGACGACCCCTGGCAGCTGCTCGCGGTCTCCGGGGTCCGCCCGGAGCAGGCCGACGGCTTCGCGCGGGCGCTGCTCGGCGCCGCGTGCGGCCCCGACGACCCGCGCCGGACGGTCGCCCTGACGGTGTGGCTCCTGGAGCGGGCCGCGCTCCAGGGACACACGGCGCTGGAGATCGACACCGTGCGCGCCGGGCTCGCGGGGCACGCGGTGCCCGATCCCGGGTCGGCCGTGGAGGAGGCGGTGTCCGCGGGCGCGGTCCTCGTCTTCCAGGAGGAGGAGACGGCCGAGGAGGAGCCCGAGGAGGACGAGGAGTCGCCGGAGGAAGCGGAGGCCGCCCCCGAGGAGCCGGCCTCGCCCGTGCTGCTCGGACTCGACCGGTACGCGCTCGCGGAGGAGAGCCTCGCGGACGGCCTCGCCCGGCTGGTCAAGACGGCGACGGCCGACACCTGGGAGGGCTCCGAGCTCGAACGGGCCGCCGGGGCGCACGGCCTCGTCCTGCACACGGGCGGCGAGGCCTCCCGCGCCGAGCCGGTCGCCCTCGCCGCGGCCGCCCGCGAGCGCGGGCTGCGCACCCTCGTCGCCGTCCACGCGGACGGCGGCCGGCGCGCGCTCGGCCCCGCCGGGGCGGACGCGGTGACGGTCGCCGCGCTGCTCTCCGGAGCGGCCGGGCCCGGCCGCGACGAGGACGGGGCCTTCGCCCTGGACGTCCTGGTGGTGCTCGACGCGCCCCAGCTGGACGTGGAGACCGCCGCGATGCTCGTGGAGTCGCTGCCCGACGGCTGCCGGCTGGTGCTCAGCGGCGACCCCGCCGTGCTCGGCGCGCCGGGGGCCGGCCAGGTCTTCGGCGACGTGATCGCGGCCCGGGTGTGCCCGCGGATCGCCTCGCGCGTGCCCGACCCGGGCCCGCTCGGCGAGCTGGTCTCGGGCATCGGCGCCGGCGAGCTGAACCAGGTCGAGGCGCCCGGCAAGGAGATCGTGATCGTCCCCGTGCGGGACGCCGGCGAGGCCGTGCACCGTACCGTCCAGCTGGTGGCCGACTCGGTGCCGCGGGCGATCGGCGTACCGGCCGAGCAGACGCAGGTCGTCACGGTCGGCCACGGCGGCTCGGCGGGTACGCGCGCGTTGAACGCCGCGCTCAAGCAGCGGCTCAACCCCGGTCCTGGCCGGTTCGGCGGCTACGACCCCGGGGACCGGGTGGCGTACGCGCCCGTGCCGGGGCGGACGGTGACGGGCACGGTCCTGTCGGCCGACGCCGAGGGGCTGCGGCTGCGGTGCGGCGACGAGGAGCTCCTCGTACCGAAGGAGCGCGTGGAGTCGGCGCTGCGGCACGGCTGGGCGCTCACCGCGCACCAGGCGGCCGGGCTGCGCTGGCCCGCGGTGGTCGTGGTGCTGCCGGGCGACGCCGCCGGGGGCCTGAGCAGGCCGTGGGTGTACACGGCGTTCGGCCGCGCGGAGCGTCATCTGTCCGTCGTGCACGGCGTGGACCAGGCGCTGCCCCGCGCGGTGGCCGAGGGCGTGGCCCCGGAGCGCACGACGCGACTGCGGCCGCTCCTGGAGGCGCTGCTCGCCGTGCCCGAGGAGTAGGGGTGAGGCGCAGGCACCCTGAGGAAGGGGCCTGAACGCGGAACGACGGAGGGCCGGAACACCACGATCGGTGTCCCGGCCCTCCGCCGTCTCCCCGCGACTCGCGCGCCCCCGGGTCTCCCTCAGGGGGCGGAGCCGCCGGCCCCCTCCTGGTCATCGTCGTCGCCGTCGTCATCGGCGTCCTCGTCGAAGACGGAGCTGACGTCGAAGCGGCAGACGATCCGCTCCGGATCGGCGTGCTCGAAGGGGGCGTTGAGCCACTCCCCCGGTTCCGGGAGCTCCTCGGCGGCGGTGACCCAGAGCGTGGAGTCGCCCTCCTCCAGGCCGAACTCCTTGTGCCGGGAGGCGATCTCGTCCGGTTCGAACTCGCCGAAGAGCACGCCGAGCGCGGCGAGCGGCGAGACTCCGGCCCGGGCGCCGGGACCGGTGGCGTCCGCCTCGCCGTCGATCTCGGCGATGCGGCGGGCCTGGGCGAGCAGCCGCTTGGGTTCCGCCACGGCGTAGTCGCGGCGGATCAGGAGGCTGAGCGCATGCGGTTCGTCGGGCCCGGCGTACGGCGGCAGCGAACCGTCCGCTCCGGGGATCTCGAAGGGAGTGACCTCGTCGTAGCGGTCGTAGAGGAGTTCGTCGTACGCCTCGGCCGCCCCCGCGAGGGCGTTGAAGGCTTCGTAGACGGCCGGGTCGTCGTCACCCGTGCGGCGTTCGACCGCCGTGAGGTGACGGTCCAGTGCGGCTTTGACCGCCTCGGCGGCGGCACGTACCTCGGCAGCGGTGGGCTGCGCAGCATCAGACATGGGACGCACGCTATCCGTAGCGGGCCGGTGCCCGCACAATAGATGCGATGCCGGAATACGAATTTGTCGACGTGTACGTGCCGCGCGGTGTCTCCCGCAAGGAGGCGACGCGGCTGTTGACCGACCATGCCGAGTACGGACACTGGGAGTTGGACCGTCTGAGCCTGCACCGGGACGGGAGCCGCAGAGTGCGGCTGAAGCGGCGGATCATCCGCCAGGTACGAGCGACCTGGTAGAGCGACGAGAAGGGGCCCCGCGGTCTGCGGGGCCCCTGTGCGTGGTGCGTCGCGGGTCAGGCGGCGCTGCGGGACCGGCGGTAGATCAGCGAACCGGCGAGCAGCAGACCGGCCCCGGCGGGGACGATCACGCCGAGCGGACCTGAGCCGGTCTCGGCGAGCTCCTCGACGGCACGGGGCGGCGTGACGCTGTGCTCACCCGGGGTGTTCGGCCCACCCTCGCTGCCGGGGGTGCCGGGCGTGCCCGGGTTGCCCGGGGTCCCAGGAGTACCGGGGTTGCCCGGATTCCCAGGGTTGCCGGGGTTGCCGGGGTTACCAGGGTTCCCGGGGTTCCCCGGATTTCCGGGGTTGCCGGGGTTCCCCGGATTTCCGGGGTTGCCGGGGTTCCCCGGATTTCCGGGGTTGCCGGGGTTCCCAGGGTTACCCGGATTGCCCGGGTTTCCAGGGTTCCCGGGGTTGCCCGGATGCGTCGGCTCGATGCCGTTGCCGCAGCTGTTGCCCGCGGCGGCGTTGCCCAGGCCGATGCCCGTGACGCTGTTGCCGCACACGTTGACCGGGACGTCGACGGGCACCTGGACGGTGTTGCCGGAGCCGACGCCCGGGGAGTTGCCGGTGTGCCCGCCGGCGGAGGAACCGCTGCCCGGCTTGCCTGGCTTACCCGGCTTGGAGATGTTGGCGCACTTGTTGCCCATCGCCGGATTGAGCAGTCCGACGACGTTGACGGTGTTCCCACAGGCGTTCACCGGGACGTGCACCGGGACCTGGACGGAATTTCCGGACGCGACGCCCGGGGAATTCGTGGCCGCACCGTACGCACCGGAATCGGCGTGCGCATAACCGCCGCCGACGGCGGCGAAAACGCCTCCGGCTGCCGCAACGGTGACAAGACCCTTGCGCGTGACCTGTCGCATAGCTTGTTCCCTGCCTGCTCGGCTTCGAAAGAGTGCCACCGGGTGGAACACCCGGGGCGGAAATGGCCACCGGCCCCGGAGTGCATGGCACGCACTCCGGGGCCGGACCGGCTCACACCCTCACGGGGCGAGGCACAACGTCAGGCGTTGACGCAGGTGTTGCCGAAGGCGGGGTTCAGCAGCCCGATCACGGAGACCGTGTTGCCGCACACGTTCACGGGGACGTGAACCGGCACCTGGACGACGTTGCCCGAGAGGACACCGGGGGAACCGATGGCCGCACCCTGGGCACCCGAGTCGGCAACGGCCATGCCCGCGCCCGCGAGAACCAGACCGCCAGTGGCAGCCGCAGCAGCGACGACCTTCTTGATCATTATTCCTCCTAGTTGGAAATGCGGCCCCAGCCGCGGACCGCACCACCTGTAACGAGGGGGAATGGTGGGGGCTACGAGCCCCCGAGTTCATTCACTCTTTCCGGTCACATGCAAACGCGCGGACGAATACCGACGGACGCCGCGCGCCGACGTCGCGATCGGCGTCAGCAGGCGTCGATGAAACGGTCCAGGACACGGGCGCCGAACTTCAGGCCGTCCACCGGCACCCGCTCGTCCACGCCGTGGAACATGCCGGCGAAGTCGAGCTCCGGCGGCAGCTGGAGCGGGGCGAAGCCGAAGCAGCGGATGCCGAGGTCGTCGAAGGACTTCGCGTCGGTGCCGCCGGACAGCATGTACGGCACGGCGCGGGCGATCGGGTCCTCGGCACGCAGCGCCAGCTGCATGGCGTCGACCAGGGCGCCGTCGAAACTGGTCTCCAGGGCCTTGTCGCCGTGGACGTCCTCCCGCTTCACGTTCGGACCGAGGATCCGGTCGAGGTCGGCGAGGAACTCCTGCTCGTAGCCGGGCAGGAAGCGGCCGTCGACGTGCGCGGTGGCCTGGCCGGGGATCACGTTCACCTTGTAGCCGGCGCCGAGCATGGTCGGGGCGGCCGAGTTCCGCAGGGTGGCGCCGACCATCTTGGCGATGCCGCCGAGCTTGGCGAGGGTGCCGTCCATGTCCTCGGGGTCGAGCGGGGTGCCCAGCGCGTCGGAGAGCTCGTCGAGGAAGGAGCGGACCGTCTTGGTGACCCGCACCGGCCACTGGTGGCGGCCGAGCCGGCCGACGGCCTCGCAGAGCTCGGTGATGGCGTTGTCGTCATTGGTCATCGAGCCGTGGCCGGCCGTGCCCTCGACGGTCAGCCGCATCCAGTGCATGCCCTTCTGGGCGGTCTCGACCAGATAGAGCCGCAGGTTCTCGTTCACGGTGAAGGAGAAGCCGCCGACCTCGCCGATGGCCTCGTTGACCCCGTCGAAGAGGTCCCGGTGCTTGTCGACCAGGTGCCGGGCGCCGTAGGTGCCGCCGGCCTCCTCGTCGGCGAGGAAGGCGAGGACGATGTCGCGCGGGGGCTTGCGGCCGCTGCGCAGCCGGTCCCGGACGACCGCGAGGGTCATCGCGTCCATGTCCTTCATGTCGACGGCGCCGCGGCCCCAGACGCAGCCGTCGGCGATCTCCCCGGAGAAGGGGTGGTGGGTCCAGTCCTCGGCGTTGGCCGGGACGACGTCGGTGTGGCCGTGGATGAGCAGGGCCGGCCGCGACGGGTCCTCGCCCTCGATGCGGGCGACGGTGGAGGCCCGGCCCTTGTGCGACTCGATGATCTTCGGTTCGAGTCCGACCTCCGCGAGCTTCTCGGCGATGTACTCCGCCGCCGCCCGCTCACCCGGCCCGGAGTGGTCGCCGTAGTTGCTGGTGTCGATGCGGATGAGGTCGCGACAGAGGTCCACGACCTCGTTCTCGGCGGTCTCGGCGTTGCCGCTTCGACCCGTGTTCGACTCGCTCACGCTGCTTCCTCCCACTACGTGCCCCACGTGATTGCTTCGGTCCTCGTCCCATCCTCCCGCGTGCCCCCCTCCCCGCCCAAGGGCGGCCCTCGGCCGACACGCGGCTGTCACATGACGGGGGCGACCAGGGGTGGTGATCGGCCACCCCGAATGTTTGCTATGGTTTTCCTCGTCGGAAGGGCCCAGCGGCCAGGAAGACAGACACCTTGTCCGGGTGGCGGAATGGCAGACGCGCTAGCTTGAGGTGCTAGTGCCCTTTATCGGGCGTGGGGGTTCAAGTCCCCCCTCGGACACCACACGAAGTCCCGGTCGATCTCATCGACCGGGACTTTCGGCATGAGTACGTGCAGGCGCAGTCACGAGGCGGAGCCGTGAGACGGAGAGCGAAGGCGCCGGTCGCGCCGTTGCCGCAGCGGAACGGGATCGACCCCGTGCGGCTGCGGCTGCCGGAGGACCCGGACGGGGCCTGGGGGACCGTGCGGGAGCATCTGCTCGACCGGTACGGGGTGGCCGTCGGGGCCGGGCGGGTCGAGGAGATGCTCGCTGAGGGCCGGTTCGTCGGGGTCGACGGGCCGGTGGCCGGGGACGATCCGTACACCGTGGGCCGGTATCTCTGGTTCCACCGGGACTTTCCCGTGGAGGAGCCGGTGCCGTTCCCCGTCGGGGTGGTGCACCGGGACGAGCGGATCGTCGTCGCGGACAAGCCGCACTTCCTCGCCACGATGCCCCGGGGGCGGCATGTCACGGAGACCGCGCTCGCGCGGCTGCGGCGGGAGCTGGGGCTGCCGTCGCTGCAGCCCGCGCACCGGCTCGACCGGCTGACGGCGGGCCTGGTGCTCTGTGTCGTACGGCCGGAGGACCGGGGGGCGTACCAGACGCTGTTCCGGGACCGGCTGGTGCGCAAGGAGTACGAGGCGGTGGCGCCGTACGACCCGGGGGTGCGGCTGCCGGTGACGGTGCGGAGCCGGATCGAGAAGGAGCGCGGGGTGATGGCCGCCCGGGAGGTGCCGGGCGAGCCGAACAGCGAGAGCCGGATCGCGCTCGTGGAGCGGCGGGGCGGGCTCGGGCGGTACCGGCTGGTGCCGGAGACCGGGCGGACGCATCAGCTGCGGGTGCACATGAACGCGCTGGGGCTGCCGATCCTGCACGATCCGATCTATCCGGTGGTCCGTGAGGACGGGCCGGAGGACTTCCGGCGTCCGCTGCAACTGCTGGCGCGGACGCTGGAGTTCACCGACCCGTTCACGGGTGCGCGGAGGCGCTTCGAGAGCCGGCTGGCTCTCAGTGGCCTCGGTTGATCCATTCCTGGAGGTGCGGGGCCTCGGCGCCGATCGTGGTGCTGTCGCCGTGGCCGGTGCGGACCACCGTCTCCGGCGGGAGGGCGAGGAGCTTCTCGCGGATCGAGTCGACGATCGTCGGGAAGTCCGAGAAGGACCGGCCGGTGGCGCCGGGGCCGCCCTGGAAGAGGGTGTCGCCGGTGAAGACCGTGCCCAGGTCGGGGGCGTACAGGCAGATGCCGCCGGGGGCGTGACCGGGGGTGTGCAGGACCGTGAGGTCGGTGCCGGCGATGGTGAGGACCTGGCCGTCGGCGAGTTCGCCGTCGGGGCTGTGGTCGGGGTGGGTCTGCTTCCACAGCGGCTGGTCGGCGGGGTGGAGCAGGATGCGGGCGCCGGTGGCGGCCGCGAGCGCCGGGGCCGCGTCGATGTGGTCGTTGTGGGCGTGGGTGCAGACGATGGCGCGCAGGGCGCGGCCGTCCAGGGCGGCGAGGATGGCCTCGGCGTCGTGGGCGGCGTCGATGACGATCGCCTCGCTGTCGTCGCCGACGATCCAGACGTTGTTGTCGACGTCCCAGGTGCCGCCGTCGAGGCTGAAGGTGCCGGAGGTGACGAGGTGGTCGATGCGGGCGGCCATCAGAAGACCACCACCGAGCGCAGGACGTCGCCCTCGTGCATGCGGCCGAAGGCCTTCTCGACGTCGCCGAGGCCGATGGTCTCGGTGACGAAGGCGGCGAGGTCGATGCGGCCCTGCTGGTGCAGGTCGACGAGCATCGGGAAGTCGCGGGAGGGCAGGCAGTCGCCGTACCAGGAGGACTTGAGCGCGCCGCCGCGGCCGAAGACGTCGAGGAGCGGGAGTTCGAGCTTCATCTCGGGGGTGGGGACGCCGACGAGGACGACGGTGCCGGCGAGGTCGCGGGCGTAGAAGGCCTGCTGGTACGTCTCGGGGCGGCCGACGGCCTCGATGACGACGTCGGCGCCGAAGCCGCCGGTGAGCTCGCGGATCGCTTCGACGGGGTCGGTGGAGCGGGAGTTGACGGTGTGGGTGGCGCCCATCGTCTTCGCCGTCTCCAGCTTCCGGTCGTCGATGTCGACGGCGATGATCTTCGCGGCTCCGGCGAGGCGGGAGCCGACGATCGCCGCGTCGCCCACGCCGCCGCAGCCGATGACGGCGACGGTGTCGCCGCGGCCGACGTTCCCGGTGTTGATGGCGGCGCCGATGCCGGCCATCACGCCGCAGCCGAGGAGGCCCGCGACCTCGGGGGCGACGGCGGGGTCGACCTTGGTGCACTGGCCGGAGGCGACGAGGGTCTTCTCGGCGAAGGCGCCGATGCCGAGGGCCGGGGACAGCTCCGTGCCGTCGAGCAGGGTCATCCGCTGCTTGGCGTTGTGGGTGTCGAAGCAGTACCAGGGGCGGCCGCGCAGACAGGCGCGGCACTGGCCGCACACCGCGCGCCAGTTGAGGATGACGAAGTCGCCGGGCTCGACGTCGGTGACGCCCTCGCCGACGGACTCGACGATTCCGGCGGCCTCGTGCCCGAGCAGGAAGGGGAACTCGTCGTTGATCGCGCCCTGCTTGTAGTGGAGATCGGTGTGGCAGACGCCACAGGCCTGGATCTTCACGACGGCCTCACCGGGGCCCGGATCGGGGATCACGATCGTCTCGACCCGTACCGGTTCGTTCCTGCCGGGGGCGATGACCCCCTGGACGTGCTGCGGCATCGCGAACTTCCCTTCCTCCGACCGGATCTTGTAAGGCTCTTGCGTACCACTATCTCCTGACAAAAGGCGAGACCCCCGCAGGCCGTGCCTGTGGGGGTCCCGCCGTTCCCGTGGGGGGGGGGGAGGTCAGCCGCGGTTCGCCGCGGCGGTCGTACGGACCCGCTTGCGGACGAGGAACCAGCCGCCGACGAGAGCCGCCGCGATGAGCGGCAGGCAGTTGACGGTGGTGCGGCTGATGCCGCCGTCCATCCACATGAGGACGAGGACGGAGCCGAGGAAGACGAGGGTCACGATCTGGGTGTACGGGGCCCAGGGCAGGTTGTAGCCGGGGCGGGTCAGCTTGCCCTCCTGGGCGTTGCGCCAGAACAGCAGCGAGCAGACCATGATCATGGCCCAGGTGCCGATGATGCCGATGGAGGCGAAGTTGAGGACCAGTTCGAAGGCCTCGCCGGGCATCACGTAGTTGAGCGCGACTCCCATGACGCCGAAGGCGGCGGTGAGCAGGATGCCGCCGTAGGGGACGCCGCCCTTGTTCATGACGCCGGTGAACTTCGGCGCGGAGCCGGAGAGCGACATGGAGCGCAGGATGCGGCCGGTGGAGTAGAGGCCCGAGTTGAGGCTGGAGAGCGCGGCCGTGAGGACGACCAGGTTCATCACGCCGGCGGCGCCGGGGATGCCCAGCTTGTCGAAGACGGTGACGAAGGGGCTCTGGTCTCCGGAGTACGCGGTGTACGGGAGGATCAGCGCGAGCAGGACGACGGAGCCGACGTAGAAGAGGCCCACGCGCCACATGATCGAGTTGATCGCCTTCGGCATGATCTTCTCGGGGTTCTCGGTCTCGCCGGCGGCGACGCCGCAGAGCTCGACGGAGGCGTAGGCGAAGACGACGCCCTGGATGAGCAGCAGCATCGGCATCGCGCCGTTGGGGAAGATGCCGCCGTTGTCGGTGATGTTGGCGAGGCCCGGGGTGCTGCCGCCGACGTCGTGCGAGGTCACGACGAGGAAGATGCCGATCAGCATGAAGGCGACGAGGGCGCCGACCTTGATGATCGCGAACCAGAACTCCATCTCGCCGAAGTACTTCACGGAGATGAGGTTGGCGGCGAGGACGACCGCGAGGGCGATCAGGGCGAGGATCCACTGCGGGACGTCGCTGAACATCGACCAGAAGTGGGCGTAGGTCGCGGCCGCGGTGATGTCGGCGACGGCGGTGGTCGACCAGTTGAGGAAGTACAGCCAGCCGGCCGTGTAGGCGCCCTTCTCGCCCATGAACTCACGGGCGTAGGAGACGAAGGCGCCGGACGAGGGGCGGTAGAGCACGAGCTCGCCGAGGGCCCGCACGACGAAGAAGGCGAAGACGCCGCAGACCGCGTACGCGATGAAGAGAGAGGGGCCCGCCTGGGACATCCGGCCGCCGGCGCCCAGGAAGAGGCCGGTGCCGATCGCGCCGCCGATGGCGATCATGTTGATGTGGCGGGACTTGAGGTCCTTGCGGTATCCGGCGTCGCCGGCGTCGACGTGGGGGGCGGCCGGGTTCGCCGTGGCGGCGGACAGCGGGTCGGCCGCGGTGACGCGGTCACTCATGGAGTTGTTCGCCTTCGTGAGGGGGCTGTGCGGTACCCGGCCGTGCCTGGTGGGGGGTCACCCCGGCACGGCCAGCGCACATCCTCACGGCAAGGAGCCGCAAATGACTGTGACGCATGTCACTGAACGCCCGTATTTGAGCTAGTTCAGAGCTTGACGGCGCCTGTACGGGACCTTACGGAGCGAGGACGTCCAGTTCCTGGAGGGCGCCGACCGCGATCTGGCGGGTGAGCTCCTCGGCGCGCGCCGCGTCCCGCTCCCTTACGGCCTCGGCGACCTGGACGTGGAGGGTGACGGCGGCGGGGTCGGGGTCCTCGAACATCACATGGTGGTGGGTGCGGCCGGTGAGGACCTCGGCGACGACGTCGCCGAGGCGGGCGAACATCTCGTTCCCGGAGGCGTTGAGCACGACCCGGTGGAAGGCGATGTCGTGGACGAGGTACTCCTCCAGGCGCCGGCCCCGCGAGGTGGCGACCATGCCGAGGGCGTGCTCGGTGAGTTCGCGGCACTGCTCGGGGGTGGCGTTCTCGGCGGCCAGGCCGGCGGCGACGGGTTCGACGGCCGAGCGGAGCACGGTCAGCGAGCGGAGCTGGCGGGGGCGGTCGGCGCCGGCCAGGCGCCAGCGGATGACCTGGGGGTCGTACACGTTCCAGCCGGCGATGGGGAGGACGGTCACGCCGACGCGGCGGCGTGACTCGACGAGGTGCATGGACTCCAGGACGCGGACGACCTCGCGGACCACCGTCCTGGAGACGTCGAAGCGCTGGGCGAGCTCGTCGGTGCGCAGCACGGTGCCGGGCGGGTACTCCCCCGCGGTGATCGCGAGGCCCAGGGTGGCGAGGACGTGCGAGTGAAGCCCCTGGGCCGGTGTCGTCATGGTGGCAAGCCTATGCGCGCTCGCACGGATGATCACGTCGGGAATTAAAAGTACTACTTTTATGTCACAGCCTCTTGAATACGTCGTACCCAATGGGTTTCATGGGCGCGACGGATCGATGTCGAAGAAGACAGCGAGGCACCACCCATGAGCACCACCCCCCAGCCCGGGACGAGGGCAGTCGTCGTCGTGATGGGCGTCGCCGGGACCGGCAAGACCACGATCGGTCCGCTGGTCGCCGAAGCCCTCGGCCTTCCCTACGCCGAGGGCGACGACTTCCACCCGGCGGCGAACGTGGCCAAGATGGCGGCCGGCACCCCCCTGGACGACAGCGACCGCGAGCCCTGGCTGGACGCCATCGGCTCCTGGGCGCACGACCGGGCCGGGCTCGGCGGTGTGGTGAGCAGCTCCGCGCTGAAGCGCAGCTACCGGGACCGGCTGCGCGCCGCGGCCCCCGGTGTGGTCTTCCTTCATCTGACCGGTGACCGGGAACTGATCGAGCGGCGCATGAGGGCCCGCAAGGGCCACTTCATGCCGACGGCGCTCCTCGCCTCCCAGTTCGCCACCCTGCAGCCGCTGCAGGAGGACGAGGCCGGCGTCGCCGTCGACGTCTCCGGCACCCCCGAGGAGATCTCCGCCCGGGCCGCCGCAGCGCTGCGCGGCCTCGCCGGCTGATCCCTCCCCGTTCCCCGTCCCCTTCCCCCGCTCGTACGAAGGACACCACCGTGCCCAGTCTCAGCGTCGAGATCCTGGCAGCGGACGCCGCCGAACCGATCACCTCGGCAGGCAACGCCCAGCTCGGCATCGCCGTACTCGCCGGCATCGCCGTCATCGTCGTGCTCATCACCAAGTTCAAGCTGCACGCGTTCCTGGCGCTGACCATCGGGTCGCTCGCCCTCGGCGCGTTCGCCGGTGCGCCGCTCGCGGACACCATCAAGTCGTTCACCACCGGCCTCGGCAACACCGTCGCCGGCGTGGGCGTCCTGATCGCGCTCGGCGCGATCCTCGGCAAGCTGCTCGCCGACTCGGGCGGCGCCGACCAGATCGTCGACACCATCCTGGCGAAGGCGAGCGGCCGGGCGATGCCCTGGGCCATGGTCCTGATCGCCTCGGTGATCGGCCTGCCGCTCTTCTTCGAGGTCGGCATCGTGCTGCTGATCCCGGTGGTGCTGCTCGTCGCCAAGCGCGGCAACTACTCCCTGATGCGGATCGGCATCCCGGCCCTCGCCGGCCTCTCCGTGATGCACGGACTCATCCCGCCGCACCCCGGCCCGCTCGTCGCGATCGACGCGGTCGGCGCCAACCTGGGCGTCACCCTGGCCCTCGGCCTCGTCGTCGCGATACCGACCGTGATCATCGCCGGTCCGCTGTTCTCCCGGTACGCGGCCCGCTGGGTCGACATCCCGGCCCCCGAGAACATGATCCCGACGCGTCCCTCCGAGGACCTGGACAAGCGCCCCGGCTTCGGCGTCACCGTCGCGACCGTCATGCTGCCCGTCGTCCTCATGCTGGTGAAGGCGCTCGTCGACATCGTCGTGGACGACCCGGAGAACGGCGTCCAGAAGGTCACCGACGTCATCGGCTCCCCGCTGATCGCGCTGCTCGCGTCCGTCATCGTCGGCATGTTCACCCTGGGCCGCGCGGCCGGCTTCAGCAAGGAGCGGCTGTCCACGACCGTCGAGAAGTCCCTCGCCCCGATCGCGGGCGTGCTGCTGATCGTCGGCGCGGGCGGCGGCTTCAAGCAGACCCTGATCGACATCGGCGTCGGCCAGATGATCCTGGAGTTCTCCGAGAACTGGTCCATCCCGGCCCTGCTGCTCGCCTGGCTGATCGCCGTCGCGATCCGGCTGGCGACGGGCTCCGCGACGGTGGCGACGATCTCGGCGGCGGGCCTCGTGGCGCCCCTGGCGGCGGGCATGTCGACGACCGAGACGGCGCTGCTCGTCCTCGCGATCGGCGCGGGTTCGCTCTTCTTCAGCCACGTCAACGACGCCGGGTTCTGGCTGGTGAAGGAGTACTTCGGCATGAGCGTCGGCCAGACGATCAAGACGTGGTCGGTGATGGAGACGATCATCTCGGTCGTGGGCATCGGGTTCGTGCTGCTGCTGTCGCTGGTGTTGTAGCCCGGCTCCTCGCGTACGGCTCCGAGGGCCGGTCGTGACTGACAGACTGTCGGCCATGACCGGCCCTCACGCGCTCAAGCCCTTCCTCCTCGCGTTCCCCGGCCCCCTGCGGGACCGGCTCGTCGCGGCGGTCCTCTCCGGCGAGAAGGTCGCCACGACGGGCCTCCTCGTGGAGTACGAGGTGGAGGACGAGGAGCTGCCGGAGGCGGGCGAGCGGTCGGCGCTCATCGACTCGGACGGTCGCGAGGTGGCCGTCGTCGAGATCACGGAGGTCGAGGTCCTGCCCCTGGGCGAGGCGGACCTGCGGCTCGCGCTCGACGAGGGCGAGGGCTTCCTGTCGGTCGCGGACTGGCGCGAGGCGCACGAGCGCTTCTGGCACAGCGCGGAGATGCGGGAGGGGCTGGGGGACCCCGGGTTCGTGGTGGACGACTCGACGATGCTGGTGGTGGAGCGGTTCAGGGTGGTGGAGCGGCTGGGGGTGGCTCAGGGGGACTGAGGGGCGAGGACGGCGAGGAGGGCCGCGGCGCGGTCGCGGATCGCCTGGGCATCACTCTCCACGGTTCGGCGGAGAAGGGCGAGGAACGCGGGGTCGTCGCGGCGGAGGTCGGCCAGGAAACGGAGGGCGGCGAGCCGGACCTTCTCGTCGGGGTCGTGGTCGAACCGGTCCTGTGCCATGGCCGCGAGTTCCGGGCCGCGGGAGTGACCCGGGACCGCTTCGACGAGATCCTGGAGGGCGATGAGCCGGACCTCGGAGCTCTCGTCGTGCACGGCGCGGTCCAGGACCACGCCCGTGGTCTCGGGATCGTCGCCGTATCTGGACAGGAGCAAGAAGAACGTCCCGGCTCTGGCGTCAGCATCCGGGTGGTTCACCGCCCGGTCGATGAGCAGGTCCCGTGCGGGGCCTGGATCCAGCTCAGTCAGCATGTACAGGGCGTGGTCCTGCACCACCTCGCTCGGATCGTTCCGGAGCCGCTCGACGAGGATGTCCCGCTTCGCCGGGAGGTCGTCCGCGAACTGGACGGCGAACGACAGCGCGTGCTCCCGGACACCGTCGTCCTCATCGAGCACCAAGCGGTTCGCCACCCGTTCGGAGACCTCCCCGCCGCGGTCGTCCTTCGCCAGACAGCACAGCGCGGCCACTCTGACCTCGGGGGCCGGATGTCCCGTGAGTTCTTCCAGGAGGGCGTGTGTGCCGGGTTCGTCCGAACCGATCGAACCGACGGCATCGATGGCGGCGGCCACGACCAGAGGACTCTCCTCGGAGACCAGCCGCTCCCACACGAGCGCCCGGGCGGCCGGGTCGTCGGCTCCGACCTGGGCCAGAGCGGACAGTGCGCTGACACGCGTGTCCGGATCCTCGTCCCGGAGCCCCTCTCGCACCAGCGCCATGGCCCGCGGCGCGCCTTCGGGCTGTGCGAGAAGCCGGCCCATCGCCTGCTGACGCACGTCGGGGTGGGGGTCGCCGAGGGCTCGCTCGAACGCGTCGGGAACGTCCCGCACGTGGTGGGTCAGGCACTGGAGCGCCGCGAGTCTCACCCGGGGGGAGCCGTCATGGGCCAGTCGCTCGGTCGCCAGCCGGACCAGCCATCCGGGGTCGATGTCAGGGTCGTACCCCAGCTGCGCCAGAAGTCCCGCCCGTACGGTGGCGCTCACGTCCTCGCGTACGCAACGGGCGATCGTGTCCAGAGCCCCATGTACGCCGCCCCTCCGCCGGAGGAGCAACTGGGCGGCCGCGATCCTCGCCACGGGGTCGTCACTGCTCCGCGCCGTCTCGGCCAGGTGTACGGCGTGCGGCGTACCCTCCGGCGTACCCAGGAAGAGGCAGATCTCCACGGCCAGCTGCACCGTGGAGTTGACGGACGGAAATCTGTCCCCGTCGGTCAGCTCGGTGCGGCTCCGGCTCCCGAGCCACCGCAGGTACTCGTCCCTGCCTGACCAGTTTCCGCCGAGGGCCATCAGTTCCGGCCCCAGGGCGCCCACCACGTCGTACGGATAGAAGAAGGTGACCCCCAGCACTCCGGCGAGGTCAAAGAGCCGGATCACCGCCCTCACCATGGCCGTGCTCTGCGGGGCGAGCGCCCCGAGCCGTCGCACCTCCGCCAGGCACCGGGCCACGAAGAGCACCTCGACGAACGCACGGTCGCCACGACCGCCCAGAGGCACCGCAATCGCACGCGGCCCCAGCAACCGGTCGATCACCCCCGCCACGAACCGCTCGTCCAGCAACCCCACCAGCAGCAGCAGGATCTCGTGCCACGTCGGGTCGTGGACCTTCGCCGCGAAGAGGTCCTGGAGGTCCTCCTCCGACAGGCTTCGCTCGTGGTTGAAGCGGTGTGCCAGGTCCGTCGCCGCCAGGTACTCAAGGAACGTGCGGTGGACGAAGCCATAGATCTCGCCGCCGTAGCGGCTGAGGATGAAGTTGCGGTGACGGAACTGGTCCAGCATCACGCGGGCCGCCGTCGCCGCGCGGTCCGGCGGGAGGGCGTAGCGGTCCTTCACGTACTCCTCGAAGCTCTTGAGGAGGTCCGGGCCGGCGATGTGGTTGCCGGAGATGCCGCCGTGACCCTCCTGCATCTGGCGTGCGATGAGGCGCAGGAGTTCCCGTTTGTCCTCGGGGCCGAGGTACGGGAGGTGTTCCTCGACCTGACGGTCCCTGAGGTACTTGCTGGGATCCCAGTGCTCCACCAGGACGTCGACGGCGTGCTCGTACACCGTCCGCCGGTCGCGCGGGAGTTCACGGCGGCGGCCGATGATCGCCAGGATCGTGAGGATCAGGGGGTTGCCCGCGAGCTCCCGGACAGAGGTCGACGCGTCGACGGCCGCCGTGACGCGTTCGATCAGCTTCCGCGCCTGGTCCGGGTCGTCCGGGCACGCCAGCGCGAACCACTGCTCCGCGAACGCGCCTATCTGTTCCCGGTCGAGGTCCTGGAGCATGAAGTTGGTGAAGCCCGCACCGTCCAGAACGGCCCGCTGGTAGCCGTAACCGCGTGAGGTGACGACGATCCTGGCCCGCGGATGGCGGGCGGCGAAGCCCGCCACGCGGCGGGTGACCGCGTCCCTGACGTCCTTCTCGAAGAGCTCGTCCAGACCGTCGAAGACGATGAGGGCGGAGTACGGACCCTCCCCCGCCAAGAGCGCGGTCAGCGTCTCCGGCGGCAGTCCGAGGCCCTCCGCCGCGTACTGGTGGGCCAGGTAGTCCTCGAAGGTTCGCTCGCGCCAGGCCGGCTGCGCGTACTCCCGGAGTTCGACGATCAGCGGGAGGGTGCCGTGCAGTGCCGCGAGGCCCGGAGGAGGCTCGCGGGAGGTGAGGACGAGTGCCAGGTAGCGGGCCAGGGTGGACTTGCCGGAGCCCGGGTGGCCGAGCAGGACCACACGGTCGTGCTCGGGCAGGGGCAGGACGTCGAGCACGGGCAGCGGTGGCCGCTCCTGGTAGGCGCGGCGCACGCGGTCGACCGTCTCCCGGTCGATGCCGGGCGGCAGGTCGTGGAGCTCTGCCTCGGCCGGGTCCATGAGGCGACGCAGGAGCTCCTGGGGCAGTTCCACTGGCGGCGGGTCGGCCCGTACGGACTGGGGGACGAAGACGTCCCTCAGGTGCAGGACCGGGCGCTCGTCCTGTTCCCGGAGCGGGGTGAGGACCTCCAGGTCGAGGCGGCCGTAGCGCTGGCGGACGCGGGTGGCGTAGGCCTCGCGGGCCGACTCGATCTCCGGCGATCCGTGCTGGGGCGGGACGGGTACGAGCGTGACGTGGACATCGCCCTGGACGCCGCTGATCTGGGTGAGGGGGCCCTGGACGGTGGCTCCCGGCGCCGACTGGCGCGCCGTCCAGCGCTTGAAGAGACCCTTCATGGCGTCGGGGACGTCGGCGGTTCGACGCGGACCGAGCCGCCCACCCCGTCGATCTGGTGCAGGTCCCCCGCCGTCCGGGCTCCGTGGGCCGACTGCGTTCCGCCGCCCTGCCCCTCCGTGGGGGTGGTAGGGGTCGGCGGGGTGCCCGTACCGCCGCCGGCCCTGATCACCACGTCGCCCGTGACGTTCCTGATCTGGTGCAGCGATCCTCCGGTCGAGGCCTGGTCCGCCGACTGGGCGGAGAGGCGGTTGAACAGGCCCACCGCGGTCAGCGCGAAGCCCGCCACCGTGAAGAACAGGCTCAGGACGCTGCTCCACTTGTCGGCGGCGTCCAGACCCTGGAGGACGAGGAAGGCTGCCAGGCCGCCCAGGGCCAGGGTCCCGCCGACGGCGGTGAGCATCACACGTTTTGTCACACCGTCATCTTGCCCCCGCGGGGAGTCCTCCGTCAGCTCACCGCCCTGGCCGCCGCCCTGCCCGCCGCGCGGCCCGAGAAGATGCAGCCGCCGAGGAAGGTGCCCTCCAGGGAGCGGTAGCCGTGGACTCCGCCGCCGCCGAAGCCGGCCGCCTCGCCCGCCGCGTAGACGCCCTCCAGGGGCTCGCCGCCCTCCGTGAGGACGCGGGAGTCGAGGTCGGTCTCCAGGCCGCCGAGGGACTTGCGGGTCAGGATGTTGAGGCGGACGGCGATGAGTGGGCCCGCCTTCGGGTCGAGGACGCGGTGCGGGGCGGCCGTGCGGATCAGCTTGTCGCCGAGGTACTTGCGGGCGCCCCGGATCGCCGTGACCTGGAGGTCCTTGGTGAAGGGGTTGGCGATCTCGCGGTCGCGGGCGGTGATCTCGCGGCGCAGGGCGGTCTCGTCGATCAGGTCCTCGCCGGTGATCCGGTTCATGCCCCGGACGAGGGCCGAGAGGTCGTTCTCGACGACGAAGTCGACGCCCTTGTCCATGAACGCCTGGACCGGGCCCGGTACATCGGCGCGGGCACGGCCGATCACGTCGCGGACGGACTTGCCGGTGAGGTCGGGGTTCTGTTCGGAGCCGGAGAGGGCGAACTCCTTGCCGATGATCCGCTTGTCGAGGACGAACCAGGTGTGGTCGTGGCCGGTCCGCATGATGTGTTCGAGGGTGCCGAGGGTGTCGAAGCCGGGGAAGAGCGGGACGGGCAGCCGCTTGCCGGTCGCGTCCAGCCAGAGCGAGGACGGTCCGGGGAGGATGCGGATGCCGTGCTCGGCCCAGATCGGGTTCCAGTTCTCGATGCCCTCCGTGTAGTGCCACATCCGGTCGCGGTTGATGTGGTGGGCGCCGGCCTTCTCGGCGATGCCGAGCATCAGGCCGTCGACGTGGGCGGGGACGCCGGACAGCAGCTTGGCGGGCGGGGTGCCGAGCCGCTCGGGCCACTGGGCGCGGACGAGCTCGTGGTTGCCGCCGATGCCGCCGGAGGTGACGATCACGGCCTGGGCGCGCAGTTCGAAGGCGCCGGTGGCCGTACGGGTGCTCGCGGTGCCGCGCTCGGCCGTGGACGGTTCGAGGATCTCGCCGGTGACGGTGTCGAGGGCTCCGGCGGTGCGGCCGAGGGCGGTGACCCGGTGGCGGAAGCGGAGCTGGACGAGGCCGCGGGCGACGCCCTCGCGGACCTTCCGCTCGAAGGGGGCGACGAGGCCGGGGCCCGTACCCCAGGTGATGTGGAAGCGGGGGACGGAGTTGCCGTGGCCGTTGGCGTCGTAGCCGCCGCGCTCGGCCCAGCCGACGACGGGGAAGAACCGCACCCCGCGCGCGTGGAGCCAGGAGCGCTTCTCGCCGGCGGCGAAGTCGACGTACGCCTCGGCCCACTTCTTCGGCCAGTGGTCCTCGGTGCGGTCGAAGCCGGCGGTGCCGTACCAGTCCTGGAGGGCGAGGGCGTGGCTGTCCTTGACGCGCATCCTGCGCTGCTCGGGCGAGTCGACGAGGAAGAGACCGCCGAAGGACCAGTGGGCCTGGCCACCGAGGGACTGTTCGGGTTCCTGGTCGAGGAGGATCACGGTGCGGCCGGCGTCGACCAGCTCGGCGGTGGCGACGAGGCCGGCGAGGCCCGCCCCGATCACGATCACATCTGCGTCGTAGGACATGGACCGCATCTTGGATACACGGATGTATCGAGTCAACCGTTTCGCCGTTCCCACGTGACTCCCACCCCTTTCCCGTTTTCTAATGTCGAGCATTAATATGAATGCATGGCGAGGACATCGGGGCCCGAGACCCGGGACAGACTGATCCGCGCGGCGGAGGAGCTCTTCGCCGCCCAGGGCGTCCACGGCGCGCAGCTGCGGGACATCGTGAGCCGCGCGGGGCAGGCGAATCCCTCCGCGGTGCAGTACCACTTCGGCTCGCGCGCCGGGCTGCTCGACGCCGTGATGGCCGGCCGCCAGGCCCGTACGGAGGGCGTGCTCGCCCCGCTTCTCGCGGCCGCCCCCGACGCGACGCACGCCCTGGTCGGCGCTCTCGTCACGGCCGAGGCCAGTGAGCTGCGCACCGACCGGGGCCGCCGCTGCCTGCGGATCTCCGCGCAGCTCAGCCACGAGAGCGGCGTGCGCGGCCGGACGCCCCATCCCACGCTCGCCGGCACCGCGTACTGGCGGCTGATCGAGCGGATCGCGGACCGGCTCTCCGCCGACGGCCTGCCCGAGCCCCTGCTCCTGGAGCGCCTCGACCTGGCGCTGACCGTGGTGGGCGCCGCGATGGCGGACCGGGCCCGGCAGTACCTCGACGGCACCGAACCCCTCACCGGTGAGGCGCTCTTCCTCGCCGATCTGGTCGAGACCACCACCGCCCTGCTGCGTGCCGCACAGCCGGAGCAGGCGCACCTCCCCCGAAAGGACCTTTCATGAACGACCTCACCGGCAGGACCGTCCTCATCACCGGCGGCGCCCGCGGTCTCGGCGCGGAGGCCGCCCGGCAGGCGGTCGCGGCCGGCGCGAACGTCGTCGTCACCGACGTGCTCGACGAGGACGGCAGGGCGACAGCCGAGGCGCTCGGCGAGCGGGCGCGGTTCCTCCACCACGACGTGACCTCCGAGGAGGAGTGGGCGGCGGCCGTCGCGTACGCCGTGGCGGAGTTCGGCGGGCTGCACGGCCTGGTGAACAACGCGGGCATCTCCACGGGCGCGTTCCTGGAGACCGAGTCCGTGGAGCACTTCCGCAAGGTCCTCGACATCAACCTGACCGGTGTCTTCATCGGCATGAAGGCCGCGATACCGGCGATGAAGGAGGCCGGCGGCGGCTCCATCGTCAACATCTCCTCGGCGGCGGGCCTGATGGGCCTGGCGCTGACCGCCGGTTACGGCGCCTCCAAGTGGGGTGTGCGCGGGCTGACGAAGATCGGCGCCGTGGAACTCGGCACGGCGGGGATCCGCGTCAACTCGGTCCACCCGGGCATGACGTACACCCCGATGACGGCGTCCGTGGGCATCGAGCGCGGCGAGGGCAAGTACCCGAACACGCCGATGGGCCGGGTCGGCGAGGCCGACGAGATCGCCGGCGCGGTCGTCTTCCTGCTGTCGGACGCCGCCTCGTACGTGACGGGCGCGGAGCTGGCGGTGGACGGCGGCTGGACCACCGGGCCGACGGTGAAGTACGTGATGGGGCAGTGAGCCGGGCGGCGCGGCCCCGCGGTCCCGGCGGTTTGCTTGGATGGCGGGATGAGCGCCGCTGAAGAGATTCTCGATGTCGTCGACGAGCATGACCGGGTGATCGGGCAGGCCCCGCGCGGTGAGGTGTACGCGCGGGGCCTGATCCATCGCTGCGTCTTCATCCGGGTCCGGGACGCCGAGGGCCGGATCTTCGTGCACCGCAGGACGCCGACCAAGTTGGTCTTCCCGTCGATGTACGACATGTTCGTCGGCGGGGTCGTCGGCGCGGGCGAGTCCTACGACGAGGCCGCGCTGCGCGAGGCCGAGGAGGAGCTCGGGGTACGCGGCCTGCCTCGGCCCGAGCCCGTCCTGACCTTCTTGTACGACTCCGCGGGCGTGGCCGGCAAGTGGTGGTCGGCGGTCTACGAGGTGCGGTGCGAACTGCCGGTGGACCCGCAGGTGGAGGAGGTCGCCTGGCACGCCTTCCTGACGGAGGAGGAGCTGGCGGCGCGGCTCGGTGACTGGGCGTGGGTGCCGGACGGGCTCGCGGCGTACGAACGGCTGCGGGAGCACCGGGCGGGCGAGGGGCGCCCGGCGGGCTGATCATTCGAACGTTAGGGTGCGCGTGTGAGCGATTTCGTACAGAGCCTGCGGATGTGGTTCGCCCCGCAGCGGATCCGGGACGAGGGAGACACCCCGGACTACCGGTTCTCCCTCGCCAACGAGCGGACGTTCCTGGCCTGGATCCGGACCGCGCTCGCCCTCGTCGGCGGCGGTTTCGCCGTCGACCAGTTCCTGCCGGACCTGCGCTGGGGCGTCCGGGTCGGGCTCGCGCTCGCGCTGCTCGCGGCCGGGGTGCTGTGCGCGCTGCGAGCGGTGAACCACTGGGTGCGCTGCGAGCGGGCCATGCGGCGCGGCGAGGATCTTCCGGGGTCCCGCTTCCCCGCGGTGCTGAGTCTGGTCGTGGCGGTGGTGGCGGTCGCGATGGTGGTGGTCGTGCTCTTCGGCTGGGCGGGGCGGTGACGGTGACCGCCTCCGGGATCGACGCGCGTGATCCCGGACTCCAGCCGGAGCGGACCCGGCTCGCCTGGCGGCGGACGACCCTGTCGTGCACGGTCGTGGCGGTGCTCGCCGTCAAGCTGGCCGTGAGCGACGAGATCACGGCCGTGGGGATCACCGGGCTCGCGCTGTCGGCGCTCGTCTGGATCGGGTTCCTGGCCGTCGCCCACCGCCGTATCGGCTCCCTGAGCCCGGCCAGGCCGCAGCCGCTCTCCCACCGGGGCGCGCTGCTCGCGGCCTGCTGCACGATTGCGCTCGCCGTCTTCGGGGCGGCGATGATCTGGTGAGCCGTCGGGGTCCTCTCAGGGGACGGTGACGACGACCTTGCCGTTGAGGCCACCCGCGGCGTTGGCGCGCTGCGCGTCCGCCGCCTGTTCCAGGGGGAACGTCCTGGCCACCCGTACGGAGAGCACGCCGTCGTCGACCAGGTCCGCGAGCGCGGCGAGGTCGACCGGGTCGGGGCGGACCCAGAAGTAGCGGCCACCGAGGGCGAGGACCTCGCCGTCGGCGATGGAGGCGAGCCGGCCGTCGGTCGCGAGCAGCCCGGCGGAGATCCGCAGGAACGGTCCGCCGATGGTGTCGAGGACGGCGTCGACGCCCTGCGGAGCGAGGGTGCGGACCTGGTCGGCGAAGGTCGCCTCGTCGTAGACGACGGGTTCGGCGCCGAGCTCCGCGACCCGTTCGAGGCCGGCCTCGCGCGCCGCGCCGATCACCCGGCAGCCGAGGTGGCGGGCGATCTGCACGCTCATGGAGCCGACCCCGCCGGCGGCCGCGTGCACGAGGACGGTGTCGCCGGGGCCGACCGCGAGGGGCTGGTGGAGCGCCTGGTAGGCGGTGAGGCCGGCGAGCGGCAGGGCGGCGGCCTCCTCGAAGCCGACCGAGCGCGGCTTGCGGGCGAGGGTACGGACGGGGGCGGCGACGTACTCCGCGAAGGTGCCCCGGGAGAGGAAGTCCTCGCGGACGTAGCCCATGACCTCGTCGCCCTCGGCGAACTCGGTGACGGAGACCCCGGGCCGTACGACGACACCGGAGACGTCCCAGCCGGGGATCACGGGGAAGACCGCGTCCAGCATCCCGTCGAGGTATCCGGCCTGGCACTTCCAGTCGACCGGGTTGACCGCGGCGGCCCGCACCCTGACAAGCACCGCGTCGGGGCCGATCTTGGGGTCGGGCAGCTCGCCGTACTCCAGGACCTCGGGGCCGCCGTACCGGCGGTAGCTGATCGCCTTCATACTCCGACCCTCGGTGCGGCGCTGCCGGCCCGCAAGCCGGGGAGACTCTTCCCTGTCCGATCGGGCGCTCACGCCTCTCAACCGGGGGAATCCCTGTGTCTGCCACCGCCACCCACGACGCCTACGCTCCCCACGTGGTCACGCTCGCGCCGAACGTCCACGCCTTCCTCCAGCCCGACGGCGGCTGGTGTCTGAACAACGCGGGCTTCCTCGGCGACGCGCGCGAGTCGCTGCTCGTCGACACCGCCGCCACCGAGCGCCGGGCGCGGCTGCTGCGGGAGGCGGTCCTCGCGGCGGGCCTTCCGCTGCCGGGGACGATCGTCTCCACCCACCACCACGGCGATCACACGTACGGCAACGGGGTGTTCCTGCCGGAGGCGAGGATCGTCGGCCACGAGAACTGCCGGAGCGAGCAGCTCGCGGCCGGGCACCAGCTCCATCTGCTCTGGCCGCGGACCGACTTCGGGGAGATCGACATCGTGGCGCCGTCCGTCACGTACCGCGAGGGCATGACGCTGTACTCCGGCGGGATCGAGGTGCGGGTCATCCACCCGGGGCCCGCGCACACCACGGGCGACTCGATCGTCCACCTTCCCGAGCAGGGCATCGTCTTCACGGGTGACCTGGTCTTCCACGGCGGGACGCCCTTCCTGCCGATGGGTTCGCTGGCCGGGTCGCTGCGGGCGCTCGACCTGCTGCGCTCGCTCGACGCGCCGACGGTGGTCCCGGGGCACGGCCGGGTGACCGACCCCTCGGCGTACGACGCGACCGAGCGGTACCTGCTCTGGGTGCGGGAGATCGCGGCGGAGGGGTACGCCAAGGGGGCGACGCCGCTGGAGACGGCGCGGCGGGCCGAGCTCGGCGAGTTCGCCGCGTGGCGGGAGAGCGAGCGCCTGGTGGCCAATCTGCACCGGGCGTACGCGGAACTGGCGGGGCTGCCGGAGGCGTCGCCGCTGGATCCGGTGGGGGTGTTCGGGGACATGGCGGCGATGAACGGGGGCGTGCCGGTGGCTTGCCACGCGTAGCCCTTGGGCGGCCGCACCCGTTGTGGGCTGCGCCCCCGCCGCTCCCACGTTGTGGGCATCCGTTCCGCTGGGGCGTGGGGGTCCCCCCGGACGGAGTCCGGGGGGAGGGTGGGCACAACGGACGGCACCCTATGCCGGGCCTGGGCTTCCGCGCCTGAACCCGCACCCCGTGTGCACCGAGCTAGGGGTGCGGGCCGGGGCGCAAGTGGCGGCGCCGCCCAGCGCGCCGTCCCGTGTGCCCACCCGCCCCGCGCGGTGGGGGGCCTCGGCATCACCAGGTGTGGGGGGTCCAGTTCGGGTGCGCCGTTCGCATCGCCGCCGCGTCGTCGCGGTTCCGGTACCTCCCGTCGTCCTCCCGCCAGCGGCGGTGCAGCGTCGCCAGCGCCTCGCGGTCGAGTTCGACACCCAGGCCGGGCGCGTCGGAGACCGTGAGGCGGCCCTCGCGGAAGACGGGACGGGTGGTGACGACGTCCTCGGTCTGCCACGGGTAGTGGGTGTCGCAGGCGTGGTGCAGTTCGGGCAGGGTGGCCGCGACCTGGGTCATGGCCGCGAGGCTGATGCCCAGGTGGGTGTTGGAGTGCATGGAGAGCCCGACGCCGTACGTCCGGCAGAGCGCGGCGAGTTCGCGGGTGCGCCCGAGGCCGCCCCAGTAGTGGTGGTCGCAGAGGACGATCCGTACCGCCCCCTTCGCGAAGGCCTCCGGGACCTCCTCGAAGGTGGTCACGCACATGTTGGTGGCGAGCGGGACCTCGGTGCCGGCGGCGATCTCGGCCATCGCGCCGGTGCCGCTCGCCGGGTCCTCCAGGTACTCCAGTACGCCCTTGAGTTCGCGCGCGACGGAGAGGGACGTCTCCACGGACCAGGCGCCGTTGGGGTCGAGGCGGAGCGGACGGCCGGGGAACTCCTCGGCGAGCGCGCGGATCGCGGCGATCTCCTGCTCCGGTGCGAACACCCCGCCCTTGAGCTTGAAGGACCGGAAGCCGTACGCGCGGTCGAAGCGGCGGGCCTGGGCGACGATGCCGGCGGGGTCGAGGGCCGCGCCCCAGTCGTCGACGGGGCCGCCGGCGGGGTGGGTGGCCCAGCGGTGGAAGAGGTAGGCGCTGAACTCGACGGAGTCGCGGACCTTGCCTCCGAGGAGGGCGTGGACGGGCAGGCCGAGGGTCTTGCCGAGGGCGTCCAGGCACGCGGTCTCGAAGGCGGAGACGACGGAGAGGCGGAGCTTCTCGGCGGTGCGGACGCCGCGCAGACCGCTCGCGTCGACCCCGGCTTCCTCGGCGGCTTCGGCGGCGGCTTCGGCGCCCGAGCCGGAGCCCGGGTCGCGGCCCGGATCCGTGGCCTCCGCAAGCGCGAAGAGAGCGTTCACATCTGTGACCGACCGCCCCGGAAGCGCCTCCGCCAGCGGGCGGGCCAGGTCCAGGTAGACACCGTCGCCGTACGTCTCCCCCAGGCCGCTCACGCCGCCCCGGGTGATCACCTCGACCACGAGACGGGGCGTGTACGGCTGGTGAACCCCCTGGACATTGAGGAGAGGCGGGTCGGAGATGAGGATCGGGGTCAGCCGGACTTCGTCGACGATCAGCTTCGCATCCATATGTGAACCCTATTCACGGATGGGATCGGTGACCAGAGGGCGTAGGACGGTTTCACGACGCCCCCCTGGACGACATACCGACTGGTCGGTCATCATGAACGCCGACCGAAGCCGATCCGGAGGTACGCACGTATGAGTTCCGCCCCGCCACCAGGCCTCGACCCCGAGCAGCTGCGCCGCTTCCTCGACCGCGAGCGCCCCGGCCTGGTGTCCGGCCCCCTCGAAGCCCGACTGATCGAAGGCGGCCGGTCGAACCTGACGTACGTCGTGACCGACGGTGCGGGCCGCTGGGTCGTCCGCCGGCCGCCGCTCGGCCACGTCCTCGCCACCGCCCACGACATGCGCCGCGAGCACCGCGTCATCAGCGCCCTGCACACCACGGACGTGCCCGTGCCCGAGACGCTGCTGCTCTGCGAGGACGACTCCGTGCTCGGGGCGCCGTTCTACGTCATGGAGTTCGTCGACGGGACGCCGTACCGCTCGGCGGCGGAACTCGCCCCGCTCGGCCCCGAGCGCACCCGCGCCGCCGTCCTCGGCCTGGTCGACACCCTCGTCGATCTGCACGCCGTGGACCCGGCGGCCGTCGGGCTCGCCGACTTCGGGCGCCCCGAGGGCTTCCTCGACCGGCAGCTGCGCCGCTGGGGCAAGCAGCTCGACGCCTCGCGCGGCCGTGAGCTGCCCGGGATCGACGAGCTGCACGCCGCCCTCGGCCGCTCGCTGCCGGACTCGCCGGAGCCGACCGTGATCCACGGCGACTACCGGCTCGACAACGTCCTCATCGACGGGGACGACCGCATTCGGGCCGTCCTCGACTGGGAGATGTCGACGCTCGGCGACCCGCTGACCGACCTCGGTCTGCTCGTCATGTACAGCACGCCGCTCGACCTCCCCGACTCCCCCATCTCCACCACCGCCACGGCCCCCGGGCACCCGACCGCCGCCGAACTGGTCGAGCGCTATGCCGCCCGCTCGGGCCGCGACACCTCCGCCCTCGCCTGGTACACCGCCTTCGCCTGGTTCAAGCTCGCCGTGATCCTGGAGGGCATCCACTACCGCTGGACCCTCGGGCAGACCGTCGGCGCGGGCTTCGACCGCATCGGCGAACTCGTCCCCGTCTTCATCGAGCACGGCCTGACCACCCTTCAGGAGGGCTGAACCATCATGGACTTCGCCTACGACGCGCGCACCGAGGAACTCCGCGAGAGGCTCCTCGCCTTCATGGACGAGCACGTGTACCCGGCCGAGCGGACGGCCGAGGAGCAGCGCGCCCTGCTCGCCTCGCCGTGGGACACCCCGGCGGTCGTCGAGGAGCTGAAGGCCGAGGCCAAGCGGCAGGGCCTCTGGAACCTCTTCCTGCCGGACGCGGAGTACGGCGCCGGGCTGACGAACCTCCAGTACGCGCCGCTCGCCGAGATCACCGGCCGCAGCCCGCAGCTGGCCCCGACCGCCCTCAACTGCGCCGCCCCGGACACCGGGAACATGGAGCTGCTCGCCCAGTTCGGCGACGAGGCGCAGCGGAAGCAGTGGCTGGAGCCGCTCCTCATGGGCGAGATCCGCTCGGCGTTCGCGATGACGGAGCCGGAGGTCGCCTCCTCCGACGCGACGAACATCGAGACCCGGATCCGGCGGGACGGCGACTCCTACGTCGTCGACGGCCGCAAGTGGTACATCTCCGGGGCCATGAACCCCGACTGCAAGATCTTCATCGTGATGGGCAAGACCGACCCCGACGGGGCCGACCCCCGCCGTCAGCAGTCGATGATCCTGGTGCCGCGCGACACCCCCGGCGTGGAGGTGCGGCGCGCGATGCAGGTCTACGGGTACGAGGACCACTCCCACGGCGGCCACGCCGAGGTGGTCTTCGACGACGTCCGCGTCCCCGCCTCGCACCTCATCGGCGAGGAGGGCGGCGGCTTCGCCATCGCGCAGGCCCGGCTCGGCCCCGGCCGCATCCACCACTGCATGCGGCTCATCGGCATGGCCGAGCGGGCCGTCGAGCTGATGTGCCGCCGGGCCGTCTCCCGTACCGCCTTCGGCAAGACGCTCGCCCAGCAGGGCGTCGTGCAGAACTGGATCGCGGACGCCCGGGTGCAGATCGAGCAGCTGCGGCTCCTCGTCCTCAAGACGGCCTGGCTCATGGACACCGTCGGCAACCGGGGTGCCCACACCGAGATCCAGGCCATCAAGATCGCGACCCCGCGCGCGGTGGTCGACATCATCGACAAGGCCGTTCAGGCGCACGGGGCGGGCGGCGTCTCGCAGGACTTCCCGCTGGCCGAACTGTGGGCGGCGGCGCGGACGCTGAAGCTCGCGGACGGCCCGGACGAGGTGCACCAGCGGTCGCTCGCGCGCCGGGAGCTCAAGAAGTACCTGTAGAGCCCGAGCGGTCTCGGCTGCTCCGGGTGCGCGTGCCTCAGGGCCGCAGGGCCCGGAGCAGGAGGTCGGCGAGGTGGCCGGCGACCTGCTCGGGGGTGAGCGGGCCGTCCGGGCGGTACCAGGTGGAGAGGTGGTGCACCGAGCCGAAGTGGTAGTCGACGACCAGGTCGGCGGGGGTCGCCGAGGAGAACACCCCGGCTCGCTGCCCCTCCTCGATCAGGGCGCGGAACCGCTCGTGGTAGCGGCGCCGCTCCGACCTGACCTGCTTGTTCTTCTCCGGGCTGAGATGGTGCATGGAGCGGAAGAAGATGGCGGCGTCGTCGAGGTTCTCGATGGTGGTGACGACGACGTCCGCGGCGGCGTCGCGCAGCCGGTCCTCGATGGGCGCGTCGGCGTCCGCGAAGCCGTCGAGGCGCTCCTGCTGGAGGCGCAGGACGCGGGAGTAGACCTCCTGGAGGAGGTCCTCCTTGGAGCCGAAGTAGTGGTAGAGCGCGCCCTTGGTGACCCCGGCGGCCTCGACGATCTCCTGGACGGAGGTGCGGTCGTACCCCTGCTCCGCGAAGAGCCGGGTGGCGGCGGCGAGGAGCCTCTGGGGGACGGGTGTGCCGCTCCCGTCCGTCGTCCTGGCCATGCTCCGCCGCCTTCCTGGTGGTCGTTCTCGGTGGTCGTTCTCGATGATGTTTTTCGGTCAGGGGAACGCGTTCCCGCCGGTAGATCTTCGCATCCGATCGGACCCGGTCAACGCGTACCCGTCTCCCAGGTCTGCTGGACGTGGTTCATCGTGCCCAGCCAGCGCTCCGGGTCGGTGGCCCGGTTGCGGTAGTAGCCGGCCACCTCGGGGTGCGGCAGGACGAGGAAGCGGTCGGCGGAGATCGCGTCGAGGAGGGCGTCGGCGACGTCCTCGGGCTCGATGGCGGTGGGGGCGAGGACGAGTTCACCGGCCGTCCCGGCGGCCGTGAGCATGTCCGTACGGACGCCCTGCGGGCAGATGGCGTGGACGGCGAGGCCGCGGTGCCGGTAGGTGAGGGAGAGCCATTCGGCGAAGGCGTACGCGCCGTGCTTGGAGACGCTGTACGGAGCCGCGCCGATCATGGTGAGGAGTCCGGCGGCGGAGACCGTGGAGACGAAGCGGCCGCTGCCGCGCTCCAGCCAGTCGGGGAGCAGGGCGCGGGCCGCGCGGACGTGGGCCATGACGTTGACGTCCCAGGCGGCGGCCCAGACGTCCTCGTCGGCGAAGGCGTCGCCGGGCGAGGAGAGGCCGGCGTTGGCGCACCAGATGTCGACGGTGCCGCCGAGGGCCTCGCGGGCCTCGTCGACGACGGCGGAGGCGTCACCGGGGACGGCGAGGGCGCCGATCTCCTCGGCGACCGCCTTGGTGCGGACGGGGTCGAGGTCGTTGACGACGACCCGGGCTCCCTCGGCCGCGAACCGGCGTGCGAGGGCGGCGCCGATGCCGCCGCCCGCTCCCGTGACGACGACTCCGGCGCCCTGGACCTGGTTCGTGCCCTCGCTCATGGACCCACCTCTCCGCTCGACGGCCTGTGACGACCCGTGATGACCTGTGATGACCTGGGGGACGCGGACAGACTAACCAGTCGGTATGGAAAGACGGAAGAGTGTCGGCCGCTTGCCTCGTTCCCGTGGGCGATCAGGACCGCTAGCGTGCGTGCCCATGTCACCCGCCCCGGCCGGGGACGGCGATCGAGGAGGTTTCGCATGGGCCTGTCGCGACGGAGTCTGCTGGCCGCCGGGGGCGCCCTCGGGGCGGTGGCGGCCGCCGCGCCCACCGCTGCGGCCGGCGCGCCCACCGCCCCGGCGGCGGGGCGACCGCACGGACACGCGCGCGTACGGACCGGATTCGAGCGCCTCGCCGACGACGGGTACGCACTGCTCGCCGGGGAGCGCGTCGGCATCGTCACCAACCCGACCGGCATCACGTGGGACGCCCGGCACATCGTCGATGTGATGCACACCGACGAGCGGGTGGACCTGGTGGCCGTCTTCGGCCCGGAGCACGGCTTCCGGGGCACCGCGCAGGCGGGCGGCTCCGAGGGGCGGTACGACGACCCGGCGACCGGGCTGCCCGTCTACGACACGTATCTGAAGAGCGGGCAGCCACTCGCGGACGTCTTCACCGCCTCCGGCGTGGACACGGTCGTCTTCGACATCCAGGACGCCGGCGCCCGCTTCTACACCTACATCTGGACGCTGTACGACTGCATGGTGGCCGCCGCGCTCGCCGGGAAGCGGTTCGTGGTCCTGGACCGGCCGAACCCGGTGACCGGGCGGGCGGCGCTGGGCCCCGTCCTGGACCGGGCGTTCGCCACCTTCGTCGGACGCGAACCGATCGCGCAGGCGCACGGCATGACGGTGGCCGAGCTGGCCCGCCTCTTCAACGGCGAGTTCCTCGCGTCGCCGGTCGCCCTGGAGACCGTACGGATGACGGGCTGGCGGCGGACGGACTTCTTCGACGCGACCGGGCTGCCCTGGGTGCCGCCCAGCCCCAACATGCCGACGCCGGATACCGCGCTCGTCTACTCCGGCACCTGCCTCTTCGAGGGGACGAACCTCTCCGAGGGCCGGGGCACCACCCGCCCCTTCGAACTCCTCGGCGCGGAGGGGATCGACCGGCGGTGGGCGGAGGCGGCGAACGCGCTCGGCCTGCCCGGCGTCCGGTTCCGCGAGGCGTACTTCGCACCGACCTTCTCCAAGTTCCAGGGGAAGACCGTCGGCGGCGTGCAGCTGCACGTCCACGACCGGGAGTCCTTCGATCCGGTACGGGCCGGGATCGGGCTCCTGGTCACCGCCCGGAGCTCCTGGTCCGGCTTCGCCTGGCGGGCGGACAACTGGATCGACAAGCTGACGGGTTCGACGCGGGTGCGGACACTGATCGACGCAGGCGCCGGGGTGGACGAGGTCGTCGGGGCGTGGCAGGCGGACCTGGCGGCGTTCCGGGCGGTGCGGAGGGAGTATCTGCTGTACCACTGAGGGCCGTCGCCGCGAGGCCGGCCCGGGCGGCGGGCAGGGCGAGGGTGGGGGAGGGGGTGGGGTTTTCCCCATGATCGACAGGGGTGCAGAGGGTATGTCCGCAGCGTGCCCCGCCGACCAGGCTTGACCCCATGAACCTCTCCGGCACCTCCCTACGACGTCGCCTGCCCCTCGTGGGGCTCCTCCTCGCCGCCTGCCTCGGCTCCCTGGCGCCCGCCGCCGGGGCCGCCGGGCCCCCGGCCGCTCCCGATCCCGCGCGCGAACTCGCCCGCACCGCAAAGCCGTTCACCGATCTCCGGCCGCTCGACCGGATGATCGGCTCCGCCAAGGTCGTCGGCATCGGCGAGGCCACCCACAGCTCGGCGGAGTTCTTCACCGCGAAGCACCGGATCTTCGAACACCTCGTGGAGCGGAAGGGCTTCACCACCTTCTCCCTGGAGGCCACCTGGTCCACCGGGCTGCTCGTCGACGAGTGGGTGCGCACGGGCCGCGGCGACATCAGGGCGATCATGCGCGACGAGTTCCAGGAGTCGTACCGCCTCTGGAACACCGAGGAGTACCTCGACCTCTTCCTCTGGATGCGGCGGCACAACCAGCTCCACCCCGACCACCAGGTCCGCTTCATGGGCAACGACCTCGGCTACGCGGGCGCGAACCTCTTCGACCGCGTGACCTCGTACGTGGCCCGCACCCGTCCCGCGCTCCTCCCCCGCTTCGAGGAGCTGTACCGGAGCTCGCGCCCCACGGGCGGGGTCGAAGAATGGATGAAGGGGTACATGGCCAAGCCGCGCCCCGAGCGGCAGCGGATGGCCTCCGACGTGAACGCGGCGCTCGCCCTCCTGGAGCGGCAGCGGCCCGAGAAGGACCCCCACGCGCGTGAGGCGGCCCGGTGGGCGGTGCAGCACGCGCGCGCCATCGCCCAGGTCGGCACCGAGTACGCCCACGACATGGAGACGCAGGCGGGCGTCGCCGCGGCGATGCTCTACCGCGACCGCGTCATGGCCGAGAACACCGTCTGGTGGCAGCGGCAGACCGGCGACCGGATCGTGCTCTCCGCGCACAACGGCCACGTCGGCTACGAGAGCCCGAAGCCCGACCACTACCCGCGGATCCAGGGCGCCTTCCTGCGCGACGCGCTCGGCCGGGACTACGTGAGCGTCGGCGCCTCCTTCGGGCAGGGGTCGTTCAACGCGCACGACACCGAGGCGCCCGGTGAGCCGCTCCGCCCGTTCACCGTCGGCACACTCGGCCCGGACAGCAACGCCCACACCCTGGACCGGGTCGCGCCGACCGCCTTCTACCTGGACATGCGGCGCGCGACGCCGGCCGCACGGGACTGGCTCGCCACCCCCCGGCCGACCCGGGGCATCGGAACGGCGTACCCCTGGTCGGGCACCGTGCACCAGGCACGCCTCTCCACCGGGTACGACCTGCTGATCCACTTCCCGCGTATCACGGCGGCGCGCATCCGCTGAGGCGGGAGACACGGACGGGCCGACTGTGACGGTACGGGAGTCGGCCACGGTCCGTCCGAAAAGGTACGCCTCCCGGTCGAGGTCTGGCCGGGGCCACGCGCGGGCATGCTGGCCCTTGAGCCGCCGCCCGCGCTTGGCGCGTCCGGGTGCGACGGCCACCTCGACGGAGAGGGCCGGGCCGTGACCGGGATGAGTGTGGAGCCGTACCGGGAGATCACCTTCGACAAGGAGGGTGACGGGCCCGCGGGACAGCCCGCGGCCCTCGCCGCACTGGCCCGGCAGGGCCTCACCGACCTGGTGGTGCTCGCGCACGGGTGGAACAGCTCCCCGGCCGGCGCCACCCGGCTCTGCTCCGACTTCTTCGAGCCGTTCCCCGGTCTGCTCGCCCCCGGCGTCGAGGCCGGGTACGCGGGCGTGATCTGGCCGTCGATGATGTTCACCGGCGAGCCGGTCCCCGACTACCGGGCCCTCGTGACGGTCCTCCCGGAGAAGGAGCCGGTCCTCGACCGGCTCACCGAACTCCTCGTGACGGCGCCGGCGGACGAGGCGGCGTTCGCCGAGTTCGGCGCGCTGCTGCGGGAGCTGACGGACGTGGCCGCCCGTGCGGACGGCCGGGCGGGCGCCGCCGGGCCCCGGGAGCCGGTGCCGGAGTTCCTGGTCGCGGACCCGGTGGAGGTGTGCGCCCTGTTCACCGAGGCGCTGGAGGCGGACGCCGGCCCGACGGAGGACCTCGGCACCGCGCGGGGCTCCGGTCCCGCGGCGGGCTTCGGTCCCGCGGCGGGCTTCGGTCCCGCGGCGGGCTTCGGGGAAGGGCTCGGGCGGTACTGGAAGGGGGCCCGGGAGGTCCTCCGGCAGGCCACCTACTACGTGATGAAGAAACGGGCCGGTCGGGTCGGCGAGTTCGGCCTCGGGCCGCTGCTCGGCGAGGTCGCCCGCGCCGCCCCCCGCCTCCGCGTCCACCTGGTCGGCCACAGCATGGGCGCCCGGCTCGTCGCGTACGCGCTGAGGGGGCTGCCGTCGGGGGCGCGTCCGGTGGCCTCCGTGACCCTCCTCCAGGGCGCCTTCTCGCACTACGCGTTCGCGGCCCGGCTGCCGCACGACTCCGGGCGCTCGGGCTCGCTGCGGGACCTGCAGAACCGGGTCAGGGGGCCCGTGGTGGCCTGCTACTCGCGGCACGACACGGCGCTCGGCGTGTTCTACCCGCTGGCGTCCCGGCTCGCGGGCGACTCGGCGTCGCTGACCCCCGCCGCCGGGCTGCTCGGCTCGGACGACCCGCGCTGGGCGGCGATCGGGCACGACGGCGTCCAGGCGGTCCCCGGGACGGTCGTACGGCCGCTGGCGACGGTGCTGCGCGAGGGAGTGCCGCCTTCGGGGTGCGTGAGCGTCGACACGGCGGACGTGGTCCGCTCCCACAGCGACATCTGCCGCGCGGAGCTGGCCCGGGTGGTGGTGTCGGCGGCGCGAACGGGCAGGTAGCGGGGGGCGCTGGCCCCTTCCGCGTCTCGTCGGCGGCTCTCCCCCGGCTGTTCCGCGCCTCGCCGGACTCCTCCGTTCCGCCCTTCCCCGGAGGCCCCTCCGTCACCGCTGATGGCTGCCATCCGAATTTCGATGGAACACGGCGGGGCGCTCGTTCGTCCCTCTGATATCGCGGAATGACCAGCGACGGAGGTGGCGGGAGATGGCCGGTTTCCGGAGTCTCGCGAGACAGGTGCGCGATCCGGGGTGCGACACGGCCCTGCGCAGGTACTCGCTGCGCAAGTGTCTGGAGCGGTTCGCGCCGTACGGGCACCGGGCTACGTGGGACCACTTGTGCCGCAGGCACAGGTTCGGACCCGAGGACCGGGAGCTCGACCCCGGGCGGCTGATCGCCGCGCTCGACGAGCTGGAGGAGGCGCGGGCCGTGTGGCTCGCGTACGAGGAGGAGTTCGCCGCCCGGCGGCGGCGCGAGAAGCACGAGGGGCTGCGCGGGCTCGGCGCCCTCGACGACTGGCACCGGCGGGTCTGGGGCGGCAACGGCGTGGTGCGGTGCGGCGATCCGGCCGTGCACCCGTCGGACCCGCTGCCCGAGGTGCTGCGGCGGCTGATCACGGCCCTGGAGGGCGACCCGGGCGAGCGGTGCCCGGTGTGCGCGGGGCCGCGCATCGAATGGGCCGGTCCCGGCGACACGTACGAGCCGTGGCTCGGCCCGGTCTGCGGGGACTGCGGGGTGGGTGTGCCGCGCGCGGTCCTCACCTCGGGGGCGCTGGCCCGCGCCCGTGGGGAGCGGAACCGCTCGCTGGCGCCGGCGGCGTGAGCCTTCGGGATCCCGGCGTGCCGCGGGTTCCACCGGGGGCTCCGGTGCTTCAGGTCTGTCTCAACGGGACACGGGGGCCCGGGGATTCGGCGTCGGTGCCGATGTCGCCCGAGTCGCTCGCGGAGTCCGCCGCGCGGGCGGTGGCGGCGGGTGCCGGGGAGGTGCGGGCGCATCCCCGGACGCCGTGCGGAGGTACCTCGCTCTCGCCCCGGGTGCTCGGCCCCGTCTTGAGCTCGGTCCGGGCGGCGGTGGCAAGGACGGCGGTCGTCAGGACGGCGGCGGGCGGGGCTGTGGGGGTCACTGTCGCCGCGGCCGCCGAGCCCGACGGGGGGCGCCGGGTGGAGCGGATCCGGTCCTGGGCGCTGCTGCCCGACCTGGTGTCGGTCGACTGGCACGAGTCCGGGGCGGAGGAGGTGGCGGGGGCGCTCCTGGAGCGCGGGATCGGGGTCGAGGCCGGGCTGTGGGCCCGTACGGACGGGCCTGAACGCTTCGCCCGCTCGCCGCTCGCACCCCGCGTACGACGGGTCCTCGTGAAGGTCCCGTACCCGCCGGCCGGGAGCGGGGCCGAGGATGCCTCGCGCTCCTTCCTGTCCGGGCTCGAACTGCCGCCGGGCATCCCCGTGTTGCTGCACGGCGAGGACGGCAGCGCCTGGCCGGTGCTGCGGCTCGCCCTGCGGCTGGGCCTCGTCGCCCGGATCGGCGTCGAGGACACCGTGCTGCTGCCGGACGGCGCCCGGGCGGGCTCCAACGCGGAGTTGGTCGCCGCGGCCCTCGCGGGCTAGGGAGTGCCTTGTCGGTCACGCCGCGAGCCCGGCCTGATCGGCGAGCGCCTATTCTTCGTCGCCGGCCGCGGCGGGGTTGCGTACCGGCAGCAGGCGGGAGCCCGCCATCCGCTCGCCGAAGGCGTCGTCGGGGTTGGACAGCACGCAGGTCTCCAGGGAGAGACAGCCGCAGCCGATGCAGTCCGTCAGGTGGTCGCGGAGCCGGCCGAGCTGCTTGATGCGCTCGTCCAGCTCGGTACGCCAGGCCGCGGAGAGCCGGGCCCAGTCCTCGTTGGTGGGCGTGCGCTCCTCCGGGAGCTGGGCGAGGGCCTGGCGGATCGTCGCCAGCGGGATTCCCACGCGCTGCGCGGCGCGGACGAAGGCGACCCGGCGCAGGGTGTCGCGGCCGTAGCGGCGCTGGTTGCCGGTGGTGCGGCGGCTGCTGATGAGCCCCTTCGCCTCGTAGAAGTGGAGGGCGGAGACGGCGGCCCCGCTACGGGCGGAGAGCTGGCCGACGGTGAGCTCGTGGATCTTCTCTGGAATCTGCGGCACCCCGCGACCCTACTGGTCCGTTGACAGCGGACCGCTCACCCCACATGCTGAGCAAGCGCTTAGATACCGACCGTTGGGTATGCCGTACCACGTGGGGTATGCCGGACCAGAAGGGACCAGGAACATGGCCGAGCCGAGGATCTTCACCTCCGCCGAGGAGCTGCGCGCGGGGGTCGGCGAGCAGCTGGGGCACAGCGACTGGGTGGAGATCGACCAGAAGCGGATCGACCTCTTCGCCGAGGCGACCGGGGACCACCAGTGGATCCACGTGGACCCGGAGCGCGCGGCCACCGGCCCGTTCGGCACGACCATCGCGCACGGCTATCTGACCCTGTCGCTGCTCCCGCTGTTCGTCCCGCAGGTGCTGCGGGTCGAGGGCATGAAGATGGGCCTCAACTACGGCACGGAGAAGGTGCGTTTCCCCGCGCCCGTGCCGGTCGGCTCGCGACTGCGCGCCACGGCCGTCCTGACGAAGGTCGAGGAGGCCGGCGGCGGTGTGCAGGTGACGGCGGCCGTGACGGTGGAGCGCGAGGGCTCCGAGAAGCCGGTCTGCGTCGCCGAGTCGGTCTCCCGCTACTACTTCTGAGCGCCGACCATCCTGAGGACGAGGTCGGCGTAGAGCGCGCCGACCTCGTCGGGCGACCGGCGTCCCTGGGCGTTGAACCAGCGCGAGACGTCGATGCAGAGCGAGAGCACGGCGACCGTGGTGCCGGCGACGTCCGGCACGTCGAACTCGCCCGCCGCCACGCCCTCGTCGATGATGCCGCGCACCGCCGCGTCGGACTGGCGGCGCAGCTCCACGATCTCGGCACGGTGCTCGGGGCCGAGGGCGTCGAGCTCGTACTGGACGACCCGCGCGGTGGTGTGGCGCTCGGCGTGCCAGCGGACGAAGGAGCGCACGGCGTCGGCGAGGCGCTCGGCGGCCGTGCCGTCGCCGGCGGCCGCGGCGCGGAGGATCTCCAGGGCCTTGTCGTGACCGATGCGGCTGATCCGGTGGAGCAGCTCTTCCTTGGTCTTGTAGTGGATGTAGAGCGCGGCCGGGCTCATCCCCGCGCGGCCGGCGATGTCCCGGGTGGTGGTGGCGTGGTAGCCGCGCTCGGCGAACGCCTCGACGGCGGCCACCAGCAGTCGCCGGGCCGCCTCGGGCGTGACCTCGCCCCAGGGCATGTCCTCGCCCCCGGGCGTCTCCTCCGCCGCGCTCATCCCATACTCCCTCTCGGACCCCGTCAGGACGCTCACCATACCAACGAGGGTGAGCAAGCGCTTAGAGACCGAGGGTGGCAGCTCGGGGCCCGCCGGGCGGTCAGAGCTTCTGGAAGGGGTCGTGCTCGGCGAGCAGCTTCTCCAGCCGGGCCTGGTCGACCCGGCTGACGATCTGCCCGGCCTCCTGGCGGTCGCGGACGACCTTGGCGAGCGTGAAGGCCGAGGTGGTGAGGTAGAGGACCGCGACGGCGAGGAAGGCGCGGACCCAGGCGCTGGCCTCCAGCTGGTAGATGCCGATGGCCACGGCGCCGAGGGCGAGCGAGAAGGAGGCGACGGCCTGGGCGTAGTAGGCGGCGGTGTTCTGCTGCTTGACCGGTGTGTCACTCATGGGCACAGCATCGGCCGGATGTGGCCGGCGCCACATCCGTCCTCGTACTCAGTGGGGTACTCAGAAGGGCGGCGCGGCGGCCCCGGACGGGGTCAGAACGCGGAGACGCCCGTCAGCGCCCGGCCGATGATGAGCTTCTGGATCTGGCTGGTGCCCTCGTAGAGGGTCATCACGCGCGCGTCCCGGAGGAGCTTGCCGACCGGGTACTCGTCGATGTAGCCGTAGCCGCCGAAGACCTGGAGGGCGTTGTTCGCGGCGCGGACCGCGGCCTCGGAGGCGTACAGCTTGGCCTTGGAGGCCGCCGTCGCGAAGTCCTGGCCTCGGTCGATCAGGTCGGCCACCCGCCAGGTGAGCAGCCGGGCGGCGTCCACGTCGACGGCGATGTCGCTGATCAGCTCCTGCACGAGCTGGTACGAGGCGATGGGCTTGCCGAACTGCTCGCGCTCCCCGGCGTACCGGACGGCCGCGTCGAGCGCGGCCTGGGCGATGCCGACGCAGCCGGCGGCGACGGACATCCGGCCCTTGGCGAGGGCCGACATGGCGACGGTGAAGCCCTTGCCCTCGGGGCCGAGCATCGCGGCGGCGGGGACGCGGACGTCCTCGAGGACGAGTTCGGCGGTGGCCTGGCCGCGCAAGCCGAGCTTGCCGTGGATGGCGCGGCGGGTGAGGCCGGGGGTGTCGGTGGGGACGAGGAAGGCGGAGACGCCCCTGTGGCCGGGGGTGTCGTTGGTGCGGGCGAAGAGCAGCACGACGTCGGCCCAGGTGCCGTTGGTGATGAACATCTTGGTGCCGCTGACGCGGTAGTCGTCACCGTCGCGCACGGCCCGGGTGGCGAGGTTCCCGGCGTCGGACCCGGTGCCGGGCTCGGTGAGGCCGAAGCAGCCGAGCGCCTCGCCGGACGCGAGCCGGGGCAGCCACTCCCGCTTCTGCTCCTCACTCCCCCAGGCGGCGACGGTCTTGGCGACCAGGCCGAGGGAGACGGAGACGATGCCGCGCACGGAGGAGTCGCCGCGGCCGAGCTCCTCGGTGACGAGGCAGTACGCGAGGTGGTCGCCGCCGGAACCGCCGTACTCCTCGGGGACCGTGAGCCCGAGGAAGCCGACGGCGCCGAGCTTCTTCACGATCGCCCGGTCCACCTCCTCGGCGCGGTCCCACGCCACGGCGTGCGGGGTGACCTCGCGCGCCACGAAGTCCTCGGCGAGCCGCCGTACGGCTTCCTGCTCCTCGCTGAGTTCCAGATTCATGCGGCGCCCACCTCACCCGACCGTTTAATTACCACTGCTAGTTTTCCTGGTGCAGGCCTACTATGTGCGCCATGGCCCGACCGCGCAAGCCCCTGCTCAGCCGAGACCGCATCGTCGAGACGGCGGGCGCGCTCGTGGACGCGGAGGGCCTCGACGCGCTCTCGACCCGGCGGCTCGCGGCCGAACTCGGGGTCAGCGGACCCTCGCTCTACAACCACTTCCGCACCAAGGACGAGATCCTCGACGCCGTCGCCGACGCGGTGAGCGCGAAGATCGATCTGTCGATGTTCGCGGAGGACGACGGCCGCGACTGGCAGACCGCGCTGCACGACTGGGCCGTCTCCTACCGCGCCGCCCTCGCCGACCACCCGCACATCGTCCCGGTCCTCGCCCGGGGCCCCGGCCGCCGCCCGGCCGGCCTGCGCGTCGCGGACGCGGTCTTCGGCGCGATGGTCCGCGCGGGCTGGCCACCGGCCCAGGCCACCTCCATCGGCGCGCTGATGCGGTACTTCATCACCGGCTCGGCACTCGGCTCCTTCGCGCGCGGCTTCGTCGACGACGAGACGGCCTACGACCCGGCCGACTACCCGCACCTCGGCCAGGCGCACCGCCTCGCCGAGCACCGCCAGAAGGTCGACGAGGGCGCCTTCACCACGGGCCTGCGGGCACTGCTCGACGGACTGCGGATCCAGTACGAGGCCCAGGTGCGCGAGTCCCCGGCGCGGCCCGCGGCCCGTCCCTCCGCCTCATAGGACGGTTCGGACCGGCGCGGCCCGCGGCCCGTCCCTCCGCCTCATAGGACGGTTCGGCCACCACCGAAGTGTGAGTGCGGGAGGCTGGACGCATGGCAGCCAGTGACCTCGCCGCGCTCGCGGCGCTCTTCGCGGACGAGACCCGCGCCGCGTTCCTGCTCGCCCTGCTCGACGGGCGTGCCTGGACCTCCGGGGAGCTCGCCCGGCACGCGGGCGTGGCCCCGTCCACCGCCAGCGAACACCTCGGGAAGCTCGTCACCGGCGGGGTGCTCACGGAGGAACGGCAGGGCCGCCACCGGTACGTGCGCCTCGCCGACCCCGGGATCGCGCATCTCGTCGAGGACCTGGCCGGCCGGTCCGAGCCGGCGGTGCCCCCGCCGCCCCGCTCGCTGGGCGCCGCGAGCGCCGGACGGGCGATGGCCCGGGGCCGGACCTGTTACGACCATCTCGCCGGGCGGCTCGGCATCGCGATCACCGAGGCGATGACGGTCCGCGGGCTGCTGCGCCAGGACGCCGGGCTCGCGCTCACGGACCGGGGTCTGGCCTGGTTCGACGAGCTGGGCATCCCGCTCGTACGCCGGGGGCGGCGGCCCGTCGCACGCGGCTGCCTCGACTGGACCGAGCGCCGGCCGCACCTCGCGGGGCTCGCGGGCGCCGCGCTGTGCCGGCACGCGCTGGACGACGAGTGGTGCGTACGGATCGGGTCCGAGCGGGCCGTGAAGGTGACCGGGCGGGGCGAGCGCGCGCTGTACGCGAAGCTGGGCATCGCCCCGGAGGAGCTGCGATGAGGCCGCTGCCGCAGGGCGGCCCCGGGCCGGCCGACGGCTCCGGGTACAGCCCTGCCCCTGGCTCCGGGAATATTGCGGTGAGCGCCGAAGGGTCCACGTCCTACGGTCGGGCCATGCAGAAGCATTCCTCGCGGCTCGCCCTCGCCGCCGCCGGTGTCACGGTCGTCCTGTGGGCCTCGGCCTTCGTCTCCATCCGCAGCGCGGGAGCCGCCTACTCCCCCGGCGCGCTCGCGCTCGGGCGGCTGCTCGCCGGCAGCCTGGTCCTGGGCGCCGTCCTCCTGGTCCGGCGGGAAGGGCTGCCGCCCCGGGCGGCCTGGCCGGGGATCCTGGTCTCGGGCCTGCTCTGGTTCGGGGTGTACATGGTGGTGCTCAACTGGGGCGAGCAGGAGGTCGACGCGGGCACGGCGGCGATGGTGGTGAACATCGGTCCGATCCTGATCGCGCTGCTCGGCGCCCGCTTCCTGAGGGAGTCCCTGGCGCCGCGGCTGCTCGCGGGCATGGCGGTCTCCTTCGCGGGCGCGGTGGTCGTCGGCCTCTCCATGTCCCGTGCCTCCTCCGGCGCGCACGCCTCGCTGCTCGGCGTCCTCCTGTGCGTCCTGGCGGCGATGGCGTACGCGGGCGGGGTCGTGGCGCAGAAGCCGGCGCTCGCCCACGGCAGCGCGCTCCAGGTGACGACGTTCGGGTGCCTGGTGGGGGCGGTGGCCTGCCTGCCGTTCGCCGGGCAGCTGGTCGACGAGGCGGGCCGGGCCCCGCTGTCGGCGACCCTGAACATGGTCTATCTGGGGGTGTTCCCGACCGCGCTCGCGTTCACGACCTGGGCCTACGCCCTGGCCCGGACGACCGCGGGGCGGATGGGCGCGACGACGTACGCCGTGCCCGCCCTGGTGGTGCTCATGGCATGGCTGTTCCTCGGCGAACTGCCGGGGCCGCTCACGCTCGCCGGGGGCGCGCTGTGCCTGGCGGGTGTGGCCGTATCCCGCTCACGCGCGCGGACGTCCGCCGGCGCCGGAACGGCTGAATCCACCTGACAGGGCATGGCTCCGGTTCCGGTCACTTCACACGCCCTCGGCATCGGGTGTGCGCCCGCGACCTGGAAGGGAGATGCCCGTCAAGCCCCAGTTTCGGCCGATGGAGCGAGAGGGCACGTTTCGTGGCCCCCCGGCCGGATAGTTTCGAGTCGGTCACAGGCGCGGGCCGGAACATAACGCTCCGGCACCTTCTCGCAAGCCGACGGGGGAGCTCATGGCGATTCAGCAGAGGGCGGAACGTACGAGACAGGAAATCCTGTCCGCGGCCGCAAGGGTGTTCGACAGGCACGGGTACGAGCGGGCCTCGCTCGCCAGGATCGCGGGCGAGGCCCGGGTCACCACCGGCGCGCTCGTCTTCCACTTCGCGACCAAGGCGGAGCTGGCGACGGCGGTGCACGGGCGGGCCCACGCGGCCACCCGGATCACGGTCGAGTCGGCCTGCCTGTCCACGGAGGGCGTCGGCGGCACGGCGATCGACAAACTGGTGATCGCCACGCACGCGCTCATACGGCTCTTCGAGACCGACCCGACGGCGCGGGCCGGTGAACGCCTCGCGCGGGAACTGCAATTAGCCGACCCGGGGTTCTCCCGGGACTGCCCCTGGCGGCGCGAGGTGGCGCGCCTGGCACGCTACGCGGAGGCCGAGAAGGCCCTGCGTCCCGGCGTGGACGCGACGGCGGTCGCCGCGCTGATCGGCTATGTGATCACCGGCGTCGAGCTGGAGATGCGCTGTCCGAACGGCCCGTCCGACGAGTGCTGGCCCGCCGACGACCCGAGAGGCTCCGACAGCGGCGCCCTGCACGGTCCCGCCGAGCAACGGCTCGACCGCATCTGGAAGTTGATCCTCCCCGGCCTGGTCCACCCGGCCGGGAGACGGCCCGGCGCCTAGCCGCGCGGCCCCCCAGAGCGGCGCCGGCGGCCCGCCGGCGCCGCATACCGCCCCGCCTCACTCCCCCGAACGCAGCAGCTGGCGCGCGAAGTCCGCGAGGGAGCGGCCGACGCGTTCGGTCGACAGGCCGAGTTCATGCCGCTGGAACTGGTAGAGCTCGGGTGACAGCGGGCTGAGCGCGATGTCGATCAGCGGGTCCGGGTCCTGGATCCCGTGGTCGACGAGCAACGTGCGGACGTGCACGCGCCAGAAGCCGTACGCGCCCGTCCGGAAGCGCGCGGGGCCCGTCTCCGCGCCGAGGGCCAGCGGCAGGTGCCGTTCCAGGAGATCGAGCATCGCCAGGTAGAACGCCGCCAGCCGCTCCCCCGCCGGTGCGCCGGGGCCGAGCGGCGGAGGGCCGTAGATGAGCTGGCCCTGGAGCCGGCGCTCGTGCTCGTCGAGCAGCGCGACGGCGACCGACGAGGGGTCGGGGAAGCTCCGGTAGAGGGTGGCCCGGCCCACCCCCGCGGCCTTGGCGATCCGGTCCATGGTGACCGTCCGCGGATCCTGCTCGGCGAAGAGCTTCTCGGCCGCGGCCAGGATCTGGGCACGGTTGCGCTCCGCGTCCGCGCGTCTGCGCGGGGCGACCGGCTGGTCGTCCGCGGCCTGAAGATCGCCGAGGAGCCCGCCGACCCGGTGGACGGAGGAGGCTCCACGACCCCGCTGCTCGTCGTCGCTCATGGACCAGACCTTACTTCCCCTGGGGCTAAGTGGACACCTTGTCCGTTTGCCATGTCTCGTGGCATGCTAAACGGACTCAGTGTCCACTTATCCGCTCGCCATCCCGCCCCAGGGAGATCCAGATGCACACCGCGCTCCTCGCCGCGGCCCTGCTGGTCGGCTGCCTCCTGGCCGTCCAGGCCTCGGTGAACCTCCAGCTCAACTCGGCCGTCGGCACTCCGTACGGCGCCTCGACCATCCAGCTCGGCGTCGCGACCGGTCTGCTGACCGTGCTCGCGGTGGCGGCCGGCGCACTCGGCGCGCTCGGCAAACTGCCCGACGTAGAGCCCTGGCAGCTGCTCGGCGGACTCGCCAGTCCGCTCTACATCACCAGCGGCATCCTGCTCTTCCCACGGCTCGGCGCCCTCGCCGCCGTCGGACTCTTCGTCACCGGCCAGATGTTCGCCTCGCTCGCGCTCGACCTCTTCGGTCTGCTCGGTCTGGAGCAGCAGGACCTGAGCGCCGGGATCGTCATCGGCGCCGTGGCCGTGCTCGCCGGCATCGTCGTGATCATCCGGGGCATGAAGGCGGCGGCCCCTCCCGGCGCCCCCAAGATGTCGAGCGCCGGCCGCGCCGGCTGGCTCGCCCTCGGTGTCGTAGCCGGAGCCGTGCTGCCCGTGCAGGGCGCGGTCAACGCCCAGCTGCGCGCCCAGCTCAAGCAGCCCGTCACCGTCGCCGTGATCAGCTTCGCCGTGGCGACCTTCACCATCGCCGTCGTCCTGCTCGTGCTGTACGCGACCCGGAAGACGCCGAAGCCCAAGATCGCCCCGCTGAAGAAGATGCCCTGGTGGGGCTGGCTCGGTGGCGCCTGCGCCGCCGCCTACGTCACCGGGACCTTCCTGCTCATCCCCGAGATCGGGGCCGCGGTGACCATCGCGCTCACCGTGACCGGGCAGCAGCTCACCTCGGCCCTGATCGACCACAAGGGCCTCTTCAAGCTCCCCCAGCGCTCCCTCACGAAGCCGCGCGCCCTGGGTCTCGCCCTGCTGATCGCCGGCTCGCTGACCATCCAGCTCGTCTGACCGAGGCCGGCACTCCCCCGGGGCCCCGCCCGGGGGCCACGGCCCGCACGGTGCGTCATGAAAGGTGTGTCATGAAAGCGTCCTACACCGCCGGGCCGGACCTCCACGTCCTCCCCTCGGCACTGCCCATCCCGGGCCTCGGCGACCAGCCGGTGAACGCCTTCCTCCTCCGGTCCGGCCAGCCGATCCTCGTGGACACCGGCATGCCCGTCGACCGGGAGGGTTTCCTGGACTCCCTCTGGTCGCTGATCGAGCCGGCCGATCTGCGCTGGGTCGTCGTCACCCACGACGACCGCGACCACACCGGCGCCCTCGCCCGGATCCTGGAGGCCGCGCCCAACGCGAAGGTCCTCGCCAACGCCATATCGCTGACGCGAATATCGGAAGAGTTCAGCATTCCGCAGGACCGGGTCGTCACCGCGAACCCGGGAAGCCGCGTGAAAGTCGGCGACCGTGAGCTGAGTTTTCACCGGCCGCCCACTTTCGATTCACCCGGAACTCTCGCCGTGTTCGACCATTCCGATGGAACCCTCTACAGCTCCGACAGTTTCGGGACCGTGGTCGAGGAAATCAGCCACGAGTTCACCGACCTTTCCGAGGACGAATTCTTCCACGGCTTCGAGGTCCTGAACCGGGCGATAGCCCCGTGGACCGCGCTGGTCGACGAGACGAAATTCCTCCGGCCGGTGCACGAGCTGGCCGCCCTGCGCCCCGCGAAGCTGCTGAGCGCCCATGGGCCGACCGTCCGCGAGGCCGCCGTACCGCGGCTCTTCGAGGCGATGGCCCGTATCCCCTCCCTGCCCGCCTGGCTGCCCGGCGCCGACCTCGACCTCGAGGCAGCGCTCGACGCGGTCGAGCCCCCCGCCGCCTGAGAACCCGCACGAACCGAGGAGAACCATGTCCGACCCGACCACCGCCGACCTGACGCCGCCGCGCGGAGTCGTCACCGTCTTCTCCGACATCTGGTGTTCCTTCGCGCACATCGCGATCCACCGGCTGCACACCACCCGGGCCCGTCTCGGCCTGGAGGAGCAGGTCTCCTTCGACCTGCGCGCCTTCCCCCTCGAACTGCTCAACGACGCCCCGAGCCCGCGCCCCGGCACGGACAGCGAGGTCGCCCGGATGGCCAGCCTGGAGCCGGCCGCCGGCTGGCAGCTGTGGCAGGCCAAGGACTGGCTCTACCCCTCCACGACCCTGCCCGCCCTGGAGGCGGTGCTCGCCGCCAAGGAGCAGAGCCTGCGCGCCTCGGAACAGCTCGACCTCGGGCTGCGCCGGGCCTTCTGGGCCGAGTCGCGCTGCATCAGCCACCGCAAGGTGATCCTGGACGTGGCCGCCGAGACCGGCGCCGTCGACGTCGACGCCCTCGCCGATGCCCTGGACGACGGGCGCGCGCGCCGGTCGCTCGCGGACCAGACGGCGCTCGCCCAGAGCGACCGGGTGAACTGCAGCCCCCATCTGTTCCTGCCCGACGGCTCCGACCACGCCAACCCCGGCATCGAGGTGGGCTGGGAGGGCGCCTACGGCATCGGCTGGCCGGTGATCGGCTCGGACGACCCGAAGGTGTTCGAGGACATCCTGCTGAAGGCCGCCACTGAATAGTTGAATACGCCGCCAAAAGCGGCCGCACCACCGGAACGACGGCCAGGCATTCCTTTTCGAGGAATGCCTGGCCGTCGTTCCTTTTTTTCGCCGGCAGAACATCGCGGTGATTATTAATTGCGTGACCCGGCCGTTATTCGCAAGGCCGCTCGAAGCTCCTACAGTCATTCACGCCGCCGGAATTCCGGACGGAGATTCGTATCGACAGCGGGAGTTCTTCATGTCGTTGACCGACAAGGCAGACGTCAGCACGTTCGTCGACCTCACCCAGCACGAGATCGAAGCCCTGAAGACCCGGTTCAACCTGGCCGACGCGCACACCCACCAGCGTCAGTCCACCTCCCAGGAGCGGATCGTCTCGCGGCTTCCCGAGCTGTGGCACGAGTCCGAGTCGAAGCAGCAGGCGCACTTCGAGCAGCAGTTCCTGGACGCCTTCTTCCGGCTGCACCAGCAGCCCACCGCCCGTGCGATGGGCCGCACGCTCCTTTCGTACTCCGCGAGCGTGTCGACCATGGTCGCCGGCATGTTCCTCAAGCAGCGCGGGATGTCGGTGCAGTTGGTCGAGCCCTGCTTCGACAACCTGGTCGACCTGCTGCGCAACATGCAGGTGCCGATCGCCCCGTTCGCCGAGTCGGCGCTGCACGACAAGGACGCCATCTACGAGCGTCTCGTCGAGGAGATCACCGCGGACGCGATCTACCTCGTCGACCCCAACAACCCCACCGGGTTCACCCTGCTCGCCGAGAAGCTGGAGGGCTTCCGCGAGGTCGTCCGCTACTGCGTGGACCACGACAAGGTCCTGGTGATGGACTTCTGCTTCGCCTCCTTCGCGCTCTGCGACGAGGGCATCGGCCGGGTGGACATCTACAAGCTCCTGGAGGAGTCCGGCGTCACGTACATGGTCATGGAGGACACCGGCAAGACCTGGCCGATCCAGGACGCCAAGTGCGCCATGATCACGGCCAGCCAGAACATCCAGGAGGAGGTCTACAACCTCCACACCAGCGTCCTCCTGAACGTCTCGCCGTTCGTCCTCAACATGGTCACGCAGTACGTCGAGGACTCCATCACCGACGGTTTCGCCTCCGTCCGCGACATCATCCGCACCAACGGCGAGGCCGCCCGCAACGCCCTCAGCGGCACCATCCTGGAGTTCCAGGAGCCGGTCGTCGGCACCAGCGTCGCCTGGTTCCGCATCAAGCCGGAGCACCTGACCGCCACCCAGCTCCAGGCCGTCCTCTTCGACGAGGAGGTGTACGTCCTGCCCGGCACGTTCTTCTACTGGAACACCAAGGAGAAGGGCGAGCGCTTCGTGCGCCTGGCCCTGGCCCGCGAGCCGGAGCTGTTCGCCGGCGCGATGGAGCGGATGCGGAAGGTGCTCGAGCGCTATGCCGGCTGACACCGACCCGGTGGTGTTCATCGACGCCACCACCTTCATGGGCATGCACAGCAAGGACGACGCGGTCCGTGTGGCCGCCAAGGCCTTCTTCGCCGGCCGGCTGGCCGCGGGAGAAGCGGGCGGGGTCGTCATGAGCTGGGAGCAGGTCGGCCGCTGCGACGACCTCGTGTGGGGCTACGAGCGGGAACTGCAGGACGAGTACTACCCGTTCATGGACGTCCTCCACACGGACCTGGCCATCGACCGGATCGCCTACGCCGAGGACGAGGTCGGCCGGGCCTTCACCGAGCCCGCGCTCGACGGTCTGCCCACCCATGAACGTCTGCTGCTCGCCCAGGTCATCGCCCGCGGGGGCGTGCTCCACACGGCGAGCCCCCGGCTCGTCCGGGCGGCGGCCGGCCTGCCCGTCGTACCGCTGGCCCCGGCCGACGCTCCCGCCCTCGGTGAGGAGCCGTCGTTCCCCGCGTACCTGGAGGACCTCTACCAGCGGTCGCTGGTCCTGAAGGTCGTCTCCGAAACCCTCTGAAGTCGTTCCGAAGGGCACCCCACTCATGCCTGGCACCTACTCCGGGACCGTCGTCCCGCTGATCACCCCCTTCGACGAGCACGGCGTCGTCGACGAGCCGAGCGTCGTCCGTCTCCTGGACCACATCCGCGCCGAGGTCAACGGCTTCATGCCGGCCCTGACCTCCGGCGAGGGCTGGAAGCTCGACGCGCGGCAGTGGCAGGACGTCGTCACGTACACCGTCCGGCACGCGGGCGGTCTGCCCGTCCTCGCCGGCATCCAGCTCCCCGACACCGCCGCGGTGATCGACCGGGCCCGTACGGCGGCCGCGATCGGCGCCGACGCCGTCGTCGTCACCACGCCGTTCGGCGCCGAGGTGACGCAGGACGACATCGTCGAGCACTACAAGGCGATCCGCGCGGCCCTCGACATCCCGATCTTCCTCTACAACGAGGAGGCGCTCTCGGGCAATCGCATCGAGTTCGACACCCTCATCCGGATCTGCAAGGAGATCCCGGGGATCGTCGGCATCAAGGAGTCCAGCGGCGACGCCGCCTTCACCCGGAACATGGCCGAGGCCGGCACCGGCATCCCGGTCTTCGAGGGCTGGGAGAACCTCCTCGTCGACGCCCGCGGCATCGACGGCTTCATCGGCCCGCTGGCCAACCTCGAACCCTCGCTGTGCAACGCGATGCTGGTCGACCCGACCCCCGACCGGCAGGCGGAGATCAACACCGTCTGCGAGCGGTACGGCGTCTTCAAGGACGACTGGTACCGCTGGGTCAAGAAGGAACTGCACCAGCGCGGTGTGATCGCCTCCCCGACCGTGCACGAGGAGGCGAAGGCGGCATGAGCACCACCCCCGCCGCTCCCTCCGCGTCCGCCGTCCCGGTGGCCGCGCACTCGATCACCGCCCCGGCCGCGACCTCCCAGCGCGAGCTGCACAGCCTCTACCGGCGGGTCCCCAACCTCGGCGACTACGGCTCGATGACCGCGATCGAGGAGCGCTGGATCCTGCCCAAGGCGCGGGCGTACGAGGCCTCCGCGCCCCGGTTCGGCTCGCCCGGCGAACTCCTCCAGGCCCTCAAGGAGTTCCTCGCCGAGGAGGAGGCGTCGCTCCCGGAGAGCGCCACCTTCCTGGCCGAGCACGCCACGCTCGATCAGTTCAAGGTCGTGGTCCGGCAGTTCGCGCTGGACGGTCTCACCGAGTCGGAGTCGCTGCTCCCGGTCGTGCCCCGGCTGCCGTACCGCTCGGCGATGGCGGTCTTCCGCGTCCTCATCGACGAACTCGGCTGCGGCAACGAGGAGAAGGCGCACTCCCAGCTCTACCGCGACCTGCTCACCGAGCTCGGCATGAGCCTCCGGCTCGACGACTACCTCGACGAGACGGTCCCGGAGTGTTTCGCCTACGTCAACATGTTCCACTGGCTGGCGAGCCGGGCCCCCTCGCCCCAGTACTTCCTGGGCGCGTACGCCTACTTCGAGACCAGTGTGCTGTTCGCCTTCCAGAGCTTCGCCCGGGCGGCGCGGCGGCTCGGGATCACCCACGACGCCTACTACACCGAGCACCTCTACATCGACTCGTACCACAGCAGTCACATGCGCACGGCGATCCGCGCGCTGGAGGAGCCGGACCTGGCGAAGATCTGGGCGGGCGTACGGCTGGCCTCCGACATCGTCGGCACGGCCACGGAGGCGGCCGTCGCGCGAGCCCGGGAGACCGTCGCATGACGGCCGTGCCGGCGGGGCGGCGGCGGGGCTCCGACGAGCCCACCGTCCGCCAGGTGACCGAGGACCTGGTCCTCGTCGAGGTCGGCGGCCGCAAGGTCCTCGCGGCCGCCGTCTGCCCCCACCGCGGGGGCCGGCTCAAGTACGGCAGGGTCGACGGGGACAGGCTGCGCATCACCTGCCCCCTGCACCACACCACCTTCGACCTGACCAGCGGGGAGCGCCTGGCGGGAGCGGCGTGCGCGGACATCCGCGTGGTGGACGTACTGCCCGGGGACCTCAGTGTCCCCGAGCAGCGCGACCCCGCGCACGACAGCTACGCGGCCGCCCCCACCGAGGCGGCCGCTCCCGGGGCCGCCCCGTCCGGGGGCGCCTCATGACCACCACACCGACCGGGGCGGCGTCCACCGCGACGCCGCCCCGTGCGGCGGTCGACCACGACGGCATCGCGCCGGTGCCCGAGGCCGAACGCACCTCGGCCCCGGGCGACTTCGGCTGGATCTGGCCCTCCGCCCAGTTCTCCTTCGGCACGGTCGTGCTCGGCGCGCTGCCCGTCGTCTTCGGGCTCGGCTGGTGGGCCTCGGCGAGCGCCATCGCCGTCGGCGTGGCCGTCGGCACGGCGCTGCTCGCGCCGCTCGCCCGCTTCGGCGTCCGGACCGGCACCAACGATCCCGTTTCGAGCGGCGCGCACTTCGGCGTGCGGGGCAGGGTCGTCGGCAACGTCCTCACGGTGGTGACCGCGCTCGGCTTCTTCGCCATCGCCGTGTGGACGGGCGGCACCGCCGTCATGGTCGCCGGCCACCGGCTGTTCTCCACCCCCACGGGCCCCGGCGCGCTGACCGCCGCGATGTTCGTGACGGCGGCGGCGGTCGCGCTGGTCGCCGTCCGCGGCCACGAGACCCTCGTCCGTACGTACAAGGTCACCGCGGTCACCGGCGGCGCGGTCCTCCTCGGCACCGTGCTCGTCCTCGCCCCGGACTTCGACGCGGGCTACGCCGGCGGGACGCTCGCGCTCGACAGCACCCTGCACACCTGGCTGCTCGCGGCGACCGCCTCGGCCACCGTGCCCCTGTCGTACGCCACCTTCCAGGGCGACTACACCCGCTACATGCCCGCCTCCACGCCCACCGGCCGGGTCGTGCGGGCCAGCGGGATCTCCATGTTCCTCAGCAGTCTCGCCGCGCTGCTCACCGGCGCGTACGTGACGACCCTCTTCCCCGTCCCCGACGAGCCGTGGCTCCAGGGCCTGACGGACGCGGTGCCCGGCTGGTTCGCGGTCGCGGTGGTCGTGTTCGGCTTCGCGGGCACCCTGCCGCAGGCCGGACTCTGCCTGTACGCGGCCGGGCTCTCCGCCAACTCCGTGTTCTGGCGCTCCTCGCGGGCCGCCGTCACCACGGTGGTCGCGGTGCTCGCGGCGGCCGTGCTGTACCTCGGTGCGGTCGTCTACGACGCCATGGACGCGATGTCGGCGTTCGTGACGCTGCTGCTCACCGTCGTCGCCCCGTGGGCGGCGGTGCTCTTCGTCGGGTACGTGCTCCACCGGGGCAGGTACGACGCGGAGGCGCTGCGCGCGTTCACCACGGGCGGGGGCGGCCGGTACTGGTACACCGGCGGGGTCAACCCGCGGGCCGCCACGGCCTTCGCGCTCGGCTCGGTCGTCGGGGTCCTCTGGGTCAACAACCCCCTGTACACGGGTCCGTTGACCGATCTCACGGGCGGGGTCGACCTGAGCCTGCCGGCCTCCTTCGCGGTCGCCGCCGTGCTGTACGGGGTGCTGTGCCGGGTGTGGCCGGAGCCGCTGCTGCCGCCGACACGAGTCTCGAGGTGACGATGTCCACCACAGTCCCGCTCACCGCCCGGCTCACGGTCCGGTCGGTCGTCCCGGAGGCCGAGGGCGTCCTGGGGCTCGTACTCACCGACCCCACGGGCGCCGAGCTGGCCCCGTGGGAGCCCGGCGCCCATCTGGAGGTGACGCTGCCGTCCGGTGCGATCCGGCACTACTCGCTCTGCGGGGATCCCGCGGACCGGAGCACGTACCGGCTCGGGGTGCTGCGGGAGCGCGACGGCCGGGGCGGATCGGAGGAGGTCCACACCGCCGTCGGCGCGGGCACGGTCCTCGGGGTGCGGGGCCCGTTCAACCGCTTCCCGCTGGTGCCCGCCGAGCGGTATCTGTTCATCGCGGGTGGCATCGGCATCACCCCGCTGCTGCCGATGCTCCGCTCGCTTCCGCCGGGGTCGTGGTCCCTGCTGTACGGGGGCCGGAGTCTGCCGGCCATGGCGTACCGCGAGGAACTCGCCGCGCTCCCCGGGGTCACGCTCGTCCCGCAGGACACGGCGGGGCTGCCCGACCTGGACGGCGTCCTGGCGGGGCTGCCCGCGGAGACGGCCGTGTACTGCTGCGGGCCCGAGGGGCTGCTGCGGGCGGTGGAGGAACGGTGGCCGGGTCCGCTGCACACGGAGCGGTTCGGGGCGGCGCCGGCCTCGACGCCGGACTCAGGGGCGAACTCCGGAGAGGTCTCCGGGGCCGATGACGGTTTCGAGGTGGAGCTGCGGCGGAGTGGGCGGACCGTGCACGTCCCGCCCGGCCGCACCCTGCTCGACGCCGTGCGCGAGGTGGTCCCCGGTGTCGCGTACTCCTGCGAGGAGGGCTTCTGCGGCACCTGCGAGACGAAGGTGATCGCCGGGACGCCCGAGCACCACGACTCCGTCCTCGGCGAGGACGAGAAGGCCTCGGGGACGACGATGATGATCTGCGTGGGACGCTCGCGCGGCGCCCGGCTCGTGCTGGACCTGTGAGGCGAGGCCGGTCCGTGAGACGTGGGGAGCCGCGCCGCTCGGTGAACCGCGCCGCCCGGTGGGCCGTGACGCTCGGTGAGCCGTGACGCGACCTGGTCCCCGACGCGCGGAAGCCCGTACCGATACGTCGGTACGGGCTTCCGCGCGGGCGTGGCCGCCCGGTGTCAGGGGAAGACCACCAGGGCCCGGCCGCCCTTGCCCGCGAGCATGTTCTCGAAGGCGCCCGGGATGCCGTCCAGGGTGATCCGCTCGGTGACGAGCGCGCTCAGGTCGAGCCGCCCGGCGCGGATGTGCCCGGCGAGGACCGGCAGGTCGACGGCCGGGTTCGAGTTGCCGTAGACGCAGCCCGCGAGGGTGCGGCCCCAGTGGAAGATCTCCAGGGCGTTGAAGGTGACCTGCTGGTCCTTGCCGCCGATGCCGACGACCGTGGTGCGGCCGCCGCGCCGGGTGGAGTCCCAGGCGGTGCGGATGGTGACGGCGCGGCCGACGCACTCGACGGCCACGTCGACGCCCTGGCCCCCCGTCAGCTTCCGGATCTCCTTCGCGGTGGTCTCGGAGGCGACGACGTACTCGGTGGCCCCGGCCGCCCGCGCGAGCGCCTCCTTCTCCGGGGAGACGTCCACGGCGACGATCGTCGAGGCGCCCGCGATCCGGGCGGCCTGGAGCGTGGCGAGCCCCACCCCGCCGACGCCGAACACCGCGACCGTCTCGCCCTCGCGGACCCGGGCGGAGTGGTGGACCGCGCCCCAGCCGGTGAGGACGGCGCAGCCGAGGAGGGCGGCGTCGGTGAGCGGCACGCCGTCGGGGACGGGCAGGACGCAGTTCGCGGCGACGACCGTCTCCTCGGCGAAGGCGGCGACGTTGAGGCCGGGGTGGAGGTCCGTGCCGTCCTGGGTGCGGGCGTGGATGTTCGCGGCGCCGGTCAGGGCGTTCGCGCAGAGCCAGACCTCGCCGAGCGAGCAGGGGTGGCAGCTGCCGCAGGAGGGCGCCCAGTTGAGGACGACGCCGTCGCCGGGGGCGAGATGGGTGACGCCCTCGCCGACGGAGACGACGGTCCCCGCGCCCTCGTGGCCGAGGACGGCGGGCACCGGCACGCGCATGGTGCCGTTGGAGAGCGACAGGTCGGAGTGGCAGACGCCGGCGGCCGCGAGCCGGACCCGGACCTGGCCGGGGCCGGGCTCGGGGAGTTCGATGCCGGTCACCTCCAGCGGGGAGCCGACGGCGGGCAGGACGGCGGCGCAGATCAGGCTCACGTGCGGTGCTCCTCGGGAGTCGCGTGGACGGGTCGGAACGGCGGGGCCGGCGCGGTCGGTGGCGCCGGTGGGGCCGGCGCCACCGGCGGGGCCATGGGGGTCGGTGGCGCCAGTGGGGCCCGGCGGGGCCGGTGGGGGCTGTGGCGCCGGTGGGTGGCTCAGAACTGAAGGGACTTGGTCTGCAGGTACTCGGTGAGGCCGTGCGCGCCGAGTTCCCGGCCCACGCCGGACTGCTTGTACCCGCCGAAGGGGGCCAGCGGGTTGAACCGGCCGCCGTTGATGTCGACCTGGCCGGCCTCCATGCGGCGGGCGAAGGCGACGGCCTCCTCGGGGTCGCCCCAGACCGCTCCGGCGAGGCCGTACACGGTGCCGTTGGCGATGGCGATGGCCTCCTCCTCGTCCTCGTACCGGAGGAGCGAGACGACCGGTCCGAAGATCTCCTCCTGCGCGATGGTCATCTCCGGGGTGACGTCGGCGAAGACGGTCGGGGAGACGTAGTAGCCGGTCTCCAGCGGGGCCTCGGCGCCGCCGGCGACGAGCCGGGCACCCTCCTCGACGCCCTTCTCGATGTAGCCGCGGACGCGCTCCAGCTGCTTGGCGTTGACCAGGGGGCCGAGGCGCTCGCCGGGGACGTACTTGGCGACGGCCTCGGCGGCGAGCGCCACCGCCTCCTCGTACCGGTCCGCGGGGATCAGCATCCGGGTCCAGGCGCTGCACTTCTGGCCGGAGTTGGACATCACGTTGGCGACGCCGACGGAGACGGCCTGGGCGAGGTCGGCGCTCGGCAGGATGACGTTGGCGGACTTGCCGCCGAGTTCGAGGGCGACCCGCTTGACGGCGCCGCCCGCGAGGGCGCCGATGCGGCGACCGACGGCGGTGGAGCCGGTGAAGGAGACGAGGTCCACGTCGGGGTGCTCGGCGAGGGCCTGCCCCGCGACCGGGCCGAGGCCGGTGACCAGGTTGAAGACGCCGGCCGGCAGGCCCGCCTCGTGCACGGCCTCGGCGAAGAGCTGGGCGGTCAGCGGGGTGTCCTCGGCGGGCTTGAGGACGGTCGTGCAGCCGGCGGCGAGGGCCGGGGCGACCTTGGCGACGACCTGGTGGAGCGGGAAGTTCCAGGGAGTGATCGCGGCGACGACGCCGACGGGCTCGGCGTAGACGGTGGAGTTGCCGACCTTCTCCTCGAAGGAGTGGGTGGCGGCGAGGTCCGCGTACGTCCCCGCCACGGCGATCGGCAGTCCCGCGTGCACGGCGGCGGCGAGCTGCGGCGGAGCGCCGAGCTCGGCGGTGACGGTGGCGGCGATCTCCTCCGCGCGGGCGGCGAGCGCGTCGCGCAGGGCGGCGATCCGGGCGCCGCGCTCGGCGGGCGGGGTCGCGGCCCAGCCCGGCAGGGCGGCGCGGGCGGCGCGTACGGCCGCGTCGACGTCCTCGGCGGTGCCGGCCGGGACGTGGGCGATGACCTGCTCGTCCGCCGGGTTGAGGACGGCGATCGTGTCGGGACCGGCGGCGGGCCGCCACTCTCCGCCGATGTACATCGCGTCGTGCGCCTTCATCCGATGTCTCCTCACACTACCGACCGGTTCGCCACCCAAACTAGCGCTGTTAGTTTTTGGGCGCCAGGGCCTCCGGACGTGCCCCCGGTCTCAGTCCCGAGCCGATCGTCCCGCTCCCGCGCACCCCCTGTCCACGGCAGGACCGGACAGACGCGGCGCCCCGGAACTGGCCCCCGACTCCTGGACAGGCCGCCGCACGGGTCCCGGACGGGTGTCCCCGACCTGCGGGATTCACCACCTACCGGATTCACGACCTGCCGGATTCACGACCTGCCGGGGTCGCGCCGCGCGAGGGGTCCGCACCGCGCAGGGCCCGGCACAGCGCCGCGTCCGGCGGGCGCGCACCGGCTGGTGCGGCCCGCCGGACGCGGCGGGGAGGGGGCCGACGGAGCGGCTGGGATCCGTCGGAACCCCTGTTCAGATCTCCCGGGCGATGTCCGAGAGATGAGCGAAGACGACGATGTTCGCGTCGTAGCCGCCCGCACTGCGGTCGAAGGCTCCGCCACAGGTGAGCAGCCGGAGCTCGGGCCGCCCGGTGGAGCCGTACACCTCCTTGTCGGGGAACTCGGCCTTGGCGTACGTGACGACGCGGTCGACCGTGAAGACGGCGACCCTGCCGTCGGCGCGGGCGACCCGGACGGTGTTGCCCGCACTGAGCGAGTCGAGGCTGACGAAGATGGCGGGTCCGGTACGGGTGTCACGGTGGCCGACGACGACGGCGGTCCCGAGCTCCCCCGGGGTGACTCCCTTCGCGTACCAGCCGACGACCTCGGGATTGTCGATGGGCGGTGTGGCGAGCCGCCCTTCGCCGTCGAGACCGAGGTCCATCACAGGGGCCTCGATGGTGATGGCGGGTACGGCGACGGTGAGGGGACGTGAACGGGCCAGCGGCGCGGGCGGGGGCGCCGGACGGGGCGCCGGTACGGCCTTCGGCTTCGCCCGGGGCGCCGCCCTGGGCTTCGCCTGCGGTTTCACCGTGGATCCCGCCTGCGGCTTCCCTTCGGCCTTCACCTCGGGCTTCGCCTCCGGCTTGGCCTCGGGCTTCGTCTCGGGCTTCGCCTTGTGGTCGAGGGCCGCCGACGCGCCGACCGCCGCGCCCGCCCCGCCGGGCGCGGCCGGGGCGGCGGCGAGCGCCGGACCGTCCGGGTCCTCGTCACCGGCCCACCAGACGCCGCCGGTCACCAGGACCACGGTGACCGTCACGGTCCTGGCGAGCCGGAACAGGCGCCGTTGGCGGCGCGAGCGGCGCGAGAACCTACGCGGCGCCATTGTCGCGGCGGCGCGAGCGGCGGATCATGACCAGTCCGGCCGTACCGGCGAGGCCGGCGGCGACGGCCGCCCCGATGCCGAAGCCGGAGGAGTCGTCGGCGGCGACCTGCGCACTGCCGCCGCCACCGGCGCCGACGGGTCCGTGCGGGGGCTTGTGGTGACCGTAACCGCCGTTGCCGTTACCGCCGTTGCCATTGCCTCCGTTTCCGTTCCCGCCGTTGCCGTTGCCTCCGTTGCCGCCATCCGGGCAGTTGACCCGGAAGACCTTCGACTTGGCCGCGCCGTTCTGACCCACCCACGTCCATTCGACCTTGTACATGCCGGAAGCCAGGCCGGTGATGTCGTCGGTGTGTCCGTCACCGTTGCTGTCGACGGCGATGCTGCCGTTCTTCAGCGACGGGTCCTGGTTGCCTGGCTGGCCCGGCTGCTCGTAGATGTTCCACTGGATGCTCTGCAGGCCGTCGAAGTTGAAGGCCGCGAAGCGGAAGACGCAGCCGACCTGGGGGTGGTTGACCTGGCTGGTGTCGGGGGTGCCCTGCCGATGGACCTTGACGTCACCGTTGTCGCCGGGCGCGGCGAAGGCGGCCGGGGCACCGGCGAGGGTCACGCCGCCGAGCGCCAGGGTGGCGAGCGCCGCGCGGAACAGGGGGCGGGTGGGGAGGTTCGCCATGAGGGAGGTTCTCCAGTCGTGAGTGAACACAGCGGACGGATATTTCGATAATCCGACTATCTGTCACGACTTCGACACAGAGGGCGACGGCGCGGCCGGATCGGCCCCCGTCTCCACCCGTCCGGCCCACTCCCCCTCGCCTCCCACCAGCGCGGCCCGGTCGGGGTCGGGTCGGGTCAGGCCGCGTCGGGAGCCGAGGAGCGGCTCAGATGATGCCGAAGAGGATCCCCGACGCGAGCACGACCAGCGAGGTCAACGCGGCCCACTTCACCGTGAACCTGGTGTGGTCGCCGAACTCCACCTTCGCCATGCCGACGAGGACGTAGACGGCGGGGACCAGCGGGCTCGACATGTGCAGCGCCTGGCCGACCAGGGAGGCCCGCGCGATCTCCAGGGGCGGGACTCCGTGGGCGGCGCCCGCCTCGGCGAGAACCGGCACGACGCCGAAGTAGAAGCCGTCGTTCGACATGAAGTACGTGAGCGGGATGCTGAGCACACCGGTGACCAGGCCCATGTGCGGGCCCATGCCCTCGGGGATGGCACCGACGAGCCAGTCGGCCATGTGCTTGACCATGCCCGTGCCCGTGAGGACGCCGGTGAAGACGGCGGCGGCGAAGACCATGCCGGAGACGTTGAGGACGTTGTCCGCGTGGGCGGCGATCCGCGCCTTCTGCTCCGCCATCTTCGGGTAGTTGACCGTCAGCGCGAGCGCGGCGCCGAGCAGGAACAGCACCGGGATCGGCATCAGTTCGAGGATCATCGCGGCGAGCAGCGCGACCGTCAGTCCGGCGTTGAACCAGTACAGCTTGGGGCGCAGGGTCGCGCGGTTCGGGTCGAGCCCCTGGAACTCCTCGTCCGCACCGGAGCCGGAGCCCGGGACCGCGCCCGGCGCGCCCCCGGCACCACCGACGGGCTTCTTGGTCAGGTCCACGGCACCACCTGCACCACCAACAACACCGGCAACATCAGTGCCACCGTTGCCACCACCGGCACCCGCCGCGACGAGGACCGTGTCGGTCTCGGGCACCAGGACCTCGTCGAGCGAGAGGTAGCCGATGCGCTTCCGCTCGCGGCGCCCGAGGACGTACGCGAGGACGAACACGAAGAGCAGGCCCGTGCCGAGCGCGGGAATCATCGGCACGAAGACATCGCCGGCGTCCAGCTTCAGCGCGGTCGCGGCGCGGGCCGTGGGACCGCCCCAGGGCAGGGTGTTCATGACGCCGTTCGCGGTGGCGGCGACACCCGTCATGACCACCAGGCTCATGCCGAGCCGCTTGTAGAGCGGATACATCGCGGAGACGGTGATCATGAACGTGGTCGAGCCGTCGCCGTCCAGCGACACGATCGCGGCGAGCACCGCCGTACCCACGACGATCCGTACGGGGTCGGCCTTGCAGAAGCGCAGGATGCCCCGGACGATCGGGTCGAAGAGGCCGACGTCGATCATCACGCCGAAGTACACGATGGCGAACATCAGCATCGCCGCCGTCGGTGCCAGCTTGCCGACGCCTTCGATGACGTAGTCGCCGAGCTGGGCTCCCTGCCCGACCGCCACGCAGAACAGCGCGGGGATCAGCACGAGTGCCGCGATCGGCGACATCTTTTTCATCATGATCAGGACCAGAAAGGTCGCGATCATGGCGAAGCCGAGGACGGTCAGCATGGAGGACACCTCACGTTCACCCTTGAACTCCCGCCGAGCGGCGGTCCGGATGACGGTAGGTGCCTCCTTCTGCCGTTAACAAGACGTCGACGCGTGAGCAATACGAGCAAAACCCCAGGTCACGGCAGGGGTCACGGCCGGCATCACGGCCGGGGCCGGGCCAGGGGTCACGGCAGGGGCGGGCCAAGGGTCACGGCGGGGGTCACGGCAGGGGCGAGACCTGGACCGGGAAGCCGTTCAGGACGGCCGTGCCCGACAGGGGGTCGAGCCGGGAGCCGTCGAGCAGCTGGTTGACGTTGACTCCGGGGCGCGCGGACGCGACGGCCAGCCGGGTGCCCGGCCGGTCGTGACCCCAGCCGTGCGGCAGGCTCACCACCCCCGGCCGTACCCCGTCGGTCACCTCGACCGGCACCTCCAGCTCGCCGCCCTCGCCCTTGACCCGCGCGAGGCCGCCGTCGGCGAGCCGCAGCCGGGCCGCGTCGTCGGGGTGCACCTGGAGGGTGCACCGGTTCGTACCGCCGCCGAGCGCGGGGGTGTTGTGCAGCCAGCTGTTGTTCGAGCGCAGGTGGCGGCGCCCGACGAGCTGGACGCTGCCGGAGTCGGGTACGGCGTCGAGCGCGGCCCGCAGCCGGGGCAGGTCGGCGGCGAGCGGCGCGGCGAACAGCTCGATCCGTCCGCTGCGGGTCTTGAGGACCTGCGGGACGCGCGGCTTGAGCGGGCCGAGGTCGATGCCGTTCGGGTGGGCCCGCAGCTCGTCGAGGGTGAGCCCGTACGGGCCGAGGCGCAGCATCATGTCGAGCCGGCGCTCGGGCCCGGTGTCCCCGGTGAGCCCCGCGGCGAACTCCTTGGGGTCCGCCCCGTACGCCGGCGAGTGCTCCTGGGTCACCGCCTTGGCGAGTGTGGTGTCGATCGCGAGCTGGTCGACGGCGGACGGCGGGGCGCCGTGCATCCCGGAGACGGCGAGGATCAGCCGGGCGTGGATCTCGCACTCGTCCATCCGGTCCGCCTCCAGGGGGACGGCGGCCGGGGTGTAGCGGGCCTGGTCGCGGACGGCGAGGGCGTTGAAGGCGAAGTCGAAGTGGGCGCTCCTGGAGGGCGGGGGCGGCGGCAGCAGGACGTCGGCGTGGCGGGTGGTCTCGTTGAGGTACGGGTCGACGGCGACCATCAGGTCGAGGGAGCCGAGGGCCGCGTCGAGGCGGTCCCCGTCGGGCGCGGACAGGACGGGGTTGGACGCGACGGTGATCAGCGCCCGGACGCGGCCCTCCCCCGGGGTCTCGATCTCCTCGGCGAGCGCGACCATCGGCAGCTCCCCCTTGACCTCCGGGTGGTGCGAGACCCGGCTGTGCCGACGGCCGAGGGCGAAGCCCCTGCCGGGTCCCGCGGGGCGCGGGGCGGGCGCGGTGGCGGAGAGCGGGAAGAGGGCGCCGCCGGGCCGGTCGAGGTTGCCGGTGAGGATGTTGAGGACGTCGACGAGCCAGTTGGCGAGGGTGCCGTACGCCACGGTGGAGCTGCCCATCCGCCCGTAGACGGCGGCGGTGGGCGCGGCGGCGAGCTCCCGGGCGAGGGCCCGGATGGTGTCCGCGTCCACGTCACAGGCGTCGGCGACCGCCTCGGGGCTGAACTCCCGTACCGCGGCCCGTACCTCCTCGACCCCCTCCACATGGGCGGCGAGCGGGCCGAGGTCGGTGAGACCCTCCTCGAAGAGGGTGTGGACGAGCGCGGCGAGGAGGAACGCGTCGGCGCCGGGGCGGATGGCGACGTGCCGGTCGGCGAGGCGTGCGGTGCGGGTGCGCCGGGGGTCGACGACGGTGAGGGTGCCGCCGCGCCGGCGCAGTGCCTTGAGCCTGCCGGGGAAGTCGGGGGCGGTGCACAGGCTTCCGTTGGAGTCCAGCGGGTTGGCTCCGAGGATCAGCAGGTGGTCGGTGCGGTCCAGGTCCGGCACGGGGATCGCGAAGGGGTCTCCGAACAGCAGGCCGCTGGAGACGTGCTTGGGCATCTGGTCGATCGTCGACGCGGTGAAGAGGTTCCGGGTGCGCAACGCGCCGATCAGCAGGGGCGGGTAGAGGGCGCCGGCGATCGTGTGCACATTGGGGTTGCCCAGGACGATACCCACGGCATCTGGCCCGTACTCCTCGATCAGCGGACGGATTCTCGCCGCGATCGTGTCGAACGCCTCCTCCCAGGTCGCCTCCTGGAGCCGCCCGTCCTTCCTGACCAGCGGGGTGCGGAGCCGGTCGGGGTCGGCGTCGATCCCGGGGAAGGCGGCCCCCTTGGGGCAGATGAACCCCTGGCTGAACACGTCCTCGCGGTTTCCGCGCGCCCCGGTGACCCGGGACCCGTCGATCGTCAGGGTCAGTCCGCAGGTCGCTTCACAGAGGGGGCAGATGCGCAGGGCGGTGGACATGGCGTCTCCCTGGGGCAGCGTCGGGTCGGGGCCGAGGCTCGGCCCGCCGCGAGCATACCGACCGGTAGGCACGCCCGGGAGGGTTACGACAGGGAGGGCGAGAGATAGGCGTGAAGGAGTTGCCGGGTCTCGTCGATGACGGCCGGGTCGCCCTCGGGGGCGGCACGGAAGGCGAGCCGGACGAGGGTGTCGGCGGTCTCGACGCCGACCCGGACCTTGCGTCGCAGCGCCTCGTCGGCGGGACGGCCGAGGTGCGCGGCGAGCAGATCGCAGATCCGCTCGGCGACCAGACCGTTGGGGTCCTCGCCGGCCTCCTCGGCGGCGGGCACGCCGAAGTCGACGAGGGCGAAGCCGGGGACCGTCCGCTTCATGGCGATGAACTCGTCGAGGACACCGTCGATGGCGGCGTGGGGGTCGGGGTCGGCGGTGGCGTCGAGGTGGGCGGCGATCCGCTCGGCGTACCGGTCGAGGTTCCGGTGGGCGAGCGCGGCGACCATGGCCCGCTTGTTGTCGAAGAAGCGGTAGACGGAGCCGATGGGGACTCCCGCGCGGGCCGCGACGGCTCGGGTGCTCAGCTGCTCGTAGCCGGTCTCGTCGAGCAGTTCGGCGCAGGTGTCGAGGATCCGGGCGAGCCGCTCGGCGCTCCGCTGCTGCACGGGGGCCCGGCGCAGTGTGGACGGGGTCTGGGCGTGGGACTGGGGCACGGGGTCCATGATGCCGCTCCGGCCGTCCCGCCGGCCCGGCAGGACGCGGAACCGTCCGGGACGGCGGTGCACGGTCGGACCACCTTGATCGAGCGACACCGTGGAGCGCGTTCCGGCGGGGGCGACGGGAGCGGCGCGCGCACGCGGTCAGGCGATCAGCAGGCCGATGCCGCCGAGGGTGTACGCGATCATCAGCGCGAACAGCGGGAGTTGGCCGGCGACCGCGCGGTCGGGCGGGAAGAGGCGCACGGACCGGTCGTGGGCGGCGACGACACCGAGGACGTGGCCGGTGACGATCGCGGCGACCTGAAGCGTGGCGAGGCCTGCGGGACCCAGGAACGGGGCGGGTGCGAGGGCGTTGTCAGTGCCCCCTGCCATCATGACGGTGCGTGGTCCTTCGGTGACGAAAAGTGAGAAGTAGTGCGCGACGAGATAGCCGAGGGCGATGGGCAGGAGCGAGTGGGCGAAGGAGGTGAGCGGGGTGGTGAGAGCGCGGTTCATCAGGCGGAGGGCGCCCGCGCAGAGTCCGTAGCAGGCGGCGACGAGGGCGACGGCGGCGAGCAGGCCGAGCGTGGCGGTGGGGACGGGGCCGAGGGGTGAGGTCTGGAGGGTGGTGATCCAGCGGGGGTTGTCGGAGAGGCCGTCGTAGGCGGTGGAGCCGAGGAGGACGCAGACGGTGGCGACGAGACCGGGGGTCTGCGGGGTGGCGTCGAGGCCGTGGAAGGGGGAGCGGAGGACGAGCCGGCCGTCGGCGCGGCGGCCGAGCGGGGAGAGCCGGGCGAGGAGGGAGGAGTACACCTCGAAGGGGTCGGCGTGGGCGAACCACCGGTCGCCGTAGCGGGCGGCGCCGATGAGCTGGACGCCGGTGTGGACGGCGAGGGCGATCAGGAGGGTGGTGGTGGAGGTGTTGTCGGGGACGACGAGTTCGAGCCAGGTGAAGAGGAGGAGCCCGAGGGCGGCCGGGCGGATGCCGACGGCGGCGGGCAGCGGACGGGGGTGCCGCGGCGGGTGCAGGGAGTGGGCGGCGCGCAGGGGGTTGAGGAGGCGCCAGACGGGGCCGAGGAGGAGGGAGGCGGGGACGAGTCCGACCCAGAGCAGGACGTAGAGGGCGCCGGGTGCGGGGTTGCGGTCGGGGTCGTCGGGCCCGAGAAGGAGGTGGAGGAGGAGGACGAGGGCGGCGACGGCGCCGAGGAGCCGGAGCGCGGTGCGGGTGGCGGGGGCGTCGGCGACCCGTTGCAGGGCGGCGGGGAGCGGGCGTCCCGACAGGTCGCCGCGGAAGCGGGAGGTGGACCAGAGCAGCCCGAGGGCGAGGAAGGAGAGGAGGAGCGCGGCGAAGGCGCCCGCGTAGGCATAGAAGGGCGAGAGGGGGAGGTCGTGCCGGGAGCCCACGCCGTGGGCGAGCGGAAGGCCGGGACCGGGGCCGGGATCGGGGGTGAGGGCGTGGGCTTCGGCTTGTGCTCGGGCGTGGGCGAGTCGGGCGGCGTGGGTGAGCGTGCCGGTCATCGGACGACGAGTTGGGTCAGCAGGAGTCCGGACTCGTGGGTCTCCACCTCGAAGAGACCGGTGCGGTCCGCGGTGAGGGTGAGGGTGGCGGGGGTGCCGGGAGAGAGGGGGAGTTCGCGGTCGTAGCCGTGCACATGGAGGGTGTCGGCGCGGTCGCTGGTGACACGGAGGGTGAGACGTTCACCCTTCTTCAACTCGACGCGGGAGGGGGGTGGTTGGACGGTCGATCCGGAGACGGTGATGTCGACGGTGCGGTCGGTGGCGGTCGGCCGGGGTTTCGGTGCCGGGCTCGGGGGCGCGGCGCCGTCCAGGCGGACGGTGGCCTGGACGGGGGCGCCGGCGACGGCCCAGGCGGTGTGGTCGTCGGCGTGGAGGCGGACGGTGAGGGTACGGGTGCCGGCCGGTACGTATCCCCACGGGCTGTAGAGGCGGCCGGCCTCACGGCCGTCGGTCAGGAGGCGGGCGTGGCCGCGGCCCGGGAGGGCCGCGCCGCCGGTGCTGTCGGGGGTGAAGCGGAACCTCTCCACCGTGAGGTGGACGTTCCAGCCGCCCTCGGCGTCGGGGCGGGTCTCGACGCGGACGGTGGGCGCCTCCGCCGCGGGGAGCTCGCGGAGCCGGTGCCCGCGCTCGTCCCGCGCGGTGAGCAGGGTGCCGGTGTCGCCGGTGGCCTCCTCGTGGCTGGTGCCGGGCTTGTGGTGGGTGGTGGCCCGGCCGCCGCAGCCGGTGAGGAGCAGGGTGGCGGCCAGGGCGGCGGCCAGGGCCGCGACGAGGCGCGGGCGGGTGACGCCGACGCGTGGCCGCCTCATGCCGTGGCCTCGCCGTGCGGCCGGGTCTCGGCCGGGGCGGCACCCGCGCCGGGGGCCGCACCGGGGGCTGTGCCGGGGGCGGCACTTGAGGCCGTGCCCTCCCGTGGGCCCGCCTCCGGGCCCGCCTCGGGGTCGGGCCCGGGTGCCGCGTCCCCCGGGGCCGCGTCCGACGGGGCCCGGCCGGGGGCTCCCGCGGCCACGACCGCCCACAGGACCCAGATCACGCCCAGCAGCAGGCGGAGCCAGGCCGGGCTCAGGGGGATGCCGGGGACCATCAGGATCGCCTTGTCGAAGGCGTCGAGGAGGGTGAGGGCGCCGAGGACCACGGTGGTCCAGGCGAGGACGGGGCGGGTGGGGCGCAGGGCGAGGCCGAGGAGGGTCCACCAGACGCCGGTGAGGAGCAGCGCGAGGGCCGGGACGACGGTCGGGGTGAGGGCGAGGGTCGAGCCGGCGACGTCGAGGGCGAGGCCCGCGAGGCCGATGAGGGTGGCGGCGCCCGCGAGGCGGTTGCCGCGCAGGCGGCGCCACCAGAGGGCGAAGCCGGCCAGGGCGAGGACGAGGGAGCCGCCGAGGGCGAGCTGGGTCTCGACGCGCTGGAGGCCGCGGGCGCCGTACCAGTCGCAGCCTGCCGGGAGGCGGCGCGCCTGGACGTTGTAGTCGGCGCAGACGAGGAGTTGGGCGAGTTTGACGGGTTCACCGATGAGCCGGTCGGTGTCGCCGGAGACGTCGCCGCGGCGCGCCCCGCAGCCGGGCAGGGCGCCGGGGCTGGCGGCGCCGGTGTCGGACTGCCAGCAGTTCCCGCTGCCCTGGCCGTCCCACCAGACGTCGGTGCGGTTGGGGCGGGCGGTGCCGGACTTGTCGACGCCGAGGTGGTTGCCGGCGTAGCGGTTGTGGTGGGAGGTGTCGGTCTGCTTGCCCCAGGCGGATTCGCCGCGGATGAAGGCGGGCACGGCGTTGAGGTAGAAGGCGGTGCGCTGGTGGCCGTAGACCCAGTTGTTCTCGTAGAGGTTCCAGTTGCCGCCCGCGGTGATGATGCCGGTGCCGGGGGGCATCGAGATCTGGGGGCAGACGACGCCCTGTTCGTAGCCGCGCTCGACGGGCGGTCTGGCGCAGGTGCCGTCGGCGACGTACGGGTAGTAGTTCTGGTTGTTGTCGTGGATCAGGTTGCGTTCGAAGCGGGCGTGGTTCTGCGGCAGTCCGGGGTGGCCGGGGAAGGCGGAGTCCATGGAGGCGCCGCCCATGTTGTGGTCGAACTCGTTGTCGTGGACCCAGACGGAGTCTCCGGCGGTGCCGGAGTAGCCGACCATGTTGTGGTGGCTGCGGCAGCCGGTGATCTCGATGGAGTAGCGGGGGACGTCGTAGCCGCGGCCGTCGTTGATGTCGGAGGCCGAGCCGGGGTAGATGCCGGAGTCGCCGTTGCCGTAGGACTCGCAGTTCTTGTAGAGGCCGTGGTCGGAGGCGAAGGTGAGGAAGCCGTACTCGTCGTTCCAGCGGGTGAGGACGTCGTCGATGACGAAGCCGTCGGCGGCGAGCACGTACAACGAGTTGAACGTGGTGCGCTGGGCGGTGAAGTTGCGGAAGTAGACGCCGTCGGTGCCGTCGGCCCGCAGGGCGTTGAGCTTCTGGTACTTGGCGTCGATGACGACGTCGAGGCGGGAGGCTCCGGTGCCCTCGATCTGGAGGTTCTTCTTGCCGAGGATGGCGACGAGGTTCTGGTTGTGCGGGCACTGCCGCTGCTGCTCGTAGCTGAGGATCTGGTACCCGAGCGAGGACCTGGGCGCGTCGAGCGTGGCGCAGGCCCCGGTGGGCGGGGTCAGCGAGGGCTCCTCCTCGTACAGGCCGGGGAGGATCGCGATGGTGAGGCCGGGCCGGTCGACGGCGTCGACGGCCTGCTGGAGGTGGCGGTAGCCCTTGCGGGCGCAGCGCTCGTAGAGGGTGCGGTTGCGGGCCTTGAGGGGGGCCGGGAACCGGGAGATCCGGCTTTCGAACGCGGTCCGGTCGGTCTTGCAGACGAGGAGGTCGGGCTCTCCGGTGCGGAGCTTCGGCACGGTGCCGGAGCCGTCGGGGAAGGTGACGGGCCGCTCCTCGTGGGCCTGGGCCCCGGGGGCGGTGAGCAGGGCCGCGGCGAGGGCCGCGAACACGACCGAGAGCGCGAGGACGAACCTTCGGGTCCAGGACATGCGCGTGAGAGTAGAGCATTGTTCATCTTTTTTGACCCCCTCGCGCAGCGCTCGTTTCACCGCCGCCCCGACACCGGAGGCCGACGTGCCGTTTCGGCCACCGGCTTCCGCCACCCCGTTGACGTGAGCCGCGCGGAATCCTACGGTCATGCATAGGATTCCCTTGTGGGCTTCCCTTGTGGGCTCAGGACAGGAGCGGGCGATGACCACGGAGCAGGCCGAGAAGCGCGAGCAGGCCAGGAAGACGGCCGAGGCGCTCGGCTACAGCACCGGTTTCGGCAACGAGCACAGCTCGGAGGCCATCCCCGGCGCGCTGCCGCACGGCCGCAACTCACCGCAGCGGGCGCCCCTCGGCCTGTACGCCGAGCAGCTCAGCGGCAGTGCGTTCACCGAGCCGCGGGCGCACAACCGCCGCTCCTGGCTCTACCGGATCCGCCCCTCCGCGGCCCACCCGCCGTTCACCCGGATCGACAACCGCGACGTCCGCTCCGCGCCCTTCGACCAGACCGTGCCGGACCCCAACCGGCTGCGCTGGAACCCGCTGCCCGACCCGGCCCCCGGCACCGACTGGCTGGCCGGCCTGTGGACCCTCGGCGGCAACGGCGACGCGACCCAGCGGGCGGGCATGGCCGTGCACCTGTACCACGCGAACGCCTCCATGGAACGGGTCTTCGGCAACGCGGACGGCGAACTGCTGATCGTCCCGGAGCGCGGCGGCCTGCTCCTCCGCACCGAGCTGGGCCTGCTCGCCGTCCACCCCGGTGAGACTGCGCTGATCCCGCGCGGGGTCCGCTTCCGCGTGGACCTGCTGGAGGAGACCGCCCGCGGCTACGTCTGCGAGAACTACGGGGCTCCTTTCCAGCTCCCCGACCTCGGCCCGATCGGCGCCAACGGCCTCGCCAACGCCCGTGACTTCCGGGCGCCGGTCGCCGCCTACGAGGACGTCGAGGGTCCGGTCGAGGTGGTCAACAAGTACTGCGGCAACCTCTGGTCGGCGACGTACGGCCACTCGCCGCTCGATGTCGTCGCCTGGCACGGCAACCACACCCCGTACGTCTACGACCTGCACCGCTTCAACGTCATCGGGACGATCTCGTACGACCACCCCGACCCGTCGATCTTCACGGTCCTCACCTCGCCCTCCGACACCCCGGGGCTGGCGAGCGTGGACTTCGTGGTCTTCGCCCCGCGCTGGCTGGTCGGCGAGGACACCTTCCGGCCGCCGTACTTCCACCGCAATGTGATGAGCGAGTACATGGGCCTCATCGAGGGCGCGTACGACGCGAAGGCGGAGGGCTTCGTGCCGGGCGGCGGTTCGCTGCACAACATGATGTCCGCGCACGGCCCCGACCGGGAGACCTTCGACCGGGCGAGCGCCGCCGAGCTGAAGCCGCAGAAGATCGACGACGGTCTCGCGTTCATGTTCGAGACCCGCTGGCCGGTGACCGCGACCCCGCAGGCCGCGGGCGCCGACCACCTGCAGAAGGGGTACGACGACGTATGGCAGGGTCTTGAGCGCCACTTTCGGCCGTAGTGTCTCGGCCGTAAGCCCGTAGCCTTCGTACGGAGATCCCGTGACCGCCTTCGCACCCGACTCGCTGGTCCTGAACCGCAAGCTGCCGCTCTGGTATCAGGTCTCGCAGTCGCTGCGCGCCTCGATACTGGGCCGCACGCCCGACGCCTCGCTGCGGCTGCCCACCGAGGAGCAGCTCGCGGCGCACTACGGCGTCAGTGTGCTCACGATGCGCCAGGCCCTCAAGGAACTGGAGGAGGAGGGCCTGATCAGCCGGCACCGGCGGCGCGGGACCTTCATCGAGCCGGGCGCCCGGCGCTCCACCCCGCGCCGGCTGCTCGGCTCGATCGACGCGATCGTGGCCCAGCAGTCGGGCGAGCGGACGACGGTCCTCGGGCACGGCAGCGAGGCGGTGCCGGGTGAGCTCGCCGAGCATTTCCCCGATCTGACGGAGATCGTCGCGTACCGGCGGCTGCGCCGCGACGGGGAGAGCGGCGAGCCGACCAACTGGGCGGAGAACGCGGTGCGTCCCGAGCTCGCGGCCGCGATCGACCCGGCCGATCTGGAGCGCTGGCCGATGACGAAGGTGCTGCGGGACGTCGTCGGGGTGCGGATCAGCCGCATCACGGACACGGTCGAGGCCCGTCTCGCCGACCCGGAGACGGCGGCGCTCCTGGAGGTCCCGCTCCTGTCGCCGATCCTCCACTACACGGGCGTGACCTACGACGAGGAGGGCAGGGTCGTCGACGTGGCGCGCATCCGGTACCGGGGCGACCGCTTCTCCTTCACGGTCACGGTCGAGGCCCAGTGACGGTCACGGCCGAACCCCCGTGACGGTCAGCGACCGAGACCCGGTGACGGTCACCGCCGAAGCCCCGTGACGGTCCAGGCCGAGACCTCGTGGCGGTCCAGGCCGCGACCCCGTGACGGTAAAGGCCGAGGCCTCATGACGGTCCAGGCCGAAGTCCAGCGTCAGAGGGGCAGGGCCGCCGGGCAGTGGAGACCCGCGGACGGCGGTCGTTAGCATGCGGGGCGTGACGGAAGCCCCCGGAGCGAACAACGCCGATCTGCCTCCCCTCGCCGACGCGCCGCCCGTCGCCGACCTCCCCCTGCTCGACGACCTCATGCCGTGGTCCGTCGCGCCGCTGCGTTTCGGCCGCTCGTGGATCGTGGCGCCGGACGCGCGGACGCTGCGGGCCCGCTGGGACCGCCTGGCGGCCGCCGAAGGGGCCGAGCGCGAGGCCCTGTTCCGCCCCAGCCGGGCGCGGACCCCGTCGACCGCGGTCGCCGCGCTGCCGGGCCGGCGGACCGGGACCGTGCGCTGGGCCCGCGAGCCCGGGCCGTGCCCGGAGCCGGTACGGGTCGCGTGCGGGCCGTTCGACGAGCAGCTGCTGCTGCCCGACCACCGGCTGATCGACGCCGCGCGGCCGGAGCTGTGGCGGGTCGTCGGCGGGCCGCAGCTCTTCGCGGTCGAGCAGGGTCACGTGCCCGGGGCGGCCGGCCCCGCGCTCCTGGTGACGGCGGCGCTGCCCGAGGGCCGCTCCCCCGCGGGCCGACCGGGCCGGATCCGTCCGCTGTTCCGGCGTCCCGGTGGCCTGGAGCCGAACCTCGCCCCCGGCCTCCTCGGCTTCCTCGGCGAGCGGTACGGGCACGAGGTCGACGCCCTGGAGTGGCTCGCGTGGACGGTGGCGGCGGCCCGTCCCTCCCCCGCCGGATGCCGGGTGCCGCTCCCCGGGGACGCGGAGGTCTGGGCGGCGGGCGTGGCACTCGGCCGGGACCTCGTCGACATCCAGGTGCGGGGCGCGCTGACCGGGACGAAGCCTCGGCTGCCGGGCGGGCGTCGTCCGTACGTGCGGGCGGCGGTGCCGCCCCGCCCCGGGGCGTTGACGTACGACGCGGCCGACGAGGCCCTGTGTCTCGACGAGGGCCGCGTCTCGCCCGTACCGGCGGAGGCCTGGGAGTTCAGCGTCGGCGGGGCGCGAGTCCTGGAGCAGTGGTTCGCGCGCCGGACCGCCCCGGCGGAGCCCGGGTCGCTCGACGCGATCGGGCCGGCGGCCTGGCCGCAGGAGTGGACCTCGGAGCTGCTCGACCTGGTCACGGTGCTCGCGCTGCTCGGCGCGCGGGAGCCGGAGCGGACGGCCCTCGCCACGGAGGCGGCCGGGTCCGCGGACCGTGAGGAGCTGCGGGCGGCGGGCGTCCTGCCTCCGCCGACCGGGTCCCGCCGGCCGGCCTCCGTGCTCGACCATCAGGAGGAGGGCCCGGAGGGCCAGTTCATGCTGGTGTGACAGGACCCTCCGGCGGCGCGAACGAGTCGAGGAGGCGCCTGATGGTCAGGGCGAAGATCTCGTCCGGGTCGACGGGAGCGGCGGGGGCCTCGGCGAGCAGTCCGGCGAGGTGCGGGTACTTCCCGCTCGCCACCTGCCCCATGAGGTAGGCACCGCGGACCGCCTGCTCCTCCTCCTCGGACCAGGGAAGGCCGCGGGCCCGTTCGGCGATGGCCTGTTCGTTGGCGACGGTCGCCATCACCGTGCCGTTGACCATGGCGATCAGCTGCATCTTCTGCCCCGGGGGGACGTCGAGCGGGGCGAGGCAGCCGAGGCACCACTCCAGGAAGCGCAGGGCGTTGGGGCTGAATCCGTAGGCGGTGGTCATCACCCGGGCCAGCCAGGGGTGGCGGTACATGATCGCGCGGCTCTGGTACGCGATCCCGGTCATGTCGGCGCGCCAGTCGCCGCTGGGCTCCTCGGGGAGCACGTACTCGCCGCTGACGGCGTCGACCATCAGCTCGTACAGGTCCTCCTTGCGGGGGACGTAGTTGTAGAGCGACATGGTGCCGCAGCCGATCTCGGCGGCGATCCGCCGCATGGAGACCGCGTCGATGCCGTCCGTGTCGGCGACGCGCACGGCGGCGTCCACGATGTCCCGGCGGCTGTACGCCGGTTTCGGGCCGCGGCCCGCGCGTTCGGGCCGCGCCCAGATCACTTCCGGTTCGGCCGCTCGGCCCGCCATGGATCATCACCTCGCTCCCATCGTAGTTACGTACGCCGTACGTAGTGCGGTATGGTCGCGCCATGACGACTACGTACGCTGTACTTAGTGAGGGCCTTCAGAAGCGGTACGGCGATGTCCACGCCCTCCGCGGCCTCGACCTCGCCGTCCCCGAGGGCTCGGTCTGCGGCGTCCTCGGCCCCAACGGGGCCGGCAAGACCACCGCCGTCCGGGTCCTGACGACCCTGGTGAAGCCCGACGCGGGCAGCGCGCTGGTGGCCGGCCACGACGTGGTGCGCGACCCGGCGGGGGTACGGAAGCGGATCGCGGTCACCGGGCAGTACGCCTCCGTCGACGGGGACCTGACAGGCGCCCAGAACCTGCGGCTCTTCGCCCGGCTGCTGCGCGCCCCGCGCGCCCGCGCCGACGAGCTCCTGGAGCAGTTCGGCCTCACGGCGGCCGCCGGGCGCCCCGCCCGCACCTACTCCGGCGGCATGCGGCGCCGGCTCGACCTGGCCGCGAGCCTGCTCGTACCGCCGCGGGTCCTCTTCCTCGACGAACCGACGACCGGGCTCGACCCGCACAGCCGCAACGGGATCTGGGACGCCGTACGGGGGTTGGCGTCCCGGGGCACCACGGTGCTGCTGACCACGCAGTACCTGGAGGAGGCCGACCAGCTCGCCGACGACATCGTCCTGATCGACGAGGGCCGCGTGGCCGAGCGCGGCACCCCGGCCGAACTCAAGGCCCTCGTCGGCAGCTACGCCGAGATCGTCGTCGCCGACCCCTCCGCCCTCGAAGCGGCCGCGGCCGTCCTCGACCGGCTGACCGGCTCGGCCCCGGTCCTGGACGCCGGGCGCCGCACGGTCGGCTCGGTGAGCACGGACGGCACGCTCACCCTCCCCCGGATCGTGCGCGAGGTCGACGCGGCCGGGGTCCTCGTCGTCGACGCCTCACTGCGCCCGCCCACCCTCGACGAGGTGTTCCTGCGCCTCACCGACCGGAAGGACCTCGTCGCATGAGCACCGCTCTCGTCCAGGAGCAGGGAACCCGCCCGGTGAGCACCGCTCTCGTCCACGACGGAGCGGCCGTCCTCGGCCGCCACCTCCTCCGCATCCGGCACGCGCCGGCGATCACCGTGATGACCCAGACGATGCCGATCGTGTTCCTGCTGTTCTTCGGGTACGTGTTCGGCAGCGCGCTCGCCATGCCGGGCGCCGAGTACCGCTCCCACCTGGTGCCGGGCCTGCTCGTCGCGACGGCGGCCGGAGGCCTGATGACCGGCATGTTCCAGGCCGCCCAGGACGCCCACCGAGGCGTCATGGACCGCTTCCGGACCATGCCCGTGAGCCGGTCCGCCGTCCCGCTCGGGCAGGCCCTCGCCGACCTCGTGACCAGCGCCGTCGGCACCGTGCCGCTCCTCCTGGTCGGGCTCGCGATGGGCTGGCGGATCGAGGGGACGGCGCCGGAGGCCCTGGGCGCCTTCGGTCTGCTGCTGCTCTTCCGCTTCGCGACGACCTGGGTCGGCATCCTGCTCGGCCTCGCCTCGAAGAGCGAGGAGGCGGCGGGCCAGCTCGGCAGCGCCACCTTCATGCTGCCGCTGCTCTCCAACGCGTACATCCCGACCGACAACCTGCCGGGCCGGCTGCGGACGGTCGCCGAGTGGAACCCGATCTCGGCGGTCACGACGGCGGTGCGGGTCCTCTTCGGCAACGCGCCCATCCCGGCGGACGCGGCCTGGCCGGTGGCCCACCCGGTCGCCGGGGCGCTGCTCTGGTCTCTCGGCCTGATCGCTCTCTTCGCCCCGCTCGCGGTCCGCCGCCACACCCGGGGCTGACGCTCCCCGTCCCCCACCGGGGGTGACATGTCCCCTGGTGACAAGGACCGGCCCCGCAGGGTAGGCAGGGCTTTCATGAGCACTCAGCCACTCCCCCTCGAAGGCATCACGGTCGTCGCCGTCGAGCAGGCCGTCGCCGCCCCCTTCGCCACCCGGCAGCTCGCCGACCTCGGCGCCCGCGTCGTCAAGATCGAGCGCCCCGACGGCGGGGACTTCGCCCGGGGGTACGACACGGCCGCGCGGGGCCTCGCCTCCCACTTCGTGTGGTGCAACCGCGGCAAGGAGTCCGTGGCGGTCGACCTCAAGGACCCGCGCGGTCTCGCCCTCGTACGGCGGCTGGTGGCCGGCGCGGACGTCTTCGTGCAGAACCTCGCCCAGGGAGCGGCGGCCCGGCTCGGTCTCGACGCCGCCGCGCTGTGCGCCGCGCACCCCCGGCTGATCGCGGTGGACGTCTCGGGGTACGGGGCGGAGGGACCGTACGCGCACAAGCGGGCGTACGACATGCTCGTCCAGTGCGAGGCGGGTCTGGTGTCGGTGACCGGGACGCCGGAGCGGCCGGTCAAGTCCGGGATCCCGGCGGCGGACATCGCCGCCGGGATGTACGCCTTCTCCGGCGTCCTCGCCGCGCTCGTACGGCGTGGCACGACCGGCCGGGGCGGCCCGGTGGAGGTCTCCCTGCTCGACTCGCTCGCCGAGTGGATGGGGCACCCGTTGCATTACGGCATGCATGGGGGTACGCCCCCGGCGCGAACGGGGCTCGCGCACGCGGTGATCGCTCCGTACGACGCCTATCCGACGGCGGACGGCGGCCTGGTGCTGCTCTCCGTGCAGAACGACCGGGAGTGGCGGCGGCTCGCCGGACAGGTCCTCGGCCGGCCCGACCTCGCCGACGCCCCGGACTTCGCGACGAACACGGCGCGGGTGGCCGGGCGGGCGGCGACGGACGCGGTGGTCGCGGCGGCGCTGGCCCCGCTGACGGCGCCCGAGGCGCTGGCCAGGCTCGACGCGGCGGGCATCGCCTGCGCCCGGCTCAACTCGGTCGCGGAGCTCGCGGACCATCCCCAGCTGACCGCCCGTGACCGCTGGCGGGAGGTCGAGTCGCAGGCCGGGCCGCTGCGTTCGCTGCTGCCGCCGATCGTGTTCCCGGACGCGCCCGAGCCGCGGATGGACCGGATCCCGGCCCTCGGGCAGGACACGGACGAGGTCCTCGGGGAGCTCGGGGTGCCCGAGGCGGAGGTGAAGGAGCTGCGGGGTGCGGGGGTGATCGCCTGAGACCGTACGGGCCCGGCACCGCTCACGGGGGCCGGGCCGCGCACGGGGATGGGCCTCACGCTCGGGGACGGGCGTCACTCACAGGTGCGGGCGCCACTCACGCGCTCGGGCCCGTGGCCGGGCACGACTGATCGCCGGACGGGCGGGGACACGTCCGGCGATGTCGCAGTCATGCGGTCGGAGTCGTACGGGCCACCGGGCGGAAGCGGGCGGGAACCTCGGGGTCGCTCGGCCCGGTGCGCCCGGCTCCTAGTGGCGCGTTCCGAAGAGGGAGCGGCGCAGGCGGCGGAGCGGGGCGAAGAGCGAGACCCGCGCGCTGCGGCTGCGGTGACCGTGCACCGGAACCTCGGGCGTACGCGACGTCAGTTCACGCATCAGCAGCGTCGCCTCGGCCACCTCTCGCTGGGGCACGGCGGGACCGCCGAGCACCGCGAGATGACGGTCGAGCCGCGAACTCGTCGCGCTGCTCCCGCAGGTGATGGCAGGCACTCGCGGCCTGCTGCGCATTGCTATCTGTTCCATGTCACTCCCCACCCGTACAAGGGCACCCGACCCAGGGCAGGTTAACCCTATCGCCCCGCGGTGACACCCGTGTATCCCGGCGACGGGATCCACGGCACTCGTACGGGGGTTGACGGTCACCGTCCGAATCCGTCTGATTCCAGGGCGAGTTGGACAGGATTCGAACACCTGCCGAACCGTCACGAACCATCCTGCCCTCCGGACCCGCGTGCCCGCGCACCCGGACCGGTGTGATCTCCACCACCAAGATCGTTCCAGTCGCGCGGCGCGCGGTCCTGGCACCGCGCCGGCGACGGACCCGGGCCGGACCGGGGCCGGGAGGACACCCCTCGGCTACCGTGGATCCATGACGGTGATCGCGGGTCGTTACCGGCTTCTGGACGTGCTCGCCGAAGGGGCGACGGGCACCGTCTGGCGCGCCCTCGACGAGACGGACCGCCACGAGGTGGCCCTCAAGGAGCTCCGGGCCCCGGACGGGCTTCCGGCGGACGAGGTGCCCCTTCTGTACGCGCGGCGCGAGCGCGAGGCGCGGGCCGCCGCCCGGATCTCCCATCCCGCGGTCGTACGGGTCCTCGGCGTCGCCACGGAGGACGGCCGGCCCTGGGTCGCCATGGAGCTCGTCCGGGGCCTCAGCCTCGCCGAGACCCTTGAGGCGGCCGGGCCGCTGCCGCCGCGCGAGGCCGCCCGCGTCGGGGCGGAGGTCCTGGCCGGACTGCGGGCGGCGCGGGAGGCGGGCGTCCCGCACCGGGAAGTGGATCCGGGGCACGTCCTCCTCGCCAACGACGGACGGATCGTCATGACCGGCTTCGGTACGGCTCCGGAGGACGATCCGGGGCCGGCGGCGGAGCTGCGCGCCCTGGGAAGGCTCGTCGACGAGACGGTGTCGGCACGACCGTCGCCGCTGCCCGCGAAGGACGACCGGGCCGGGGAGCTCCGTGCTCTCGTCGAGGGGCTGTCGGACGAGGACCCTGAGCACCCCCTGACGGCGGACCAGGTCGAGCGGGAGCTGCGGCGGGTGGCGGCGGGCGGGGCGCGGCCCGCCCGGGGGGAGTCGAGCCGGGTCGAACCGGGCCGAGCCCCGGGGGGACCGTCCGCCGGAGCGTCCGCCGCTGCCACGGAGGGCGAGCCGGGTGGGCGGACCGGGAGCCCGCACGCCACCGTCTCCGCGGCGTCCGGGGGTCCGGGGCCGGAACCCCGCGGGCCGAAGTCGCCGCGTCGCGCCCATGTCCTGCTCGCCGGACTGATCGGCGCGCTGCTCATCGCGGGAGCCCTGGTGTACCACCTGGTCCGTGACGACGAGCGTGGCGCCGGGCCCGGGCCGGACGGTGTCACGAGCACCGCCCCGGCCGGCCCCGGCGCCACGGACGGCGCGGGCGGCGGTCCGGTTACACCACGTTCCTGAAGCTGGGCAGGTATCCGCCGGACTGACCGGCGGCCGTCGGGTGGTAGGACTCCCCGATGTTGAGCCAGTTGACGCTGTGCAGCCAGGAGGAGCTGGAGCAGATCTCGTGCCCGGTGAAGGACGGCACGACGCTGGAGAAGGTGTAGCCGTGGTCGGCGGCGCGCTTGGCCACGGCGGCGTTGAGGTAGTCGGAGGCTCCGTTGATGGCGCTGCGCTCGTTCTCGCTGAGGCCGGCGATACAGCTGCCGCCCAGCTGGTAGAAGCGCGGGTAGCCGAGGACGACCACGTGGGCGGCGGGTGCCTTGTTCCTGATCGCCGTGTAGACGGAGTCGAGCTTGCCGGGCAGCGTCGTGTCGACGTAGCTCTTGGCCTGATTCACTCGGCTGATGCAGGTGGCTTCGGACTGCAGCACACAGGTCGTCATGACGTCGGCGAAACCGGCGTCATTTCCCCCGATCGTGACGGAGACCAGGTCGGTGGCGGCCGAGAGCGGACCGAGCTGATTCGCGGTCACATCACCCGTTCGGGCGCCCGAGCAGGCGGTGAACGCGAAGGAGGAGGGGGCGTTCGCGTTCTTCCACAGCACCGGATACGCCTTCGTGGAGCGCTTGCAGTCGCCGCTGGCGCTGTCGTAACTCCCCGAGCCGACGCCGGAGGAGTACGAGTCACCAAGGGCCACATAGTCGAGTGCGGCGGTCTCGGCGGCCTGGGCGGCGCCCGCCCCGGTGAGGGCGAGGACGGCACCGAGCAGGAGCGAGGACGAAACGGCGGCAAAGCGGGACAGTCTCATGGAACCTCCCTTTAGCAGGATCTCTGCGCTACCAGGTAGTAGCATCGGATCCGCCGCACCGGAAGTGTTCATGTCAAAACTGGGGACGAACGTCAGCCGAGCCTCCGCCGGCGACCGTCGAGTTCCAGCCATGAACGACAGGCGGTCGGCGGGCGATCGGAAGAGAACAGGAAGCGGAAGCTCCGGTCCCGCTGAACGGTCGAACGGGAACACGACACATTCGCACAACAAAGCACAGAAGCCTGATCCCGCATCACTGTTCTCTGCATGCAAACGGATTGACCGAATCCGATCGGGACGGTTGCGCATCTGACCGTCGAAGCTTCGCCAAACTACGGAAAAGCGGGCCACAGATCAGGGACTTGCCATACAGTCCCATTCATCAATACCGTCGTACATCTCACCCGCACCGATCCATCACGCAAAGCGGCTCAGGGGAGGGCTCTAGCGTCGCTGATGGTCCCGGGGCGGGGCGCGGTAGGGGGGTGCCGTGCTCGGTGTTCGAACGTGCGACGCCGAGTCGCGGGTACCGCGCGGCCAGACATGCCAACTCGCCGATCCCGCAAGGTGATCGTTCTGTGCGGGATGGCGAGAACCCCCCTTTCGAACCGGACACACCATCGGGCCGCCCAAGGGGTGGGCGGCCCACCGGACGAGAGGGAAACCAGACCCATGAGCTCGTTCCTGCGCCCATCCGTCTCGGGCCAAGAATTGACCGAGCCGAGTCGAATAGCCGCCCAGTACCGGGCGATCACCTCACATCTGGCGATCACTCCGCCGGTGAGCGTTGTCATTCCCGCGATGAACGAAGCCGAAAATCTTCCGTACGTGTTCAAGACACTGCCGGAATGGATTCACGAAGTCGTCCTCGTCGACGGAAATTCCACGGACAACACGGTGGACGTCGCCCGTGAACTGCGGCCGGACGTCAAGGTGGTCAAGCAGGTCGGCAAGGGCAAGGGCGACGCGCTGATCAGCGGCTTCGCGGCCTGCACCGGCGACATCATCGTGATGGTCGACGCGGACGGCTCGGCGGACGGCCAGGAGATCGTCTCGTACGTCTCCGCCCTCGTCGGCGGTGCCGATTTCGCGAAGGGCTCCCGTTTCGCCAACGGCGGCGGCACGGACGACATGACGACCATTCGCAGACTGGGCAACTGGGCCCTCTGCTCGCTCGTCAACCGCAAGTTCGGCGCCCGGTACACCGACCTCTGCTACGGCTACAACGCCTTCTGGCGGCACTGCCTCGACAAGATCACCCTCGACTGCACCGGCTTCGAGATCGAGACCCTCATCAACATCAGGGTCGTCACGGCCGGCCTCAAGGTGCAGGAAGTCCCGAGCCACGAATACAACCGCATCCACGGCGTCAGCAACCTCAACGCCGTGCGCGACGGCATCCGGGTCCTGAAGGTCATCCTCAAGGAGAAGGCCGTCAGCAAGGCCGCCCGCCGTCGGCCGGCCCCGTTCTCGGTCAACGTCCCCCGGGGAGAGGCGTCTTGAACGACCGCACGTCCCCGCACGGCTTCTCGGTGGTGATCTGCGTCTACACGGAAGAGCGGTGGGAGGACATCCTCGCCGCCGTCGACTCCGTACGGAAGCAGTCACTGCCCGCCCTGGAGACCCTGCTCGTGGTCGACCACAACGAGCGGCTCCTCTCCCGGCTGACCGAGGAGTACGCGGAACAGCGGCTGACCGAGGAGGTGCGGGTGCTCGCCAACGCGGGCCCCCGCGGCCTCTCCGCCGGCCGCAACACCGGAATCGCCGCCGCCCGCGGCGAGTTCGTGGCCTTCCTCGACGACGACGCCGTCGCCGAGCGGGATTGGCTCCACCACTTCTCGGCGGCCTACGACGACCCGCGCGTCATGGCCGTCGGCGGCCGGACGCTGCCCTCCTGGGCCTCCGGCCGCCGCCCGGCCTGGTTCCCCGAGGAGTTCGACTGGGTCGTCGGCTGTACGTACCTGGGCCTGCCCCCGGGCCGCGTCCCGGTGCGCAACGTGCTCGGCGGCAACGCCTCCTTCCGCCGTACGGCCTTCGACGCGGCCGGCGGATTCGCCACCGGCATCGGGCGGGACGGCGACCGGCGGCCCCTCGGCGGCGAGGAGACCGAGCTGTGCATCCGGCTCTCCAAGGCACTGCCCGAGGCGATCATCCTCATCGACGACCGGGCCGTCATCCACCACAAGGTGCCCGCCGTCCGCGAGCGCTTCGGCTACTTCCGCACCCGGGTCTACGCCGAGGGACTCTCGAAGGCGCTCGTCGCCCGCAGCGTCGGCGCGCAGAAGGGCCTGGAGTCCGAACGGCGCTACACGACACGGGTGTTGCCCGCCGGCGTCCTGCGCGGCATGCGCGACGCACTGCGCGGGCGCTCCGGCGGCGCGGGCCGCGCCGGGGCGATCGTCACCGGGGTGACGGTCGCGGCCGGCGGCTACGCGCTGGGGACGCTGCGGGCCCGGCGGAGCGGAACGACGTTCTCCTGGGGTCCGATCGAGCGCCACGACGCCGTGGCCTCCGAGGGAGGTGTCCGGTGACGGACAGCACCGCCGACACCGCCGGCACCAGCGCCGCCGTGCCCGTCCCCATCCTCATGTACCACGCCGTCGACCCCGCCCCCGCTCCCGCGACCCTCGGGCTCTCCGTCACCCCCGAGGCCTTCGCGACGCAGATGGACGTGGTCGCCGAGCGGGGCTTCACCCCGCTGACCACCGCCGCGCTCGCCGCCGCCTGGCGCACCGGCGGCCCGCTGCCCGCGCGGCCGCTCCTCGTCACCTTCGACGACGGGTACGAGGGCGTCCACCGGCACGCCCTCCCCGTGCTCGCCAAGCACTCCTTCGCGAGCACCGTCTTCGTCTCCACCGGCTGGCTGCGCGGCCCGCACGACACGGGCGGCGCGCTCGACACCATGCTCGACTGGGCGCAGGTGCGGGAACTCGCCGACGCCGGCACGGAGATCGGCGGGCACAGCCACACCCACCCCCAGCTGGACCAACTCGACGCGGAGCGGCTCCGGTTCGAGACGCTGCGCTGCCGGGAGATCGTCGGCGAGGAGCTGGGGACGGCGCCGGTCTCCTTCGCGTACCCGTACGGATACTCCAGCCGCCGGGTCCGCCGTACGGTCCGGGAGGCCGGCTTCACCCAGGCGCTCGCCGTCGGCAACGCGCTGGCCAGACGCCGCCAGGGGCCGTACGCCCTGGAGCGGGTGACCGTGCGCCGGTCCACCGGCGTCGAGGAGTTCACGCGGCTCGTGGAGGGGCGGGCGATCGCCCGTACCTTCGCCGCTGACCGCGTCATGACGAAGGGGTACGCGCTCGCGCGGCGCGCCCGGGGCGCGGCGCGGGGTCACTGGATCTGAGCCCCAGGTCCGGCTCCGGGAGCCGGACGTCCGCGGAATCGTCCCGTTCAAAACCCGGTGCACGGAATGCCCGGTTGCCCGATCATGGGCCCATGGCTGACACCCCACCGGTACCGTCCGAACCGCAGCGGTCGCTGCCGATCCGGCTCACCCTCGACGACAGCGACTCGCCCGCCGACGTCGTGGACGCGCTGTTCCTCGGCCGCTTCGCGACCGGGGAACAGCCGCACGCGCACAGCACCACCGTGGACCGGGTCAGGCCCGAGGCGACCCTCCTCCCCGTCGGCGCCACCGTGCTGCGGGCCGCGAAGGACGACGACCGCAGCGCCGTGCTCGCCGAGGGCGAGGGATGGACGCTGCTGATCTCCCGCTGGAACCGGGGTGCCGACGTCACCGTCACGGCCACCGACGCCGACCTCGCCGAGCGGGTCCTGAAGGAGGCGACCGACGGGGCGAAGGACGAGCCGGAACCCCAGCCGGAGAACGTGACGATGGGGTTCTGGTACGTGTCCCCGCGCCGCGGCCCGCACCGGACGACCCGGCAGATCAGCGCCGGGACCTGGGACGAGGTCCGGCCCAACTACTCGGCGCCGGTGGCCGAGTCGATGGACCGGCTGATGAGGGTGACACCCGAGTCGATCTCGGGCCGCCTCCTGCTGCTGCACGGCCCGCCCGGCACGGGCAAGACGTCCGCGCTGCGCACCCTGGCCCGGTCCTGGCGGGACTGGTGCCAGGTGGACTGCGTCCTCGATCCGGAGCGGCTCTTCAACGACGTCGGCTATCTGATGGACATCGCCATCGGGGAGGACGAGGGCACGGCGAAGGGGCGCTGGCGGCTGCTGCTCCTGGAGGACTGCGACGAGCTGATCCGGGGCGAGGCGAAGCACACGGCGGGGCAGGCCCTGTCGCGGCTGCTCAACCTGACGGACGGTCTGCTCGGCCAGGGGCGCAACGTCCTCGTCGGCGTCACCACCAACGAGGACCTGGAGCGGCTCCACCCGGCCGTGGTCCGGCCGGGCCGCTGCCTGGCCCGCATCGAGGTGGGCCCGCTGAGCCGGGCCGAGTCCGTGGAGTGGCTCGGGCGCGCGGACGACGTGCCGCGCGAGGGCGCGACGCTGGCGGAGCTGTTCGCCCTGCGGCGCGGCACGCCCCCGGCGGAACTCCCGGAACCCCGCACGGCGGGGGCGGGGATGTACCTGTAGTCCCTCGCGTCGGGGTCAGCTGTCGTAGGCCGCGCGCAGGGCCTCGTTCATCGCGGCCTCCGCCGCCTCGCGGCTCAGACCGAGCCGCCGGGCCTCCTCCGCGTACTGGGCGGCGGCGGTGGCGGCCCGGCGGGTGGCCGCGTCGCCCGCGGCGGCGACGAAGGTGCCGTGACGCCCGCGCGTCTCGATCACCCCGTCCGCCTCCAGCGCCTTGTACGCCTTGGCGACCGTGTTCGCGGCGAGGCCCAGCTGCTCCGCGAGTCCTCGTACCGTCGGCAGCTTGTATCCGACCGGCAGTCTGCCCGACCGGGCCCGCTCCGAGATCTGGGCACGCAGTTGTTCGTACGGAGCGGTGGTGGATCCGTGGTCCACGGCGATGGTGAGTGTCACCCCGCCGATTCTGCCCCCACCCCACCGGAAAATGGGAGGCGGCGGTGCGACCCGTGCCCGTAGCGTGCGACCCCATGACTGTGATCGTCCGTGATGTACACGCCGAGGACGCCGCGGGTTTCGCCCAGGTGCGCCGGGCGGCCCTCCCCTACATGCTCTCCACCGCCGAGCAACTCGTCTTCGACTGGGCGCACGCACATCCCGACAGCCACTACCGCCCGCTCGTCGCCGTGACCGAGTCCGGCCGGATCGTCGGAACCGCCCAGGTCGGCATCGCGTACGACGCGGCGGAGCCCGGGATCGGCTACGCGAACGTGTACGTGGACCCCGCGTACCTGGGGCAAGGCGCGGGGACGCTGCTGTTGCGCGCCGCCGAGGAGCACCTGGCCGAGCGGGGCGCGCGGACCCTGTACAGCTGGGTCCTGGACGCGCCGGAGAACCTCGCCTGGGCCCAGCGGCGGGGGTACTCCCCCAGCCGTTCCGCGTACTTCCTCCGGCTCGACCTCACCACCGCCGAACTGCCGCCGCTCCAGGCTCCGCCGGCCGGTGTCGAGCTGCTGACGGCCGAGGACTTCGCGGCCGACCCCCGGCCGCTGTTCGAGCTGGACGCGCTGACGACGGCCGACGAGCCGGGCGACGTGAGCGCGGAGCTCGACGACTACGCGCACTGGCTGGCGACCCTCTGGGAGCACCCGCTCTTCGACCGGGCGCTGACGACGGTCGCGGTGGTGGACGGCGTACCGGCGGCGTTCAGCGCGGCGCAGACGGACGGTCTCGGCCGGTACAACTCGGGAATGACGGGCACCGGTCCCGGCTTCCGGGGCCGCGGGCTCGCGAAGCTCGCCAAGAACACGTCGCTGCACCGGGCCCGCGCCGCGGGCTGCACGGAGGCGTTCACCGGGAACGACACCGGGAACGAGCCGATGCTGGCGATCAACAAGTGGTTCGGTTACGAGGTCGGAGCGCGGGAGGTACGGCATGTCCGGACGATCGGTTGAGGTCACCCTGACGAAGGCGGGCCGGACGAAGATCCGCTACCCGGCGGAGGTGCTCACGGAGGACGGTGCCCGGCTCTCGGTGCGTGCCCCGTGGGCGGCCGAGGGGGTACGGGACTTCGGTTTCGTGCGGTTCGAGCCGGGCGACGTCTTCGTGGAGCACTACTGGCGCGACCGCTGGTTCACGGTCAAGGAGGTGTGGTCCGCCGACGGCGCGCTCAAGGGCTGGTACTGCGACATCACCCGGCCGGCCGTGATCGACGGCTCCGGGGTGGTGATCGAGGACCTGGACCTGGACCTGTGGGTGTCGGCGGACGGCAGCGAGGTGCTGCGGCTCGACGAGGACGAATTCGCGGCGAGCGGGCTCACCGCCTCCGATCCGGAGGCGGCGGCGTGCGCCGTGGTCGCCCTCGACGAGCTGGAGGTCCTGGGGCGCGAGGGCCTGATCGAGCTGCTGCGCTAGCGCGGAGGTGCGGCGCGGCGGCCGGACGTCCGCGCGTCCGCAGGTCCGCGCGTCCGCAGGTCCGCGCGTCCGCGCGTCGTCAGCGGAGTTCGACGGCCGCGTCCTCGGCGGCGAGGAAGCCGGGCGTCGGCAGGCCCGTCTCGCCGGCCGTGAGCTGCATCAGGGTGGCGCGCACCCTGGCGGCGCCCGGCCGGTAGGCGGGGTCCTTCACGACGGAGGTGTTGACCCACTCGTGGAGGTGTCCGTCGCAGACGGCCTGGGTGCCGCCGATCCCGGCGGAACGGTTCCCCTGGACGAGGGTGGAGCTGACGAAGACGGGGCCGGCGCTGTCGTCCAGGCAGCGGTACATGCCGGAGAGCGTCACCGTGCTGTCGTCGCCGACGGTTCCGTAGCCGTAGACGGAGAGGTCGTCGGCCGCGCGGTTGCCGGGCGCCTGACCGTTCAGGACGGGGTTGTTCAGGACCGGGTTGTTCAGGAGGGGGCCGTCGAGGGCGGGCCCGGCGGAGAGGCCGTCGGCCCCTCCCGCGTGGGCGAGAGGGGCGACGGCGGCGGAGGCGAGCAGGACGCCTGCGGCGAGGACGAGTCGGACGCGCATGAGCGTGGGTCCCTTCGGGGTGGGGGGAAGGTACTGCCCGCCAGGGATACCGGATCCGGCCTCCAGTTGGCCGAAACTCACCCTATTGGGGGCGAGTTGAGCAACTTTCGGTAGTGAATACGGTCGTACGGTCCGTCCACGCGCCGCTCGACGACCTCGTAGCCGTACCGCTCGTAGAGCTTCTGGTTCTCCCACATCATCGCGTCGGTCAGCAGCCTGACCTCCGGAAGCCCGAGCTCGCGCGCCCGGGACTCCACGAAGCCGAGCAGCCGCCGGCCCAGGCCGGTGCCCTGGGCGTCGGGGTGGACGGCGATGTTGTCGAGATAGAGGTGGTCGGCCTCGGTCCTGAGGACCACCAGGCCGACCACCGGGTCACCGGCGACGAACACCCTCCCGGCGGCCACGTCCGCCGCGTGGTCCGCCTCCATCGGGGCCGGTACGAGACCGATGCGGTCGATGTAGTGGTGATAGGCCGCGTCGGTCACGGCCTTCACCCTCGGCACGTCGGTGCTCACCGCGAGACGCATGTCCTCTGTCATGCCGCCACGTTACGACGCCGGACCACCACCTTCCTCAGCAGCGGCCAGGTGAGCAGGAGGACGACGACCGCGTACACGGTGATCGAGAACGGCGTGTTCACCAGACCGGTCACCGAACCGTCGCTGATCTGCAGGGCGCGGCGCAGCTGCTGTTCGGCGGCCGGGCCGAGGATGACCCCGATGACGGCCGGCAGGACCGGGAGGCCGTACCTCCGCATGCCGAGTCCGATCAGGCCGATGACCAGCAGGATGACCAGGTCGAGGGCCTCGCCGCCCACCGCGTACGCGCCGACGGCGGCGAAGAAGAGGATGCCGGCGTAGAGGTACGGGCGCGGGATGCGCAGCAGCTTGGCCCAGACGGGGGCGAGCGGCAGATTGAGCGCGAGCAGCAGCACCATGCCGACGAACAGCGAGGCGATGAGCCCCCACACCAGGTCGGGCTCCCGCTCGAAGAGCAGCGGGCCGGGCTGGATGCCGTACTGCTGGAACGCGGCCAGCATCACGGCGGCGACGGCCGTCGTCGGCAGTCCGAGGGTCAGCATCGAGACGAGCGTCCCGGCCGCCGAGGCCGAGGCCGCCGACTCGGGTCCGGCCACGCCCTCGATGGCGCCCTTGCCGAACTGCTCCTGGTGCTTCGAGAGCCGCTTCTCCGTCACGTACGACAGGAAGGTCGGGATCTCCGCGCCGCCGGCCGGGATCGCGCCGAACGGGAAGCCGATGAGGGGGCCGCGCAGCCAGGACTTCCAGGTGCGCCTCACATCGTCCCCGCCCAGCCAGGGGCGGCCGACCGGGATGGCCTCCCCCGCCGTGCGGCGCAGGTGCGCCGCGACCCAGAGGGCCTCGCCGATGGCGAAGAGGCCGACCGCGACGATGACGACGTCGACGCCGTCGGCGAGCTGGAGCGAACCGAAGGTGAGGCGCTGCTGCCCGGTCATCTGGTCGAGTCCGACCAGACCGATCGTGAGGCCGATGAGGAGGGAGGCGAGACCGCGGATGCGGGAGGAGCCGAGGACCGAGGTCACCGCGATGAAGGCGAGGACCATCAGGGCGAGGTAGTCGGGGGCGCCGATGTCGACGGCGAGCGCGGCGACCGCCGGGGCGAGGACGACGAGCAGGATCGTGCCGATCATGCCGCCGGCGAAGTGGCCGATGGCGGCCGCGGCGAGCGCCTGCGCGCCCCGGCCCGCCTTGGCCATCGGATTGCCCTCGATGGCGGCGACGACGGCCGCGCTCTCCCCGGGGGTGTTGAGGAGGATCGAGGTGGTGGAGCCGCCGAACATCGCGCCGTAGTAGATGCCGGCGAACATGATGAACGCGCCGGTCGGTTCGAGGCCGTACGTCACCGGGAGCAGCAGGGCCACGGCCATGGCGGGGCCGATGCCGGGCAGGACGCCGATGGCGGTGCCGAGGAGCACGCCGATGGCGGCCCACAGCAGGTTCATCGGGGTGAGGGCGGTGCCGAAGCCGTCGATGAGGGAGTTCAGGGAATCCATGGGTCAGATCACTCCCATCAGCGGACCGCCGGGCAGCGGGACGCCGAGCAGCTTGTCGAAGACGGCGTAGGTCAGGAGCGAGAGGGCGGCCGCGATCAGCGGGTCGCGGTGGAAGTGGCGGCTGCCGAGGGCGTACGCCGCGCCCCAGAAGAGGAGCGCTCCGGCGACGGGGAAGCCGACGGGGCCGATGAGGACGGCGAAGGCGAGGAAGACACCGGCGAGGAGCAGGACCGTGCGCCAGTCGGCGGGCTCCGTCAGATCGACGTCCTCTCCGGCCTCGGCCTCGCCGCGGCCGCCGCGCAGGACGTCGACGGAGAGGAGGACGGCGACGACGAGCAGTCCGCAGCCGACGACGAGGGGGACGGTGGCGGGGCCGACGGGGCCGCGTCCCGCGAGGTCGGCCCGGAGGGTGAGGGCGTCGGTGAGGACGAGCACGCCGAGGACGAACAGCAGGACGCCGACGCCGAGTTCGGAACGCTCCCGCCACCAGGAGGCGAGGTCGCCGCTCGTGCCGCTCTTGTCGTTCGCAGTCGGGACGGACTCGGATTCGGTGCTCACAGTCCGAGCTCCTTCAGTACGGAACCGACGCGGCGGTCCTGCTCGGCGAGGAAGGTGCCGAACTCCTCGCCGGGCAGGAAGGCGTCGTTCCAGCCGTGGGTCTTCAGCGACTCGCGCCACTGCGGGGAGTCGTGCAGCTCGGTCACCAGGGTGACGAGCTTCTCGCGCTCGGCGTCGGAGAGGCCGGGCGGGGCGACGATGCCGCGCCAGTTGGTGAACTCGGTGTCGAGACCGGCCTCGCGGAGGGTGGGGGCGTCGAGTCCTGGGACGCGCTTCGCGCCGGTCACGGCGAGGAGCCGCAGCTCCCCGGCCTTGATCTGGTCGAGGTACTCGCCGACGCCGGAGACGCCGAAGGCGACCTTGTCGCCGAGGATGGAGGCGAGGAGCTCGCCGCCGCCGTCGAAGGGGACGTAGTTGACGTCCTTGGGGGCGATGCCGGCGGCCTGGGCCATCAGCATCGGGGCGAGGTGGTCGGGGCCGCCGGGCGAGGAGCCGCCGCCGACGGGCAGCTTGCCGGGGTTCTTCCTCCAGGCGGTGAGCAGCTCGTCGATGGTCTTGTACGGGGAGTCCTTGCCGACCACGACGATGTCCTGCTCCTCGGTGAGCCGGGCGATCGGGGTGGTGTCGGCGAGGGTTCTGGGGGTCTCGTTGGTGTGGACGGCGCCGACGACGCCGAGGCCCATGGACATGGCGAGCCGGCCGTTGCCGCGTTCGCCGACGAGCCGGGTGAGGCCGACGGTGCCGCCCGCGCCGGGCAGGTTGAAGACCTCGATGTCGCCGGTGAGGTCCGCCTCCTCGGCGTTCTTGGCGGCGGTGCGGGCGGTGATGTCGTAACCGCCGCCGGGAGTGTTGGGGACCATGAGACGCAGGCCGGGTATCCGGGTGCCGGTGTCGGAGCCGCTGCCGGGACTGAGCAACGGCGGACCCAGCAGCACCAGGAGAGCGGCCCCGAGGAGGGCGAAGGGGGTGCGCAACCGCATGTGTGCCGCCTCTCAGCTGTAGGGGAAAGGGGATGTGAGGTGGCCCACATGTTGCCCGCGCGTTAAGAAGCTGTCTCTCTTCCGCAATCAACGGACGTTGTGGTCGTTGTGGTCGGGACCTAGCGTGGGTCGTCGTGACGAACGTGCTGGTGGTGGACGACGACTTCATGGTCGCCAAGCTGCACTGCCGCTATGTGTCGGCGGTGGCGGGCTTCACGGTGTCCGGGGTCGCGCACAGCGGCGCCGAGGCGCTGCGCGCGGCCGAGCGGCTCAGGCCCGACCTGGTGCTCCTCGACGTGTTCCTGCCGGACATGGACGGCATCCAGGTGCTGCGGGAGCTGCGCGCGGCGGGCCTGGGCACGGACGCGCTCTTCATCACGGCGGCCCGGGACGTGGGCACGATCCGCGAGGCGCTGCGGGCGGGGGCGCTGCACTATCTGATCAAGCCGTTCAGCCAGGCGGCGCTGCACGAGCAGCTCCGCCACGTGGCCTCGCTGCGCAGCCGCCTCGACGAACTCGACGAGGCCCGCCAGGAGGACGTCGACCAGATCTTCGGCACCCGCCCCCGCGGCTCCCGGGAACTCCCGAAGGGCCTCGCCGCCCACACGGCCGACCTGGTCGACTCCGTCCTCCGCGCCCACCCGGAGGGCCTCTCGGCCACGGAATGCGCGGAAGCCGGCTCCCTGTCCCGGGTGAGCGCCCGCCGCTACCTGGAGTACTTCGCGGAGACGGGCCGGGCGGAGATCACACTGCGGTACGGGGGGACGGGGCGACCGGAGCGGCGGTACCGGCGGTTGGGGTGACGCCTTCGGCGCCGGAGGTTCCTCAGCCGCCGCTTAGAGCTTCCTTAAAGCGGTCCTAAGGATCGTCGTCTCCGGCTCTCCGGCGGGTTTTTCGGGGATCCGGGCGGCTAGCTTTCTGGGCATCCCCCCACCTCACCCTCGTGAAGGAGCTGTCCCCCCATGACTTCTCGCCGTACCGCCGCCGTCACCGCCACCGCGGTTCTGGCTCTCTCCGGGGTCGCCTCGGCGCCCGCGTTCGCGCATGGGTCGATGACCGATCCGGTGAGCCGGGTCTCGGCCTGTTACGCGGAGGGGCCCGAGTCGCCGAAGTCGGCGGCCTGCAAGGCGGCCGTGGCGGCGAGCGGGACGCAGGCGTTCTACGACTGGAACGCGGTGAACATCGCCAACGCCGCCGGGAAGCACCGTGAGCTGATCCCGGACGGCAAGCTGTGCAGCGCGGGGAACGACAAGTACCGGGGGCTCGACCTCGCGCGGGCCGACTGGCCGGCGAGTCCGATGACCTCCGGGGCGCACACCTTCCGGTACAAGGGGACCGCGCCGCACCGGGGTTCGTTCGCGCTGTACGTGACGAAGGACGGGTACGACCCGTCGAAGCCGCTGAAGTGGTCGGACCTGGAGGACAAGCCGTTCGCCACGGTGACCGACCCGCGGATGGAGAGCGGCGACTACGTCTTCCAGGGCACGGTGCCGAACAAGTCCGGCCGCCACCTGATCTACTCGGTCTGGCAGCGCTCCGACTCCCCCGAGGCCTTCTACACCTGCTCGGACGTGGTGTTCGGGAAGGACAGCGGCGGCGGTACGGCCCCGGCGCCGACCGCCTCCGCACCGAGCGACGAGCAGATCGAGGACGGTCAGGACGAGTCCTCGGTCGAGCACGGCGGGCACGGGGACGCCGACGCCTCCACGGGCGCGGAGGAGACCGCGGCCGCCCCCGAGCCGAGCCAGGAGGCGAGTCACGGGGCGGGGCACGAGACGAAGACCGCCCCTGACGGCGAGGCTTCCTCCGCCGCGCCCAACGCGCCCGCTCCCGCCGCCGGTTCGGGCTCCGGTTCCGGTGAGGTGCTCGCCGAGACCGGTGGCGACGCCACCACCCCGTATCTCGCGGTCGGTGGCGCCGCCGTGCTCGCGGTCGGCGCGGCCGTGCTCTTCGGGTCGACGCGCCGGCGGCGTACCCAGGGCTAGAGGGACTAGCCGATCACCGAGAGGCAGGTGGTCGGGGTCGCGTGGGCCGGGTCGAGGGCGTTCTCCACCTCGTGGAAGGTGACCCGGTCCACCGTGCCGATCGCCACGTGCTCGGACAGGTCGAGCGCGCACTTGTCCTGGATCAGGACGTTGGTGACGTTCGGGCCGCTCAGGAACTGCGAGCGGTACGGGGTGACCACCTCGTCGTACTGGGTCGCGATGACGTGGTAGCGGACCCCGGGCACGGTGTCGCCGCCCTGGTTGAGCTTGGTGATGAACGGTGAGCCGGCGATCTGGTCGGCGAGCCCCGGGGTGTTGGCCTTGATCAGGTCCTCGGCTCCGGGGAAGTACGGCAGGAGCTTGGTGAGGCCGAGCAGGGTGGTGCCGTGGTTGTCGGGGGCGATCCCGACGAGCGCGTTCACCTTCGCGGCCCCGCCGAGGAACTTGAGGTACCAGCGCGGCATCATGCCGCCCTGCGAGTGTCCGACGATGTCCACCTCGGGGGCGCCGGTGGCGGCGAGGACGCGGTCGACGTAGGTGTCGAGCTGTCCGGCGGAGGCCTCGATGGGGCCGAGGCCGTGGAAGAACGGCACGTTCGGCAGCTGGCCGTAGTCGAGCGAGAAGACGCAGTATCCGCGGTTGACCAGGTACGGCGCGAGGACGAGCCAGTTGTCGACGGAGTTCCCGAGGGTTCCGTGGACGAGGACGACGGGCCGCGGGTGCGCGGCGGAGGGCTTGCAGGAGTAGTCGTTCCAGCCCCGACTGGTGGTGGCGGTCTCGGTCTGCGCCGAGGCGGCGGCGGTCGGCGCGAGGGTGGCGGCGGCGGTCAGCAGCAGGACGGACAGCGCTCTGACGGCGTGTTTCCAGGGCAGCATCGGGCGATCTCCTTGCGGCTCAAGGGGATGGTGGGGGTGCTACGCCCTGCGGTCCGGACCACAAGTGGGGATGCGCGGTGGGGATGCGCTTCAGCCAAGCTACGCACGGGTAGCCATGGCTGGGAAGTTACGCGTCGGTAAAAAGTGATGTGTCGTCATAGACGCCTGGTAGAAGGGCAGTCAGGCCGCCAGCGATCCCGGCAGTACCGCCCGCGGACCGAATTTCGCCCGTGCCTTGTCCGCCACCGCCTCGATCCGCCGGGCCTTCTCGTCCGCCGGGTCCAGGGACAGCTGGTGCGCCGCGCCCTCCGCGTCCGCGAGCCCCTCGGCACGCAGGGCGATGCCCCGCACCCGGGCCCGCTGGAGGCCGAAGGAGTCGTGGACGGCGTACGCGAGGGCGGTGAGCGCCGCCGAGTGGGCGGTGGGTTCGGGCAGCGTACGGCTCCGGGTGGTCGTGGTCCGGTCCGCGTACCGCACGGTGACGGCGAGCGCGCGGCACACCTGCCCCTCCGTGCGCAGCCGGGTGCCCAGTTCCTCGGCGAGGGAGAGGAGGGCCCGGCGCTGCCGCGTCCGGTCGGTCTCGTCGCGCGGGAAGGAACGTTCGGCCGCGACCGACCGGGAGGCCGCGTGCGGGACGACGGGGGTGCGGTCGATGCCCCGGGCCCGTTCCCACAGCTCGCGGCCGGTCTTCGCGCCGACGAGACGCTGGAGCACGGCGAGCGGCGCGTCCGCGACGCGGCCGACGGAGTCGAGTCCGTAGCCGCAGAGGGTACGGGCGGTGGCGCGGCCGACGCCGTCGAGCGCGACGACCGGCCGGTCGCGCAGGAAGGCCGCGGGGTCGTCGACGACCAGCGTGACGCCGGGCCGGGCCTCGCTCGCGGCCATCCGGGCCAGCATCGGGTTGGGGCCGGCTCCGATGACGCAGTCGACGCCGTACAGGGCGAGGGCCCTGACCCGGATCACCGAGGCGAGTTCGGCCGGGCTCCGGTCGAAGTAGCGCAGCGCACCCCGCACGTCGGCGAGCGCCTCGCAGGGCGGGGCCGCCTCGACGACGGGGGTGAACTCGGCGAGCAGGTCGATCAGCGGGGGAAGCAGGGCCTCCGCCCCGGCCCTCCCGGAAGTGCCGGAAGCGGGCGGTTCGAGCCGGAACCGTACACAGAGGATCATGTCGCTCCCCTCCGTCTCATGTCCCGTTTGTCCCTGAACGCCCCCTCCCGCTTTCCCAGCGTAGAGCATGTTCGAATATTTGTGCGAGTCGTTTGAGTGTCAACCAGGGTTGACGCGAGGATCTCTGTCAACGTAAGTTGACACCATGACCGATGCGACCGATCTCGCCGCACGGGCGGGCGACCGCGACCCACGGGTCGGACTACGGGCCGTCTCCGCCCTGCGGCGACTGCTCGAACAGCTGGAAGCCGTCCAGGTGCGCAGTGCGCGCAACCAGGGATGGTCGTGGCAGGAGATCGCGACCGAACTGGGTGTCAGCCGGCAGGCCGTCCACAAGAAGTACGGGAGGCAGTGATGTTCGAACGGTTCACGAAGGCCGCGCGCACCGCGGTGAAGGGCGCGGTCGAGCACGCGGAGCGGGGCGGCGCGACGGTCGTCACCCCGGAGCATCTGCTCCTCGCCCTGCTCGACGGGGAGGGCACCCGGGCGGCGGGCGCGCTGCGCGCGCTGTGCCCGCCGGAGCGCCGGCCCTCCCTGGTGGCCGCGCTGAGCGACGCCCGGCGCCGGGCGGGGCTCTCCCGCGCGGACGAGGAGGCCCTGGCGGACCTCGGCATCGATGTCGGCGCGATCGTGGCGCGGGTGGAGGAGACCCACGGCGAGGGCGCGCTGGCGGGCGACCGCAAGGACTCCGGATGGTGGTCGGGCCGCCGGTCCTTCTCGCGGGAGGCCAAGACCGTCCTGGAGAAGTCCCTCCGGGTGGCGCTGGCCCGCAAGGACCGGGAGATCGGCGACGAGCACATCCTGCTCGCGCTCACCACGACCGGCGGGGTCGTCGCGGAGGTCCTGGCCGACCACGGGGTGACGTACGCGTCCGTCGACACGGCGGTCTCCGGGGCGGCGACCGCCTGACACGCGCGGGCTCAGCCCGCCGAGCCCGGGCTGCTGTGCCACAGCTTCCTTCCGCTCGGGGTCCCTTCACCCGCCGGCTTGAGGTCGGCCCAGGGGTTCATCTCGTAACCGGTGGACATGGTGATGCGCCGGCCGGAGTCGCCGTTGCCTCCGGCGGGTGCGGCCGGGTCGGCCGGGGTCGCCGGCTCGGCGGGTTCGGCGAGGCGCTCCCCCACCGCGTCCAGGCCGCCGGACGCCCGGAGTTCGACGAGTTCGGCGAGGTTCCAGGCGGCGGCGCCGACCACGCTGACGCTGCGCGGGCCGCGCCGCTGCACCACTCCACGGACCAGCAGCAGCCAGGAGTGGAAGACGGTGTGGGCGCAGCGCTCGTGGGCGTCGTCGAAGAAGGCGAGGTCGACCAGGCCGGTGCCGTCGTCGAGGGTGGTGAAGATGACGCGCTTGCCGGAGCGGATCGGCGGGGTCTGAGTGGCGGCCTTGGCGCCCGCGACGAGGACGGTCCTGCCGTGCGGGGTCTCGCGGAGGCGCTGGGCGGAGACGACGCCGAGTTCGCGGAGGAAGGCGTGGTGGTCGCCCATGAGGTGGCGGGAGGCGTCCATGCCGAGGATGCCGAGCTCGGCGCTGAGGCGTTCCGTCTCGTCGAGGTCGGGCAGGCCGACGGGGGCGGTCTTCCCGCCCTGCGCGAGCGGGAGTTGACCACCGTGCGAGGCGGCTCCCCGCTGGATGCGGCGGAGTTCGGTGAGGTGGAGGAGGAGGTCGCGGCGGTTGGCGCCGAAGGCGTCCAGCGCGCCGACCTGGGCGAGCCGTTCGGCGACGGGGGTGCGGGGGCGGGCCCGTTCCCAGAAGTCGAGGAGGGAGACGTACGGCTGCCCGGCCTCGATCCGCGCGCCCTCGGCCTCGCTGATGCCGTGGACGTCGGTGAGTCCCAGCCGGAGTCCCCACCGCTCCACAGATTCAGACACCAGTTCGATACGGTGAGCGACCGCCGAACGGTTCACATCCAGCGGCAGCACCGGCACCCCCCGCCGCCGCGCGTCCGCGAGCAGCAGCCGCTTGGGGTACATACCGGGGTCATGGGTGAGCAGCCCGGCGTAGAAGGCGGCCGGGTGGTGCGCCTTGAGCCAGGCGGACTGGTACGTCGGTACGGCGAAGGCCACCGCGTGCGCCTTGCAGAAGCCGTACGAGCCGAAGGCGGCCACGATCTCCCAGGTGCGGGCCACGACCTCGTCCGCGTATCCGCGCGCCGAGGCCTCCCGGGCGAACCAGAGCTTGATCCGGCCCTGCGACTCCGGGTCCGAGAGCCCGCGCCGCACCTGGTCGGCCTCGTCGCGGCCGCAGCCGGTCATGATCCGTACGATCTCGATGATCTGCTCGTGGAAGACGACCACGCCGTACGTCTCCCGCAGCGTCTCCTCCAGGTCGGGGTGCGGGTAGCGGACGGGCGCGCGGCCGTGCCGGGCCTCGATGAAGGGGCGGACCATGTCGGCGGCGACCGGGCCCGGCCGGAAGAGCGAGATGTCGACGACGAGGTCGTGGAAGGTGGCGGGCTGGAGCCGGCCGACCAGGTCGCGCTGGCCCGGCGACTCGATCTGGAAGCAGCCGAGGGTCTCGGTGGAGCGGATGAGCCGGTAGGTCTCGGGGTCGCCCTCCGGGACCGCGTCGATGTCCGGGCGGGTGCCGGTGGCCCGCTCGACCTCGGCGACGGCGTGGGCCATCGCGGACTGCATGCGGACCCCGAGGACGTCGAGCTTGAGCAGTCCGAGGTCCTCCACGTCCTCCTTGTCGAACTGGGACATGGGGAACCCCTCGCCGCTGGTGGGCACCACGGGGGTGCGGGCGAGCAGCGAGGCGTCCGAGAGCAGGACCCCGCAGGGGTGCATGGCGGTGCCGCGCGGCAGCGCGTCAAGGGCCTCGACCAGCTCCCAGAGCCTCCCGAACCTCTGCCGTTCGCCCGCGAGTTCGCGCAGTTCGGGCAGTTCGTCGAGGGCGGCGAGGGCGTCGCGGGCGCGGATGTGCGGGAAGGCCTTCGCGATCCGGTCGATCTCGGCCGGATCCATGGAGAGGGCCGCGCCCACGTCCCGTACCGCGTGGCGGACCCGGTAGGTCTCGGGCATGGAGACGGTGGCGACGCGTGCGGTGCCGAAGCGGTCGATGATCGCCCGGTAGACCTCCAGCCGACGGGCGGACTCCACGTCGATGTCGATGTCGGGCAGGGCGGTGCGGCGCTTGGAAAGGAAGCGTTCCATCAGGAGGCCGTGCTCGACCGGGTCGGCGTGCGCGATGCCGAGGAGGTGGTTGACGAGGGAGCCGGCGCCGGAGCCACGGGCGGCGACCCGGATGCCCATCTTCCGGACGTCGTCGACGACCTGGGCGACCGTCAGGAAGTAGGGGGCGAAGCGGTGGTGGGCGATGACGTCCAGCTCGCGGTGCATCCGGTCCCAGTAGGCGCCCCGTTTCTCGTACCCCTTGAGGATCATGCCGGCGGCGGCGCGGGAGGTGAGGACGCGCTGGGCGGTGCGGTGCTCGGCGCCGACGAGGTGGGGTTCGGGGAAGTGCGCGGAGCCGATGCCGAGGTCGTCCTCGGGGTCGACCAGGCAGGCGGCGGCGACCGTCGCGGTCTGTTCGAGGAGCCGGTGGGCGGTGTCCCGGCGGAAGCCGGCGGCCTCGACGATCCGTTCGGCGGCGGCCAGCATGCCGTCGGCCCCCTTGAGCCAGGCGGCGCCGCTGTCGAGCTCCTTGCGGGGGTCGACGGGGACGAGGCGGCGGGCGGAGTCGAGGACGTCGGCCACCGGGCCCTGGCCGGGGTCGGCGTACCGGACGGCGTTGCTGAGGACCGGCCGGACGCCCTGCTCGGCGGCGAAGCCGACGGTACGGGCGGCGAGCCGCAGGGAGCCGGGCCCGGTGCCGGAGCGCCCGTGGTCGACGGCCGCGAGGCGCAGCGCGTCGCCGTACCGGTCGCGCCAGGGCGCGAGCAGCCGGACGGCACGGTCGGGGCGGCCGGCGGCGAGGGCCTGTCCGACGTCGGAGTCGGGGCCGAGGAGGACGAAGACGTCGTCGTCGCACAGGGCGGACCAGGGCAGCAGGGGCCGCTCCCCTCCCCCGGCGTGGGCGGCGGTGATCATCGCGCAGAGCGAGGCCCAGCCGGTACGGGAGCGGGCGAGGAAGAGGGCGCGGGGCTCGGACTCGTCGACGAAGGCGCCGCCGCGGACGGGGACCCGCCGGATGTCCTGCGGACCACGGCCGGAGGTCCGTCCGGCGCCCCGCGGGCCGCCGGACGCGGACGACGGCGCCCGCCCCGCGCCCGCTCCGGGCCGTCCCGGCCCGGGCGTCGTCGCCTCATAGGCGAGGTCCACGCCGAACAGGGGGCGGACCCCCGCCTTCGCGCAGGCCTTCGCGAAGCGGATCGTGCCCGCGAGGGTGTCGCGGTCGGTCAGGGCGAGTGCGTCCATGCCGCGCTCGGCGGCACGCGCGGCGAGCCACTCGGGGTGGGAGGCGCCGTAGCGCAGGGAGTAGCCCGACGCGGTGTGCAGATGCGTGAACCCCGGCATGGCGCACCTCCCGGCTCCCGCATCGAAATCGTACGTACGTTCCCACCCCCTTGTTCCTCACCTTAGCTCATTTCGAACGTCCGTACGATAAGCGCGCCGGGTCGTCCTCCGGTCAACCATTCGGGCGCATCCCACCTGCGGAAACACCCCCTGCCCCGGAGCGTGGGGGCATGAGCCTCGTCGACGAACTGAAAAGCGCCGTCACCCCCCGAGCCGCCCTCCTCGTCATCGGCGTCTTCGCCCTCCAGCTGCTGTTCATCACCTCGTACGTCGGGGCCCTGCACCACCCCAAGCCACGGGACGTCCCCTTCGGCGTCGTCGCACCGCAACGGGTCTCCGCACAGCTCGTCGGACAGCTGGACCAGCTCCCCGGCGCCCCGCTCGCCCCCCGCTCGGTCGCCGACGAGGCCACGGCACGGAACCAGATCCTGAACCGGGACATCGACGGCGCGCTGATCGTCGACCCCGCCGGCCGCACCGACACCCTGCTCGTGGCCTCCGGCGGCGGCACCGTGCTCTCCTCGGCCCTGGAGACGATCCTCACCCGGGTGGAGGCGACCCAGCAGCGCACCGTACGGACCGTCGACGTGGCCCCCGCCTCGTCGGAGGACTTCGACGGGCTCTCGGCCTTCTACCTCGTCGTCGGCTGGTGCGTCGGCGGCTACATCTGCGCCGCGATCCTGGCGATCAGCGCGGGCTCCCGGCCCGCGAACCGGGAACGCGCGATCATCCGCCTCGGGGTCCTCGCGATCTACTCGGTCCTCGGCGGGCTCGGCGGCGCGGTCATCGTCGGCCCGATCCTGGGCGCCCTGCCCGGCAGCGTCGCCGCCCTGTGGGGGCTCGGGACACTGGTCGTCTTCGCCGTCGGCGCCGCCACCCTCGCCCTGCAGTCGGTCTTCGGGATCGTCGGCATCGGCCTGGCGATCCTGCTCATCGTGGTCGCGGGCAACCCCAGCGCGGGTGGCGCCTTCCCGTTGCCGATGCTGCCCCCGTTCTGGAACGCGATCGGCCCCGCCCTGCCACCGGGCGCCGGTACCTGGGCGGCGCGCTCGATCGCGTACTTCAAGGGCAACGACATGACGAGCTCGATGCTGGTCCTCTCGGCCTGGGCGGTCGTCGGCGTGGCCGTCACCCTGCTGATGTCCTCCCTGAAGCGCGAGCCCGAGTCGGAGCCGATCGCGGACGAGGTCGACACCGCCGGCGGGGTGCGGACCACCCCCTGAAGCCCAAAACCCCTGGCACGCCCGCACATCGGCCGTTACGTTCGCGGGGCAGCACCGACCGTCCCCGAACCGACAAGGCTCTCCGTGACTTCTGTTCGCCCCGCCCGTCCCGACGAACTCCCCGCCCTGGTCGAGCACCCCGGCGACCCCGAGCGCAACGCCGCCACCCGCGCGTACCTCGCCCAGCTCCTCGACAGCGCGTGCACCCGGCCCGAGTGGTGCCTGGTCGCCGAGGACGGCGACGGCCGGCTCACCGGCAGCGTGGTGCTGTGGACCATGCCGGGGCACGAGGTCCCGCTCGCGCTGGTGCTGTTCGAGGCGCCGGAGGACGCTCCGGAGACCGCTGCCGCGCTGCTCGACGCGGCCGCCGTCAAGGCCCGGGAGCTGGGCGCGACGGAGCTGGAGCACGTCGTCGACTCCCCCGCCCAGGCCCCGCAGTTCCAGCGGAGCCCGGAGCACCGGGGCGAGCTGCTGCGGGCGTCCGGGTACGCCGTGATCCGCGACGGCCGCAGGTTCAGCCTCCGGGTCCCCGCCGCGACCGGAACCGGTGACGGCGGACCGGAGGCGACCGCGACCGGTGGCACCGGACCGGCGTCCGGAGCGCCGGACGGGCTGCCCGCCGACGACCCCCGGCTGACCTTCCGCTCGCTCGCCGAACTCGGCCCCGAGCCCTTCGTCGCGGTCCTCGCCGAGCTGCTCGCCGACACCGCCGACGCCCGCCTCGCGGCCGACGTACGGCAGCACGGCGCCCGGCGCGCGGCCGAGCTGCTCTTCGAGGAGACGGCCGAACTGAAGCACGAGCCCGCGTGGTGGGAGCTCGGCTACGACGCGGACGGCACCGTCGCCGTGATCAGCCTGCCCGCCGAGAATCCCATCGTTCCGGTCATCGGCTTCGTCGGCGTCGCCCCCGCCCACCGGGGCAAGGGGTACGCCACCTCCGTCGTGGTCCGGGGCACGCGCGTCCTGGCGGGGGCCGGGGCCACCGAGATCCGCGGGGACTGCGACGCCGCGAACGTGGCGATGGCCAAGGCCTTCGAGCGCGCCGGGTACGTGAACTTCGCCGACCGGCTGGAGTTCGCCCGCGCCCTCTGACGCGGCCCCCGCACAAGGCGGTGCCGCCCCGTGCTTCCTCGCACGGGGCGGCACCTTCGTACGGCGGCGGACCACCGCCCCCAGTACGCCCGGGTCGTCAGGTCCCTCATCTCGTCGGTCATCGGCGTCCGGGGGGCCGTGGCCCGCGTCCCGGGTCGGCTAGAAGACGCTGACCCCGTACGCGCTCAGCGCCTCCGTCACGGGCTGGAAGAAGGTCGTCCCGCCCGTGGAGCAGTTGCCGCTGCCGCCCGAGGTGAGGCCGACGGCGCGGCTGCCCGAGTAGAGCGGGCCGCCGGAGTCGCCGGGCTCGGCGCAGACGTTCGTGCGGATCAGGCCGGAGACGATGTCGCCGCCGCCGTAGTTCACGGTGGCGTTGAGGCCCGTCACGGAGCCGCTGTGGATGCCGGTGGTGGAGCCGCGGCGGGTGACGGACATGCCGACGGTGGCGTTGACGGCGCTCGTGATGTCCACGTTGCCGACCGTGCCGGACTTGGTGACGGAGGCGTTGGTGTAGCGCACCAGGCCGTAGTCGTTGCCCGGGAAGCTGGACCCGGCGGTGGTGCCGAGGACGGTGGTCCGGGAGGAGTTGGAGTACCAGGTGCCCGCGCCGTCGGTGCAGTGCCCGGCGGTCAGGAAGTAGTAGTTGCCCGCGCCGTCCCGGACGTTGAAGCCCAGCGAGCAGCGCCAGCTGGTGGCGTAGATCGCGTCGCCGCCGGATATCAGCTTGCTGAACTTTCCGGGGGTGCGCTCGACCCGGATGGCGTCCGCGTTCGCGCCGGCCCGCCGCTTGATCTTCGCGAGTTCGGCCTGGCTGACGGTGGAGTCGGCGGTGACGACCAGCTTGCCGGTGGCGGTGTCGGCGTACCAGGCGGTACCGGCCACGTCCGCGGCGCGGACGGCGTCGCCGGTCGCCGAGAGGGCGGCGGCGTCGAAGGTGCGGGTGCTCTGTGCGGTGTCGGCGGTGCCCGCGCTCGCGGTGGGCGTGGCGAGCGCCGCGGCGGCGGCGAGGCCTGCCGCGACGGCGAGGAGCCGGACGGTTCTCGTGGGGGTGGTGCGCGTGGTCCTCACTTCTGTTCCTCCCGAGGGGAATCGGGGGCCCGCCGTGGGGTGCCGGGCCCGTGAGGCGCGGCCTGGGGCCGGCGCTGTGGGGGAGTCTCGGGCCGTACGACTTCACGCCGCAAGGGCGCGATTCGGCCGTACGGCCCTCGACTTCCCACCGATTCACCGGAGTTGAGGCGTCACACCTCGTTCAGCCGCCGCTCCCCCGCCGCGACGGCGGTGTCGAGCGTGTTCCCCGGCGGCGGGAAGGGGCAGATGAAGTGGTCGGCGAAGGCGCACGGCGGCAGCAGCGCGCGGTTGAGGTCGACCGTCACCGAGCCGTCCGCCGTCGGGGCCGGCGGGCGCAGGAAGCGGAAGCGGTAGCTGTCCCGGCCGCTGGTGGCGTCCGCGAAGACCGCCCACAGGGAGCCGTCGTCCTCGACGGCCACCTGGAGGGTGTGCTCGCCGCCGTGCAGTTCGAAGACCAGCTCCCCGGCGAGCCCGAGACCGCGCTCGCGGCCGTCGGCGTTCTCCACCCGTACGCTGCGCGTCCGCTCGTACGGCCGGAAGACGCCGGGCACCACCCAGCGCTCGTCGTACGGGGTGGCCTCGATGCCCCGGAAGGCGGTACGGGCCTCGGAGCCGGGGTCGAAGTCCCGTACGGCCCAGAGCCCTTCGCGCCGCAGCACCACGAGCCGCCGGCCCGCCGACTCGACGCGGGACTCGTGGATCGGGCCGTGGTCGGCGGTGAGCCGGACCGTGCCGGTGAAGGGCTTGCCGTCGACGGTGATCCCGTCCTCGGCGCGGGCGCTGAGGAGCACCTCGTCGCCGTCCTCCCGCCACTCCCCCGGAACGGCCGGAATTCGCCCCTCCGGGAAGTCCGAGAGCCAGTGGGTGCCCGTGAGGGAGAGCGGACCGTACGAGGAGGAGACCGCGGCCTCCCGCTGCTCGTGCCAGTGCCGCCACTCCTGCCGGGCGTCGGCCCCCGCGTCCGTGCCGCTGTCGTTGTCCGTGCTCATGGTGCTCAACCCTTCCATACGGGCTCGGGAAGCCCGAGGTGCGACCGGAGCGTCGTCCCCGAGTACTCCGTACGGAAGACGTCCCGCTCCTGGAGCAGCGGGACGACCCGCTCGACGAAGTCGTCGAGGCCGCCGGGGGTGAGGTGGGGGACGAGGATGAAGCCGTCGGCGGCGTCCGTGGCGACGAACTCCTCCAGGGCCGCCGCGACCGTCGCCGGGCTGCCGACGAAGGACTGCCGGCTCGTGGACTCGACGACCGTCTGACGGATCGACAGGCCCTTGGCCTCGGAGAGCTCCCGCCACTTCCTGGCCACCCCGACCGGGTCGGCGACCCGGACCCGCCCCTGGACCAGGGTCGAGTCGGGATCGGGGTCGACGTCCGGGAGCGGTCCGTCCGGGTCGTAGCCGGACAGGTCGCGGCCCCAGATCTGCTCCAGCGCGAGGATCGCGTTCTGCGGGGAGACCTGCTGGCGGCGGATCTCGCCGGCGCGCTCCTGCGCCTCGGCGTCGGTGTCCCCGAGGACGTAGGTCACCCCGGGCATGATCTTCAGATCGCCGGGCTCCCTCCCGTACCGGGCGAGCCGCCCCTTGACGTCGGCGTAGAACTCCCGGCCGGCCTCCAGGGCCGAGTGCCGGGTGAAGATCACGTCGGCGGCCGAGGCCGCGAACTCCCGGCCCTCGGCGGAGTCTCCGGCCTGGATGACGACCGGGTGTCCCTGCGGGGAGCGCGGGACGGTGAACTCGCCCTCGATCCCGAACTGCGGGCCGCTGTGGACGAAGGGCCGCTGCCGTCCCTCCGGGGTCCAGGAGTCCCACAGCTCCCGGGCCGTGGCGAGGAACTCGGCGGCCCGGGTGTACCGGTCGGCCCGGTCCAGGTAGCCGCCGCGCCGGAAGTTCTCGCCGGTGAAGGCGTCCGAGGAGGTGACGACGTTCCAGGCGGCCCGGCCGGCGCTGAGGTGGTCGAGCGAGGCGAGCCGCCGGGCCAGTTCGTACGGCTCGTTGAAGGTGGCGTTGACCGTACCGGCCAGGCCGAGCCGGTCGGTGACGGCGGCGAGCGCGTTCAGGACGGTGATCGACTCGGGCCGGCCGACGACGTCGAGGTCGTGGATGCGGCCGTTGTGCTCGCGCAGCCGCAGCCCCTCGGCCAGGAAGAAGAAGTCGAAGAGGCCGCGCTCCGCGGTCCTGGCGAGATGCTCGAAGGAGGAGAAGTCGATCTGTGAACCGGAGCGCGGATCGGCCCAGACGGTGGTGGAGTTGACGCCGGGGAAGTGCGCGGCGAGATGGATCTGCTTCCGGCCCGGAGCCGTACTCATGCGCGTGCTCCCGTCGTCACCCGTGCTTCGGCGGCGTACTGGCTGACGGGGCGGGCGAGCCCCAGGTGGTCGCGGAGGGTGGCGCCCTCGTAGGCCGTACGGAAGAGTCCCCGGTCGCGCAGCCGGGCGACGGTGCCGGCGGTGAACCGCTCCAGGTCGCGCTCGGGCGCGGCCGGCACGAGGTGGAAGCCGTCGATGGCACCGCCGCCGTGCCAGCCGGCGATCAGTTCGGCGAGCGCCCCGGGCCCGCCCTCGTACGCGTCGAGGTCGACGGTCGCCGAGAGCAGGACGCGCAGCTGTCCGGGGTCCCGGCCGTGGGCGCGGGCCGCCTGCCGCAGTTCGGTGCGGAGGGCGGCGGCCTCCTCTGCGGAGGAGGCCCTGATCAGGGCCACGTCGGCATGGTGGGCGGCGGTGTCGCGGGCGGCGGGGCGGGTGGCGTCGACGACGGTCACCGGGTTGCCCTGCGGGGGCCGGGGGACGATCGAGGGGCCCGTGACCGAGAAGGTCGCGCCCTGGAAGTTCACGTGGTGCAGCTTGCGGCGGTCGACGAACCGGCCGGTCACCACGTCCCGTATCTCGGCGTCGTCCTCCCAGCTGTCCCACAGTTTGCGGGAGACCTCGGCGACCTCGCCCGCCTCCTGCCAGAGCTCGGCGGTGGGCGGGACCGGCCGGCGGCCGAAGAGCCTGGCCTCGGCCCCGGTCGGGGAGACGGCGATCCGCCAGCCCGCCCGGCCCCGGCTCACCCAGTCGAGGGTGGCGACGGCGGCCTGGACGTGGAAGGGCTCGGTGTGGGTGGTGGTCACGGTCGGCACGAGACCGATGGAGCGGGTCTCGGGGGCGACCCGGGCCAGGACGGCGAGCGCGTCCAGGCCGGGCCGGGTGAAGGAGTCGTCGTGGGTGAGGAGGTCGAGCCCGGCGGCCTCGGCGAGCCGGGCGAGCGCGACGGTACGGGCGGCGGTCCCGGCGACGGCGGATGCGGCGGTACGTGTGGCGGCGGAGGCGAGGGCGCCCGGGGAGTCACCGGCGCCCGGGGCGAGTTCGGCGGCGAGATGGAGGGTTCGGCTGCTGGTCATGCGGTCTCTCTCGAAGCGTGGAGCGGACGGAGCGCGGTCAGTTCTTGGTGCGGGGCAGCCCGGGCGGGTTGATCTCCGACTTCGTCACGGCCTCGCTGTCGAGGCCCCAGCGCTTGAGGACCTGGGCGTAGGTGCCGTTCTCGACGATGTGGTCGATCGCGGCGGCGTAGGCGGCGACGAGTCCGCTGTCCTTCTTCGTGGTGGCCGCGATCTTGCCCTGGAGTCCGGCGCCCGCGCCGGAGAACTTGCCGACGATCTCGGTCTGTCCGGCGGAGAGCACGTGGTAGGCGGCGACGGGGTTGGGCCCGAGGTAGCCGTCGATCCGGCCGGACTGGAGCGCCAGGTAGTAGTCCGAGGTGTTCTGGTAGTACTTGATGTCGACCGGCTTGCGGCCGGCCTTCTCGTTCTGCGCGGACCAGTCGACGAGGATCTTCTCCTGGTTGGTGCCGGAGCCGACGGCGATCGCCTTGCCCGCCACGTCCTCGGGGCCCTTGACCGTCCAGCCGGAGCCCTTCTTCGCCTCGAAGGCGAGGTCGTCCAGGCGGTAGGTGGCGAAGTCGTACTTGTCCTTGCGCTCCTCGGTGACGGTGACGTTGGAGAAGACGGCGTCGTACTTGCCGCTGTCGAGGCCGACGAAGAGGTTCTCCCAGGAGACCGGGTTGAACTCGGGCTTCAGACCGAGGGCGTCGGCGACCAGGGTCGCGAGGTCGACCTCGACGCCGATCAGCGTCTTGTCGTCGGTGGCGTGGAAGGCGAGCGGCGGATTGCTCGTCGCGGAGACGCCGAGGATCAGGGTGCCTCTCTTGCGGACGGCCTCGGGCAGCTTCGCGGCGAGCGCGTCGACCTTGGGGGTGTGGACGCGGTCCTGCTCGGGGCTGAGGTTGATGCCCTCGGCGGCCTTCTTCGCCTCGGGCTTGGCCGCGTCGAGGGCGGCGTCACCCGAGCCGCAGGCGGTGAGGACGCCGAGGGCGGTGAGCGAGGCGAGGGCGGTGAGGACGGTGCGACGGGTCTTCATGGCAGTACTCCTGAGAGGGAAGGGACGGGAGGGAAGAGGCAGACGGTCAGAGGACCTTGGAGAGGAAGGCGCGGGTGCGTTCGTGGCGGGGGCTGTCGAGCACCTCGGCCGGCGGCCCCTGCTCGACGATCCGGCCCTCGTCCATGAAGACCACGGTGTCGGCGACCTCGCGGGCGAAGCCGATCTCATGGGTGACGACGATCATGGTGGTGCCGGAGGCCGCCAGGTCCTTGATGACGTCGAGGACCTCGCCGACCAGCTCGGGGTCGAGCGCGGAGGTCGGCTCGTCGAAGAGGAGCAGGCCGGGTTCGAGGGCGAGCGCACGGGCGATGGCGACCCGCTGCTGCTGTCCGCCGGAGAGCTGCTTGGGGTAGGCCTCCGCCTTGTCGGCGAGTCCGACGCGTTCGAGGAGCGTCCGGGCCGCGGCCTCGGCCTCCTTGCGGGGGCGCTTCAGGGCCGAGACGGGGGCCTCGACGATGTTCTCCAGGACGGTGAGGTGCGGGAAGAGGTGGAAGTTCTGGAAGACGAAGCCGATCCGGGTGCGCTGCTTGAGGATGTCCCGCTCGCGCAGCTCGTAGAGCTTGTTGCCGGAGCGGCGGTAGCCGACGAGGGTGCCGTCGACGCTGACGGTGCCGCTGTCGACCTTCTCCAGGTGGTTGATGGTCCGCAGGAGGGTGGATTTGCCGGAGCCCGAGGGTCCGAGGACGACGGTGACCTCGCCGGCGCGGACGTCGAGGTCGATGCCGCGCAGGACGTGGAGGGGGCCGAAGTTCTTGTGGACGGCCCGGATCTCGACCTTGGCGGTGGTGGCGGCCCGGTCTTCGGCGGTCGGGTCGACGGTGACGGAGCTCATCGGACGCTCCCCTTCGCGTAGTGGCGTTCGACGTAGTGCTGGACGACGGAGAGCGCGGTGGTGAGCAGGACGTACCAGGCGGTGGCGACCATCAGGAGCGGGACGACCCGCCCGTTGCGGCCGTAGACGACCTGGACCTGGTAGAAGAGTTCGCCGATCGCCATGACGGAGACGATCGAGGTGCCCTTGAAGAGCGAGATGATCTCGTTGGCGGCGTTGGGCAGGATCGAGCGCATCGCCTGCGGCAGGACGATCCGCCGCACCTGCCGGAACCGCGGGATGCCGAGGGAGGCCGCGGCCTGCAACTGGCCCTCGTCCACGGCGAGTACACCGCCGCGGACGATCTCCGCCGCGTAGGCCGCCTGGTGCAGGGCGAGCCCGAGGACGGCGGCGCTCATCTCTCCGACCAGGCCCATCGTGTCGAAGGAGAGGAAGCTCGGCCCGAAGGGGATGCCGATGCTCAGCTCCTTGTAGAGATAGGCGAGGTTGAACCAGAAGAGCAGCTGGACGATGAGCGGGATCGAGCGGAAGGCCCAGATGTAGCCGAAGGCGACGGACCGCAGGAACGGACTGGCCGACAGGCGCATGAAGGCGAGCACGATGCCGATCGCGAAGCCGAGGGCGGTGCCGTAGAAGGTGAGCTGGAGGGTGACCCAGACGGCCCGGAGGACCGTCTCGGTGGTGAAGAAGGCGGCGAAGACGTCCCACTCCCAGCCGGGGTTGGTGACGAGCCCGTGGACGAACTGGACCAGCAGGACGGCGGTGACGACGACGGCCACCCAGTGCCAGGGGTGCCGCACGGGGACGACCACGAGCTCAGGGGCCGCCGCCGGTTCCTTCACGACGGTTCTGGTGGCGGGCAGATCGCTGGTGAGAGACATGGCGGTTCCTCGGAAAGGGGTCGGGCGGCGGGAGGGGAGGAGAGGGGGATCAGGCGCTCAGCGGGGCCGGGAGCCGACACGCCCGGTCGCGCAGGAACGTCAGTGCCGCCCGCGCGGTGACGTCGTTCTGCCGGAAGGCGACCCCGCCGGTACGGGGCCGGGTGAAGGCGCTGTCGGTCCGCGCGGTGGTGTGCGGACCGAGCGCGAAGCGGCGCGGGTGCGGACGTCCGTCGAAGTCGAGGACCCGGCTGTCGACGGGGTCGACGACGAGGAGGCCGCTGGCGGTGGCCCGGGCGCCCTCCTCGTGCAGGGCGCGCAGGAGCGGGCTGCTGGTGAGTTCGAGCGAGGGGTCGGGGAGCCGGGCCTCGACCAGGGCGCGTGCCTCGGTCCACTCCCCGGGCACGGCGGCGGACGCGGCCCGGAAGACTCCGCGCTCCTCGTCGGCCTCGACGGTGACCTGCGGGCCGAGGAAGTGGACGATGCCGGCGCGGGAGAGGGCGAGGAGCTGGCGCAGCCGGGGGCCGGGCGGTCCGGAGGCGAGGTAGCTGAAGAAGCCGTGCCACCAGTCGCCGGTGTCGATGCGGTTGCCGAGCCGGAGGAGTTGTCCGTAGACGGAGAGCAGGCCGGCGAAGACGGCGGCGTCGGAGCTGTGGGCGGGGTCGTGACGGCGGGTCAGGTCGTCGGTGATGTAGTCGCGCAGACCGTGCTGGAGGGCTTCCTTCGAGGCGAAGCGGATGCCGTCCAGGGGGTGGTCGAGGGCGTCCAGGTCGAGCCGGTCGGCCGGGTCGGGGACGGCCGCGGCGACGACGGCGGCGAGTTCGGCGCCGCGCGGCGGCGCCGCCGCGTAGGCCGGCTCGAAGTCCTCCCAGGCGAGCGCGGTCCGCTCGGGGTGGGTGGAGAAGAGCCGGTGGTAGTGGGCCCAGCCGAGTTCCTTGTCGACCAGCGGCCACACATCGCGCCGGAAGTCGATGGGCCCGTTCCTCCGCAGCAGGGCGTCGGTCTGCTCGGGGCCGAAGAAGCGGGGCAGCGGGGGCCGTTCGCCGTCGAGGGCGTAACCGATCTTCGAGTGGTACGGGACGCCCCGGCGCGATCCGACGTGCAGCACCGGTTCCTTGCCGGAGGGCACGTAGACCAGCGCGTCGCCCTCGCCCTCGTACCGTCCGCCGCGGCCCTCGGTGAGCAGCACCATCAGGTCGACGAAGGCGAGGCCGAAGCCGCGGACGAGGACGGCCTCGCCGGCGGGCAGGGCGGTCAGGTCGGTGTCGGCGGTGAAGTCGGGCGGCAGGTGGACGAGGTCGTGGCGGGCGGCGAAGCCGGCGAGGGCCCGCTGCTCCGGGTCGGGTTCGGCGTCGAGGTGGCCGACGGTGAGGACGACGAGGTCGGCGAGGAGGGGTGCGGCGGAGCCGTCCAGCCAGACCCGCTGGCGCCCCTCGCGCGGGCCGCCGATCCGCAGGGCGCTGGTGCGGTGCTCGTGGACGGAGACGGAGGCGGGCAGCGCGGCCCGGGCCCGCTCGAACACCCAGCGCAGGTAGGCGCCCTGCTGGGGGCGGGTGGGGAAGCTCCGGCCCTCGATGCCGGCCCATTCGGCGATGGTGGGGCCGGGGCGGACGGGGCCGGCCAGGTCCACGGTCTCGTCGGTGAACATGGTGACGTCCTCGGCTCGGGAGTTCATCCAGAGCAGCGGGGACTGCGCGGTGCGCCAGATCCGGCCGGGGCCCGGCGGGTGCGGGTCGACGAGGTGGAGGTCGAGGGGGCGGTCGCCGTAGAGCTCGGGCAGGTTGGCGGCGAGCCGTTCGAGGAAGCCGGTCCCCCGCGGACCGGCGCCCACGATCACGATCGAGGCGTTCGCGCTCATCGCGCACCCGCCGTACCGCGGGCGTAGTGACGCTCGACGTAGTACTGGCCGAGGCTGAGGACGGAGGTGACGGCGACGTACCAGAGGGTGGCCACGAGCAGCAGCGGGATGACCTCGTACGTGCGGTGGTAGACGAGCTGGGTCGAGTAGAGCAGGTCCTGGACGGCGATCACGGAGACGATCGAGGTGCCCTTGAGGGTGCCGATCAGCATGTTCCCGGCCGGCGGGACGATCGCCCGCATGGCCTGCGGCAGCACGATCCGGGAGAGGCGGCGCCACCGGCCGAGGCCGAGGGACTGGGCGGCCTCCAGCTGGCCGCGGTCGACGGAGAGGATGCCGCCGCGCACGACCTCGGCGGCGTAGGCGGCCTCGTGCAGGGTGAGGCCGATGACGGCGACGGACACGGGGCCGAGGAGGTTGACCGTGCTGACGCCGAGGATCTGCGGGTAGAGCGCGCCGATGTTGAACCAGAAGAGCAGCTGGACCAGGATCGGGGTGGACCGGAAGAACCAGACGTATCCCCAGCTCACCGCGCGCAGCACGGGGTTGGCGGAGAGTCTGAGCACGGCGAGCAGGGTGCCGAGGACGAAGCCGAGCGCCATGACGAGGGCGGTCAGCCACAGCGTGAGGCCGAGTCCGCGCAGGACGGACGCGGAGGTGAAGTACTCGGCGACCACGTCCCACTGGAAGGCCTTGTTGCGGACGACCGAGACCAGGCCGAGGGCGAGCAGGACGAGGACGAGGCCGGCGGCGGTCCACTGCCCGGCGCGGCGGGCGGGGACGATGCGGGGTGGTGGTTCGGCCGGCGGGGCCGTGGAGGGGGTTTTGACCAGGGTCGCGGACATACGAAGACTCCGTGGATGCCAGAGGCGGATCGAACACGGGGGTGCGCCTTCACACGCGGTGAGCACGGAACCGGGCCCCTCAGCCCGTATCCGCCCTTCGAGGCTATGCGGTCAACAGGCCCCGCTGTCAAGGGTGTCCGCACTGTGAGCTGTACGTCTCATCCCGGTTGACGCGGGAACGGATGCCTGTTCCACTGTGGCCATGCATTCGCAGCAGCTGGTCACGCGCTCCCACATCGACTTCGGTCGCGTGTGGTCCTCCTCCTGTTGAGCCGACCCTCTGCTCGGTGAGCCGTCCTGCGGCTCCGCCCCGTCCGCGTGCTGTTCTCCGCGGCGCCTTCACATCCAGGCCCCTCGTGGTGCCTGAGCTCTCCCCTCCCCTCGTTCTGCCGCGCCGCCCTCCTTCGTTCTGAAGGGCTGCCTCGCCTTGCCCTGCCTCGCCCCGCCTTGCCCTGCCCTGCTCTCCTTCGCCCTGAAGGACCGTCATGACCTTCGCGTTGTCCGTGCACCGGACCACGACCACCGACCCTCTGGCGCGCCCGCTCCTCGACGAGCTGGCGCACGAGTACACGACCCGGTACGGCTCCGCGCACGATCTGAGCCGCTACCCGGCGGAGGAGTTCGCCCCGCCCCACGGTGCCTTCCTGCTCCTGCTCGAGCAGGGCCGGCCCGTCGCGGGCGGCGCCTACCGCCGCTACGACGACGACACCGCCGAACTGAAGCGGATCTGGACCGACTCGGCGCACCGCAGGCGCGGACTCGCCCGCCGGGTCCTGACCGTGCTCGAACGGGAGGCCGCCACCCGCGGCTACTCCCGCCTCTATCTCACGACCGGACCGCGCCAGCCGGAGGCCAGGGGCCTCTATCTGGCGAGCGGCTACCGCCCGCTCTTCGACGTGTCCGCCGATCCCGAGTCGATCGGCCCGCTGCCGTTCGAGAAATTCCTGGAGAACCCGAAGCCATGACCACGCGCACGCGTCCCGGCACCGCACGCACCGCCCTCGTCTTCGCCCTGATCACGGGCGCCGCCCTCACCCTGACCTCCTGCGCGGGCGGCGATCCCGCGACGACCCCGGCCGGGGCCTCGGGCGCGCCGGGCGCCGCGAAGGGCGCGCTCCCGACCGAGGACGTGGTGTCGGCGGTGAAGAGGAACGAGGCGGCGGTGAAACTGCTGCCCGCCGACGTCCGGCAGCGGGGCGGCTTCACGATCGCCTCGTCCGTCGCCACCCCGCCCAGCTCGGCGTACCTGCCCGACGGGAAGACGGTCGTGGGGGTCGACGCCGACTTCGCCGCGGCCGTGGCGAAGGCCCTCGGTCTGGAGCTCAAGCGCGAGGTGGTCGGGTTCGAGGCGATCCTGCCGGCGCTCGGCAGCGGCAAGTACGATGTCGGGACCGGGAACTTCGGGGTGACCGAGGAGCGGCGCAAGGCCATCGACTTCGTGACCTACATCAACGACGGCCAGGGCTTCGCGAGCCGTGCGGACAGCCCGCTGAAGGCGGTCACCGACCTCACGCAGCTGTGCGGTCTGAAGGTGGCCGTGAACGCGGGCACCACGTTCGAGCGGACCCTGGAGCAGAACAAGGGCCGGTGCGCGGAGGCGGGCAAGAAGCCGTACGAGGTGAACGTCTACAGCGAGACCGGGGCGATCTGGATGTCGCTCCAGCAGGGCCGCAGCGATGTCGTGATGAACACGATCAACGGGGTGCGGTACGCGGTGACGCAGCAGAAGAACGTGAAGTTCCTCAACGAGTACCGGCGGCTCGACGTCGGTTTCGCCTTCAAGAAGGGCACGCCGCTCGCGCCCGCCTTCCAGGCCGCGGTGAACGGCCTGAAGGCGGACGGGACGTACGACAGGATCCTGCGGAAGTGGGGCGTGACGGGGTCGGGCATCGCCACGTCGCAGATCTCCCCGCCGGAGCTCCCCGCACCGAAGAAGTAGGGGCGGGGCGCCGGCGTCCGACGGGTCGTCAGCAGTCGCAGCCGCAGCCGCAGTCCCCGCAGCAGCCGTCCCCCTCGCAGCAGGAGGAACAGTTGCTGCAACAGTCACAGCAGTCGCAGCAGCTGCCGGGGTCACACTGCTGGCAGAGGCCCTCGCGCCGCTGGCGACTCCAAGGGTCCTCGAATGTGCCACAGCACATCTGGCAGGTGCAGGCGAGGCCCACCCAGAGGGCGCATCCGGCGATCAGACCGCGCCGGTTCGGCGGCCCGGGCGGGAACGGTCCCCCTGGCCCGCCGGGGCCGCCGGGACCGGGGGCGTAGGGGCCACCCGGGCCGCCGGGGCCGCCGGGACCGGGGGCGTAAGGGTTCCCCGGCACCGGACCGTGGGCGCCGTGCGCGTGGCCCCCGGGTCCGTGGCCGTGGCCGCCCGGCATGGCCTGCCCCGCCCCCGGCGCCCCGTGCGCGCAGGTCGTGGTGCCGAAGGCGCGGTCCACCGAGGTGCGGAGTTCGTGGGCGAGCAGGACGTGCGCCAGCTTGCCGTCGGCGAACTCGGCGTCCTTCAGCGCGAGGCGGATGCCGTACAGGGCGTCGTCGGCGAGCCGGCGGGCCTCCTCGCGGGAGGTGCCGGTCGCGGTGAGCGGGTTCCAGGCGCCCTTCTCCGCGTCGGCGGTCTGGTCCTCGACGGCGTCGAGGAGGTGGGCGAGGCGGCCGAAGAGCCGGCCCGCCTCGGCGAGCGGCTCCGCGTTCCCGGGCCGTCCGGCGAGGACGGCGGTGTGGGCGAAGGCGGCCGCGGTGGCGGTCTCGGTCGGTTCGGTGACGGCGAGCAGTGAGGTGCCGGGGCCGGCGAGGGCCTCGATCCCGGTCTGGCGGTCGACGGCGTCGACGAGGACGGCGGTGTCGAAGCCGAGGGCGCGGCCGGTCCTGGCCCCCGCCCTGTCCCAGGAGCGGGCGACGCGGCGGGCCGCGGCGGCGGCGGGCCGCCGGGCCAACAGCCCGTCCCGGTCGGCGACGTGGTCCCGTATCTTCGCCGAGGCGAGGACCAGCGAGACGGCGGCGGCGAGACGGGCGCCCTCGCCCCTGGCGACGGGGGCGGTCCGCATGGCGCGTAGCGCGCAGGGCCCGGCCGTGCGACGGCCCGCCTCCGTGACGCCGGTCTGAGCCTCCGTCAGAACCGAGACGATGAGCCCGTCGTAGTTGGTGACGACCCGGGCGAACTGGCCGTGGTCGGCGCGAAGTGCCAGGCAGAGGCCGCAGAGATGGGCCATCCACTCGGTCTTGAGGCCGTCGGTGAGCCGATGGGTGCAGGGTCTGACGATTCCGAACATGGACTCCCCCGTGAGTCGTGGATCTGGGCCGGGCTATGGACCGCCGGACGGCCTCGCGGCATCGTAGCGAGCGGGCCCGTTCACCCGTACGCGCCCACCGTCACCCTTGTGGCCCGACTTTCATATTTTCAGCTGCATGGCCCTCCCCCAGGCCCCGCATACCGCACGTTTCCTGACGAATCGCCAGGAAGCGGTGCTCACGTTCTGCACCAGTACCGTCACGAATCCCCTGCGCGCCGACTATCCACTTGGCGCGCGATCCGCATCATGAAGGACGATAGGGAAATGCGGAACCACAAGTGACCGCGTGAAAGGAGGCGTCCATGGGATCGGTGCGCAAGGCGAGTGCCTGGCTGGGCCTCGTCGAGGACAACGACGAGCGTTACTACGACGACGAGTACGCCGACGGTGCCGAGGGCGGCGACGCCTGGGTGACGGACCCCCGGGTCCGGGTGGCCACGGACACCGCCGAGGACCGGGGCCGGCGGATCGCCACCGTCTCCCCCGACGGCTTCCGGGACGCCCGGGGCATCGGCGAACTCTTCCGGGACGGCGTTCCGGTGATCGTGAACCTGACCGCGATGGAGCCGAACGACGCCAAGCGCGTGGTCGACTTCGCCGCGGGTCTCGCCTTCGGTCTGCGCGGTTCGATCGAGCGCGTGGCGACGCGGGTCTTCCTGCTGACCCCCGCCGACACCCAGATCGTCACCGGTGAGACGGGCCGGCGTCAGCAGGACGGTTTCTTCAACCAGAGCTGAGCGGGTCCGCCGGCCGGCCGGACACCCCGAAGGATCGGGTCAGTGCGCCGGACGCCCCGAGCCGGCGGGCTCGATCGCTTCCCGGGTCGCGGGCACCCGCGGCTCGGACGGGTCGGCGAGCTCCCGTGCCTCGGACGGCTCCGAGGACCGCACGGACCCCGTCGGCCTCGACGGCACCGGCACGGACCGGACGGGCTCGGACCCGGCCGCCTCGGTCAGGGCCGCCTCGGTCAGGGCCGCCTCGGTCAGGGCCGGTTTCGACAGCACCGGCGGCTCCGCCTCCGGCACACCGGCGGACACCGTCTCCTCCGGATCCACCGGGCACTCCATCACCCGGGGCAGGCGCCGGGCCATCGCCGCGCCGAGCAGCAGCAGCCCCGCGCTCACGAAGAGCGTGATGTGCAGACCGTTCACGAAGGCGTGCCGGGCGGCCTGGTGCAGCGCGCCGCCGGCCGCGCCGCCGAGCTGGCCGGCGACCTGATAGGCCTCGCCGAGCGAGTTCGCGGCGGCCCGGCTCGCCTCCGCGGGCACCCCGGGGACGGCGGCGAGCCCGGGGGCGTACGCCGCGTTCATCACGCTGCCGAGCAGTGCCGTGCCCATGCCCGCGCCGAGCTGGTACGAGGTCTCGCCGATCGAGGCAGCCGCGCCCGCGCTCCGCTGCGGCGCCTCGCTGAGCATCGACTCGTACGCCGAGAAGAGCGTGGTCTGCAGGCCGAAGCCGAGCAGCACGAAGCCCACCGTGAGCAGCAGCGGCCGGTCGTGCTGACCCATGAAGGTGAGCAGCAGCACGGCGGCGGCGGTGAGGACGAAGCCCCAGCCGACCATCCGCCGCGGTCCGATCCTGCGCAGGGTGTACGAACCGGTGGCGCCGGCGGCCATCGCGGCGAAGGTGAGCGGCAGCAGCCGCAGCCCGGTCTCCAGCGGGCTGAGGCCGAGCACCAGCTGGAGGTACTGGACGGCGATGAGCTGCAGGCCGACCAGGGCCAGCATCGCGAGCACGATGCAGCCGACCGAGGTGGTGAAGGCGGCCCGGGAGAAGAGCCGCATGTCGATCAGCGGGTGGGGCCGTCGCCTCTGACGCCGTACGAAGAGGACGAGGAGCGTGGCGCCGAGCAGCAGCGGCCCGGCGGTCGGGAGCGCGAGGAGCGGTTCGCCGGCACCGGCGCGCTTGACCCCGAGGACGCAGCCGAGCACGCCGGCGGCGGCCATGAGCGCGCCGAGGACGTCCCAGGGTCCGTCGGCGGCTCCCCGGGACTCGGGGAGGAGGCGGCGGCCGAGCGGCAGGATGAGCGCCATCAGCGGAATGTTGATGAGGAAGACGGAGCCCCACCAGTAGTGCTCGACCAGGAAGCCGCCGAGCACGGGTCCGGTGGCGGCCCCTATCGCGGCGACCGCGGTCCAGACCCCGATCGCGGTGGCGCGCTCCCGCCGGTCGGGGAAGACCGCCCGGAGGATGGAGAGCGTGGCGGGCATGATCATGGCGCCGCCGACGCCGAGGAGCACCCGGGCCCCGATGAGGACCGAGGGTTCGGTGGCGAGCGCGGCGACCGCCGAGGCGATGCCGAACAGCGCGTATCCGAGGAGCAGGATTCTGCGCCGCCCGACCCGGTCCCCGAGGGTGCCGAAGAGGATCAGGAGCGAGGCGCAGATCAGCGGGTAGGCGTCGACGATCCAGAGCAGCGACGTGGAGCTGGGGCGCAGGTCCTCGGTGAGCGAGGGGATCGCGACATGGAGGATGGTCGCGTCGAGGGCGACCACGAGAAGACTGACGCAGAGGACGACGAGGACGACCCAGCGGTTGGTTCCGCCGTCGGCTGCGGCACGGGGTCGTGCTGGGGCCGTGTTCGTCCGCGACATGTACGTACCTCCCAGTGAAGCTCTCGCGCTCGGCGGGCCCCGACCAGGGCTTATGCCCCTGGGGCGGCCCGGCATCGACGGGCGAGTGAGCCGTCAGCGTACGCGAGTTCAAGGCCCGAGCGCGTGGTGCAGCTCTCACCCCGGCGGGCCGCGCGGTGTGGCGTACGCCACTCGGGGCGGCCCGCGCGTCGCATGGAATTCCGTACGGACACCTGTTTGAAGCAATTCCCGCGCACTCAAACACTCTTCCGGAAACGGCTCCATGACAATAGGGCGGAAGGTCATCGGATTTCCCGACGGACGGCCGGAATAGGTCACCGACTGAGACCTACTCCACATCACATCAACATCACGAACAGACCGGAACGACCGGGTCTGCTACTCACTCCCTGTAACGTCGATTGGGTGCGTACCGACATCTTTGCCCGGCTGGACCGGGAGCCGGAACCGCCGAAGATAGAGGTCCCGCGGATGACCCGCACGCGTCTCGCCCTCTTCGGCGGGACGTCGGCGTTCTATCTCGCCATGGTCGTCGCCGTGCTGCTCTCGACGTGGCTGGTGACCCTCGACTGGAAGATCATGCTCTTCCGGCCCTATCAGCAGTGGCCGGAGATCCACGGCTTCCTCGACTACTACGTCGTCCTCGGCCAGCGCGGCCCCACGGCCGTCATGGTGGCCGCCTGGCTGGGCTGGCGCTCCTGGCGCCAGCACACCCTGCGGCCCCTGCTCTGCCTCGGCGCCGCCCTCCTGCTGCTCAACGTCACGGTCGGCGCGGTCAAGCTCGGGCTCGGCCGTCTCGGACCCCACTACGCGACCGAGGTCGGCTCCGCCGAGCTCTTCGCGGGCGGCGACATATTTCCCTCGGGTCACACCGCCAACGCGGTCGTGACCTGGGGCATCCTCGCCTACCTGGCGACCACCCCGCGGGCCAGGCGCTACCTGTCGGCGCTCTCCGCCGTGGTCGCGCTCGGCGTCGGACTCACCACGGTCTATCTGGGCACGCACTGGCTGAGTGACGTCCTCCTGGGCTGGGCCGCCGGGCTGCTGATCCTGCTCGCCCTGCCCTGGTGCGAGCCGGTCCTCGCCGTGGCGGAGTCCTGGATCCTCGCCCTGCGCGACCGGGTACGCGACCGGCTGCGGGACCGTCGCCGTCTGGTCCCCTCGCTGCCCGTGGCCTCCGGAGGGCCCCGCCCGGGGTACTTCCCACAGCGTCCGCCCGGGTCCGAGGAGCCGGTCCGCGGGCCGGCCGGAGTGGCCGGCGGCCGCGCCCCGGCGACCCGCGCGGGAGTGGCCGGCGGCCGCGCCCCGGCGACCCGCGGCTGACCGCGAGCACTCGCCCCATGCGTACGGAAGGGCCCCGGCCGACGGGATCGGCCGGGGCCCTTCCGCATGCCGGGGCCCTTCCGCGTGCCGGGGCCCTTCCGTGGGCCCGGGTACGGACGCACCGAGCGCGCCCCGTGCGCCGGCGCCGGTCTCTCAGCCGAGCCAGCAGCGGGTGACCCTGCCGTCCTCGACCTCGAAGTTGATGCGTCCGGCGAGGTACTCCATGGTGATGATCGAGCCGGGGGGGAGCGACCTCACGGTGCTCCAGCCCCGCGTCCTGGCGAGCCGTGCGGCGCCGTCCGCGTCGAGGCCCACATAGGACTCGGGGGCGTCGCGGGGCGGTTCGGGAGTGCGCGATGTGGGTGCCATGGCCCTCACGTTAGTCCCTTGGCGGTCACGCTTGTGTCACAAGTTCTCGACATATGTTTGGCATGATCCCGGTCACTCCACGACACGGATTCCGGCCGTTTCTCCAGCAATTCCGAAGGGCATCCGGCAGTTCACACCAAGGGGCCGGAACTGCCGATGGAACGCGGGTAATTCAGCTCTTCCCGCTCCGCCCGTCCCGAATTGTCTCGGCGACGCGCACGCGAGCCGCTCACTGTTCCCTTACACAATGCTTACGCTGTCCGAACGCCCGGAGACGCGGAGCCGGGACGACGGCGAACCGGAGGCAGCGGATGGGCAACGGGACAGCGACCGCGACCGTCGAATCGAGCCGCGAGCGGCACGGCCGCATCCTGATCGACTGGCTCACCACCACCGACCACAAGAAGATCGGCCACCTCTATCTGGTGACCGCGTTCGTCTTCTTCCTCGTCGCCGGACTGATGGCGATGCTGATGCGGGCGGAGCTGGCCCGCCCGGGACTCCAGCTGCTCACGAACCAGGAGTTCAACCAGGCCTTCACCCTGCACGGCACGATCATGCTGCTGCTCTTCGCCACGCCGACCTTCGCCGGCTTCGCCAACGAGCTGGTGCCGCTGCAGATCGGCTCGCCCGACGTCGCCTTCCCGCGGCTGAACATGTTCTCGTACTGGCTGTTCCTCTTCGGCAGCCTGATGGTGATCGGTTCGCTGCTCACCCCGACCGGTCCGGCCGCCTTCGGCTGGACCGCCTACGCCCCGCTCAACAGCCTGGAGCGGTCCCCCGGCGTCGGCATCGACCTGTGGATCATGGGGCTCGCGCTCTCCGGCTTCGGCACCATCCTGACCTCGGTGAACTTCCTCGCGACCATCATCGGGATGCGGGCGCCCGGCATGACCATGTTCCGGATGCCGATCTTCACCTGGAACGTGCTCTTCACGGCGGTGCTGGTGATCGTCGCCTTCCCCGTGCTCGCCGCGGCCCTGCTCGTCCTGGAGGCGGACCGGCGCCTCGGCTCGGTGGTCTTCCAGCCCGAGAACGGCGGCGCGCTGCTCTGGCAGCACCTCTTCTGGTTCTTCGGCCACCCCGAGGTCTACATCATCGCGCTGCCGTTCTTCGGGATCGTCAGCGAGATCATCCCGGTCTTCGCCCGCAAGCCGATCTTCGGCTACACCACCCTGATCGCCGCCACCATGGCGATCACCGGCCTGTCGGTGGTCGTCTGGGCGCACCACATGTTCGCGACGGGCGCGGTGCTGCTGCCGTTCTTCTCGCTGCTCTCGTTCCTCATCGCGGTGCCCACCGGGGTGAAGTTCTTCAACTGGACCGGGACGATGCTGCGGGGCTCGCTCTCCTTCGAGACCCCGATGCTGTGGTGCGTCGGCTTCCTGGTGTCGTTCCTCTTCGGCGGCCTCACCGGGGTCATCCTCGCCTCGCCGCCGATGGACTTCCAGGTCACCGACTCGTACTTCGTCGTCGCCCACTTCCACTACACGGTCTTCGGCACGGTCGTCTTCGCCACCTTCGCCGGCTTCACCTTCTGGTGGCCCAAGTTCACCGGCCGGATGCTCGACGAACGGCTCGGGAAGATGCACTTCTGGACCCTCTTCACCGGCTTCCACCTGACCTTCCTGGTGCAGCACTGGCTCGGCGCGGAGGGCATGCCCCGGCGGTACGCCGACTACCTGGACGCGGACGGCTTCACCGCCCTCAACACCGTCTCCACCATCGGCGCCTTCCTGCTCGGCGCGTCCACCCTGCCGTTCCTCTACAACGTGTGGCGGACCACGCTGTACGCGCCGAAGGTCGAGGTCGACGACCCGTGGGGCTTCGGCCGCTCCCTCGAATGGGCCACCTCCTGCCCGCCGCCCCGGCACAACTTCGACGCCGTCCCCCGGATCCGCTCCGAGGCTCCGGCCTTCGACCTGCACCACCCCGAGTTCGCGGCCTACGAACGGATGCGGATCACGAGCCCTCCGCCGGAGCGGAGGCCGACCGGTCGAGGGACCGGGACAACAGGTCCCTGAGCGCCCGCACCCGTTCGACCAGCTCCGGCGGGTCGAGCACCTCGAACTCGAAGCCGATCAGCGACACGTGGATCACCATCACATCGAGGCTGTGGGCCCCGGTCCGGAGCAGGCAGGCGTCCTCCCCGTCCGCCGTCAGGACGCCGTCGGCCGCGCCGACGGCCGCGGCGGCCTCGGCCAGCGGCACATGCAGCCGGATCGTCGCCTCGGTCGCGTACGCCGAGGTGGACACGCCCTTCGCCACATACGCGGCCAGATCCTCGGCGGGCGGCTCGCGGGGCGGGAAGCGGGGCCCGTGCGGCGGCGTCGGCACGATCCGGTCGGCGCGGAAGGTGCGCCAGTCGGCCCGGTCCACGTCCCAGGCGACCAAATACCAGCGCCGCTCGCTGCAGACCAGACGGTGCGGCTCGACGTTCCTGCGGGTGCTGGCCCCGCCGTGGTCCCGGTACTCGAACCGCAGCCGCTCGGTGTCCCGGCAGGCGTTGGCGAGTTCGGTGAGGACGGCCGGGTCGATCCGCTCGCGCGGGGTGCGCAGCATCGGGACGGTGAAGGCGTTCAGGGCGCTCACCCGGCGCCGCAGCCGCCCCGGAAGCACCTGCTCCAGCTTGGCCAGGGCACGTACGGAACTCTCGCCGATGCCCTCGACTCCCTGCCCGGCGGCGGCGCGCAGGCCGACGGCGACCGCCACGGCCTCCTCGTCGTCGAGGAGCAGCGGCGGCAGCTCGGCCCCGGCGCCCAGCTGATACCCGCCGCCGGTCCCGGGGCTCGCGTTGACCGGGTAGCCGAGCTCGCGGAGCCGGTCGACGTCCCGCCGTACGGTGCGGGGCGTGACCCCGAGCCGGTCGGCGAGGTCGGCACCGGACCACTCGCGGTGGGCCTGGAGCAACGAGAGCAGACGCAAGAGCCGTGCGGAGGTCTCCAACATGGCCCCGAGTCTGCCAGCCCTCGCGGACGACTTCTGTCCTCGATGAACGGGCGGCAGGGAAGCGGGGCGGTCAGCGGAAGCGGCGGACGAGCCTGCCCACCCGCGCCTTCAGACCGTAGACCGCGTCGATCACCCGACCGGTCCCGGCGTGCCACGCCACCCGGCCCCGCGGGTGGCTGCGCAGGCTCGCGCCCCGCTCGACGAGCTCCCTCCACAGCGCCTCGTGCCGGGCGGCGATCCGCACCGGGTCGAACCGCTCGGACGCGTCGAGCGCCGCCCGTGCCGTCTTGGCCCGCAGCTCGTCGTCCTCGACGAGCCGGCGCAGCGCCCGCGCGAACGCCGCCTCGTCGTCGACCGGCACCAGGAACCCGTCGACGCCGTCCTCGATGATCTCGCCCGGCCCGTGCGGGCAGTCGGTGGAGACCACCGGGAGTCCGCAGCGCATCGCCTCGACGATGGTCATGCCGAAGGACTCGTGCCGCGAGGTCACCGCGGCGATCGAGCCCTTGGCCAGCTCCGGTTCCAGCGGGGTCACCGAACCCATGAGGAAGACCTGCTCCCCGAGGCCCCGGTCCTTGATCTGCCGGGTCAGCGGACCCTTGAGGTTCTGGACGGCGTCGCCGCTGCCGTAGATCCGCAGCTTCCATTCGGGGTGGTCGGCGGCCACCTCGGCGAAGGCGTCGATCAGCAGGTCGTACCGCTTGACGCGGGTGAGCCGGCCCGCCGCGACGACGGTTTTGGCCGCGGGGTCGGCGGGCGGCCCCGGGGGCGCGGGCACGCTGTTGGGCACGGACTCGATGTGGACGCCGGGCAGCCCGAGCTTCCGGTAGGCGCGGGCGTCCGCCTCGGTGACGGTGGTGACGGCGTCGAGGAGCGCGTACTCGTGGCCGATGTCCCGGCGCAGCCGGAAGCTGTGGCCGTCGAGGATCAGGTGCTCCTGCCCGACGAGGACCGGCCCCCGCCGGGCCTGCCGGACGAGCTGCACGTTGAGCCCGGGGCGGGTGCCGACGAGGACGTCCGCCTCGACGCCGCGCAGGTGCTCCCCGATCCGGGCGTCGGTGAGCGCGCTGTACTGCTTCCAGCGTCCGTCGCCGCGCGGGAAGACCTCGGCGGGCCGGTGGAAGTCGGGGTGGTCTCCGTCGTATCCGGGGCTGTCCTCGCGCAGGTCGACGAGGTGGCGCAGGGTCACCCCGGAGGGCAGGCCGAGGAGGGGGCGGTCGCGGTGGCGGAACACCGAGACGATCTCGACCTCGTGACGTTTCGCCAGTTCCTCGGCGAGGGTGAACGTCGTCCGGATCGTGCCGCCGTAGTGGTAGCCGTTGTGGAGCAGAAAGGAGATACGCATCGCGCTGCCGGTTCCCCCCGGTTGATCGGTCGTCCGACTGTACTGCCGGCGAAGGGGGGCCGTTCACGGCCCGTGGCCGAGGAGGGTCATGGGCGGTAGCCGAGCTGGGGCACGATCGCGCAGTTCTCCGTCATCTCCCCCTGGCTCACCCAGCCCCGGCCGTCCTGCCAACGGGCCACGGAGAGACAGGTGTTCCGGGTCGCCGGCGGTCGCGCGAGACGCTCGAAGCGGACGGGGAGCAACAGCCCCCGAGCGGTGTACGCCTCCGGACGGTTCATGTACGCCTCCACGCACGCGCGAGTGAGCCCGCCGCCGGCACTCTCCCCGCCGCCACCGCTCTCCCCGTCGCGCCCGGCGAGACAGGAGCGGGCCGCGTCGGTGAACCACATCGCCGCCGCCCATCCCTCCAGCTGCCACTGCGACAACGGCCGGTCCCCCATCGCGTCCCGGAACTCACGCACCGCCGGATGCCCGGTGTCCTGGTGGTTGCGGCTCGCGCCGGTCACCCGGAGGGCGTCCCGGCAGCCGGGCGCGCGGGCGTAGTCGCGGGCGACGGACGAGGACCAGTTCTGCACGTTGGTGACCTTGGCGTCGACCCGTACGCCGAGGGTCTCCATCGCCTCGCACAGGCGCACGTTGCCGTGGGTGTCCATGGCGTCGAAGAGGACGTCGACGTGCTGGGCCCGCAGATCGGCCGCGACCGCGCGGAAGTTGGGCAGGGCGAAGTCCACCTGTTCCTCGACGACCCGGTAGCCCTCGGCGCGCAGCCCCCGGGTCATCAGCCGGGCGTACGCGGCGGACGCGCTCTGGTTGTAGGAGACGACGGCGGCGGTCCGCGCCCCGTCCTCCCGCTCGAACCAGCGGTAGACCTCGGTCCCGCCGTACAGGACCCCGCCCCAGCCGGGTTCCTTGCCGGTGCGCGGGGCGGAGCTGCCGTAGATCCCGTACAGGTGCGGATAGGTGTCGTACGCGGGGGTGAGCGGCTGGCCGCCGATGTCGGGCACTCCGGCCCGGGAGACGAGGGGCGCGCCCGCGTAGTCGAGGGCGGTGGTGGCGACCAGGGCGAAGACCCCGCGCTCGTCGATCAGCCGGTGCACGCACGCGTTGTTGCCGACACCGCTGCCGCCGTCGTCGCAGGTCTCGACCTCGATCCGGCGCCCGTCCAGGCCACCGCGCGCGTTGAGGGCGTCGAAGTAGGCGCGGGCTCCGTCGCGCGTGCCCGTGAAGGCCTGTCCGCCGACGGGGCTGGTGACGCTGGTGATGATCCCGACGCGGAGCGGCTCACCGCCGGAGGGGTTGGCGGTGGGCCGCGTCTCGAAGGCACGCTCCGGGAGCCGGCTGCCGCAGGCCGTGAGGAGAAGGAGCAGCAGGCCCAGGAGCAGCGCCGCTCCCGCCTCAGCAGCCCGGAACGGTGACACCGCTCAGCTGGACCAGGCCGCACAGGGTCTTCACGGTGACCTTCCAGGTGTCGTTCTGGAGGACGGACGTGCCCTGCGAGCCGGTCAGCGCGGGATTTCCGCCGACGAGCAGGTCGTAGGTCACGTCGGCCTCGGTGGCGGAGGTGAACGCGACGCCGGTGACCTTCGCCGAGGTCATGGCGGCGTTCTTGTCACCGCCGAAGGCGCCGAGGACCTCCTGCATCTGCTCCCCGTTCTCCAGGAGCCCCACCCGCTCGGCGGCGGGGGTCGCGGGGTCGAAGAACGCCGTCCAGTTCCTGGTGATCTCCGCCTTGGCGGCGGCGGGGTCGTCGGGTTCGCCGGCCCCGGTGGGCGCGGCGGTCGCGGTGGCGGTCCGGGTGTCGTCGGCGCGGCCCTCGCCGCCGCCGGCGCCGTCGTCGGAGCAGCCCGCGACGACGGGGGTGAGCACCAGCACGGCGGCGGCCGCGAGGGCGGCGAGCCGGGGGCGTCTGCCGAGTCGTGCGAAAACCATCTGGCTCACCACCGGGTGTCCCTCCGGGCCGTACGGCCCGATGCTTCCAGGGTGGGACGAATCGGGGCATAGTGCAAGATCAGGGCAGAGTGTGAGGACAAGCCGAGGGAGGTCGCCGTGCCGGCATCCCGGATCCTGCTGTGGAGCGGTCTGGTGGCGGCCGCCGGGGGCGCGGTGCTGTGCGTGCTCGGCTGGTACGGGATCTCCGGCGAGCGGTTCGCGGAACGGCAGCTGCCCTATCTGGCCTCGTGCACGGTGCCCGGCGCGGCCCTGATCGTCGCGGGCGCGATCCTCGTGGTGGCGTCGTACGCCCCTCCCGTACGCCCCCCGGAACCGCGCGGCCCGGGGACGGCGGCGGAGGGGCCCGCGACGGAGGGCGGCCCCACGACAGCGGAGGGCCCCGAGGCGGCGGACGGCCCGGAGACTCCCCCGCCCTCCTCCGACGGCCCGCCGCTCCGCGTCCCGGGCGGAACGCTCGCGCACCGCCCGGACTGCCCGCTGATCGCGGGCAAACCGGAGGCCACGGAGGTGGGGGACGCGGCTCTGGCCCCCTGCCCGGTCTGTGAGCCCTGGCCGCCCTGATGGCCTCCCTGACCTACGACTTGACGCTCGCCGGCCTCGCGGTCGGCAGCGCCGCCGCGCTCACCGGGATCGGACTGATCGTCACCTACCGGGCGACCGGCGTCCTGAACATGGCCCAGGGCGCGGTGGCCATGATCTGCGCGTACGTGCTCCGCCAGCTGGTGGTCGTCTGGGGCTGGCCACTGCCGGTCGGCGCCCTCGTCACCCTTCTCGTCGTCGCCCCCGGCGTCGGACTCGTCCTGGACCGCGGGGTGTTCAGGCCGCTCGCCCGGCGGGAGGCGAACCCGGCGCGGTCCCTGGTGGCCTCCATCGGCGTCTCCGTGCTGCTCGTGGGCGTGGCGGTGCTGGTGTGGGGACCCGGGGCACGCGACGACGTGCCCGTGCTCCTCGGCGACGACCCCTGGGCCCAGCTCGGCGCGGTGGTGGCGCTCGCCGGCCTGGTGGGGGCGGTGACCCGGTGGACCCGGTTCGGGCGGGAGCTGCGGGCCGTGATCGACAACCGGCCGCTCGCCGTGCTCTCCGGGATCGACGCGGACCGGGTCGCGGCGGCCGGCTGGGCCTTCGGCTCGTTCACCGCCGGGCTCACCGGGGTGCTCCTCGCCCCGTACGTACGGCTCGACCCGTACGGGATGCCGCTGCTCGTCATGGAGGTGATCGCGGTCGCCGTCATCGCCCGGATGCGGTCCCTGCCGGTCGCGGTCCTGGCCGCGCTGGCCATCGGCGTCGCCCAGGCCCAGCTCACCCGGCTGCACCCGGAAGGATGGGCGGGACCACTGGTCCAGGCCCTCGGGGCGAACCTGTTCGTGGTGGCGCTCCTGGTGGCCGCGCTCGTCCTGCCGGGGATCGGCGGCAAGGGCCGGGACGCCCTGCCGCCGCCGGTGCGCTCGGGACGGGTGCCGGGGGCCGTGTGGCTCGTCGTGGGCGTGCTCTTCCTGCTCCCGCTCGGCTTCGCGGGCTCGGACCTGCACACGGCGATCCAGGTCCCGGCGCTCGCGGTGATCCTGCTGTCCCTGGTCGTGGTGGCGGGGCGGGGCGGCCAGATCGCGCTGGGGCAGGCGGCGTACGCGGGCCTGGGCGCCCTGTTCACTGCGCTGCTCACGGCACGCGGGGTCCCGGGCCTCCTGGCCCTCGGTCTGGCGGTCCCGCTGGTCGGGGCGGCGGGCCTGCTCACGGGCTGGCCGGCGATCCGCCGGCACGGCCTGGCGCTGGCGCTCGTGACGCTGGCGACGGGCGTGGCGGTGAGCCGCTTCGTCCTCACCCAGCCGTACGCGACGGCCGGCCTGTCCCTCGGCCGCCCGGCGGGCTTCTCCGACGACCGCGCCTTCTACGCCCTCGAACTCGTCGTCCTCGCGGGCTGCCTCGCCCTGGTGGCGGCACTCCGCCGGGGCCGCACGGGCCGGGCGCTCGCGGCGCTGCGGGACCACGAGCCGGGCGCGGAGGCGGCGGGCGTCGCGGTCCCCGGCCTGAAACTCCTCGCGTTCGTCCTGGGCGCGGCCCTTGCGGCCCTGGGCGGCGGCCTGCTCGGCATGGGCCTGCGCGCCTTCGACCCGGAGGCGTACGACCCGGTCCGCGGCCTGCTGTGGTTCGCAGCGGTCCTGGTCCTGGGCGCGGACAGCCTCCTGACCCCGCTGGTGGCGGCGGCCCTCCTGACGACGCTGGACGCGGGCGGGTACGCGGGCACCGCGGCACTGGTCCTGGGCCTCCTGGCCGCCCTGACGGCCAGGATCCCGCCGCTGCTGGACCTGCTCCCGCGGAAGACCCACGCACGGGAGACCGCGGGCGCCACTCAGGGGCACCACGGTCCCGCCGAAGGCCCCGAGGGCCGGACGCGCCCCCGCCGGCCCGCCCCCGCCCCCGCCCGGCCACCGGCAGCCGCCCGCGCACCGGCGCCCGTCCCCCGCCTCCACGCCCACGGCCTCACCCTCACCCATCCCGGAGGGGTCACCGCCCTCGACCGCGTCACCCTCGACCTCGCCCCCTCCCGCATCACCGCCCTCGTCGGCCCCAACGGCGCCGGCAAGAGCACCCTCTTCGACTGTCTCGCCGGCACCCTCCACCCCCGCGAGGGCCGGATCACCCTCGACGGCGCCGACATCACCCACCGCTCGGCCCACGCCCGCACCCGCCTCGGCGTCGCCCGGACCTTCCAACGCCTCGCCGTCTTCCCGTCCCTCACCGTCGAGGAGAACGTCCGCATCGGCGAGGAGCAGGGCCATGTCCGGAAGGACCCCGCCGCGGTCGAGCGGAGCCTCCGCCTCCTGGGCCTCGCCGGATCCGTACGGCACGCCGCGGCGGCGGACCTGCCCACCGGGACCCTGCGCCGGGTCGAGCTGGCCCGCGCGCTCGCGGGGCAGCCGCACACCCTGCTCCTCGACGAGCCCGCCGCCGGTCTCGACGCCGCCGAGACGGCCGCGCTCGCCCGGGTCCTCGCCGCGCTGGCCGCGGACGGCCTGACCGTCCTGGTCGTCGAGCACGACCCGGATCTCGTCGCGGGCATCGCCCACACCGTGCACACCATGGAAGGCGGCCGGATCGTGTCATGAGCGTCGAGATCGCCCTGCGCGCCGCCCGGGTCCGCTACGGCCCCCTGGAGGCCCTGCACGGCGTGGACCTGCCCGTCCCGGCCGGCACGGTCACCGTCCTCCTGGGCCGCAACGGCTCCGGACGGACGACGGCCCTGCGCGCCCTCGCCGGCACGGCACGGCTCTCCGCCGGCCGGGTCCTGTGGCGGGGCGCCGACGTGACCCGCCTCCCGGCGCACGAACGGGCCCGCCGCGGGCTGTGTTTCGTACCGGACCTGCAGGCGGTGTACGCGGGCCTCACCGTCGCCGAGAACCTCGCGCTCACGCTTCCCGGGGCCCTGCCCCCGTACCCCGAGCTCGTCCCCCTCCTGGACCGCGCCGCCGGGACCCTCTCCGGCGGCGAGCGCCGGATGCTGGCCCTCTCCCGAGCCCTTCTCCCCCGCCCCGCGCGCGTGGTGCTGGTCGACGAGCCGTCGCTCGGCCTGGCCCCGCCGGTCGCCGCCCGCACGTACCGAGCCCTGGTCGCGCTCGCCGTGGAGGACGGCTCCGCCGTGGTCCTGACGGAGCAGCGGCTCCCGGACGGGCTGCCGGCCGGGACCCTCGTCCACGAGCTGCGGCGCGGCTCCCTCGCGTTCAGCGGGGAGCCGGCCGAGCTGGCGTGACGGCCCCTCGACCCGTCAGATCGGGGCGATCCGCAGCATCGTCCCGACGACGACCCGGTTCGGATCGGGCCCGACGAGGCTCCGGTTCGCCGCGTACAGCGCCTTCCAGCCGCCCTTGATCCCGAAGCGGCGCGCGATGGAGCTGAGGGTGTCGCCGGGCTGGACGACGTGCGCGCGCCCGCTCAGCCCGTACCGCTTGGAGCAGACCGGCCAGGCCGCCCAGCCCTGGGTGCGGAGCACCTCCTCCGCGACGGCGATCTGCTGGGGGCGGGTCGCCAGGTCGGCGCGGGGCGCGTACCGCAGTCCGCCGTGCTCGACCCAGGTCGGGTGCCAGAACTGGAGCCCGCCGTAGAAGCCGTTCCCGCTGTTGATGTGCCAGTCCCCGCTGCTCTCGCACTCGGCGACGCAGCCCCACGGCCACTGGTCCTTGGCGCAGGGGTAGGCGGGCACGGCGGCGGCCGCCCGAAGCCCGTCGGCCACGTCCCGGAGCACGGCGGACGCGTTCCGGGGCCCGGCCGGCACGTCCCGGGCCAGGGCGGGTGCCGGGGCCAGGGTCAGGAGCGTGGCGGCGGCCGCCGCCACGAGCGAACCCGTCGTCCAAAATCGGATCTTCGACATCGGGGCAGGCTAGGCAGCACCCCGCCGCCCGCGGCCCGTGCCGCGCGGAACACTGTGCACACCCCACCCGGTCGGAGTCACCCCTCGTTCCGGGTCTCCCCGGCGCCCCGCTCACCCGCTTCCGCACGAGCCGGTGGCAAGTTGCCTCGCTTCCACGCGTGACCCCGGCCGAGCCTGACCCGTTGAACTCGGCATGAGACGACCGGGAACGGCCCGGCGTCCCCCCGTACCGAGTCCAGGGAGCCCCCCGTGCCGCGCATGCTCGACGTCAGCGAGGACGTACGCGCCGAGATCGGCGACGAAGAAGCGGACCGGCTGCTCGCCGGCGACAACGCCCCGGGCAGCTACGACTGCACCTCCTGCCGCACGCCGGGGGACTCCGAGCAGGAGCGCACCAGCACGGTGCTGTTCGTCGGCGACGAGACCGCGGTCCTCGCGTTCGCCCACGCCAGCTGCATTCCGTCGCAGGTCGTCCGGGTCGCCGAGGAGCAGCTCCAGGGCGCCGTCGCCTCCATCACCGCCTCGGACACCGCCGACGCGCTGTCCGCCGCCCACCCCGAGCAGGCCGTGCTCGGCGTCACCAGCGGTCTCGTCCTGATCCAGGGCGAGCTCCACCCGGCCCTCGTCGTGGAGCCGACCGCGCCGGTGGCCCGTCCGGGTTCGGACGGTCTCACCGACGAGTTCCTGCCGCTCCTGGCCGACCAGGGCTTCCACCAGGTCATGAACCTCGACGAGAAGCCGGCGGCGCTGCCGGGCTGGTCGGTCCTGGTCGCCATGGGCCAGCTGCACTCCGTCCTCCAGCCGGGCCCCGGCGGCGCCGGGCAGGCCGCCTGGTGGCAGGCGCACCAGCCGCTCCAGGTCACCGAGGGCTGGCGTGCGGCGGCCAACAAGTCGCACACGGTGCTGGTCTTCGCCGCCCCGGTCGGCTCGATCGGCCAGCAGCCGCGCGAGGACCTGCTGCGCGACGCGCTGGAGAAGGCCGCGGCGAACGGGCGCCTGGTCGCCGCCGCGATGCCGCTGGCCGGCACCTGATGGAGGACGGCCGACCGGGCATAGGGTGGGCGCGGGTCCACGGCGTACCGACGGGGCCGACGGGCTCCGCCGGTCCGGCTGCCCCGACCGTGCCGCGTCCCCGGCGTGCGCCCCTTTCGGAGAGCCGCCCGCATCCGACGGGCGGCGGGGTCGTTGGCACCTACGTGCACGCATACGACCCCTTCCTCCAGCCGTATCCGAGTCAGATCCCGTCGATGCGCCCCGCGCAGGACGTCACGGCGGGGGCCTCGCCCACACCGATCTACGACGCCCTGTACTCGGAGTACCGAAGGTCGTTCCGCACGCTGCCGGGTGACCGCAGCGGCGAGGAGGAGCTGACGTTCCGGGCGTTCGGTACGGCGGTGAGCACGGGCGTGTACGGACACGGGCAGGGCCACCGGTACGGGTCGGCGTATCCGGCGGCGTGGTCGACGACCTCGTACCCGCCGGCGCCCACCCACACGCAGGCCGCCCTGCCACCGGGGCCCCGCAGGGGCCTGTAGGGCACACGGCGGACCGGGGGAACGGCGGAGGGCCGGGGCGCGATCGCCCCGGCCCTCCGCCGTGTCCTCGGTCCGTCGCCGGTGCGGCCGGACTACTTCTTGCGGCCGCGCTTCTCGCGCACGCGCACCGAGATGTGGATCGGGGTGCCCTCGAAGCCGAACTCCTCGCGGAGGCGGCGCTCGATGAAGCGGCGGTAGCCCGCCTCCAGGAAGCCGGAGGCGAAGAGCACGAAGCGGGGCGGCTTGGTGCCGGCCTGCGTGCCGAAGAGGATGCGGGGCTGCTTGCCGCCGCGGATCGGGTGCGGGTGGGCCGCGACGATCTCACCGAGGAAGGCGTTGAGCCGGCCGGTGGGGACACGGGTCTCCCAGCCTGCGAGGGCGGTCTCGATGGCCGGGACCAGCTTCTCCATGTGGCGGCCGGTCTTGGCGGAGACGTTGACGCGGGGGGCCCAGGAGACCTGCTGCATCTCGGTCTCGATCTCGCGCTCGAGGTAGTAGCGGCGCTCCTCGTCGAGCTCGTCCCACTTGTTGTAGGCGATGACGATGGCGCGGCCCGACTCGACCGCCATCGTGATGATGCGCTGGTCCTGGACCGAGATGTTGTCGGTGGTGTCGATCAGGATGACGGCCACCTCGGCCTTCTCGACGGCGGCGGCCGTCCGCAGGGAGGCGTAGTAGTCCGCGCCCTCCTGGAGGTGGACCTTCTTGCGGATGCCGGCGGTGTCGACGAACTTCCACGTCACGCCGCCGAGCTCGATCAGCTCGTCGACCGGGTCGCGGGTGGTGCCGGCCAGCTCGTTGACGACGACGCGGTCCTCGTTCGCCACCTTGTTGAGCAGCGAGGACTTGCCGACGTTCGGGCGGCCGATGAGGGCGATGCGGCGCGGGCCGCCGACGGCGTTGCCGAAGCGCTGCTCGGGGGCCTCGGGCAGCTTCTTCAGGACCTCGTCGAGGAGGTCGCCGGTGCCGCGGCCGTGCAGCGAGGAGACGGGGAACGGCTCGCCGAGGCCCAGGGACCACAGCGTGGCCGCGTCGGCCTCGCCGGACTGTCCGTCGACCTTGTTGGCGGCGAGGACGACCGGCTTCCCGGCGCGGCGCAGCAGCTTGACGACGGCCTCGTCGGTGTCGGTGGCGCCGACGGTGGCGTCCACGACGAAGAGACAGGCGTCGGCGGCCTCGATGGCGAACTCGGCCTGGGCGGCGACGGAGGCGTCGATGCCGAGGACGTCCTGCTCCCAGCCGCCGGTGTCGACGACCTTGAAGCGGCGCCCGGCCCATTCGGCCTCGTAGGTGACGCGGTCGCGGGTGACGCCCGGCTTGTCCTCGACGACGGCCTCACGGCGGCCGATGATGCGGTTCACCAGGGTCGACTTGCCGACGTTCGGACGGCCGACGACGGCGAGGACGGGGAGGGGGCCGTGGCCCGCCTCCTCGATCGCGCCCTCGACCTCTTCGACGTCGAAGCCTTCTTCGGAGGCGAGCTCCATGAACTCCGCGTACTCGGCGTCGCCAAGTGCCCCGTGGTCGTGCTGGTCGTTCATGAAGTCCGTTCCTTGATCATTCGTGGTCGGTGGGTCCCCGGGCCGCGGGGCCCACTACTGAAAGTCTCGCTCAGCGCCCGGTGAGGCGCCTGGCGTTTTCCAGGTGGTCGGTGAGCTTCCCCTGGATCCGTACGGTGGCCTCGTCGAGTGCCTTGCGCGTGCGGCGGCCGGAGCCGTCACCCGCGTCGAAGGCGTCACCGAAGACGACGTCGACGCGGCCGCGCAGCGGAGGCAGTGCCTTCACCAACCGTCCGCTGCGCTCGGTGCTTCCCAGGACGGCCACCGGGACGATCGGCGCGCCGCTGCGGACGGCGAAGTACGCCAGGCCCGAGCGGAGCGAGGCGAAGTCGCCGTCGCCCCTGGTGCCCTCGGGGAAGATCCCGAGGACGCCGCCCTGCTCCAGGACGCCCAGGGCGTTTCCTATCGCCGTGCGGTCGGTGCTGTCGCGGTCCACCTTGAGCTGCCCGATGCCCTCAAGGAAGCTGCCGAGCGGGCCGACGAACGCCTCCTTCTTGATGAGGAAGTGCACGGGGCGCGGTGCGGTGCCCATGAGCATGGGGCCGTCGATGTTGTGCGCGTGGTTGACGGCGAGGATGGCGGGGCCGGTGGCCGGCACCTTCCAGGCGCCGAGGACGCGCGGCTTCCAGAAGCCGTACATCAGTCCGATGCCGATGCGTCGGCCGACGGCGGCGCCCTTCTCTGAGGGCACGGTCACTTGGCGGCCGTCCTCTTCTCGTCCACCAGGGTGACGACGCACTCGATGACCTGGTCGAGGGTGAGCTCGGTGGTGTCGACCTCGACGGCGTCGTCGGCCTTGGCGAGCGGCGAGGTCTTCCGGCTGGAGTCGGCCGCGTCCCGCTTGACCAGGGCCTCCTTCGTCGCCTGTACGTCGACGCCCTTGAGCTCGCCGGAGCGGCGGGCGGCGCGGGCCTCGGGCGAGGCGGTGAGGAAGATCTTGAGGTCGGCGTCGGGCAGGACGGTGGTGCCGATGTCCCGGCCCTCGACGACGATGCCGTGCTCGGAGCCGCGGGCGATGGACCGCTGGAGCTCCGTGATCAGGCTCCGTACCTCGGGAACGGCGCTGACGGCGCTGACCTTGGAGGTGACCTCCTCGGTACGGATGGGGCCGGCGGCGTCGGCGCCGTCGACGGTGATGGTGGGCCGCGCCGGGTCGGTGCCGGAGACGATGACCGGCTTGGCGGCGGCGTTGGCGACGGCCTCGGCGTCGTGGACGTCCACACCGTTGCTGATCATCCACCAGGTGATCGCCCGGTACTGGGCGCCGGTGTCCAGGTAGCGCAGGCCCAGCTTCGCGGCGACCGCCTTCGAGGTGCTGGACTTGCCCGTGCCGGAGGGCCCGTCGATGGCGACGATCACGGATTCCACGGTGGGAACACCTTCCTGGGGTGAGTGTCTGGACCCGGCGGAGATGCGGGGGACCTCCACAAGGTTACCGAGTCCCCGACCCCCACCCGGCCCGGCCCGTGGGGTCCCCGTGCCTTGGCCCCACCGAGGCGGCACCCACCCCTGCATCGGCCCTCCGCTCCGCCGGGCCGACGCCCACCCCGTTGTGGGCAACTGTTCCGCCGGGGCGTGGGGGTCCCCCGGACGGAGTCTGAGGGGAGGGACGATTGCCCACACGGAGGCGGGCGGGGGTGGCGGGCACGGCCCACACGGAGGTGGCGAGGGCGCGGGCGCAGCCCGCACGGTGCGGGGTGCGGCGTGTGCCACGCGGTGAGTGGGCCGGGCGGCCGGCGCGGCCCGCGCGGAGGTGACGGGGGCGCGGCCCTCACGGCGCGGGGCCGGCACGGCGGGCGGGAAGCGCACCGGCCGGGTCACGCCCGGGGCGGGTCAGGTGGTGCGGAGTGACCAGCCTCGTTCCTGCAGCGCCGCCCCCAGCCCCGGCGCCGCCGAAGGCTCCACCATCAACTGGACCAGACCCGCCTGCTGCCCCGTCGCGTGCTCGATGCGGACGTCCTCGATGTTGACCCCCGCCCGGCCCGCGTCGGCGAAGATCCGGGCCAGCTCGCCCGGCTGGTCGCTGATGAGGACGGCGACCGTCTCGTACACCGTGGGCGCGGCACCGTGCTTGCCCGGGACGCGGGAGCGGCCGGCGTTGCCGCGGCGCAGCACGTCCTCGACGCCCGAGGCACCGTCCCGGCGCTTGTCCTCGTCGGCGGACTGCAGGGAGCGCAGCGCGCGGACGGTCTCGTCGAGGTCGGCGGCGACGCCGGAGAGGACGTCGGCCACGGGCCCCGGGTTCGCGGAGAGGATCTCGACCCACATCCGCGGGTCCGAGGCCGCGATCCGGGTGACGTCGCGGATGCCCTGCCCGCAGAGGCGTACGGCCGACTCGTCGGCCTCCTCGAGGCGCGCGGCGACCATCGACGACACCAGCTGCGGGGTGTGCGAGACCAGGGCGACCGCGCGGTCGTGGGCGTCGGCGTCCATGACGACGGGGACGGCCCGGCACAGCGCGACGAGCTCCAGGGCGAGGTTGAGGACCTCGGTGTCGGTGTCCCGGGTCGGGGTGAGCACCCAGGGGCGTCCCTCGAAGAGGTCGGCGGTCGCGGCGAGCGGGCCGGAGCGCTCCTTGCCGGACATGGGGTGGGTGCCGATGTACGCGGTGAGGTCGAGGCCCAGGGCCTCCAGCTCGCGCTTGGGGCCGCCCTTGACGCTCGCCACGTCGAGGTAGCCGCGTCCGAGCCCGGCGGTCATGGCCCCGGCGAGGGTGGCGGCCACGTGCGCCGGGGGTACGGCGACGATGACGAGGTCGACGGGCCCGTCGGGCTCCTCGTCGGTGCCGGCGCCGAGCGCGGCGGCCGTGCTGGCGCGCGCCGGGTCGTGGTCGCGCAGATGGACGGTGACGCCCCGGCCCGCGAGGGCGATCGCGGCGGAGGTGCCGATCAGTCCGGTGCCGATGACGAGCGCTGTTCTCACTGGGCGATGTCCTTGCGCAGAGCGGCCGCGGCGCCGAGGTAGACGTGCGCGATCCGGGACTTGGGAAGGTCGGTCTCGACGTGGGCGAGGAGCCGGACGACCCTCGGCATCGCTCCCTCGATGTCGAGTTCCTGCGCGCAGATCAGGGGGACGTCGACGATGCCGATGCGGCGGGCCGCGGCGGCGGGGAAGTCGCTGTGGAGGTCGGGGGTGGCCGTGAACCAGATGCTGATGAGGTCGTCGGCGTCGAGTCCGTTGCGTTCGAGGACGGCGGTGAGCAGCTCTTCGACCTGCTCGCTCATGTGTCCGGCCTCGTCCCGCTCGAGCTGGACGGCTCCTCGGACCGCTCGTACCGCCACGTCGTGCTCCTTCGCCTGCGTCAGTGCTCCGTTCAGCCTAGTCAGGGGCGGGAGGGCGTGCCGGGGCGCCCGCCCTCCGAGACGGAGGGAGGGCGCCCGCGCGGCCTTCGGCGTGCCGGAAGGCCGGGAATCCGGTCCGTCAGGGGGATACCGGTCTCCGCGCGTCCGGTCAGAGCTTCTGCTCGCGGATGATGTCCTCCAGGGAGCCCTGGGGCATCGATCCGGTCGGCGTCAGCTTGTCGACGGCCTGCGGCAGCGACTGCGCGATCTGGTCGGCGGCCTCCTGCGGGCTGACGCCGGCGTCCTGGGCGACCTTCCGCAGGGTCTCGTCCGGGAGGGCCTCGGCGATCTGGGCGCCGCTCACGGACTGGTTCTCGCCGGTGCCGACCCAGGACCGGGTCTGGTCGGTGAGGCCCGACTTGGTCAGCATGTCGAGGAGTCCGCCGAGCGGGTTCGACGCACCGCCCGATCCGCCCCCGCCCTGGCCGCCCGCGAGCGCGCCGATCAGGGAGCCGAGGATGCCGCCGGCACCGCTGCCGCCGCCCTGTCCGCCGGCACCTCCGAGGAGACTCCCGAGGAGACCGCCGAGGTCGTTTCCCGCCATGGTCCTGCCTTTCGTCCGGTTCGGAACACGCCCAATGTCACCCGGACCGGGGTGCTCCGCCACTCGGGGTACAGGCCTCGCCCGAAGGATCCGCGGGGTAGAACTGTCGACATGTTGCTGCACGTCGTACCGCTGGCCGACTGGTCCGCCGCCCCCGATGCCCCGTACGCCCCGGCGTCCCTCGCCGCCGAGGGTTTCGTCCACTGCTCGCCGGACGAGGCCGCGGCCCTCGTGATCGCCGACGCCCGCTACCGGGACGTGCCGGGCCCGCTCCTGGTGCTGGTGATCGACGAGGAGCGGCTGGCCGGGGAGGTCCGCTGGGAGGGCTCGGGAGGGACGCTCTTCCCGCATGTGTACGGGCCGGTCGAGCGGGACGCGGTGACCTCGGTCCTGGAGGTGCGGCGGGACGCGGACGGCCGTGCGAGGGAGCTGACACCCCGGGTGTAGGCGTGTTGCGGGACCCGGCGGCCCGGCGGCGCCAAGGTGGCCGTATGACTTCACGCGTCACGAACCCGACCTCACGCGCCACGAGCCGCCGTACCGTCCTGGTCGCCGCCGCGGCTCTGACGGCGGGCTGCGGCTCGGACGACGGAGGCGACGGCGGTACGGCCACCAGCGCGCTGGCCACCCCGGGCGACACCGCGGGCACGAGCGCGCCGGCCACCCCGGGCACCCCCGCCGGGACGAGCGCCTCCGCCGGCGCTCCCAGCGGCAACGCCCTGGCCAGGACCGCCGACATCCCGGTCGGCGGCGGCAAGGTCTTCGCCGCGGAGAAGGTGGTCGTCACCCAGCCCACGCCCGGTGAGTTCAAGGCGTTCTCCGCCGTCTGCACCCATCAGGGGTGCCTGGTGAACAAGGTCGCGGACGGCACCATCGACTGTCCCTGCCACGGCTCCAAGTTCCGCGTCACCGACGCCGCGGTGGTGGCGGGGCCGGCTCCGCGCCCGCTGCCGGCCGAGCAGATCACCGTCTCGGGGGACTCGATCTCCCTGGCGTAGCCCTGTCATAGCCCTGCCGTAGCCTGACCGGCATGACTCCGGACGACCTGGTGCGCGACCACACGATCTACTCCTGTGTGATGGGCTCGCGCGCCTTCGGTCTCGCGACCGAGGGCAGTGACACGGACGTCCGGGGCGTGTATCTCGCCCCGACGCCGTTGTTCTGGCACTTCGACAAGCCTCCCGCGCATGTCGAGGGGCCGGGCGAGGACCAGTTCAGCTGGGAGCTGGAACGCTTCTGCGAGCTGGCCCTGCGCAACAACCCGAACGTGCTGGAGTGCCTCCACTCCCCCGTGGTCGAGCACGTCGACGAGCTCGGCCGCGAACTGCTGTCGCTGCGCGGCGCCTTCCTCTCCCGGCAGGCCCATCAGACCTTCGTCCGTTACGCGGGCGGGCAGCGCCGCAAGCTCGACGCGGACGTGCGCCAGTACGGCCACCCGCGGTGGAAGCACGCCATGCATCTGCTGCGGCTGCTGACCAGCTGCCGGGACCTGCTGCGCTCGGGCGAGCTGCGGATCGACGTCGGCGAGGAGCGCGAGCGCCTTCTCGCGGTCAAGCGCGGCGAGGTGGCCTGGGCCGAGGTCGAGTCCTGGATGAACCGCCTCCAGGAGGAGGCCGACCACGCCCTGACCGTCTCCCCGCTGCCGCCCGGTCCCGACACCGCACGCGTGGAGGACTTCCTGATCCGCGCCCGCCGAGCGGCCGTCTGAACGCGTCCGCGCGGAAGCGGCGGCCGGGACCCCTGAAAAGAATCCCGTGAGCCACTCGGCCGGAATTCACCGAATGGGCAAATCGAAGATACTTCGACATCCCGGACACGCCCGCCCTGTGCGACATGACGGATTAATATTTCCCAAGTTTCACATGATCATGAAATGTTAATCTGCGCCCCGTCGATTCCTTCGTCATACAGGGGGCGGGACGTGAAACGTCTTCATATACGTGGATTGCCGGTGGCCTTGGCCGCCGCGATCCTGGCCGGAGCACTGCCCGGCACAGCCGTGGCAGCCGAGGCAAAGGGGGGACCTCGGCTTCCCGAACTGCAGCAGCCGCCGTCAGTCGCGGTATCCGCGGCAAAAATAGGCGGCACGAGAAAACCCGACGCGGCGAGCGTCTTCCCGGCAGAGCGGAAAAGAGAGGTTCACTGGCCTTCCGCCGGTTCTGCCCAGATTTCCCTGAACAATGGCGGCGGCCGGGTCGGCGGGCTTCCGGTGAGCGTTCGTCCCCGGACCACGACCACCGCCCGCACGGACGGAGCGCCGCCCCTACGGCTCGGCCAGGACGACGCTCCTCCGACCATGCGGGTGTCGGTCGCCGACCGGAACGCGACACGCAAGGCGGGCGTCAGCGGTCTGCTGATGTCGCTGGGCGGCGCCGACGGCGGACCGGTCGCCGGCCCCGTAGAGGTCGAGGTCGACTACAACGCCTTCCGCCACGCGTACGGGGGCGACTACGCCGCCCGCCTGCGCCTCGTGGAACTGCCGGCCTGCGCGCTGACCACTCCGGACGCGGCGCGGTGCCGTGTCCAGAAGCCGCTGAAGACCCGTAACGACCTGCGGTCCGGCACGCTGTCCGCCGAGGTGCGGCGGCCCTCCGGCCCCGTCTCGGCCGCGTCCGGCGGACCGGCCGGGGTGAGCGCGAGGACGGCGTCCTCCGCCACCGTGCTGGCCGCCACGGCGAGCGCGGAAGGGCCCACCGGTGACTTCAAGGCGACCTCGCTGCAGCCGTCGGGCTCGTGGAGCGCCGGGGATTCCACCGGCTCCTTCTCCTGGTCCTACCCCATCGACGTACCCGGGGTTCCGAGCGACCTGAAGCCGAGCGTCGCCCTGCAGTACGACTCGCAGAGCGTCGACGGCCTCACCGCGGCCTCCAACTCCCAGGCGTCCTGGATCGGTGACGGCTGGAACTGGCAGCCGGGCTTCATCGAGCGCCGCTACAAGGCGTGCGACGACGACAAGACCAACGGCACCAACACCACGCGTGTCGGTGACCTGTGCTGGTTCAACGACAACGCCGTCCTCAATCTCGGCGGGAAGTCGACGGAGCTGGTCTTCGAGGCAGGCAAGGGCTGGCATCCGGCGGCGGACTCGGGTGAGACGGTCGAGAAGCTGACCGGCGCGGCCAACGGCGACGGCGGCTCGGACGGCGTCGACGGCAAGGGTGAGCACTGGAAGGTCACCACGACCGACGGCACCCAGTACTTCTTCGGCCGGAACCGGCTTCCGGGCTGGAAGGACAACGGCACGGCCGCCGACGACCCGGTCACCAACTCCACCTGGACGGTGCCGGTCTTCGGCAACCAGAC
>NZ_JBIVMG010000007.1:172837-555752 GCF_044752965.1 Streptomyces sp. NPDC088553 | reverse complement strand
AACCCCCCAAAAATAAACGGTTTAACTTGGGGGCCCCCAGGGGCCCCCAAATTTTTTTTTTTTGGCGTTTTTTTTTTTCTTCCACCGTGGGGGCGGGGGGGGGGGGGGGGGGGCGCCCCGCCCCCCCCCCCCGACCCTCCGGGCACAACGGCTCACCGTGGGTGGTCAGCCGGAGACGCTGGCGCGGCCGTTCTCGATGTGGCCCATGAGCCGGCGGCGGAAACCACCGGGCGCGGTCACCTCGATGTCGTACCAGCCGTGCGCGTCGGCGGCCGAGTGCACGACGGTACGGGTCTTCCCGGGCTTCACGGTGACGGTACGCGTCCAGTCCCCGCGGTCGGCAGAGTCTTCGGGGTCCACGTACCCCAGCGGCCGCACCGTGAAGGAGACGGGCGCCGAGCCCGTGTTCCGTACGGTCAGATGCAGGTCACGGTCATGATGGTCGATCCGGGAGGCGAGCTCGGCGCCGCCGGTCGCGGGTCCCTCGAACTCGCGGCGGAAGCCGTTCGGGCCGGTGATCGTGAAGCGGTAATGATCACCCGGAACGGGGACGGTCCACTCCCCCGTCCCCCTGACGTCCTTGTGCTGCGGGACGGCGAACTCACCCGCGTACGGGTAGAGCGCGAAGTGCGCGCTCGCCTTACCCCTGTTGGCGAGCGCGACCCTCACGGTGCCGGCGCGGAGGGTCGCCTCGGCGTCCGGCTGGTACGGCAGCGGGCGGGCGCGCCGGACGCCGGGCTCCTGGACGGGCATCCGCTGCACGGCCGGGGGCTGCGGCCGCCAGCGGCCGCTGAAGGGCGGGATCGGGCCCGGCTGGTCGACGTCGGGCTGCCGGCGGCCCCGCTGGAAGTCGAAGGCGGAGGTGAGGTCGCCGGTGACGGCCCGGCGCCAGGGGGTGATGTTGGGCTCCCCGATGCCCGTGAGCCGCTCCAGGAAACGGATCACCGAGGTGTGGTCGAAGGTCTCGGAGCAGACGTAGCCGCCGACCGACCAGGGGGAGACGACGAGCAGCGGAACGCGGATGCCGAGGCCGGTGGGCTGTCCCTTCCAGCGCTCGTCCGTGTTCTCGGCCGGCGGGACCGGCGGCGGCACGTGGTCGAAGAAGCCGTCGTTCTCGTCGTAGTTGATCAGGACGACGGTGTGGCGCCAGACGTCCGGGTGCGCGCCGAGGGCGTCGAGCACCTTGTAGACGAGGGTGGCGGAGGCGATCGGCGAGGAGGAGCCGGGGTGCTCGGAGTCGATCGCGGACGGCACGAGGTAGGAGACCTCGGGGAGGGTGCCGGCGGCGACGTCGGCGCGGAAGGCGTCGGCGAGGGTGCCGCTCTCGACGCGGCGCAGTCCGCGCTCGAAGAGGGAGCGCTCGGCCTCGGTGAGCGTCGCCACGCCCTCCTCCAGGAGGCCGAGGAGGCGGGCGCGCTCGGTGGTGTCGTCGGTGTCGCGGACGGCGGCGTAGAAGGACTCCATGAAGGTGTGCCCGCCGGTTCCGGCGAGCGCCTTGCGGGCGATCTTCTTGAAGCTGGTGAAGAACTCGATGTTGTTGTCGGTGAAGTTCTCCCACTCGGTGTACGTCTTCCAGCTGCGCCCGGCGGCTTCGAGGCGCTCGGCGTAGGTGGGCCAGCCGTAGCCGGGGTGGGTGCCCTCGGCGTACGCGGCGTTGGTGACGGCGCGGCTGCCGTCGGCCTCGAAGCCGGTCCAGCCGGACCAGAGGTGGTTGCGGTTGGGGCTCGTCGAGGTGTGGATGGACGAGTGGTAGGCGTCGCAGATGGTGAAGGTGTCGGCGAGCTCGTAGTGCAGGGGGATGTCCTGCCGGTCGTAGTACGCCATGGTCGCGGCGGTCTTGGCCGAGACCCAGCCGTCCATCCAGCCGTCGCGCCAGGCCTTGGCGCCGCCGCCCCAGGAGTGGTCGAGGTCCCCGATGTACTGGAGGTCCTTCCGCTGCGTCTCGGCGGCGCCGCGGATCGGGAAGGGGAGCACGGTCCGGCCGAGCGCGGCGGGCTGCTCGAAGACGGGCTTGCCGGAGGGCAGCTCGACGGCGTTGCGGTCGGAGAAGCCGCGGACGCCGCGGAGGGTGCCGAAGTAGTGATCGAAGGAACGGTTCTCCTGCATCAGGATCACCACGTGCCGAACCGCCGACATCCCGCCGGCCGGAGGCTCCGCGGCCATCGCGGCCTGCAACGACGGCGGCAGCAACGAGCCGGCTGCGGCAGCACCGAGGGCGCCTCCGCCCAGTGCGAGGAGCCTTCTGCGGGACATCTCGGATGACAAGACCGACCTCCAGTCGACGGCCAATGGTTCGCCTTCGAGCCATTGGGTGGTACGCCGGGGACGGTAGTGAGACGGAATGACGGAAAGAAGACCCGGCGGGGGCGCGGTGGTGAACGTCCAAGAGCACGTGACGGGAGTCCAAGCGGCCTCCCCCACCGCTCCGGCCCCCTCCGCGTTGACCGCGGACCCATCGGAGCGGCAAGCTGACTTTCCGTCAACCACTGTGCCCTGGGGGAGATTTGAGCAGCACGGCACACCACATAGGGCCCGACTCCGCACCTGACCGGTACCGGCTGCTGCGGTCCATCGGGCGGGGCGGCGAGGCCGTTCTCTACCTCGCCGAGATCGAGCTGGCCGGCGGCACCGAGCCCGTCGTCGTGAAGATCCTCGACGCGAAGACCACCCTCACGCCCGAGGTCTTCGAGCGCGTCAGCCAGAAGTGGAACGAGCAGGCCGAGCTGCTGCGCTTCGTCCACCGGCCCGGTGTCGTCGGCGTACGGGAGCACTTCCAGGGGCCGCCGATCCACCGGCCCGGCGAGTCCGGGACCATCAGCGGCCGGGCCCTGGCCCTCGTCATGAACCACGTCGAGGGCCTCGACCTGCGCGACTGGCGGGCCGAACGGACCCTGGCCACGGCCGCCGAGCGGCGCGAGGTGATGCGGACGCTGGAACAGCTCGCCGACGTCCTCGACTGGCTGCACTCCGGCAAGGCCACGCCGTCCGGGCGGACCGTGGTCCACGGCGACCTGTCCCCGGGCAACGTCATGGTCGACGAGCACGGGCAGGCGACCCTCGTCGACTTCGGCCTGAGCAAGCTGACCGCCGACCACCAGACGGCCGAGGTGTGGTTCACCCCCGGCTACGCGGCTCCCGAGATCTTCGAGGGCAAGCGCACCCCGGGCACGGACCGCTACGCCTTCGGCGCCATCGCGTACTTCCTCCTCAGCGGCCAGTCCCCGCCGACCGCCCCCGAGCAGCTGGTGGCCGTGCTCGGCGCGCTGCCGCAGGTCGCGGGGCTGCCGGCCGAGCAGCGGGACCGGGTGCTGAGCATCGCGTCGGCCGACCCGGGCCGGCGGCCGCTGTCCCTGTCGGCCTGGGTGAAGGACGTACGGCACGGAGTCGTGTCGACGACGACCTCGCGCCCCGCGACGGTGGCGGACGCGGTCCCCGCCGCGCCGCCCCGGAAGCCGTCGACGCCGCCCCTGCCGGTGACACCCCCGCCGCCCGCGGCCGCGCCGGTGGCGGCACCGACACCCGCGCCGCCGCCGGAGCCGCCCGTCGCGACACCCCCGGCGACGGCGCCGTCCTCCGTCACCTCGCGGCCCGGCGCACCGGAGACGTCCGCCACCACGCCTCACCGCGGGCGGAAGCCGCGCAACGCGGTGGTGGCCGCGGTCGTCGCCGTCGTTCTGCTGGCCACCGGTGCGGTCATCGGGGCGCGGTACCTGGGGGACGAGGGCTCGGGCGGAAGGGCCGCCGGCGCCACACAGGGCGGGGGCACCACCACCGCCACCACCCCGTCCGGCACACCTGGTGGCGGCACCGCCTCCGGGCAGGCGCCCACCTCCACGACTCCGTCGGCCGGCACGTCGACCACCGGAAACACACCGGGCCCCGGCCCGAGCTCGGTGTCCCTCACCACGCTCGACAAGGTGGCCAGGGGCGACTACGCCTGGCTCACGGTCGGCAACGGGACCCTGAAGGCCACCTACTACGAGACGGCGCTCGTGCCCGAGGGAGGCGACGCGGAGTGCTCGGGGGCCGCCGAGTACAACCTGGGCACCCACTGGAAGACGCTCACCCTGCTCGCCGGCATCGACGACGCCTCCGCCAACACCTCCGCCCGACTCACCGTCAAGGTCGACGGCAACGCCGTCCACACCGGCGTGGTCAACCTGGGGAAGCCGGAGAAACTGACACTCGACCTGGACCACGGACTGCGCCTGCGCATCGAGTACGAGGACCCCAGCGACGCCTGCGACATGGGACGGCTGATCCTCGCCGAACCGAAACTCAGCAAGTAGCGACACCCGGTACGCATGCGGAACGGCCCCGCACCGGAGTTCCGGTGCGGGGCCGCTCACGTGTCCTTACGAGAAGGGGATCAGCCCTCGCTGACGCCCAGCTTCTCCAGGATCAGGTCCTTCACGCGCGCCGCGTCCGCCTGGCCGCGGGTGGCCTTCATGACCGCGCCGACCAGGGCGCCGACCGCCGCGACCTTGCCGCCGCGGATCTTGTCGGCGATGGCCGCGTTGGCCGCGATGGCCTCCTCGACCGCCGTGCTGAGCGCACCCTCGTCGGAGACGACCTTCAGACCGCGCTTCTCGACGACCTCGTCCGGGGTGCCCTCGCCGGCGAGAACGCCCTCGATGACCTGACGGGCCAGCTTGTCGTTCAGATCGCCGGCGGCGACCAGGGCCGAGACCCGGGCCACGTCCGCCGGGGTGATCGCCAGCTCGTCGAGGGACACGCCCTGCTCGTTGGCGCTGCGGGCGAGCTCGCCCATCCACCACTTGCGGGCCGAGGCCGCGTCCGCACCGGCCTCGATCGTCGCGACGATCGGGTCGACCGCGCCGGCGTTGAGGATGGACTGCATGTCGTGCTCCGACACACCCCACTCCTCGCGCAGCCGGTTGCGGCGCACCCGGGGCAGCTCGGGCAGCGTGCCCCGCAGCTCCTCCACCCAGGCACGGGCCGGGGCGACGGGGACGAGGTCGGGCTCCGGGAAGTACCGGTAGTCCTCGGCGTTGTCCTTGATGCGGCCGGAGGTGGTGGAGCCGTCGTCCTCGTGGAAGTGACGGGTCTCCTGCACGATCGTGCCGCCGGAGGACAGCACCGCGGCGTGGCGCTGGATCTCGAAGCGGGCAGCGCGCTCCACCGAACGGAGCGAGTTGACGTTCTTCGTCTCCGAGCGGGTGCCGAAGGTCTTGGTGCCGTGGCGGCGCAGCGACAGGTTCACGTCGCAGCGCATCTGGCCCTTGTCCATGCGCGCCTCGGACACGTCGAGCGCGCGGATCAGCTCGCGCAGCTCGGCGACGTACGCCTTGGCGACCTCGGGGGCCCGCTCGCCCGCGCCCTCGATCGGCTTGGTGACGATCTCGATGAGCGGGATGCCGGCCCGGTTGTAGTCGAGCAGCGAGTGGGACGCGCCGTGGATACGGCCGGTGGCGCCGCCGACGTGCAGCGACTTGCCGGTGTCCTCCTCCATGTGGGCGCGCTCGATCTCCACGCGGAAGACCTCGCCGTCCTCCAGCTGGACGTCCAGGTAGCCGTTGAAGGCGATCGGCTCGTCGTACTGGGAGGTCTGGAAGTTCTTCGGCATGTCCGGATAGAAGTAGTTCTTCCGGGCGAAGCGGCACCACTCGGCGATCTCGCAGTGCAGCGCGAGGCCGATCTTGATGGCGGACTCGACGCCGATCGCGTTGACGACGGGCAGCGAGCCCGGCAGACCGAGGCAGGTCGGGCAGGTCTGCGAGTTCGGCTCGGCGCCCAGCTCGGTCGAGCAGCCGCAGAACATCTTCGTCTTGGTGCCGAGCTCGACATGGACCTCCAGGCCCATGACGGGGTCGTACTCGGCGAGCGCCGCTTCGTACGACAGCAGTTCAGTGACAGTCACGGTGAGACTTTCCCTCTCAGCCCAGCAGGACGTCGTCGTCGCCCAGGCGCTTGAGCTCCCGGTAGAGGATCGCCAGGCCGGTAACGATGGCGGCGGCGGACACGGCGGAGTCGATCAGCCGCAGCATGTCGTTGTCGCTGCGGGCCAGCTTGGCCTGCTTCGCGACACTGATCGCACCGAACGCGGTGGTCGCGAGCGAGACGTAGACGCCGGTCTTGGACTTCTTGAAGTTCTTGGCCTTCTTTGCCATGGCACTCACAGCGACGGAGCCTCCTCAAGCAGCGGGTGCCCCCACTTTTCCACGAAGGCGGCCTCGACGGCGGCTCCGACCTTGTACAGCCGGTCGTCCTTCATGGCGGGAGCGATGATCTGCAGGCCGACCGGCAGACCGTCCTCGGGCGCCAGGCCGCAGGGCAGCGACATGGCGGCGTTGCCGGCCAGGTTGGTCGGGATGGTGCACAGGTCCGCGAGGTACATCGCCATCGGGTCGTCGGCGCGCTCGCCGATCGGGAAGGCGGTGGTGGGGGTCGTCGGGGAGACGATCACGTCCACCTCCTCGAAGGCCTTCTCGAACTCGCGGGTGATCAGGGTCCGGACTTTCTGGGCCGAGCCGTAGTACGCGTCGTAGTAGCCGGAGCTCAGCGCGTACGTACCGAGGATGATGCGGCGCTTGACCTCGTCGCCGAAGCCGGCCTCACGGGTGAGGGCGGTGACGTCCTCGGCGGACCGCGTGCCGTCGTCGCCGACCCGGAGGCCGTAGCGCATGGCGTCGAAGCGGGCCAGGTTGGAGGAGCACTCCGACGGCGCGATCAGGTAGTACGCCGAGAGGGCGAGGTCGAAGGTCGGGCAGTCCAGCTCGACGATCTCGGCGCCCAGCGACTTGAGCAGCTCGACGGACTCGTCGAAGCGCTGCACGACACCGGCCTGGTAGCCCTCGCCGCGGAACTGCTTGACGACACCGACGCGCATGCCGGCGACCGAGCCGTTGCGCGCGGCCTCGACGACCGGCGGGACCGGGGCGTCGATGGAGGTCGAGTCGAGCGGGTCGTGCCCGGCGATCGCCTCGTGCAGGAGGGCCGCGTCCAGGACCGTACGGGCGCAGGGGCCGCCCTGGTCGAGGGAGGACGAGAAGGCCACCATGCCGTAGCGGGAGACGCCGCCGTAGGTCGGCTTGACGCCGACCGTGCCGGTGACGGCGGCGGGCTGGCGGATCGAGCCGCCGGTGTCCGTGCCGATGGCGAGGGGCGCCTCGTACGCGGCGAGGGCGGCGGACGAGCCACCACCGGAGCCGCCGGGGATCCGGGTCAGGTCCCAGGGGTTACCGGTCGGACCGTACGCGCTGTTCTCGGTGGAGGACCCCATGGCGAACTCGTCCATGTTGGTCTTGCCGAGGATGACGACGTCGGCGGCCTTCAGGTTCTTGACCAGGGTCGCGTCGTACGGCGGGATCCAGCCCTCGAGCATCTTCGAGCCCACGGTCGTCGGCATGCCGGCGGTGGTGAAGATGTCCTTGAGCGCGAGCGGCACACCGGCGAGCGGGCCGAGCCTCTCGCCGCGGGCGCGCTTCTCGTCGACGGCACGGGCCTGGGCGAGCGCGCCCTCACGGTCGACGTGCAGGAAGGCGTGGACCTTCTCGTCGACGGCCTCGATGCGGGCGAGGTGCGCCTCGGTGACCTCGACGGCGGTCAGCTCGCCGGCGGCGATCTTCCCGGCGATCTCGGCCGCGGTGAGCTTGATGATGTTGTCCGTCATGACTGTTAGTCCTCCCCCAGGATCTGCGGCACCTTGAAACGCTGCTGCTCCTGGGCCGGGGCGCCGGAGAGCGCCTGCTCGGGGGTGAGCGACGGACGGACCTCGTCCGCGCGCATGACATTGGTCAGCGGCAGCGGGTGGGAGGTCGGCGGTACGTCTTGGTCGGCGACCTCGGAGACGCGGGCGACCGCGCCGATGATGTCGTCGAGCTGGCCGGCGAAGTGATCGAGTTCTTCGCCCTTCAGCTCCAGACGCGCCAGCCGTGCGAGGTGGGCGACCTCCTCGCGCGTGATGCCAGGCATGCGGATCCTCACGGGGTGAGCTTGATGTGTGGGCCCATCCTATGGGGCCGGTGCCGCTGCCCGTGAAACGGTTTGCCCGGGGTCGCCTCCCGGGGTGGACACGGCCTACTGAACGACCTGGCCGGAGGGGTGGTCCACGTCGAGTTCGGCGGCGATGTCGGCGGGTCGGCGCCAGCCGTGCTCGCCGCGGGCGAGCAGCCAGGCGGTGGCCTCGCCGGGCGGCATCGCGGCGGCCACGAGCCAGCCCTGGACGGCGTCGCAGCCCAGGTCGCGCAGGCGCTCCCAGGTCTCGTCGTCCTCGACGCCCTCGGCGACGACGAGCAGGCCGAGGGAGTGGGCGAGGTCGACGGTGCAGCGGACGATCTCGGCGTCCTCGGTGTCGACGGCGAGCCGGGCGACGAAGGAACGGTCGATCTTCAGTTCGCTGACGGGGAGCCGGCGCAGATGGACGAGGGAGGAGTAGCCGGTGCCGAAGTCGTCGAGGGACATCTTGACGCCGTGGCCGGTGAGGCCGTTGAGGGTGTCGGCGGCGCGCTGGGGGTCCTCCAGGAGGACGTGCTCCGTTATCTCCAGCTGGAGCGCGCCGGCCGGGACGCCGTGGCGGGCGAGCCGGGCGGCGACGGCGCCGGCGAAGCCGGGGGTGTGCACGTCGCGGGGCGAGACGTTGACGGCGACCGGGACGTTGAGGCCCTGGGCGCGCCACCGGGCGACCTGTGCGAGGGCGGTCTCCAGGACGTACTCGGTGAGGTGCGGCATCAGGCCGGAGGACTCGGCGATGGCGATGAACTCGTCCGGCGGGACCTTGCCGCGCTCGGGGTGGACCCAGCGGACGAGGGCTTCGAGTCCGGCGACCTGGCCGTCGAAGCGGACCTTGGGCTGGTAGTGGAGTTCGACCTCTCCGGCGTCGAGCGCGCGGCGCAGGTCGCCGAGGAGGCCGAGCCGGTCGGGGGTGTTGGAGTCGCGCTTGGACTCGTAGACCTCGACGCCGGTGCGGTCCCGCTTGGCCTGGTACATGGCGACGTCGGCGCGGCGCAGCAGGCCCTCGGCATCGAGGGCGTGGTCGGGGAAGACGGCGACGCCGGCGCTGGCCTCCAGGACGAGGGTGAGTCCGTCGAGGTCGAGCGGGGAGGAGAGTTCGGCGACGAGGTGGCGGGCGACGCGCTGGGCGCTGGTGGTGGAGTCGGCGGTGGGCAGCAGGACGGCGAACTCGTCGCCGCCGAGCCGGGCGGCCTCGGCGCCGCGGGGCAGGGCGAGGCGGAGCCGGTCGGCGATCTGGAGGAGCAGCCGGTCTCCCGCGAGGTGTCCGAGGGTGTCGTTGACCGACCGGAAGCGGTCGAGGTCGATCAGGACGAGGGCGGCGCGGGCCCCTTCGCCCTCGGCCTCCTCCAGGGCGGTCCAGGCCCGTTCGAGGAGCCACTGGCGGTTGGGGAGCCCGGTCAGCGGGTCCCGCAGCTGTTCCTCGGCGCGGGCGCGGGCGATCCACAGGGTGGAGTCGAGGGCGATGAGGGGGACGGCGAACAGCGGCAGCAGGACGGGCCGGGTGGCGGCGACGACGCAGATCAGCGGGGCGATGCCGAGCAGGGCGACGGCGACGAGGCCCTGTCTGAGGAGCGCGGTGCGGGCGACGGTCGGCAGCCCGCGGGTCGGCGGGGCGAGCGTGTACCACAGGAGGAGCCGGGTCACCATGAGGTAGGTGGCGGCGGCGAGGACGACTTCCGGGAGGTCCCCGATCGTCCAGTCGAGGGGCTGCCAGGGCCGTTCGACGGTGGGGACGTCGCCGAAGAGGGCGAGGACGAGGGCGGCGGTGCCGACCCCGAGGACGTCGGCGGCGCCGTGCAGCAGGCCCTGTCGCCAGCGGTGCCGGCGGGCGGCTCCGACCAGGATGACGACGGTCATCGAGACGAGTCCGGCCGGCACCCAGCCGTAGAGCAGGAGGACGGCGAGGGTGAGGGCGGCGCCCGAACCGGTGCCGCCCCACCAGCGGTCGCGGCCGAGGGCGACCAGATGGCCGACGATGAGGCCGGTGAGGACCGCGAGGGACCAGCCGGTGACCCCGCCGGGGAAGAGGCCGCTGCCGGCGCTCAGACCCTGCTGGAGGCCGACGACGAGTACGACGGCGGCGATGCCCACCACGGCTGCGGGCAGCCGGGAGGTGAAACCCAGGGACACCACACGGCCGTGCGGCCGTGGGACCGGGGCGGCGCTCTCGGTCGGTTCCATTCCCGTCCCTCTCACAGGCGGCGGTGCCGTCGGTGTGCGATGGGCCGCGGTCAGGCGGCCGTCCGTCGTCCGGCCGTCCGTCGTGCGTCGGACGACCGAGGACTCTTGCCGGTCGTACGTCGTGCCACGGGGCCGTTGTCCTGACGCCACGACCGGCAGAGCCCTCGCGCGGTCGTGCAGGACTGGGCGCACGGTCACCACACTAGGCCGCCGAGGGCGTCGACGGGCAGCGCTCTCCCTCTCTTGCCCGAATGCGACCAGGCCACCCGTAACGATCTGGTATGCGCCGAACGGGTGACCGTCGCACGGTCCTCGGGAGGGGTGCGGGCGGGCCGCGGGTGACTACTCCGCGACGGGGACCGCGGCCTCCCGAGCGGCGTCGGGCCCTTGTTCGAGCAGGATCGTGAAGCCGTCCTCGTCCAGAACCGGAACCTTCAGCTGCATCGCCTTGTCGTACTTCGAACCAGGGTTTTCACCGACGACGACGAAGGCGGTCTTCTTCGAAACGGAACCGGTCACCTTCGCTCCGAGGCTCTGGAGGGACTCTTTTGCGCCATCCCTGGTGAACTTCTCCAGAGTCCCGGTCACCACGACCGTGAGGCCCTCCAGCGGACGCGGGCCGACATCCTCCCCGGCGCCCTCGTCCTCCAGGGTGACCCCGGCCGCCCGCCACTTGCGCACGATCTCGCGGTGCCACTCCTCGGAGAACCACTGCTTCACCGCGGTCGCGATGATCCCGCCGACCCCGTCGACGGCCGCCAGCTCCTCCTCGCTCGCCTGCTCGATCCGCTCCAGCGAGCGGAACTCGCGGGCCAGCGCCTCGGCCGCGACCGGCCCCACGTGCCGGATGGAGAGCCCGTTGATGAAGCGGGCCAGCGGGCGCGTCTTCGCGGCCGCGATGTTCTCCAGCATCGCCAGGGCGTTCTTCTTCGGCTCGCCCTTCTGGTTGGCGAAGACCGTGACGATCTTCTCGTCGCCGGTCTTCGGGTCCCGCCGGGGCAGTCCGCTGTCCGGGTCGAGGACGTACGCCTTGATCGGCAGCAGCTGCTCGATGGTGAGGTCGAAGAGGTCGCCCTCGTCCACCAGCGGGGGCTCGGCCGGCTCCAGGGGGCGGGTGAGCGCCGCCGCGGCCACCGCGCCGAAGTTCTCGATGTCCAGGCACTGGCGCCCGGCGAGGAAGAAGAGGCGCTCGCGCAGCTGGGCCGGGCAGGTCCGGGCGTTCGGGCAGCGGAGGTCGATGTCACCTTCCTTCATGGGCTTCAGCGGCGTGTCGCACTCCGGACACGTCGCCGGCATCACGAACTCCCGCTCGGTGCCGTCCCGCAGGTCGGCGACCGGCCCGAGGATCTCCGGGATCACGTCGCCGGCCTTGCGCAGCACGACCGTGTCGCCGATCAGCACGCCCTTGGCCTTCACGACCTCCTGGTTGTGGAGGGTCGCGAACTCGACCTCGGAGCCGGCCACGGTCACCGGCTCCACCTGCGCGTACGGGGTGACGCGGCCGGTCCTGCCGACGCCGACCTTGATGTCGATCAGCTTGGTGTTGACCTCCTCCGGCGCGTACTTCCAGGCGATGGCCCAGCGCGGGGCGCGCGCGGTGGAGCCGAGGCGGCCCTGCAGCGGGATCTCGTCGAGCTTGACGACGACGCCGTCGATCTCGTGCTCCACGGAGTGACGGTTCTCCCCGAAGTACGCGATGAACTCCCGCACCTCGCCGAGCGAGCCGACCACCTTGTTGTGCCGGGCGGTGGGCAGGCCCCACTCGTGGAGGAGCTCGTACGTCTCCGAGAGCCGGGAGATCTCGAAGCCCTCGCGGGCGCCGATGCCGTGGACGACCATGTGCAGCGGTCGGGAGGCGGTGACCTTGGGGTCCTTCTGGCGGAGCGAACCCGCCGCCGCGTTCCTCGGGTTGGCGAAGGGCTTGTCGCCGGCCTCCACCAGGCGGGCGTTGAGCCCCTCGAAGGCCTCCATCGGGAAGTAGACCTCGCCGCGGATCTCCACGAGGTCCGGGATCCGGTCCCCGCGCAGCCGCTCCGGGATGTCGGCGATCGTCCGCACGTTGGGCGTGATGTCCTCGCCGGCGCGGCCGTCGCCGCGGGTGGCGGCCCGGGTGAGCCGCCCGTGCTCGTACGTGAGGTTGACCGCGAGGCCGTCGACCTTGAGCTCGCACAGATAGTGGAAGTCGGGGGTGCCGACGTCCCGCGCGACCCGCTCGGCCCAGGTGGCCAGTTCCTCGTCGTCGAAGGCGTTGTCGAGGGAGAGCATCCGCTCGCGGTGCTCTACGGAGGTGAACTCGGTCTCGTACTGCCCGGCGACCTTCTGCGTCGGCGAGTCCGGCGTCCGCAGCTCCGGGTACTCCTCCTCCAGCGCCTCCAGGGCGCGCAGAAGCGTGTCGAAGTCGCCGTCGCTGATGACCGGCTGGTCCTTCACGTAGTACCGGAAGCGGTGCTCCTCGACCTGCTCGGCCAGCTCGGCGTGCTTCTCCCGTGCCTCGGCGGGCAGGGCCCCCTGTTCGACTGCCACCTTCGTCCGTCCTCCCGTGCCTCGAAACCCGGTCACTCTGGGTTGTCCGCGAGCGATCTCGCCGCCCGGGCGCAGTGGGCGAGCGCCGCGCGGGAGTAGGCGGGCGAAGCGCCCGCGAGCCCGCACGTGGGAGTGATGACCACGGACTCGGCGAGAGTCCCCGGATTCAGCCCCAGCCTGCGCCACAGCGTCCTGACACCCATGACGCTACCGCCCGGGTCGGACAATGGGCCGTCGGTGGACGCCACCACACCGGCGAAGAGCTTGGTGCCGGCCTCCACGGCCTCGCCGATCGTGTCCTCGTCACGCTCGGTGAGCAGCGAGAAGTCGAACGAGACGCCCGAGGCGCCGGCCCGCCGCAGGAGCGCGAACGGGACGTCGGGGGCGCAGGAGTGGACGACCACCGGCCCGTCGTGGACGGCGATCACCTGGCGCAGGGCGCTCTCCACGACCTGACGGTCGACGGCCCGGTAGGTGCGGTAGCCGCTGGCGGTGCGGACGTGACCGCGCAGGACGACGGTGAGCGAGGGCTCGTCGAGCTGGAGGACGACCCGGGCGCCCGGGATCCGCTTGCGCAGGTCCGCGAGGTGCTCGTGGAGGCCCTCGGCGAGCGAGCCGACGAGGTCGCGGCAGGCGCCGGCGTCGCCGAGGGCGGCCTCGCCGCCGCGCAGCTCCAGGGCCGCGGCGAGCGTCCAGGGGCCGACGGCCTGCACCTTGAGCGGGCCCTCGTACCCCTGGGTGAACTCCTCCAGGGCGTCCAGGTCCTCGCCCATCCAGGACCGGGCGCGCTTGGTGTCGCGGCCGGGCCGGTCGCTGATCCGCCAGCCGCTCGGCTCCACGTGCGCGTAGAGGTCGACGAGCATCCCGATGGTCCGGCCGATCATGTCGGCGCCGGGACCGCGGGCGGGCAGCTCCGCGAGGAACGGGAAGTCCTCGAAGGACCCGGTGACGGTCCTCGCGGTCTCCCGGGCGTCGCCGCCCGGCATGGAGCCGACGCCGGTGGCGGGTCCCCAGAGCACACGGTCGTCCTCGGCCTGCGTCTCGCTCATGTCTGGCGTCCCGGACGAACGGTGAGGTCGTTGATCTCCGCGTCGCGCGGCAGGTCGATGGCGGTGAGGATCGCCGTCGCGACCGACTCGGGGTCGATCCACCTCGACGGGTCGTACTCCTTGCCCTCCTGGGAGTGGACCTTGGCCTGCATGGGGCTCGCGGTGCGGCCCGGGTAGACCGAGGTCACCCGCACGCCGTTGCCGTGCTCCTCGTGGCGCAGGGAGTCGGCGAGGGCCTTGAGGCCGTGCTTGGAGGCGGCGTACGCGCCCCACTCGGCGTGCGCGGCGAGCCCGGCGCCCGAGTTCACGAAGACGACGTGGCCCTGGGAGACGCGCAGCTGGGGCAGCAGGTGCCGGGTCAGCTCGGCCGGGGAGACGAGGTTGACGTTGAGTTGGTGGTGCCAGGTCTTGGGGGTGAGGTCCCCGATCGGCCCGAGGTCGACGACGCCCGCGATGTGCAGCAGGCTGTCCACCCGCTCCGGCATGGTCTGGTGCGAGAACGCCCAGGAGAGCCGGTCCGGGTCGGCGAGGTCCCCGACGAGCGTCCGGGCGCCGGGGAACCGCGCGGCGAGCTCCTTGGCCCGCCCCGCGTCGCGCGCGTGGAGCACGAGGTCGTCCCCGCGCGCGTGGAGGCGGCGCGCGACGGCCGCGCCGATGCCGGAACCGGCTCCGGTGATCACATGTGTAGCCATGCTCACCATGCTCGCATCAGCGGGCGGCGATGTTCTCCTCCAGGTGGGTGAGGGCCGTCTGGGCGTCGTCGGCGAAGAGGACGAGGTCGGCCAGGGGGAGCGGCAGGAAGCCCTCCTCCTCCATCCGGCGGAGCTGGGCCTTCAGTCCGTCGTAGAAGCCCGCCGTGTTGAGCAGGACGACCGGCTTGCTGTGCTTGCCGTGCTTCTTCAGCTCCAGGATCTCGGTGGCCTCGTCGAGGGTGCCGGCGCCGCCGACCAGGACGACGACGGCGTCGGACTTGGCGAGGAGGAGCGCCTTGCGCTCGGCCAGGTCCTTGGCGACGACCATCTCGTCGGCGTCCGGGCGGGCCTTGTGGGCGAGGAACTCGACGGAGACGCCCACGAGCCGGCCGCCGGCCTCCTGGACGCCGTCGGCGACCACCTTCATCAGACCGGTGTCGGAGCCGCCCCAGACGAGGGTGTGGCCGGCCTTGCCGAGGAGCCGCGCGAAGTCGCGGGCGGGGGCCGTGTAGCGCTCGTCGAGGTCGGCCGCGGAGAGGAAGACACAGATGTTCATGGCTCCCACCGTAGGGCCTGACCAGCGGTTTCCATCTTTTTCCGAGAAATCCCGCCGGGCGGCGATGAGTTCCGGTGACGGGTCCGGTCTCACCTGCCATGGACGAGGTGAGCACCACGCTGAGCAGGGTCCGGGGACGGGTCACGTCACGGGACGGGACGCCGATCGCGTACGAGCGGTACGGCGAGGGGCCGCCGCTCGTCCTGGTGAGCGGCGCGCTGGGGACGGCCGCGGACGAGCGAGTGCTGGGCGGCTTACTGGCCCGGCGCTTCTCGGTCGTGGCGTACGACCGCAGGGGCCGCGGCGGGAGCGGCGACACCGGGCCGTACGCGGTGGAGCGGGAGATCGAGGACCTGGCCGCGGTGGTCGGGGAGGCGGGGCCGGGTGCGGCGCTGCACGGGACGGGCTCGGGGGGCGCGCTGGTCCTCGCCGCGGTGGCCGCGGGGCTGCCGGCCGGGGCGGTGTCGGTGTTCGAGCCGCCGTACTCGGCGGCGGCCGCCGAGCGGCGGCGGCAGGTGGCCGCGCTGCTCGACGGGGGGCGGCGGGCGGAGGCGCTCGACCTGTTCCTGGCGGAGTCGACGGTGCCCGCGGGGCTGCGGCCCGGGATCGCGGAGCTGGCGCACACGCTCGCGTACGACTTCGCCGTCCTCGGCGACGGGACGGTGCCGGAGCGGCTCCTGGCCCGGGTCCGCGCGCGCGTGCTGGTGGTCGACGGGGGCGTGAGCCCGGTCGGCGTCCGGCAGGCGGCCCGCGCCCTGACGGAGGCTCTCCCCCGGGGCCGGCACCGTACGTTGACGGGCCAGACGTACGACGTGGCCCCGCACGTCCTCGCCCCGGTCCTGGAGGAGTTCCTCGCCGACGAGCGGGAGCCCGCGGAGGCGGCCTAGGACGGGTCCGGCCCGGCCGGCCCCGAGAGCGTGGGGCCCGGACGCGGGGGTCGGGCCTACGCCGTCGCCGGTGCCTGCGCCGCCGCCGTCGTCGTGCGGCGGACCGTCGTCGCGATCGTGGCCGAGCCGACCACGCGCGTGCCGTCGTACAGCACGATGGCCTGGCCCGGGGCGACGCCGCGGACCGGTTCGTCGAAGGCGACCGCGAGCTCGCCGTCCGTCAGGGACGCCGTGACCTCGGTCTCGCCGCCGTGGGCGCGGAGCTGGGCCGTGTAGCGGCCCTCGCCCTCCGGGGCGGTGCCGCACCAGCGGGGCTTGATCGCGGTCAGGGCGGTGACGTCGAGCGCCTCGACGGGGCCCACCGTCACCGTGTTGTTCACCGGCGAGATGTCCAGGACGTAGCGCGGCTTGCCGTCGGCGGCCGGGTGGCCGATCCGCAGGCCCTTGCGCTGGCCGATGGTGAAGCCGTACGCGCCCTCGTGGGTGCCGACCTTCGTACCGGCCTCGTCGACGATGTCGCCCTCCGCCTTGCCCAGGCGGGAGGCGAGGAAGCCCTGGGTGTCGCCGTCGGCGATGAAGCAGATGTCGTGGCTGTCGGGCTTCTTCGCGACCGCGAGCCCGCGCCGCTCGGCCTCCGCCCGGATCTCGTCCTTGGTGGTGAGCGTGTCGCCCAGCGGGAACATCGCGTGCGCGAGCTGCTTCTCGTCGAGCACGCCGAGCACGTACGACTGGTCCTTCGCCATGTCGGAGGCGCGGTGCAGCTCGCGGGTGCCGTCCTCGTTCAGGACGACCGTCGCGTAGTGACCGGTGCAGACCGCGTCGAAGCCGAGGGCGAGCGCCTTGTCGAGCAGCGCGGCGAACTTGATCTTCTCGTTGCAGCGCAGGCACGGGTTGGGCGTGCGGCCGGCCTCGTACTCCGCGACGAAGTCGTCCACGACGTCCTCGCGGAAGCGCTCGGCGAGGTCCCACACGTAGAACGGGATGCCGATGACGTCGGCCGCGCGGCGGGCGTCACGGGAGTCCTCGATCGTGCAGCAGCCGCGCGCTCCCGTACGGAAGGACTGCGGGTTCGCGGAGAGGGCGAGGTGCACGCCGGTGACGTCGTGACCGGCCTCGGCGGCGCGGGCGGCGGCGACGGCGGAGTCCACTCCGCCGGACATGGCGGCAAGTACCCGGAGGGGACGGGTCTGGGGGCGCGGGGGCGGAGTCTGAGTCATAGCCCTACCAGGGTACGGGGCGCCGGGAACCACAGTCGCGGGAGTAAGCGTTCTCGGTGGCATGGGGAGCAAGGCGAGTGGTGCGGGCAGGACCGGCGGTTCGGGGAAGGCCGGCGGTTCCGGCAGACGGGTGGGGCGGCGCGCGGTGCTGCTCGGCGGCGGGGTCGCGGTCCTGGGGACGGCGGCGCTGGCCAGGGAGGAGCTGGCGCGTGCCTGGTGGCGGCTGCCGGGGATGGAGAAGAAGCGGGTCGAGGGCGAGCTCGACCACCGGGCCGCCGAGTGGACCTCGGCGTCGCGGGCGAACTGGCGGCGGGCCGACCGGCCGGACGACTACCGGATCGACCGGGTCGTGATCCATGTCGTCCAGGGCAGCTACGCGACCGCCCTGAAGGTCTTCAAGGACCCCGGGCACGGGGCGGCCGCGCACTACGTGGTCCGCAAGGACGGTCATGTGGCGCAGATGATCAGGGAGCTCGACGTCGCGTTCCACGCCGGGAGCCGTGACATGAACGAGCGGAGCATCGGCATCGAGCACGAGGGCTTCGTCGACCGGCCGCAGGACTTCACGGCGGCGATGTACGCGGGGTCGGCGCGGCTGACGGCCGACATATGCGCCCGGTACGGGATACCCGTGGACCGGGAGCACATCATCGGTCACGTCGAGGTCGAGGGCACCGACCACACCGATCCCGGTCCGCACTGGGACTGGGCCCGCTATCTGAAGCTGGTGCGGGAGGCGTCGAAGACGCGCGCCTGAGCGCGTTCGACGCGGGTCGCGTGCGGGCCCCGGGCTCGGGTCGCGTGCGGGCCTGGGGTCGCCTGCGGGGCCCGGGCTCGGCGGGGGTCAGCTGAGGCCCGCGGTCCGGGCCCGTTCCACCGCCGGGCCGATCGCGTCCGCGACCGCCGCGACGTCCTCCTTCGTGGAGGTGTGGCCGAGCGAGAAGCGCAGGGTGCCCCGGGCCAGGTCCGGATCCGTGCCGGTGGCCAGGAGGACGTGGCTCGGCTGCGCGATGCCGGCGGTGCAGGCGGAGCCGGTCGAGCAGGCGATCCCGGCCGCGTCGAGCAGCAGGAGCAGGGAGTCGCCCTCGCAGCCGGGGAAGGTGAAGTGGGCGTTGGCGGGGAGCCGCTCGACGGGGTCGCCGCCGAGGATCACGTCGGGGACGAGCGCCGTGACCTCGGCCACCAGCTCGTCGCGCAGCGCGCCGATCTCCCGGGCGAACTCCTCGCGCCGCCCGGTGGCGAGCCGGGCGGCGACCGCGAAGGCGGCGACGGCCGGCACGTCGAGGGTGCCGGAACGGACGTGCCGCTCCTGGCCGCCGCCGTGCAGGACGGGTACGGGGGTGTGCTCGCGGCCCAGGAGCAGGGCGCCGATGCCGTAGGGGCCGCCGATCTTGTGGCCGGAGACGGTCATCGCGGCGAGTCCCGAGGCGGCGAAGTCGACCTCGATCTGGCCGACGGCCTGGACGGCGTCCGCGTGCAGGGGTACGCCGAACTCGGCGGCGACGTCTGCCAGTTCGCGTACCGGCATGACGGTGCCGATCTCGTTGTTGGCCCACATGACGGTGGCGAGGGCGACGGAGTCGGGGTCGCGGGCGATGGCCTCGCGCAGGGCCTCGGGGTGCACGCGGCCGTACCGGTCGACCGGCAGGTACTCGACGTCGGCGCCCTCGTGGGTACCGAGCCAGTCGACGGCGTCGAGCACGGCGTGGTGCTCCACCGGGCTGGCGAGGACGCGGGTGCGGCGGGGGTCGGCGTCGCGGCGGGCCCAGTAGAGGCCCTTCACGGCGAGGTTGTCGGCCTCGGTTCCGCCGGAGGTGAAGACGACCTCGCTCGGCCGCGCGCCGAGCGCGGCGGCGAGCGTCTCGCGCCCTTCCTCGACGGTCCGCCGGGCCCGCCGTCCGGCGGCGTGCAGGGAGGAGGCGTTGCCCGTGACGGCGAGCTGGGCGGTCATCGCCTCGATCGCCTCGGGCAGCATGGGCGTGGTCGCGGCGTGGTCGAGGTAAGCCATGGTGGGTCGATTCTACGAGCCCGCGCCCCCGGACCTGGCGGGTGGCCGGTTTACGCCGCCGGGCGCGGCGGCCGCCGGGGTCCGGGGCCGGGCCCGCGCCGGGCGGGCGGGGGCTCGGGGCCGGGGCCGGCGGCGCGCTCGCGGACGTCGTCCGCCCGGCCGGACGTCCGGCGCCCTGGGCCGTCTCGGCCCGGGGTTCGAACCCTCGGACCCGTCTTCGAGCGGCGCGCACGCGGGTCCCGGACGTGCCCGATGGGTCACGTCCGGGACCGTCGCGGAGCCGATCGGTCCCCTCCGGGACCGCAACCGGCCCGCCGCGCTCCGGGCCGTACGCGCTCCGGGGTGTGCGGCCCCGGGGCGTACGGACCTGCCGGCGCCTGTCGTCGCGTTCCGGCTCGGGGTCGGAGCCGGAAGCGCCTCAGGCGCGCGGTGCGCGGGCCAGCTGGCGGGACTGCGCCACCAGTCGGTCGGCGCTGTCCCAGACCTCCGCGTCCTCCTCGAGGAAGCCGCCGGCGAGGTTGCGGGTGGTGATGGAGACCCGCAGCGGGCCCGGGGCCGGGCGGCAGCGGATGTGGGTGGTGAGCTCGACGGTCGGGGTCCAGCCCTTCAGGCCCAGCTCGAAGGAGGTCGGCGGCAGGGCGTCGACCGTCAGGAGCAGCGACAGCGCGTCCGGCTCGCGGCCGTCCGCGAGACCGAACCACGCGCGCATCTCGCCCTTGCCGGACGGCGCGCCGATCGCCCAGCCGACGCAGGCCGGGTCGAGGCGGAGGTCGAGCCGGTCGGCGATCGCCGAGGAGCCGGGGATGGCCGGGGTCGGGCCGTCGGAGGCGGCGAAGCAGTTCTCGACGGCGGCCATCGCCGGGGGCGTCGCGGTGGTGCGGACGTCGTCGGGGAGCGTGTCGAGGTCGCCGTACGAGGCGAGGACCCGGATGCGCTCGACCTCGGTGCCGTCCTCCGCGTACTGGAAGAGGGAGGCCTGGCCGGTGGAGAGCGTACGGCCGGTGCGGACGGTCTCCGTCCTGATCACCGCGGGGCCGGGCACGGACGGCGTGAGGTAGTGCGCCGAGATCGTGAACGGGTCGGGGTGCGGGAGGTGGTCGCCGAGGGCGCGGCCGAGCAGAGCGAGGAGGTAGCCGCCGTTGACCGCGTGGATGATCGTCCAGCCCGCGGAGAGGTCCGCGTCGTAGACGCCGGGCTCCCGGAGGGTGACGGCGGTGTCGCGGTCGAACTCGTAGGCGCGCTCGTCGTCGCGCTCGCCCTCGCGTCCGCGCTCGCTCGCCGCGACGGGGGTCTCGATGCTCGTGCTCATGTTTCCGACGGTACCCCAGGAAGCTACTGAGCGGTAGCTTTTTCCGGCTGCTCGCGTGCGGAGGAGCGGCGGTTCCAGGCGCGGGGGGCGCGCCAGTGGTAGCGCATCGCGAGCAGGCGGAGCAGGAAGGCGGTGAGGACGGCGGCGCCGCTGGTCCAGGCGTTGAGCATGTCGAAACGGATGCAGAGCACGACCATCGCGGCCCCGACGATCGCGGGGACGGCGTACAGGTCCCGGTCCCAGCGCAGCAGCGACGGCACCTCGTTGGCGAGCACGTCGCGCAGGACGCCGCCGCCGACGGCCGTCGCGAGACCCAGCACGGCGGAGGAGGTGAGGCCGAGGCCGTAGTCGTACGCCTTCGTCGTGCCGGTCACGCAGAAGAGCCCCAGGCCGGCGGCGTCGAAGACGTTGACGGCGGTCTGGGTGCGCTCGACCTCCGGGTGGAGGAAGAAGACGAGGCCCGCGGCGACCAGGGGCATGAGGAAGTAGCCGAGATCGGCGAAGGCGGCGGGCGGTACGGCGCCGATGATCAGGTCGCGGAAGAGACCGCCGCCGAGGGCGGTGACCTCGGCGAGCACGGCGATGCCGAAGACGTCGAAGTTCTTGCGGACGGCGAGGAGGGCGCCGGAGATGGCGAAGACGAAGATGCCGACGAGGTCGAGGGCGTGTTGGACGGAGGGGGTGAACAGGTCGTGGAGCACCGCCCAATTGTGCCGGTAGTTCCCGAGGGGGCCACGGGGGCTCCCCGTCCCGGGGGCCGGGCCCCCGGGCCCCCGGTTCTCGCGTGGGTGGCGCGGCGCCCGGGGCTCGGCCCCGGGGCCCGGCTCCCGCGCGGGTGGCGCGGCGCGCGGCGGGGGGACTCCCCCGCCCCACCCCTTCCCGAAACCCTGACAGGACCGGTGGCCCCCCGGGCGCCACGGCCCGGCGGGGCGGGCACGCCCGGCGGCCGGGCGGGGAGCCCGCCGGGACCGGCCCCCGGCACCCGAGCCGGGGGCCCGAGGCCCGAAGCCGGCCGGCGCCCGAGGCTGGAGCCGGCGCCCGAGGCCGGAGCCCCGGACAGGCGGCAGGGACCGAGGCCCGGGGCCGGAGCCGCCGCCGGGCCCAAGGCCAGGGCCAGGGCCAGGCCCAAGACCAAGGCCAGGGCCGGGGCCAGGCCGGGCCCGGCCGGAGGCTGGGGCCGGGGGCTGGGGCCGGGGGCCGAGGCCCGGGGCTCCATGGGGACCCGGGCGTGCGGAGGCCCCCGGTACCTTTCGGTGCCGGGGGCCTCCCCTGGGTCACGCCTTCGGTGCGTCGTCCTCGGCGGCTGCCGGGGCCGCCGGCGACTCCGGTGTCTTCGGCTCGGACGGCTTCTCCGGCTCCGGCGGCTCCGGCTGTGCCTCCGGCTTCGGGGTGGTGATCTCCACCGACTCCCTCGCCCCCGGGATCGTCAGGGACTCCGCGTTCTCCGGGTGGTGGCAGGCCACTCGTTGGCCCGGGCGGAGTTCGACCAGCGGGGGTTCCGCCGTGCGGCAGATGTCCGTGGCCTTCCAGCAGCGGGTGTTGAAGCGGCAGCCCGGCGGCGGGGCGATCGGGGACGGGACGTCGCCCGTCAGGAGGATGCGGTCGCTCTTCGCGCCCCGGCGGCGGGGGTCCGGGATCGGGACCGCCGACATGAGGGCGCGGGTGTACGGGTGCATCGGGTTCTCGTAGAGGGACTTGCGGTCCGCGAGTTCCACGATCTTGCCCAGGTACATCACCGCGATGCGGTCCGAGACGTGCCGGATGACCGACAGGTCGTGCGCGATGATCACGTACGTGAGGCCGAGCTCCTGCTGGAGGTCGTCCAGGAGGTTGACCACCTGGGCCTGGATGGAGACGTCCAGGGCCGAGACCGGCTCGTCCGCGACCACGAGCTTCGGCTTCAGGGCCAGCGCGCGGGCGATGCCGATGCGCTGGCGCTGACCGCCGGAGAACTCGTGCGGGTAGCGGTTGTAGTGCTCCGGGTTGAGGCCGACCAGGCCGAGCAGGCGCTGGACCTCCTTCTTCACGCCGCCCTCGGGCTCCACGCCCTGGAGCTTGAAGGGGGCCGAGACGATCGTGCCGACCGTGTGGCGCGGGTTCAGCGAGCCGTACGGGTCCTGGAAGATCATCTGGATGTCCCGGCGGAACGGGCGCATGCCCGAGACGCCGAGGTGCGAGATGTCCTTGCCCTGGAACTCGACCGTGCCGCCGGTCGGTTCGAGGAGCCGCGTGATGAGACGGCCCATCGTGGACTTGCCACAGCCGGACTCGCCGACCACGCCGAGCGTCTCACCGGGCAGGACCTCGAAGTCGATCCCGTCGACCGCCTTGACCGCGCCGGTCTGGCGCTGGAGAAGCCCCTTCTTGATGGGGAAGTGCTTCTTCAGGCCGGTGACCTTGAGGAGGGGTTCCATGGTCTCGCTCACAGTTTCGGCGCAATCTCTTCGGTCCAGATACGGGTCCGCTCCTCCTGCGGCATGTGACAGGCCGAGAAGTGGCGGTCCCCGGCCGACGCCAGCTCCGGTCGCTGGGTGCGCGTGATGCCGCCCTTGGGGACGTCCGCGTACGGGCAGCGGGGGTTGAAGGCGCAGCCGCTCGGGATGTTGATGAGGCTGGGCGGGTTGCCCTTCACCGGGATGAGCCGCTCGGTCTGCTCGCGGTCGATCCTCGGCATCGAGCCGAGCAGGCCCCAGGTGTAGGGGTGCTGCGGCTCGTAGAAGACGGACTCGGCCGGTCCGCGCTCGACGCAGCGCCCGCCGTACATCACGAGGATGTCGTCGGCGAGCTCGGCGACGACGCCGAGGTCGTGGGTGATGATGACGACCGCGGAGCCGAACTCCTTCTGGAGGTCCCGCATCAGGTCGAGGATCTGGGCCTGCACGGTCACGTCGAGCGCGGTGGTCGGCTCGTCGGCGATGAGCAGCGCGGGGTTGTTGACGAGCGCCATGGCGATCATCGCGCGCTGGCGCATGCCGCCGGAGAACTCGTGCGGGTAGTTGTCGAACCGCTTGGCCGGCTCGGGGATGCCGACCCGGTCGAGGAGTTCGACGGCCCGCTTGCGCGCCGTCTTCTTGTCGACGTCGTGGTGGACGCGGTACGCCTCCACGATCTGGTTGCCGACCGTGTAGTACGGGTGCATCGCGGACAGCGGGTCCTGGAAGATCATCGCCATGTCGCGGCCGCGCATCCTGCGGACCTCGTCCGGGTCGGCCGAGAGCAGCTCCCGGCCGTTGAGCCAGATCTCGCCCGAGATCTTCGCCTTCTGCCGGCCGTACTGGCCGACCGTGTGCAGGCCCATGATGCCGAGCGAGGTGACCGACTTGCCGGAGCCGGACTCGCCCACGATGCCGAGGGTCTTGCCCTTCTCCAGCTGGAAGCTGAGACCGTCGACCGACTTGACCAGACCGTCGTCGGTCGGGAAGTGGATCTTCAGGTCGCGCACGTCGAGGAACGCGTCGGAGGGGGCGGACCCGGTGGCGACGGGTTCTCCCACCGCCGCGCCGGTCTTCGTCAGCTTGTCCGTCATGCGAGCCTCACTCGGGGGTCGATCACGGCGTACAGCAGGTCCACGACGAGGTTGGCGATGACGACGCAGGCCGCGGTGATGAGCGTGACGGCCAGGATCAGCGGCAGGTCGCGCTCGCTGACGCCCTTGATGGCGAGTCCGCCGAGGCCGTGGAGGCTGAACGCGGTCTCGGTCAGGATCGCGCCGCCCACGAGGGCGCCGAGGTCCATGCCGAAGATGGTCAGGATGGGGGTCATGGTGGAGCGCATGGCGTGCTTGCCGAGCACGACCGACTCCGGGAGGCCCTTGGCCCGTGCGGTGCGGATGTAGTCCTCGCCGAGGACCTCCAGCATGGTGGCGCGGGTGAGCCGCGCGTACATCGCCGCGTACAGGAAGGCGAGGGTCACCCAGGGCAGCAGCAGGCCGCCGAACCAGCCACCGACGGACTCGGTGATCGGCACGTACGAGGCGTTGAGCCAGCCCAGTTGGGTACGGAAGATCAGCATCGCCAGCATGGCGGTGAAGAAGATGGGCAGCGAGACACCGGCGAGCGCGGTGATCATGGCCGCGCGGTCGATGATCGTGCCCCGCTTGAGCGCGGAGACGACACCCGTGGAGACACCCAGGATCAGCCAGAGCACGGCGGCGCCGATGACCATGGAGAGGGTGACGGGGAAGGCGTCGACCAGCATCGACCAGACGTCCTGCTCGGTGCGGAACGAGTAGCCGAAGCAGGGCGCCGCGCAGTGGATGGTGTCGCCGCCACCGGTGTAGTCGCGACCGACGAAGATGCCGGAGACGAAGTGCCAGAACTGCACCAGGAGCGGCTCGTCCAGGCCCAGTTTCTGCCGGACGGCCTCGATGGATGCCGGATCCGCCTGCTTGCCGACGAACATCGCGGCAGGGTCGCTGCCGGTCAGCTTGGGTATGAGGAAGAAGATGCTGAGCGTCACGAGCGTGACGACGAGCAGCATCACGACGACCGCGAAGAGTCGCCGGACTATGTATGCAAGCATGCGGTCGGCCGGTCGGCGGCCGGGGGACCCGATCGGGTCCCCCGGCCGCCGCCCTCGGCCATCACCTGCCCTTCGGACCTGGCGGCGGGTGGTGCGCCGGTGGAACGGGTCGGATTACTTGACGACGCCGAGCGACGCGTAGTCGTAGCGGCCGTTGTAGGCGTCCGCGGTGTAGACGTTGGTCAGCCGGGAGCTGCGCCAGATGATGTTCTTCTCGTGGGTGAAGGGCAGGTAGACCGCGGCCTCCGACACCTTCGTGTTGATCTGCTTGTAGAGCTCGCCGGCCTTGACCGGGTCGGTCTCCTTCAGCGCCTGGTCGAACAGGCCGTTGACGGCCTTGTCGTTCAGCTCCGAGAAGTTGTTGTTGCCGCTCTGGAGGATGAAGCGACCGTCGACCAGCGGCTGCAGGAAGCCCTGTCCGCTCGGGAAGTCGGCGCCCCAGCCCATGATGATGATGCCGTAGCCCTTCTCCTTCACGACCTTCGGCGAACCGATGATGCCGGACGTCTGGGCGCCGTCGAACTGGTCGATCTCGGCCTCGATGCCGACGGCCTTCAGCGACTGCTGGAGGGACTCGGCGGTCGCGATCTCGATCTTCTTGTTGTTGCGGACCGCGATCGTGGTCTTGAAGCCGTTCGGCTTGCCGCACTTCTTGAGCGCGTCCTTGGCCTTGGCCAGGTCCGGGGCGCCGGCGAGCTTGCCGTACGGGTCGGCCTTCGGGTCGGCACCCTTGATCGCCGGCGGCAGCATGTTGGTGGCGATGTCGCCACCGGCCTGCGGGCCGCCACGGGCGGTCTGGAGGGACTTGGAGTCGGCCGCGTAGATGATGGCCTTGCGGCAGTCGATGTTGGGGATCACCGTCTGCGGGAAGACCGCGTAGCGGATGAAGCCCGTCTGCGGGTTGTCGACGTTGCCCTTGTGCTGCTGGAGCACCTTCTGGCGGGCGGAGGCGCCGACGCCCGTGGCGTTGATGTCGAGGTCGTACTCGCCCTCGACGAGGCGGTTGTCCATGTCGTCGGCGTTCGTGGTGAACGTGACGCTGACGCTGTCCGGGAGGGCCTTGCGGACGGTGTCCGACTTGGCGTCCCACTTGTCGTTGCGGACGAGCTTGATGGACTTGTTGGGCGTGTACGACTGCCACTTGTACGGGCCGGAGGAGAAGGGCTTCAGGCCGTACTTGGCCTTGGTGTCCTTGTCCTGGCGAACCGGGGAGGCGGCGGGCATGGCCAGCATCTGCAGGAAGTCGCCGTTGGCGACCGGCAGCTTGAAGATGATGGTCTTGTCGTCCGGGGTCTCGATGGCCTTCAGGCCGAGCTTGTCCGCGGAGGTGTCCTTGTAGGGACCCTTGTACTCGCCCTTGGGGTCGAGGACCTGCTGGAGGTAGATCGGGCCGCCGGAGATGACGTCCTGGGCCCAGATGCGCTCGATGCCGTACTTGATGTCCTTGGAGGTGATCGGCTTGCCGTCCTCCCAGGTCACCCCGTCCTTCAGCGTGAAGGTGTAGGTGAGGCCGTCGGCCGAGACCTTGCCGGCGTCGGTGGCGAGGTCCGGGACGAGCTCGGTGGAGGCGGCGCCCGGCTCGGCCTTGAAGGTGACCAGCTGACGCGTGTAGTAGCGCGCGAAGTCCCACACGAAGCCGTAGTAGCCGCGCTGCGGGTCCCACGAGTCGGCCTCCTGCGAGCCGATGAACTTCAGCTCGCCGCCCTTCTTGTCGGAGGCGTTGGCGACCTTGTTCACGCCGGCGTTGAAGCCGGGCGCACCGCCCTTGCCCTTGTCGCCGCTACCGCCGGTGTCGCCGCCGCAGGCGGTGGTGACGACCATCGTGGCCGCCGCGAGCAGCGCGCCCGCGGCGATTCTGCGCTGAGAGCTCTTCAGCATGGTTCCAGCAACCTCCGGGATAGTGGCGGCCGTACGGCGGTCCGCCGATTGGGGTTTGGCCTCCTGTCGCCAGCGGCAGGGGCGGGTCGTGCGGGTCGTCGGCGAACGATCAGCGGGAGCCCTTCGGGTCGAGCGCGTCACGCACGCCGTCGCCGAAGAGGTTGAACGCCAGAACGGTGATGAAGATCGCGAAGCCGGGGATCACCATGAACAGCGGGTCCGACTCGTAGGTGGTGATGGCCGTCGACAGCATCTGTCCCCAGGAGGCCGTGGGCGGCTTCACGCCCGCGCCGAGGAAGCTGAGCGCCGCTTCGGTGAGGATGTTGGTGGGGATCATGAGGGTCGCGTAGACCGTGATCGGGGCGATCAGGTTCGGCAGCAGCTCGCGGCGCAGGATGTAGAGCCGGCCCGCGCCGAGGCTCTGGGCGGCCTCGACGTACTCGCGGTTGCGCAGCGAGAGGGTCTGGCCGCGGACGATACGGCCCACGTACGGCCAGCCGAAGAAGCCGATGACGAGCACCAGGGCGGCGATGCGGACGCCGGAGCCGTCGAGGCCGAGGAGCTGGTTCGGCAGGACGGAGACCAGGGCGATCGTGAAGAGCAGCTGCGGGAAGGCGAGCATCACGTCCATGACCCGGCTGAGGGCCGCGTCGATCCAGCCGCCGAAGTAGCCGGCGACGATGCCGAGGATCGTGCCGAGGACGACGGCGAAGACCGCCGCGAGGAAGGCGACGAGCAGCGAGATCCGGGCGCCGTAGACGATGCGGCTGAAGACGTCGCGGCCGTTGACGGGCTCGACCCCGAAAAGGAAGTCGGAGCTGACGCCGCCCCAGGAACCGATCGGGGTGCCGAACAGCGGGTCGATCTGGTCCTCGTGGAACTCGTCCGGCGGGTGGCCCAGGAGGCCCACGATGACCGGCGCGAAGATCGCGACGAGGACGAGGAAGACGACGATGAAGGCGCCCGCGAGGGCCAGTTTGTCGCGCTTGAGGCGGGTCCAGGCGATCTGCCAGGGCGAGCGGCCCTCGATCGCCTTGGCGGGGGTGCCGCCGGGAGTGCCGGGGGCGTCGGGCGCGCCATCGACGGTGGCGGTCGCCTCGCCCGCACTCTTCTCGTGCAGTGGTGCCGTCATCGTGGTGAGGACCCCTCTCGGCCGCCGGTAGCCGGCCCTTGCCCGCCGCGGGTAGCGGCTCGGTGGAACAACCTGCTGGGCACCTGCTCGAAAGGAGCCGAACGCCCGGTGTTCCGGGGAGTCTTCAATGCGCTTGTGATCACCCGCCAGCCCTGACAGGGAATGTTTGCTCAAACGTGATGCGGTGCTGCGACTTCCGTTATCCGGACGTCGCGATCACGTGAGCGGACCATCTCGGGTCCTCTTCCCCCCAATCGGACATGTCCTCTCAACTAGGCGTTCGAGCTCCTCAATTGGGGCGAACGAAAGCCTCCGGAGCAAGCTCCGGAGGCTGGTGGGGCGCGAGGCGAGAAGGGTGCGTCTCAGTATCCGGACGGCGCCGGTGGCGGATATCCGTACCCCGGAACGGGGGCGGATCCGCGTCCGGCGTGCGCCTCGCGGTCGTAGAACGGGCGGCCGTTCGCCCGCAGCCAGAGCGCCACCGGGTCGTACGCGTCGGAGAGGGCGACCGTCGAGACGGGCAGCCCCTCGGGTACGGCTCCGATGGACTGGCGCATCATCGCCCGGACCGTGTCGACGGCCGCCGGCGAGGTGTCGTAGAGGTCGAGACCGATCGCGAGGTACGGGGAGCCGAGCGCGGGCTGCACCCAGCCGCGGCGCAGCGCCCGGACGGCCGGGGTGCGGTGCGCGTTCTGTGTGAGCAGGGCGTAGAACTGCGGGATCTCCAGGGTGGGCTCGGTGACCCGGAGCGGCCCGGCGGGCATCCGGTCGAGGCCGGTGGCGATCCGGCGCAGGTCGGCCCAGGGGATGCCGACACCGCCGCCCGGGGCGTGCGGATTCAGCCAGACGCCCCAGCGGTCGGGGTAGAGGGCGCGGGCGATCTCCCGGCCGGTGACGAGCTCGTGGGCGCGGTGCCAGCCGGAGGCGGCGAGTTCCTGGGCGGAGGTGACGCAGGGCGCGTAGCCGAAGCCGTCGACCTCCATGTTCCCGTACTGGGCGTCGGACGAGCCGGGCGAGCCGTGCCAGAGCAGCATCCAGAGCTCGCCGTCGGCGAGGGCGTGCAGCAGCTGCTCGTACGCGTCGTAGCGTCCGGGTGCCACCTGGCGCAGCATGTGCTCGACCTGTCCGGTCGCAGCGGTGCCTGACGCGCTCACCCTGGGTCCCGCCCCTCTTCCGTCACCACGTCTGTTCCGACGTCCGTCCCTGGCGTCCGTCCTGACGACGTCCGTCCTGCTGTCGAGAAGTTCAGCTTAAACAGGCCGTCCGTCACACGGCGGCGCGCTGGTAGAAGGGGCGCACCCGCTCCAGCATCCAGTCGCCGACCGGGTCCTGTGCCATGTCGAGCAGGATGAGGTTGACCGGCCAGGCGCACTCGACGCGGCCGAGGGCGCGGCCGAGGGCGTCCAGCGGCGCGTTGCGGTCGACGCCGTCCCAGGCGACGAGCTGGACGCCGACGAAGAGGGCGGGTTCGGTGCCCTCGACGCTGGCGAGCGCCCGGCGGGCGGTGGTGACGACGCCGGTGGCCTCGAACTCGGCGGACGCGGCGGCGAGGAAGTCGACCGGGTCGTCCTGCCAGTCGGGCTCGAAGAGCCGGACGCGGCCGCCGGTGGCGGGCCCGTCCAGCGGGGTGCGGCCGACGCGGCAGAGCTCGGCGACGGCCGGCGGGGGCAGCGGGACACCGACGACGCCGCCCGGGTTCACGGCGATGCCGAGCTGCGGGGGCAGACCGCGGGCGAAGTCACGGGCCGGGGCGACGGTGAACGACATGTGGCTGCCGACACAGGCGAGGAACTGCTCCTCGGAGCTGAAGACGGGGACGTACGCCGCGCCGTCGATCTCCATGGTGGCGAGGTCCAGGTTCGGGCTGTCGGGTCCGCCGCCGTTGGGCAGGGGCACCCAGACCGGGCTGCGGCCGAGGACCTCGACCAGGCGGGCGCCCGCCGTGGGGTTGCCGAGGGAGGCGGCAAGGACCTCTTCGAGCTCGTTGCCCGGCCACGTCACGTCCACGGTCCCGTTTCCCCTTCTCGCACGGCCTGCCGTACCGGCCGCCCCGGCAGCACCCTAACGCCGCCCCGGCGCCGCCGTGGCCAAAAGAAGGGGTACGGGCACAGCGGGACAGCGGCGTACGTCACAGCGGCCGCCCCGCGTACCTCTACAGCGGCCCGCCTCGGGCCGCCCCGCATACGTCGCAGCCGCCCGCCTCAGGCCGCGTCGCGGAAGCCGATCTTCCGCAGGGTGTCCGCCGCATCCCGGTCGAGCAGCGTCGCGGAGGCGCAGCCGTGCGGCAGCCGGCCGGACTCCGCCGCCGCGACGAGTCGGGCGACGGCCCGCCGGTGCCGGGCGAAGGCGTACGACGAGACGCCCCGGCCACGGTCCCGCTGGCCCGCACGGGCGGTGCCCGGGTCGACGTCGAGCAGGACCAGGTGGAGCGCCCGGCCGCGACGGCGGGCCTCCCGGGCGAGCCAGCCCCGCACCCAGGACTGGGTGCCGCAGTCGTGCACGATCACCCCCGCGCCGGACCGCAGGGCCCTGCGCAGCCCCGCGTAGTGCGCGATCCGGACCAGCGGGCGGTAGACGGCGTACGGCAGCAGGCGGGGCATCCGGGCCTCCCAGCGCTCCCGGGTGTCCTGCGAGTCGATGCCGGCGCCCTCGGCGGCGCGGCGCATGAGGGTGGACTTGCCGCTGCCGGGCAGCCCGGAGACGACCACCAGGTCGCCGGCGGCGAAGGTGAGGGCGCGGGGGCCGCGGCCGCCGCGCTCGCGCAGGTCGCGCAGGAGCCGCCCGCGGCCGCGGGTCCGGGCACGGGCTCGCTGGGACGGTATGCCGGTACTCGGCGCGTACGCGCCGGTGTGCTGGAACCTCATCGCTTCTCCCCCTGCCGGGCCTGGGAAGACCCTTGCCCACAAAGTGTAAAGAAGCGGTAATGGGACACAAGCGATGTGCCGCGCCGACCTCGCGTGCAATGATGTGCGCGCCAGGCGCGCACAGTCGCCACACAATCGCATACCGGCCGCTCGAATCCGCGCGGGAGAGTTCCGGACGCCGTACGTGTCCGGACGCCGAAGGAGCAAGACCCTCCCTTGAATCTCTCAGGCCCCGTACCGCGTGGATGAGGCAGATCTGAAAAGCGGGACACCCTGCCGTGTCCCCACCCAAGGTGCAAGCCGAACTCTCGGTGCCGGTCTCCCGGCGACGAGATGCTCTCGGTGAACCTCTCAGGTTCCATGACAGATGGGGAGGACGTCCTCGCCCGTCATGTGTTTCGTCACCGAACCGCCCTTGGGACCCGGGAGCCACCCCATGAGCACTGCCCCCCGTCTGACCGCCCTCGATGCCCTGCATCGTTCGCTGGGCGCGACCATGACCGACTTCGCGGGCTGGGACATGCCGCTCCGCTACGCCAGCGAGCGGGACGAGCACATCGCCGTCCGCACCAAGGCGGGCCTCTTCGACCTCTCCCACATGGGTGAGATCACCGTCACCGGCCCGCAGGCGGTCGAGCTCCTCGACCACGCCCTCGTGGGCAACATCTCCACTGTGGGCGTCGGCCGCGCCCGCTACACGATGATCTGTCAGGAGGACGGCGGCATCCTCGACGACCTGATCGTCTACCGGCTCGGCCAGACGGAGTACATGGTCGTCGCCAACGCCTCCAACGCGCAGATCGTCCTGGACGCGCTGACCGAGCGCGCGGCCGGCTTCGACGCCGAGGTGCGGGACGACCGTGACGCGTACGCCCTGATCGCGGTCCAGGGCCCGGAGTCCCCCGGCATCCTGAAGTCGCTCACCGACGCCGACCTGGACGGTCTGAAGTACTACGCCGGCCTGCCCGGCACGGTCGCCGGTGTGCCCGCGCTGATCGCCCGTACCGGCTACACCGGCGAGGACGGCTTCGAGCTGTTCCTGAAGCCCGAGCACGCCGAGGGCGTCTGGAAGGCGCTGACCGAGGCCGGCGCGCCGGTCGGTCTGATCCCCTGCGGCCTGTCCTGCCGCGACACGCTCCGCCTGGAGGCGGGCATGCCGCTGTACGGCCACGAGCTGACCACCGCGCTGACCCCCTTCGACGCGGGCCTCGGCCGGGTCGTGAAGTTCGAGAAGACGACCAACGAGGGCCGCTTCGTCGGCCGCGAGGCGCTGGAGAAGGCCGCCGAGCGCGCCGAGACCGCCCCGCCGCGCAAGCTCGTCGGTCTGGTCGCCGAGGGCCGCCGGGTCCCGCGCGCCGGTTTCTCCGTCGTCAGGGACGGCGTGGTGATCGGCGAGGTCACCTCCGGAGCCCCGTCCCCGACCCTCGGAAAGCCGATCGCCATCGCGTACGTGGACGCGGCGCACGCCGAGCCCGGCACCCAGGGTGTAGGTGTGGACATCCGCGGTACCCACGAGCCGTACGAGGTCGTCGCGCTGCCGTTCTACAAGCGCCAGAAGTGACGCATCCGTCTCACTTCGCGTCTCATCCCGCAAGACCCACGTTCATCAGCACTCCCCCGATCCAGGAGAATCAGGCCATGAGCAACCCCCAGCAGCTGCGCTACACCAAGGAGCACGAGTGGCTGTCGGACGCCGAGGAAGGCGTCGCGACCGTCGGCATCACGGAGTTCGCCGCGAACGCGCTCGGTGACGTCGTCTACGCCCAGCTCCCCGAGGTCGGCTCCACGGTCACCGCGGGCGAGACCTGCGGCGAGCTGGAGTCGACGAAGTCCGTGAGCGACCTGTACTCCCCCGTCACGGGTGAGGTCGTCGCCGCCAACCAGGACGTGGTGGACGACCCGTCGCTGGTGAACACGGCTCCGTTCGAGGGTGGCTGGCTGTTCAAGGTGCGCGTCGCGGGGGAGCCGGACGAGCTGCTCTCCGCCGACGAGTACACCGCGTTCTCCGCCGGGAACTGAGACCGGGCCCGAAACCCCTTAGGGATCGATTCATGTCGCTTCTGAACACTCCCCTCCACGAGCTGGACCCCGACGTCGCCGCCGCCGTCGACGCCGAGCTCCGCCGTCAGCAGTCCACCCTCGAGATGATCGCCTCGGAGAACTTCGCTCCGGTCGCCGTCATGGAGGCGCAGGGCTCCGTCCTCACCAACAAGTACGCCGAGGGCTACCCGGGCCGCCGCTACTACGGCGGCTGCGAGCACGTCGACGTCGCCGAGCAGATCGCGATCGACCGGATCAAGGACCTGTTCGGCGCCGAGTACGCCAACGTCCAGCCGCACTCCGGCGCCTCCGCGAACCAGGCCGCCCTCTTCGCGATCGCCCAGCCCGGCGACACGATCCTGGGTCTTGACCTGGCGCACGGCGGTCACCTGACCCACGGCATGCGCCTGAACTTCTCGGGCAAGCAGTTCGACGTGGTCGCGTACCACGTGGACGAGGCCGGTCTGGTCGACATGGCCGAGGTCGAGCGCCTCGCCAAGGAGCACCGCCCCAAGGTGATCATCGCGGGCTGGTCCGCCTACCCGCGTCAGCTGGACTTCGCGGAGTTCCGCCGGATCGCCGACGAGGTCGAGGCCTACCTGTGGGTCGACATGGCCCACTTCGCGGGCCTGGTCGCGGCCGGTCTGCACCCGAACCCGGTCGAGTACGCGGACGTGGTGACCTCCACCACGCACAAGACGCTCGGCGGCCCCCGCGGCGGCATCATCCTGGCGAAGAAGGAGTTCGCGAAGAAGCTGAACTCCTCGGTCTTCCCCGGTTTCCAGGGCGGCCCGCTGGAGCACGTGATCGCGGCCAAGGCCGTCTCCTTCAAGGTCGCGGCCTCGGAGGAGTTCAAGGAGCGCCAGCAGCGCACCCTGGACGGCGCCCGCATCATCGCCGAGCGCCTGGTCCAGGACGACGTCACCGCCCACGGTGTCTCCGTCCTGTCCGGCGGCACGGACGTCCACCTGCTCCTCGTCGACCTGCGCGACAGCGAGCTGGACGGCCAGCAGGCCGAGGACCGTCTCCACGAGGTCGGCATCACGGTCAACCGGAACGCCGTTCCGAACGACCCGCGCCCGCCGATGGTCACCTCGGGTCTGCGCATCGGTACGCCGGCGCTCGCGACCCGCGGTTTCCAGGCCGAGGACTTCACCGAGGTCGGCGACATCATCGCGGAGACCCTGAAGCCCGGCTTCGACGCCGACAAGGCCGCGTCGCTGAAGGCCCGGGTGACGGCGCTCGCCGACAAGCACCCGCTGTACCCCGGCCTGAAGTAATTTCGTACGCTTTTGTTCGTGTGGACCTTCGGGGCACCGCGCACACTGGACAGTGAGCGCGGTGCCCCACCCCATGTCCTCGCGCTGTACCGCTTGCCCTTCTTCTTCCGCGCTTTTCTGCTCCACCCCGGCAGACAACGGCGTCTAGCCCCACAAGGAGTCCTCCGTGGCCATCTCGGTCTTCGACCTGTTCTCGATCGGCATCGGCCCGTCGAGCTCCCACACGGTGGGACCGATGCGCGCGGCCCGGATGTTCGCCCGCCGCCTGAAGAACGAGGGCCTGCTCGCCCCCACCGCGCGCGTCCGGGCCGAGCTGTACGGCTCGCTCGGCGCGACCGGCCACGGCCACGGCACCCCGAAGGCGGTCCTGCTGGGCCTGGAGGGCAGCTCGCCGCGCACGGTGAACGTGGAGACGGCGGACGACGAGGTCGAGCGGATCAAGTCGAGCGGCCGGATCAACCTGCTCGGCGCGCACGAGATCCCCTTCGACTTCGACGCCGACCTGATCCTGCACCGGCGCAAGGCACTGCCGTACCACGCCAACGGGATGACGATCTTCGCGTACGACGCGGAGGGCGGCCTGGTCCTGGAGAAGACGTACTACTCGGTCGGCGGCGGCTTCGTCGTCGACGAGGACGCGGTCCAGGGCGAGAACCCGATCGTCCCCGACGACACCGTCCTGAAGTACCCCTTCCGCACCGGTGACGAGCTGCTCCGCCTCGCGAAGGAGACCGGTCTGTCGATCTCCGCGCTGATGCTGGAGAACGAGAAGGCCTGGCGCACCGAGGACGAGATCCGCGCGGGCCTCCTGGAGATCTGGCGGGTCATGCAGTCCTGCGTCTCGCGCGGCATGTCCCGCGAGGGCATCCTGCCCGGCGGCCTGAAGGTCCGCCGGCGCGCCGCGAACCTGGCCCGCAAGCTGCGCTCCGAGGGCGACCCGAAGATGCACGCCATGGAGTGGATCACCCTCTACGCGATGGCCGTGAACGAGGAGAACGCGGCGGGCGGCCGGGTGGTCACCGCCCCGACGAACGGCGCGGCGGGCATCATCCCCGCCGTCCTGCACTACTACATGAACTTCGTGCCCGGCGCCGACGACGACGGCATCGTCCGCTTCATGCTGGCGGCCGGCGCGGTCGGCATGCTCTTCAAGGAGAACGCCTCGATCTCCGGCGCCGAGGTCGGCTGCCAGGGCGAGGTCGGCTCGGCCTGCTCGATGGCGGCGGGCGCCCTCGCCGAGGTCCTCGGCGGCACCCCGGAGCAGGTGGAGAACGCGGCCGAGATCGGCATGGAGCACAACCTGGGCCTGACCTGCGACCCGGTCGGCGGCCTGGTCCAGATCCCGTGCATCGAGCGCAACGGCATGGCGGCGGTCAAGGCCGTCACGGCGGCGAAGATGTCGATGCGCGGCGACGGCAGCCACCTGGTCTCCCTCGACAAGGTCATCAAGACCATGAAGGAGACCGGCGCGGACATGAGCGTGAAGTACAAGGAGACCGCGCGGGGCGGTCTCGCGGTGAACATCATCGAGTGCTGAATCGATTGTTCATGTGACGGTCCCCGGGCCGGGCGGCCGCCGCCGCCCGGGCCGGGGGCCGGATCAGGAGCGCACCCAGAGCCCGTGCACGTTCGGGTGCGTCGGGCCGGAGGGCTCGCAGAGGGATGCCCCGGCGGAGTGCGTGACGATGCGATGCGGAGCGTTGCGGCGCGGAACGTGCCGGCTGCACAGCCGGGACGAACGTACCGTCGCGGACAGGGTCGCACAATAGGTCTAGGCCAATGGGTGGGGCCGGTGGCCCCGGCCCTCGTCACGCCGGGGCCGGCACCACGCTCCTGCCCGTCTCGTGGGCGTACAGCATCGCCCGGTCGCGGAGTGCCGCGTGGACGGCCATGCGGGCGTCGCGGCGGCGCTGGGCCGGGCCGTCGGGCAGGTGCAGGATGCCCGCGTTGCCGCGCGAACCGCGCTGGATCTCCGCCGTGCGGGGGATCCGGAGCGCCTGGTAGCGGTCGAGCCGGGCCGCGGTCGTCGAGGGCGCCGGGTCGGCCACACAGGCCGCCAGGTCCATCGCGTCCTCGATCGCCTGGTTCGCGCCCTGCGCCATGAACGGCAGCATCGGGTGGGCCGCGTCGCCGAGCAGGGTCAGCCGGCGCGAGGACCACACGTCCAGCGGCGGCCGGTCGTGCAGCGCCCACTGGAGGGTCGTCTCCACGGCGCCCACGACATCCGCGACCAGACCGGTCCAGCCGCCGAACACCCCGCGCAGCGCCTCCGGGTCTCCCGGGACCGACCAGGACTCGCCCGGGGACTGCGCCATCGGCACCGTCGCCGCGAAGCTCAGGTACTCCCCCGCCGCGACCGGGTAGCACACGAAGTGCCCGCCCGGGCCGAGCCAGAGGCGCACCAGAGGCGCGCGGGCCGCGTCCGGGAGCCGGTCCATGGGCACCAGGCCCCGGTAGATGCCGAGCCCCGCGAACTCGGGCTCGTCGCGCCGGAACGCCTCGCGGACCGTGGAGTGGATGCCGTCGGCGCCCACGACCAGCTCCGCCCCGCGGACGGTCCCGTCCTCGAAGGCCAGCCGGACGCCGTCGCCCGACGCGTCCGTCTCCCGCGCCTCGCTGAGGCGTTCGCCCAGCTTGAGGCTGCCCTCGTCGACGAGGGTGAGGAGCGCGTCGTGGAGGTGCGCCCGGTGCACCGTGTAGTACGGGGCCCCGAACATCCGCTCGCACTCCGCGCCGAGGGGCGTCCGGGCGATCGGCCGCCCGCTCCACCCCCGTACCTCCATGGCCTCGATCGCCACCGCCCGCTCGCGCAGGGCGGGGCCGAGGCCGAGCCGCAGCAGCGGCCTGACCGCGTTGGGCGAGAGCTGGACTCCCGCCCCCACCTCCGCGAGCCGCCGCGTCTGTTCGTACACCGTGTACGGAATGCCCATGGAGGAGAGCGCGCCGGCCAGCGTCAGTCCGCCGATGCCGGCACCGACCACCGAGACGTGCGGCCGCTCCTCCGCTCCCCACTCGTCCAGATCCCCGAACCGCACCTTTGAGACCGCCTTCCGCGTCGCTGCTGTGTCGGCACCGTCGGCGTCGCCGGCCGCGGTCTCCCGCAGCCCGGCCGTCCGCCGCACCCCGAGCATGGGTCGCCCACCGGCCCCCGGCAACGCGGGTCACGCCCCCCTCTGACAACTGTCGCGGCTTCCATGACGTCCGTCACCGCCGCCCCCGCGGGCCCGGTCCGGCCCACCGGCCCGCACCTAACGTCGAGGCTGCGCCCCGGAGTCCGTCTGCGGGCGACGACCCCACGACGTCCCACCACCACGCCGGGAGGCACACAGTGACACGAGCCGAGGGACCGCGGTGACCGCCGCGGTGGCCGTGGAAGGCCTGCAGAAGCGGTACGGCGACCACGAGGCCGTGCGCGGCGTCGACTTCAGCGTCGCCGAGGGCGAGATCTTCGCCCTGCTCGGGCCGAACGGCGCGGGCAAGACCACCACGTTGGAGATCCTTGAGGGCTTCCGGGAGCGCGACGGCGGGCGGGTCGAGGTCCTCGGCCGCGACCCCGGCGTCAAGGCCGACGGCCACTGGCTCCGCGGCCAGGTCGGCCTCGTCCTCCAGGACATCGCCGTCGAGCCCTACCTGTCGGTCCGGGAGACCGTGGCCCGCAACGCCGGCTACTACCCCGACCCGCGCAACGTCGACGAACTGCTCGACCTCGTCGGCCTGAACGAGAAGAAGGGCGCCAAGGTCAAGGACCTGTCCGGCGGCCAGAAGCGCCGGCTCGACCTGGCGCTCGGCGTCGTCGGCCGGCCCAGGCTGCTGTTCCTCGACGAGCCGACCACCGGCTTCGACCCGAACGCGCGCCGCGGCGCCTGGGACGTCGTGCGCAATCTGCGCGACGACGGCACCACCATCGTCCTCACCACCCACTACATGGACGAGGCGCAGGCGCTGGCCGACTCGGTCGTGGTCATCGCCGAGGGCCGGATCGTCGCCTCGGGCACCCCGGACACCCTCGGCGGCCGTGACAGCGCCCAGACCCGGATCCGCTTCGCGCTGCCGACGGGCGCCGCGCTCGCCGACGTACCCCTGCCGGTGAGCGACGTGGAGGACGGCCTGGTGACGGCCGAGACGACCGAGCCGACGGCCGCGCTGCACCGGCTGACCGGCTGGGCGCTGGACCGGGGCACGCCGCTCGACCGGCTGACCGTGGAGCAGCCCACGCTCGAGGACGTCTACCTGAGCCTGACCAGCGAGTACGTACAGCAGGAAGCCTCCTCGCCGTCGTCCGCGCGGGAGCGCAAGGCGCCCGCCGGACGAGGCCGCCGACCCGGACGGAGCCGCTCATGACCACCTTGATCCCCCCGACCGCCGAGACCACCGCCCCGGCGGTCCCGGCGCCCCGCGCGGACGCCCCGCGCGAGCGGAACCCGCTGGCCCTGCTCGGCCATCAGATCCGGTACGAACAGCTGTCGTTCTGGCGCAACCCGCAGTCGATGGTCTTCACCTTCGTGCTGCCGATCGTCATCATCGGCATCTTCGGCGCCGTGTTCAGCGGCAGCGAGGGCCAGGACTTCTTCTTCGGCCTGACCGGCATGCAGTACTACACGCCGGTCATCGCGGCCGTGTCCGTACTCGGTGCCTGCTACGGCCAGTTGGCGATCGTGCTCGCGATGCGCCGGCAGACCGGGGTCCTCAAGCGGCTGCACGCGACGCCGCTGCCCGCCTGGGTCTACTTCGCCGGTCTGCTCGTGCACTGTGTCGTCGTCAGCATCGTCGACGTCGCGCTCGTCTTCGGCATCGGCGCGCTCTACGGCGTCGACCTGCCCACCCACTGGGGCGCGGTCCTGCTGACGCTCGTCCTGGGCGCGGCGAGCTTCTGCGCGCTCGGGGTCGGCGTGGCCTCGCTGATCAAGAACTCGGAGGCGGCCCCGGCCGTCGTGCAGTTCATCCAGTTCCCGCTGGTCTTCATCTCGGGCAGCTACTTCCCGATCCACGCGGAGCTCCTCAACACCATCGCGGGTCTGCTGCCCGTGAAGCCGTTCAACGACGCCATGCTGGCGCTCTTCACCCAGGACGCCGGCTTCCAGTGGCGTGACCTGGCGGTCCTCGCCGCCTGGGGTGTCATCGGCGCCCTGATCGCCGTCCGCAGCTTCCGCTGGGACCCGCGCCCCGAGTAGGAGCCGGGTGCGCACCACGAAAAGGCCCGACCGGGAGACCGGCCGGGCCTTTCGTGATCCCCGTGGGGGGGGTCTGTGGTCAGACGTTCCTCTGGTCGGGGGCGTTCTCCGGCACCGGGGCGTTCTCCGGTACAGGGAAGGCGTGGGCCAGGACCGCGTACGTGCGCAGCTCCTCCAGGAGGCTCAGGCCGAGCCGGTTGTGGAGCATGTGCGCGTGCGAGAAGAGGACCATGCCCGGGTGGGCCGGCGCCTGCTCCCGGATCTCGTCCGCGTGGGCGGCGATCCGGGCGTGCCAGCCGGCGAAGGGGCCGTGGGAGCCCGGATCGAGGGTCACCGCACCCTCGACCCGGGTGATCGTGTCGAGGAGTGCGGCGGGGTGGCCCGCCTCGGCGGCCCAGGCGCGCCAGGCGCCGAGACCGTGGGCGTAGTAGTACGCGCGTTCCGCCGGGTCCCCGAGGGCGGCGGCGACCGCGACGGTGCCGCGGAGGGCGAGCATGGCCCGCTGCCGCTCGCTGCCCACCTTGGGCAGGGCGGCGAGAACGAGGGTGCTGGACAGGGTGAAGAGGGACTCGGCGGCGGGCATGAGGGCCCGGCCGCCGTAGCGGTCGAACTCCGGCTCGTAGACGGCCGGGTGGACGCCGGGGGGCAGCAGGGCCTTCACGGCGGTGTTCTCGCCGGTCTCGCCCGCGGCGGCCAGCCGCTCGGCCCCGCTGCGGTAGGCGGCGGGGTCGAGCGGCTCCTCTCCCGGGGCGGGCGCGCCGGCGACGGCCAGGCGTGCGGTGAGGGCGGCCTCCACGCGCGCGCGTGCGGCGGCGTCGAGGTCGCCCACGCGGAGCCGCAGGTGCGGTCCCGACTGCCAGTAGCGGATGAAGAACCACGGGGTGCCGGGGGCGAGTTCGCGGATCGTGGGGCCGATGACATCGGTGACGACCCGGTCGTGTGCCGACCGGGCCGTCGTGCCGAGGTGGAGGTGCCAGGCGGTCCACGCGGTCGCCCGCGCCGCGGGGGGCGCGGGCGGGGCCGTGGCCGCCGTCGGGGTCGTGGTCGGAGTCACGGGGACGCTCCTTCAGAGTCTGAGGTCGAGCAGCGCGCCGCCGGTGTCCTGCGGTACTCCCACGACCACGGACAGGACGATCATCTCGTCGGGGTCCAGGCCGAGGACGCGCTGGGTGGGGATCTCCTTGAAGGCCCGCACGGGGCGGGCGAAGAGGCCGGACGCGGCGGCGGACAGGCAGAGCCCGTGCGCGGCCCAGCCGGCGGCGTGCTGGACGGCGCCCCAGCCGGCGGTCCCGAGGCGCTCGAAGAGCTCCCGGGTCCGTACGGACAGGAACACGGTGAGCGGCGCGTGGCGGATGCCGCAGCCGTTGACGGGCGAGACGCCGTAGCCGTACCGCTCCTCAAGGCGCTCGGGGGCGGTCGCGTCGGCGCGCAGGAGGCGTGTGGCGCCGTCCCGGAGCCGGTGGACGCCGTCGGCCTGTCCTTCGACGCCCTGGACGACGGCGGTGACGGTCAACGCCTCGAAGGCGGTGGCGAGTTCGGGTCCTGGTGGCGGTACGGAGAGCCAGCGGGCCGCGCTGTCGAGCACCTCGGCGGGCACGTTCCGGCGTCGGCCGCTCATGCCGTGCAGGGCGCGCGGCATGCGTCCGGAGTGGCGCCGCCACAGCAGTTCCGCCCAGTCCGGCACGGTCGCGGAGGGGCCGAGGCCCGCCGGTACGGCGGTGGTGAGCGGGGCGGGGGCGGAGTCGTAGGTCTGCTCCCGGTTGACGCGGATCAGTTCGGCGAGGGCGGGGTCGGTGCGGGTGAGGTGGGCCGGTGGCGCGGGAACGGAGTCCGCCCCCCGGGCCGGCGCTCCCCCGCGGTCGTCCAGCTCCACGACGAACGGCAGGGACCACGCCCAGGCGTCGTCCAGACCCAGGGCGGGCAGCAGCCGGTGGGCGTCGGGGTCCGGGAGCCGGAGCCGCGCGGGCACCTCGAAGAGTTCGAGACCGAGGCTCAACGCCCGGAGCACGAAGCCGAGTTCGATAGCGATGAGCGAGCCGCGGAACCACTGGTAGGCCGGCGGCACGGTCGTGTACCGGCCGGTGAGCACGACGTTCCGGGCGGGGGACGCCGGGGCGCCGGTGAGGGCGTGCCGGTCCGGTTCGAGCAGGCGCCACGGCATGCCCGCGCCCCCGTCCACGAAGGCGTGGACGGGGAAGAGGCAGCGCGGCGAGGCGTACGGCCGGTGGTCGTTGTAGGGGTTCTCGGGCTCTCTGCGCTGCGGTCCGAAGGCGGTGACGAGGGCGCGGCCGAGCCGGTCCTCCACCGGTTCGGCCGCGCCCGGGCCCCGCGCGCCGCCGGGTGGCGGCGCGGGGTAGGGCAGCGCCGCGAGCCGGTCGTGGGTGCCGAGCGGCAGGGCCCGGCGCGGGCCGCCCCCGCGCGGCGGCGGGGGCGGTACGTGCGTGTCGGGCGGCGGTTGCGGCACCCAGGTCCACGGGGGCGCCTCCGGCGCGTCGTCCCCGGCCCCGTACGCGTACCAGAGGGGCTCACGGGCGATGCTGTTGTCGCCCTCGGGGCCGGGCAGGTCGACCGGGCCGCGGCGGGGCGGAACCCCGGCGCCGGCGTCCGCCGCGCGCGGGGCCGTCGGGGCCGTCACGGGAACGGGTGGGGGTCGAGGGGGAACGCCCGGTGCTCCTGCCCGGTGCCGCGCAGGGCGGCGGTGAGCCGGGGCAGTCCGGCCAGCCGCTGCTGGGCGTGGCCGAAGCACATGGGGACGATGCCGGGGACGACCGCGCGGGCCACGTGGATGCCTGCGTCGGCGTGTTCGCGGCTGGTCTGGTCGACGAGCACGATCCGGTCGAGCCCGGCCTCGGCGAACAGCCCGCGGACGAAGTCCAGGGCGCCGCGCACGTCCCCGCCGGAGCCGCGCTCCATCCGGCCCGGCCAGTCGGGGAAGGCCTCGTCGAGCGTGACCCGGGGGCCGCCGAGCGCCGCGGTGGCGCGGGCGGCGGTCTCGGGCAGCGAGGAGAAGCGGACGTGGTCCTCCAGCTCCTGGACCAGCCACGGGTCCTCGACCATCGGCTCGACGGTCTCCCGGGTCCAGTCGACGGGGTTGGTGACGAGCTGGGCGACCTCGCGCAGGGCGCCGCGGATCGCGGACTGCGGGTCGGCGCCGGAGCCGGCCGAGGAGAAGGTGGCGGGGAAGGGGTTGAGCCGGTTCACCGCGAGCACCCAGACGACCGGGAGGCCGATGTCCTGGGTGGCGACGAGCAGGTGCACGTCGAAGCCGCGCGACTCCATCAGCTCGATCATGGCCCGGCTGGTGGGGTCGGTGAGCGAGGAGTTCGGGATGGTCGGCAGCGGGGCCGCGCGGTGCCAGGACAGCAGGAACGCGTCCCGCTCCGCCAGCTCGAACAGCGAGTGCAGCGCGGCCTCTTCGAGATTGGCGCCGACGGCGCAGCCGCTGGACGACTCGTAGAAGTAGTGCTTGCGGCCGGGTGTCCCGGCGGCGCGGGCGGCCCTGCGGTCGCGGCGGTGGTTGTACTCGTACTGGTAGAAGGCGTGGTCGGCCGGGACGAGCAGGGCGCGCCCGTCGTCGAGGTCGTGGCCCCACACCCAGTCCATCGGGGTGTCCGCGTCGAACGGCGTGGCCCTGCTGGTCGGGTGGGCGAGCTGCTCTGCCGTGTACCGCCCGAGACCGGCCGGGTCGACGGCGTGGTCGGCGACCTCGGCGTACGAGCGGTGGGTGAGGACGGGGATGTCGTACGGGAAGCCCGCGAGGCGCTCGTACGCCTCCAGGATCGCCACGGGTCCGGTCTCGGCGAAGGTCCGGGCGCGGCCGTGGCCCATGGCCGGGGCGTCGGGCACCACGGCCATGCTCATCGCGAACGGGGCGCGGGACTCGCGCAGGAGCGCGCGGACGGGACCGAAGCGGTCGTCGACCAGGCGGTCCTGGAGCACCCCGCGCTCGACGAGCCGGCTCGCGGCGGTGCGGGTGCAGTCGTCCGGGAACGCGGGCCGGTCGGTCGGGGTGAGCGGCGCCGGGGTCTCCGTGCCGTCGAGCCGCTCGTACGCCGGTCCGCAGAGCGGGCAGTGGAAGCTGCGGGCGATGCGGTGCCGGCGCAGGCCGCGCGGCGAGACGGAGAAGAGTTCGCCGGGCCCGAGCGGCCGCCTCACCAGGTGCTCCAGGGTCGCCCGGAGCAGTTCGGGGAGGAGCGGCGCGCCCGGCCCGGGGGCGGTGGTCGCGTGCCGCAGGTCGCCGACGAGGGGGTGGTCGGGGACGGTGCGGTCGCGGACCTCGGCGCAGCCGGCGCAGCCGGCGTCGGTGCCGGGCCGCCAGAGCGGTCCCACGAGGACCTCGTCGCCGAGGAGGCGTACGGAGAGGTGGGCCCGCCCGGCGGCGACGGCCTCGTCGAACCGTGCCCGCTCCCAGTCGAGGTGCCAGCCGCGGTCGACCGCGACCGTTCCCTCGGGGAGGAGGTCCGCGAGGACGTCGAGCGCGGAGCGCCAGGCCTCGTCGGCGGGGTGGGCGTCGAGCCCGGGGCCCCGGGTGAGGGCCGGGGCGGGGACGGGGGTGAGCGTGTCAGTGGGCATCGTGGGCCTCCACGGGGCCGTACCAGAGGGGAAGCTCGCCGAGCACGGGGTCGTGGCCGAGGGCCTCGCCCCGGTACGTGGTGCCGGTGCGGGCGGCCAGTTGGGCGCGGAGGGCGTCCAGGGTGGCGCGGTCGGCGAGGAGCAGGGCGTCGGTGGAGAGCGGGTCGACGGTGCCGGGGCCGTCGACGGTCTGGGTGTGGGCGAGCGCGGTGCACAGGGCGTTCCGGGCGGCCTCCGCCGCGTCGGCGCCCCAGGCGCGGCCGAGGGTGACGCCGTCGGCGGTCACCTCGGCGAGCCGCCAGTCGAGGCCGGGCACGCCGCGGAGCCGTAGCGCGGGTTCGTGCGGCAGGAGGGCGCGGAGTCCGGCGAGGATCCGCAGGCCCTCCGCGTCGAGACCCTCGCACGCCACGCCGCCCGCGGCCGCGGCGGGAGCGCCCGCCGGGAGGGCCGCGGGCGGCACGTGCGGGGTGGCGGTCTTCGCCGGAAGGGGTGCCGTCTCCTCGGCGAGCAGGCGCAGCGCGCCGTCGAGGAGCCAGTGTTCCCTCGTGAGCCCGGCCGCCGGGGTGGGAGCCCCGGGGATGTGGGCGTGCGGGCCGGCCGCCGGGGTGGGAGCCCCGGGGATGAGGGCCCGCAGGGCCTGCAGGGTGGCCGCCACGGTGGCGGTCTCCTGATGGGCGGCCCAGGCGAGGACCGTGGTCGTGGGGCGGCCGGCGGCGCGGAGCTCGGCGGCGCGCAGGGCGAGCGGCATCTGGGGGAGGTCGGCGCCGTCGGTGAGGGCGAGCGGTCCGGTCCAGCGCGCGGCGAGCGGGGTCGCCGTCTCGCGTGCCTCGTCGGGTTCGGGCCGGGGGTCGGCGGGGGCGTCGCCGAGGGTGAACGGGCCCTCGGGGAGGGAGCCCGGTCGGCCGGTCGCGGCCGCCTGGTGGGCTCCCTCGACGGTGACCCGGTCGGAGACCAGGTCCGTCCCGTGCACGATATGGGCCTCGCCCGTGTCCGCCGTACCGGTGAGGGCGTCGATGAGGAGCTGTGCCCCGAGGGCGCCGGCGAGGGCGTCCGCCACCGGGCGGGGCGCGGGCGCGGTGGACTCGGCGGCGGCCCAGGCGCGGGCCCGGTCGTGGAACGCGGCCCGGACGGCCGGGTGTCCGGGGCCGGTGAGGGCGGGTCCGACGAGGGTGACGCCGGTGCCGCCGAGGAGGACGGGGACGACGAGGGGCGCGTCGGCGGTCGGTGCCGGGCTCCCGTCGTCCTCGCGGATGTCGAGGACCGCGTCCGGGGTGGCGGCCGTCTCCTCCGTGCCGGTGAGGACCGTGCCGACCCCCGCCCGGCGCAGACCGCGCACGGCCGGTCCTGTCGCGGTCGCCGGGCCGGTGACCAGGACCGTCGCGGCGCGGAGCCGGGCGAAGGCCCCGTACGGGTCGTCGAGGAGGCCTTCGAGGCGGGCGAGCGACTCCGTGTGCCGCTGCCGGACGTCGGCGGGCGGTTCGGGCGCGGTGTGCGCGGCCGGGTCGAGGAGCAGTCCGTTCTCGCGGAGCTTGTCGACGAGGAGGCGGACGGCGGGGCGCGCGCGTTCGGTGCCGATCTCGGCGACGAGGGCGTCCTCGTCGGTGCCGTCCTCCAGGAGCGGGACGCAGCCCTGGGCGACGGCGTGCAGGACCTCGGAGCCGCGCAGTACGAACCGGGCGCGGGCGCCGCTGAAGTAGACGCCGCCGGGGACGGGCGCGAAGTGCAGGTCGGGACGTGCCTTGAGCAGGGTCATCGCTCCTCCCCCTCGGTCGTCGGGTGGTAGGTGAAGCGGCCGCCGGCGGTCCGGCCGACCTCGACGACCCACTCGGTGGCGTGGGTGCCGTCGACGACGCCGGGCAGCGCCTCTTCCAGGTAGCTGCCGCCGGTGTCGGCGCCGCGGCGCTCCAGCATCCGGGGCAGGACGCGGACGCCGAGCGCGCTGCTGAGGTCCACGTACTGGGGCTTCTGCTGGAGGCGCTTGGACTGGATGTCGGGGGCGCCGACGGAGAGCGGGCCCTCGTCCTCGGGGACGGTCTTGATGACGACCTCCTCGGGGACGCCGTACTTGGCGCGCCAGGCGTTGAGGGCGAGGAGCCGCTCGTGCTCCTCGGGTCCGGCGGCCAGGGCGGTGCCCAGTTCCTCTCCCCCGTACCAGCGGCGGCGGCCGATGAGGACGTCGCCGACGGCCATCCGGGGTGCGACGCGGGTGGTCGCCCGGTCCCAGGGGGTGGCGGCGTGCCAGCTGTTGGGGAGGGCGTTGAAGAGGCGGCCGCTGATGGCGAGGCCGGAGGCCACGGAGAGCGGCGGCGGGAAGAGGCCGGGGTGCCCGGTGCCGAGCGGCAGGACCCGCAGCGGCGCGCCCTCGGCGTCCTCGACGCGCAGGGAGTCGGTCTCGGGGTCGTGGGCGAGCCGCAGTCCGAACCAGTCGTCGGGGGTGAGGCCGCCGGGCAGGATCGGGGTGTGGGCGTTGACGTTGAGGCGGTGCAGGCCCAGGTCCTCGGTGACGCGGGCGCCGTCGTACCCGTACACCCGGCGTACGTGGTCGGCGAGGCGGGGCAGCGCGCGGCCGCCGAGGCGCCGGTCGGCCTCCAGGAAGCGGGCGTAGAGCATGCCGTGGCCCGGCAGGCCGTCGTTGAGGACGAGGTGGCCGTCGCCGCGCTGGAGCAGGATGCCGTAGATCAGCGGGTCGCGGCGGAAGCGTTCCGGCAGGTCGCCGGTGAGGCCGGCGACCTGCTCCGGGCTGATGCGGAGGGTGTCGTCGCCACGCTCGACGGCCTGGCCGATGAGGGCGTGGAGTGCCTCGGTGACCTCGCGGCGCAGTTCGTAGATGCGTTCCAGGGAGCCGTCGGCGGGGCCGATGCCCTTGAGCGCGGTCGGGTCGCCGGGGCCGTCGGGGCCGTACACGGCGGCCATGGCGGCGGCGCGGCGCGAGACCTCGCCGACGACGAAGGGGGCGTGGGCGGCGAGGGGGACGTTGGCCCCGGGGCCGAAGCGCTCGACGAACGCGGCGGTCATGAGGACGCGCACGTCGTGCAGCCAGTCGAAGACGGTGAGGAGTTCGACGGCCGGGCCGAGGTCCTTGAGCGACTCCTTCCAGGGTTCCGTGGCCACCTTGAGCGGCGGCATCACGTAGTCCTCCTCGACCGTGACGTGGGCGGGGCGGCCGGCGGCGTGGCTGAGTTCGCCGAGGGCGCCGCGCAGCTCGGCGAGCGCGTCGCCGCGTTCGGCGGCGGGCGCGGCGGTGAAGGCGGGCATGCCGGCCTTGACGCGGTCGGTGAGCCGCTTCGTCGCCGGGCGGGGGTCGTCGGGGGTGAGCAGGACGTCGTAGTCGGTGGAGCCGTCCTCGGCCTCGTGGAAGGTGCAGAGGAGGCCCTGTGCGACGGCGCCGCGGACCTTCTGGTCGGCGTCCGCGGCGGCGATGCCGGAGCGTTCGGCGACGTGGGCGACGACGGACGGGAAGGGGCGGGGGCCCATGGAGACCGCGTCGAGGAGGTCTCCGGCGGGGCCGTCGAGGGAGACGGCGGCGCGGCGCATGCCCTCGGGGGCGGGCTTGAGGAAGAACAGCTTCCCGGCCGCCGGGTCGGGCGCGGAGGTCGGCGGGAGGCCGATCCACATGTCCTCGATCGCCCGGTCGGCGGGGTCGGGCAGGCCGCCGAGCACGTAGTTGAGCATCACGCGGTCGAGTCCGGGGAAGGCGGTCGCGCCGCCGAAGCCCGCCTCGTCGGGTCCGGGTGCGGCCGGGTCGGGCTCGGCGATGCCGACGGCCGTGAACCGGGCGAGCGGGCTCGTACGGACCATGGCGCGGGTGACGTACTGGATGAGACCGCGCTCGGACTTGCGGGACTTCGAGGGGACCTTGCCGGGGGCCCGGACGGCGGCGCGGTAGCGCTCGGCCTCCTGGTGGACCTCGGGTGCGACGAGGGCGAGCGAGCGCAGCAGGTCTGCGTCGCCGAGGAGTTCGGCGAGGACTCCGCGCTCGCGCTCGGCGGCGTCGGTGTAGCCGGCGACGAGCTCCTCGCGGATCCGCTCGCGCTCTCCGCGGGCTGCGACCCAGGCGTCGATCGCGGGGGTGGCGGGCTCCGGCGTCTTCTTCGGGGCCTTGCCGCTGTTCACGGCGCGGCGCAGGGCGATCAGTTCGCGCCGTTCGGCGTCGTCGGTCGCGGCGCCGATCCGCTCGTACAGCTCGTCGGACGCGGCGGCGGAGGCCTCGGCGAGGGTCTGCTCGGCGGCGGTGACGAGGACGAGCCGCCGGCGCAGTTCGGCGTCGGCGAGCCGGGCCCGGCGCAGCGGGTTGACCCGCAGGAACCAGAGGGGCTCGGGGGCGGGCGCCGCGTGCGCGGGCGTCGGTACGTCCACGGGCGCGGGCGTCGGGCCGGGCATCGGTACGGTCACCTGCTCGGGCGGCGTGTCCCCGCGCGGGTCCGTGGGGATGCCGATCGCAGGGGCGGTCATCGGAGGGCTCCCTCGGGGGCGGTGCCCGGAGCGACGCTCGGGGCGGAGGCGGCGGAACTCGTGTTCCCGGCAGGGGCGTTCGCGGCGATGCGGTCGCGCCAGGAGACGCCGAGGACCTCGTCGACCGTCTCGGCGACGGCGAAGCAGGTGTAGTAGCGCTGCATCGGGGAGACGGTGAGCAGCGGCAGCTGCTCGTAGAAGAGGTTCGTGAGGAGGCGGAAGGAGGCGAACCACGGGGACGGGGCCGAGGTCACGCCGGCCTCGCCGACGGTCCGGTGGAAGTCGCTGTCGGGCTGCTCGCCCTGCGGGACGACGGTGGTGGCCCCGGGCGGCCCCATCTCGGAGCGGTCGAGCCCGGCGGTGGCGCCGTCGAGCAGGTCGAGGGTGAGGGTGCCGGCGGCGACCGCGCTCTCCAGCGCCCCGGCGCCGTAGGCGAGTCCGGTGCGCCAGGCGGCGGCGGTGGCGGAGACCTCGCCGCTCAGCCGCTGCTCGACGACCCGGCGGAGCACGGGCGCGTCCTTGGCGAGGCGCTGCTGGAAGACGGGGCGTACGTCCTTGGTGGGCGCCGCCCAGGCGAGGAAGGCCTCGACGTGGGAGCGGGGCGAGAAGACCCCGTATCCGATGCCGAGGGTGTGGGTGTCGGCGAGCGCGACGAAGGCCTCGGCGAGCCGGAGCGTGCCGGAGCCGGGCTCGCCGGCGAGATCGTCGACGGTCCGCAGGAGCGCGGGGGTCAGGGCCCCGTGCACGACGGTGCGGAAGCGGTCGAGGCGCGGGTCGCGGGCGGCGGCTCCGGAGGGACCGCCGGTCTGTCCGCCGGCCCGGCCGCCGGGCTCGATCCGCTCGACGGTGCCGTGCTCGCGCAGCGGCAGGTAGGGCGGCTGGACGGCCTCCAGACGGCCGAACTCGCGGGCCTGGTCGAGGTAGGTCTCCTCGGTGAGGGCCCGGGGCGGGTCGAGCGGGCCGGCGTCCAGGGCCCGGGCGACGCCCTCCCAGTCGGGGCCGCCGCCCGGGACGCCGGTGGCGTCGCGGGCGAGGATGTCGACGTGCGGCCCGTGGAGCCATCCGCGGCGCAGCTGGACGGCGGGAGCGCCCGCCTCGTTCAGCGCGCGGGCGACCGGTACGACGTACCGGGCGAGCCAGGCCGGTGTGACCGGCATCCGTGTGTGCAGCCGCACTCCCGTCAGGCCGTCGGAATCCGGCTTCACGGCAGTGCGCTCCAGCGCATCAACCCCCATGCTTTCGCACCTTCCGAGAATTCGAGAACAACGTCCTGGGCTTTCTTTCACTTCCGGCCGCAATCATGTGCCGGGGAATTGCGAGGCGATAGGGGAAAGGGTTCCGGGCTGACATGTGTCACCCTTTCCGTGACGCTCGGGCCATGGGTTCGTTCGAGACGGGTCCGAGTCGGACTGGCTGAAAATAGACAACGCGGTCGGATCATCACGGAGCGCCGTTGTAGGGTCCGCGCCATGACTACGGAAACCACCGACGCCGAGTGCCTGGCGCTCACGCGTAATCTGCGCCGTCGCGGCGCGATCGTCCTCGCCGTCTTCGCCCTCGTATGGGCCTTCGCGGGCGGTTCGGGAATAGCGGCGGTGCCCGTGTCCGTCGCGGTCGGCGTCGTCGCCGCCGTCGTGACCGCCGGCGCGGTGGTGTCCGCCTTCCGGGGCACCGCGGGTCCGGTGACCCGCCTGGTCCGTCTGCCGGAGAAGTGGAACCGGGGGGTCGGCCTGGTCAACATGGCCGAGCTGGTGGCGATCTTCGCGGTGATCGCCGCGTCGAACGCCTCGGGCCACCCCGAGTTCATCCCGGTCGGGATCTGCCTGGTCGTGGGCCTGCACTTCTTCCCGCTCGCGCGCCTCTTCGACCAGGGGCAGTACAAGTGGACCGCGACCTTCCTGACGGCGGTCGCACTGGTGGGTCTCGTCGTCCTCGCGGCCGGCACCACAGCGGAAACGATCCGCACGGTGGTGGGCCTGGGGGCCGCGATCGTGCTGTGGGCCTCGTCCTTCCACGTGGCCCTCCGCGGCTGACGGCCCTGACCTCCCCCACACACCGAAACGCACGCGAGGATGCGCCACCCGGCCGGAGCCGGGCGGTCGCATCCTTCGTGCGTCGTGCGTTCAGCCTCGGTTACTCGGTCAGCAGGCCGAGCAGGTGGAGGAGGACGACGACGAGGTGCCGATCGAGCCGCTGGAGGCACCCATCTCCGGGAGGGCCACGCCCTGGGCGACCTCAAGGGTCTCCAGCTCCGCGACGTCGAAGTTGTCGAAGGCCGCGTCGTCGCCGTTCTTGATGTCGTCGATGCTCATGGTGTGTTTCCTTTCAGCGTTTCGGTTGGGGGATGTTCAGCAGGCGGAGCAGGTGGAGGAGCTGGAGGACGAGGTGCCGATCGAGCCGCTGGAGGCACCCATCTCCGGGAGGGCCACGCCCTGGGCGACCTCAAGGGTCTCCAGCTCGTCGACGTCGAAGTTCTCGAACGCCTTGTCCGCGTCCTGGCCCTGCTTGATGTCGTCGATGCTCATTCTGAATTCCTTTCCGAATTCTTCTCGGCAACCGTTCGGCTGCAACACCAATAATGCTGACCGACCATCCCCTGCACCAGCTTTTCCGAGCTCCGCCTGACGTTTATCACGCCCGGAATAACCGGCGTCATGCCGGAAGGGCTCAGGGGTTACCGGGAAGGGACCACTCGGGGCTGTTGAGCATCCGCCACCCTTCCCCAGGCTCACCTGCGACGGAGTCGTCCGGGCGCCGGCTGCCGAGCAGGAAGTCGCCCACCGAGGACTCCTGGAGGTAGTCCAGGCCGAGCACCCGCGCGGACATGTCGGCATCGCCGTTGCCCAGCGCGCACGGGGCGAGACCGAGGGCCGTCGCGACCAGGTACATCGTCTGGTAGAGCACGCCCGTGTGCCGGAGCGTGGTCGCGTAGGCGATGGCCCGGTACTTCCACGACATGCGCTGGAAGCGGGCCGTGACGGTGACGAGGACGTCGGGGCGCGCCTCCATGCCGGTGGCCCGGGAGGCCACGTGGAAGAGGGACTCGCGGTCGGCCTCCTCCTCGTTCCGCAGCACGAGCCGGTGGCCCACGGGGTCGTAGTAGTAGATGCCGGGCGCCAGGCCCTCGCAGCGCCGCACGGTGACGTACAGCTCCAGCTCGTACCCCTGGCCGCCGCTCGGGTAGGGGCGGGAGACGACCTCGTCGCGGTTACTGCCGGGCTCCGGCGTGTAGTGGGCGCGGACGCGGGCGACGCGGTAGAGGAACTCGCCGAGCTGGCGGGCGGTCATCTCCTGGTCGCCGTAGCCGCGGATGGACCGCCGGGTCTCGATCGCCGTGGTGAGGGACGGGTCGTGCGCGGCGATCTCCTCCCGGGTCGGCCGGTGGAGGGGCACGGAGGAGCCCTCGGGGACGGGGCGTACGGCCGGCCGGGGCTCGATGGCGCCCCGGTGGGGGTAGACGGCACCGAACACGTCGTCGTACCGGCCGGAGCGGATGCGCGAGTGGAAGAGGAGGTCGTGGAAGTCCCACTGGCGCAGGACGGGTTCGCCGTCAGAGGCGAAGACCCCGTTCTCGTCGGCGAGTTCGGCGAATCCGGCGCCGACGAGATGGCCGAGGACATCGGCGGTGCCGGCCTCGTCGAGACCGGCGTCCGCGCCGAGGCGGGCGGGGGTGCCGGGCTCGCCGAGCGCGGCGGCCAGGGTCCGGGCCGCGGGGTCGGTGAGCACCGCCCGGAGTTTGACCAGCGGCGACTCCAGTACGAGGGCGCCCTCGCGGCTGCGGCAGAAGGCGAAGCGGGAGAGCCGTACGGTCGCGTCGGCGGGGACGAGGACCGGCGCGTACGCGGCGTCGCGCGCCACCGGCTCCAGACGGAGCAGCTCGCGGCTCCCGCCCCGGGCCAGGACGGCGTGGGCCACCAGGTGCCGGGCACGGTCGAGGACCCGGTCGAACTGGACGCGCTCGGCGGGGCGGAGTCCCTCGTACAACTCGTCGGCGGGCAGGGGCCCTTCGGCGAGCCTCTCCAGGGCGGCCCGGACCCCGTCCCGGACGGGACGGAGGGCGAGCGAGGTGGCGGGCCCGGCGAGGGTGGCGACGTCACCGTCGTCCGAGGCGAAGAAGACGCGTACGCCTCCGGTGAACGCCGGTACGGCGAGGGCGGGTTCGAGGGGGCGCGGGCCGGTGTCCGCGGGTGTCTGCGTGGTCTGCACGGTGCCTCCGTGGGCGCGAGGATGACGGTCCGGCGCCGGGGCCGTGCGGCCCCGGAGGCCGGCGGACGGGAGGGCGCCGTACGCAGGGCAGACGCCGGGCACCACTCTCGCGCGGGGAATCGGACCCCGATCGGCGCCCGCCGGGATCGGTGACATTTCCCGGGCGATGCGTGACGGACGGCCTTCCGGACCGTGACTCCCGTCATCCCGGAGTGCCTGATTCCCTTATCCACCGGCGGAAATGACCGAGGTCATCGATCGCGTGACACATGCAAGAACCGGCGCGAACCCGCTCGGAGTTCCGGCCGTTCGCGCCCATGCTCGGAGAGCGAATTCATCACCGTTCCGAACCATCGTTCCCGGAAAACCGTCACGTTAGGAATCCGCTGTGTTCTCTCGCCGCAACGCGATACGACTCGGACTCACCGCCGGTGCCGTCGGCGCTGTCGGCGCGGCCGGCGGGGTGTTCCAGAGCCTCACCTCCGGTACGCCGGCGGTGGCCGCCGAGCCGCCCGCCGGCCCGCCCGTGGTCACCCCGTTCACCGTGCCGCTGCCCCGGCCGCGGGTTCTCGCCCCGTACCGGCGGACCCGGTCGGCCGACTACTACGCGGTCACCATGCGCAGGGCCCGGGTCGAGATCCTGCCCGGGCTGCGGACCGAGGTCCTGACGTACAACGGCACCTTCCCGGGCCCCACCATCCGGGCCCGCAGCGGGCGCACGGCCGTGGTGAAGCAGATCAACGCGCTCTCCGCGCCGACCTCGGTCCATCTGCACGGCGGGAACAACCCGCAGGACCAGGACGGCGGGATGATGGACCTGATCCAGCCGGGCCGGTCGAAGACCTACGTGTACGCCAACCGCCAGGTGGGCGCCACACTGTGGACCCACGACCACGCCCACCACCTGGAGTCCGAGCACGTCTACCGGGGCCTCTCCGGGCTCTACCTCCTCGGCGACGAGGCCGAGGACGCGCTCGGACTGCCCTCGGGCCCTTACGAGGTGCCGCTGATCCTCCGGGACGCGCACTTCGACGCGGCGGGGCAGATGGTCTACACGATGGACGACGCGCTCAGCCGCACGACCATCCTGGTCAACGGGGCCCCGTGGCCGTACATGAAGGTCAAGGCCCGCAAGTACCGCTTCCGGATGGTCAACTCCTGCAACCTGCGCATCTTCGTGATGGCGCTCTCCGACGGCAGCCCCATCATCCACGTCGGCTCGGACGGCGGGCTGCTGCCGGCGCCGGCGCCCTCGCCGGTGATCGTCCTCTCCCCCGGCGAGCGCGCCGACTTCGTCGTCGACTTCTCGCGGTACGCGCCGGGCACCCAGGTCACCCTGGCGAACATGCTGGGCCCCGGGCCGACCGAGCTCGTCGGGCAGATCATGCGCTTCGACGTCGAGGAGAAGGTGACCGACACCAGCCGGGTGCCGGACGTCCTCACCACCCTGCCACCGCTGCCCACGCCGACCGTGGAGCGGAGCTTCGAGCTGCGGATGGACGAGCCGGGCACGGGCCACCTCGCGTACATCAACGAGAAGACCTTCGACCACGGCCGGATCGACACCGAGATCGCCTGGGGCTCCACCGAGGTGTGGACGGTCAAGAACACCAGCACGACCGTCCCGCACAACTTCCACACCCACCTGGTGCAGTTCCGGATTCTCGAACGGGACGGAATGCCGGTCTATCCGGCTGAGGCCGGCCTGAAGGACACCGTCCTCCTCTTCCCGGGGCAGACCGCGAAACTCCAGCTGACCTTCGACACCCACCGCGGGGTCTTTCCCTATCACTGCCACATGATCGACCACAGCGCCATGGGAATGATGGCGCAGATGCGCATCTCCTGAATTCTCCCGCACCTCTGAACTCCTCGTTCCGGAAAGGAGGAACCATGTACGTACGCCGCATTCTCGACGCTCTCGGAAAGGACCCGGGGCGCGTGGTGATCCACCGCGCCGACGAGGCCGTCACCGCCGGCCGGCTCGCCGGTTCGGTGCGGGCCACGACGGCCCTGCTGCACTCCCGCGGCGTCCGCCCCGGTGACACCGTCGCCGTGCTGACCGGCCCCAACCGGCCGCTGATGCTCGGCGCCCGGTACGCCGTCCATCTCCTGGGCGCCACCTCCGTGTACGTACGGTCGATGAATCCGCGTACCGACACGGAGACCTTCTCGGTCGCCACCCAGGCCCAACTCCTGGAGGACCTAAGGGTGTCGGTGCTGCTCGTCGACGACGAGAGCGCCGAGCGGGGCGACTGGCTCACCCGCCGCGTCCCGGCCGTGACCGCGCTGACCGTCCCCTGGGGGACGGCGGCCGGAACCCCCGAACCGCTGCCGGCGCGCCTCCCCGAGCCGCGCCCGGACGATCTCGCGACCGTCGAGTTCACCAGCGGGAGCACCGGACGGCCGAAGATGGTCGCCCAGCGGTACGACACACGTGAGGAACTCGTCAGCCGTCTCGCCCATGGCCTCGATCCCCGGGGACCCGCGACGCTGCTGTCCGTCACGCCGATCAGCCACACGACCGCGCCGATGGCCGACGCGGTGCTCGCGAGCGGCGGACGGGTCGTGCTGCACGACGAGTTCGACGCGGGCGACGTCCTGGACGCCTTCGAGCGGCACGGGGTCACCGACGTCTATCTCGCCGTCCCGCACCTCTACCGGCTCCTGGACCATCCGGCCGCCCCGCTCACCGACCTGTCGTCGCTGCGCCGCATCACCTACAGCGGCACCCCGGCGGCACCGGCGCGGGTGGCGCGGGCCGTCGAGCTCTTCGGCGACGTGCTCATCCAGGTGTACGGGACGACGGAGGCGGGCGGCATCAGCAGCCTCAACCCGCTGGACCACCGCGAGCCGGAACTGCTCGGCTCGGCGGGCCGCCCGTTCCCCTGGGTGCGGGTGGAGATCCGCGGCCCCGGCGGCGGCCCCCAGGTGGAGCGGGGGGTGTCGGGCGAGATCTGGATCAGCTCGCCGACGGTCACGGCCGGCTACCTCGGCGACGAGGAACGCACCGGGACCGTCTTCCGGGACGGCTGGCTGTGCACCGGCGACCTGGGGCACTGGGACCGGTACGGCTACCTCCGGCTGGACGGCCGGGTGGGCGACGTGATCAAGCACGGCGGGCTCAAGCTGGACCCGGCGGCCATCGAGGAGGCGCTGATGCGCCATCCGCAGGTGCGCCAGGCCACGGTGTTCGGGGTGCGGGACCGCGACTGGGTGGAGCAGGTGCACGCGGCCGTCGAGCTGTACTCGGGGGCCGGGCAGACCTCCTGCGACCTGCGGGGATACGTGGCCTCGGCGCTGACTCCCGAGCACACTCCGGTACGCGTCTCGGTCTGGCCGCGGCTGCCGCTCACGCCCTCGGGCAAACCCGACCGCGCCTATCTGCGCTCCGTCTCGCCACCGGACCCCGCCCCGCGTGCCGGCGGGCCGGCCCTCAGCTCCCCGCGCGGAGCCACCGCGCGGGACGACCCCGTCCGCGTGAGCGGCGCGGGTCACCAGCCCGATCACGCCTCCTCGCGAACCAGAAAGGGCGTTCCATGACCGGTTTCGGCCACTTCGCCCGGTCGCTGCGGCTACGGCGGCTCTACCGCCACAGCACGGCCGGCCTGATGATCACCCCTCTCGACCATTCGATCCACGACGGTCCCGTGGTGCCGAAGGGCACCACGCTCGACCAGCTCGCCGCCCGGATCGCGGCCGGCGGCGCCGACGCCGTCGTCGTGCACAAGGGCAGCGTCCGGCACATCAGCCCGGAGCGGTTCGCCGCGATGTCGCTGATCATCCACCTCAACGCGAGCACCAGCCAGGCGCTCGACCCCAACGCCAAGTACGTCGTCGCCGGCGTCGAGGAGGCCCTGCGCCTCGGCGCGGACGCGGTCAGCGTCCACGTCAACCTCGGCTCCGACGACGAGCGGCAGCAGATCGGCGACCTCGGAAGGATCGCCGACGCCTGCGACCGCTGGAACCTGCCGCTGCTCGCGATGGTGTACCCGCGCGGGCCGCGGATCAGCGACCCCCGGGACCCGGCGGTCGTCGCGCACGCCGTGACGATCGCCGCGGACCTGGGCGCGGACCTGGTCAAGACCGTCTTCCTCGGATCCACCGCGGAGATGCTCGACCTGACCGCGGCCTGCCCGGTGCCGGTGCTCGTCGCCGGCGGACCCGCCCTGGAGAAGGAGGAGGACGTCCTGGCGTACGTCAGGGACGCCATCGCCGGAGGGGCGGGCGGGGTGGCCATGGGCCGCAACATCTTCCAGGCCAAGGACCCGCGCGCGCTGGCGGCCAAGGTCGCGAGGATCGTGCACCACTTCCCCGAACAGCACTTCACCACCGGCCCGTTCAGCGAGTCGGGCGGCCGGGAGCGGCTTCACAGCGAACGCCTCACCCCCGACCACCTCGACGGCACACCGCTCGACGACCCGCACCACGACGACACCCACCTCGACGGCCCGTCGCTCGACGGCTCGTCTCTCGACCATCTGACAGGAGGTCCGCATCATGACGGACGCCAAACTGTGCTGGCTTGACATCCGTGAGGCCGGCGCCGCCACCGCCGCCGTCCTCGAGGAGGCCGTGCACCAGAAGATCGACGGCATCGTCGCCGCCGACCCGGCCGTCTTCGCCGGTCTGCCGCCCACCGTCCGCAAGGTCCTGCTCTTCGAGGACGGTGCCGGCACCGTGCCCGCCGACCTGGGCGAGGCCGACGTCGTGATCGTCCCCGGCCCGAAGGACGGCCGGACCGAGCTCGAAGCCGCCCACCCGGACGTGCAGTTCGGGCGGTACGTGGAGATCGTCGACGCCGACACCCTGGAGGACGCCTGCCTGGCGGCGCGTCTGGAGGCGTGGAGCGTGCTCGACTTCCGCGACCCGACGAAGATCCCCCTGGAGATCGTCATCGCGGCCGCCTCGGGCGCGCCCGGTTCCATCGTGACGACGGCCGCCGACACCGAGGAGGCCGAGATCCTGTACGGCGTCCTGGAGCACGGCTCGGACGGGGTCCTGATGCGGGGCCGTACGGTCGGCGACGCGACGGCCCTGCGGACCGCGGCGACCGCGCACGGCGGGGAGATCTCCCTGGTCGAGCTGGAGGTCACGGCGACCACGCACATCGGCATGGGCGAGCGCGCCTGCGTCGACACCACGACCCACTTCCGCAAGGACGAGGGCATCCTGGTGGGCTCCCACTCCAAGGGCATGGTCCTGTGCGTCAGCGAGACCCACCCGCTGCCGTACATGCCGACCCGTCCGTTCCGCGTCAACGCGGGTGCCCTGCACTCGTACACCGTGGGGCAGAACGGCCGCACCCACTACCTGAGCGAGCTGCACGCCGGCAGTTCCGTTCTGGCGGTCGACGTCGACGGCCGTACGCGGCCGGTCAGCGTCGGCCGGGTGAAGATCGAGACGCGTCCGCTCATCTCCATCGACGCGGTCGCGCCCAGCGGTCAGACGGTCAACCTGATCCTCCAGGACGACTGGCACGTGCGGGTTCTCGGCCCGGGCGCCTCGGTGCTCAACAGCACCGAACTCAAGCCGGGCGACCGCATCCTGGGTCACCTGCCGACGGCCGACCGTCATGTCGGCTACCCGATCAACGAGTTCTGCCTGGAGAAGTAGGAGCGCACGGAGCGCCCTGCTCCACCATGTCGTGAAGCCCCGCCCCGGCACGCCACGTGCCGGGGCCGGCGCGCGTCCGGACTCCGTCGCCGTCCTCACAGCAACCCGCATTCCGCCGCGATGCGCGCCGCGTCGAACCGGTTTCGGCCGCCGAGCTTCTTGATCGCCGCCGAGGTGAGGTTCCGTACCGTCCCCGCCGCGAGGTAGAGCTCGCCCGCGATCTCCTTGACGGTCGCCCCGCCGGCGGTCAGCCGCAGGACGTCCGTCTCCCGGACGCTGAGCACCGTCTCCCCCGCCGTCGGCGTCCGCAGCAGTCCCGGGTCGACGGTGAGGCAGCCCCCCGCGACTCCCACCAGGGTGGTGATCAGCTGCGGCAGCCGGGCCGTCTTCGGTACGACTCCGAGTGCTCCGGCGGCCACCGCCCGGTCCACCACGGACGGGGTGGCCGAACCGACCATCAGGGCCACTCCGCAGCTCGGATGGTGCGAGCGCACCTCGGTGGCGGCGTGCAGCGCCTTGCCTCCCATGGTGCTCTCGCCGAGCAGGAGCACCGTGGGCCGGTGCCGCTGGACGGCCGGAAGCACCGCCTCGAAGGTCGTGGCGAGCCCCACGACGTCCAGGCCGTTGGTGCCGTTCAGGGTCTCGGCGAAGGCCTCCAGGACCAGTTGGTGGTCACCGGCCACGACGACGCGAATGGACATCTCTCTCCCCGTGGTGACTTCTATGGTGCCTTCTGGGCGGTGGTGGTGAGGTGGTGAGTGCTGTGTGTCTCAGCCGCTCGTCGTCCGCGCGGCGTCGGCGGCCAGCCCGTCGACGACGGAGCGGAGCCAGCCGCGGTCCCCGGCCGTCGTCGTGTCCGGTCCGGCCACGCCGCCCGGGGTGTGCTCGATGTGCCGGGCGCCGGGCGGCAGCGCGGCCGCGAGGGCGGCCGACACGGCGCGGAAGGCGCGCAGCAGCTCACCGGGGGCGTCCGGCGCCGGCAGCACGACGACGGCGGCGTTCACCGGGCCCGCGTCGGCGGCGATCTGGCCGGGCAGCCGGCCCGCCTCGGCCGGATCGCGGATGTCGATGCGGTACGGCAGGGCGAGCAGGCCCGCGTCGTTGAGCGCCTTGCAGAGGAAGGCCGCGTTGGTGGCGGCGTCGTCGCCGCGGTCCGGGTGACCGGCGCCGACGACGGCGACGATCGCCCCCGCGGCGCTCAGTCGTGTCGCGAGCTCCCGGCCGATGCCCGTGGTGGCGTCGACGACGAGGACGACAAGACCGTCGAGCCGCGGCGGGGAGGAACCGGTCTGGAGCACGTGACGTCCCTTTCGAGGAGATCGTCGAACGGGTAGCGTGATGATCGTGTGAATGGGGTGAATCGGATCGCTCGGGCGATGGGGGCGCGGAATCCGGTTCGGATCTCCGCCCCGACGACCCTGGGGCGGTACGACCATTGGGGGACACCGTGGACGAGGTCTCGTCGCTCGACCAACACACGCTGGGCGTGTACCGCGCGATCCTGTTCCACAAGGAGCACGATCCCGAGCGCCTGGCGAAACTGCTGAGCTGTACGACGGAACGGGTGGAGGAGGCGCTCGACCTGCTGACGCGGCTCTCCCTGCTCGCGCCGTCCCGGGACAGTCCGGGCCGGATGCGCGCGGTGAACCCGTCGCTCGGTCTCAAGGTGCTGCTCCAGCGGGAGGAGCGCGAACTCGCCTCGCGGCAGCAGCGGATCGAGCAGAATCGTGCCGCCCTCGCCGCTCTCGCGGCCGAGTACACGGCGTCGGGCCGCTCGGGCGGTCTCGACGGGGCGGAGCACCTCGACAACGTCGACGACATCCGTACCCGTCTGGAGGCGCTCGCCGAGTCCTGTACGCGCGAGTCGCTCGCCTTCCATCCCGGCAAGGCCCTCACGGAGGAGTCCGTCGAGGCCGGCCGGCCGCTGAACGAGCGGGCGATGGAGCGGGGCGTCCGCTTCCGGACCATCTACCTGGACAGCGTCGCGGGTGACCGGGTCACCCGGGCGCACGCCCAGTGGATGGCGGAGCACGGCAGCGAGATCCGTACCTCGCCGACGCTCCCCATGCGGCTGCTCATCGTGGACACGGCGGCGGCGGTGGTCGCCGGGCTGCCGGGTCAGGCCCAGCCGTCCGCGCTGCTCTTCAGCAGCCAGCCGGTGGTCCTGGCCATGCGCGCCCTGTTCGAGGCCTACTGGGAGCACGCCTCCCCGCTGAACGGCCCGGGGGACGCCCTGCCCGGCGGACTCACCCCGCAGGAGCGCAAACTGCTCCAGCTTCTGGCGAGCGGTCTCACCGACGAGGCCGTGGCGCGGGCACTGGGCATCGGGGTGCGGACGGAGCGGCGGATCGTGGCCGACCTGATGGAGCGGCTCGGTGCGTCGAGCCGGTTCGAGGCGGGGGTGCAGGCGACCCGCCGGGAGTGGATCTGAGGCCCGGAGCGGAGCCGGAGCGGCGCGGCGGCGGTGGCGGCGGTCGTGACGTGCATGGCGGTCAGTTCCTGGGGGCGATCGGCCAGACGAAGTCGTCCGGGATGTCGATGACGCAGCGCAGGCCGGGGAGCGTCGGGACGCAGGGGAAGTCCGGCATCTGCGGGTGCGGCGGCGTCGGCCAGACGAAGTCGTCACCGCGCTGGGCGACCGTGTGCGGGGCGGTGGGGGCGGCCTCGGCCGGGGAGGCGATCACCAGGCCGCCGAGGACGGCGGCGGCGACGGCGGCGAGGACACTGCTTGCGCGGCGGGAGCGACAGGACATGTGGGTCTCCGGTTCCTGGTGCGGATGCGGTACGGGTGCGGCGTACGTGCGTGTCAGGAGGTCCTTGGCGGCCGGTGGCTTTTCAGCCGTCCCGGCCGCACACCTAGAGGAAATCACCACGGGGCCCCGGCTGTCCGCTTCCGGACAGGCCAGGAAGCTGCCTGGCAAAGAGCTGCCGCACGACCTGCGGGAAAGTGGGGGCGCAGGCCCCGTGCGGACCCTCGTGTTCCGGCCAAAAGGCCAGGTGGGGGCGCATACGTGATCGTTCGCGCGCCGGGCCGGGATCCGGCCACGGGCATGTGGTGCAGCGAGTTGCCACCGGCACGCGGCCGCCGGGGAGCGCTCAGGGAACGATTCCGCGCGGATCCGGCACCGGCGCGCCTCCTGGGGCGCGCGGCGCCCCGGCGCCGACGACACGCGTCGGGACGGGGGCCCGGGGCACGGGGAGGCGGCGCGGAGGGCCGGCGACGAGGCGGCGCGGAGGGCTGCGGGGAAGTGCCGCGGGGGGCTCAGGGCAGCGGCAATGAGGGCCGCGAGGCGGCGGCGCCGGAGACCGCCGGGAGGCGGCGCGGGCGGCCGGGAGGAAGAGGCGCGGAGTCCGCGGGAAAGCGGCGCGGAAGGCCGCCGGGAAGCGCCGAAGAGAGCCGCGGGGAGACGGCGCCGAAGGCCCCGGGGAGGCGGCGCCGAAGGCCGCGGGGGCGAAGGCGGCGGCCGCGAGGAGGGCGGGGCGGCCTTCGCGGAGCCCGGCACACGACGGGGCCGGGAAGCGTCACCGGACGGTCGTCACCGGGCCCCGGACGGGCGGCAACACAGTGTTGCGCCGCCCGTCGGGGCGGGCGGGTCACGCCTTGCTGTAGTGCGCCCAGAACTCGTCCCAGGACAGCACACCGTCACCGTTGTCGTCACGCTGCTTGATGAGCACCTCGGCGACCGACTCGGTGACGTGGAAGTCGCCGTGCCGGGCCATGAGGCTCTTGTACTCCGCGGCGGTGATGAAACCGTCCCCGTCGGCGTCGAACGTGTTGAATGCCGTGCGTGCCGCGTCGATGTCCGCCACTGCTTCCGCCCCTTCTCGGTGCTTGTCTGACGGGGGTCAGATTAGCTGGCCCGGACGTGCCGGATGAGGGGGGTCACCGGCCGGCCGCTCGTGCGGGGCCGCTGCTCCACCGGAGTGCCGGCCTGGCGGGCCGACCGCCCGCTCGCCTGCTCTACCGGAACACGCCCGTGTGGCCGAGCGAGTAGCGTCCCGGCTGCGGGTAGACGGCGAGGCCGTGGGGTCCGCCGCCGACCGGGATGCGGGCCAGCTGCTTCCCGGTCGCGGTGTCGATCGCGTACACCTCGGAGTCGTAGCGGCCGGAGAGCCAGAGGACCTTGCCGTCGGCGGAGACGCCTCCCATGTCGGGGGATCCGCCGTCCGGCAGCCACCACTTCTTCGTCAGCTTGTCCTTCTCGAAGTCGAAGACGGAGATGGAGCCCTCGCCGCGGTTGGGGACGTACATCTCGCGGGAGTCCCGGCTGACGTAGAGCCCGTGGGCGCCCTTGCCGGTGGGCAGCAGGGTCGGGGTGGTGAACTTCTCGCCGTCGAGGACCCACATGCCGTGGGCCATCATGTCGGCGATGTAGAAGGTCTTGCCGTCGGGGGAGATCTTCACGTCCTGCGGCATGGCGCCCTCGAAGGGCAGTTTCTGCTGGCCGATCACCTCCATCCGCTCGGTGTCGACCTTGAGCAGTTCGCCGGAGAACTCGCAGGAGACGACGAAGTAGCGCCCGTCGGCGGAGAAGTCGGCGTGGTTGACGCCGTAGCAGCTGACCGGGACGGTCTTCTTCCGTTCCATGGTGTGCGGGTCGCGGAAGACGAGTTCGCGGTCGAGCGAGGCCATCACGACGGCGTACTTGCCGTCGGGCGTGAAGTAGAGGTTGTACGGGTCGTGGACCTCGACGGGCTTGCCGGCGACGCCGGTGGCCGGGTCGATGGGGGTGAGGGTGTGGCCCCGGTTGTTGTTGACCCAGAGGGTCTTCAGGTCCCAGGAGGGCACGACGTGCTGGGGCTGGTTGCCGACGGGGATCGTCTCGACGACCTGGTAGGTGGCCGGGTCGATGACGGAGACGGTGTTGGAGTTGGTGTTGGGGACGTAGACCCGGGAGGGGAAGTCCTTGACGACCGGTGAGAGCTTGTCGGGCCGGTCGGCGGCGTAGACGTCCTTCGGGTCGAGGAGCGGCGGCATCCCGGGGAGCCCGGCGGGGGCCGCGGCGGGCTTGGGGACGGCGGGCGCGGCCTTCTTCACCGGGGCGGCGCCCTCGCCCGGGTCCCCGCTGCCGCAGCCGGCGAGCGCGGCGAGGAGGGCGGCGGCGAGAAGGGTCCTCTGTGTGCGGTGTGCCATCAGGTCAGCAGCTCCGTGGTGGTGACCGCGCGCAGTCCGCGGCGGTCGAGGTCGGCGAGGAGGAGAGGCAGCGCGGCGGCGGTGTCCGGGTAGCCGAAGTGCAGGCTGACGACGGATCCGGCGCGGACGGGTCCGGTGACGTTGCGGACGACGGCGCCGGCGCCGGGCGAGGTGAAGTCGAGGGAGTCGACGTCGTACGAGAGGACGTGCGGGTATCCGGCGCGGTGGGCGGCGCGCAGGACGGCGGGGGCGGCGTGCTGGGTGCGGGAGGGCCGGAACCAGGTGCCGATGGAGCCGGTGAGCCGGCGCAGCCGGGTGGCGCAGGCCTCGATCTCGGCGAGGGCCTCGGTCTCGGTCAAGGCGTTGACGTCGATGTGGCGCTGGGTGTGGTTGCCGAGGTCGTGTCCGCCGTCGAGGACGCGGCGGGCCAGGTCGGGGTACCGGTCGAGCCAGCTGCCGACGGCGAGGACGGTGACGCGGGCGCCGGCCTTCTCGGCCTGGCCGAGGAGCGTCCGGGCGAGGGCGGGGTCGCCCTGCCCGTGGAAGGTGAGCGCGACCCGGGGCCGGTCGCGGGGGCCGTGGGTGATCTCGGCGGGCTGGCCGGGAAGGCGGCGGGGGGCGGGGGCCGCGACGGGTGCGGCGGCGGGGCGCCGGGGCGCGGGCGCGGCGGGGCGCGGGGTCGTGCCGCAGGCGGTGGCGAGGGCTCCCGCGAGGGCGGCGGCCGCACCGGCCCGGAGGGCTCCGCGGCGGTCGATCGGCTTCACGCGACCATTTAAGGGCGCTATCGCCCGGTTTATTACGATTAGGCCAATTCAGGACGTTTACGGGCCCCGCAGGGGCGTCCAGCATGCGGACGACCCCGAGGAACAATCACGGAACCGCATAGTCATTCATTGTTTGCAAGGTGAGTGCCACACGTCACCAACGATTCACTATTAAAGTGTCCACTTTTGGTGCAGTTTGCCCCACTAGGGACTTTTGGCGGTATGGCCACCTGTCTGCCATAGTCGGTGGCACGACCCCCATTGACCCGGGCCAGGTCGACATAGCAGCCGTGGATACACCCCCCTTGTCCACGGCGCACCACACGGAAGCCCCCACGCGCCCCACCACGGCGCACGGGGGCTTCCGTGCGTCCGGGGGGTGTCAGGACTCAGGGGCGGTCGGCGACCCGCATCTCGAACCAGGTCGTCTTGCCACGGGGCGCCAGGTCCACGCCCCACCGGTCCGAGAGCTTGTCGACCAGGAAGAGCCCCCGGCCGCTCGTGTCGAGCTCGTGCACCGGCATCAGACAGGGCAGCCCGCGTGAGGGGTCCCGCACCTCGATCCGGATCCAGCCCCGCCGCCGCTGCAACCGCAGCGCGAAGACCCGCGCGCCGGTGTGCCGGACCGCGTTCCCGACGAGCTCCGACACCAGGAGCACCGCGTGCTCGGCGATCTGCGGGCCGAGCGCCCACTGCCGCAGCACGACGTGCTGGGTCAGTCTGCGGGCCACCCACGCGGATTCGGGCCGGGACGGCAGCCGGACGTCCTCGTCCGCCGGATTGCCGTACAACTCCACTGCGTCGGCGGCCTGTTCGTCGTCCGCGGCCGGTGACCACGGCGCTGCGGCGGCGCCAGTGCGCTGCCACGGTTGTTCCCTACCCTCCAGGCCCGCCATGCCCCCCATCATGGCCGCACGGAGCCGATCGCGGGGGCCGTTCCGGTGGAATCGGCCCCCACGAAGGGACGTCTGTCACCTCAGGCGAACTTCGCCTTCCCCGGGCCCTCCTCGACGAAGCTGCGCATCCCGTTCGCACGGTCCTCGGTCGCGAACAGCCCCGCGAACCAGGTGCGCTCGATGGCGAGACCGGTGTCGATGTCGGCCTCCAGGCCCTGGTCGATCGCCTCCTTCGCGGCCCGCAGCGCGACGGCCGGGCCCTGCGCCAGCTTGGCGGCCCAGGCGTGCGCCTGCTCGTACACCTCGGCGGCGGGGACGACCCGGTCGACCAGACCCAGCGTCAGGGCCTCGTCGGCCTTGACCATCCGGCCGGTGAAGATGAGGTCCTTGGCCTTGGAGGGGCCGACGAGCCGAGCCAGCCGCTGGGTGCCGCCGGCACCGGGGATCAGACCGAGCAGGATCTCCGGCTGGCCGAGCTTGGCGTTGTCGGCGGCGATCCGGTAGTCGGCACAGAGCGCGAGCTCACAGCCGCCCCCGAGGGCGTAGCCGGTGACGGCCGCGACGACCGGCTTGGGGATGCGGGCGACGGCGGTGAAGGCGTCCTGGAGGGCGCGGGAGCGCTTGACCATGGCCACGTGGTCCATGACCTGCATCTCCTTGATGTCCGCGCCGGCCGCGAACACCTTCTCGCCGCCGTAGATGATCACGGCCCGCACGTCGTCGCGGTCGGTCGCCTCCTGGGCGAGCTCGCGCAGCCGGTCCTGGGTGGCGATGTCCAGCGCGTTCATCGGGGGGCGGTCGAGGCGGATCGTGCCGACGCCATCGGCGACTTCGAGGTTCACAGTCATGGGAGGAAGGTTAGTGTCCGTTAACGCCGAGGGACCCGGTGCTGTTGCTCACAGCACCGGGTCCCTCGGACGTACGAACGGTGGATTACTTGATCCACTCCGACCAGTCCATGTTCCAGCCGTTGAGGCCGTTCTCCGGCTGGATCTGCTTGTCCTTCGAGTTCTTCACGACGACCACGTCACCGACGATCGAGCGGTCGAAGAACCAGGCGGCCGGCTTCGAGCTGTCGCCCGCGCCCCGCGCGTCCTGGAGGCCGACGCAGCCGTGGCTGACGTTGGCGGAGCCGAACGTGCCCGGCGAGGCCCAGTAGTTGCCGTGCACGAAGGTGCCCGAGGTGGACAGGCGCATCGCGTGCGGCACGTCCTTGATGTCGTACTCGCCGCCGAAGCCGACCGTGGCCCCGTTCATGCGGGTCACCTTGTACTTCTCGCTGATGACCATCTGACCGTTGTACGTGGTCGTGGACGGCGCGCCCGCGGTGATCGGGAGCGTCTTGATGATCTTGCCGTCGCGCTCGACCTTCATCGTCTTGGCGCTCGCGTCGACGGTGGAGACCTGACGGCGGCCGATGGTGAAGGTGATCGTCTTCTTCTGCTTGCCGTAGACGCCCGGGCGACCCTCGACGCCGTCCAGGTTGAGGTGCACGGTCACCTTGGTGCCCGCGGCCCAGTAGTTCTCCGGGCGGAAGTCGAGGCGGTCGTTGCCGAACCAGTGGCCCTCGATCGGCACGGACGGCTCGGCCGTCACCTTGATGGCCTTCTCGACGGCCTCCGGGTCGGTGATGCCCCGGGTGAAGTTGATGGACACCGGCATGCCGACGCCGACGGTCGAACCGTCCTCCGGCGTGTACTGGCCGATGAAGGTGTTCTTCGGGACGAGGGTGGTGAAGGTGGTGTCCTTCGCCGACTCCCGGCCGTCGGCGTCCTTCGCGATCGCGTGCACCTTGTACTGCGTGGCCGCGGCCAGGTGCGCGGTCGGCGACCAGCTGGCCCCGTCCGCCGCGATCTTCCCCTCGACCGCGGTGCCCTTGGAGTCGGCGACCGTGACCGTGGTCAGCTTGCCCTGCGCCGCGGTGACCTTGAGGACCCCGCTGGTGGCGACCGAGTCGGCGCCGTCCTTCGGGAGGATCGTCACGACCGCCTGGGAGGCCGCGTTCTCCTGCTGGCCGCCGCCCTGGGCGGCCGGCCCCTGGCCCCCCGTACCGCCGCCGTTCGCCGTCTCACCGCCGCCGCAGGCGGTGAGCACCAGAAGCAGCGCTCCCGCCGCCAGGGCCTGCAGCCTGACGCCCCCACGCCGGCCGCGCCGCCCCGTCGCTCCGACCGATGCCCCCGATATCGGCTGCCCGTTCACTGTGGTCTTCTCCCCTCGCACGGCCCGGCACCGCCCGGCCCCACCCCCGTGCGCATCCACTCGCGCACACGGCGCTAGATAATCACACCGCAGGACACGAAAGATCCTCGTGAATGTCACCGTTCCGTCCCGATCGACCTGCTAAGACAACGAAAGAGGCCGAACGTGCCGGGCGGTACGAGGGGGACGGGGGCGTCAGCTCAGCGCGGAGCCTGCCTTCCACCGGTTCCACTCCATGTTCCAGCCTCCGAGGCCGTTGTCGGGAGCGACCTTTCGGTCACGGGAGTTGACCACCTCCACCACGTCGCCGATGAGGGTCCGCTCGAAGAACCAGCCAGCCGGGGACTCGGCGCTGCCGCCCTTGTCGTCCCGGAGCCCGACGCAGCCGTGGCTGACGTTGGCGGAGCCGAAGGTGCTCGGATCGGCCCAGTAGTTGCCGTGCAGGAAGGTGCCCGAGTCGGTGAGCCGGATGGCGTGCGGCACGTCCTTGATGTCGTACTCGCCGCCGAAACCGACCGTGGCCCCGTTCATCCGGGTCACGTCGTACAGCTCGGTGACGACCATCTTCCCGTTGTACGTGGTGGTCTTCGGCGCTCCCGCGGTGATCGGCACGGTGGCGAGGACCTCGCCGTCCCGCCTGACCTCCATGGTGTGGGCGGCGGCGTCGACCAGGGACACCTGGGAGCGGCCCACGGTGAACCCGACGGTCTTGCGCTGGATGCCGTACACGCCGGGAGCCCCCTCGACGTCCCGCAGGCCGATCTCGACGGTGACCTCGGTCCCGGGCTGCCAGTACGCGGCGGGGCGGAAGTCGAGCCGCTCCTTGCCGAACCAGTGGCCGACGACCTCCACCGGCGGCACGGAGGTGACCCGGATGGCCCGCTCGACCTCCGCCCGGTTCTCGATCGGCATGTTGAAACCGAAGGAAACGATCATGCCGGTGCCGACAGTGGAACGGTTCTCCGGCTTGAAGTAGCCGATGAAGCGGCTCTCGGGCACCACGGTGGTGAAGGTGGTGTGCCGGGCGGACCGGCGGCCGTGCGCGTCGAGCGCGACCGCGTCCACGCTGTACTTCGCGGCCAGCGCGAGCCGGGTCTCCGGGCGGGGCCGCCAGCGCAGCCCGTCGGCGGAGATCTCCCCGGCCACCTGGGTCCGTCTGCCGTCCTCCACCTGGACGACGGTCACCCGTTCGAGTCGCCCGCTGTCCACCTTCACCTCGACCGGGCCCTCGGCCGGCAACCCCCGGCTGCCGTCCTCCGGGCTGATCCGGATGGCGTCACCGGGGGCCCGCGCCTTGCCCGGCAGGCGGATGTCGATCCCGCCTCCACCGTCCGGCGCCGTGCAGCCCACGAGGCCCGCCAACAGTCCCGCCACCGCGAGGGCGTACCTCGCCCGCTTCCATACAAGTGTCACGCTCGGCCCAACGACAGCCACCCTCCAGGGGAAACGTGCGTGCGGGTCATGTTGGGAGCGGGGCCGTCCGGGCAGAACAGGGGGAGAACCACGCGCGGGAGCGGCGGCCGGGACGCCGCCGCTCCCCGGCGTGCGGGCCCGACGAGCCGCTGGAGGCCGGGACGGTGACGAGCGCAGCCGAGCAGGAGGCGGTACCTGACCATGCCCCGGAGCGGGCCGGGCCGCCCGTGTGGCCGGGCGCGCCGACGCCGCTCGGCGCCCGCTGCCGGGTCGGCCCCGACGGGGTGACCGGCACCAACTTCGCCCTGTGGGCGGGCGGGGCGGAGGCCGTCGAGCTGTGCCTCTTCGACCCCGACGGGACGGAGCTGCGGCTGCCGTTGACGGAGCTGACGCACGAGATCTGGCACGGCTTCGTGCCGGGGATCGGGGCCGGGCAGCGGTACGGCTACCGGGTGCACGGCCGCTGGGACCCGTGGACGGGGGCCCGCTGGAACCCGGCGAAGCTGCTCCTCGACCCGTACGCGCGGGCCGTCGACGGCGACTACGGCGATTCCGGATTGGCACCCGAGGTGTACGGGCACGTGCGGGACTGGCCGCAGCAGCACGTGGCCGACACCGTCCGCGACGAGCGGGACTCGGCGCCGTACGTCCCGAAGGGGGTCGTCGTCCAGGACGACGACGACTGGTCCGACGACCGCAGGCCCAAGACGCCCTGGCAGGACTCGGTCATCTACGAGCTGCACGTGAAGGGCTTCACCCGGCTCCACCCGGGCATCCCCGAGCGTCTGCGGGGCACGTACGCGGGTCTGGCGCACCCGGCGGCCGTCGAGCACCTCGTACGCCTCGGGGTGACGGCGGTGGAGCTGCTGCCGGTCCACCAGTTCGCGCACGAGGACCATCTCCTCCGGCGGGGCCTGCGCAACCACTGGGGCTACAACTCCATCGGCTACTTCGCCCCGCACGCCGGCTACTCCTCCTCGGGGACGACCGGACAGCAGGTCGGCGAGTTCAAGCGGATGGTGCGGGCGCTGCACGCGGCCGGGATCGAGGTCATCCTCGACGTCGTCTACAACCACACGGCGGAGGCGGGCGAGCTCGGCCCCACGCTCTCCCTGAAGGGCATCGACAACCGCGGCTACTACCGGCTCCAGTCCGACGCCCGCCGCTACACGGACTACACCGGCTGCGGCAACACCCTGCACGTCGTGCAGCCGCAGGTGCTGCGGCTCATCACCGACAGCCTGCGCTACTGGGTCACCGAGATGGGCGTCGACGGCTTCCGCTTCGACCTGGCGGCCGCCCTGGCCCGCTCGATGCACGACGTCGACATGCTCTCCCCGTTCCTCGCGGTCATCGCCCAGGACCCGGTGCTCCGCCGGGTCAAACTCATCGCCGAACCCTGGGACGTGGGCAACGGCGGCTACCAGGTGGGGGCCTTCCCGCCGCTCTGGACGGAGTGGAACGACCGCTACCGGGACGCCGTACGGGACTTCTGGCGCGGCGCGCTGCCCGACGTCCGGGACCTCGGCTACCGGCTCTCCGGCTCCAGCGACCTGTACGCCTGGGGCGGGCGCCGGCCGTACGCCTCCGTCAACTTCGTCACCGCGCACGACGGCTTCACCCTGCGGGACCTCGTCACGTACGAGCGCAAGCACAACGAGGCCAACGGCGAGGGCAACCGCGACGGCACCCACGACAACCGCTCGTGGAACTGCGGGGTGGAGGGCGAGACCGACGACCCCGGCATCAACGCCCTCCGCCTCCGCCAGCAGCGCAACCTCCTCACCACCCTGCTCCTCTCCACCGGCGTCCCGATGCTCGTCGCCGGCGACGAGATGGGCCGCACCCAGGGCGGCAACAACAACGCCTACTGCCAGGACAACACCACCGGCTGGCTCGACTGGGCCCTGCCGGACGACCCCGGCCGGGCCCAGCTGCTCGCCCTGACGCGCCGGCTGCTCGCCCTCCGCCACGACCACCCGGTCCTGCGCCGCCGCGCCTTCTTCTCCGGCCGCCCCCAGGGCGCGGACGGGTTGCGGGACCTGGCCTGGTTCACCGCGGAGGGCGCCGAGATGACGGAACCCGACTGGTACGCGCCCACGGCCACCCTCGGCCTCTATCTGTCGGGCCGCGACATACCGGGCCGGGACGAGCGCGGCGAGCAGATCACCGACGACAGCTTCCTCGCCGTCCTCCACGCGGGCCCCCGGCCCCTGGAGTTCCGCCTCCCGGGCGCCCCGTGGGCGGAGACGTACGAACTGGTCGTGGACACCGGCCGCGAGGACCAGTCGGCGCCACCGGGCACGGAGCACCCGGGCGGCGGGACGATCACGGTGGGCGCCAGATCGGTGGTGCTGCTGCGGGTGCGGGCGTGAGGGGCCCGGCGCGCTGCGCGACGGGGTCGTACCCGCAGACCCGGACCCGCCCCTCGTCGGGGGTCCGCCGCCCCTCGACGCACTCCACGGTGGTGGTCTCGCCGACGCCGTTGGGGCCGAGGATCCCGAAGATCTCGCCCTCGCCGACCTCGAAGGAGACCCCGTCGACGACCTTCCGGCCGCCGTACGTCTTGTGCAGTCCCTGCACCTCGGTCGCTGTCATGCCCCCAGGCTGTCGGCCGGGACGCGGCGCGGGTATCGGCCATCTCTCGCTCGTCCTGGCCATCAACCGATCGGTTGATGGCCGGTACGACTCGGCGCCGTCCGGGATGCGCCCCGGACCGACCGGAAAACAGGATGAGACGTGTCAGTGGTGAACCGTATGGTCGGACCTGATGCCCGAGAAACCTGTCGCCCCAGAGCGCCCCGCCCCTGATTCCCCCGACTCCTCCGACTCTCCCGGCAACCGCGGTGATCACGACCGCTCCGCGGTGCGGACGCTGCTTCGTCTCTGGCCGTACGTGCGGCCCGTGCGGGCACGGCTGTTCACGGCCGCCTTCGTCGCGATCGTCGCGTCCTGTCTGTCGCTCGTCATCCCGCTCGTACTGAAGTGGCTGGTCGACGGGCCGGTCGCGGACCGGGACCCGGGCGGCGTGTGGCTGGGGGCGCTCTACCTCCTGCTGCTCGGCATCGCCGAGGCGGTGCTCTTCGGGTACCGGCGGTGGCTGGTCGCCCGTCCCCTGTCCGGGGTGGAGGCGCGGATGCGGGCCGATCTGTACGGCAGGCTCCAGCGGCTCCCGATCGCCTTCCACGACCGGTGGGCCTCCGGCCAGCTTCTCTCCCGCGGCACGACCGACCTCATGCTGGTCCGGATGTTCCTGGCCTTTCCGCTGACGTTCCTGCTGGTCAACGCCGTGACGATCCTCGCGGGTTACGTCCTGCTGCTCGCCCAGGACTGGTCACTCGGGCTCGTCCTCCTCACCCCGGTCATCCCGCTCGTCATCGTCTGCTCGATCTTCGAGGGCCGGTACGGGGTGGTCGCGCGCCGCGCCCAGGACCAGGTGGGCGATCTGACGACGGTCGTCGAGGAGAGCGTCCTCGGCATCCGCATCGTCAAGGGCTTCGGCCGCCATCGCAGCCAGGCGACGGCCTTCCGGGAGCTCTCCGGCCGGCTGCGCGGCACCGAGCTCGTCAAGGCCCGGCTGCTCGCGATGATCTGGGCGGTCATCACCTTCGTACCGGAGCTGGCCATCGGTGCGGCCCTCGTCCTCGGCACGGTCCAGGTGGCGGACGGCGACCTGTCGGCGGGCACGCTCGTCGCGTTCCTCTCGACGGCCCTGGCGCTGCGCTGGCCGGTGGAGTCCATCGGCTTCCTCCTTGCGATGAGCCAGGAGGCGGCGACCGCGACGGAACGGTACTTCGAGGTGATGGACGCCGAGGAGGAGCCGGACGCCGCCCCGGCCGGCCGGGGCGCGGCGGCCACCCGGGGCACCCGGGACACGGCGGACGGCGGCCCCGGCGGGGTGCGCTTCGAGGGCGTGTCGTTCCGCTACCCCGACGCCCCGGCGGACTCCCCGCCCGTCCTGGACGGCATCGACCTGCACATCCGCCCCGGCGAGACCTTGGCCCTGGTCGGCGGCACGGGCTCCGGCAAGACCACGCTCACCACCCTCGTACCGAGGCTGCACGAGGCGTCCGGCGGCCGCATCCTCCTGGACGGCGAGGACATCGCCCTGATGGACCGGGACCGGCTGCGGTCCCTGGTGTCGATGGCCTTCGAGGAGCCCACCCTCTTCTCCGCCAGCGTCGGAGCGAACGTCCTGATGGGCGCGGACGGCGGGGCCGGCGAGCCGGAACTGCGCCGCGCCCTCGGCGTGGCCCAGGCCGACGGCTTCGTCCAGCGGCTGCCCGAGGGCGCCGACACCCAGGTCGGCGAGCAGGGCCTCAGCCTGTCCGGCGGACAGCGCCAGCGGCTCGCCCTCGCGAGGGCCGTCGTCGGCCGCCCCCGCTTCCTGGTCCTGGACGACCCCCTGTCCGCCCTCGACGTCCACACGGAGGCCCGCGTGGAAGCGGCCCTGCGGGAGGTCCTGCGGGACACCACGGCGCTCGTCGTGGCGCACCGCCCGTCCACGGTGATGCTGGCCGACCGGGTGGCGCTGCTCTCCCGGGGCCGGATCGCGGCCGTGGGCACCCATCACGAACTGCTGCGGAGCAGCGAGGAGTACGCCTGGCTGATGTCCGGCGAAGGCGAAGGCGGAGGCGGGGACCGATGACCGAACAGCAGACCGGCGATCCCTTCGACCGCGACGACCTCCCGGCGCCCCCCGGAGCGACGGGCACCCTGCTCCGCTCGCTCCTCTCGGCCCACCGCGTACGGGTCGCGGTCGCCGCCCTGGTGCTCCTCGTCAAGGAGGGCGCGATCCAGGCCGGCCCCCTCCTCGTCGCGTACGCCATCGACGAGGGCGTCCCCGCCTTCCGCGCGGGCGACCACGGCCCCGTCCTCGCGGTGGCCCTCGGCTACCTCCTCTGCGCGGCGCTCTCGGGCCTCCTCCAGTACGTCTTCGTCCGCGGGGCGGCCCGCGTCAACCAGGACGTCCTCCTCGACCTGCGCGGCCGCATCTTCCGCCACGCGCAGATCCTGAGCGTCGACTTCCACGAGCGGTACACCTCGGGCCGGCTGATCTCCCGCTCCACCACCGACGTCGAATCCCTCCGGGAGCTCCTCTCGGAGGGCCTGCAGGAACTGATCGGCGTCGTCCTCTCCTTCGTCTCGATCTCCGCGATCCTCCTCTACCTCGACCTGGGCATCGGTGCGGTGGCGGTGGCGTCCTTCCTGCCCCTCGCGTTCCTGGTGCGCGTCTACCGGCGCCGTGCCGGAGCGGTGTACGCCGAGCGGTCCACCGCCATCGCCGGCGTCATCGTGAAGTTCGCCGAGACCATGAACGGCATCCGCCCCGTGCGTGCGTTCCGCCGCGAGCGGGTGAACGAGACCGAGTTCGCGGCGCTCAACCACCGGCACGAGCGCAGCAACGGCGACGCGCTCCTCGAGATGGCCCGCTACGTCGTGGGGTCGCGGCTCGTCGCCAACACGGCTGTCGCCGGCATGTGCCTCTGGGGCGCCTATCGGGTGGCCTCGGGCTCCCTCGAACTGGGCGTCCTCGCGGCGGCGGTCCTGTACATGCGGCGCCTGTACGACCCGATCGACCGGCTCGGCATGTTCCTCAACTCGTACGAGTCGGCGGCCGCGTCCCTCACCAAGATCGCGGGGCTCCTGGCCCAGGAGCCCGGAGTCCCGGAGACGACGGCCCCCGCCGCCCTGCCCGCCCGCACGGGCTCCCCCGGGCGCGAGGTCACCTTCGACAAGGTCCGCTTCGCCTACCGCACCGGCGGCGAGGTCCTCCCCACCTTCGACCTGACCATCCCCGCCGGCCAGACGGTGGCGGTGGTGGGGGCCACGGGTGCGGGCAAGTCCACCCTGGCGAAGCTCCTGGCCCGCTTCTACGACCCCACGGACGGCGCGGTGCGTCTCGACGGTGTCGACCTCCGCGACCTCACCACCCCGGAGCTCCGGCGGGGCATCGTCATGGTCACCCAGGAGGCGTTCCTCTTCTCGGGGACGGTCGCCGAGAACATCGCGATCGGCCGGCCGGACGCGACCCGCGAGCAGATCGAGGACGCGGCCCGCGCGATCGGGGCCCACGACTTCATCAAGGGCCTCCCGGACGGGTACGACACCGACGTCCGCAAACGGGGCGGCCGCATCTCGGCGGGCCAGCGCCAGCTGGTCGCCTTCGCGCGTGCACTGCTCGCGGACCCGGCGGTGCTGATCCTCGACGAGGCCACCAGTTCGCTGGACGTCCCGGGCGAGCGGGCGGTGCAGCGGGCCATGGACACGGTCCTGGCGGGTCGTACGGCCGTCGTCATCGCCCACCGGCTGTCCACGGTCGAGGTCGCGGACCGGGTTCTGGTGATGGAGGCGGGGCGGATCGTCGAGGACGGTACGCCTTCGGACCTTGTGACCGGTGAGGGGCACTACGCGGGGTTGCACCATGCCTGGCGGGAGAGTCTGGTGGGCTGAGCCTGCGGGCTGGGCCTCCGGGTTGGGCCTCCCCCCGTGGGGGTGCCGTGGGGGCCGTTCCGGGGGCCGCATTCGGGACCGCATGATTTACGGCGCCTTGGCCGCAGTTGAGGGTGAAGGTTCTGTTCGCGCCACGAATCACGCTTCACGTCCCGAACGCGGCCCCCTCCACGTCCCCCACTCCTGTTTCAGGGTCGTGTTCCAGGAGTGTGCCCCTTCCGCAGCAGGAAGAGTGACAGGGCTGCCGAAGCCGCCATCAGCCCGGCCGCTCCGACGGCAACCGCCCCCATCGCCTCCACGAACGCCGTGCGGGCCGCTTCGATCACCTCGGGCCCTGTCGTCAGTGCGCCGCCCAGGGTCTCGCGCGCCGCGGCCGGCGCGTCCGCGGGCATCGCGCCGGTGTAGACCGCCGCGCCCAGGGCGCCCAGGAGCGCCATTCCCAGCGCTCCGCCCAGCTCGGCTCCCGACTCCAGGACGGCGGCGGCCGCGCCGGCCCGTTCGGGCGGTGCGGCGCCGAGGGCCAGTTCGTTGGCGAGGGTCATCGCGGAGACCAGCCCGCCGGCGTAGACGGCACTGGCCGCGATGACGACCCACAGCGGTGTGGCGCGGTCGATGCCGGCCAGCCAGGCGAAGCCGGTCGCGGCCACGAGGAAGCCGCCGGCCATCACGTACGCCCGGTCGGTCTTCTGGGCCAGCGCCGCGGCCGCGGGCGCGGCGGCCAGCACGCCCACGGTCGGCACGAGGCTCCAGAGCGCGGCCTCGAACGGGCTCTGGCCCAGGACGGACTGCAGGTACTGGGTGAGGAAGACGGCGAAGCCGACCGTCGCCACCATCGCGAGCAGGTTGGCGAGGACGGAGCCTCCGTAGGCCCGGTTCCGCAGCAGCGCGAGGTCGACCATGGGGTGGGCGAGCCGTGCTTGGCGGCGGAGGAACAGCAGACCGACGAGAAGCCCCGCGGCGGCGGCGCACGCCGGCAGCGGCGCCCAGCCGTCCTTGGCCAGCTCCTTGATGCCGTGGATGAGCGGCAGCAGGGCAGCGAGCGAGAGGGCGGCGCTGAGGACGTCGAACCGTCCGGTGACGGCTCCCTTGGACTCGGGCAGCAGCAGCGGTCCCAGGACGAGGAGCAGGGTCATGGCCGGCAGGTTGATGAGGAAGACGGACCCCCACCAGAAGTGCTCGACGAGCGCGCCGCTGACAACGGGTCCGAGGGCGATGCCACTCGCCATCACCGAGGTCCACAGGGTGATGGCCTTCGCGCGCTGGGCCGGGTCGGCGAACAGCACCCGGATCAGGGCGAGCGTGGCGGGCATGAGGCAGGCGCCGGCGACGCCGAGCAGCGCGCGGGCGCCGATCAGTGCGCCGGGGCTGTGCGCGTACGCCGCGGCCACGGAGGCGACGCCGAACAGCGCCGCGCCGCCGAGCAGGACCTTGCGGCGCCCGACGCGGTCTCCGAGGGCGCCCATGGTGACGAGGAGCCCGGCGAGGACGAAGCCGTAGCTGTCGAGGATCCAGAGCTGTTCGGTGGCTCCCGGCCGCAGGTCGGCACTGATGGAGGGGATGGCGAAGTAGAGGACGGACACGTCCATGGAGACGAGGAGCAGCGGCAGCATGAGGACGCCGAGGGTCGTCCAGGCGCGGCGGCCGGCGGGAGCCGGTCCGGTGGCGGGCTCCGGGTGGGTGGTGAGTGTCATGAGGAGGAGGGAAGCAGCGGTGTGCGTACGGTGCCACTCCCGCCCTAGTACACCTGGACTCGCGCGAAGAGATGGGCAGTTCAGAGGCGTGTACGCCTGTTCCGGTGCACTAGTACGCTCCCCTCATGACGACGCAGCCGCCCTACCTCGCCATCGCCGCCGAGCTCCGTCGCCGTGTGCAGGTGGGCGAGTTGGGTCCGGGGGACATGCTTCCGTCGACGCGGGCGATCACCCGCGAGTGGGGCGTGGCCATGGCGACGGCCACGAAGGCGCTCGCGGTCCTGCGTCAGGAGGGCCTGGTCCGGGCGGAGCCGGGGGTGGGCACGGTGGTCGTGCCGACGGCGAGGGGCGCCCGGGGCGAGGGCGGGGCGGCGGCTCCCCTCACCCGCGGGGAGATCGTCGCCGCGGCCCTCGAACTCGCCGACGCGGAAGGTCTGTACGCCCTGACGATGCGCAGGGTGGCGACGCGGCTCGGCGTCTCGACGATGGCCCTGTACCGCCACGTCCCGGGCAAGCCGGAGCTGATCCGTCTGATGACGGACGCGGCCTGCGGCGAGGTTCCGCTCGGTCCGGTGCCGGCGCACTGGCGGACGGGCCTGGAGCAGGGCGCGCGCTGGCTGCGTGATGTGTACGCCCGGCATCCGTGGCTGGCGCACGCGATGGCCTCGTACACGCGTCCCGTCGCGACGCCGAACGCGGTGGCGTACACGGAGTGGGTGCTGCGGACGATGAGGGGCACACCGCTCACCCCCAGCCAGAAGCTCCACACCCATCTGGTGATCTTCGCCTACGTCCAGGGGTTGTCGATGGCGGACGATCTGGAAGAGCAGGCCCGACAGGATTCGGGCATCTCTGACAGCGAGTGGATGGAACAGAACGAGCCACGATTCGACGCGATCCAATCGGGTGGGGCGTACCCGGAGTTGGCCGTGGTGACAAGCGGCGACGGGTTCGGTCTCGATCTGCGGACGCTCTTCGAATTCGGGCTCGGGCGAACATTGGACGGCATCGCGGCCTTGATCGATGAAACGTCCGCTTAACGAACACGGCCTTACGAGCAGCGAACGATTTCCGGCCAACTTGTCGACGCACTCCTGACAGGTCCTCGTCATTCCTGTCACTCTCTCCCCGGCTCTTCGCACCAGAGTTCGCTGCTTCACCCGAACGTGCTCCACAGCTCTGCTTGCTCCGCCCGGCTGGCCCGACCCAGTCCGCCGGTACCCCCCTCGCAAGAAGGAGTCTGCGTGAGATCCACGCCCAGCCGTCGCGCCACCGCGACCGGCGCCCTGATCGCTGCCGCCGCCATGCTCGCCGTGAGCGTCCAGACCGGGTCCGCCACCGCGGCCGACGCCCCCTGGACCATCGCCCCCAAGGCCCAGCAGGGCACCTCGGCGAACCCCGGCAAGCTCCCGGCCGACCTCACCCCGGCCGAGCGCACCGCGCTCATCAAGGCGGCCGACGCCGGCAAGGCCGCCACGGCCAAGGAACTCGGCCTCGGCGCCCAGGAGAAGCTGGTCGTCCGTGACGTCGTGCAGGACCGCGACGGCACGACCCACACGCGCTACGAGCGCACCTACGCCGGACTGCCCGTCCTGGGCGGCGACCTGATCGTCGCCGAGACCAAGGCCGGCGCGACCACCGGTGTCACCAAGTCCACCCGCGCGGAGCTGAAGAACATCTCCACCTCCGCCACCGTGGCCCCGGCCGCCGCCGAGAAGCAGGCCGTCGGCCTCGCCCAGGCGGACGGCTCGGACAAGGCCAAGGCCGACCGCGCCCCGCGCAAGGTCGTCTGGGCCGCCAACGGCAGCCCCGTCCTCGCGTACGAGACCGTCGTCGGCGGCCTCCAGCACGACGGCACCCCGAACGAGCTGCACGTCGTGACGGACGCGAAGACCGGCGCGAAGCTCTTCGAGTGGCAGGCCATCGAGACCGGCACCGGCAACACGCAGTACAGCGGCCAGGTGACGCTCGGCACCGCGCCCTCGTACACGCTGACCGACACCGGCCGCGGCAACCACAAGACGTACAACCTCAACGGCGGTACGTCCGGCACCGGCACGCTGTTCAGCAACACCACCGACGTGTGGGGCAACGGCACGCCGCAGAACAAGGAGACGGCGGGTGCCGACGCGCACTACGGCGCCGCGCTCACCTGGGACTACTACAAGAACGTGCACGGCCGCAGCGGCATCCGCGGTGACGGCGTCGGCGCGTACTCCCGGGTCCACTACGGCAACGCGTACGTCAACGCCTTCTGGTCGGACTCCTGCTTCTGCATGACGTACGGCGACGGCGCGGGCAACACCAAGCCGCTCACCTCCATCGACGTGGCCGCGCACGAGATGACGCACGGCGTCACCTCCAACACCGCCGGCCTGGTCTACAGCGGCGAGTCCGGCGGCCTCAACGAGGCCACCTCGGACATCTTCGCGGCGGCCGTCGAGTTCTACGCGAACAACGCCAACGACCCGGGTGACTACCTGGTCGGCGAGAAGATCGACATCCGCGGCAACGGCACCCCGCTGCGCTACATGGACAAGCCGAGCAAGGACGGCTCGTCCAAGGACGCGTGGTACTCGGGCCTCGGCGGCATCGACGTCCACTACTCCTCGGGCCCGGCGAACCACTGGTACTACCTGCTCTCCGAGGGCAGCGGCGCCAAGACCGTCAACGGCGTGAACTACGACTCGCCGACCTCCGACGGCCTGCCCGTCACCGGCATCGGCCGTGACAAGGCCTCGCTGATCTGGTTCAAGGCCCTCACCACCAAGTTCAGCTCGAACACCAACTACGCCGGGGCCCGCACGGGCACCGTCGCGGTGGCCACCGAGCTGTACGGCGCCGGCAGCCCCGAGGTGCTCGCGGTCGAGAACGCCTGGGCCGCCATCGCCGTCGGTTCCCGCCCCGGTGGCGGCGAGCCGCAGCCGGGCAAGGTCTTCGAGAACACCGCCGACGTGTCCATCCCGGACAACGGCGCCGCGGTGACCTCGACGGTCAACGTCACGGGTGTCACGGGCAACGCTCCCTCCGCCCTCAAGGTGGACGTGAACATCGTCCACACCTACCGCGGTGACCTCGTCGTCGACCTCGTCGCCCCGGACGGCTCGGTCTACAGCCTGTCCAACCGGTCGGGCGGCAGCGCCGACAACATCGTCCAGACCTTCACCGTGAACGCCTCCTCCGAGGTCGCCAACGGCGCCTGGAAGCTCCGCGTCCAGGACAAGGCCTCGATCGACACCGGCTACATCAACAGCTTCAAGCTCACCTTCCCGTAAGCCCGGGAGCGGGTGAGTGAGTAACCCCTAGTCACAAGTGCCGGACGCCCGGAGGGATCCTTCCCTCCGGGCGTCCGTGCGTCCCGGCGTCCGCCCGGGCCCTCCGTACCCTGGGACCCATGATCAAGGTGCTGCTGGCCGACGACGAGACGATGATCAGGGCCGGGGTGCGGGCCATCCTCGCCACCGACCCCGGGATCGAGGTGGTCGCCGAGGCCGGCGACGGCCACGAGGCCGTCGAGCTCGCCCGCGAGCACCGCCCCGACGTCGTCCTCCTGGACATCCGGATGCCCCGGCTCGACGGACTCGGCGCGGCCGAGGAACTGCGCGGGGCCGTCCCGGGCGCGGCCGTCGTCATGCTCACCACCTTCTCCGAGGACGCGTACATCGCGCGGGCCCTCGGCAGCGGCGTCAGCGGCTTCCTGCTCAAGTCCGGGGACCCGCGCGAACTGATCGCCGGGGTCAGGGCCGTCGCCGGCGGCGGCGCCGCCCTGTCCCCCACCGTCGCCCGCCGGGTCATCGACACCCTCGGCGGCGAGCGCCTCACCCGCGCGGCCGCGGCGCGCGCCCGCCTCGACCGGCTCACCGGCCGGGAGCGGGAGGTCGTCGCCCTGCTCGGCGCCGGGCTCTCCAACCAGGAGATCGCGGACCGCATGTACGTCGTCGAGGGCACCGTCAAGGCCCATGTGAGCGCCGTCCTCGGCCGGCTCGGCCTGCGCAACCGGGTCCAGCTCGCGGTCCTCGCGTACGAGGCGGGCCTGGTGACCGATGCGTGAGGCATCGCGCGAACCGGTCCGCGAGCGCCTCTTCGACCTCCTCCTGTGGCTGCTGCTCTGCGTGCCCGTGCTGCTGAAGTCGGACCCGAACGACGGCGGCAGCTGGACCCGGGTCGCCGTCGGCGTGGTGGTCCTCGCGGGCTGCGTCGCGGTCAGCCGGAGGTGGCCGCTGGTGTCGCTCGCGGCCACGGTCGCGGCGAGCCTGCCGGCCACCCTGGAGCTGTTCACCCCCTCGTACAGCCTGGCCCTGGTCGCCTTCGGGTACCTCGCGGGGCGGCGCCAGGAGCACACCCGGGCGGCGCTCTGGCTGTTCGGGGCGATCGCGGCCACCGGCCTCGCCCTCACCTGGGTCACCCGTACCTCGCTCGGCCAGTGGTTCACGCTGCTGCTCGCGCTCGCCCTCGCCGTCGTCGCGCCCTGGCTGATCGGCCGGTACGTGCGCCAGTACGACCGCCTCGTGCAGAGCGGCTGGCAGCTGGCGGACCGGATGGAGCGGGAGCAGGCGGCGGTCGCCGACCGGGAGAGGCTGCGAGAGCGGTCCCGGATCGCGGGCGACATGCACGACTCGCTCGGCCACGACCTGGCCCTGATCGCGATCCGCGCGGGCGCCCTGGAGGTCTCCCCCGACCTCGGTCCCGACCAGCAGCGGGCGGCGGGCGAACTGCGTCGCGCGGCGGCGGACGCGACGGCCCGGCTGCGGGACATCATCGGGGTGCTGCGCGAGGAGGACGACGCGGCGCCGACGAGCCCGGCCGGTGAGACGGTCGAGGAACTGGCGGCCCGTGCCCGCGCGTCGGGGCTCACGGTCGCCCTCGCCACGGCACCGGTGCCCACGCTGCCGGGGATGTCGGGGCTCGCCCTGCACCGGGTCGTACAGGAAGGCCTCACCAACGCGGCCAAGCACGCGCCCGGCGCGGCGGTCTCGATCGCCGTCACCCCGGAGGGCGACGAGGCGGCGACGGTACGGGTCGAGGTGGTCAGCGGTCCCGGCACGGGCGGGCCCTCGCTCGGGTCCGGCTCCGGTGGCACCGGCCTCGTCGGCCTCGGCGAGCGCGTCCGCCTCGCCGGCGGCACCCTCACCCACCGCGCCACCGAGGACGGCGGCTTCGCGCTGACCGCCGTGCTGCCCCGCAAGGCCCCCGCGCCGCTGCCCGCCGCGCCCACCTCGGCCCGGGAGCTGGACCTGGCGCGCCGTGAGGTCCGCAAGGGCCTGGCGCGGGCGATCTGGATCCCGCTCGCGCTCCTCGCCGCACTCGGCGCGCTGATGCTGGGGGTCGCCGCGTGGACGCAGGCCCAGTCGTATCTGGAGCCGGACGACTACGCGAGGATCCGGATCGGCCAGACGCCCGCGCAGCTCGACGAGACCGTCGACGACTGGCCCGAGCATCCGCTGGACGGCGCGCCGCGGGTGGCTCCGCCGGAGCCGCCCGGGATGGACGAGTGCCGGTACTACCGCTCGACGATGCTGGCCGCCGTGCCGGTGTACCGGCTGTGCTTCGTCGCCGGGCACCTCGCCGACAAGGCCGAGGTGCCCTAGGGGGTGTCTTGTCGATCAGGCCGGACGCCGCGAGCCCGGCAAGACACCCCCTAGACCCGTTCGCGCCCTACCTGAGCAGCACCCCCGCCCCCTCCCCGGTCGTCTCCTCCGGCAGGGCCACCAGGCCCAGTTCCGCCGGGTGGGCGAGGAGCGGATGGGAGGGGCGGACGCGGACCGTACAGCCGAAGGAACCGGTGCGGTCGAGCTCCAGGGTCCCCGCGTACGGCTGCCGGCCCTCCAGGTCCGGGCGGCCCGCCGGCTTCAGCGGGACGGCACGGGTGTCGGCGAGGGTGTCGTCGGCGTCGACCCGGCCGGTGACGGCCTGCACCTCGACGTCGTCGGTCCCCAGCCCGTCGAGGGAGACCTTGACGCGGACGACCGGGGTCGCGCCGAGTTCGGCGTCGGCCAGGTCGTCCGTGAGGTCGTCGCCGACCTCGACGTGGTCGACGGTCACCTTGGGCCAGGCCTCCCGGACCCGGGCCTTCCAGGCGGCGAGGTCCCGCGCCCGGTCCGGGGTGAGCGCCCGGCGGGCGGCCGCGGCGGGGACGTAGAGCCGCTCGACGTACTCGCGGACCATGCGGTCGGCGAGCACCTTCGGGCCGAGGTCGGTGAGGGTGCGGCGGACCATCGCCGTCCAGCCGGCCGGGACGCCGTCGGGGCCCCGGTCGTAGAAGCGGGGGGCGACCCGGCGTTCGATCAGCTCGTAGAGGGCGGCGGCCTCCAGGTCGTCGCGGCGGTCCTCGTCCGCGGCGGCGGCCCCGTCGGCGGTGGGGACGGCCCAGCCGAAGTCGGGCTCGAACCACTCGTCCCACCAGCCGTCGAGGACGGAGAGGTTGAGGCAGCCGTTGAGCGCGGCCTTCATGCCGCTGGTGCCGCAGGCCTCCAGGGGGCGGAGGGGGTTGTTGAGCCAGACGTCGCAGCCGGGGTAGAGGCCGCGGGCCATCGCCATGCCGTAGTCGGGCAGGAAGACGATCCGGTGCCGGACCCGGGGGTCGTCGGCGAACCGGACGAGTTCCTGCACGAGCCGCTTCCCGCCGTCGTCGGCGGGGTGGGCCTTGCCCGCGACGACGAGCTGCACCGGCCGCTCCGGGTGCAGCAGCAGCGCCCGCAGCCGGTCCTTGTCGCGGAGCATGAGGGTGAGCCTCTTGTACGAGGGGACCCGGCGGGCGAAGCCGATGGTGAGGACGTCGGGGTCGAGGACGGAGTCGGTCCAGCCGAGTTCAGCGGCTGCCGCCCCGCGCTGCCGCCAGGACGCCCGCAGCCTCTCCCGTACGTCGGTCACGAGCCGTTCGCGCAGGGTGCGGCGGAGTTCCCACAGCTCGCGGTCGGCGGGGTCGGGGCCGAGCCGGCCGACCTCGGGGGCGACCCAGGTGGGGGCGTGGACGCCGTTGGTGATGGAGGTGATCGGCACCTCTTCGGCGTCGAAGCCCGGCCAGAGCCCGGCGAACATGGCCCGGCTGACGGCCCCGTGGAGGGTGGAGACGCCGTTGGCGCGCTGGGCGAGGCGCAGGCCCATGGCGGCCATGTTGAAGACGCCGGGCTCGCCGCCCAGCGGGGTCTCGTCGCCGAGCGCGAGGACCTTCCCGGTGTCGACGCCGGGGAGCGCGCCGTCCTCGCCGAGGTGGCGGGCGACCAGGGTGCGGTCGAAGCGGTCGATGCCGGCCGGGACGGGGGTGTGGGTGGTGAACACGGTCCCGGCGCGGACGGTCTCCAGGGCGCTGTCGAAGTCGAGCCCCTCGCACTGGAGTTCGCGGATGCGTTCGAGGCCGAGGAAGCCGGCGTGGCCCTCGTTGGTGTGGAAGACCTCGGGCGCGGGGGTGCCGGTGAGCCGGGTGTACGTACGGACGGCGCGGACGCCGCCGATGCCGAGGAGCATCTCCTGGAGGAGCCGGTGCTCGCTGCCACCGCCGTACAGCCGGTCGGTGACGCTCCGTTCGCCGGGGGCGTTCTCCTCGACGTCGGAGTCGAGCATGAGGAGGGGGACCCGGCCGACCTGTGCGATCCAGAGGTGGGCGTGCAGACTGCGCCCGCCGGGCAGGGCGAGGGTGATCCGGGCGGGGGCGCCGTCGGCCTCGCGGAGCAGGGTGACCGGCAGTTCGCCCGGATCGAGGACGGGGTACTGCTCCTGCTGCCAGCCGTCGCGGCCGAGGGACTGGCGGAAGTAGCCGTGCCGGTAGAGCAGTCCGACGCCGATGAGCGGGACGCCGAGGTCGCTCGCGGACTTGAGGTGATCGCCGGCGAGGATGCCGAGGCCGCCGGAGTACTGGGGCAGGGCGGCGGTGACGCCGAACTCGGGCGAGAAGTAGGCGAGGGCGGCGGGCGCGTCGGTGGCCTGCCGCTGGTACCAGCGGGGGGCGTGCAGATAGGTGTCGAGGTCCTCGGCGGCGGCCCGGAGCCTGGCCAGGAAGTCCTGGTCGGCGGCGAGCGCGGCGAGCCGGGGGCCTTCGAGGGCGCCGAGGGTCCGGACAGGGTCGGTGCCGCCGGACGGCGTCGCCTGGCCGGGGGGTTCGAGGGATTCGAAGAGGGCGCGGGTGGGTTCGTGCCAGGACCAGCGCAGGTTGTGCGCGAGGTCGGCGAGGGGTCGAAGGGTGTCGGGGAGGACGGGACGCACGGTGAATCGACGGATTGCCTTCACGCGTTCCACCTTCGCAGGCGAGTACGGAGCGGAGTGGACGCACCACGCTGTGCGTCCGTCGTTCCGCTCAGACGTTAGGGCACACCGCTCCCGCCGTGCGACGGCGCACGGGGAGCGGTGGGGCGCGTGTCAGCCGATGGCCGGGAGGGGGATCTCGTACGGGGAGCCCTGGTTGACGGTCGCCGGGTCGAAGGCGCCGGTGGTGGCGTACCGGCGGGCGATGGCGGCGAGTTCCTCGGCGGGGACGACCTCGTGGATGTCGGTGAAGCCGTGCGGGGCGCGCGCGTGCACGAGGTCGATGACGGCCTCGGGGCCCTGTTCGCGGTTGGCCCGCTGGAGCGCGGTGGTGACGGGGCGGCGGTCCCGTTCGTAGGCGGCGAGGCCGTCCTCGGGGTCGGCGTGCCGGGCGAGGGCGTGGGCGAGGGCGCGCGCGTCGACGATCGACTGGGTCGCCCCGTTGGAGCCGATCGGGTACATGGCGTGGGCGGCGTCGCCGATGAGGGTGGTGCGGCCGTGGGTCCACCGGTCGAGCGGCTCGCGGTCGACCATCGGGTACTCGTACGCGGAGTCGGCGGCGCGCAGGACGTCGGGGACGCTGACTCCGTCGAACTCCCAGCCCTCGTAGAACGGGAGGAAGGTGTCGACGGGGACGGACCGGTTCCAGTCGCCGAGGAGCCGCTCCTCCCCCGCGGCCGTCCCGGCCCCGCACGTGCGCTCGGCGGGGCGGGCGAGCGCCCAGTTCACCAGGACCTCCCGGTCGGGCCCGGTCGGCCGGCCCATCGGGTAGACGACGGCCTTCTGCCGGTCGTCGCCGGCGATGAGCATGAACGAGCCCACCGCCCTCGCCGGCATCCGGGACACCCCTCGCCACACCACCATCCCGTTCCACGGGGGCCCGCCCTCTCCCGGGTGCAGCGCCGCCCGGACCGTCGAGCGGATGCCGTCCGCGCCGACGAGCACGTCCGGTTCGAGGGAGGCGCGGCCGTGCACGGCGCCCGCCCGGTGTTCGAGGCGCAGCCGGGGCCGCCCGTCCGGTGTCGGCTCGACGCCGCTCACCCGGACCCCGGTGACCAGGGCGGCGGGGCCGAGCCTGGCCCGTACCGCGCCGGCGAGGACCTGCTGGAGGTGCCCGCGGTGGACCGAGAGCTGCGGCCAGAGGTGGCCCGCGCCGAGGCCGCGGGCCTCCCGGGATATCAGCCCGCCGGAGCGGTGGTAGTAGCGCAGTTCGCGGGTGCGCAGGGCGCCCGCCTCCAGGGCGTCGAGCAGGCCGAGCGCGTCCAGTTCGCGGACGGCGTTCGGCATCAGGTTGAGCCCGGCGCCGACCGGGCGGATCGCGGGCGCCGTCTCCACGACCGTCACCCGCTCGAAGCCGGCGGCGTGCAGGGAGAGGGCGGCGGTGAGGCCGGCGATGCCGCCGCCGGCGATCACGATGTGCGGGCTCTGCCCGTAGTCCGGCGCCGGACGGCGGCGGTGGACCGGGAGGAACGCGGAGGGGGTGGTGTGGGGGGACATGACGACTGCTCCTTCGGCGCCGCTACGCGGCCGACGGCCCGACGGGGGCCCCTGCGGGACGGCGCCGCACGGTCGCGCGGCGCACCATGGTCTCGTTCTCCCTGGTCAGATCCAGGATCGAGCGCAGCAGCGCGACCGGGGCCCCGCCGCTGCCCTCCTCGTACAGCCGGGTCTCCTCGCTGTACGCCTTGCGGGCGATGCCGAGGTGCCGGGCGCGGAAGGTCTTCAGGAGGCGCAGCACCCGGCCGAGTGCCTCCGCCGACGCGGTCAGCGGGGGCGGCAGCCGGTCCGCGCCCTCCCAGCTGACGGCGGCCGACAGCTTGCTCACCGCCGAGACCCCGCCCCGGTGCCGGGTGTGGAAGGCGCGCCAGGCCGGCAGCGCGTACGGCACGGACTCCGCGAGGAAGGCCTCGTACGCGGGGTCGGAGCGGTCGCACTGCCACAGCGTCAGATCGACCAGCCAGAGCGGCACCTGCGCGGCGGCCGGACCGAGGTAGTCCCGGCCGTCCACCTCGACCTCCTCGAAGTAGGGGCGGAGGGTGGCCGCGAAGTACTCCGGGGACACCTGCGCCACCGTGAGGTCGATGGAGTCGACCATCGCCCGCACATGACGGGCCACCCGGTCGAGGGCGGTGGCGAAGCCGGGGTCGTACGGTTCGAGGCGGGCGACCCGGCCGCAGTCGTCGACGGCGGCGACGAGACCGGGGAAGACCATCCGTACCGCGTCCTGGAGCCGGGCCTCCGTGGGATGGCCGGTGTAGGTGCGGCGGCGGGGTCCGGGCGGGTTCCAGGTCGTGTAGTGGTGGACGGTGTCCCTCGGCACCATGTCGGTGCGGCGGCCGAGGAGTTCGAGGACGGGCAGCGCCTCGGGCACGGCGGCGAGGGGCTGGACGCCGTGCCGTTTCAGCGAGCCCAGGAGGATGCCGAGGTCCCGCATGGCGGCGAGCGCGTGGCCGACGCTCCACTGGGCGGCCCTGTCGATGTCCGGCACGAGGGCGCGCAGCGCGACGGTGAGCGCGGCGACGTCGGCGTCGGCGTTCATGGCGGGCACGGCGGCGAGCAGGCCGTCGGCGCCGAGCGGGTCGGCGGCGCGTATGTCCTCGGTGTGGTGACGCGGATCGCCCAGCAGCACGGGGGCTCCTCTTTTCCGGGGCTCTGTTCGCCGAAGAGGCACGGCTCACTCGCCGGTGGTCGGGGGGCAGTGTTTCTGTGGGGGGGCGGGTCAGCGGCGGTCCGGGACCTGGGGCCCGGGGGACGCTTCCGGGACCCGTCTGGGCGGGTGGAGGCGTACGGAGAGGAAAGCGGCCGCGGCGGCGAGGGCGGCGCCGGTGAGCAGGGCGGCGCGGTAGCCGGAGGTCTCGGCGGCCGCGCGGGCCGCGTCGACGGTCTCCGTACGGCTCGTGGCGACGGCCACCAGGACGGCGAGGCCGAGGACGGAGCCGAACTGCTGGCTGGTGTTGACGAGTCCGGAGGCGAGTCCGGTCTCCTCGGCCGCGGCCTCCGCCGTGGCCGCCACGTTCGTGGTGACCATGACGAGTGGCAGGGCGGCGCCCAGGACGAGGCTCGGGGCGAGGACGGTGCTCGTGAAGCCGCCGTCGGGGGTGAGGGCCAGGGCCAGCCACAGGGTCCCCGCGCACAGCAGGACGAACCCCAGGGTCATCGTCCGGTGCAGGCCGATCCGGAAGATGAGCCGGCCGGTCTGCGGGGCGACCGCGACGACGACGAGCGACAGCGGCAGCAGGCCGAGGCCGCCACCGAGGGGCTGGTAGCCGAGGACGTTCTGGAGGTAGAGGCTGACCAGGAAGAACATCGGGAACAGGGTCGTCTGGGCGAGCGCGGCCAGGGTGTTGGACAGCCGGAGCGCGGGCCGCGCCAGGACGGACGGCGGGACGAGGGGCGCTTCGGCCCGGGCCTCGACGGCGGTGAGGGCGAGCAGCAGCGCGAGGCCCGCTCCGCCGGTGCCGAGGGTGCGGGCCGACAGCCATCCGGCGTCGGCCGCGCCGACCAGCGCGTAAGCGAGGAGTCCGAGTCCGGCGGTGGCGGTGAGCGCCCCGGCGAGGTCGAAGCCGCCGCGCCGGACGGGGCCGGTGCGGCGGTCGAGGACCCGCGGCGCGAGGGCGGCGAGGACGGCGGCGAGCAGCACGTTCAGCCAGAACGTGGAGCGCCAGCCGAGCAGGTCGGTGACGACGCCGCCGAGGACCGTGCCGAGGACTCCGCCGAGGCCGCCCATCGCGGCGAACGCGCCGAGCGCCCGGTGCCGGGCGGGCCCGTCGGGGAAGAGCAGGAGGAGCAGGGCGAAGGCGGCGGCCGCGGCGAGCGCGGCGCCGACGCCCTGGGCGGCGCGGGCCGCGACGAGGGCGCCGGCGCCGGGGGCGAGACCACCGGCGGCGGAGGCGACGGCGAGCAGGCCGAGGCCGCCGAGGAAGACCCGCCGGTGGCCGAGGAGGTCGGCGATCCGGCCGCCGAGGAGGAGGAGTCCGCCGAAGGTGATGAGGTAGGCGTTGGCGACCCAGGAGAGGTCCGCGGAGCCGGCGGTGAGGTCCTCTCCGACGGACGGCAGCGCGACGTTGACGATCGCGGTGTCCATGATGAGCAGCAGTTGGGTGGCGGCGAGCAGGCCGAGTGCCCCGCGCCGTGGTGCCGGTGCCGTCGTCACCGGGTCGTCCCGAGGCCGTAGCCGTCGAGACAGGCCTGGGCGAGCCTCTCGCAGTCGTCGGCGGCGCCGGCCCAGGTCTGCATGGTCAGGTAGACGTGCGGGGCACCGTGGTAGAAGCGCTCGTACTGCTCGTGGCGGCCGGCGAACTCGGAACCGAGGGCGTCCCAGGCGAGCTTGAGGAGTTTGACGCGGTCCTCGGCGGGGTGGCCGGTGGTGCCGAAGTAGCGGCGGACCAGCGGCCCGAGCTCGGGGTGGAGGAGGTCGCGGCCGCTGGCGGGCAGCTGCACGAGGGCGCCGCCCGCGAGGAGCCTGATGTCCTGGACGGCCCGCGGGTAGAGCTCGCCGGCCATGATCCGCTGGGCGAAGGAGATGTCCTGCCCGGGGCGGACGCCGCCGCGCCCGCCGTCGACCTCCTCGTACGAGGCCTCGGCGGCGAGTACGAAGGCCTTGGCCTGGGCGACCATGCCGAGGAGCCGGCCGACGGCCTGGGTGACGGGCGGGAGGCCCTCGGTGCCGTTCGAGCGGGTGATGAGGATCGCGAGTCCGGTGAGGAACTCCAGTTTGGTCCAGAAGCGGGTCGCGGACTGGTGGACGAGGTTCAGGTAGGCGGGGGTCCGCCACCAGACGGCGCCGGTGGTGGCCGGGTCGCGGTGGGTGAGGACCCGGTCCCAGGGCACGAAGACGTCCTCGCAGACCAGCGTCGCGTCGTTCTCGTCGTACCGGGAGGACAGCGGGTGGTCGAAGACGGACCGGGAGCGTTCCTCGTACGAGGTGCGGGAGATCAGCCTGAGGCCGGGGGTGTCGAGGCGTACGGCGAAGGTCAGGGCGTGCGCGAGGTCGTCGGCGGGGAGCGGCTCGATGGTGCCGACGAGTATCTCGTCGGCGAAGGCGGCGCCCGTGCCGACGGTCTTGGCGCCGCGGACGACGATCCCGCCGTCCCGTTCCGCCACGACCCGCAGGGTGAGGTCCTCCCCGCCGTGCCCCGGGGGCGGGTTGCCGAGGGTGAACGCGCAGTGCAGGTCGCCGTCGGCGAGCCGGCGGTGGAGGGCGAGGGCGTGCTCGGCGCCGTCGAAGGTCCCGCCGGTGAAGACGGCGGGCGCGGCGGCGAACCCGGCCGCGCCGGCGGCCATGTAGTCGGGGGTGCGGCCGAGGAAGCCGAAACTGGCCCGGGCGGTGGTGCGGAAGGCGCGGCGGCGGGTGACGAGGTCCTCGTACGAGCGGGGCACGGCGTACGCGCGGCGCACCCCGCCCTGGACGAGGACGGGGTGGTGGACGGGGTCGTCGGCGAGGTCGTAGAGCCCGGCGAAGGAGGCCGCGGTGGACCGGAAGGCCGGGTGGGCGGTGACGTCCTTGACCCGTTCCCCGTCGAGCCAGATCTCGCGCCCGTCGCGCAGCCCCTCCAGATACTCCTGCCCGGACCTCGTCACCGGTGTATCGCCTCTCCTCGGGTGTCACGGCTCTGCCGGTCCCGAGCCTGTCCGGGGGGACCCGTCCGGACAATGAGCGTCCGTCCAGGGGTCCTTAAGAACCGGCCAGGGAATCCCGAAGATGTCAGGTCGGTGGATCCGGGGCGGCGCGGACGCCCGGAGGGCACCGTCCGGAGGGCCGTCCGCCGGCCGTTCCCGAGGACCGTCCGCCGGCCTTCAGGCGGCCCGGTCGGCTCCCGAGCGGTACTCCCCCGGGGTCACCCCGAACCATTTGCGGAAGGCGAGGTGGAAGCCGACGGCGCTCTGGTAGCCGACGCGGGCGGGCACCGCCGACTGCGGCAGGGAGGTCTCGGTGAGGATCCGGCCGGCCTCCTGCATACGGCGGGCGGCGAGGTACCGGGCCGGTGACTCGCCGACCAGGTCGCGGAAGGAGGCGGTGAAGGCGGAGCGGGACATGCCGACCTCCCGGGCGAGGGAGTCGATGGTCCAGGGTTCGGCGAACCGGGTGGCCATCATGACGACGGCCCGGCTGATCCCGGGGTGCCGGAGCAGCGGCAGCGAGGCCGGGTTGCCCGCGAGTTCGCGGAGCAGCGGCCGGAGCGCCAGGACCAGGGCCATCTCGAAGGCGCGCAGGGTGATGAGCCGGTCGCCGGGGCCGGCGGGCCGGTCGGGGGCGGCGAGCAGCCGCAGGGTGTCGCGGAGCAGCGGCTCGCGGTCGACCTGGGGTCCGTCGAGGACGAGTGCCCAGGGCAGCGAGGTGTAGAGGCCGGTGGCGGCGCTGGCGTCGTAGTGCAGTCCGGCGCAGAGCAGCCTGCTCTCGGGTCCGCTGCCCTCGATGACGATCTCGCCGGAGGTGCCGGGCTGCCGCTCGGGCAGGACGGCCTTGAGCGGGAGGCCCTGGCGTTCGGGCCGGTCGGAGAGGCGGTGCGCGGTGCCGGTCGGGAAGACGACGAGGTCGCCGGCGTGCAGTTCGACCGGGGCCTCGGCCTCGGTGGTGATCCAGCAGTCGCCCTCGACGACGTAGTGGAGGACGGCGCAGCTGCGTTCGGCGTCGCCCTCGATGGCCCAGGGGGCGCGGACGTGCCAGCGGCTGTCGAAGACTCCGGTGAGCCGGAGGGGTTTGAGCAGTTCGCTCAGCAGGTCGTCCTGCTCTTCCTGATCGGGCTGCAGTGCGTGACGGTCGGTTCCCACGATTGCCATGGACGATCCTTCAACTTCCGCCCCGGTTTGTTAATTGAACGGCCGAAGCCGTGGCGGCGAGCCTGGAGAGACGCCGACACGACAGCCGGGAAAGTCTATCGAAGGGCCTCAGACACACATGTCCAGTGAGATTCCGATGCGGGTGGCGGTCGTGGGCGCGACGGGGTTCCAGGGGGGTGCGGTGGCCCGCCTTCTCGCCGAGCGGCGGCACCGGGTCCGCACCCTGACGCGGCGGCCGTCGGCGGACCGGCCGCCGCTGCCGGGGGCCTCCTTCGTCGCCGGCGATCTGGGCCGGCCGGAGGATGTGCGGCAGCTCTTCGAGGGGACGACGCACGCGTTCATGACGATGCCGCTGGTGTACGAGAGCGAGCGGGTGGAGGCGTACGCGCGGAACGTCGCGGAGGCGGCCCTCGACGCGGGCACGGAGCGTCTTGTCTTCAACGCCAACACCCGGATCCCGCTGGGTCCGACGGACGTGGCCGCCTTCGAGACGCGCCGGCTGGCGGAGCGGGTGCTGCGGGACAGTGGGGTGCCGCTGGTGGTGATCCGGCCGCCGGTGTACCTGGACAACCTGTTCTCGCCGTGGAACGGGCCGGCCCTGGTCGACGACGGTGTGCTCGCCTATCCGCTGCCGGCGGCCGCGCGGACGGCGTGGCTGTCGCACCGGGGCCTGGCGGAGGCGGCGCTCGCGGCGCTCACCCGGGAGGACCTGGAGGGCCGGACGTTCGACATCGGCGGCGAACGCTCCCTGACGGGCGCCGAGCTCGCGGCGGCGTTCGGCCGGGGGCTCGGCCGGGCGGTGCGGTACGAGGAGCTGGATCCGGCCGCTTTCGAACGGAGCCTCGCCCAGCTGCTCGGTCCGGATACGGCGGCCGGGGTGGCCGGGATCTACCACTTCATGGCGAGCGGAGTCGATCCGCTCCTGATGGCGGACGACGACGGCGTGTCGACGGAGGTCCTGGCCCTCGAACCGCCTCCGGTGGAGGAATGGGTGGCCCGTCAGCCCTGGCAGGTCTGGTCCTCCGACACGTCCCCGCGGCGCTGACCGCGACACGGGGAACGGGCCCCGCCCCACAAGGGCGGGGCCCTTCTTTGTCCGGGTCCTGTGCTTGCCGCTTCGGCTACGCCCTAGTAGTTAACAAAGCGCCTGGATTGCCCGCCCTGAGACCGTGGAAGGCTCCTGCGGTACCCCATCGAACCCCTCCCCCCGTGACCTCTGTTCATCCCTGTGGACCCCCCATCCGAGTGAACGCGGACAGGAGCGGCCATGCCCGCAACCCGCCGGCCGTCGACGGAGCTAGAAAGAGCGCACAACCACCACCCGCACCCCCGTAACCCGTCAGGTGATGCTGTGAATCCGCTCATGGGACGCATTCCCGTACTGGACGTACGCCCGCTGGTCGACTGTGGCCGGCGCCCCGCCAAGGCGGTGGCCGGAGAGTCCTTCGAGGTGACGGCGACCGTCTTCCGCGAAGGCCACGACGCGGTCGCCGCCAATGTCGTGCTGCACGGCCCGTCGGGCCGCCCCGGTCCCTGGACCCCGATGCGCGAACTGGCCCCGGGCACCGACCGCTGGGGGGCCGAGGTCACCCCGGACGCCGAGGGCCGGTGGACGTACACCGTCGAGGCGTGGAGCGATCCGGTGGCCACCTGGCGCCACACGGCGAAGATCAAGATCCCGGCCGGGATCGACTCCGAACTGGTCCTCGCCGAAGGCGCCGAGCTGCACGAGCGGGCCGCGAAGGGCGTCCCGAAGAAGGGCGGCGCCCGGGAGGCCGTGCTCGCCGCCGCGGACGCGCTGCGCGACGCGTCCCGGCCGGCCGCGGTCCGGCTCGCGGCGGCCCTGAACCCGCGGGTCGTCGAGTCCCTCGACCGCCATCCGCTGCGCGAACTCCTGTCTTCCTCCCCCGCGTTGCCCCTCCAGGTGGAGCGGGAGCGCGCCCTGTTCGGCTCCTGGTACGAGTTCTTCCCGCGCTCGGAGGGCGTACGGAAGGTCAAGGGCCGTACGGTCCCGGGGAGCTTCCGCACCGCCGCCGAGCGGCTGCCGGCGGTGGCGGCGATGGGCTTCGACGTGGTCTATCTGCCGCCGGTGCACCCCATCGGCGAGACCCACCGCAAGGGCCCCAACAACTCGCTCTCCGCGGCGCCGAACGACGTCGGCGTGCCGTGGGCGATCGGTTCGCCGGAGGGCGGCCACGACGCGCTCCACCCGGACCTGGGGACCTTCGAGGACTTCGACGCCTTCGTGGCGCGGGCCCGGGAGCTGCGTCTGGAGATCGCCCTGGACTTCGCGCTCCAGTGCTCCCCGGACCACCCGTGGGTGGAGAAGCACCCGGAGTGGTTCCACCACCGTCCGGACGGCTCGATCGCGTACGCCGAGAACCCGCCGAAGAAGTACCAGGACATCTACCCGATCGCGTTCGACGTGGACATGGACGGGATCGTCGCGGAGACCGTGCGGATCCTCCGGCACTGGATGGACCACGGGGTGCGGATCTTCCGCGTCGACAACCCGCACACCAAGCCGGTGGTGTTCTGGGAGCGGGTGATCGGCGAGATCAACGCCGCCGACCCGGACGTGATCTTCCTGGCGGAGGCCTTCACCCGCCCGGCGATGATGCGGACGCTCGGCGCGATCGGTTTCCAGCAGTCGTACACGTACTTCACCTGGCGGAACACCAAGGAGGAGCTCACGGAGTACCTGACGGAGCTGTCCGGGGAGACGGCGGCACAGATGCGGCCGAACTTCTTCGTGAACACCCCGGACATCCTGCACGCCTACCTGCAGGAGGGCGGCCGGCCGGCGTTCGAGGCACGGGCGGTGCTCGCGGCGACGCTGTCGCCCTCGTGGGGCATGTACGCCGGGTACGAGCTGTGCGAGGGCACCCCGCTGCGGGACGGCAGCGAGGAGTACCTCGACTCGGAGAAGTACCAACTGCGGCCGCGTGACTGGGAGTCGGCGGAGCGGGCCGGGGAGACGATCACCCCGCTGATCACCGCCCTGAACCGGATCAGGCGCCGTCACCCGGCCCTGCGCCGGCTGCGGAATCTCACCTTCCATGACGCGGACAACCCGCAGGTGATCGCGTACAGCAAGCGTTCGGGTTCGAACATCGTTCTGGTGGTCGTCAACCTCGACCCGCACCACACCCAGGAGGCGACGCTCTCGTTGGACATGCCGGAACTCGGCCTCGACTGGCACGAGACCGTGCCGGTGCGCGACGAGCTCACCGGCGAGACCTATCACTGGGGCAGGACCAGCTACGTGCGCCTAGAGCCGGGTGTCACACCCGCGCACGTCCTCGTCCTGCGACCGTCCCCGCAGACCGGAGGGTCACCCACATCATGACTGTCAACGAGCCCGTCCCCGACACCTTCGAGGACACTCCCGCCAAGGACCGTGATCCCGACTGGTTCAAGCGGGCCGTCTTCTACGAGGTCCTCGTCCGGTCCTTCCAGGACAGCAACGGGGACGGCGTCGGCGACCTGAAGGGCATCACGTCCAAACTGGACTACCTCCAGTGGCTGGGCGTGGACTGCCTCTGGCTGCCACCGTTCTTCAAGTCCCCGCTGAGGGACGGCGGCTACGACGTCGCCGACTACACGTCGGTGCTGCCTGAGTTCGGCGACCTGGCCGACTTCGTCGAGTTCGTCGACGCGGCCCACCAACGCGGGATGCGCGTGGTCATCGACTTCGTCATGAACCACACGAGCGACCAGCACGAGTGGTTCCAGGAGTCCCGGCGCGACCCGGAGGGGCCGTACGGCGACTACTACGTCTGGGCCGACGACGACAAGCAGTACGCGGACGCCCGGATCATCTTCGTCGACACCGAGTCCTCGAACTGGACCTTCGACCCGGTCCGCAAGCAGTACTACTGGCACCGGTTCTTCTCGCACCAGCCCGACCTCAACTACGAGAACCCGGCGGTGCAGGAGGAGATCCTGTCCGCGCTGAAGTTCTGGCTGGACCTGGGGATCGACGGCTTCCGGCTCGACGCGGTGCCGTACCTGTACCAGCGGGAGGGCACCAACTGCGAGAACCTCCCCGCGACCCACGCCTTCCTCAAGCGGGTCCGCAAGGAGATCGACGACCACTACCCGGACACGGTGCTGCTCGCCGAGGCCAACCAGTGGCCGGAGGACGTCGTCGACTACTTCGGCGACTTCCGCTCCGGCGGCGACGAGTGCCACATGGCGTTCCACTTCCCGGTCATGCCGCGGATCTTCATGGCCGTACGGCGCGAGTCGCGCTACCCGGTCTCGGAGATCCTGGCGAAGACCCCGGAGATCCCCTCCGGTTGCCAGTGGGGCATCTTCCTGCGCAACCACGACGAGCTCACGCTCGAGATGGTCACGGACGAAGAGCGCGACTACATGTACGCCGAATACGCCAAGGACCCGCGGATGCGGGCCAACATCGGCATCCGGCGGCGTCTCGCCCCGCTCCTCGACAACGACCGCAAGCAGATGGAGCTGTTCACCGCGCTGCTCTTCTCGCTGCCCGGCTCGCCGGTGCTGTACTACGGCGACGAGATCGGCATGGGCGACAACATCTGGCTGGGCGACCGGGACGGCGTCCGCACCCCGATGCAGTGGACCCCCGACCGGAACGCCGGCTTCTCCTCCTGCGACCCGGGACGGCTCTACCTGCCGGCCATCATGGACCCGGTCCACGGCTACCAGGTGACCAATGTCGAGGCGGGGATGGCCTCGCCGTCCTCGCTGCTGCACTGGACGAAGCGGATGATCGAGATCCGGAAGCAGAACCGGGCGTTCGGGACGGGGACGTACACCGAACTCCCGGCGTCCAACCCGGCGGTGCTCGCCTTCCTCCGTGAGGACGGTGACGATCTCGTCCTCTGTGTGAACAACTTCTCGCGGTTCGCGCAGCCGACCGAACTCGACCTCCGACGCTTCGACGGCACCCAGCCGGTGGAGCTGATCGGCGGGGTGACGTTCCCGGCCATCGGCCAGCTCCCCTACCTCCTGACCCTTGCGGGACACGGCTTCTACTGGTTCCGTCTCAAGAAGGGCTGACCACCGGTCAGTTCGGATTCGTCCTGGGTGGGGCGGTTTCCTCCCGTCCCACTCCGGGCACTGTGACCCACACACGTTCCGCAGCACGATTCAGGTCCATACGGGCCTTCTTGCCGGGCCCATACGGATCTTCCCCTTCCGACACGTCCCGCACATCCGGACAGCCCCAGCCGCCATCCGGGACACTCTGCGCATTTGAACGCATACGACAGCCAACTGCGCGCCCCGGGGAAAGGACGCGATGCCATGCCGGAGACCGCATCCACCACCCGGGCCCCGGACGCCCTCCTTCCGTCCCTCGCTCCCCTGCTCCACGAATGGCTGCCACGGCAGCGCTGGTTCGCGGGCAAGGGCCGCCGGGTCGCCGGATTCACGCTGGACGCGGCCACCGAGCTGCTGCCCCTGGACGGCGCGGGCCCCGGCCTCCTCCATCTGCTCGTACGGGTCGAACAGCCGGGCCGCCCGGCCGGGACACCCGCCGACTGCTACCAACTGCTCCTGGGCGTACGGACCCAGCTCCCGCCCCGCCTCGCCCCCGCCCTGATCGGGCGGATCCGGCAGGGGCCGCTCGCCGGACGTGCCGTGTACGAAGGGCTGCGCGACCCGCGGCTCGCCGGCCTCCTCTACGAGCGACTGCGCACCCCGGGCCGGACCGGCCCCCTGCACTTCCACGCCACGACGGCGCTCCCGCCCGCCCTGGCCCCCCGCATGCTGGACGCCGAGCAATCCAACTCGTCCCTGGTCTACGGAGATTCGTTCATCCTCAAGATCTTCCGTCGGGTCAGCCCGGGGGCCAACCCGGACCTGGAACTGCCGCTCGCCCTCGCGGGAGCGGGCTGCACCCGGGTCCCGGCGCCGGTCGCGTGGTTCGAGAGCGGGGCGGCGACCCTCGGTGTCCTCCAGCCGTACCTGCGGGACTCCCGCGACGGATGGCGGCTCGCGCTCGACGCGCTCGCCGACGGACGGGACTTCACCGCGGAGGCGCGGGCGCTCGGCCGGGCCACGGCCGAGGTCCACCTCGCCCTCGCGGAGGCGCTGCCGACCCGTCGGCTCGGCCGCGCCGAGACCGAGCAGCTGGCGGGCGCGATGGACCGCCGGCTGCACGCGGCGGCGCAGGCGGTACCGGCGCTGCTGCCGTTCGTCCCCGGCCTGCGCGCCGTCTTCGCGGCGGCGAGCGGCACGGCGGGCGGCGGGTTCGTCCAGCGCATCCACGGCGATCTGCACCTCGGGCAGACGCTGCGGGGGTCCGACGGCGGCTGGGCCGTCATCGACTTCGAGGGCGAGCCGGCGAAGCCGCTCGACGAACGGCGCAGCCCGCAGCCGACGGTCCGCGACGTGGCCGGCATGCTCCGCTCCTTCGACTACGCGGCCCGCACGCACCGGCCGTGGAACGCGGACTGGGCGGCGCGGAGCCGGGCGGCGTTCTGCACGGGGTACGCGGAGGCCTCGGGCGCGGATCCCCGGACGGATCCGGCGCTGCTCCGCGCCTACGAGACGGACAAGGCGGTGTACGAGGTCGTGTACGAAGCCCGGCACCGGCCGGACTGGCTCCCGGTCCCCATGTCCGCCATCGAACGCCTGTCGGCCCCACAATGACCCCGCCCCCCACGACACCCCGCGCACCCCCACGCCCCCTTTGGGCCCGAGCCCCACAGGGGCTCCACCCACCACCCCGGGCGACTCCCGCATACCCGTCGCCCCCGCGTGGACCACACCGAAACCCCCCGTGCGGGCGCGGGCCCGCACAACCCACCTCCGTACGGGCCACGCCCGCACACTCCACCCCCGTGCGGGCCGGCGCCCGCACCCTCGCCCCCGCCCGTGTGGGCAATCGTCCCGCCGGGGCGTGGGGGTCCCCCCGGCGGAACGATTGCCCACAACGAGGGGGGCTCCGCCCCCGGGCACCCACCCGCCCCCGCGCGCACCCCCCACGCACCGCCCGTTCGGCCGAGTGTCCCGTCCCCGTACCTCACCGTTGCGCAGTCATACCCCCCGTACCCCCAGGAGGCATCCCGGTGACCGCCCGCCCCGCAGGCAAGTCGGCCCGCAGCAGCACAGCGACCAAGAAAGGCAAGACCGCCGCCAAGCCCCCCGCCCCCCGGCAGGCCCCGCCGCTCGATCCCGGTGACCGGGCGCGTCTGCTCGCCGGGGAGCATCACGACCCGCACGGTGTGCTCGGCGCGCATCCGGTGCGCGGCGGCGTGGTGGTCCGGGTGCTGCGCCCGTGGGCGAAGGAGGTCACCGTCCTGACGAAGGGCAGGCGGATCCCGCTCCGGAGCGAGGGCGACGGCATCTTCTCCGGGTTCCTGCCCCTGCTCCGCAAGGTCCCCGCGTACGAGCTGCGCGTCCGGTACGACGACGGCCCCGACGAGCTGGCCGTCCACGACCCGTACCGCTTCCTGCCCTCCCTCGGCGACCTCGACCTGCATCTGATCGGCGAGGGCCGGCACGAGGAGCTGTGGACGGCCCTCGGCTCCCACACCATGACCCACGACGGAGTCGCCGGCACCCGCTTCGCGGTCTGGGCGCCGAACGCCCGCGGCGTCCGCGTCACCGGTGACTTCACCCACTGGGACGGCACCGGGCTGCCGATGCGCTCGCTGGGTTCGACGGGTGTGTGGGAGCTGTTCGTGCCGGGGGTCGGCGAGGGCGCGCTCTACAAGTACGACATCACTCGGCCCGACGGTACGCACACCGTCCGCGCGGACCCGATGGCCCGCCGTACCGAGTGCCCGCCGAACACGGCGTCGATCGTCACCGCCTCGCACTACACCTGGGACGACGCCGAGTGGATGGCGCGGCGCGGGGCGCGCCCGCCCCACGAGGCGCCGATCTCCGTCTACGAGGTCCATCTGCCGTCCTGGCGGCCGGGGTTGACCTATCGGCAGCTGGCCGAGCAGCTCCCCGCGTACGTCCGCGATCTCGGCTTCACGCACGTGGAGCTGATGCCGGTCACCGAGCACCCCTTCGGCGGCTCGTGGGGCTACCAGGTCACGGGCTTCTACGCGCCGACGGCCCGCATGGGCACCCCCGACGACTTCAGGTTCCTGGTGGACGCGCTGCACCGGGCGGGCATCGGGGTCCTGATGGACTGGGTGCCGGCGCACTTCCCGAAGGACGACTGGGCGCTGGCCGAGTTCGACGGGCGGCCGCTGTACGAGCACGAGGACCCGCGCCGTTCGCACCATCCCGACTGGGGCACCCTTGAGTTCGACTACGGCCGCAAGGAGGTGCGCAACTTCCTGGTGGCGAACGCCGTGTACTGGTGCCAGGAGTTCCACATCGACGGCCTGCGGGTGGACGCGGTGGCGTCGATGCTCTACCTGGACTACTCGCGGGAGCACGGGGAGTGGCTGCCGAACGAGCACGGCGGCCGGGAGAACCTGGACGCGGTGGCCTTCCTCCAGGAGATGAACGCGACGGTGTACCGGCGCTGCCCGGGGATCGTGACCTTCGCGGAGGAGTCCACGGCCTGGGACGGGGTGACGCGGGCGACGGACCAGGTGGGGCCGGGCGGCTTCGGTGGTCTGGGCTTCGGGATGAAGTGGAACATGGGCTGGATGCACGACTCGCTTGAGTACGTACAGAAGGAGCCCGTGCACCGCAAGTACCACCACCACGAGATGACGTTCTCGATGGTGTACGCGTACAGCGAGAACTACATCCTGCCGATCTCCCACGACGAGGTGGTGCACGGCAAGCGGTCGCTGGTGTCGAAGATGCCGGGCGACTGGTGGCAGCAGCGCGCCAACCACCGCGCCTATCTGGGCTTCATGTGGGCGCACCCGGGCAAGCAACTGCTGTACATGGGGCAGGAGTTCGCGCAGGGCGGCGAGTGGTCGGCGGACCACGGGCCGGACTGGTGGCTGCTCGACCCGGCGTACGGCGCGGAGCCGGACCACCGGGGTGTGCGGGATCTCGTCCGGGACCTGAACACGGTGTACCAGGCGACGCCTTCGCTCTGGGAGCGGGACACCGTGCCGGAGGGCTTCCAGTGGGTGGTCGGGGACGCGGCCGAGGACAACGTCTTCGCGTTCCTGCGCTTCGACGCCTTCGGCTCGCCGCTGCTCGCGGTCTCGAACTTCTCGCCGGTCGTACGGCACGACTACCGGCTCGGCGTGCCGGACGCGGTGGTGGCCTGGGCGGAGGTCCTGAACACGGACGCCGGCCGGTACGGCGGCGGGGACGTGGTGGGGCGGGATCCGGTGAAGACGGAGTCGGTTCCGCACCACGGGCGTTCGGCCAGCATCCGGATGACGCTGCCGCCGCTCGCGACGGTCTGGCTGCGCCCGGCCTGAGTCGCGCCGGGGCCGGCGGGGCGGGAAAGTCCGCTGTCTGTCCGATAATTGACGGTCATTCTGTTGATCGTTCATTCGTTCGGGCATTCCGCCCGTTGTTCGGATATCTTCGCTCTCCGGATCAGACCGACAGGTCCAGATGGGCGGGGAACGATGCAGGAGACCGTCGAGCGACGTCTGTCGCCGCAGCTCTGCCACCGGGTGCGCAGCGAGGACACCTTTCCCGTCGAGTGGCGACCGCTCGACGGGAGGGACCGCTTCGCGGTCCGGGCCGCCTGGCCCACCGACCACCCGTTCTTCACCCCGGTCCGCCGGGGTGCGGAGCGGTACCACGACCCGCTCCTGGTCGTCGAGACGTTGCGGCAGGCCACCATGGCCCTCCTGCACTCGGTCCACGGACTTCCGCTGACCCGGCACATCCTGCTGGGCGAGATCTCCCTGACCTGCGACCCGGCGGGCCTCTCCGTCACCGGCGACGCGCCGGACAACGAGGTCCGGTTCGTCGAACGCACACTGCGCGGCGATCAGTTGACCGAGGTGCTCGTGGAGTGGACCGTGCGGCGCGACGCGCGCGTGGTGGCGACGGGCGCCGCCCACGCCCGGCTCACCGGCGGCGCCGCCTACCGCAGACTGCGCGGCGGACACGTCGAGGCCGGGGTCGTCCACCCGGGACCGGGGACCCACCGGGCGCCTGCGCCGCTCGCCGGGCGGGCGAGGCCCGAGGACGTCCTGCTCGCCCCCACCGGGCGGGAGGGGGTGTGGGAACTGGTCGTCGACACCGGTCACCCCACCCTCTTCCAGCGGCCCAACGATCACATCCCGGGAATGCTCTTCCTGGAGGCCGCCCGGCAGGCCGTCTCCGCCGCCGTGTGGCCCCGCCCCTGTCTGCCGGTCGGCCTTCGGATCGCCTTCGACCGGTACGCCGAGTTCCACGGCGGCCCCTGCCTGCTCCGGGCCGTGCCCATGAGCACGGCAGGGGCGGCGGAGACGGCCGACGCACCCGGGATGTTCGAGGTCACCGGGTACCAGGACGGCGCACGGCTCTTCACCTGCGAGCTGCGGACCGGATGATCGCGAGCCGCTGGGTCGCCCGGGTCAGCGCCACGTACAGGTCGTTCGTCCCGTGCACGGCCCCGGCCACGATGCCCTCCGGGTCGACGACCAGCACGGTGTCGAACTCCAGGCCCTTCGCCTGCCGGGGGTCCAGCAGCACGACCGGCCGGGTGAGGTCGGGAGCCGGGCCGTACGCGGCCTCGGGCAGCGCGGCGATCAGCCCGGGGTGCAGCTCCGGCGGGGCGATCACGGCGATCCTGCCCTCCTCGCGCAGTTCGGTCGCGACCGCGTCGGCGGCCTCCTTCACCGGGTCGTCCACCGTCCGGTCCCAGGGCTCCACCCCGGTGGACCGCACCGAGCTCGGCGGCTCGAACCCCGGGTCGTCGGCCCGCCGCACCTCGGCCGCGACGGCCATGATCTCGGCGGGCGTGCGGTAGTTGACGCCGAGGCGCACCAGCTCCCAGCGGTCCTCCACGTACGGGGCGAGGATCCGTTCCCAGGCGCCGACGCCGGCCGGGTCGCCGGTCTGGGCGGGGTCGCCGACCAGGGTCATCGAGCGGGTGGGGCTGCGGCGCATGAGGAGCCGCCAGGCCATCGCGGAGAGCTCCTGCGCCTCGTCGACGATGATGTGCCCGAAGGCCCAGGTGCGGTCGGCGGCGGCGCGCTCGGCGGCCGTCCGGTGGTCGGCCTCCTCGTGGCGCTCGGCGAAGCGCTCGGCGTCGATGATGTCGTGGGCCGAGAGGACCTCGGAGGCGTCCTTGTCGTGCTCCTCCTTGTCCTCGAACTCGTAGGTGCGGGAGGCGTAGGAGACGTCGAGGACGCCCTGTGCGTACTGGATCTGCTTCTGCCGTTCGGCCTCCTCGGCGGCGCGGACCGCGGAGTCGTCCTCGCCGAGGAGTTCGGCGGCCTCGTCGAGCAGCGGCACGTCGGCGGGGGTCCAGGGGCCGTCGCCGCGCCGGATCTCCCGGGCGTCGGCCTCGTCGAGGTGGGTGGGTTCGGCCAGGTAGTCGGCGAGGAAGTCCCGCGGGGTGAGCGCGGGCCAGAGGGTGTCGATCGCCGCGTACACCTCGGGGTTCCCGGCGATGCCCTTGGCGAGCAGGGCGATGTCGTCGGGGCCGAGGAAGTTGGGGCCGCCGTAGGGGTCGGCGCCGATCCGGTCGGCGAGCTGTTCGGCGAGCGCGTCGAGGATCCGGAAGACGAAGTAGGGGCGGGCCAGGTTGTGCGGGAGGGCCGTCTCGCGGGCCTTGTGGCGGGCCTCCAGGGCCATGTCCCAGTCGATGACCAGGTCGCCGTCGTCGTGCGGGACGATCAGTGGCTCGCCGCGCTCGGGGACCTGCTGGCGGTCCCGTACGGCCGCGGCGAGGGCGTCCGCCATGGCGGCGGAGCCCTTGACGGCGGCGGCGCGGGGGGTGTCGGTGCCGGTGGCGCGGACGCCGGGGAACAGCTCGGCGGGGGTGGCGAGGAGCACGCCGGTCTCGCCGAGCGAGGGCAGGACGTTGCCGATGTAGCCGAGGAAGGCCGGGTTGGGGCCGACGATGAGGACGGCCCGCTTGGCGAGCTGCTCGCGGTGCGCGTAGAGGAGGTAGGCGGCGCGGTGCAGGGCGACCGCCGTCTTGCCGGTGCCGGGGCCGCCCTCGACGACCAGGACACCGCGGTGCGGGGAGCGGATGATGCCGTCCTGCTCGGCCTGGATGGTCTGCACGATGTCGTGCATCCGGCCGGTGCGGGCGGCGTCGAGCGCGGCGAGCAGCACCTCGTCGGCGTCGCGGTTCTCGTGCCCGGTGCGGGTGGCGTCGCCGAGGTCGAGCACCTCGTCGTGGAGTGCCGTGACCGTCCGGCCGAGGGTGCTGATGTGCCGGCGGCGGGAGAGCCCCATCGGCTCGTATCCGGTGGCGAGGTAGAAGGGCCGGGCGACCTCGGCGCGCCAGTCGACGACCAGCGGGGTGCGGTTCGGGTCGTCCTCGCGGATGCCGAGCCGGCCGATGTGGTGGTCGCGCCCGTCCTTGAAGACGAGCCGGCCGAAACAGAGTCCGCTCTCCCCGGCGTTGAGCGCGGCGAGCAGCCCGGACTGCTCGGCGACCATGACGTCGCGTTCGAGCCGTCCCTGGTTGCCGCCGACCCCCGGGGTGCGCAGGGCGCGCTCGACGGCGGCCTCGGCCTGGTCCCTCAGATCGTCGAGTCGTGTGTACAGATCGGTGATGAATTGCTGCTCGTTCCGAAATTCCTCGGTTGACAATTCGACTCCCGGCGCGATACAGTGCGTTTATTGAACTTCTCTGCGCCTGTGGTGTTTCCGGGCGCAGAATCCATCAATATACGCGATGAAATACCCCGACTGTCAATTGTAGTCGGGGTATTTCTGTATGCCCTGCCGGACTCACGCGGTGGTGCGGGCCCGCCGCGCCGGGTTTCCCCGGAGCGCCCGGTATACGAGGCCGAGGAGGAACGCGTGGAGCAGCGCGGAGAAGGCCAGCGCCGCGAGGAAGTACCCGCTCGCCAGGGCCGAGTCGCCGTCCGCGAAGCCGGGGAGGAGCAGGACCATGCTGGTGGGCGCGGTGATCAGGAGGATCCAGACGGCCGCGAAGCCGGTGTCCGCGGTCGCCGAGGTGAACACCATGGGGAGCGCCGCCACGGCCGCCAGGCCGAGGTAGACCAGCGAGGCGGGATTGGCGAACGTGATCCGGACGAGTGTGCGGGCGCGACTGTCTCGCATGATCGATTCCTCCTGAGCGGATCGGCTCCGCCGTGTCGACGAGGGTTCCATCGTGCGGCGGAGCGGCCCCCGGCACCTGAGTAGCGCTACTCAACTCCCCCTGGGGTCATGCACGTTGCGGGCCGACCGTGGGGCGCCACCACCCTCGCGGATCACCCGCACGCGTCCTGCCCGAGGACGTCCTCCAGATCCTGCAGCAGGCGGCGCTTCGGGCGGGCGCCGACGATCGACCTCACGGGCTCGCCCGCCCGGAAGACCATGAGGGTGGGGGTCGCGAGGACGCCGTACCTCATCGTGGTCTCCGGGTTCCGGTCGACGTCGATCTCGACGATCCGGAGCCGCTCGGCCTCCTCCGCGGCGAGGGAGGCGAGCACCGGCGTCAGCTGCCGGCACGGCCCGCACCACTCCGCGGTGAACTTCACCAGGACCGGCAGCTCGGCGGCCAGCACCTCCGTACCGAAGTCCGCGTCGGTGACCTCGGCCACGCCCTCCGCGTACGTCCTCATCCTTGCCGTCCTTCCGTCGTCGCTTCCGTGTCCCACTCCGCACCGAGCTCGCACCGGGGTTCCGGGCCGTGCGGCAGCTCCGCCTCGGCCCGCAGCAGCTGCGCGCCCACCTCGGCGCGTACCGCCTGGAGCTGTGCGATCAGCCCGTCCAGCTCGGCGACCTTCCGCCGGTAGACGGCGATCGACGCGGGACAGGAGTCCCCCGCCGGATGCCCGGCGCGCAGACAGTCGACGAACGGCCGCGTCTCCTCCAGTTCGAACCCGAAGTCCTGCAGGGTCCTGATCTGCTGGAGGAGGCGCAGGTCGTCCTCGCCGTACGTGCGGTAGCCGTTCTCCGTGCGCCGGGCGGCCAGCAGGCCACGGGACTCGTAGTAGCGCAGAGTCCGTGTGGTCGTTCCGGCCCGCTCGGCGAGCTCTCCGATGCGCATGTCCACGACCGTAAGCCTTGACGCCCACGTCAAGGCAAGGAGTCGGGGAAGGCGTCAGGAGCGGGCGGGCGGCAGCAGCGGTTTCCGGTCGACCGGGGACGACAGCACGATCGACGTCGTGGTCCGGCCGAGCGCCGAGGTCTGTTCCAGGACGTCTTCGAGGTGGACGGTGTCGGTGACGGCGACCTTGAGGATCCAGCAGTCCTCGCCGACCACGTGGTGGACCTCCAGGATCTCGGGGCGCGCGATCAGTTCGAGGGTCCGCGGGTGCCTCAGGTTGTAGCCGCCGTGCGGGTTCACCCGGATGAAGGCCTGGATGCCGTAGCCGAGGCGGGCCGGGGAGACGTGGGCGCCGTAGCCGGTGATCGCGCCGCTCGCCTCCAGGCGCCGGACCCGCTCGGTGACGGCCGCGGGGCTGAGCCGGACGCGGCGGCCGAGTTCGCTGAGCTTGATGCGGCCGTCGCTCTGCAGGAGGTCCATGATCTGCCGGTCGACGGCGTCGAAAACGGCCACCGAGGTTTCTTCGGTGGCCGACCGCGAATGCCGTGGTTCCTTCGGCGCGACTGCCTGGACACCCATGTCTCCCCCTTCAGACGGCGAAGAATCAACGTAACACTTGTCCTGTGAGACAAGGGAGTTGGGACGGTGGGACATATATGAAGGACGTTCTGGTCATCGGCGGGAACCGGTATTTCGGAAAGCGGCTCATCGCGCTGCTCAAGGAATCCGGTCATCGCGTCGCGATGCTCAATCGGGGTTCCTCGGAGGCGCCCGACGGAATCGAGCAGCTCGTCGCCGACCGCGACGACGAGGCCGCCCTGGAAGCCGTTCTCGCGGGCCGTTCCTTCGATGTCGTCGTGGACCAGGTCTGCTACACCCCGCGCCAGGCGGAGATCGCCCGCCGCGTCTTCGCGGGGCGCACCCGGCGCTATGTGATGACGTCGACGGTGGAGGTGTACGAGTACGAGGACTCGGCCGCACCCGTCCCCGAGGACGCCCTCGACCTGGGCGCGGTCACCGTCGACACGGGCGCGGCCTGGGAGGACCCGGAGTTCCGCGAGGCCCACTACGGGGAGGGGAAGCGGCAGGCGGAGGCGGTCTTCGCGCGCGCGGCAGCCGACGGCGCCGGCGCGCCCTTCACGTGGGCGTCGGTGCGGGTGGCCCATGTGCTGGGCGGCGCCGACGACTTCACCGGCCGGCTCGACCACTACGCCCGGCGCGTCCGGGCGGGCGAGCCGATCGCCGTACCGGTCGCGAACCATCCGGCGACCTATGTGTACGTCGAGGAGATCGCCGCGTTTCTCGCCTGGGCGGCGGTCGGAGCGGACTTCACCGGCCCGGTGAACGCCCATTCCCACGGGCCGCTGACCACGGCCGAGATCTGCGCCGAGGTCGAGAGGCGGGTCGGCGGCCGGACCGTCTTCCAGGAGGTGGAGGTCGGCGAGATCTCGCCGTTCTCGTTCGCCCGCTCGTACGCGATGGACAACTCCCGTGCGGTCGGCCTCGGTTATTCCTTCACTCATTCCTCCGCCTGGCTCGCGGACGCCGTGGCCGAGACGATCGGCGAGGTGACGACGTGACGCGCTTCCGGATGCTGGGCGACGTACGGGTCGGGGCGGTCGGCCTCGGCACCATGCCGCTCTCCGTGGAGGGCCGGCCGGACGAGGCGCGGGCGGTGGCCACCGTGCACGCCGCCCTCGACGCGGGCGTGACCCTGCTCGACACCGCCGACTCCTACCATCCGCCGAACGGCACGCCCGGCGAGGGCGAACTGCTCGTGGCGCGGACCCTCGCCTCGTACGGGGGCGACGTGGACGGCGTACTCGTGGCGACGAAGGGCGGACGGGGCCGTACGGCGGACGGCGGCTGGACCGTCGACGGCCGGCCCGAGCACCTGCGGCGGGCCGCGGAGGCGTCGGCGCGCCGACTCGGCTCCACACCGATCGGCCTCTACCAGCTGCACAAGCCGGACCCGGCCGTCCCGTACGCCGAATCCCTCGGCGCGATACGGGAGTTGCTGGACGCGGGCACGGTCCGGCTGGCCGGGATCTCCAACGCCGGCGTCGAGCAGATCCTGCTCGCCCGCGAGATCCTGGGCGACCGGCTGGTCTCGGTGCAGAACCGCTACTCACCGGCGGACCGCACGAGCGAGCCGGAGCTGCGGCTCTGCGCGGAGCTGGGTCTGGCCTTCCTGCCGTGGAGCCCCCTGGGCGGCATCTCGCGCAGCTCCCTCGACGGCACCTCCGCCCAGGAGGAGGACCCGGCGTTCGGGGCCTTCCACCGGGTGGCACGGGCACGGGGGGTCAGCCCGCAGCGGGTGGCACTGGCGTGGCTGCTCGCGCGCTCGGAGACGGTCCTGCCGATCCCGGGGGCGAGCCGCCCGGAGTCGGTACGGGACTCGGCGGCGGCGAGGGCGTTGGTGCTGACGAGGGAGGAGGTGGGGGAGCTGGACGGGGCATGAGGGCGGGGCAGGGGCCTCGGGCCGGGCCATGCGGCAAGGGCGCCCCCGTGCGGAGGCGCCCTTCCCTCGGGCCCCGGATCCGGCTCAAGGCCCGGGACCTGACTGTGGGGGTGTGTCAGGGGGTGGGGGTGCGGGTCCGGGTCGGAGCCACCGTTCGGGAAGGGGCGGGGGGAACAGGCCCCGCCCGACCGCCCCGCCCCACCCCACGGCCCGTCGTCAGACGCCCGCGCGTGCCTTCTCCTCGCCCTCCTCCGCCCGCTGGTCCGGGACCTCCGCGGAAGCCGGCCCGTGGTCGTCCACCAGCGTCTTCTCGTCGAACGGCACCCGCCCGGCCAGCACCTCCGCCACCCGCTCCTTGTCGATCTCCTTCGTCCACGTGCCGACGAGCACCGTCGCGACCGCGTTGCCCGCGAAGTTGGTCAGCGCGCGCGCCTCGCTCATGAAGCGGTCGATGCCGACGATCAGGCCCACCCCGTCGACCAGCTCGGGCCGATGCGACTGGAGGCCGCCCGCGAGGGTGGCGAGACCGGCGCCGGTGACGCCCGCCGCACCCTTCGAGGCGATGATCATGAAGACGAGGAGGGAGATCTGCTCACCGACGGAGAGCGGGTCGCCCATCGCCTCGGCGACGAAGAGCGAGGCCATCGTGAGGTAGATCGCGGTGCCGTCGAGGTTGAAGGAGTAGCCGGTCGGCACGGTGATGCCGACGACCGGCTTGCTGACACCCAGGTGCTCCATCTTCGCGATCAGCCGCGGCAGCGCGGACTCGGACGAGGAGGTGGAGAGGATGAGCAGGAACTCGCGGCCCAGGTACTTGAGGAGGGTCCAGATGTTGAGCCCGGCGACCAGCCTGAGGAGCGTCCCGAGGACCACGAACACGAAGATCGCGCAGGTCAGATAGAAGCCGATCATGATGACGGCGAGCGACTTCAGCGCGTCGACACCGGTCGCGCCGACCACGGCCGCGATCGCGCCGAACGCGCCGACCGGGGCGGCCCACATGATCATGCCGAGGATGCGGAAGACGAGCCGCTGGATGTGCCCGATCCCGCGCAGCACCGGCTCGCCCGCCGCGCCCATGGCCTGGAGCGCGAAGCCGGCGAGCAGCGCGACGAGGAGGGTCTGGAGGACCTCGCCCTCGGTGAAGGCGGAGACGATGGTCGTGGGGATGATCCCGAGGAGGAAGTCCGGCGTGGACTCGCTCGCGCCCTCGGCCTGCTTGGCGCCGGCCTCGGCCAGCTCCTTGGTGAGGTGCAGCCCGGAGCCGGGCTCCAGGATGTTGCCGACGACGAGGCCGATCGCGAGTGCGACGGTCGACATGAGGAGGAAGTAGCCGAGGGCGAGACCGCCGACGGCACCGACCTTCGCGGCCTTCCGGACCGATCCGACGCCGAGCACGATCGTGCAGAAGATGATCGGCGAGATCATCATCTTGATCAGATTGACGAAGCCGGTGCCCAGCGGCTTCAGCTCGACGGCGACGCCGGGCGCCAGGAATCCGACCGCGATGCCGAGCACCACGGCTCCGATCACGGCCAGGTACAGATAGTGCGTACGGTCCCGTCTTGCGGCCACGGGGTCCTCCTCGTGCTGATGGGTGTCCACGTCCCGGTGGACTTCGAGAGCATCCATCAGCCTGTGACCGGGGTCACGGTTACGTACGTTTCGTTCACGACCGAACCGTGCGGACGGGACGGACGGGGGCGGCCGGGGCCCGACGGGGGGGCGGCCGGGGGGCCGGACGAGAGGCGTCCGTGGAGGGCGGCGAGGGAACGATTCGGGAACGCAATGCGTCGCCGCACCGTCCCACGTGCACACTTACCCGCATGCGTTTCCCCCTCCCCCGCCCCCGCAGCCTGGCCGGCCAGCTCTTCGCGATGCAGGTCGTGCTCGTGGCTGTCGTCGTGGCCGGGTGCGCGGTCTTCGCATACGTCACGGACCGGGCGCAGGCCGAGGAGAACGCGCGGCGCCAGGCCACCGCGACCGCCGCGGCGGTCGCCGACTCCCCGTTCGTGGTCGCCGCGGCGCGGTCCGCCGACCCGACGGCGGTGCTCCAGCCGTACGCCGAGGCGCTGCGCCGCCACGCGGGCGTGGCCTTCGTGGTGATCATGGCGCCGGACGGCACACGCTGGACCCATCCCGAGCCGGAGCAGATCGGCCGGACGTACCTCGGGCACATCGAGGAGGCGGCGGCGGGCCGGACGCACTCCGAGACCCACCTGGGGGTGCTCGGTCCTTCCGTACGGACGGTGGCGCCGGTCTTCGACGGCGGCGGCCGGGTCGTGGCGCTGGTCAGCGCCGGCATCACGATCGACAAGATCAGCGAGCAGGTACGCGAGCAGGTCACCGCGCTGCTCGTCATGGCGGGCGCGGCGCTCGCGCTCGGCGGGGCGGGGACGTACGTGATCAACGCGCGGCTGCGGCGCCACACGCACGGCATGAACGCGACGCAGCTGAGCCGGATGCACGACTACCACGAGGCCGCGCTGCACGCGGTCCGCGAGGGACTCGTGATGCTCGACGGGCGGCGGCGGATCGCGCTGATCAACGACGGGGCGCGGGAGCTGCTGGGCCTGGACGAGGGGGTCGTCGGCCGTCCGGCGGCGGAACTCGGCCTCCCCGCGACGCTGACCGGCGCGCTGCTGTCCTCGGAGCCGCGGGTCGACGAGACGCATCTGACGGCGGACCGGGTGCTGGTGGTCAACACCCGGCCGGTGGTGGGCGGGGAGCGGCGCGGCACGGTCGCCACCCTCCGGGACCGTACGGAACTCCAGGCGCTGTCGGGCGAGCTGGACTCGGAGCGGGGGTTCACGGAGGCGCTCCGCTCACAGGCCCACGAGGCGGCGAACCGGCTGCACACGGTCGTGTCGCTCATCGAACTGGGCCGGGTGGCGGAGGCGGTGGAGTTCGCGACGGCGGAGCTGGAACTGGCCCAGGCGCTCACGGACCGGGTCGTGGACGCCGTCGGGGAGCCGGTGCTCGCGGCGCTGCTGCTCGGCAAGGCGGCGCAGGCGAACGAGCGGGGCGTGGAGCTGGTCCTGACGGAGGACAGCCGCATCGACGACGGCCTGGTGCCGACGGCGCTGCCGTCCCGGGACCTGGTCACGATCCTCGGCAACCTCATCGACAACGCGGTGGAGGCGGCGGGCGGCACCCCGCACGCGCGCGTGACGGTCACGGTCGCGGCGCGCGCGGGAGACGGCGAGCTGCTCCTCCGGGTCGCCGACACCGGCCCCGGCGTCCGCCCGGCCGACCGCGACGCGGTCCTGGGCCGGGGCTGGACCACCCGGGGCCCGGGCCGGGGCCTGGGCCTGGCGCTGGTGGGCCAGGCGGTGTCCCGCGCGGCGGGCACGCTGGAGGTGACGGACGCGGAGGGGGGCGGGGCGCGGTTCACGGTACGCCTGCCGCTGCCGTCACCCCTGCCGGTTCCGACGCCGGATCCGGTGCCGTCACCGGTGCCGGTTCCTGTGCCGGTTCCTGTGCCGCGAGAGGGCGCACCGGGCACGGCGGCCGCGCCCAGCCCCGTCGCCGGACCGGACACGCCCACCGGACCGCACGCATCCCCCGGACCGGACGCACCCACCGCGCCCAGCCCCGCCCCCGGGCCGGACACGCCCACCGCGCCCAGCCCCGCCCCCGGGCCGAACACGCCCACCGCGCCCAGCCCCGCCCCCGGGCCGAACACGCCCACCGCGCCCAGCCCCGCCCCCGGGCCGGACACGCCCACCGGGCCGGACACGCCCCCCATCGGCCCCTCCGAGGTGGTTTCGTGAGCACGCTTCCCCTGCGGGTGCTCGTCGTCGAGGACGACCCCGTCGCCGCCGACGCCCATGCCCTCTACGCCGGGCGCGTCGACGGGTTCACCGTCGTCGGCGTCGCCCACTCCCGGGCCGCCGCCGTGCGCCTGCTCGAACGGACGCCCGTCGACCTGATCCTGCTCGACCTCTACCTGCCCGACGGCCACGGCCTCCAGCTGTTGCGCGCGCTGCGCGCCGCCGGGCACTCCGCCGACGTCATCGCCGTGACCTCCGCCCGTGACCTGGCCGTCGTCCGCGAGGGCGTCTCGCTCGGCGTCGTCCAGTACGTCCTCAAGCCCTTCGCCTTCGCGACCCTGCGGGACCGGCTCACCCGGTACGCCGAGTTCCGGGCGACCGCCGGCGAGGCCTCGGGGCAGGACGAGGTCGACCGGGCGCTCGCCACCCTCCGGGCCCCGCACCCGACCACCCTCCCGAAGGGCCTGAGCGCGCCCACCCTGGAGTCCGTCACCCGGACCCTCCGGTCCACCCCGGCCGGGCTCACCGCCGCCGAGGCCGGTACGGCCGTCGGGATCTCCCGGATCACCGCGCGCCGCTATCTTGAGCACCTGGTGACCGAGGGCCGGGCCGTGCGCGCGCCGCAGTACGGTCAGATCGGACGGCCGGAGCTCCAGTACCGCTGGCTCGACGGCCCCGCCCGCGGTCACTGATCGTCTTCCCCTCCGCCACCCGCGGTTACCGACCGGTTCCCACGTTCCTACGAGTTCGCATGTTGGGGGAACGCACCGTAGCCAGCCGTCACCCTCCGCACCTACGTTGACCGGGTGCACCAACCCTCCCCACCCTTCAACGCCCTGGCCGCGCGGCGCTTCCGTGAGGGTCTCGGCATGACCCACGGTCACGTCGCGTACGGCCTGCGCGCGCAATACGGCCTCTTCGTCACCCCCGACACCGTCGTCGCATGGGAACGCGGCCGGGCCCTCCCGAGCGAGCAGGAACTCACCGCCCTCGCGGGCGTCCTCTGGTGTGCCCCCGCCGAGCTCATCGCCGCCGCCTCCACCCTCCGCGAGCACCGGATGGCGCGCGGCCTCGCCCCCGAGGAGCTGGCCCGGCGGGTCGGCGTCGCGGCCCACGCGTACCAGCGCATGGAGGACGAGGGCCGCTGGCGCGGCACCGAGCGCCAGACGGCCGCCCTCGCCGAGGTCCTCGGTCTCGGCCCGCGCGCCCTCATCACCGCCACCGGCGGCGACGAGCGCCTCGCGGAGCTGCTGCGGGACGCCGCCACCACCCGCTGGCAGGCGTACGTGAAACCGGCCGTGAAGATGCTGCCGCTGCCCAGACAGACCCTGGAGTACGCCCTCCAGCGGCTGCACACCGACTACCACGCCAAGATGGCGGCGACCAGCAGCTGGGGCGCCTCGGCCGGCACCGGCGACGAGGGCCGCGCCTTTCTCGACGACATCACCGGGCACTTCTGGGCCGCCGTCGGCTCCTAGCCGGCGCCCGGCCGGAACCCGGCTGCCACGCCGCTGCCGGAGCGCTGACTTCCGCATCCCGGCCCGTACATTGGCGCCGTGAGACGACACATATCCTTCGAACGACTCCACAACTTCCGTGACCTGGGCGGCTATCGGACCGCCGACGGCGGGACCGTGCGGTGGGAGACCCTCTACCGCTCCGACTCCCTCGCCAAGCTCGCGGACGCCGACCCCTCCGATCTGGAGCGCTTCCGCGCGCTCGACGTGACCACGGTGATCGACCTGCGCTACCCGTGGGAGATCGCCGCCAAGGGCCGCCTCCCGGAGACCGAGGACGTCTCCTGGCACAACCTCTCCATCGAGCACCGCCCCTACGACCAGGCGGAGATCGACCCGGACCTCGACCCCTGGCGCTACCTCGCCGACCGGTTCGCCGAGGTCGCCGAGGACGGCGCGGTGGAACTCCGTACGGCCCTGGAGGTCATCGCCTCCGCCGACGGCCCGCTCGTCTTCCACTGCGCGTCCGGGAAGGACCGTACGGGGCTGCTCGCCGCCGTCCTCCTCGCCCTCCTGGGCGTTCCGGACGAGGAGATCCTCGCGGACTTCGCGCTCACCGAGCTGGCCACGGAGCGGCTGATCGCCGACTGGCGGGCCTCCCACCCCGGCCGCGAACTGCGCTGGCCGGGCTACGGCCGGGCGCCCGCCGACATCATCCGGCTCTTCCTCGCGGATCTGCGCGCGCGGTACGGCTCCGTGGACGCGTACGTCACCGGCCACGTCGGGCTCGACCCGGCGGTGGTGACGGCGCTCAGGGCCCGGCTGGTCGAGCCGGCCTGACGGCGGCCCTCCGCCGCGGCCGTTCCCGTGCCGCCGGGGCCGTTCCCGTACCACCGGCGGCCCTTTCCGGGCCGCCGGGATCAGTAGGATCTCGGCGGACGGACGGCGCTGCGGCGCCATGGGGGCTTGTGCCGTGGGGGGCCTGTGATGAAACCGCTCGACGACTCCGAGCCGACCGAGGTCGGCCCGTACCGGCTGCTCGCCGAGCTCGGCCACGGCGGCATGGGCCGGGTCCTCCTGGGCGCGGCCCACGACGGCCGGCTCGCCGCCGTCAAGCAGGTGCACGCCCGGTTCGCGTCCGACGGCGACTTCCGGGCCCGCTTCCGCCGTGAGGTCGCCGCCTCCCGCAGGGTCTCCGGCGCCTACACGGCGGCCGTGATGGACGCCGACGCGGACGCCGCGCTCCCCTGGCTCGCCTCGGTGTTCGTGACCGGGCCCTCGCTGGGGGCGGCGGTGCGGGAGACCGGTCCGCTGCCCGAGGCGGCCGTACGCCGGCTCGCCCTGGGCCTGGCGACGGCGCTGACCGAGATCCACCGGGTGGGGCTGATCCACCGCGACCTCAAGCCCGAGAACGTCCTGCTCGCGGAGGACGGGGTCCGGGTCATCGACTTCGGCATCGCGCGGGCGGTGGAGCACCCGGGCGCCGCCGAGCCGACGCAGCTGACCCAGACCGGCTGGGTCATCGGCTCGCCCCCGTTCATGTCGCCCGAGCAGGCCGAGAGCCGGGAACTCACCCCCGCGAGCGATGTGTTCTCGCTCGGCGCCGTCCTCGTCCTCGCGCTGACCGGGGCGTCCCCGTTCGCCGGCTCCTCGACCTTCCAGACGCTCGCCAACGTGGTGCAGGGCGTCCCGGATCTGAGCGGGGTTCCGGCGGGGCTGCGCGGGATCGTCGAGGAGTGCCTCGCCAAGGACCCGGCCGCCCGGCCCACGCCGGCCCGGCTGATCGGGCTCCTCGGCCCGGTCCCGCCGGCCGCCCGCGTCTGGCCCCCGGCGGTCCACGCCCTGGTGGCCGACCAGCGGGCCCGTATCGGCGCGTTGCTGGGCGAGGGCCCGGCCCCGACCCCCACGGTCGTCGAGCCGGCCCGCCGTACGGACGTGCCGGCGACGGCCGATCAGCCGCCCGCCCGGCCGACCGCCGAGGTGACCGCCCACCTGACCGGCCGGCCGACCGCCGAGGCGACCGCCCACCTCACCACCCTGCCGGCCGGCCGGCCCGTCGATCGGCCGGCCGGTCGACCGGCCGCCCGGCCGAGCCGGAGAACCGTGGCGCTCGGCGCGGCGGGGCTGCTCGTCGTGGCGGGGACGGGTGTCGGCGGGTACTTCCTGTTGCGGGAGGACCCGGGCGCGGACAGGTACCGCACGCTGCCCGCCTGCCAGGACGTGGACCTGGCACTGCCCTCGTACGAGCGGGACCCCCAGCGGGACTTCTCCGTCAGCCACGCCGACGGCCCGGAGATCCGCTGCTCCTGGACCACCGGGGAGTCGAGCGGGGCGAAGGCCGAGAGCGCCGAGGTCTGGTGGAACCTGAAGACCCCCACGGGCCGGCTGGGCGAGGCGACGGACCGTCAGAAGGCCGAGCACTCCGCGCAGTCGGACGGCGGCACCATGAACCTGGACGTCGGCGACGAGGCCTACTGGGCGGTCCTCTCGGCAGGCGAGGGCGACTGCGTCCTGCGCGTGCGCGACAGCAATCTCACCCTGCGCGTCTCGGTCACGCTCAAGGACAAGGGCGACCCCGAGACGAACTGCCGGCCGGAGGCCGTGCGCATCGCCAGAAGCGCTCTCGACGTCCCGGCCCTGAGTCCCTGACCCCCTCGCCTTTTCGGGTTCCCGCTCAGTCCCGCCGGTCGAAGGAGAAGAGCTGGCCGGCCGCGTCCGGGGTGCAGGGCGCCTGGGCCAGCTTCGCCCAGGCCGCCGCGCGGTCGCCGACGACGGTGACGCAGGCGCCGGGGGTCGCGGAGCCGACCGGGACGATCCGGTAGCCGCGGACGGGGCCTCCGGGGGTGCCGTACGGCTCCAGGGCGAAGGCCTCGACCCGGCTGGGGTCCCCGCACTCGGAGTCCTCGTACGCGGAGTCGGGTATCCGGCCGCCGGAGGGGATGCCGGAGCAGCCGGGGCCGAAGTCGGGATGGTCGGAGACGATCCTCCACCGGCCGGTGCCCACCGTGGCGAGGGAGTAGAGCGGGAAGCCCGACTCGGCGCACGGCACCTGGTGGACCTGCCCGGTGCGGGTGCCGCGCCGTTCGGCGAGGCAGAAGTCGGTGCCGGTGACCCGGATGCGTACGTCTCCCACGGCGGGGGCCGCTGCGACGGGGATACGGGGCGGCTGACCCGCGGGGCCGGTGCCGCCGTCGCGGAGGAAGGCGACGACGCTGACCCCGGCGAGGACGAGCCCGGCCACGGCGACGGTGGCGACGAGCGCGCGCCGTACGCGGGACGAGGTGTCGCGAGGGGGGCCGGACGGGGTGCCGGACGTGCCGCCCCGCGACTCGGCCGCGGCCTCGGGCCCGGGCCAGGCGGGCGGTGGGCCGACCGCCCCCGTCGGATCGGGCGCCGTCGCCCCCGCCGCCTCGGGATCGGCCGTCGCACCCAGACCGGAGTCCGAGCCCGCATCCGAGTCCGCGTCCGTCTCGGAGTCCGCGTCCGCCTCGGCAGCCCCGTACGCCCCCCGTGCCGCCAGCTCCGTCCGTGCCGTCCGCCACTCCTCCAGCCCGGCCGGCGCCACCCCGCAGGCGCGGACGAAGGCGGTCAGCAGTTCCTCGCGGGGCAGGGTCGCGCGGGCCAGCATGTTCGCCACGGTGGACCGGGGCAGGACGTCCCCGTGTGCCTCCGCCCGGGCCGAGAGCTCGCGGTAGGTCAGGCCCGACCAGTCCTTGAGGGCCTGGAGGCGCGCGAGGAACTCGGCGGGGGTGCGTGCCTCCCGTGGGTCAGGGGTGTGCCGCCCCGGTGTCATCCGCGCCTCTTCCCTTCGAGCGAGCCACCGAACTCCGCCGGACAGGGGTTGGGACATGTCCGGGACAAGCCCCAAGCCTTGTTGATCGCACGCTCCGGCTCAAGAGTGGAACCCGGCATTTCCAGGGGTGATGCCGCGCACAGCGGAGTGGCCCCGACCGTCCACGGGGGGACGGTCGGGGCCACTCGGGTGTGTCCGGGTCCCGGCGGGAATCCGGGACGGTTCGGGACGGAGGTCCCGACGACAGGGCCGCAGGACAGGGCCGCAGGGCGGAGACGCTCTAGAAGACGGACTCCGCCTCGCGGATGCGGTCCTCCGGGACCGTCTTGAGGCGGGTGACCGCCTCGGCCAGCGGCACCATCTCGACGCCCGTGCCCCGCAGCGCCGTCATCCTGCCGAACTCGCCGCGGTGCGCGGCCTCCACCGCGTGCCAGCCGAAGCGGGTCGCGAGCACCCGGTCGTACGCGGTCGGCGTGCCGCCGCGCTGGACGTGGCCGAGGATGACCGGGCGGGCCTCCTTGCCGAGGCGCCGCTCCAGCTCGACGGCGAGCTGGTTGCCGATGCCCTGGAAGCGTTCGTGGCCGAACTGGTCGATCTCGCCCTTCTTGTACTCCATCGAGCCCTCGGCCGGATGGGCACCTTCGGCGACGCAGATGACGGCGAACTTCTTGCCGCGCGCGAAGCGCTCCTCGACCATCTTGACCAGGTCGTCGATCTCGAAGGGCCGCTCGGGGAGGCAGATGCCGTGCGCGCCGCCGGCCATGCCGGACTCCAGGGCGATCCAGCCGGCGTGGCGGCCCATCACCTCGACGACCATCACCCGCTGGTGGGACTCGGCGGTGGTCTTGAGCCGGTCCATGGCCTCGGTGGCGACGCCGACGGCGGTGTCGAAACCGAAGGTGCGGTCCGTGGACGAGATGTCGTTGTCGATCGTCTTCGGGACGCCGACGACGGGCATGCCGGCGTCGGAGAGCATCCGGGCGGCGGTCAGGGTGCCTTCGCCGCCGATCGGGATGAGGACGTCGATGCCGTACTCACGGGCCAGGTCGGGGGCCGATTCCGCGGCCTCGGCCAGCCGGTTCCGCTCCAGGCGCGCGGAGCCGAGGATGGTGCCGCCGCGAGCCAGGATGCCGCTGACGGCGTTGAGGTCGAGGGGGCGGTAGTGGCCGTCGAGGAGGCCCTTGAAGCCGTCCTCGAAGCCGATGACCTCGTCGTCGTGGCCGGTCAGCGCCCGGTGCACGACCGACCGGATCACTGCGTTCAGGCCGGGGCAGTCTCCGCCTGCGGTGAGAACTCCGATGCGCATCGTGCTGTGTCTCCTGCTCGGTCGCGTTCCGTTGTGAGCCAGAGCGATTCTCACACGCCCGGCCTGAGGGGCGCGCTCGCGGCGGCTCCGCGCGTCCTTGCCGGGGCGCTCGCGGAGGCCTTTCGTCCCGGGGTTCCGGGCCCTTCGTCCGGCGGGCGACCTAACCATCGGCGGGGGTATTGTCAAGGGGGTAATGCCGCCCTATCGGGGCTTTCTGAGCACAGCCGGTTGACGCGAGGGACGACGGCGTCGACCGGCGTACGGGCCGCGAGCGTGCCACGAGCGCACCGCTCGCCCCGGCTCCGTGAGTCCCGTTTTCCGCAGGACTGGACAGGAGACCACGGCGTGACGCGCAGCGTGTACGTGACCGGGATCGATCGCGGTGACGGCCGCCAGGTCGTCGAGCTGGGAGTCATGGAGCTCCTCACCCGCCAGGTGGACCGGGTGGGGGTGTTCCGGCCGCTGGTGCACGACGGTCCCGACCGGCTCTTCGACCTGCTGCGCACCCGCTACCGGCTCTCACAGGACCCCTCGACGGTCTACGGCATGGACTACCACGAGGCCTCCGCGCTGCAGGCCGAGCGGGGCACCGACGAACTGGTGTCGCAGCTGGTCGACCGCTTCCACACGGTCGCCCGCGACTACGAGGTCGTCCTCGTCCTCGGCACCGACTTCGCCGCCACCCAGCTCCCCGACGAGCTGGCGCTCAACGCGCGGCTCGCCAACGAGTTCGGCGCCTCCGTCATCCCGGTCGTCGGCGGCAAGGGCCAGTCGGCGGAGTCCGTACGGTCCGAGGCGCGCAACGCCTTCCGCGCGTACGACGGACTCGGCTGCGACGTGCTCGCGATGATCGTCAACCGGGTGGCGGGCGAGGACCGGGAGGTCATCGCCGAGCGGCTCGCGGCCCGGCTGCCCGTACCCTGCTACGTCCTGCCGGACGAGCCGGCGCTCGCCGCACCCACCGTCGCCCAGATCAAGCACGCGCTCGGCGCCTCCGTGGTCCTCGGCGACGAGGCGGGCCTGGCGCGCGACGCGCTGGACTTCGTCTTCGGCGGCGCGATGCTGCCGAACTTCCTCAACGCGCTGACCCCGGGCTGCCTGGTCGTCACCCCCGGGGACCGGGCCGACCTGGTCGTCGGGGCGCTGGCCGCGCACTCGGCCGGCACCCCGCCGATCGCCGGCGTGCTGCTCACCCTGAACGAGCGGCCCAGCGACGAGATCCTCACCCTGGCGGCCCGTCTCGCGCCGGGCACCCCGGTCATCTCCGTACCGGGCAACAGCTTCCCGACCGCCACCGAACTCTTCGCCCTGGAGGGCAAGCTGAACGCGGCCACCCCGCGGAAGGCGGAGACGGCGCTCGGCCTGTTCGAGCGGCACGTGGACACGGCCGACCTGCTCAAGCGGGTCTCGGTGGCCCGCAGCGGCCGGGTCACGCCGATGATGTTCGAGCACGAGCTCATCGAGCAGGCGCGCGCCGACCGGCGCCGGGTGGTGCTCCCCGAGGGCACCGAGGAGCGGGTGCTGCGCGCCGCCGACGTGCTGCTGCGCCGTGACGTGTGCGATCTGACGCTGCTCGGCGACATCGAGGTCATCCGCAAGAAGGCCGCCGATCTGGGCATCGCGCTCGCCGGCACGCAGCTGATCGACCCGGCGACCTCGGAACTGCGGGACTCGTTCGCCGAGAAGTACGCGGCGCTGCGGGCCCACAAGGGCGTGACCGTGGAGCTGGCGTACGACGTGGTCTCGGACGTCAACTACTTCGGCACGCTGATGGTCCAGGAGGGTCTGGCCGACGGCATGGTCTCCGGTTCGGTGCACTCCACGGCGGCGACGATCCGCCCCGCCTTCGAGATCATCAAGACCAAGCCGGACGCGTCGATCGTGTCCTCGGTCTTCTTCATGTGCCTCGCCGACAAGGTCCTCGTGTACGGCGACTGCGCGGTCAACCCGGATCCGAACGCCGAGCAGCTCGCGGACATCGCCGTGCAGTCGGCGGCCACCGCGGCCCGGTTCGGCGTCGAGCCGCGGATAGCGATGCTCTCGTACTCGACCGGCACGTCGGGCTCCGGCGCCGACGTCGACAAGGTGCGGGAGGCGACGAAGCTGGTCCGCGAGGCGCACCCGGAGCTGCGGATCGAGGGGCCCATCCAGTACGACGCCGCCGTCGAGCCCTCGGTCGCGGCGACGAAGCTGCCGGGCTCGGAGGTGGCGGGGCAGGCGACCGTGCTGATCTTCCCGGACCTCAACACCGGCAACAACACCTACAAGGCCGTGCAGCGTTCGGCCGGCGCCGTGGCCGTCGGCCCGGTGCTCCAGGGTCTGCGCAAGCCCGTGAACGACCTCTCGCGCGGCGCGCTCGTCAGCGACATCGTCAACACGGTCGCCATCACGGCGATCCAGTCCCAGGCCCAGGAGATCCCGGCATGACAACCCCCACCCGCGTCCTGGTCCTCAACTCCGGTTCCTCGTCGCTGAAGTACCAGCTGCTCGACATGCGCGACGGCAGCCGGCTCGCCCAGGGGCTCGTGGAGCGGATCGGCGAGGAGACCTCGCGGCTCGTGCACACCCCTCTCCTGGGCGGTGGGGGTGAGAAGCACGAGAAGAACGGCCCGATCGCCGACCACGCGGCCGCGCTGAAGGCGGTCTCCGAGGAGCTGGCGGCGGACGGTCTCGGGATCGACTCCCCCGAGCTGGCGGCGATCGGCCACCGGGTGGTGCACGGCGGGCTGCGGTTCACCGAGCCGACGGTCATCGACGACGAGGTGCTGGCGGAGATCGAGCGGCTCGTGCCGGTGGCGCCGCTGCACAACCCGGCGAACCTCACGGGCATCCGTACGGCGATGGCTCTCCGTCCCGACCTGCCGCAGGTCGCGGTCTTCGACACGGCCTTCCACACGACGATGCCGGAGTCGGCGGCGCGGTACGCGATCGACGTGGAGACGGCCGACGCGTACCGGATCCGGCGGTACGGCTTCCACGGCACCTCGCACGCGTACGTGTCGCGGGAGACGGCGAGGCTGCTCGGCAAGGAGCCGGAGGAGGTGAACGTGATCGTGCTGCACCTGGGCAACGGCGCGTCCGCGTCCGCGGTGCGGGGCGGCCGGTGCGTGGACACCTCGATGGGCCTGACGCCGCTGGAGGGCCTGGTCATGGGCACCCGCTCGGGCGACATCGACCCGGCGGTCACCTTCCACCTCAAGCGGGTGGCGGGCATGTCGGCCGACGACATCGACGCCCTGCTGAACAAGAAGTCCGGCCTGGTGGGGCTCTGCGGCGACAACGACATGCGGGAGATCCGCCGCCGGATCGACGAGGGCGACGCGCGTGCGGCGCTCGCCTTCGACATCTACGTCCACCGGCTGAAGAAGTACATCGGGGCGTACTACGCGGTGCTCGGCCGGGTGGACGCGGTGGCGTTCACGGCGGGGGTCGGGGAGAACGCGGCCCCCGTGCGGGAGGCCGCGATCACGGGCCTGGAGGAGCTGGGGCTCGCGGTGGACGCGGACCTCAACGCGGTGCGGTCGGACGAGGCACGGCTGATCTCGCCGAACTACGCGCGGGTGGCGGTCGCCGTGGTGCCGACGGACGAGGAGCTGGAGATCGCCCGGCAGGCCTTCGCTCTGGTGGGCGGGGAGACACCCGGGGAAAGGCGCGGGGAAGGCCTCGGAGAAACACTCGGAGAAGTGAACGCCTGAGCGACCCCGCGCCCATTTGTACTTTCCGCCAGTCGGAATATTCCGCAGTGAAACAAACCGATAGGATCCGCCTCATGCGCCGTTCCAAAATCGTCTGCACGCTGGGCCCCGCCGTCGACTCGTATGAGCAGCTGAAGGCTCTCATCGAGGCCGGCATGAACGTGGCCCGATTCAACTTCAGCCACGGATCCCAGGCGGAACACCAGGAGCGGTACGACCGCGTCCGGCAGGTCTCCGCGGACACCGGTCGCGCCGTCGGCGTGCTCGCCGACCTCCAGGGCCCCAAGATCCGTCTCGAGACCTTCGCCGAGGGCCCGGTCGAGCTGGTGCGCGGTGACGAGTTCACCATCACCACCGAGGACGTCCCCGGTGACAAGTCCATCTGCGGCACCACCTACAAGGGCCTGCCCGGCGATGTCTCCAAGGGCGACCAGATCCTGATCAACGACGGCAACGTCGAACTGCGGGTCGTCGAGGTCGAGGGCCCCCGGGTCAAGACCATCGTCGTCGAGGGCGGTGTCATCTCCGACCACAAGGGCATCAACCTGCCCGGTGCGGCGGTCAACGTCCCCGCCCTGTCGGAGAAGGACGTCGACGACCTCCGTTTCGCGCTCCGCATGGGCTGCGACATGGTCGCGCTCTCCTTCGTCCGTGACGCCGACGACGTCAAGGACGTCCACAAGGTGATGGACGAGGAGGGCCGCCGGGTCCCCGTCATCGCCAAGGTGGAGAAGCCGCAGGCCGTCGAGAACATGGAGGCCGTCGTCGCGGCCTTCGACGCGGTCATGGTGGCCCGTGGCGACCTCGCCGTCGAGTACCCGCTCGAGAAGGTCCCGATGGTGCAGAAGCGCCTCGTGGAGATGTGCCGCCGCAACGCCAAGCCGGTGATCGTCGCGACCCAGATGATGGAGTCGATGATCACCAACTCCCGTCCGACCCGCGCCGAGGCGAGCGACGTCGCCAACGCGATCCTGGACGGCGCGGACGCGGTCATGCTGTCGGCCGAGTCCTCGGTCGGCGCGTACCCGATCGAGACCGTGAAGACGATGTCGAAGATCGTCACCGCGGCCGAGGAGGAGCTGCTCTCCAAGGGCCTGCAGCCCCTGGTCCCGGGCAAGAAGCCGCGCACCCAGGGCGGTTCCGTCGCCCGCGCGGCCTGCGAGATCGCCGACTTCCTGGGCGGCGAGGCCCTGGTCGCCTTCACCCAGTCCGGCGACACGGCCCGCCGCCTCTCGCGCTACCGCGTCCAGCAGCCGATCCTCGCCTTCACGACGGACGAGAACACCCGCAACCAGCTCACCCTGAGCTGGGGCGTCGAGTCCTTCGTCGTCCCGCACGTGGACAACACGGACGCGATGGTCGACCTGGTGGACGCCGAGCTCCTGAAGCTCCAGCGCTACAACGCGGGCGACACCATGATCATCACGGCCGGTTCGCCCCCCGGCGTCCCCGGCACGACGAACATGGTCCGCGTCCACCACCTCGGTGGCGGCGAGCGCGCCTGACGTCACGACGAAGCCCCCGTCCGCTGGGTGCGGACGGGGGCTTCGTCGTGCGGCTGAGAACGTCGGGCGCCGATCAGCTGGGCTCGATCGTGTTGCGGAGGCCGGGGACCCTGAGGGTGCCGCCGAACTGGCCGGCCTGCATCACCGTCACATCGGTGAAGATGGCGAGCGGAACGTCGAGCGGCGGCGGGGTCGCCGGGCTGAACGTGACCGGGAAGATCCCGAAGAGGTTGCCCTTCAGGGACTCCGTGTACATGGTCACCGTGCCCTCGGTGATGGTCGACTCCTCGCCCGGGGTGGACCGGACGTGGCCCGACAGACCGTCGGAGTGGACCGTCGTCTGGTGCAGATCCTTGATCTTGACCGTGGACGCGGTGAACTTCAGCGCCTTCTTGATCTTGCCGCTGCCGGTCTTGACCTCGACGATGCCGTGGTACTTGAGGCCCAGCAGGGTCAGCTTCGTGCTGTCCAGGCGCCACGGCTCGTCCGGGAGCAGTGGGATGCCGGGCTCCAGCTCGGCCGCCGCCAGCGCCTCGGGGTCCGGCACGGCGCACGGGATGTGCGGCTTGGCGCCGTCGGGTATGGACTCGTCCTTCTTGGCGTCCAGGCCCTTGGCGCTCTCGGGCAGTTCCTGGACCTTCGCGCCGGCCTGCTCGGCGGCCTCCTCGATCTGCCGCTTCGTCTTCTCCGCGCCCGGGTCGGCGGTCGCCTTCGGAGCGGCGGTCGACTTCGGCGGGGTGGTCGCGGCCGGCTCGTCGGCGGTCCCCGGCTTGTCGGCGGGGGCCGTGGCGGAGGCGCTCGGGGCGGGTGCCTGGGTCGTCGGGGCCGCCGTGGTGGGCGTTGCCGTCGGCTTCGGGTCCGGGCCGTCGAACAGGTCCTTGAGGGCGTCGCCGACGCCCAGCGGGTCGAGCGGGTTCTTCGACTTCGTCGGCGTGGGTGTGGCCGTCGGGGTCGGCGTCGCGGTCGGCGAGGCGGTGGTCTTCGCCTGTTCCCGCGCCTGCGTGGCCGCCTGCTCGGTCTCCGTCGCGGTCGGCGCCGGGCTTCCGGTGGCGGTGGGGGTCGCGGTGGCGGTGGGGGTGGCGGTCGCGGAAGGCGTCGCGGTCGGCGTGGAGGAGGGCGTCGGCTTCGTCGTCTCGGCCGGCTTCTCCGTCTCCTCCTGCGTCGGCTCGTCGGAGCGCGTCACACAGGGACCGGGGGCGAAGGGGATGTCCTTCTCGTCGGCGAGGGCGAGCCTGGGCGTGAGGCCCATGCCCACGAACACCGCGGTCGGCATGGCGGCCAGCGCCATCGCCTTGCCCGCGGGGCCCTGGATCCTGTTCAGCAGCGACTTGCGCGGGGCCGCGTGCCGCGGGCCCTCCTTCGCGAGCGCCGACTGAGTCTCGTCACCCCGCACTGTTCCTCCCGCCCTTGGCGTCGATCGTCGTGTCGGTCAGCGGCTGCGCGCCCTCGCGCTGCTCCGGGAATACGGCCGCCACCATGGCCTCGGTCTCGGGGTCGAGGGCGGGGACGGCCTCGTCGGAGGCCTCCGGCCGGCCGTCGTGCTCTGCGTCGGCCTCTGCCTCGTCGGTCTCCTCGGCCGGCGGGGCGGGCGCCCACGCGGCGGACATGCCGCCGCCGATGACCGCGAACAGATAGCCGATGATCAGGCCACCGAAGTTGGAGACCGGGATGGAGACGAGCGCCAGGACGATCGTCGCGACACCCGCGAACACCCGGACGATGGGCTGGAACCACATCGTCAGACCGAGCGTGATGAGCAGGACGCCGATGATCAGCGCGCCGGCTCCGGCGGTCGTCTGCATGGCGAGGGTGACATTGCCGAGCCGCATGTCCCCGTACGGAAGGTAGGCGATCGGTACGCCGCCGATCATGGTGAACAGTCCCGCCCAGAAGGGCCGGGTCTGCCGCCAGACCTTGAACCGGTTCTCCTTCTTGGGGACTTCGCGGGAGGCGGGGATCTCGGCGCTCATGGAACAGCTCCCTGGAAGCGGTGTTGCTGAGATGTTGAAGAGAGGGTGCCTGGGGGGGGTGGGACCGCACGGGGCGGCCCCACCCTCAGGACGACCTGGTCCTCACGGACCGGTCAGTCCTAGTAGCACTCCTTCGAGGTGCCCCGGTGCAGGGACAGGTGAAGGTCGGGGAGCTTGAAGGTGCCGGCCGTGGTGGCCCACGCCTTCTGCTCCACGTTGTTCAGCGTCGCCTGCTCGGCGCGCTGGCCGAAGCCGTACGGGTTGGCCTTGGTGTTGGGCTGGATGCCCGGCTTGCCCGGAACCGGCTGGCCGTTGACCTTGTGCAGGTCGCCGGCGGCGATGCCGATGTCGATGTTGGTGAACTCGGCGTCGGCCTTGAGCTCGGAGACATCGAGGTAGATGCCCTTCGCGTAGACCTTGTCCTCGGCCTTGCCGGTCTTGGCGGCCTCGGTGCCGGCCTCCAGACGGAGGGTGACGTCACCGATGAACGGCACCTTCGGCGTCACGACCGACTGGCACATGTTCGTGATCCAGGCCTCGGAGAAGCCGGACACCGCCACCGGGGCGGCGAAGTCCTTGCCCTCGAGGTCCTTGCCGGCGTCGACGCTGCCGTACTGGACGAAGTCCGTACCGACGAGGCTGTTGGCCTTAACCTTGAATTCCTGGCCGGAGATGCTGAAGGACGCGGCCAGCGCGCCCTGGGCCAGGCCGACACCGATCGCGGCCGTCGCGGCCACACTCGGGACCATGACGACGGCGAACCGCTTCCATCTGGTCCCGCCACGAACCTGGGACTTCATGAGAATTCCTCCTTCTCGGACGTACATCTCCGGAAGGGCGCGGGGCCCGTCCTGGGATGGGAGAAGAGCTACGTCCTCGGGAAGGAGAGCGCCGAGGCATCAGGCGGCGCGTTGCGCGTCCGAATCACCGGCGATCACCCCCGAGCGACAACCATGGGCCGCGCCTTGGCGCGCGACCTGATTGGACAGGCCCCGTTCGGTGCGAGCGGGAACCCCCCTGTCCACGACCGGTGCCGGAACACCGGTCCACCCGGTGGGGACCCTCGCCGCGTCCCGGGTGGTTGCCGGGGTGGTGCGGTTCGGACCGAGCGTCGCCGATCGTGGTCCATTCCGGGCCCCCGCACAAGGGGGTTCGTTACTGGCTAGTAACGGGTGGATAACCACGCCATGGCGGGGCGGGGCCGAATGGGCACGGAGGGTACGTTCGCGTGGTGAGGAATGTCGGCAGATTGCCGGAAGAATACGGACAGACTCACAGGTTCGATTTACTGCAAGTAACAGCGGCCGCGATTACCAAGTTTTGGTAAAGCGCGGCCGCGTTTTGTCACCCTGCTGCCAAATCGTCGGACGATCGGGCGCGCCGGACGGGACTAGAACAGCACCCGCGCCAGGGCCTGCCGGGCCGCCGTGACCCGCGGGTCGTCGGCGCCGATCACCTCGAAGAGCTCCAGGAGCCGCAGCCGCGCCGCGTCCCGGTCCTCGCCGGCCGTGCGGCGCACGGTCTCGACGAGCCGCCCGAAGGCGTCCTGCACATGACCGCCCACCAGATCGAGGTCGGCGGCGGCGATCTGCGCGGTCACATCGGCCGGTCCGTCGGCGGCGGCCTTGCGGACCGCGGCCGGGTCGAGGTCCTGCACCCGGGCGAGGAGTTCGGCCTGGGCGAGACCGAGCTTGGCCTCCGGGTGGGCCGGGTCGTCGGCGAGCACGTTCTTGTACGCCTGGACGGCGCCGGCCAGATCACCCGCGTCGAGCGCGGACATGGCCGCTTCGAGGAGCGCGTCGTAGGGGCCGACGGGCTGCGCGGCCGTGGCCGTACCGCCGTCGAGGGCCTCGCCGTTCGCGTCGACGACGATGCCGGTCAGACCGAAGCGCTCCTCGCCGATCTGGATCAGCTGGTCGAGGGTCTCGCGGATCTGGGCCTCGGGCACGGCGCCCTGGAAGAGCGGCAGCGCCTGACCGGCGACCACCGCGAAAACGGCCGGAATTCCCTGGATGCCGAACTGCTGCATCAGCATCTGGTTGGCGTCGACGTCGATCTTCGCGAGCAGGAAGCGGCCGTTGTACTCGACGGCGAGCCGATCCAGGAGCGGGCTCAGCTGCTTGCAGGGCTCGCACCACTCGGCCCAGAAGTCGAGGACGACCGGGACCTCGGCGGAACGCTGGAGCACATCGCGCTCGAAGCCCGCCTCGTCGACGTCGATCACCAGGGCGGACGGGGGCACGGCGGCGGGGCCACCCTGCCGGGCGGCTGCGGCGCGCGTCTGCTCCGCCTTCGCCTTGGCCTCTCCGGCCGCCTTCACCGCGGCGAGGTCGACGACGCCGCTCATGGACATGTTTCGGGGCTGCATACGTACATCCTCCCCCTTCCGCGCGCGTAACCGGTAAGCCATGGCTGAACCGTGCCGTCCGCACGTCTCCCGCCGGTGTGCGAGACGTGGGGCGACACGGTTCCTCGTCTTCGGTTCGCACCGGGTCCCCACCCGGTGCGGTGCACCGGGTCCCCACCCGGTGCGTGGTTGTCGCTCAGGCCGCTCAATGCCTTTCGCTACAGGTCGTAGCGTAACTCTCCCGGGTGAGCCGGGGGGAGGGCGCGGACCGGATCCGTACGGTGAACTGCCTCACACGTCGCCCCTCTGGCGCACTACCTACCGGCGGGTATGGTCGACGTCCATGTGTAGCCGCACCAACCGCAGCAGCCGTACGGGACGCCCCCGCTCCACCGAGGCCGACACGGCCATCCTGGAGGCGACCCGCGCGGCCCTGGTCGAGCTGGGTTGGTCCAAGCTCACGATGGGGGACGTGGCCGGCCGGGCCGGGGTGGCCAAGACGACCCTGTACCGCCGCTGGGCCAACAAGAGCGAGCTCGTGGTCGACGCCGTCGCCGTCCTCTTCGATGAACTCGAACTGCCCGACCTGGGTTCCCTCCAGGCCGACATCGAGAACGTCGTCCTGCAGTTCGCCGCCCTCCTCGAACGCCCCGAGACCAAGACGGCCCTGATGGCGGTGGTGGCCGAGTCGACCCGCGACGAGCCGCTGCGCGAGCGGATACGGGCCTCGATCGTCGACCGGCAGAAGCGGCTCGTCCTGGAGGGCCGGATGCGGGCGCAGCGGCGCGGTGAACTCCCGGCGGACCGGGACCCGGTCGCGGTGGACGCCACCGACGACCTGATCTTCGACGTGATCGCGGGCGCCGTCGTGCACCGGGCGCTGGTGAGCGCGGAGCCGGTCGACGAGCCGTGGGTGGCGCGGCTCTCGGCGCTCCTGGTGGGCGGTCTGGGAGCGGCGGCGGCCGCCGGCGGCTGAGGCCCGCACGCCTCAGGGGCGGTACGGGAGTTCCCGTACCGCCCCTGAGGCGTGACGCGCGACGTGGCCGGCGCGCGCGGCGTGCGGAAGGGTCAGCCTTCCGCGCGCGGCGTGCGGAGGGGTCAGAAGCCCGGGGGCTCCGTGTAGACGCCCCACTCGTCCCGCAGCGCGTTGCAGATCTCGCCGAGGGTGGCCTCCGCGCGGACGGCGTCCAGCATCGGGGCGATCATGTTCGAGCCGTCCCGGGCGGCCGCCAGCATGGCGTCGATCGAGGCGCGGACCTTGGCGTCGTCACGGCGCTCCTTGCGCTCGCCGAGGACCCGGACCTGCTCCCACTCGACCTCGTGGCTGACCCGGAGGATCTCCAGGTCGCCGGTGACGGAGCCGTGGTGGACGTTGACGCCGACGACCCGCTTGTCGCCCTTCTCCAGGGAGCGCTGGTACTGGAAGGCGGACTCGGCGATCTCGCCGGTGAACCAGCCGTCCTCGATGCCGCGCAGGATGCCGGAGGTGATCGGCCCGATCGGGTGCTGACCGTCCGGGTGGGCGCGGCGGCCGCGCTCCTTGATCTGGTCGAAGATCTTCTCGGCGTCGGCCTCGATGCGGTCGGTGAGCTGCTCGACGTACCAGGAGCCGCCCAGCGGGTCGGCGACGTTGGCGACGCCGGTCTCCTCCATCAGCACCTGCTGGGTGCGGAGCGCGATCTCGGCGGCCTGCTCGCTGGGGAGCGCGAGGGTCTCGTCGAGGGCGTTGGTGTGGAGGGAGTTGGTGCCGCCGAGGACGGCGGAGAGGGCCTCCACGGCGGTCCGTACGACGTTGTTGTACGGCTGCTGGGCGGTGAGGGAGACACCGGCGGTCTGGGTGTGGAAGCGGAGCCACTGGGCCTTGTCGGTCGTGGCGCCGTAGACCTCCTTCATCCAGCGCGCCCAGATCCGGCGGGCGGCGCGGAACTTGGCGATCTCCTCGAAGAAGTCGAGGTGGGCGTCGAAGAAGAAGGACAGGCCGGGGGCGAAGACATCCACGTCGAGGCCGCGGCTGAGGCCGAGCTCGACGTATCCGAAGCCGTCGGCGAGGGTGTACGCGAGCTCCTGCGCGGCCGTCGCCCCGGCCTCGCGGATGTGGTAGCCGGAGACGGAGAGCGGCTTGTACGCGGGGATGCCCTGCGCGCAGTGCTCCATCAGGTCGCCGATGAGGCGCAGATGGGGCTCGGGCTCGAAGAGCCACTCCTTCTGCGCGATGTACTCCTTGAAGATGTCGGTCTGGAGCGTGCCGTTGAGCACGGCCGGGTCGACGCCCTGCCGCTCGGCGGCGACCAGGTACATGCAGAAGACGGGCACGGCGGGGCCGGAGATCGTCATCGAGGTGGTGACGTCCCCGAGCGGGATGTCCTTGAAGAGGACCTCCATGTCGGCGGCGGAGTCGATGGCGACACCGCAGTGGCCGACCTCGCCGAGGGCGCGGGGGTCGTCGGAGTCCCGGCCCATGAGGGTGGGCATGTCGAAGGCGACGGAGAGGCCACCTCCGCCGGCGGCCAGGATCATCTTGTAGCGCTCGTTGGTCTGCTCGGCGTTGCCGAAGCCGGCGAACTGGCGGATGGTCCAGGTCCGGCCGCGGTAGCCGGTGGCGTGGAGCCCCCGGGTGTACGGGTACTCGCCGGGCCAGCCGATGCGTTCGAAGCCCTCGTAGGTGTCGCCTGGCCGGGGCCCGTAGACGGGCTCGACGGCGTCGCCGGAGAGCGTGGTGAAGTCGGCGTCCCGCTTGCGGGCCTTGTCGTAACGGGCCTGCCAGCGACGGCGGCCTTCCTCGATGGCGTCAGCGTCCATGCTTCGAATTTACTAGGACGTCCTAGTAAATGTCGATGGGAAACCCCCGCACATCAGTGCGGGGGTCCATGTCAGGCCTTGACCGGCTCCGGCCGCGCGCCGCTGATCAGCGGCAGCGTCTCGGCGACGACCTTGCGCTCGACGAAGAACGCGGCGAACGGGATGGTGCCCGAGACCAGGACCCAGAGCAGCTTCCCGAACGGCCAGCGGGCCTTGGAGCCCAGGTCGAAGGCGAAGACGAGGTAGATGATGTAGAGGACACCGTGGGCCTGGGAGACCGCGAAGGTCACGTCCTCGCCCATGTCGAACCCGTACTTGAAGACCATGCAGGTGCACAGCACGAGCAGCATGACGGCGGTGATGTACGCCATGACGCGGTAACGGGTCAGCACGCTGGATTTCATGCCGTCGAGCGTAACGGCACGTTCCGGGCGATCTTCGCGCGGGTCGGCCCTCGCGGCGCGAGGGGCTACTTCTCCTCGAAGTCGTCCGCCGCGACCCGCAGCGGGCGCAGCATCGCGAAGATCTCGGCGCACTCCTCCGCGTCGTACGCGCTGAGCCCGAACTCCATCTCCATCAGGTCGCGGGTGGCCGCCTCGACCACCTCGCGGCCCTTCTCCGTGATGGAGGCGAGCGTTCCGCGGCCGTCGTTCGGGTTGGGCCGCTTGTCGACGAGCCCGGACTTCACGAGCCGGTCCACCGTGTTCGTCACGGACGTGGGGTGGACCATCAGCCGCTCGCCGATCTTGGACATCGGCAGCTCGCCGGCCTTCGAGAAGGTGAGCAGCACCAGGGCCTCGTACCGCGCGAAGGTCAGCCCGTACGGCTTCACGACGGCGTCGACCTCCGCGAGGAGGATCTGATGGGCGCGCATGATCGAGGTGATCGCGGCCATCGAGGGGACCGGCCCCCAGCGCTTCTGCCAGAGTTCGTCGGCGCGGGCGATGGGGTCGAAGGGGAGACTGAGCGGCTTCGGCACGCGTCGACCTTACCGACTGGTCATATGCCGGTCAGCCCCGTCTCGCCTTTCGGTCGCCGGCCGACCCGACCGGGCCCGACTCCCCCGCCGCCCCGGCCGCCCGCAGCTCGGCGGCGGCCACGAGGAGACAGACCGTGCCGAGGACGCCCGTGCCCGCGACGACCACGTGCACGGGGGCGAACTCGGCCGCGATCCCGGCCCCCGCCATGCCGATGCCCTGGACGGTCATCATGCCCGCGCTCATCAGGGTCATGGCCCGCCCCCGCTGCTCCTCGGGGACGGCGGCGACGAACCAGGCGTCGAGACCGAGCGTGTACGCGCCGGTGGCGCCCGCCAGGAAGAGCGCGACGGCCGCCAGGGCGACGCCGGGCTCGGGGACGTACAGGAGGTAGGGCAGCACCCCGGTGACGGCGAGCGGCAGCACGATCCGGGAGCGGGTCGCGGCGGAGAGGAACGATCCGGCGAACAGCTCGCCCGCGATGGTGCCGACGGGCAGCGCGCACATGAGGAGCCCCAGGGCGGCGGTGGAGACCCCGATCTCGTCGGCGTAGGGGGCGGCGAGCGCCTCGGGGACGACGGCGAAGAGCGGCGGCATCCAGAACATCAGCATCAGGGCCCGCACCCGCCGGTTCCGCAGCACCGCCCAGGTGCCGGCGAGCCCGCTGTCCGCGGACCCGGACGCCCGGGCGGGGCGGCGGACGGTGCCGAGCCGGAGCAGCAGCGCGGAGACGAGGAAGGTGGTGGCGGTGACGGCGAGGGCGCCGCGCGGCGGGACGACGGTGAGCAGCACGCCGCCGACGGCGAAGCCGGTGAGGAGGGCGCTCTGGGAGACGATCCGCAGCAGGGAGCGGCCGAGGACGAAGAGGTCGCCCTCGCCGAGGATGTCGGCGAGGGTCGCCATGCGGGTGCCGTTGAAGACGGGCGAGACGACGGCGATGGCGCAGCGCAGTGCGAGCAGGACGGCGACGGGGGTGGCGGGGACGACCATGAGCGCGACGCAGCCGGCGCAGAAGAGGTCGCAGACCACGAGGATCCGGCGGGGCGGGAGCCGGTCGGTGAGCCCGGCGAGCAGGGTGCCGCCGACGAGGTAGGGGAGGAAGCCGAGGGCGAAGGTGAGGGAGGAGAGCAATGGGGAGCGGGTGAGGTCGTAGACGAGCACGGTGAGCGCGAGCTCGCTGACGACGACCCCGAGCAGGGAGAAGAGATGCGCCACGAAGACGACCCGGAACTCCCGCACCCGGAAGACGGCCCGGTAACCGGGTCCGGCGGGGGCGGACACGGGGTCGGCCTGCGCGGGGCCGGCGGACACCGGACCGGGCGGGGGCGGAGGCAGGGGCGCGGCGGCGGTCGGCTCCGGTCCGGTTCCGGGCGGCGCGGTGGTGGGGTCGTCGTGCTTCGGCATGTCCCGCAGCGTGCCGTCGGAGCCCCGGCCCGCCCTAGACTTTCGGGTCCAGACGAATCTTCCGGACGAAGGCGGGGGCGACCATGCCGTACCACCTGCGTTTCGGGGAGGCGGACACCCTGCGGATCCGGTTCGCGATCTCCCCGCTCTGGGAGACCCACTCCGCCGTGCGGGTCCTCGCCCGGCCCGGCAAGCAGGGCTACCACCTGCCGTGGATGCGGCGGATCGCGTCCGCCGCGCGGGAGCTCGACCTCGGGCCGCTGCATCTGCTGATGCCGTTGCACGGGCACAGCCCGGACTTCCTCTATCCGCCGCCGCTGGGGCCCGCCGCCGCGTTCGAGGACGAGATCGCCGCGGTACGGGAGACCGATCCGGCGCTCGCCCTCGACGACTTCGAGCGGGCGCTCGCGGACACCCCGGGGGCGGCCGCGACGGCCGAGGGGCGGCGGCTGCTCGCGGATCCCGCCGGGGCGGTGGGGCGGCTCGCCGATCTGCTCCAGGCCGCGTGGGAGGCGCTGATCGCGCCCGAGTGGCCCCGGCTGCGGGCGCTCCTGGAGGCCGACGTGGCGTACCACTCGCGGCGGCTCGCGGACGGTGGCCTCGAACGGCTCCTCGCCGAGCTGCACCCGGCCTTCGACTGGGCCGCGGAGACCTCCACGCTGAGGGTCGACTCCTACCGCGGTGAGCATGTGCGTCCGCTGGAGGGGCGGGGGCTCGTCCTGATGCCGTCGGTGTTCACCTGGCCGGACGTGGTGAGCGGTTTCGATCCGCCGTGGCAGCCGACGGTCGTGTACCCGGCGCGCGGGATCGGCGGGCTGTGGGCGGAGCCCCGGGACCGTACGCCGGAGGCGCTCGCCCGGCTCCTCGGCCGGGCGCGGGCGGACGTGCTGTGCGCCCTGGACGAGCCGGCCGGGACGACGGCGCTCGCGCACCGGCTGGGCCTGGCCCCGTCCTCGGTCTCCTCGCATCTGTCGGTGCTGCGGGACGCGGGGCTGTTGACCTCCCGGCGGTACGGCCACCAGGTGCTGTACGAGCGGACGCCGCTGGGGATCGCGGTGTCGCAGCCCGGAACCGACTGACCGTCATGCCAGGATGGCCCCGCTTCGTCCCCGTACGCGCCGTGCCCGCCGTACCCGACCCTGGGGGCCGGATGTCCCGCCGCACCGCCACCGTCGCCGCCCTGTCCCTGACCCTCGTCTCCGCGCTGCTCCTGGCCGGCTGCGGCGAGGACGCGCCCCCGAAGGGCCCCGTCGGGCCGCCGTCCACGCGCGGCGAGAGCGCGTCCCCGGCCGGCGGCTCGCCGTTCTGGGTCGACCCGGAGAGCGACGCGGCCCGGCAGGTGCGTCAGTACGAGGCGCAGGGCAGGACCGAGGACGCCCGGGTCCTCAAGCGGATCGCGGACCGGCCGGTCGCGGACTGGCCGGCCGGGGACGATCCCGTGCCGGAGATCACCCGCGCGGCGCGGGGAGCGGCGGCGGAGAACCGTACGGCCGTGTTCGTCGCGTACAACATCCCGCACCGCGACTGCGGCATGTACTCGGCGGGCGGCTCGCACGACGCGGAGGCGTACCGGACCTGGATCGACTCCTTCGCCACCGCGCTCGGGGAGGCCTCGGCGATCGTCGTCCTGGAGCCGGACGCGGTGCCGCACATCGTGGACGGCTGCACCCCGGCCCAGTACCACCACGAGCGGTACCAGCTGCTCGCCGAGGCCATCGAGCGGCTCAAGCGGCAGCCCCGGACGCGGGTCTATCTGGACGCCGGCAACCCGGCGTGGATCGACGATCCGGGCAAGCTGGTGGAGCCGCTGCGCCGGGCGGGGGTGGCCCGCGCGGACGGCTTCTCGCTGAACGTCTCCAACTTCCAGACGAACGACGCCGTGCGGCGCTTCGGCGCGACGCTGTCGGGGCTGCTCGGCGGCGCCCACTTCACCGTGGACACCAGCCGGAACGGCGACGGCCCGCTCCCGGGCGACCGGGCGGAGGCCTGGTGCAATCCGCCGGGCCGTGCCCTCGGCGTACCGCCGACGGACCGGACCGGGGACGACCTGGTCGACGCGTATCTGTGGGTCAAGCGCCCCGGCGACTCGGACGGCCCGTGCCGGGGCGGCCCGGCCGCCGGTACGTGGTGGCCGGACTACGCCCTGGGCCTGGCGCGCAGGGCGAAGTCGTAGGCCGCCGGGGAAGCGGACTCAGCCCACCTGGATCCACTTCGCCTCGGACGGGATGCCGTCCACGTCGGTGACGAAGAGCATGTACCAGCCGGGCGGTACGAGGGTCCGGTCCTCCGGTACGTCGACGGTGACCGTCGTCCCGTTCTGGCTCCTCGTCAGGCCGAGCTCCACCGAGCGCTGTTCGACGTCGGTGGTGTGGGTGACGGCGCTGGGCCGCATGAGCCGGGCCTTGACGATCCGGCCCGCGTCCCTGGTCTTGAAGGTGGCGCGGCCGTTCTGGTCGAGTTCCTGCGGCCCCTCCCCCAGGACGGGCCGGTCGGCGCCGGCCCTGTGGAGGTAGGGCGGGGTGAAGACCTCGACGCGCTGCTCGAAGGTGCCGAGCCGGGTGTTGTCCTTGTCGTCGAAGAGCGGGTCGGAGCCGAAGGTGGCGACCCGGCCGTCGGGCAGCAGCAGCGCCTCGGAGTGGTAGTTGCGGCCGACGGTGGGTGCGGCGGCCGCGGTGAAGGCATTGCTCCTCGGGTCGTAGAACTGCGCCTTGAGGATGTCGCTGCCGCCGCGGCCCCGGTAGTCCCTGGAGCCGCCGGTGGTGAGGACGGTGTCGTCGGGCAGCAGGACGCTGCTGAGGTAGCGGGTGCCCTGCGGGAGCGCCGGCCCGTCGGTGAAGACGGGGCCGTCCTCCGACACGTCGATGATCGAGGTGCGGGCGGTCGATCTGGCCGACTCGCCGACCCCGCCGCCGCCGAGGACCATGACCTTCTGGTGCTGGGCGGGGGGCAGGAGCAGGGAGGCGGACGTCTCCAGCTGGTCGGGGTCGGTGAGCCCGCCGAGCTTGGTGAAGGAGTTCTTCCTCAGGTCCCACAGGCCCGGTTCGCGGCCCTTCTCCGCGGGGCCGTAGCCGGCGTTGGAGCCGGTGTAGAGGAGCTTGCCGCCCTGGGTGAGGAAGAGGGACGGGTAGGTGGGGAAGTAGCGGAAGGGGCCCTTGGACCACTTCTTGGTCGCGGGGTCGTAGATCTCGTTGTCGCCGGGGACGACGTCGCCGACGTCGTTGAGTCCGGAGACGGCGAGGACCTTGCCGTCCTGGAGGGTGACGAGGGTGGGGTACCAGCGGGCGTCCTTCATGGGGGCGACCGGGATGTACCTCTCGGCCTTCGGGTCGAACTCGTAGGCGCCCTTGATGCCCTGGAAGTCCTGCTTCTCGGTGGTGAGCTTCTGCGCGAGGCCGTAGACGTCGTCGGCGGCGTCGCCCTTGAGCCCGACGACCTCGTACTGCGCGGCCTCGGTGGTGAGGGCCTGCGGGCCCTCCTCGCGGGCCTCGACGAAGACCCGGGCCTCGGAGGCGGTGACCTTGGTCTTCCACGGCTTCATCTGGCCGCTCGCGAAGTACGAGATCTCGAACGCGCGGGTGGCCTTGGGGACGGTGACGTCGGACGTGGAGACGTACTCGACCCCGGAAGGCGAGCGGAAGACGGTGCCCTTCTTGAGGGTGACCGCCTTGTCGGGGCTCTCGTTCTTGACCCGCATGCCGCCGCCGGCCCTCTTGACCTCGCCGTCGAGGATCTCGTACCGCGCGGTGCCGCCGGCGACGAGCAGCCGGCCGTCGGGGAGCTGGGTGTGGCCGGAGCAGAAGAAGTCCACGGGGGTGGGGATCTTCTTGAAGGTGTTCTTGACGGGGTCCCAGAGGACGGTCTCGAAGGTCCCCGCGTCGAAGTTCTTCTGGCTGTTGCCGGAGCCGGCGATCAGCAGCACCTTGCCGGTGTGCAGCAGAGCCGCGTGGATGGCGTTGATCCGGTACTCGCCTGGGACCGCGACCTCGGTCCAGGAGCCGAACCGCCGCTGGTAGCCGGGCTGGGCGATCTTGTACGCGTGGTACTTCTCCTCGGCGAAGGAGACGGCGGCAGGGGCGTTGAGCGCCGCGAGGATCAGTACCGCCGCGCTGCCGAGAAGGGTCTTCCTGAACTTCTTCGACGGCCGGTGGGCCATGGCTCAGTTCCCTCCGCTCGTCGTGGGGGCGGGGCTGCCGGGGGCGGCCGGCTGCGGCGGGGCGGCCGCCGTGACGACCTCGACCCCTTCGCGGGCGGCCGCCGTGCCGCGGGCCCGGACACGGGCGCGGGCCTCGGCGCGGACGCGGCGCGCGCGCCGTTCCCCGAGGGCCGTGAAGGCCCGGAGGGTGACCGGCGCGAGCGCGATGAGCAGGGCGAGGACCGCCCAGGTGCGCATGGCCGCGTGGGTGTGCCCGAAGGGGACGGAGGCGGCGAGCGAGGCGACGAGGACCGCCGCCCAGGCGAGATGGATACGGAAGGTCAGGATCCGGTCAGGGCTGACCTCACCGCCCTTGGGGGTGACGACGAAGCGGCCGCGGGTGCGGAGGACCGCCGAGCCGAGGGACGCGAGGTAGATCGGGGCGGAGAGCGCGGACATCGCCATGCCGGCGAGGCCGCCGGAGCCCTCGGGTTCGTGGGGCGAGACGTTGTGCCGCCGGTTCCAGAGGTAGAGGCCGATCTGGAGGGCGACGGCGTCGCTGTAGATCATCAGCCACACCGAGGTGGAGACCTGGGTGCCGGAGGCGCCGAACCAGAGATAGAGGACGCAGCTGAGGATGCCGAGGAGCCAGTTGACCGCGGTCATCGGGTAGTAGGCGAGCATCAGGGTGTAGTTGAGGAAGCGGCCCGGCGGGGTGCGGAAGGGCGCCTTCCAGTACTGCTTGACGATCGTCTCGTACGTGCCGCGGGACCAGCGGAGCTGCTGGGCGAAGAAGTCCGTCCAGGAGACCGGGCCCTCGCCGACGGCGAGGACGTCGGGGGTGTAGACGGAGCGCCAGTAGCGGCCGGTGCGCGGGTTCTTCCTGCGGTGCAGTTCGAAGCCGGTGGCCATGTCCTCGGTGACGGAGTCGTACAGGCCTCCGACCTGCTTGAGGGCGGAGATCCGGACGACGTTGTTCGTGCCGACGAACATGGGGGCGTGGTAGCGGTTCCCGGCGCGCTGGATGAGGGCGTGGAAGAGGAACTGCTGGGACTCGGCGGCCTTGGTGACGACGCCGGTGTAGTTGCCGTACACCTGCGGTCCGACGACGAAGGCGATGTCGGGGTCGCGGAAGTAGCCGAGCATCCGCTCCAGGAAGCCGGGGAGCGGGACGTGGTCGGTGTCGACGGAGGCGAAGTAGTCGTACGCGTCGCCGTGCATGGCGAGCCAGGCGTTGTAGTTGCCGTGTTTGGTCCGCGCCTTGTGTACGCCCTTCTCGCGGTTCCACTCGGGGACGCCGGCCCGGGTGAAGTGGCGTACGCCCAGCTCGGCGCAGAGCGCCTTGGCCTCGGCGGAGTCGCCCTCGTCGAGGAGCCACACGTCGAGGAGGCCGTCGTGCCGCAGCCGGGTGGCGCCCTCCAGGGTGCCGCGGACCATGGCGAGCGGCTCCTTGCCCGGGACGTACGTGGTGAGGAAGGCGACGCGGGTGCCCTTCTCGGCGTGCACGGGTATCGGGTCGCGGGCGACCATGGTCGCGTGGGCGATCGCCGTGACGTTCACCAGCATGAAGAAGCAGATGAGCCCGATCAACACGAGCATCACGGTGTCGAGGTGGACGAGCCGGGGGTCGCCGCCCTCGCGGACGGTCCGGTGGCTGGGCCAGACGAGATAGGCGAGCAGCAGCGCCGAGAGGGCCGGCGCGAGGGTCATCAGGAGGACGGCGCGTATCCGGTGCGGTTCCTTCGAGAGCAGGCTTCGGTACCGCACCCGGTAGGCCACCGGGTCCGGTTCCGCGAGCGGACCGGCGAGTCGGCTGTAGGTCTCGTAGTCGTAGCCTCCCGGCCCCACGGTGCCTCCAGCGGTCGTCGAACGGGTCGATACCCCAACGAAAGGGGCAAACGATCGGCGTGTCGACTGGAGTAGTCCGAGTGGGTTGGTCTAGCGCGTACGGCCGCTCTGCCGCCGGAGCGTGTACGTGACGGCCTTTCTGGCGACGGGGTTCAGCTCCTCCACGGCTGCCATCAGGGCGCCCAGCTGCTCCAGGGCAGCGAAGGCGGCCTCGGCGCCCGCCGGGTCGACGCCCTCGTACAGTTCGAGGCCGACGAAGGAGGCGCCGACCGCGCGGGCGAGCCCGGCGGGGTCGGTGAACTCGGCGAGCGGGGTCCCCGCCAGGACCCGGACGAGCACCTGCTCGATCTCGGTGATCCACAGGTCGAGACCGGCGACCGTGGCCGGCACCAGCCGGGGGTGCGCCTGCGCGCCGGCGAGCAGCTGCCCGAGGAAGGCGACATGGCCGGCCGCCCGCTCCTCCTCGTGCAGCTCGCGCCCGAAGGCGAGCAGCTCGGTGAGGCTGCCGACCGCGGCGAGCCGCTCGCGGTGCCGGGCGACCCGCTGCTCGGCGCCGTACCGGCAGGCCTCGGCGAGCAGCTCGTCGACGGACCCGAAGTGGTAGAAGACGAGGGCCTGGTTCACGCCCGCGGCGGCCGCGACGGCGCGGGCGGAGGCCTTGGTGATGCCCTGCTCGACGAGGGTCCGCAGGGCGCCCGCGAGCAGCTTCTCCCGGGTCCCCTGGCTGCGCGAGTCCTGCCCCCGGGACTCCCCCGCCCTCCGGTCCTTCACGTCCCCGCTCATGCCCGTACCTCCTCGCGCACCGGGCGCAGCCCCGCGCGCACCCCCCGGGATCGTAGGTCCATGTACTCGGCGACGAACGAACCCTCGTAACCGAAGACGGGACCGACGTACCTGTTCTCCACCCGGACGTCGACGTGGAAGCGGCCGGTGCGCTCGTCGAAGGACTCGCGCACCTCGGCCCGGCCGCCGATCAGTTCCGGGACGCGCACGTCCAGCGGGCCCTCGCGGAACCGGTGCTCGCCGGAGCGGATGAGCAGCGAGCCGTCCGGCTCGGCGGAGAGGTGCAGATCGCTGGCGAGGTGCTGGTGCGTGCCGAGGTAGTCGAGGACGCAGTCCCGCTCGGGGCTGTGGACCATGGTGGCGTCGAAGCGCCGGGGCCCGCCGGGCAGGTCGAAGGTCCGGACGAAGGTGACGGTCTCACGCCCGTACGAGTCCGCGTACGGCACGTTCTCGATGGTGAAGGGCACGTCGCGGCCGGTGCGGGGCAGCAGGATGTTCCGCAGTCCGCCGACCGCGAGGAACGGCTTCACGAGCGCCCGGCCGTGCCAGATCCGGTCCATGACACCCCGCCCGACGCAGAGCTCCCCGCTCGCGAGCCCGACGGAGAAGCGCCGCCGGAGCTCGGGGTGCAGGCGCTCGAAGGCCGCGTCCCCCATGGCCGTACGGAAGATGGAGGGCGCGGTGGAGGACACGGTCGCGGTCACAGCTGCTCCAGGGCGGCGAGGAGCCGGGGCTCCCGGGTGCGGGCGGGCGGGGTGCGCAGACAGCGCCGGGCCGCGGGGGTGCGCGGCGAGGGCGGTACGAGCACGGCGAGGGCGAGCCCGAGGACGGTGAGCGGCACGGCGGCGGGCGACACGAGCCCCAGCGGCAGCGCGGTGGCCGCCCACGGCGCGGCCACGAGCAGCGTCCGGGCGAGGAGTTCGAGCAGCCAGCGGTTCCGGGAGCGCTCCGGGGTGATGCCCCGCTCGCACCAGAGCCGCAGCCGGTCGAAGGACCAGGCGGTGGCCCAGCCCATGAGGGGCCGGAACACGAGCCGGTCGGCGAGGCGGCCGGGGCGGCCCCAGCGGGGCCGGTAGTCGTAGCCGGTGAGGAAGCGGACGCCGTCGGCCGTGGGGACGTACCTCCAGTAGCCGCTGCCCTCGGCGAGCAGCGACAGCGGGTGCGGGGAGGCGAAACGGAGGGCCGAGACCCGGTCGCCGCCGGCCCGGTGGCGCTCCCCCGCGGAGACACCGGTGCCGGCGACGACCAGGAAGGGCAGGACGCGCGTCGCGTACCGGAAGTGCCGCGGCTCGCCCTCGGCCCGCGGAAGGTACGCGATCTCCGTGAACCGCAGGTCCCACCGCTGGTGCCGGCCGGGTTCCTGCGTGCGTTCCCAGAGCGTCTCCAGGTCCGCGCGCACGCGCGTCTCGATGTAGAGACCCATCACCGTTCTCCCAGCTCATCCGGCATTTTGAGCGACCGCTCAAAACTGCCCGCGAGTGAAGGTAGCCGATTTTGAGCAGTCGCTCAACCAGCGGCCACGAAGAAGCCCCCGGCCCCTCGTCGGGGCCGGGGGCTTCCCGGGTTCGTCCGGCGGACGTCAGGCGCCGAGGTGGCGCTCCACGGTCTCGACCTTCGAGGTCAGACCGTCCGTCACGCCCGGCCGGATGTCGGCCTTCATGACGACCGAGACGCGCGGCGCGCGAGCCTCGACGGCGGCGACGGCACGCTTCACGACGTCCATCACCTCGTCCCAGTCGCCTTCGACGCTCGTGAACATCGCGTCGGTGCGGTGCGGGAGCCCGGAATCGCGGACGACCCGGACGGCGTCGGCGACGTACTCGCCGACCTCCTCCCCCACGCCCAGCGGGGTGACCGAGAACGCGACGATCACGCCTTCACCGCGCCTTCGGCGGCCGCGGCGCGGGCGCGGGAGGCGATGACCGCGTTCTCGGCCTCGCCCTTGAGCTTCCGCTCGGCGTAGAAGCCGCCCAGGGGCAGGACGGAGAGGACGAAGTAGAGGGCGGCGGTCCCGAAGCTCCACTTGGTCCGGTTCCAGGCGTCCAGCCAGAACAGGACGTAGAGGATGAACAGCACGCCGTGGATCGCACCCATGACCGGCACCGCGTTGAAGTCCGTCGTCCGCTTGAGCACCGAGCAGACCAGCAGGAGCAGGAACGAGACGGCCTCCGGCGCGGAGACGAGCCGGAGCCGGTGGAGGGAGGAAGCGGTCTTGATGTCCACGGAGGGGGTCACCTTCGTTCGATCTTGTGAACGGATGCACAAGGGCCCGTCCATTGTGCACGCCGACTTTGCTGTCTCTTTATCCGGGTCCCCAGTACCTTCAGCTGGTGGCAACGTTCCGACTCCAGGGCAGCAAGGTGCTCGCCGTCTCCATGACCGGCGACGCCGTCAAGGCGAAGAACGGCTCGATGGTCGCCTACGACGGCCAGATGGCGTTCAAGAAGATGAGCGGCGGCGGTGAGGGCCTGCGCGGCATGGTCACCCGCCGGCTCACGGGTGAGCAGATGGAGGTGATGGAGGTACGCGGCCAGGGGACCTGCTGGTTCGCCGACCGGGCCTCCGAGATCAACCTCGTCTCGCTCCACGGCGACAAGCTCTGGGTCGAGGCGAGCAATCTGCTCTGCACCGACGCGGGGCTGCGCACCGGCACCACCTTCACCGGCCTGCGCGGCGGGGCCACCGGCAACGGCCTCTTCACCACGACCGTCGAGGGCACCGGCCAGGCCGCGATCATGTCCGACGGCCCGGCGGTGGTGCTGCGGGTGACGCCGCAGTACCCGCTCCAGGTCGACCCCGGCGCGTACATCGCCCACCAGGGCAACCTCCAGCAGCACTTCCAGTCGGGTGTGACCTTCCGCACCTTCATGGGCGAGGGCGGCGGCGAGGCCTTCCAGATCCGCTTCGAGGGGGACGGCCTCGTGTACGTCCAGCCGAGCGAGCGGAACACGATCGGGGGCGACGTCTGATGCCGTTCCGCGAGATCAACTCGAAGATGGTCGAGGCGACCGTCGTCCCCGGGCAGCGGATGTTCAGCCAGCGCGGCGCGATGCTCGCGTACCGCGGCGACGTCACTTTCACGCCGAACACGGCGGGCGGTCAGGGCGGCGTGATGTCGATGATCGGCCGCCGGGTGGCCGGCGAGGCGACGCCGCTGATGACCGTCGAGGGCAACGGCACGGTGATGTTCGGGCACGGCGGTCACCACATCCAGGTGATCGGGCTGACCGGCGACACCCTGTACGTGGAGGCCGACCGGCTCCTCGCCTTCGACGGCACCCTGGAGCAGGGCACCATGTTCATGGGCTCGCAGGGCGGGGTCATGGGCATGGTCCGCGGCCAGGTGACCGGCCAGGGCCTCTTCACCACCACCCTGAAGGGCCACGGCGCGGTGGCCGTCATGGCACACGGCGGCGTCATCGAGCTGCCGATCACCCCGGGCCGCCCGGTCCATGTGGACCCGCAGGCGTACGTGGCCCACCACGGCGACGTACGGAACAAGCTCTCCACCGCGCTCGGCTGGCGCGACATGGTGGGGCGCGGCTCGGGCGAGGCGTTCCAGCTGGAGCTGAGCGGCAGCGGTGCGGTGTACGTGCAGGCCTCGGAGGAAAAGCTGTGACCGGTCCCGTGATCCACGACCCGATGACCCTGCCGTCGGACGACAACGTGAACCCGTACACCTTCTGCGTGGAGCTCAAGGGCTCCCAGTGGTTCCTGCAGAAGGGGAAGATGATCGCCTACTACGGGCGGATCGAGTTCAACGGCATCGGGCACGGGCGGCTGGACCGGCTGGTCCGGACGTCGTTCCACTCGCCGCTGCACGCGAGCGACTGGGTGGTGGCCGAGGGCAGCGGGAAGATGCTGCTGGCGGACCGGGCCTTCGACGTGAACTCGTTCGACCTGGACGAGGGCAATCTGACGATCCGTTCCGGCAATCTGCTCGCCTACCAGCCGACGCTCGCGCTGAAGCAGTCGATCGTGCCGGGCTTCGTGACGCTGATCGGCACGGGCAAGTTCGTGGCCGCGTCGAACGGCCCGGTGGTCTTCATGGAGCCGCCGATGCGGGTGGACCCGCAGGCCCTGGTCGGCTGGGCGGACTGCCCCTCGCCGTGCCATCACTACGACCACGGCTACATGACGGGCGTGATGGGCGGCGTCCGCGCGCTGACGGGCATCGGCGGCACCTCGGGCGAGGAGCACCAGTTCGAGTTCGTGGGGGCGGGGACGGTCCTCCTCCAGTCGACGGAGATCCTCATGGCGGACCGCGCGATCGGCGGCCCACCGGCCCAGCCGGGTGTACCGGGGGGCCATGGATCGCCCGGTTCCGGCCAGTCTGTGCAAGGCTCGGTACCGCGCCTTCCCGGCCAGCTCGGCGACCTCCAGCGTCGCTTCGGTCTGTGAGCGGTAGTCTGCGGAGGGTGACGTCTTCGAACGCACGCTCCCAGACTTCGTCAAGTATTCAACTTCTTAGGTAGAATCCATATATGGAGACCGAGACCGCCACCCCGTGGCTCACCGACGCCGAGCAGTGTGCGTGGCGCACATTCCTGGACGTCCAGAGGATGCTGACGTACCAGCTGGAGCGGGACCTCCAGCCCTTCGGACTGACCATGAACGACTACGAGATCCTCGTGAACCTCTCGGAGTCGGCCGAACGGCGGCTGCGCATGAGCGATCTGGCCGCGGCCACGCTCCAGTCGAAGAGCCGGCTCTCGCACCAGATCACCCGCATGGAGAACGCCGGACTCGTCCGGCGTGAGAACTGCGAGTCCGACCGCCGCGGCCTGTACGCCGTGCTGACCGACGCGGGCATGGAGACCATGCACAAGGTCGCCCCGCACCACGTCGAGTCGGTGCGCAAGCACTTCATCGACCAGATCGGCCCGGACGCGCTCGGCGATCTGCGCGATTCCCTGAAGCCGGTCGCGGACCAGCTGCGCGGCCGGCGCGGCAAGCCGTAGCGGCGGCCGCACCCGGCGGACCTGACGAAGTAGGGCCTCACCGGTCGTCCCGGTGAGGCCCTGATTCGTCCCTGGGGCGCCGTACGCCGCTCAGTTGCCCGTCAGGCTCGCGACCAGCTCGTCCGAGGCCGCGTACGGGTCGAGGTCGCCCGCCACGATCCGCTCCGCGAGCGCGTCCAGACGCCGGTCGCCGTGCAGATCGCCGATCCGCTCCCGCAGGGCCGTGACCGCGATGGTCTCGACCTCGCGCGCGGCACGGGCCCGACGGCGCTCCGCCAGGACCCCGTGCTCCTCCATCCAGGCGCGGTGCTTCTCCAGGGCCTCCACGACCTCGTCGATGCCCTCGCCGCGCGCCGCGACCGTCTTCACGATCGGCGGCCGCCAGTCGCCCGGGCCACGCGCCTCGCCCAGGCCCAGCATGTGGTTGAGCTCGCGGGCGGTGGCGTCCGCGCCGTCCCGGTCGGCCTTGTTCACCACGTACACGTCGCCGATCTCCAGGATGCCCGCCTTCGCGGCCTGGATCCCGTCGCCCATGCCCGGCGCGAGCAGCACGACCGAGGTGTCGGCCTGGGAGGCGATCTCCACCTCCGACTGCCCGACGCCCACGGTCTCCACGAGGATCACCTCGCAGCCGGCCGCGTCCAGGACGCGGATGGCCTGCGGGGCGGACCAGGCGAGGCCGCCCAGGTGACCGCGGGTCGCCATGGAGCGGATGTAGACGCCCGGGTCGGAGGCGTGCTCCGACATCCGGACCCGGTCGCCCAGGAGCGCCCCGCCGCTGAACGGCGAGGACGGGTCGACGGCCAGGACGCCGACCCGCTTGCCCGCCCGCCGGTAGGCGGAGACCAGCGCGGACGTCGACGTGGACTTGCCGACGCCGGGCGAGCCCGTCAGGCCCACCACGTACGCGCCGCCGGTGAGCGGCGCGAGCGTCGCCATGACCTCGCGCAGCTGCGGGGACGCCCCCTCCACGAGCGAGATCAGCCGGGCCACGGCCCGCGGCCTGCCCTCCCGTGCCTGGGTGACCAGAGCGGGGACGTCCACCATGTGCAGAGCTCCTTGCCTGACCTTGCCGAGGTGACTTACTTGCCCGCGACGCGGACGATCAGCGCGTCGCCCTGACCGCCGCCGCCGCACAGGGCGGCCGCGCCGACGCCGCCACCGCGCCGCTTGAGCTCCAGGGCCAGGTGCAGCACCACGCGGGCGCCGGACATGCCGATGGGGTGACCGAGCGCGATGGCGCCGCCGTTGACGTTCACCTTCTCGGGGGTAACGCCGAGGTCCTTCATTGACTGCACGGCGACCGCGGCGAAGGCCTCGTTGATCTCGATCAGGTCGAGATCGTCGACGGTCAGGCCCTCCTTCTTGAGGGCGTGCAGGATCGCGTTGGACGGCTGCGACTGCAGCGAGTTGTCCGGGCCCGCCACGTTGCCGTGGGCGCCGATCTCGGCGATCCACTCCAGGCCCAGCTCCTCGGCCTTGGCCTTGCTCATCACGACGACGGCGGCGGCGCCGTCGGAGATCTGCGAGGAGGTGCCGGCGGTGATGGTGCCGTCCTTGGCGAAGGCCGGGCGGAGCTTGCCGAGGGACTCGACGGTGGTCTCCGCGCGGATGCCCTCGTCCTTGGAGAAGACGACCGGCTCGCCCTTGCGCTGCGGGATCTCGACCGGGGTGATCTCGGCCTCGAAGATGCCGTTCTTCTGGGCGGCGGCGGCGCGCTGGTGCGAGAGGGCGGCGATCTCGTCCTGCTCGGGGCGCTGGATGCCCAGGCGGCTGTTGTGCTTCTCGGTGGACTCGCCCATGGCGATGTTCTCGAAGGCGTCGGTCAGACCGTCGTACGCCATGGCGTCGAGCATCTCGATGGCGCCGTACTTGAAGCCCTCGCGGGACTTCGGCAGCAGGTGCGGCGCGTTGGTCATCGACTCCTGGCCGCCGGCGACGACCACGTCGAACTCACCGGCGCGGATCAGCTGGTCGGCGAGCGCGATGGCGTCGAGACCCGACAGACACACCTTGTTGATGGTGAGCGCGGGGACGTTCATGGGGATGCCGGCCTTGACCGCGGCCTGGCGGGCGGGGATCTGGCCGGCGCCCGCCTGGAGCACCTGGCCCATGATCACGTACTGGACCTGGTCGCCGCCGATGCCGGCCCGGTCGAGCGCGGCCTTGATGGCGAAGCCGCCGAGCTCGGCGCCCGAGAAGGACTTGAGCGAGCCGAGCAGACGACCCATGGGCGTACGGGCGCCCGCGACGATCACTGAGGTGGTACCGGTCGTTCCAGACATGAGGCACGGCCCCTAGGGATGAGAAGTGAACGAGGGTTTACCGCCAATGTACTGAGCGGCGGACCGCCGGGTCACCGGCCGGTCGGTGTGACGGCGCGCACGTTGCGTAACCACCGTCACGGCGTTGCACTGGAGGCATGCTGACGCGAATCGACCACATCGGGATCGCCTGTTTCGACCTGGACAAGACTGTCGAGTTCTACCGTGCCACGTACGGTTTCGAGGTCTTCCACTCCGAGGTCAACGAGGAGCAGGGCGTCCGCGAGGCCATGCTCAAGATCAACGACACCTCGGACGGCGGAGCCTCGTACCTCCAGCTCCTGGAGCCCACCCGGGAGGACTCGGCGGTGGGCAAGTGGCTCGCCAAGAACGGCGAGGGCGTGCACCACATCGCCTTCGGCACGGCGGACGTCGACGGGGACGCCGAGGACATCCGGAGCAAGGGCGTGCGGGTCCTCTACGACCAGCCGCGGATCGGCTCCATGGGCTCCCGGATCACCTTCCTGCACCCCAAGGACTGCCACGGCGTCCTCACGGAACTGGTCACCTCGGCAGAGCCGTCTGCTGACCACTCCTCAGCGGAGCACTGACCTCCGGATTCCTGGCCCGGTAGAGTGGGCGACTCCGGGCCGGGGCCGGTCGGGGCCGCTCCGTGCGGCACCGTAGTCGGGATGTCGGGGTCGTCCGATCTGCCACGATTCCCCGGGGGTCCGTCCTCAGCCGTGAGGGGGCGGTGCTCGTTGGAGTTGCGACCAGGGTTGGGGTATCCCCTGCTCGAAGAGCTCGGGGAAGGATGGACCGCGCAGTGCGGGGCTACGAACGCCAGGAGAGCCACCGAGCTGAAGACGACCATCTCGCCAGGTTCGAAGCCGAGATGGACCGGCTGAAGACCGAGCGCGAGAAGGCCGTTCAGCACGCCGAGGACCTCGGATACCAGGTCGAGGTCTTGCGCGCCAAGCTCCACGAGGCGCGCCGCACCATCGCCTCCCGACCCGCCTACGACAGCGCGGACATCGGCTACCAGGCCGAGCAGCTGCTTCGGAACGCGCAGGCGCAGGCCGAGCAGCTCCGCCAGGACGCCGAGCGCGAGCTCCGCGACGCCCGCGCCCAGACGCAGCGCATCCTCCAGGAGCACGCCGAGCACCAGTCCCGGCTCCAGGCCGAACTGCACAACGAGGCGGTCCAGCGCCGTCAGCAGCTGGACCAGGAACTCAGCGAGCGCCGGCAGACCGTCGAGGCGCACGTCAACGAGAACGTCGCCTGGGCCGAGCAACTCCGCGCCCGTACGGAGGCCCAGGCCCGCCGGCTGATGGAGGAGTCCCGCGCGGAGGCCGAGCAGGCGCTCGCCACCGCCCGCGCCGAGGCCACCCGGCTCGCCGAGGAGACCAGCCGCCGCGTCGGCTCCGAGGCCGAGGCCGCCCGTGCCGAGGCCGAAGCGATTCTGCTGCGCGCCCGCAAGGACGCCGAGCGGCTCCTCGGCGCCGCCTCCAGCCAGGCGCAGGAAGCCACCAGCCACGCCGAGCAGCTCCGCTCGACCACCGCCGCCGAGACCGACCAGGCCCGCCGTCAGGCCACCGAGCTCTCCCGCGCCGCCGAGCAGCGCATGCAGGAGGCCGAGGAGAGGCTCCGCGTCGCGCGCGCGGAGGCCGAGAAGGCCCTCGCCGAGGCCAAGGACGCCGCCGCCAAGCAGCTCGCCACCGCCGAGTCGGTCAACGAGCAGCGCACCCGCACCGCCAAGACGGAGATCGCCCGGCTGGTCGGCGAGGCCACCAAGGACGCCGAGGCGCTCAAGGCCGAGGCCGCGGAGAAGCTGCGCGAGGCGACCGCCGAGGCGGAGAAACTCGTCGCCGAGGCCTCGGAGAAGGCCCGCACGGTGGCCGCCGAGGACTCCGCCGCCGCGCTCGCCAAGGCCGCGCGCAACGCCGAGGAGATCCTCACCAAGGCGTCCGAGGACGCCCGGGAGACCACCCGCAAGGCCTCCGAGGAGGCCGAGCGCATCCGCCGCGAGACCGAGGCGGAGATCGACCGGCTGCGCTCCCAGGCCGAGGAGCAGGCGGACGAGCTGCTCGGTTCGGCGAAGGACGACACCAAGGAGTACCGCGCCAAGACCGTCGAGCTGCAGGAGGAGGCCCGCCGGCTGCGCGGCGAGGCCGAGCAGCTGCGCGCCGAGGCCATCGCGGAGGGCGAGCGGATCCGCGGCGAGGCCCGCCGCGAGGCCGTCCAGCAGATCGAGGAGGCGGCCAGCAGCGCCGAGGAGCTCCTCACCAAGGCCCGTACCGACGCCGACGAGATGCGGACGAAGGCCGGCGCCGAGAGCGAGCGGGTCAAGTCCGAGGCCATGGAGCGCGCCCAGACGCTCCGGACGCAGGCCGAGGAGACCCTGGAACGGACCCGCGCCGAGGCCGAGCGGCTGCGCGCCGAGGCCGAGGAGCAGGCCGAGGCGGTGAAGGCGGCGGCCGAGGAGGCCGCGGCCGGGCTGCGCGCCGACGCCGAGCGGGCCGCCGAGGCCCGCCGCGCCGAGGCCGCCGAGGAGCTGACCCGGCTGCACACCGACGCCGAGGCGAAGGTCGTGGCGGCCGGGGAGGAGCTCACCGACGCGCGTGCCGAGGGCGAGCTGATCCGGCGCGAGGCCGCCGAGGAGACCGAGCGGCTGCGGACCGAGGCCGCCGAGCGCATCCGTACGCTCCAGGAGCAGGCCGAGCAGGAGGCCGAACGGCTGCGCGCCGAGGCCGCGTCGGACGCGTCCACCACCCGTACCGAGGCGGAGAACGCCGCCGGACGGCTCCGCAAGGAGGCGGCCGAGGAGGCCGAGCGGCTGCGCTCGGAGGCCCAGGAGACCGCCGACCGGGTACGGGCCGAGGCCGCCGCCGCCGCCGAGCGGGTGGCCACCGAGGCCGCCGAGGCGCTGGCCGCCGCGCAGGAGGAGGCCGTCCGGCGTCGCCGGGAGGCCGAGGAGACGCTCGAGTCGGCCCGTTCCGAGGCCGGCCGGGAGCGCGAGCACGCCCGCGAGCAGTCCGAGGAGCTGCTCGCCGCGGCCCGCAAGCGCGTCGAGGACGCGCAGGTCGAGGCGCAGCGCCTGGTCGAGGAGGCGGACGCGCGGGCGACCGAGATGGTCACCGCGGCCTCGCGCGCCGCCCAGGAGGTACGGGACTCGGTGGCGGGTCTGCGCGAGCAGGCCGAGGAGGAGATCGCCGGGCTGCGCAGCGCCGCCGAGCACGCGGCCGAGCGGACGCGTTCCGAGGCGCAGGAGGAGGCGGACCGGGTCCGCGCCGACGCGTACGAGGAGCGGGAGCGGGCGTCCGAGGACGCCGCCCGCACGCGGACGCGTGCGCAGGAGGAGACGGACGCCGCGAAGGCGCTCGCCGAGCGGACGGTCGCCGACGCGATCTCCGAGTCGGAGAAGCTGCGGGCGGACACCGCCGAGTACGCGCAGCGGGTACGCACCGAGGTGACGGATTCGCTCGCCGCGTCCGAGCAGGACGCGGCCCGCACCCGGGCCGACGCCCGCGAGGACGCGAACCGGATCCGTTCGGAGGCCGCCGAGCGCGCCGAGTCGGTCGTCGGCGAGGCCCGTGCGGAGGCGGACCGGATCGCCGCCGAGGCGGAGCAGGTCCTGGACGAGGCCCGTCAGGCGGCGGACAAGCGTCGCGGCGACGCGGCCGAGCAGGCCGACGCGCTCCTCGCGGAAGCCACCTCGGAGGCCGAGCGGCTCACCCGCGAGACGGCCGCCGAGGCCGAACGGCTCACCGCCGAGGCGGTCGAGCTCATGGAGACCACCGAGCAGGACGCCCGACGCCTCCGCACCGAGGCCGAACAGGTCAAGGCCGACGGAGAGGCGCACGCGGAGGCGCTGCGGGCGGCCGCGGTCGCCGACGCCGAGCGGGTCCTCGACGAGGCCCGCAAGGCCGCCGACAAGCGCCGCAGCGACGCCGCCGAGCAGGCCGACGCGCTCCTCGCGGAAGCCACCTCGGAGGCCGAGCGGCTCACCCGCGAGACGGCCGCCGAGGCCGAACGGCTCACCGCCGAGGCGGTCGAGCTCATGGAGACCACCGAGCAGGACGCCCGACGCCTCCGCACCGAGGCCGAACAGGTCAAGATCGACGGGGAGGCGCACGCGCAGGCCCTGCGGACCGCCGCCCTGGCCGACGGCGAACAGGTCCTCGACGAGGCCCGCAAGGCCGCCGACAAGCGCCGCGGCGACGCCGCCGAGCAGGCCGACGCGCTCCTCGCGGAAGCCACCTCGGAGGCCGAGCGGCTCACCCGTGAGGCGACCGCCGAGGCCGAACGGCTCACCCGCGAGGCGACCGCCGAGGCCGAACGGCTCACCCGTGAGGCCGGCGAACTCGCCGATGCCGTCACGGCGGAGGCGCAGGCCGCGGCCGAGGCGACCGTGGGCTCCGCCCAGCAGGACGCCGAGCGGATCCGTACCGAGTCGGAGCGGCTCAAGGCCGAGGCCGAGGCGGCCGCCGAGCAGATGCGCTCGGAGGCCCGCGCGGAGGCGGACCGGACGCTCGACGAGGCCCGGGAGGCCGGGGCCCGGAAGCGTTCGGACGCGGCCGAGCAGGCGGACCAGCTCATCAACAAGGCCCAGGAGGAGGCACTGCGCGCCACCACCGAGGCCGAGTCGCAGGCCGACCTGATGGTCGGCGCGGCCCGCAAGGAGGCCGAGCGGATCGTCGCCGAGGCGACCGTCGAGGGCAACTCGCTGGTGGAGAAGGCCCGTACGGACGCCGACGAACTCCTGGTCGGGGCACGCGGCGACGCGACGGCCATAAGGGAGCGGGCCGAGGAGCTGCGGGGCCGGATCGAGGGCGAGATCGAGGAACTGCACGAGCGGGCGCGCCGCGAGAGCGCCGAGCAGATGAAGACTGCGGGCGAGCGGGTCGACAACCTGATGAAGGCCGCGACGGAACAGCGGGCCGAGGCCGACGCGAAGGCCAAGGAGCTGGTCTCCGAGGCGAGTTCGGAGGCGAGCAAGGTCCGGATCGCCGCGGTCCGCAAGGCCGAGGCGCTCCTCAAGGAGGCCGAGCAGAAGAAGGCCTCGCTCGTCGCGGAGGCCGAGGGCATCAAGGCCGAGGCCGAGCGGGCTCTGGCGGAGGCCCGGGCCGAGGCGGAGAAGACGATCGAGGAAGGCCAGCGCGAACTGGAGGTGCTCGTCCGGCGCCGCAAGGACATCAATGCCGAGATCTCCCGTGTCCAGGACGTACTGGAGGCGTTGGAGTCTTTCGAGACGCCGTCCGCCGGTACGAAGTCCGCGGGGGCAGTGGGTGCCAAGGCGGCCGCGTCAGCGGGGTCCACTCGTTCGAGTGGCAAGCCCCAGGACGGCTAGCCACTCAAAAGGCTGGACATTCTCCAGATCAAACGGGCATACGCTCGATGACACGCCGCTTCGGCCCCTAGGATTCCCTCTAACACCTCACCGGTCTCATTCGACAGGAAACCCATGAGCGACACATCCTCCCCCTTCGGCTTCGAGCTCGTGCGGCGCGGTTACGACCGCGGTCAGGTGGACGACCGCATTACCAAGCTCGTGTCCGACCGCGACAGCGCACTGTCCCGCATCACCTCCCTGGAGAAGCGCATCGAGGAACTCCACCTCGAGACGCAGAACGCCCAGGCGCAGGTCACCGACGCCGAGCCGTCGTACGCGGGGCTCGGCGCCCGGGTCGAGAAGATCCTCCGGCTCGCCGAGGAGGAGGCGAAGGACCTGCGTGAGGAGGCCCGTCGCGCCGCCGAGCAGCACCGCGAGCTGGCCGAGTCGGCCGCCCAGCAGGTGCGCAACGACGCGGAGTCCTTCGCGGCCGAGCGCAAGTCGAAGGCCGAGGACGAGGGCGTCCGCATCGTCGAGAAGGCGCAGGGCGAGGCCAACACGCTGCGCGCCGAGGCGCAGAAGGACGCGCAGTCGAAGCGCGAGGAGGCGGACGCCCTCTTCGAGGAGACCCGCGCCAAGGCCGCCCAGGCCGCCGCGGACTTCGAGACCAACCTGGCCAAGCGCCGCGAGCAGTCGGAGCGCGACCTGGCCTCGCGTCAGGCCAAGGCCGAGAAGCGCCTCGCCGAGATCGAGCACCGCGCCGAGCAGCTCCGTCTGGAGGCCGAGAAGCTGCGTACGGACGCGGAGCGCCGGGCCCGTCAGACGGTGGAGACCGCGCAGCGCCAGGCCGAGGACATCGTGGCCGACGCGAACGCCAAGGCCGACCGGATCCGCAGCGAATCGGAGCGCGAGCTCGCGGCGCTGACGAACCGCCGGGACTCGATCAACGCGCAGCTGACCAACGTCCGCGAGATGCTGGCGACGCTGACCGGTGCCGCGGTGGCGGCGGCCGGCTCCCCGATCGACGACGAGCGCCCGGCCGGTGTCCCGGCCCAGCAGTCCCGCTGACGCCCGTCACCCGTACGCCCGTCCCGTGTACGGCCGCCCCCCGTACGGCCGTCCGGGTCGGGCCGTCGATCTGACGCACAGCCGGTAACGAGTTCGTAGCGTTCCCCAGAACCCCCTGTCATTCCGGTGGCGGGGGGTTTTGCGCGCCCGTAGGTTGGGACGCATGATCGAGCTTGAGGGCCTGACCAAGCGATACGGGGCGAAGACCGCGGTCGACCATCTCTCCTTCCAGGTGCGTCCTGGGGTGATCACGGGCTTCCTCGGGCCCAACGGGGCGGGCAAGTCCACGACGATGCGGATGATGCTGGACCTGGACAACCCGACGAGCGGGACGGTCCGGATCGACGGCAAGCACTACCGGGAGCTCGAGGAGCCGCTGAAGTACATCGGCGCGCTGCTCGACGCCAAGGCCATGAACGGCGGCCGCTCCGCGTACAACAACCTGCTGTGTCTCGCGCAGTCGAACCGCATCCCGGAGCGCCGGGTGGGCGAGGTGCTGGACCTGGTGGGTCTGACACCGGTCGCGCGGAAGAAGTCGAAAGGTTTCTCCCTCGGCATGGGGCAGCGGCTCGGCATCGCGTCGGCGCTGCTCGGCGATCCCGAGATCCTGATGTTCGACGAACCCGTCAATGGTCTGGACCCTGAGGGAATTCACTGGATCCGCAATCTGATGAAGGCGTTGGCGGCCGAGGGCCGGACGATCTTCGTTTCCAGCCATCTGATGAGTGAAATGGCCCTGACAGCCGATCATCTGATCGTGATCGGACAGGGAAAGCTGCTGGCCGACACGTCGATGGCGGATTTCATCCAGGAGAATTCCCGCAGTTATGTACGACTGCGCTCTCCGCAGCAGGAGCGGCTCCGGGACCTGCTGCACACGCACGGGTTCATCGCGGTCGAGGCGGGCAACGGCACCCTCGAGGTGGACGGGGCGACGACCGAGAAGCTGGGTGAACTCGCCGCCGAGAACGGGCTCGTGCTGCACGAGCTGAGCTCCCAGCGCGCCTCGCTCGAAGAGGCCTTCATGCAGATGACGGCAGGTGCGGTGGAGTACCACGCGCACGGCACCGATGTACACGGTGGCGCCCCGGCGCCCGGCCCCCAGTGGGGCACGACCTCCCAGGGAGCCTGAACGATGGCAGCGGTATCCGCGGTCCTGCAGTCCGAGTGGACCAAGATCCGGACGGTGTCGTCGACCGTCTGGACACTGGCGAGCGCCCTGATCGTCACGGTGGCGATCGGCGCGGCTCTGTCCGCCGTGTTCAACTCCACCTTCGACGACCTCAGCGAGGTCGAGCGGGCCACCTTCGACCCGACCCTGGTCAGCTTCTTCGGGATGACCCTGGGGCAGCTGGCGATGGTGGTCTTCGGCGTCCTGGTGGTGGGGACCGAGTACTCCTCGGGCATGATCCGCACCTCCCTGGCGGCCGTGCCGCAGCGCGCGACCTTCCTCTTCTCGAAGGTCGCGGTGGCGGGCGGACTCGCGTTCGCCGTGGGTCTCGCGACGAGCTTCCTCTCCTTCTTCCTGGGGCAGGCACTGCTCGGCGAGCACCGGGCCTCGATCGGTGACGACAACGTGCTGCGGGCGGTGATCGGCGGCGGGCTCTACATGGGCCTCATCGCGCTGTTCTCCATGGGCGTCGCGGCGATGCTGCGCTCGTCGATGCTCTCGCTCGGCATCCTGATGCCGTTCTTCTTCCTGGTCTCGCAGATCCTGGCCGCCGTGCCGAAGGCCAAGGAGGTGGCCCGCTACTTCCCCGACCAGGCCGGATCGAAGATCATGCAGGTCGTCCCCGACGCCATGAACACGGAGGAGGCTCCGTACGGCCCGTGGGCCGGTCTGGGGATCATGGTGCTCTGGGTGGTGGCCGCGCTGGCCGGCGGCTATCTGGTGCTGAAGAAGCGGGACGCCTGAGTCCTCGACCCCGAGAGCGGTCTCCGGGAGAACCCTGACGTTCCCCCGGAGACCGCCCGGAGGCCGTCTCCACTTCGCCGGAACCGTCAACGGCTGGATAAGCTCCTAGCTCATACGGGGGGCTCCGGCCGACGGCCGCCACGCCCCGACCATGGTGCGACCGACCTGTCGATGGGGCTGGAGAATGATCGAGGCAGTCGGCCTGACGAAGCGCTACGGCGCCAAGACGGCCGTGTACAACCTTTCCTTCCAGGTGAGGCCCGGTGTCGTCACCGGGTTCCTGGGGCCCAACGGGTCCGGCAAGTCGACCACGATGCGCATGATCCTCGGCCTCGACCGGCCGTCCGCGGGCCATGTCACGATCGGCGGCCACCCGTTCCGGCAGCTGCCGAACGCGCCCCGCCAGGTCGGCGCGCTGCTCGACGCGAAGGCCGTGCACGGCGGGCGGAGCGCGCGCAGCCATCTGCTGTCGCTCGCGCAGCTCGCCGGCATCCCGGCGCAGCGCGTCGACGAGGTCCTCGGGGTCGTCGGCCTCCAGGACGTGGCCAAGCGGCGTTCCAAGGGCTTCTCGCTCGGCATGGGCCAGCGGCTCGGCATCGCGGCGGCGCTCCTGGGCGACCCGCAGGTGCTGCTCTTCGACGAGCCGGTCAACGGCCTGGACCCGGAGGGCATCCTCTGGGTCCGCAACCTGATGAAGAAGCTGGCCTCCGAGGGGCGGACGGTCTTCGTCTCCAGCCACCTCATGAGCGAGATGGCCCTCACCGCCGACCATCTGATCGTGATCGGCCGCGGGCAGCTGCTCGCGGACATGAGCGTCACGGACTTCATCTCGGCGAACTCCGCCGACTTCGCCCGGGTGCGGACCCCGGGGACCGATCCGGGTCAGCGGGAGAAGCTGACGGCGGCCCTCATGGAGGCCGGCGGCCAGGTGATGTCGGAGCCGGACGGGGCGCTGCGGGTGACGGGCCTGCCGCTGCCGCGGATCAGTGACCTCGCGCACGACGCGGACGTACGGCTCTGGGAGCTGTCGCCGCACCAGGCCTCCCTGGAGGAGGCGTACATGCGCCTGACGCAGGGCGCCGTGGACTACCGCTCCACCGACGACCGGCTCGCACACCTCCAGCCGCCGCAGCAGCCCGGCCACCAGGGGTACGGCATGCCGCCGCAGCCGGTGGTGCAGGACGTGCCGCAGCAGGGCTGGTACGCACCGCCGCCGCCCGGACAGAACCCGTACGCGGGGGCTCCCGGCCAGCAGCCCGTGCCGGGTCCGTACGCCCCTCCGGCCGCTCAGCAGCCGGCCGCCCCCCAGCCGAGCGACACCACCAAGGACGCCCGATGACCGCCCCCGCCCAGCACCACGCTCCGGCGCCGCACTCCTACGTCTCCCCCATCCCGGTCCGCAGGGCGCACCTCGGTGACGCACTCGCCTCCGAGTGGACGAAGATCCGCTCGGTGCGTTCGACGCTGTGGACGCTCGGGGTCATGGTCCTGCTGATGGTGGCCATCGGCCTGGGGGTGGCGGCGATCGCCGCCAACGCCGGCGAGCAGGAGATGGGCGACGAGTCGGCGCTCGGCTTCGGCTTCTTCGGGATGCTGCCGGCCTCGATCTGTGTGATCACGCTCGGGGTGCTGACGATCGCCTCCGAGTACGGCACCGGCATGATCCGTACGACCCTGACGGCCTGCCCGAGCCGGGCCCGGGTGCTGACGGCGAAGGCGATCGTGTTCTTCCTGCTCGTCTTCACGGTGACCACCGTGGTCGCCGCGCTCGTGGGCGCGGCGCAGGTCGCCCTCGTGGAGTCGGCGGACACGCCGACGACGAGCGAGTGGCTGCGGGCGACGATCGGCGCGGGCGCCTACCTGGCCATGCTGGGGCTGCTGTCGCTGGCGCTCGGCACGCTGATCCGGCACTCGGCCGGTGCGATCACGGTGATGATCGGTCTGCTGCTGCTGCCGCTGGTGGCGGCGCTGTTCATGTTCTCCGAGGCGCTGAAGTCCGTGCAGGAGGCGCTCTTCACTTACGCGATCCCCTCGCAGATGATCTCGCTGTACGCGGCGCAGCCGCCGTTCGGGGACAAGGGCCCGGCGGGCTGGGAGCCGCTGCTGATCATGACCGGGGTCGCCGGGATCGCGCTCGCCGGGGCGTTCGCGCTGCTGAACAACCGGGACGTGTAGTGCGGGAAGCCGGCCCCGGGTCCCCGGGCCGGCTTCCCGGCTCAGTACGCCGGCTCAGCACTCCGGCTCAGTACTTCGGCGCGTTCCTGGACCGCTGCACCCTGCTGGTGCGGCGGTCCTTCGCGTTCCAGCAGGCCTTGTGCCAGTGCCGCCGGTCGTCCACTCCCCCGTACTCCGGCCAGGCGACCATGTGCGGGGCCCCGGCCGGGATCTCCTGGTCGCAGCCGGGGCAGCGGTAGCGCTTGCCGGGCGCGCTCGCCCCGGCGACGAGGCGGACGTACCACTCCTCGCCCTGCCAGGTCTCGGTGCGCTGCACGCCGCCGTACCGGTCGCCGTGGTCGCCCGGCCGCTGCTCGGGCTTCTCGCCGCCTCGGGAACGGTTGTGGCGCGGGGACACGGGCACACCTCACGGGGTCTGGGAACACGGACCGTTCCCTCAAGCCTACGGGCCGCGATGCGGTGCCCCGGGCCCCGTCCGCGACGGCTTAGCCGAAAATCGCAAGAACTTCATGAACGGCCGTTGCCTTTGGCACGTGTCAGACGTTGGTGCCAGTGCGAGGGGAGTTACGCGTCGGCCGCAGAGGAGGCACAAGGCGATGCGCGTGGGTACGTTCGTTCTGGCAGCCCAGTTCCCGGGCCAGGGACAGGGGGAGGCCCTGCACCGGGCGGTGCGGACCGCCGAGGTCGCCGAGGAGGCGGGCCTCGACTCGGTCTGGCTGGCCGAGCACCACTTCGTGCCGTACGGGGTCTGCCCCTCGGCCGTGACACTGGCCGCTCTGCTCCTGGGCCGCACACGACGGCTGCGGGTGGGCACGGCGGTGAGCGTGCTGCCGAACGTCCACCCGGTCGCCCTGGGCGAGCAGGCGGCGCTGCTGCACCTCACCTCGGGCGGCAGGTTCACCCTCGGGGTGGGCCGGGGCGGGCCCTGGGTCGACCTGGAGGTCTTCGGCGCGGGCCTCGACGCGTACGAGACGGGCTTTCCCGAATCGCTCGACCTGCTGCTGCGCTGGCTCTCCGAGCCCCGTGTGGGCGCCGAGGGAGAACGATTCGCCTTCCGTGAGGTACCGGTGGTGCCCCGCCCCGACGAGCTGATCGGCGGCGACCCGGCCCCGGAGGTCGTGGTGGCCTGCACGTCGCCGAGGAGCGTGCGGCTGGCCGCCGAGCGCGGACTGCCGATGCTGCTCGGGATGCACTGCGGCGACGAGGAGAAGGCCGAGATGGTCACGGCCTGGACGCGCTGCGCGCGGGAGGCCGGGCGGGATCCGGACGAGACCGCGCGGATCGGGTCCCACCACGTCTCGGCGGGCGTGGCCCAGCTCGCGGACCGGGGCGCGGACGCGGCGGAGGCGCTGGTGAAGGCGATGCCGGGCTGGCTGAAGCAGGGTCTCGACGCGCATGTGACGGTCGACGGCCGGCACCGGGCGATGCGGGACCCCGTGGCGTACACGGAGCTGCTGTGCGGGTTGCACCCGGTGGGCACGCCCCGGCGCGCGGCGGACCGGCTGGCGGCGACGGCGGAGCGCACGGGCATCACCCGCTTCGCCCTGCTCGCCGAGGGCACGGGCGACCTGGCGTCGACCGAGGAGAACGTGCGGCGGCTCGGCGCGGAGGTCCTGCCGCTGCTCGTCTGACCGTACGGACGGAAGTGCGAACCGTACGGACTCAGGGCGGGGCTGTGCTGCCGCTCCGGCATCTCCGCCGGCGATGCGCGTCGACACGCATCGATCGCGTCTCCCGCGATGCGGAGCGGCAGCACCATGTCTCAGCAGTCGCGCAGTTCCGGCGACTGGTTCAGCAGCTGCCCCCGTACGGACGTGAAGCGGGCGAGCCGCTCGTCCACCGACGGGTCCAGCGGGAAGACCGCCACCCGGTGGCAGTTCTGGAAGGCGAGACGCACCCCGAAATGCCGCTGCAGCGCACCACGAATGGCGTCGCTCGCGAGCGCGCGCAGCAGCTGACCACGTGCCTGCTCATTCGGCGGCGGCGTCTGGTTGTCGGCGAACTCTCCGCCGTCGACCTTCAGCTGAGCCACCAGAGAACTGATCATCTCCCATGCGTAGGGCAGGGAGGTCCGGACGCAGTCGACGAAGTCGGCTTCGTCGACCTCGCCTCGCTCGGCCTGTTCCAACAGTGCCGGTGAGACGTCGAGCGACATGGGTTCTCCTCTCGCGACCCCGCGGACGGGGTCTTGCGGGCAGGGGCGAAGGCCGGGCCGTCCGCCACGCAGCGTGCACGGACGACGACCTCCAGCTTCCACGGTAAGCGCGCAGTCCTGCACGCACCAGGAGATGGGGAACACAACCGGCTGATAACCGACGGGTGTTCGGCTCAGGATCATGCCCGGAGGGGGTCCGGGCGATGCCCGAATCGCGCGGGAGAGCGCCCGTCTTGTAGCGTTGGCGACCATGCGTCTCGTCATTGCCCGTTGCTCCGTGGACTACGCGGGCCGGCTCACGGCCCACCTGCCCTCCGCGCCCCGTCTGATCCTCATCAAGGCAGACGGCAGTGTCTCCATCCACGCGGACGACCGGGCGTACAAACCGCTCAACTGGATGTCCCCGCCCTGCACCCTCAAGGAGGGTGCCGACGGCGAGGCGGGCGTCTGGACCGTGATCAACAAAGCGGGCGAGAAACTGATCATCACGATGGAGGAGATCCTCCACGACTCCTCGCACGAACTGGGTGTGGACCCGGGTCTCATCAAGGACGGCGTCGAGGCGCACCTGCAGGAGCTGCTCGCCGACCGCATCGAGACCCTGGGCGAGGGCTACACCCTAATCCGCCGCGAGTACCCGACCGCGATCGGCCCGGTGGACATCCTCTGCCGGGACTCGGACGGCGCGACGGTCGCGGTCGAGATCAAGCGGCGCGGCGAGATCGACGGCGTCGAGCAGCTGACCCGCTACCTGGAGCTGCTCAACCGCGATCCGCACCTGGCCCCGGTGCGGGGCGTCTTCGCGGCGCAGGAGATCAAGCCGCAGGCGCGGGTCCTCGCCACGGACCGCGGAATCGGCTGCGTGGTCCTGGACTACAACGCGATGCGGGGCATCGAGGACGACAAGCTGCGGCTGTTCTGACGGACGGCGGTGGGACGGCCCCGGGTGCGGTGGACGCGCCCGGGGCCGTCCCCGTCTCCGTACGTGCTCTCCGGCACCGTCCCGTCCGTCAGGCGGGCGTCTCGGAGCCGGTGGCCTCGCCGGGGGCGGGCGGGCCGCCGAGGGACGAGGACGCGGAGATGCTGGGGCTGTTCTCCTCCCCCGACGGAGCCGTCGTGGGCGGGGTCGTCGTCACCGGCGGCGTCGTGGTCGGCGGCGTCGTCGACGGCGGGTTGGTGGGAGGTGTCGGCGGCGTCGTCGTCGGCGGCTTCGGGGGCGTCGTCGTGGGCCGCGGCGGCCGCGTGGTCGAGCCCGTCGGCGGGGCCGTCGTCGTCGTGGGCGGCCTGGTCGTCGACGGGCTGTCCGAGGACGACGGCGTGCCGGAGCCGCCCGGGGTGCCCGAGCTCGACGGGTCCGACGGGCCGGACGGCGAGGCGCTCCCGGAGACGGAGGGGCTCGGGGAGCCGGAGCGGGTGGCCTCGCCGGTCTCGCCGGGCTCCCCCGCGTCGCCGTCGGCCGGCTGCTCCTCGCCTTCGACGCCGTCGCCGGTGGTGTCGTCGGTGGCCGTGCTGTCGGAGGTGACGCGGTTGGTGGCCGGGTCCTCGCCGTTGCCGGAGGTGGCGCCGAGGGTCACGACGGTGCCGAGGACGGCGACGAGGAGCGCGCCCGCGCCGACGGCGGCGAGGTTGCGGCGCGCGCCGTTGATGATGCCGCCCTTGAGGCCCGGGCCGCCGGTGCCCTTGGTGGTGTCGGGGCGGGTGATGAGCGTCGGGCCCTCGTCGGCGAAGTCGGGGAACGCCGGCATGGAGGATCGCGCCGTGCCTCGCCCGGGCACGCCGGACGGCGGGGTCCGGTCGAGGGCTCCCGCGGCTCCGCCCGGCGGCGTCGGGAAGGGCTCGGGGGCCGGTCTGCGGCCCGGGCCGCGCAAGGAGGGAATGCCGCGGGGCGGCGAGACGGGTTCCTCGGCGCGGGTCGCGGCCGGGGCGGTGTGCTCTCCGGAGAGGTCGGCGACCAGGGCGAGCGCCCGGCGTCCCGCGACGGTGCCGCGCTTGTCGGCGAGCGCGCCGCGCATGCCGATGGAGGCCTCCAGCTCGGCGCGGGCCCGCTCCAGGTTCCCGGCGCACAGCGCGAGGACGCCGAGCTCGTGGTGGAAGTAGGCCTCCTCGGCGACCTCTCCGGCGAGCCGGGCGGCCTCCTGTCCGGCGCGCAGGGCCCGTTCCCAGGCGCCCCAGTGCAGTCCGGCGGCGAAGGCGGGGGCGGCGGCGCGGGCGAGCAGGACGGCGGTGGCGCGGTGTTCGGCATCCGTCTCGGGGTCGCCTCCGGTGCCGGCGACGAGGACGGACAGGGCGGCGAGGAGGGCGTCGGACTCGGCGGCGGCCCGCTCGGGGGTGACGGAGGGGTGGGTGGCCCACCATGCGTAGTGCTGGGCGACGGTGTGGGCGCGGTCGGCTCCCTCCGTCTCGTACCCCTGGGCGAGGAGCTGGGTGAGGACCCCGGCGGCCAGCCGGTAGCGGGGGCCGACCGGGGAGAGCAGGCCGCAGGCCCGCAGTTCACCGAGGGCGGCGTCGGCGTGGGTGTCGCCGACGAGGGCCGGCAGATGGGCCTGGTGCGGGACCTCGCCGCCGAGGGCGACGGCGAAGCGCAGCGCGGTCTGGGCGGAGCGGCTGAGGCGGGAGGCGAGCAGGGCGGCGGGGGCGGCGCCCTCGCCGAGGCTGGGCAGGGGTATCTCGCGCAGTTCGACGTCGGGGTCCTCGACTCCGTCGAAGGCCGCCGCGGCGGCGGCCGCTGCCGCTTCGGGGTCGGTCGGCCCGAAGGCCTCCTCCAGGGCGCCGAAGGCGTCGAACTCGGCGGGGGTGACGCGGAGCCGGTCGCGCTGGCGGAGCAGGGCGCCGGCCTGGACGAAGCGGAGCGGCAGGCCCTCGGACTCGAACCACAGGTCGCCGGCCCAGTTGGCCTCGTCGTCGGTGAGAGTGCGGCCGACGGCGCTCTCCAGGAGCGTGAGCGCGGCGCCGCGGCCGAGGCCGGCGAGGTGGATGTCCTCGACGTGGGCGTCGGCCGAGGGGGCGGGGGTGTCGGGTCCGGCTGCGAGCAGGAAGGCGCATTCGGGGGCGGCGGCGAGGAACTCGTCGAGGGCGGCGCCGCCGAACTCCAGGTCGTCGACGACGACGACGGCGCCGATCTCGCGGAGCCGGGCGTGGAGCTCGGTGCGGCCGGGCCGGTGGTCCGGGGCGTACCGGACGGCGACGAACAGCTCGTGGAGGAGTTCGGCCGGGGTGCGGTGGTGACCGGAGAGCCGGACGACTCCGTCGGGCGCGAGGTCGGCGCAGTCGGCGGCGACGGCGTCGAGGAGGGCGGTGCGGCCGGATCCGGCGGGGCCGCTCAGCCGGGCGGAGCGGCCGCGGCCGAGGATGCCGACGAGTCGCTCGCGCTCCTCCTGGCGTTCGAGGAGGGGCAGCGTGGGCGCGGCCGGGCCCGGCGGTACGGGCGGGGCGGCGGCTCGGGCGGCCTCAGCGCGCTCCTCCGCGGTGCGGGGGCGGGGGGCCGCGGGTTCATGGCCGGGCGGGCAGGGTTCGATCTCGCTGCCGTCGACCGGGTTGACGGTGACGAGCAGGTCGCCGGAGACGAGCCGGACGACGCGGGCACGCGCGGGTGCGGGGGCCAGGGCCGGGGCGGGGGTGCCGCGTCCCTGGCGGGCGTCGTCGCCCTCGCCGTCGTGTCCGTACTCCTCCGGCCCCCGGTTGATCGGGTCCATGGTCCAAGCCCCCAAGAAGCGGTGTCCGGTGCCCGCCGGATGGGTCCGTCAAATGTGCAGGCGAGCGAACCCTAGACCGTGGTCAGGCGCTCGGGAACAGGTGGGGTGCCCAGGAGACCCAGTCGTCACGGTCTTGTGAGGATTGAGCGGGACGCCTGGTTCACACAGCTGCTTCACACGCGCGCCATCGCGGGTCGTCCCGCTCCGGGTCGTCCCTGCTCGCGGCAGGTGTCCCGGTCCGGGCAAGCCCTGTCCTCGGCGTCGGCACCCCGCTCCGGGTGGTCACACCCGGGGCAGGGACTCCAGCGCGAGGCCGCCCTCGATGGCGAGGATGCGGTGCAGCTTGGTGGCGACGAGGAGCCGCTGCATCTGGGGCGGCACCCCGCGCAGGACGAGCCGTCGGCCGCAGCGGCCCGCACGTCGGTGGGCGCCCATGATGACGCCGAGTCCGGTCGCGTCCCAGGAGTCGAGGCCGGTCAGGTCGAGCACCAGGTCGCCGACGCCGTCGTCGACGGCCGAGTGCAGGACCGTGCGGGCGTCCGCCGCGCTCCGGACGTCGAGGCGGCCCCCGACGACCAGCTCGACATGGTCGCCCCTGATGTGCATATGCGCTCCCCGAGAGTGCTCCGTCTTCGCAACAACTGACTGCCGCACCGGCAGATACGTTGCGCCTTGTCAGCGAACCGATACCGAAATTCACCCCACGGGGTGAGGCGGGGTGGCGGGTACGGCTCAGTACTTGTAGAAGCCCTGCCCGCTCTTGCGGCCGATGTCACCCGCGTCCACCATCCGGCGCATCAATTCGGGCGCCGCGAACTTCTCGTCCTGGGACTCGGTGTAGATGTTGTTGGCCGCGTTCACCAGGATGTCGATGCCGGTGAGGTCGGCGGTGGCGAGCGGGCCCATGGCGTGGCCGAAGCCGAGCTTGCAGGCGATGTCGATGTCCTCGGCGGTGGCGACGCCGGACTCATGGAGCTTCGCGGCCTCGACGACGAGGGCCGAGATGAGGCGGGTGGTGACGAAGCCGGCGACGTCGCGGTTGACGACGATGCAGGTCTTGCCGACGGACTCGGCGAACTCCCGGGCGGTGGCGAGGGTCTCGTCGCTGGTCTTGTAGCCGCGGACGAGCTCGACGAGCTGCATCATCGGGACCGGCGAGAAGAAGTGGACGCCGACGACGGACTCGGGACGCTCGGTCACCGCGGCGATCTTGGTGATCGGGATCGCGGAGGTGTTGGAGGCGAGGACGGCGCCGTCCTTGGCGATCTTGTCCAGCGAGCGGAAGATCTCGTGCTTGACGTCGAGGTTCTCGAAGACGGCCTCGACGATGACGTCGGCGTCGGCGACGGCCTCGAGCTCGGTGGTGGCGGTGATGCGGCCGAGGGCGGCCTCGGCGTCGGCGGCGTCCAGCTTGCCCTTCGCGACGAACCGGTCGTACGACGCCTTGATGCCGTCGGTGCCCCGGGTGAGGGCGGCGTCGGTGACGTCACGCAGGACGACGTCCCAGCCCGCCTGTGCCGAGACCTGTGCGATGCCGGATCCCATGAGTCCGGCCCCGATGACGGCGAGCTTCCTGGCCACGATGTTCCACCCCTTAACGCCTGTTCACTTCTGGCTCTCCGGCGGAGATTAGCGGTCGGGAGCCGTCATGTGACCGTGAAGTAATGCGCGTCACGCCCTGTTTGACGGACGTCACACTCGCAGCACCCCGTTCGGGCGCCTTCGCCGTCGCGACATACCCACGGGGGGTAGGTCCCGCGCGGGGCGGTGTCCGGAGGGGAGCGGCCCGTCAGCTCTCCCGTACCGCGTAGTCGAGGACCTTCTCGCTCAGCAGCTCCTCGATCTCGTCGAGGAGTACGAGCGCCTCGCGGGAGACGGTGGTCGCCCTGCCCCCGGCGGTCATCGCCCGGGTGATGTAGCCGACGACGGTGGTCTCGATCCAGGCGAGCTGTCCGCCGACGAGCAGCGGCAGCGGGTCCTCGGCGGCGGCGCCGGTCTCCTCGCGGAGGGTGGTGACGACGGCGTCGTGGACCTGCTCCTGGACGTGGAAGAGCCGGGCCTTGAGGGTGGGGGCGTGCTCGATGACGTTCATGAAGGCGTCGAAGCCGTCCATGAGTCCGTACGCGGGTGACACGGCCCCGATGTCCTGGCGGAGTTCACGCAGGACGGCCCGCGCGGCGGACTCCCCGCGGTCGCGGCCGCGGATCGCCCGGGCGAGGCGCTGGGTGACGCCGTCCATCCGGTCGAGGAAGAGGTCCTCCTTGGCCGGGAAGTAGTTGTAGACCGTGTTGACGGAGACGTCCGCCGCCTCGGCGACGTCCGCGACGGTCACATGGACGAAGCCGTGCTCCAGGAAGAGCCCGGTCGCGATGTCCGAGATCCGCTGCTTCGTCTCGCGCTTCTTGCGTTCCCTGAGTCCCTCGGCCATGCCCCTCATCCTAGGCTCCCTGAAACTTCACCACCTCCCCAACTTTGCTGGCACTGGAATTTTGGTGGCGTTGCAAAATTTCAGTGACTCTGTTTTTGTAGTCGCCATGCCCATCATCAGCACGGCCGGGCTCGCCCGGACCTTCACGACCAGGAACGGCCCCGTGGAGGCCGTCCGCGGAATCGACCTCACCGTCCGACCCGGCGAGATCCTCGGCCTCCTCGGCCCCAACGGCGCCGGCAAGACCACCACTCTCCGGATGCTCACCACGCTCCTGCCGCCCACCGGCGGCGCCGCCACCGTCGCCGGCCACGACCTCGTACGGGACCCCGCCGCCGTCCGCCGCCGCATCGGGTACGTCGCCCAGTCCGGCGGCCTCGACCCCCAGGAGACCGTCCGCTCCGAACTCGTCACCCAGGGCCGGCTCCACGGCATGAACCGGGCCCGCGCGACGGCCCGCGCCGAGGAACTCGCGGACGACCTCGGGCTCACCGAACTCCTCGACCGCAGGACCCCGGCGCTCTCCGGCGGCCAGCGCCGTCGGCTCGACCTCGCCATGGGGCTCACCCACCGGCCGGAGATCCTCTTCCTCGACGAGCCGACGACCGGCCTCGACCCCGGCAGCCGCGCCGACCTGTGGGCGCTGGTGCGGCAGCTGCGCGACGAGCACGGCACCACCGTCGTCCTCACCACCCACTACCTGGACGAGGCCGACGCCCTCGCCGAGCGGCTGGTGATCATCGACAAGGGCACGGTCGTCGCCGAGGACTCCGCCGCCGGCCTCAAGGCCGCCCACGGCGCCGCCACCCTCCAGGAGGCGTTCCTCGCCGTCACCGGGCGCGGCCCGGCCCCCGTCGACACGACCCCCGTAGCCGTCTAGGACCTCCCGGTCCCCTCACGTCCCCAGGACATCCGATGCTGCTCCACGACACCGCGATCCTCTTCGGGCGCTACGCCCGCCAGACCCTCCGCTCTCCGTTCCAGATCTTCTTCGGCGCCCTGATGCCGCTGCTCTACCTGCTGCTCTTCGGGCCGCTGCTCACCGGGCTGCCGCTCGGCGGCGAGGGCGACTCCTGGCAGATCCTCGTCCCCGGTCTGCTGCTCCAACTGGGGCTCTTCGGCGCCTCGTTCGCCGGCTTCTCGATCATCATGGAGAAGAACTGGGGGGTGTTCGACCGGATGCGGGTCACCCCGGTGAGCCGGCTCGCCCTGCTGCTCGGCCGGGTCCTGCGGGACGCCGCCCTCTTCGTCTTCCAGGCGGTGCTGCTCGTCCTGGTCGCCCTGCCGATGGGCCTCAGGGCGCCGCTCGCCGGCATCCTGATCGGCTTCGGCTTCGTCGCGCTGCTCTCGGTGGCGCTGGCCTCCCTCTCGTACGCGCTCGCCCTGCGGTTGCGCACCCCGCAGGAGTTCGGACCCGCGATCAACACGCTCGCGATGCCGGCGATGCTGCTGTCGGGCCTCATGCTTCCGATGACCCTCGCCCCCGGCTGGCTGGACGTCCTCTCGCGCCTGATGCCGTTCCGCCATCTGGTGGACGCGGTCCGGGAGGCGTACACCGGGCACTACACGTCACCGACTCTGCTGTACGGGGTGCTCGTCGCCCTCGGCGTCGCGGCGCTCGCCGTGACGGTCGGCACACGGACGTTCCAGAAGGCCATCGCCTAACTAGGCTGGTCCCATGGTCAATCTGACGCGCATCTACACCCGTACCGGCGACCAGGGCACCACGGCGCTCGGCGACATGAGCAGGACCGCCAAGACCGATCTGCGGATCTCCGCCTACGCCGACGCCAACGAGGCCAACGCCGCCATCGGTACGGCGATCGCCCTCGGGCAGCTCGACGCGGAGGTCGTGAAGGTCCTCGTCCGGGTGCAGAACGACCTGTTCGACGTGGGCGCGGACCTCTGCACCCCGGTGGTCGAGGACCCGAAGTACCCGCCGCTGCGGGTCGAGCAGTCGTACGTCGACAAGCTGGAGGCCGACTGCGACCTCTTCCTGGAGCCGCTCGACAAGCTGCGCTCCTTCATCCTGCCGGGCGGCACGCCCGGGGCGGCGCTGCTGCACCAGGCGTGCACGGTGGTCCGGCGGGCGGAGCGCTCCACCTGGGCGGCCCTGGAGGTGCACGGCGAGACGATGAACGCCCTCACCGCCACGTACCTCAACCGCCTCTCAGACCTGCTCTTCATCCTTGCCCGGACGGCGAACAAAGAGGTCGGGGACGTGCTCTGGGTCCCGGGCGGGGACCGCTGACGCCTCACCCTCCGGGGCCCGCCTCGGCCAGATCACGTAGCTGAGCGCGATCAGGCCGTGGATGCCCGCCGTCCGCCAGGCGACGAGGATCCAGGCGTAGAGACCGTCGGTGTTCCCGTCGTCGCCGACGTACAGCGCGGCCAGGAGCAGCAGCCCCGAGGCGACGGCCGCCGCCGTCACCGAGCCCAGCCAGACCTTGCCCTCGTGGCGGGCGCGGGCCATCCCGTACTGCGGAGGCTTCGGGGGCCGGGGCGCGCCGCCGAGGCGGTGGGCGGCGTGGCCGTCGAGCCACTTCACGGTGCGGTGGCCGTGGCCGACGGTGTAGCCGATGTAGAGAGCGGCGAGGCCGTGCTTCCAGCTGGGGTCGGCGCCGTTCTTGAGATCGATCGCGGTGACGACGAGGAGGAGGACCTCCAGGAGCGGCTCGCAGAGCAGCAGCGCGATACCCGTCCGGGGCATTTTCAGGAGGTAGCGGGTGGCGAGGCCGGCGGCCAGCAGGACCCAGAAGCCGACCTCGCAGATGACGATCAGCGTGACGATCACGAGGGTTCCCCTTTCGGTGCCCCCTCAGCGTCTCCCGGCGGACCGCCCGGATCGTCGTCGCCGATGACGAAGTGCGCCTACATCCTTCGATGGAGGAGCGGATCGGCCCGGACGGCGAGGCCCGGGCTCCGCGGGCCGTGTTGGATGGGAACGTGACACTCCCCCGACCGCACCGCACCGACCTGCTCATGGCCGCCGGCGGCCTCGCCATCGGTCTGCTGATGTGGTCCTTCGGACTGCACACCCAGACCGACCGGCTGATCACCGCGCGCTGGGCGACGCTGATCCCGCTCTTCGTCACGGCCGCGATGGTGGCCCTGCGCCGGACGAGGCCGCTGACCGCCCTGAACGTCGGCACGGTCGCCCTCGTCGCGGACCAGTTCACCTACGGCACGCTCGTGACCGCGCTGATGTTCACGGACCTCGTCTACGCGGCCGTGGTCTACGGGAGCGCCGCCGCCGCCCGGCGCATCCCGTATCTCACCGGACTCATCACGATCGGCGTGACGATCGGCTTCCTGGTCTGGTGGCAGAACGCGATCGCCCTGGTGGTCGGCCTGATCACCGGCATGGTGTCGTTCCTGCCCGCGCTGACCGGAGCGGTCGTACGCAATCACCGTCAGGCCGCCGACGCCGCCCTCCTCCGCGCGGAGCAGACCGCGCTGCTCGCGGAGATGGACCGTACCCAGGCCGTCGTCGCCGAGCGGGCCCGGATGGCGCGCGAGCTGCACGACATGGTCGCGAACCACCTCTCGGCCATCGCGATCCACTCCACCGCGGCGATGTCGATCGACGAACCGGCCACCACCCGGCAGGCGCTGACCGTGATCCGGGAGAACAGCGTGGCCGGACTCTCGGAGATGCGGCGGCTCATCGGCCTCCTCCGGGACAGCAGCGGGGACACGGAGCCGGCCGCCGCGCCCACGCTCGCCGGGCTTGACGCCCTGGTCGACCAGGCGCGGGCCAACGCCGGGCCGAGCGGTCTCGACCTCGTCCTGGAGGACGGCCGGGAGTCGACGGAGGGCCTCCCGGCGCCGGTGGAGCTGGCCGCGTACCGGATCGTGCAGGAGTCCCTGACGAACGCGCTCAAGCACGCGGCTCCGGGCGAGGTCCGGGTGGTGCTCACCGGCGGACGGTCTGCCCTTACTGTCGAGGTGACGAGTCCGTGCGGGGAGCGCCCCGGCCCGACCGCGCCCGGTTCGGGCGCCGGTCTGGTGGGGATGCGGGAGCGGGTGGACCTGCTCGGCGGCGCGTTCGAGGCGGGTCCTGTGACGGACCGCGAGGGACGGAAGCAGTGGCAGGTCAGGGCGGAACTGCCCATGGACGTGAAGGACGAGGAGCGGGCATGACAGTGCGGGTGGTGGTCGCCGAGGACCAGTCCGCGGTACGGGCGGGGCTTGTGCTCATCCTGGGCAGCGCACCGGACATCGAGGTCGTCGGGGAGGCGGCGGACGGTGAGCGGGCGGTGGAGCTCGCCCGTGAACTCCGCCCCGATCTGGTCCTGATGGATGTGCAGATGCCCCGGATGGACGGGGTGACGGCGACCGGGATCGTCGTGTCGGAGGGGCTCGCCGATGTGCTGGTCCTGACGACCTTCGACCTCGACGCGTATGTGTTCGGGGCGCTGCGGGCGGGGGCGTCGGGCTTCCTGCTGAAGAATGCGGATGCGCGGGAGCTGATCGAGGCGGTCCGGACGGTGGCGCGCGGCGAGGGGCTCATCGCCCCCGCGGTGACGCGGCGGCTGATCGCGGAGTTCGCCGCGACGGGCGCTCCGGTGCGGCCGGCACCGAAGACGGACCCCTCCGTGCTCGACGTCCTGACGCCCCGGGAGCGGCAGGTCCTGTCGACGCTGGGCCAGGGCCTGTCGAACGCGGAGATCGCGGTACGCCTCGACATGGCGGAGGCGACGGTGAAGACCCACGTCAGCAAGGTGCTCGGGAAGCTGGCACTGCGGAGCAGGGTCCAAGCGGCCGTGCTCGCACAGGAGTTGGGGGTCTAGGAGGACATCGGCGACGTTGGTCTGGACCTCTTGACGATTGGTCCAGACCTTCCTACGCTCGCGGGGCGCGCGCATCTTCACGGACCACCCCCACCCATGTCCGTCCGCAACTTGAGGAGCACCGTTGAGCACTCAAGCACCGACGCGCAGAACAGGGTTCAGACACCGGGCCGCCGCCGGTCTCACCGCCCTGATCCTGCCCCTCGCCGCCATGGTCGGCCTCGCCACCCCCGCCGAAGCGGCCACCTCGGCCACCGCCACGTACACCAAGACCCAGGACTGGGGCACCGGATTCGGTGCCAGCTGGACCGTCAAGAACACCGGCACCACCACCATCAACTCCTGGACCGTCGAGTGGGACTACCCCGCCGGCACCTCCGTGACCTCCGCCTGGGACGCCACCGTCACCAGCTCCGGCACCCACTGGACCGCCAAGAACGTCGGCTGGAACGGGACCCTCGCCCCCGGCGCCTCCGTCTCCTTCGGCTACAACGGCGCCGGCCCCGGCGCCCCCAGCGGCTGTAAGATCAACGGCGCCGCCTGCGACGGCACCAGCCAGCCCGGCGACAACGCCCCCTCGGCCCCCGGCACCCCCGTCGCCTCCGACATCACCGACACCTCGGTGAAGCTCACCTGGACCGCGGCCACCGACGACAAGGGCGTCAAGAACTACGACGTCAAGCGCGACGGCACCACCGTCGCCACCGTCACCGGCCTCACCTACACGAACACGGGCCTGACCGCCGGCACCGACTACAGCTACACCGTCGTCGCCCGCGACACCATCGACCAGACCGGCCCGGCCTCCGGCGCGACCCCCGTCCGCACCACCGGCGGCGGTGGCGGCCAGCCGCTCCCCAACGCCGTGAAGATGGGCTACTTCACCAACTGGGGCGTCTACGGGCGCAACTACCACGTGAAGAACATCGTGACCTCGGGCTCCGCGTCCAAGATCACCCACATCAACTACGCCTTCGGCAACGTCACGGGCGGCAAGTGCACCATCGGTGACGCCTACGCCGACTACGACAAGGCCTACACCGCCGACCAGTCCGTCGACGGCGTCGCCGACACCTGGGACCAGCCGCTGCGCGGCAACTTCAACCAGCTGCGCAAACTGAAGAAGGCCTACCCGAACATCAAGATCCTGTGGTCCTTCGGCGGCTGGACCTGGTCCGGCGGCTTCGGCCAGGCCGTGCAGAACCCGGCCGCCTTCGCGCAGTCCTGCTACGACCTGATCGAGGACCCGCGCTGGGCCGACGTCTTCGACGGCATCGACCTGGACTGGGAGTACCCCAACGCCTGCGGTCTGTCCTGCGACACCAGCGGCGCCGCCTCCTTCAAGAACATGATGCAGGCCATGCGCGCCAAGTTCGGCCCCTCGTACCTGGTCACCGCGGCCGTCACGGCCGACGCCTCCGCGGGCGGCAAGATCGACGCCGCCGACTACGCGGGTGCCGCGCCGTACATGAACTGGTTCAACGTCATGACGTACGACTTCTTCGGCGCCTGGGCGGCGCAGGGCCCGACGGCCCCGCACTCCCCGCTCACCTCGTACGCCGGCATCCCGCAGGCGGGCTTCAACTCCGCCGAGGCGATCGCCAAGTTCAAGGCGAAGGGCGTCCCCGCCAACAAGCTGCTGCTCGGCATCGGCTTCTACGGACGCGGCTGGACCGGCGTCACCCAGGCCGCCCCCGGCGGCACGGCCACCGGCCCGGCCGCGGGCACCTACGAGCAGGGCATCGAGGACTACAAGGTCCTCAAGACCTCCTGCCCGGCCACCGGCACCATCGCGGGCACGGCGTACGCCAAGTGCGGCAGCAACTGGTGGAGCTACGACACCCCCGCCACCGTGAACTCGAAGATGAGCTGGGCCAAGAACCAGGGCCTCGGCGGAGCGTTCTTCTGGGAGTTCAGCGGTGACACCGGCAACGGCGAGCTCGTCGGCGCCATCAACACCGGTCTGAACTAACCCCCCACGGGGTCACGACGAAGCGGGGGCCGGCGCAGCACGCCGACCCCCGCTTCCTCGTGTCCTACGCGACATCAAGCAACATTGACCCGTTGGCCGGGAGGCGCCGCCTCCAGCCAGGCCATGAAACCCGTCCGGGCGTCCTCGCTCATCGCGAGCTCCAGGCGGACGCCCTCGTACATACAGGGCTGGATCACCATGTCGGAGAGCAGCGCGAGCTCCTCCTCGCCCTCCGGCATCCGGCGCTCCAGGGCCACGATGGACGAACGCTCCAGGGTCCGGCGCGGGCGGGGCGAGTACGAGAAGACCCGGAACCAGGCGATCTCGTCACCGCTGTAGCGGGCGACGCCGTACACCCAGCCCTTGCCGCTCGGATCCGGCTCGTCCGGGACGTTCCAGTGCAGCGAGCAGTCGAAGGTGCCGCCGGCACGCTGGATCAGCCTCCGGCGCAAGCCGAAGACGAAGAGCCCGATCACCACCAGTGCGACGACCAGGCCGCACACGAGCAGAGCGAGGAACATCTTCACCGACCTCCTCGCTGCGTCCCGTAGCCGGCACCGCCGGCAGAACCGAATACAACCTGCATCTGCATCGCCTCAGCCGCGGCACGGTCTGGAAAATTCCAGCCGTGCCGCGGCTGAGGGCACTACTCTGCGCGGACCGTCAGCGGACCGCTACCGCGCGCAGCCGGACATCGGCGCGCCGCTCGGCGGCCGCGTCGGAATCCGACTTCGCGCGCTCCAGCGCGCGCTCGGCGCGCTGGGCGTCGATCTCGTCCGCCAGCTCGCAGATCTCCGCGAGCAGAGACAGCTTGTCGTCGGCGAACGAGATGAATCCACCGTGGACGGCGGCGACGACAGTCGCGCCCTCACTGGTACGGATGGTCACCGGGCCCGACTCCAGCACACCGAGCAGCGGCTGGTGGCCGGGCATGACGCCGATGTCGCCGGAGGTGGTACGCGCGATGACCAGGGTGGCCTCGCCGGACCAGACACTCCGGTCCGCGGCGACCAGCTCGACGTGCAGCTCAGCAGCCAAGGGTGGCTCCTCGGGTCACCACCCGGCGGTCGTGCCGGGTGTTGGGGTCAATTCTAGTGGGCGTGGTGAGGGGGGCGGGACCGGATCCCGCCCCCCTCGGGAGAGCACGGGGCTCAGGAGACGCCGAGCTCCTTGGCGTTGGCCTTGAGGTCCTCGATGCCACCGCACATGAAGAACGCCTGCTCGGGGAAGTGGTCGTACTCACCGTCGCAGATCGCGTTGAACGCGGCGATCGACTCGTCGAGCGGAACGTCCGAACCGTCCACACCGGTGAACTGCTTCGCCGCGTGGGTGTTCTGGGACAGGAAGCGCTCGACACGGCGGGCGCGGTGGACAACGAGCTTGTCCTCCTCGCTCAGCTCGTCGATACCGAGGATCGCGATGATGTCCTGGAGGTCCTTGTACTTCTGCAGGATTCCCTTGACGCGCGTGGCGGCGTCGTAGTGGTCCTGCGCGATGTAGCGCGGGTCCAGGATCCGGGACGTGGAGTCCAGCGGGTCCACGGCCGGGTAGATGCCCTTCTCGGAGATCGGACGGGAGAGAACCGTCGTCGCGTCGAGGTGGGCGAAGGTGGTGGCCGGAGCCGGGTCGGTCAGGTCGTCCGCGGGGACGTAGATCGCCTGCATCGAGGTGATCGAGTGACCACGGGTCGAGGTGATGCGCTCCTGGAGGAGACCCATCTCGTCGGCCAGGTTCGGCTGGTAACCCACCGCGGAGGGCATACGGCCGAGCAGGGTCGACACCTCGGAACCGGCCTGGGTGAAGCGGAAGATGTTGTCGATGAAGAACAGCACGTCCTGCTTCTGCACATCGCGGAAGTACTCCGCCATGGTCAGACCGGCGAGGGCCACGCGGAGACGGGTGCCCGGGGGCTCGTCCATCTGGCCGAAGACCAGCGCGGTCTTGTCCAGAACGCCGGCCTCCTCCATCTCCACCATGAGGTCGTTGCCCTCACGGGTGCGCTCGCCGACGCCCGCGAAGACCGACACACCGTCGTGCAGCTTGGCCACACGGACGATCATTTCCTGGATCAGAACGGTCTTGCCGACACCGGCACCACCGAACAGACCGATCTTTCCACCCTTGACGTACGGGGTGAGAAGGTCGACGACCTTCAGGCCGGTCTCGAACATCTCGGTCTTCGACTCGAGCTGGTCGAAGGCCGGGGCCTTGCGGTGGATCGTCCAGCGCGGCGCGTCGGCCACGGTGGACTCGTCCGCGTTCAGCACCTGACCCAGCGTGTTGAACACGCGGCCCTTGGTGACGTCACCGACGGGCACGGTGATGCCCGTGCCGGTGTCGGTCACCGGGGCCTGGCGGACCAGGCCGTCGGTGGGCTGCATCGAGATGGTGCGGACAACGCCGTCACCGAGGTGCTGGGCGACCTCGAGGGTCAGCGTCTTGGTCGCGCCCTCCTCGGCCGGGTCCGGAACCTGGACGTTCAGCGCGTTGTAGATCTCCGGCATCGCGTCGACGGGGAACTCCACGTCGACGACCGGGCCGATGACCCGGGCGACGCGGCCCGTGGCGGCGGCCGTCTCAACAGTGGTCGTCATTACTTGTCACTCCCCGCGGTCGCGTCGGCCAGGGCTGCGGTGCCACCGACGATCTCGCTGATTTCCTGGGTGATTTCGGCCTGGCGGGCCGCGTTGGCAAGTCGGGAGAGGTTGTTGATCAAGTCTCCCGCGTTGTCGGTCGCCGACTTCATCGCGCGTCGCGTGGCGGCGTGCTTGGAAGCAGCCGACTGGAGCAGCGCGTTGTAGATCCGGCTCTCGACGTACCGGGGCAGCAGGGCGTCGAGGACGTCCTCCGCCGACGGCTCGAAGTCGTACAGCGGACGAAGCGTGTCCGAGTCGCCCGCCTCCTTCGCCACCTCGTCGAGGCTGAGGGGCAGCAGCCGGGCCTCGACCGCCGTCTGCGTCATCATCGAGACGAACTCGGTGTAGACGATGTGGAGCTCGTCCACACCACCCTCCGCCGTGTCCTTCTCGATCGCCTCGATCAGCGGAGCCGCGATCGTCTTGGCGTCGCCGTACGACGGCTGGTCCGTGAACCCGGTCCACGTACCGGCCAGCTTCCGCTCGCGGAAGTTGTAGTGGGCGATGCCACGACGGCCGACGACGTAGACGGCGACCTCACGGCCCTCGCCCTCAAGCTTCGCCGTCAGCTTCTCCGCCGCCTTGATGGCGTTGGAGTTGAAGGCGCCGGCCAGACCGCGGTCGCTCGAGAGGAGCAGGACCGCGGCACGGATCGGGTTCTCCGCCTCGGTGGTCAGCGGGTGCTTGTCGTTCGCACCCGTGGCCACCGCCGTGACCGCGCGCGTCAGCTCGGTCGCGTACGGAGTCGACGCCTGCACCTTGCGCTGCGCCTTGACGACACGCGAGGCGGCGATCATCTCCATCGCCTTGGTGATCTTCTTCGTCGCGGTGACGGATTTGATGCGACGCTTGTAGACCCGGAGCTGCGCTCCCATGAGTCAGGTCCCTTCCGTCGTCACTTCGAGACGTTGACGGCGGCAGGAGCGTCCTCGCCCAGCAGCTTGCCGTCAGAGGTCTCGAACTGCTTCTTGAACTCCGCGATGGCGTCGCCCACGGCCTGCAGGGTGTCGTCGGACATCTTGCCGCCCTCACGGATGGAGGTCATGAGGCCCGAGTGGTTCTGGCGGAGGTACGCCAGGAGCTCGGCCTCGAAGCGGCGGATGTCGGCGACCGGGACGTCGTCCATCTTGCCGGTGGTGCCGGCCCAGACGGAGACGACCTGGTTCTCGGTGGGCATCGGCTGGTACTGAGCCTGCTTGAGCAGCTCGACCATGCGCTGTCCACGCTCCAGCTGCGCCTTGGAGGCGGCGTCCAGGTCGGAACCGAAGGCGGCGAACGCCTCCAGCTCACGGAACTGGGCCAGGTCCACACGGAGGCGACCGGAGATCTGCTTCATCGCCTTGTGCTGGGCGGAGCCACCGACACGCGAGACCGAGATACCGACGTTCAGGGCCGGACGCTGGCCGGCGTTGAACAGGTCGGACTCCAGGAAGCACTGGCCGTCGGTGATGGAGATGACGTTGGTCGGGATGAACGCCGACACGTCGTTCGCCTTGGTCTCGACGATCGGAAGACCGGTCATCGAACCGGCACCCAGCTCGTCCGAGAGCTTCGCGCAGCGCTCGAGCAGACGCGAGTGCAGGTAGAAGACGTCACCCGGGTAGGCCTCACGGCCCGGCGGGCGGCGCAGCAGCAGCGACACGGCGCGGTAGGCGTCGGCCTGCTTCGACAGGTCGTCGAAGACGATCAGGACGTGCTTGCCCTGGTACATCCAGTGCTGGCCGATGGCGGAGCCGGTGTACGGCGCCAGGTACTTGAAGCCGGCCGGGTCGGACGCCGGGGCGGCGACGATCGTCGTGTACTCGAGCGCACCGGCCTCTTCCAGGGCGCCGCGCACGGACGCGATGGTCGAGCCCTTCTGGCCGATGGCGACGTAGATGCAGCGGACCTGCTTGTTCACGTCGCCCGAGCGCCAGTTGTCGCGCTGGTTGATGATCGTGTCGACACACAGAGCGGTCTTGCCGGTCTGACGGTCACCGATGATCAGCTGACGCTGACCACGGCCGACCGGCGTCATGGCGTCGACGGCCTTGTAGCCGGTCTCCATCGGCTCGTGCACCGACTTACGGGCCATAACGCCCGGGGCCTGCAGTTCGAGGGCGCGGCGGCCCTCGGTCGCGATCTCGCCGAGACCGTCGATCGGGTTGCCGAGCGGGTCGACGACGCGACCCAGGTAACCCTCACCGACACCGACGGAGAGGACCTCGCCGGTGCGCTGCACCGACTGACCCTCCTCGATGCCACTGAACTCGCCGAGGACGATCGCACCGATCTCGCGCTCTTCGAGGTTCAGCGCGAGACCCAGGGTCCCGTCCTCGAACTTCAGCAGCTCGTTCGCCATGGCCGAGGGAAGACCCTCGACCTTCGCGATACCGTCACCGGCCAGGCTGACCGTGCCGACCTCCTCGCGCGAGGCCGCGTCCGGCTGGTACGACTGGACGAAGTTCTCCAGTGCGTCCCGGATCTCCTCCGGCCGGATCGTGAGCTCCGCCATCTGGGTTCCCTGCTCTCCTTGTTGGGCCCGAAGTTTCTTAAGGGGTCTGGGGGCCGACCCCCAGGAATCTTCTGCAATCTCTGCACGGCCCAACCGGGCCGCTGGTGATGCTGTGTAGCTGTGATGCCTTGTGCTGGTGACGGTCGTCAGCCGGCCAGTCGACGGGTCGCCTCGTCGAGGCGCTCCGCGATCGAGCCGTTGATGACCTCGTCGCCGACCTGCACCGTGATCCCGCCGAGGACCGCGGGGTCCACGTCCAGGTTCAGGTGCATCTCGCGGCCGTACAGCTTGGCGAGTACGGCTCCGAGGCGCTGCTTCTGCTGGTCCGACAGCGGCACCGCCGAGGTGACGACGGCGACCATCCGGTCCCGGCGCGCCGCGGCGAGCTTGGAGAGGGACTCGAGTCCCGCTTCCAGGCTACGTCCCCGGGGCTGGGTCACCAGACGGACGACCAGTCGCTCGGTGGTGACGTTGGCCTTGCCGCCGAGCAGGCTGCGGAGCAGCTCGCCCTTGGCGGTGGCCGTGGCGGCCTTGTCCGTCAGCGCCGAGCGGAGCTCGGGGCTGGAGGACACGATCCGGCCGAAGCGGAACAGCTCGTCCTCGACACCGTCGAGGACGCCCGCCTTCTGCGCCGCGGTGAGGTCGGCGGTGTTCGCCAGTTCCTCGGTCGCGTCGACCAGGTCACGCGAACGCGACCAGCGGGAACGCACCATGCCGGACACCAGGTCGACGGTCTCGCCGCCCACCTGACCGCTCAGGAGTCGCTGCGCGAGCTCGGCCTTGGCCTCACCCGACTGCGCGGGGTCGGTCAGGACCCGACGCAGCGACACCTCGCGGTCGAGCAGCGTGGTGACTGCGGCCAGCTCGTCCGCGAGCTTCGTCGCGTCGACCGACGTGTTGTCGGTCAGCGCGTCGAGGGACTCACGTCCGGCGGCCAGTGCCTCACGGCTCGCTCCGTTCATCGGACGGCCTCCGCCTTCTCCTCGAGCTCGTCGAGGAAGCGGTCGATCGTCCGGCTCTGGCGGGCGGAGTCCTCGAGGGACTCGCCGACCAGCTTGCCGGCCAGGTCGGTGGCGAGCTTGCCCACGTCCTGACGCAGCGAGGCAGAAGCGGCCTTGCGGTCGGCCGCGATCTGCGTGTGGCCGGCCGCGATGATCTCCTCGCGCTGGCGCTGGCCTTCCGCCTTCATCTCCTGGATGATCGCGGTGCCCTGCTCCGTCGCCTCCTGGCGAAGACGCGCGGCCTCGTGGCGGGCTTCGGCGAGCTGGGCCTTGTACTGCTCCAGCACGCTCTGAGCCTCGATCTGGGCCGACTCGGCCTTCTCGATGCCACCCTCGATGGCCTCGCGACGCTGCTCCAGAACCTTGTTGATGTTCGGGAGAAGCTTCTTGGCGAGGAAACCGAAGACGATGACGAAGGCGATCAGGCCGATGACGAGCTCGTCGAGATGCGGGATCAGAGGAGGCTGGGGCTCCTCCGCCTGCGCAAGAAGCAGCGCGTTCACATCAGTGCCTTCCGTAAAAGAATCGGGCTGTCGGTCCGGCTTACTGGTAGACGAAGCCCATGACGATGCCGATGAGGGCGAGCGCCTCACAGAACGCGAAGCCCATGATCTGGTTGGTGCGGATCAGGCCGGCAGCTTCGGGCTGACGGGCGAGCGCCTGCGTACCGTTACCGAAGATGATGCCGACGCCGACGCCGGGGCCGATCGCGGCGAGGCCGTAACCGATCGAGGCGACGTTGCCGACGACGTTGGTCTTGGCGCTGCCTTCGGCGGCGGCGAGGTTGATCATGTCGAGAGCAGCGGACATGCCGTTACTTCCTTCTCTTTCAATGACCCGATGGGGGTTGGCCACCGGACGACTGATGGTTTCGGGGGTGGAGCTACGGGGGCCTGGACGGCTCAGTGGTGCTCGGAGAGCGCGCCCTGGATGTAGCTGCAGGCCAGGAGGACGAAGACGTACGCCTGGACGGCCTGGATGAAGAGCTCGAAGGCGGTCATCACGAGGACCATCACGAACGAGGCGCCGGCGTAGACGAAGCCCAGGCCGTTCATGAGGTACCAGGTGGCCAGCGAGAACATCACGATCAGCAGGTGCCCGGCGAACATGTTCGCGAACAGTCGCACCGCGTGCGTGAAGGGTCGGATCAGCAGGTTCGAGAAGAACTCGAGGACGACGACCATCGGAAGGATCGCGCCGAGCGACTTGTCGTAGCCGACGATGTTCTTCCAGCCGCCGACGAAGCCGTGCTTCTTGAACGTCAGCGAGATCCACATGACGTAGACGATCAGCGCGAGACCGGCCGGGAAGGCGATCAGCGAGGTGACCGGGAACTGGGCGAGCGGAATGATCGACCAGAGGTTCATGATCCAGACGAAGAAGAACAACGACACCATGAAGGGGACGTACTTCTCGCCGTCCTTCTTGCCGATGATCTCGTAGACGATGCCGCGGCGCACGAAGTCGTAACCGGCCTCGCCAACCATCTGCAGCTTGCCGGGTACCAGCTTGGGCTTGCGGAACGCGGCCCAGAAGAACCCGACGACCACGATGGAGCCCAGGAGGGCGAGCAGCATCGGCTTGGTGATCTCGATGCCCCCCACCGTCGCGATGGGCTCGTACATGAACGTGTGCAGGCCCGGCGCCGGGAAGCCACATCCACTGAAGATGTGGCAATCCGGGTCGAAGGCAAGCGTCTGGTCAGCACTCACCGCGGGCTCCTTCAGCGTGGCGCATAGGTACGGCAACCTCGTTGTGTCGGCGCGGCACGCAGCCGCGGGTCGGCACTGGACTGGTCTTACGGATAAGGGGGCGGCGGTTCGGCATCGAGCCTCGCGCTGGGACAGGCGTCTCGGATGCCCGCGCCCGCAGTGCCGCAGTTGGCACCGGACGATAGCAGGAAGCCGAACGCGGCTTTATCCCGGCCCTACCCTTCACGACTTCGACCCCGTGTTTCCGGGGTCGATGTACGTGATCTTGGCCTTCATGTAGGCACGGGCCTGTGCGGCGACCCACACCACGGTCGTCGCGAGCAGCGTGAAAGCGAAGGCCTTGAAGTTGAACAGCGTGGTGTTCTTGAGCAAAGCCAGGAAGATGAAGAGCACCAGCAACTGGGCCGTGTAGAGCATGAGCCCCATGGCCTGGAACAGATGCGGGAGCGACTTCGCCGTCCGCTGCAGGACGACCTGCCCGATTCCCATGAAGAGGAGCACGACCAGGGTGCCGACGACGGCGCCGAGCGCGCCCTTGCCACCGGCGACCACAGCGCTGACGACCGTGGCGATCGCGCCGACGGCAGCGGTGGGGATGACGGTGTGCAGGAGGATGCGTGCGTCGTTGGACGGCATGGCGGTGTCTCCGCTTGCTGGAGGGGGCGATGGTGTCGTCAAGGACGAGCGTAAGCCCGGTCCGAGGTGGGTCTCGGGGCCAACAGACCGTCGCACTACGGTCTTTCGGCACTGTCGCCGGGTCTCGTGAACGGTATCACAAACTATTTGAATAGGTCTTTACCCATAAGGTGTGCCAACAGTCACACATGAGAGTTACCCCGCGCGTGTGTGCGCGACAGTGCGACGCCTTGTCTGCTAATGGCCGCGAATGCGGCTTTCGTCAACTTGGCGTTCCGGCCTTCCGCCTGTCGGTGAAGCGCCCCCTGTTGCCGATGGCGGTGGCACCGTTGATCCCCGCCGGCACCGGAATCCGCTCCTCCTCGACCACGACCGGCTCCGGAGCGGCCGCCACGACGCGGGCGGGCTTGCGGCGCCGGTAGCGGGGCGGTACGACCGACTCGGCCCAGCGGGGTGCGCGCGGGGTGAAGCGCGGCAGCAGGAGCAGCACCAGACCGATCGCGCTGAGCGCGACGACGCAGAGCACGATCCACATCGACGCCGAGTGGACCGAGTACGCCAGCGTCCCGAAGGCGATGAGCGCCGACCAGAAGTACATGATCAGGACCGCGCGGCTGTGCGAGTGCCCGATCTCCAGGAGCCGGTGGTGCAGATGGCCGCGGTCCGCCGCGAACGGCGACTGGCCCTTCCACGTACGGCGCACGATCGCGAGGATCAGGTCCGCCATGGGGATCGCGATGATCGTCAGCGGCAGCACCAGCGGGATGAAGACCGGCAGTGCGGCGTGCGTGGCCTGACGAGTCGAGCCCTCGAAGATCTTCAGCGCGTCCGGGTCGACCTGGCCGGTGATCGAGATGGCCGAGGCCGCCAGGATCAGACCGATCAGCATCGAGCCGGAGTCGCCCATGAAGATCCGCGCCGGATGCATGTTGTGCGGCAGGAAGCCCAGGCACATGCCCATGAGGATCACGGTGAACAGCGTCGCGGGGGCGGCGGCCTCGATCGTGTAGCCGTACCAGAGGCGGTACGCGTACAGGAAGAAGGCGGCGGCGGCGATGCAGACCATGCCGGCCGCGAGACCGTCGAGGCCGTCGACGAAGTTGACCGCGTTGATGGTGAGGACGACCAGGGCGACGGTCAGGAGCGTGCCCTGCCACGGGGTCAGCGAGACGACGCCGACACCCGGGATCGGCAGCCACAGGATCGTCAGACCCTGCGCCACCATCACGCCCGCCGAGATCATCTGCGCGCCCAGCTTGATCAGGGCATCGAGCTCGAACTTGTCGTCCAGGACGCCGATCAGCCAGATCAGGGCGGCACCGGAGAGCAACGCGCGCGGCTCGTTGGAGAGCTCGAAGACGCTGTTCAGGTTCTGCAGGTGGTCGGCGACGAGGAGTCCCGCGCACAGCCCGAAGAACATGGCGATGCCACCGAGCCGCGGAGTCGGTTCTCGGTGTACGTCTCGGGCACGGATCTCCGGCATCGCCCCGGTCGCGATGGCGAACTTCCGCACCGGACCGGTGAGCAGATAGGTCACCGCGGCCGTGACACAGAGCGTCAGCAGGTAATCACGCACGGGCTGCCCCACAGGTTTCGCTGGCCATCTCAGCCCCACACCCTAGCCGTGCCGTCCATGTGCTTGGAGACACCTGGACCCCCCGAACGGTTGCACAGCGACTTTCCGTGACTTCTCCTCAGCCCCCATACGGGGGAAATCGGCCGGTCAGCCCCCGTACCTCCGCCCGGACCCGGGCCGTCTCGGCGGGATCGTCACGCAGCGCCGCGGTGAACAACGCGGCGATCCGCGCCATCTCCGGGGCGCCCATGCCCTGGGTGGTGACGGCGGCGGTGCCGAGCCGGATCCCGCGGCCCTCCCCGTACGGAAGCGCGCAGGTGTCGAGGACCATGCCGGCGGCGGCGAGCCGGGCGCGGGCGGTGCGGCCGTCGACGCCGAGGGGTGCGGGGTCGGCGGTGATGAGGTGGGTGTCGGTGCCGCCGGTCGTCAGCGCGAAGCCTTCGGCGGCGAGCGCGGCCGCGAGCACGCGCGCGTGCTCGACCACCTGATGGGCGTACCCGGTGAACGCCGGGGTGGACGCCTCGCCGAAGGCCACCGCCTTCGCCGCGATGGTGTGCATCTGGGCGCCGCCCTGGGTGAACGGGAAGACGGCCCGGTCGATCCGCCCCGCGAGCTCCTCCCCGCAGAGGACCATCCCGCCGCGCGGCCCGCGCAGCACCTTGTGGGTGGTCGCGCAGACGACGTCGGCGTACGGGACGGGGCTGGGGGCCGCGCCCCCGGCGACCAGGCCGATGGGGTGGGCGGCGTCGGCGATGAGATAGGCGCCGACCTCGTCGGCGATCTCGCGGAAGAGCGCGTAGTCGAGATGGCGGGGATAGGAGATCGACCCGCAGACGATCGCCTTGGGCCGGTGGTGGCGGGCGAGCGCGGCGACCTGCTCGTAGTCGACGAGCCCGGTCTCGGCGTCGACGCCGTACGGGACGAAGTCGAACCAGCGCCCGGAGAAGTTGGCCGGCGAACCGTGGGTGAGGTGCCCGCCGTGCTCCAGGCCCATCGCGAGCACCGTGTCACCGGGCCTCAGAAGGGCCGCGTACGCCGCCAGGACGGCCGAGGAGCCCGAGTGCGCCTGGACGTTCGCGTGGTCGGCGCCGAACAGCGCGGTGGCCCGCTCCACGGCGATCCGCTCGGCGGCGTCGGCGTACTCGCAGCCACCGTGATGACGTGCGCCGGGATACCCCTCGGCGTACTTGTTGGCGAGCGGGGAGCCGAGTGCGGCGAGCACGGCGGGCGAGGTGAAGTTCTCGGCGGCGATCAACTGCAGACTGTCGGCCTGCCGCCGCGTCTCACCGAGCAGCACGTCGGCGATCTCGGGGTCCTGCCGGCGCAGGACGTCGAGGGCCTCATCGGGGGGAGCGGTGACCGACATGTCACCAATGTAGGCACGCACTCCCCCACGCGCCCGGTGAACAGCGCGCAGACACCACGCGAACCCCGGTCGCGCGTCACGACGCCCGTCAGCCCGGTCGCCGCCGCGCTTCACCACGGCATCCGGCGCCCCGTCAGCCGCGCGCCGAGACTCCCGTCAGAGCCGTCACCACCGGGTCCAGTGCCTGGTTGATCTCGTCGCCGATCGAGCGGAAGAAGGTGATGGGGGCGCCGTACGGGTCGTTGACCTCGTCCGCGTCCACCGAGGGGGCCAGGAGCCACCCGCGTAGAGCCGCTGCCGCGCGGACCAGGGCGCGCGCGCGTTCCACCATGCCCTCGTCGTGGGCGTCCGGGAGCGTCGCCGGGTCGATCGCGCGGACCAGGCGGGTGAACTCCTTCAGGGTGAAGGTGCGCAGGCCCGCCGAGTGGCCCATCGAGATGACCTGGGCGCGGTGGTCGCGGGTCGCCGTCAGGACCAGGTCCGCGCGGATGACGTGCTCGTCGAGGAGCTCGCGCCCCACGAAGCCGCTGTAGTCGGCGCCGAAGTCGGCGAGGACCAGTTCCGCGTTGGCCTCCATCGGGGCGCCCTCGTGCCCCCAGGTGCCCGCGCTCTCCACGATCAGGCCGCCGCCGAGCGGGTCGCCGAGGCGGTCGCTCAGGGCATGCCGGGTCAGCCGCTCGGTGATCGGCGAGCGGCAGACGTTGCCGGTGCTGACGTGGAGGATGCGGAAGGTGTTGCTGTCGTCGAACCCCGCTATGCCACGCCCCTCAGGGGCGGTCAATTCGCCACCTCGAGGTCGGGTACGACCTTCCGGAGCTCCTCCGCCGACAGCGCGCCCTCGCGCAGCAGCACCGGCACCTTGCCCGTGACGTCGACGATGGAGGACGGGACGATGCCGGGCGTCGGTCCGCCGTCCAGGTAGACGGAGACGGAGTCGCCGAGCATCTGCTGGGCCGCGTCGCAGTCCTCCGGGGACGGGTGGCCGGTGAGGTTCGCCGACGAGACGGCCATCGGGCCGACCTCGGTGAGCAGCTCGATGGCGACCGGGTGCAGCGGCATGCGGATGGCGACGGTGCCCCGGGTGTCGCCCAGGTCCCACTGCAGGGACGGCTGGTGCTTGGCGACGAGGGTGAGGGCGCCGGGCCAGAAGGCGTCGACGAGCTCCCACGCCTGCTCGGAGAAGTCCGTGACCAGGCCGTGGAGGGTGTTCGGGGAGCCGATGAGCACGGGCGTGGGCATGTTGCGGCCGCGGCCCTTGGCGGCGAGCAGGTCCGCCACGGCCTCGCTGCTGAAGGCGTCCGCCCCGATGCCGTACACGGTGTCGGTGGGCAGCACGACCAGCTCGCCCCGGCGGACGGCGGACGCGGCCTCGCGCAGACCGGTCACACGGTCGGTCGCCTCGTTGCAGTCGTATCGCCGTGCCATCAGTTCCCGGCCTCCTCGTACGCGTGGTTCGTCATGGCGGTCATGCCGGTCATGGCATGGCCTTGCGGGCGGTCGCGAAGCGCGGCCGGTTGTTCAGGTCCGGGTGGTCGGCTGCGTCGGCCCAGCCGGCCTCCTCGTTGAAGATCCACGGCACCTGCCCGCCCTGGGTGTCCGCGTGCTCGATCACGACGAGGCCGCCGGGACGGAGCAGCCGGTGGGCGGTGCGCTCGATGCCGCGGATGGTGTCGAGGCCGTCCTCGCCGGAGAAGAGGGCCATCTCCGGGTCGTGGTCACGGGCCTCGGGTGCCACGTACTCCCACTCGGTGAGCGGGATGTACGGCGGGTTGGAGATGACCAGGTCGACCTGGCCGTCCAGCTCGGGCAGCGCGCTGAGCGCGTCGCCCTGGTGGACGGTGACGCGGGAGCCCTCGGCGTTCTTGCGGGTCCACACGAGCGCGTCGTCGGAGAGCTCCACCGCGTGCACGCGCGAGCGCGGCACCTCCTGGGCCATCGCGAGGGCGATGGCGCCGGAGCCGGTGCAGAGGTCGACGATGAGGGGTTCGACGACGTCCATCGCGCGGACGGCGTCTATGGCCCAGCCGACGACCGACTCGGTCTCCGGGCGCGGCACGAAGACCCCGGGCCCGACCTGGAGCTCCAGGTACCGGAAGAACGCCCGCCCGGTGATGTGCTGGAGCGGTTCGCGGGCCTCGCGGCGGGCGACCGTCTCCCAGTAGCGGGCGTCGAAGTCCGCGTCCTTGACGTTGTGCAGCTCCCCCCGCTTGACGCCGTGCACGAACGCGGCGAGCTCCTCCGCGTCGAAACGCGGTGAGGGAACGCCGGCGTCGGCCAGCCGCTGGGTGGCCTGGGCCACCTCGGCAAGCAGCAGGTTCACGCTGGTCCTCCGTGGTGCGGGGTGGGGCTTACGGAACTGACGCCACTTACGCCGCGGCGAGCTTGGCGGCCGAGTCGGCGTCGACGCACGCCTGGATCATCGCGTCCAGGTCGCCGTCGAGCACCTGGTCGAGGTTGTACGCCTTGAAGCCGACGCGGTGGTCCGAGATCCGGTTCTCGGGGAAGTTGTACGTACGGATCTTCTCGGACCGGTCGACGGTGCGGACCTGGCTGCGACGGGCGTCGGCGGCCTTGGACTCGGCCTCCTCCTGCGCGGCGGCGAGCAGCCTGGACCGCAGGATACGCATGGCCTGCTCCTTGTTCTGGAGCTGGCTCTTCTCGTTCTGGCAGGAGGCGACGATGCCGGTCGGCAGGTGGGTGATGCGGACGGCGGAGTCGGTGGTGTTGACCGACTGGCCGCCGGGGCCCGACGAGCGGTAGACGTCGATGCGCAGGTCGTTGGCGTGGACCTCGACCTCGACCTCCTCGGCCTCGGGCGTGACGAGGACGCCGGCGGCGGAGGTGTGGATGCGGCCGGCGGACTCGGTCGCGGGCACGCGCTGCACGCGGTGCACCCCGCCCTCGTACTTCAGGCGGGCCCAGACGCCCTGGCCGGGCTCGGTGGCGCCGTTGCCGCCCTTGGTCTTCACGGCGACCTGGACGTCCTTGTAGCCGCCCAGCTCGGACTCGGTGGCGTCGATGATCTCGGTCTTCCAGCCGACGCGCTCGGCGTACCGGAGGTACATGCGGAGCAGGTCGCCGGCGAAGAGGGCGGACTCGTCGCCGCCCGCGCCCGCCTTGATCTCCAGGATGACGTCCTTGTCGTCGCTCGGGTCGCGCGGGACGAGGAGCAGACGGAGCTTCTCGGTGAGCTCCTCCCGGTCCTTCTCCAGCTGCTTGACCTCGGCGGCGAAGTCGGGATCGTCGTGTGCCAGCTCGCGGGCGGTCTCGATGTCGTCACCGGTCTGCTTCCAGGCCCGGTAGGTGGCGACGATCGGGGTCAGCTCGGCGTAGCGCTTGTTCAGCTTGCGCGCGTTCGCCTGGTCGGCGTGGACCGAAGGGTCTGCGAGCTTCGTCTCGAGGCCGGCATGCTCGCCGACCAGTTCCTCGACCGCCTCGAACATCGGGGGCTCCTGGGTTTTTCGTCAGTTGCTACGGGACGGCAAAGCGCCGGTCCCGGCCACCCGCGCGGGGCGACCGTGGACCGGCGCAGGGGCTCGCTACTTGGCGGAGCCGGCCTTGCCGAAGCGGGCCTCGAAGCGGGCGACGCGGCCGCCGGTGTCGAGGATCTTCTGCTTGCCCGTGTAGAACGGGTGGCACTCGGAGCAGACCTCGGCACGGATGGTGCCGTCGGTCAGGGTGCTCCGGGTGGTGAACGACGCGCCGCAGGTGCAGCTGACCTGGGTCTCGACGTACTCGGGGTGAATCTCGCGCTTCAAGGTGTCTCCTAGTTTCGGGAGGGCTCCGGGTCGCTTCCGCGGGTCGCGGCAAACGTGAACCGGGGCCGACGTACCAGTCTGCCAGGACCGGCCGCATCTCCCCAAACCGGGGTCGCGGCGAAAGTATTCCTGAGCCCCTTCGGGCGGCGGGTGGACGTGCTTCTCCAGGACGCCCGCGCCGCTGCCCCACGGCGCCCGCGGCGCTACTTCACGATGCCGTCGGCCTGGCCTGTGGCCGCGTCCTTCGTCGCCGAGGCGGGGATCGGCAGGTCCTTCCGCAGGGCCGTCCAGACCTGCCGCGACTGGGCCTCAAGGGGCACGACGCGGTTGGGGTCCCGGGGGTCGTACTCGACGGGCAGGGTGACCATGTGGACGTTCTGGGAGCCGATGCCGGTGAGGCTCTTGGCGAAGCCCATCAGTTCCTGGACCGAGTCGAGTTCGGAGTCGGGGGTGATGGCCTTGGTGGCGGCGTCGGCGAGGTCGAGGAGCTTCTTCGGGTTGGTGAGGACACCGACGTCCTTGACCTGGTTCATGAAGGCCTTCATGAAGGCCTGCTGGAGCTGGATGCGGCCGAGGTCACTGCCGTCGCCGACGCTCTTGCGGGTCCGCACGAGGCCGAGGGACTGCTCGCCGTCGAGGGTGTGGGTGCCCGGTTCGAGGTCGAGGTGGCTCTTGCTGTCCTTGATGGCGGTGGTGGTGGTGATCTCCACGCCGCCGAGCTTGTCGATGAGCTTCTTGAAGCCGGTGAAGTCGACCTCGATGTAGTGGTCCATGCGGATGCCGGAGATCGACTCGACGGTCTTGACGGCGCAGGCGGGGCCGCCGACCTCGTACGCCGTGTTGAACATGGCCCGTCGCTCGGCGGCGACGGCGGCGCCCTGCGCGTCGGTGCACCTCGGCCGGTCGATGAGGGTGTCGCGGGGGATGGAGACCACGCTGGCCTTCTTGTGGCCCTCGTAGACGTGGACGACCATCGCGGTGTCGGAGCGGGCGCCGCCCTCGTCCTTGCCGTAGGCGCCGTTGTCGCCGGAGCGGGAGTCCGAGCCGAGGACCAGGATGTCCATGGAGCCGTTGTCGACGTCGTCGGGGCGGTCGGTGCCCAGCTGCGCGTTGATGTCGACGGTCTCGAGGTTGCCGTCCAGCTTGAAGTAGACGTATCCGAGGCCCGCGCCGCCGAGGACGAGGACGGCGAGGGCGCCGGAGACCAGCACGGCCGCCTTGCGGCTGCGCCTGGCGGGCTGCTTGCGGCGGCGCCCGTTTCCCGCGCCGCCTATTCGGCCGCTCTTGCTCTGCTCGGTCATCGCCATCCCTAGGGCCCTAGATTCACCATATGTGACGGTGATGCGTCCGAAAGGGTTGCATACGGGCCTGTGAGGTTTCGGTGAGCGCGGGCCGGGACAGCACCGCGCCCACCGTGCGGGGCACGGTGGGCGCGGTGGTTCACGCAGGTCACGACGGGGTTACGGACCCAGGGTCCGGCTTTCGTCGCGTGACGCAGGTCTCACGTCAGTCGTCGTTCTTGCCGCCCGGCGTCGTCTTCTGGATCTGGAGCAGGAACTCGCCGTTCGACTTCGTCTGCTTCATCTTGTCGAGGAGCAGCTCGATCGCCTGCTGCTGGTCGAGCGCGTGCAGCACGCGACGCAGCTTCCAGGTGACGGCGAGCTCGTCGCTGCCGAGCAGGATCTCTTCCTTACGCGTACCCGAGGCGTCGACGTCGACGGCCGGGAAGATGCGCTTGTCGGCGAGCTTCCGGTCGAGCTTGAGCTCCATGTTGCCGGTGCCCTTGAACTCCTCGAAGATCACCTCGTCCATGCGCGAGCCGGTGTCGACCAGCGCGGTGGCCAGGATGGTCAGCGAGCCGCCGTCCTCGATGTTGCGCGCCGCACCGAAGAAGCGCTTCGGCGGGTAGAGCGCGGTCGAGTCGACACCACCGGACAGGATGCGGCCGGAGGCCGGCGCCGCGAGGTTGTACGCGCGGCCCAGGCGGGTGATCGAGTCGAGCAGGACGACCACGTCGTGACCCAGCTCCACGAGGCGCTTGGCGCGCTCGATGGCCAGCTCGGCGACGGTGGTGTGGTCCTCGGCCGGACGGTCGAAGGTCGAGGAGATGACCTCGCCCTTGACCGACCGCTGCATGTCGGTGACCTCTTCCGGACGCTCGTCGACCAGGACGACCATCAGGTGGCACTCGGGGTTGTTGTGCGTGATCGCGTTGGCGATCGCCTGCATGATCATGGTCTTGCCGGTCTTCGGCGGGGCCACGATCAGACCGCGCTGGCCCTTGCCGATCGGCGACACGAGGTCGATGATCCGCGTGGTCAGCACGCCCGGGTCGGTCTCCAGACGGAGCCGGTCCTGCGGGTAGAGCGGGGTCAGCTTGTTGAACTCGGGGCGGCCGCGGCCGGAGTCGGCGGCCATGCCGTTCGCCGAGTCCAGGCGGACCAGCGCGTTGAACTTCTCGCGGCGCTCGCCCTCCTTCGGCTGGCGCACGGCGCCGGTGACGTGGTCACCCTTGCGCAGGCCGTTCTTGCGGACCTGGGCGAGGGAGACGTACACGTCGTTCGGACCGGGCAGGTAGCCGGAGGTCCGGATGAAGGCGTAGTTGTCGAGGATGTCGAGGATGCCCGCGACGGGGATCAGGACGTCGTCGTCGGCGACCTGCGGCTCGCCGGCCTGGAAGTCGTCACGGCCGCGACGCCCGCGGCGGTCGCGGTAGCGGCCGCGACGCCCGCGGCGGCCGCCGGCCTCGTCGTCGTAGTCGTCCTGCGGGCCGGCCTGCTGGCCGCCCTGCTGACCCTGGCCCTGGACCTGCTGGCCCTGACCCTGGCCCTGGCCCTGACCGCCCTGGCGCTGGCGCTGGCCGCCCTGGCCACCACCCTGCTCGTCGCCCTTGCCGCGGTCACGCTGACGGTCACGGCGGTCGCGGCGCTCGCCACGCTCCCCGCGCTCGCCACGCTCGCCGCGGTCACGGCGGCCACGGCCCTCGGCGCCGTCGACGGCGGCCTCGGCCTTGGTGTCGGTGCCCGCGTCGGCCTTGGCCTCGGTGCGGGTCTCGGTCTTGACGGCCTGCGCGGCCTCGGCCTTGGCCTCGCCCTCCGGCGAACCGGCGGGGGCGGTGGCGCGGCGGCGACGACGCTCGCCCGCGGGCTGGTCGTCGGAGGCCGGCTGGCCCGGGATGTCGATCTGCTGCTGGGCGACGGCCTTCTCGGCCTTCTCGGCCTTGGGCTCGGCGGCCTCGGCAGCGGTCTCACCCGTACGGGCCTTGGCGGTCGTGCGGCGCTTCGGCTTGGTCTCGGCGGCGTCGGCGGCCTTGGCGGGGGCGGCGGAGCCGCCACCGGCCTGCGCCTCCTTGATGACCTCGATCAGCTGGCTCTTGCGCATCCGCGCGGTGCCCCTGATGCCGAGGCCGGACGCGACCTGCTGCAGCTCGGCCAGGACCATGCCCTCGAGGCCGGTGCCGGAGCGGCGGCGCCGTGCGGTGCCGCCGGTGGCAGCACCTGCGGCGGGCGCGGCGGCGTCGACACTGCTGTCGGCAGTCACGCCCATCAGATCGGTGGTGTCGCTCACGAAGGGTCCTTCCCTGGAGCGGACGTCGGCCATCTGGCTCGGCGACCGGTTGTGCTGTCCGGCAGCGGTCCCGTGTTGGGTGGACCGTGTCCGGGGCGGTGGTCCCGCCGGGTACGGCGGAGAGAAAACGTGCTGGGGTCCGGCCCGAGCGCCCCCTGCTCGGCCCTCGCGAGGAAAGAAGAGCGAGGGGTGTCGTGCCGGTTCCGGAGCGTGCTCGAAACTGCTCAGGCAGGCTGCTCAGGCAGTTGGGGAGGCTCCCGGAAGAATCGGTGGTCCCTGATGGGGACACTCAGCACCGCGCCACAAAGGCGCCGGGTGCTGACTTGAGGTTAACACTACCGGCTCCAACAAACATTCCCCCTCTCCCTCACCGGCAATCTCCTGTCCCGGACGCTGCCCGGCGTCCGGCCGCCGTGCGCCTAGGGCGCCAGCGGAAGGACGCTCGCTCCGGACGCGTCGAGGTCGAGCCGGTTCGCGGCCCAGCCCTCGCCCGCGAGGCGGGCGACCTTGTCGGCCGTCCCGTGTTCGGCCAGCGCGAGGACCGTGGGGCCCGCGCCGGAGATGACCGCGGGGACGCCGTCCGCCCGCAGCCGGTTCACCAGGGCGATGCTGTCGGGCATCGCGGGAGCCCGGTACTCCTGGTGCAGCCGGTCCTCGGTGGCCGCGAGCAGCAGCTCGGGGCGGCGGGTCAGGGCCTCGACGAGGAGCGCGGCGCGCCCGGCGTTGGCCGCGGCGTCCACGTGCGGGACGGTGCGCGGCAGGAGTCCGCGGGCGGTCTCGGTCAGCACCGGCTTCCCGGGGACGAAAACCACCGGAACGATGGAATCCGAGGGATCCATCCTGATCGCCCGCGCGGCACCGGACTCGGTCCAGGCGAGCGTGAATCCGCCGAGCAGACATGCGGCGACGTTGTCGGGGTGCCCCTCGATCTCGGTGGCCAGCTCCAGGAGGGCGGCCTCGTCGAGCTTGGCGTCCCCGCCTATGGTCACGGCGCGGGCGGCGACGATGCCGGCGCAGATGGCGGCGGAGGAGGAGCCGAGGCCGCGGCCGTGCGGGATGCGGTTGGCGCAGACGACCTCGAGGCCGCGCGGCTGCCCGCCGAGCAGGTCGAAGGCGGTGCGCAGGGAGCGTACGAGCAGGTGGCTCTCGTCGCGCGGGAGCGTCTCGGCGCCTTCACCGGCGATGTCGACGTGCAGGCCGGAGTCGGCGACACGGACGACGACGTCGTCGTAGAGGCCCAGCGACAGGCCGAAGGCGTCGAAGCCCGGACCGAGATTGGCGCTGGTGGCGGGGACGCGCACCCGTACGGCGGCGGCGCGGAACGCTGGACCGGCCATCGCTCGATGATCTCCTTGATTGCGACAACGGGTTGTTCTGGAACAGCGGGTGTTTCAGAGGGTGTTTCGGCGGGTGTTTCAAGAGAAGTACGGGGAACCCGGGGGCCGTTTCAGCCACGGAGGCGACGACGGCAACGACACCGCGCATATGCGTCGGGGCGGGTTCGGTACAGCCTATCGAAGGAAGGTTCTGCCGCGACATAGGGCGCACAGGAGGCGCACGATGCGTGTCGCGAGCCAACCTGTGCGCCTATGTACGTTCCTGATCGGGTTTCGATCAGCACGTTTCCCCGCGCGGAGGGGTGAGGATCAGGCCAGACCGAGGCGTTCGGCGGCGGCGGCCGCGTCGACCGGAACGGTGACCGGCTGCGGGGCGCCGGCGACGGCCCAGTCGGGGTCCTTGAGCCCGTTGCCGGTGACCGTGCAGACGATCCGCTGGCCCGGGTCGACCTTGCCCTGGGCGGCGGCCTTCAGGAGACCGGCGACCGAGGCCGCCGACGCGGGCTCGACGAAGACGCCCTCCTGCGCGGCCAACAGGCGGTAGGCCTGGAGGATCTCACGGTCCGTCACCTCGTCGATGAAGCCGCCCGACTCGTCGCGCGCGGCGATCGCGTAGTCCCACGAGGCCGGGTTGCCGATGCGGATCGCGGTGGCGATCGTCGACGGGTCCTTGACGACCTCGCCGCGGACCAGCGGGGCCGAACCGGAGGCCTGGAAGCCCCACATGCGCGGGCGGTGCGTCGCGAGACCGTCCGCGGCGTACTCGCGGTACCCCTTCCAGTACGCCGTGATGTTGCCGGCGTTGCCCACGGGCAGGACGTGGATGTCGGGCGCGTCGCCCAGCATGTCCACGATCTCGAAGGCGGCGGTCTTCTGGCCCTCGATGCGGACCGGGTTGACCGAATTGACCAGCGCCACCGGGTAGTTCTCGGAGAGGCTGCGGGCCAGGGTCAGGCAGTCGTCGAAGTTGCCGTCGACCTGGAGGATCTTCGCGCCGTGCACGAGGGCCTGGCCCATCTTGCCCAGCGCGATCTTGCCCTGCGGCACGAGGACGGCCGAGACCATGCCGGCGCGCACCGCGTAGGCCGCGGCGGAGGCGGAGGTGTTGCCGGTGGAGGCGCAGATGACGGCCTTCGCCCCCTCCTCCTTGGCCTTGCTGATGGCCATGGTCATGCCCCGGTCCTTGAAGGAGCCGGTGGGGTTGGCGCCCTCGACCTTGAGGTGCACCTCGCAGCCCGTGCGCTCGGAGAGGACCTGAGCGGGTACGAGCGGCGTGCCGCCCTCACGGAGCGTGACGACGGGCGTCGTGTCCGTGACCGGAAGGCGGTCCCGGTACTCCTCGATGATGCCGCGCCACTGGTGGGTGCCCTTGTGGGTCATGGGTCCTTTACTCCCCTTCAACACGCATGATGCTGGCGACACCGCGCACGGTGTCGAGCTTGCGCAGCGCCTCGACGGTCCCCGAAAGGGCGGCGTCGGGCGCGCGGTGGGTGACGACGACGAGGGAGGCCTCGCCGTCCTTGCCCTGCTGGCGCACCGTATCGATGGATACGCCGTGCTCGGCGAAGACCGTCGCGACCTGGGCGAGGACGCCCGGCTTGTCGGCCACGTCGAGGCTGATGTGGTACCGCGTCACCACGTCGCCCATGGGGCTCACGGGCAGCTGGGTGTACGCGGACTCGCCGGGGCCGTTGGCCTCGTTGAGCTTGTTGCGGCACACGGCGACGAGGTCGCCGAGGACGGCCGACGCGGTCGGAGCGCCGCCGGCGCCGGGGCCGTAGAACATGAGCTGCCCGGCGGCGTCGGCCTCGACGAAGACCGCGTTGTACGCCTCGCGGACGGAGGCCAGCGGGTGGCTGAGCGGGATCATCGCCGGGTGCACGCGCGCGGTGACGGACGCGCCGTCGGCGGCGCGCTCGCAGATGGCGAGCAGCTTGATGGTGCAGCCCATCTGCTTGGCGGAGGCGAAGTCGGCGGCGGTGACCTCGGTCATGCCCTCGCGGTAGACGTCGTCGAGGCGCACGCGCGTGTGGAAGGCGATCCCGGCGAGGATGGCGGCCTTGGCGGCGGCGTCGAAGCCCTCGACGTCGGCGGTCGGGTCGGCCTCGGCGTACCCGAGGGCGGTGGCCTCGTCGAGCGCCTCGGAGTAGCCGGCCCCGGAGGTGTCCATCTTGTCGAGGATGAAGTTGGTCGTGCCGTTGACGATGCCCATCACGCGGTTGATCTTGTCGCCGGCGAGGGACTCGCGCAGCGGGCGGATGAGCGGGATGGCGCCGGCGACGGCGGCCTCGTAGTAGAGGTCCTGGCCGTGCTCCTGGGCGGCGGCGTACAGGTTCGCGCCGTCCTGGGCGAGCAGCGCCTTGTTCGCCGAGACGACGGAGGCGCCGTGCTCGAAGGCGGTGGTGATGAGGGTGCGGGCCGGCTCGACCCCGCCGATGACCTCGACGATCACGTCGATGTCCCCCCGTTTCACGAGGGCGGTGGCGTCGGTGGTGATCAGCTCCGCGGGGATGCCCTCGCGGACCTTGTCCGGGCGGCGGACCGCCACGCCGGCGAGCTCGACCGGGGCGCCGATGCGCGCGGCGAGGTCGTCGGCGTGCGTCGTCATGATGCGCGCCACCTCTGAGCCGACCACTCCACAGCCCAGCAGCGCCACCTTCAGCGGACGCGTACGCATCATCCGACCTCTTTCTCGTCCTACTTCGTATCTCTACGTTCGAGTCTCTGCGGTTCTCAACGGTGGAACCAGTCTCACTCACCGGACGGGGGTTTCCGCCCCTCGTCCGGATCCTGAGACATCTATTTCATCACTCGACTATTTCATCACCCGACGTCGAGACGCAGGAGATCTTCCTCCGTCTCGCGCCGCACGATGACCCGCGCCTCGCCGTCGCGGACGGCGACGACGGGCGGCCGGAGTGCGTGGTTGTAGTTGCTGGCCATGGAGCGGCAGTACGCACCGGTGGCCGGCACGGCGATGAGGTCGCCGGGCGCCAGGTCCGAGGGCAGGAAGGCGTCCCGTACGACGATGTCGCCGCTCTCGCAGTGCTTGCCGACGACCCGGGAGAGCATGGGCGCGGCGTCGCTGGTCCGCGAGACGAGGCTGACGCTGTACTCGGCGTCGTACAGCGCGGTGCGGATGTTGTCCGACATGCCGCCGTCGACGCTCACGTACGTGCGCAGCCCTTCGAGCGGCTTGACGGTGCCGACCTCGTACAGCGTGAAGGCGGTGGGCCCGACGATGGCGCGCCCGGGCTCGACGGAGATGCGAGGCGTACGGAGCCCCGCGGCCTCGCACTCCCGCGTCACGATCTCGCTCAGCGCCTTGGCGATCTCGTGCGGCTCGCGCGGGTCGTCCTCGGAGGTGTACGCGATGCCGAGGCCGCCGCCGAGGTCGATCTCGGGCAGCTCGACACCGTGCTCGTCCCGCACCTCGGCGAGCAGCTGGACGACCCGCCGCGCGGAGACCTCGAAGCCGGCCATGTCGAAGATCTGCGAGCCGATGTGCGAGTGGATGCCGATGAGCTCGAGCCCGTCCAGCTTCAGCGCCCTGCGCACGGCCTCGGCGGCCTGTCCGCCGGCGAGCGCGATGCCGAACTTCTGGTCCTCGTGCGCGGTGGCGATGAACTCGTGCGTGTGGGCCTCGACGCCGACGGTCACGCGGATCTGCACGCGCTGGCGCTTGCCGAGCGACTGCGCGATGTGCGCGACGCGCACGATCTCCTGGAAGGAGTCGAGGACGATCCGCCCCACGCCGGCCTCGACGGCCGTACGGATCTCGTTCTCGCTCTTGTTGTTGCCGTGGAAGGCGATGCGCTCGGCGGGCATCCCGGCGGAGAGGGCGGTGGTGAGCTCGCCACCGGAGCACACGTCGAGGTTCAGCCCCTCTTCCTTGAGCCACCGCACGATGGCCCGGGAGAGGAAGGCCTTCCCGGCGTAGAAGACGTCGGCGTCCTTGCCGAAGGCCTCGGCCCAGGCGCGGCAGCGGGCGCGGAAGTCGCTCTCGTCGAGGAAGTAGGCGGGGGTCCCGAACTCCTCGGCGAGGTCGGTCACGCTCAGCCCTCCGACGGTGGCGACACCGCGCTCGTCCCGCTCGACGGTCCGGGACCACACCTTGGGGTCGAGGACGTTGAGGTCGGCGGGGGGCGCGGTGTAGTGACCCTCGGGAAGGACGTCGGCGTGGCGAGGGCCTGCGGGATGGGCGGAACGACTCATGTCTGAACTCTTTCAAATCCGTTCGGGTGCGCTGATGCCGAGCACGGAGAGGCCACCGGCGAGCACCGTCCCGGCGGCTTCGGCGAGCGCCAGCCGGGAACGATGGGCGGCCGAGGGTTTCTCGTCGCCGAGCGGCAGAACGGTGTGCTGGAACGCGAGCAGCGCGTCGGCGGTGGCTTCCAGGTGCCGGGCGACCCGGTCGGGGGCGCGGTGGCGGGCGGCGGTGAGGAGGGCGACGGGGTGGTCGCCGAGGACGCCGAGAAGTTCGGGTGCGTGGACGGGGGTCTCGTACGCGGGCTCGAATCCGAGCTGTGCGGCGTTGGCGAGCAGCCGCCGGACGCGGGAATGGGCGTAGCGGACGCGGAAGAGGGAGTTGCGCTCGTGCTGGACGAGAAGGGGAGGCCCGTCGAGGGGCCGGTCCTGGGGGGCGGGCCGGAGAAGGGCCCAGCGGGCGGCGTCGACACCGAGGGTGTCGGGGTCGTAGGCGCCGGGGTGGACGTGAATCCGCTCACCGACGGGCTCACCGGTCGACTCTCGGGGCGGCGCACCGGTCGGCTCGTCCTGGCTGCTGAACCCGGCGTCGGCGCCCTGGCTCCGGAGGAGCCGGACGACGGTCTCGGTGACGAGCAGCGCGCGCGACTCTGTCAGGTCGGCGAAGCGGACGGTGAGCCCGGCGAGGGCGGTGCCGCTCCCGTACGCGTCCCCGGCCTCACGGACGGCCCGTACGAGCTCGCCGCCGGCGTCGGGCCGAAGGGTGAAGTTGAGGAAGCCGGGCCCGGTGACGTCGACCGCCTGGAGTCCGGGGGCGTCACGGAGGCGTTCCTCCAGGATCCCGGCGACATCGAGGGCGGTGCGTCCGGCGGACCGGGCCAGGGTGAGGGCGACGTTGCTGGCGTACTCGCCGACGCCACCGGGCCGAGCCCGCTCGACCTTGACCGTCGGGGGTACGTCGACCCGCAGCGCACCGTCGTCGACCGCACGGCGCACGGCGTGCAGCACGGTGAGGGAGAGGTCCGCGGGGGTCACGGGACAAGCGTAGGGGAGGAGGGGGGGCGGAACGCGAACCGGTTTCGCCATGCGGTCACCCTGGGCGGGGACGGGCCCGGTGGCCGGCCGACCGACGGCACTCAGTGGGGGCGGTGGGTGCTCCCGGCGCGTCGGGACTCCTGGCAGCCGTCGACTGCGGCCGGGTCCTCTCCCCCGTCGGGCCCGGCCCTCTCGGGCCGCTCGCGCCGCTCGCGGTGCATCAGCTGACGGACGACGCGGACGAGCTCGGCGGGCTCGAAGGGCTTGGCGAGAAAGGCGTCGACGCCGGAGGCGACCCCGCCGGACACCTCGTGCTCACCGCAGGCGCTGATGATCGCGACGGGGAGGTGACTGGTCCGGGGATCGGCCCGCAGCCGCTCTGCCGTCTTGATCCCGTCCAAGCGGGGCATGACGACGTCCAGGGTGACGACATCAGGACAGACCCGATGTACGACATCCAGACACTCGGCACCATCGGCCGCGGTCACGACCTCGAACCCCTCGAGTTCGAGATTGACCCTGATCAACTGCCGGATCACCTTGTTGTCGTCGACAACGAGCACCCGACCGGACACGCCTGACACACGAACGAGAGTAGGCCGCCCCGAACGGCCGCGTCCGGGTTTTGCCCACTTCTGACCCGTGCGGGGGACCCCGCCCCTGGTGACACCCCGGAAATACCTGTTCACAGCCACTCCCGCAGAGCTGGTAGGGTTCTACCCGTCGCCGCCGAACGCGGCGGACGCCCCCGTAGCTCAGGGGATAGAGCAACGGCCTCCGGAGCCGTGTGCGCAGGTTCGAATCCTGCCGGGGGCACTTCGCAGGAAGTGCCACACAGACCCCGTGATCAGCGGAAACGCTGAGAGCGGGGTCTTGTTGTATGTGCGGGCGTATGCCGGGGTGAGCGGCCGTATGTCGCGGTCCGTGGACGAGGCGTGGACGGGCCCTGGGGGCGTCGCCACAGGTGAGCGCCGGCGGAAGCGGGGGCCCACAGGGCCGGCATCCGGCGCTACGGGGCGTGGCATACGTCAAGCCGCGTAACGGCGGGGCCCCTGGGACAATTCCAGGGGCCTCAGGCACATCCAGTCGTCGCCCGCACACCCACAGCGGACGGCGTGAGGCTTCTGCAACAGCCGCCCGGTGGACCCACGGTCGAGCTGCACCGGACGACGTACACGGCTGACGGCACCGTATTCGAATTCGCCATCGGCATCCACGCCGCCACCCGTGCGCCTGGGAGTGCGACTTCAAGGTCTCCGCGCAGCGGTGGTCTTCACGCAGGACTGGGCCGACCCCCAACGCCTCTGGGACTACCACCAGATGGGCCGCGCGCCGGCCGTGCTCGATGGCGATCGGACTCGGCAGCCACGACCTTGGGGTGGCCGACGCCGCAGTCGACCTGTACCGGCGCGACACACGCGAACGCATGCCCCGCGGCGAGGCCGTGCACCACAAGAGAGGGCCGCGGGCTCACGTATCAGCGTAGAGGCTTCCTGCGCAGCTTGGTGAGGGGCTTGGCAGAACCGAACTGCCAGTCAAGAGGGCTGCCAGGATTCTTCTCGACCTTCAGCATGACCGACTGGGAAGCGGAGAACTTGAGGACAAGTCCAGCGCGGAACCTTCCATCCGCTTGTCTGTCCCAGACAAGATCACTGTTTGTCCTGGCCCACACCGCAGCGTCCACGAACCGGGATAGCAGCGGTGGTAGCTCGGCGTCCTTCTTCTTGTCCTCGGCCACCAACTCTTCCCCCACGCTTCTGAAAGATCGGCATGACGATGTCCACGTTCTTACGTCTCTCGGCCGCCGGCTCACGCTTCCTGGTCTCGGCCGTGCTCGCACTCTAGGACACAACGGACCGGGCACGCTGACGATTCGGGCAGCTCGACAGCCCGATCGCGGGGCGTGCGTCGGCCCCGAGCCCCGCCACATTCCTCGCCCTCGGAATCGAACGGACAGGCCCCGTGATCCGTGGAAGCGCTGAGCGCGGGGCCTTGTCGTGTGTGCGGGTGGGTGCCGGGGTGTTGGGGCGCGGCGGGCGCGGTGTGGGGATCAGGGCGGTATTACGCTTTGCCCTAAGCGATTCGGGGCCGGCCGGGTGGGCCCGGGCCGGGGGGAACTGTGGCGGGAGAGTCCGTGTCCAGGCGTACCGCCAAGAAGGTCGAGCGGGTGTGGCGTGAAGGCGTCGCGCTGCTTCGGCTGGGGCAGTTCGACGCCGCCGCCGTCCGGTTCACCGAGGTGCTGGAGTACGACCCCACGGCCGCCGACGCCTGGTTGGGGCTCCACGCCACCGGGCGGTCCCAGGCCGAGGCCGTCGACGCCATGGGGCGGTACCGGCATTCCTTCGGCGCGCTGCGGAACACGTGCGCGCTGGCCGTCCGTTCCCGGTTCGATCTCGGCGTCTACGTCACCTTCCGGCTGGAGACCCCGCGCGATCTCTGGCTCGCCGGCATCGCGCAGCAGCTCTCCGCGGGGCACGTCGACGAGGCCGAGCCCGCGCTCCTCACCGCCGTCCTCGACTGCGACGAGACGCGCTTCCTCTGCACGCGTCACGCCTACCTCAAGCAGAACTGGCCGCTGGTCCTGGAGTACTCGCGGGGCATCGAGGCGCCCTTCCTGCGCGACGAGGCCCAGCTGTACGTCGGGTACGCGCTCGCCCGCCAGCGTGTCTTCCACGAGGTCCTCAACACCATGGCGCCCCTCCCCCGCGTACTGGGCCGGGGCGGGCGGTTCGACGGCGAGGTCGCCTACCTGCGCGGGCTCGCCCACGAGGGCGTCGGGGACGGCCGGGAGGCGCTGCGCCATTTCCAGTACGCCTTCCGCTGCTTCCCCGGCCTCGCCGACGTCGCCCAGCGCGCGCAGGCCCATGTTCCCGTTCAGGTCCCCGTTCCCGCCACTGCCCCGGAGGGGGCGGCGGCCGTCTCCGGCGCGAGTGCCACCGTCGTGGACCAGCGGCTCGACGAGGCGCTCGCGCGGCTCGACCGGATGATCGGGCTCGAACCGGTCAAACGGCAGGTGCGGACCCTCGTGGCCCAGCTGCGGATGGCCACCGTCCGCAGGGAACAGGGCCTGCCGACGACCGCCGGACCGCAGCACTTCGTCTTCGCCGGTCCCCCGGGCACCGGCAAGACCACCGTGGCCCGCGTCATCGGCGACATCTTCGCCGGGCTCGGCATGCTGGAGACGGGGACGCTCGTCGAGACCTCACGCGTCGACCTCGTGGGCGAACACCTCGGGTCCTCGGCCATGAAGACGAAGGCCGTCATCGACTCCGCCCTCGGCGGTGTCCTCTTCGTCGACGAGGCCTACGCGCTCCACAACACCGGCTACTCCGGCGGCGACGCCTTCGGCAAGGAAGCCCTCCAGGTGCTGCTCAAGCGGGCCGAGGACGACCGCGACCGGCTCGTCGTCATCCTGGCGGGATACCCGGACGAGATGGCCGAACTCCTCTCCACGAACCCCGGCCTCACCTCCCGTTTCAGTACGCGGATCGACTTCCCGTCGTACTCGGCGGCGGAACTCCTCCAGATCGCCCACGGCGTTCTGGAGTCCCAGGGCGACGTCGTGGACGAGGACGCCGCCGCCGTCCTCCACTCCCATTTCCGGAGCGTCGTGCAGGACGGGCTCGTCGACCAGCTGGGCAACGGGCGGCTCGCCCGTGAGCTCTGCCGCAAGGCCGCCTCCTCCCGCGACCTGCGCCTCTACGACACCCACGGCGGCAACGCCACCCCCAGCCGGGACGACCTCGTCACCGTGCGCGTCGCCGACATCAACACCGCGTACGAGGAGTTGCGTTCCGCCGGCGGTCCTCCCTCCCGGTGAGACCAGCCGCCCAGTTGCCGGGCGCCTGCCGGGCGTCCGCCGACTGTTTTCGAGCGTTCACGCCGTTCACGCCGGTCACGCCGTGCGCTTGCGTGGCGTCGCCTTCTTCGTCGTCGTCTTCTTCGCCGTCGTCTTCTTCGTCGCCGTGCTCTTCGTCGCCGTGCTCTTCGTCGTGCTCTTCTTCGTTGCCGTCTTCGCCGTCGACTTGCGCGCCGGCGCCGCCGTCTTCTTCGCCGCCGTCTTCGACGTGGACTTCTTCGTGTCCGTCGTCTTCGGCGTACGCTCCCGTGGCTTCAGCTGGGTGACCTCCGCCTCCCCCTGCTCGCCCCTGGCCTCCTTCGCCGCCCTCACGCTGTTCTCCAGGGCCGCCATCAGGTCGATGACCTGGCCGCCGCCGGGCTCCTCGCCCGTGGCCGGGGGTGCGACTCCCTCGCCGCCCTCCGCCTTCGCCGCGATCATCTCCTCGACCGCCGTGCGGTAGTCGTCGTGCAGGGTGCTCATGTCGACCTCGCCCAGGGTGGCCATCAGGGCGTCCGCCAGGTCGAGTTCGGCGTCCCGTACGCTCACCGGGTTCTCCGGGGCCACGCCCTCCGGCGCGCGGATCTCGTCCGGCCAGAGCAGGCCGTGCATGGCGATCACGTCGTCCACGACCCGGAGCATCCCCAGGCGTTCCCGCCCCCTGAGGGCGTACTTGGCCACGGCCACCTTCTCGCTGCGCTTCAGCGCCTCGCGGAGCAGGGTGTACGGCTTGGCCGCCGGGACGCCGTTCGCCGAGAGGTAGTACGCGGCGTCCATCTGCAGCGGGTCGATGTCACCGGCCGGCACGAAGGCGACGATCTCGATCGTCTTCGCGGTGGGGAGCGGCAGCGAGGCCAGGTCCTCCTCGGTGATCGGGATCATGGTCCCGTCGGCGTCCTCGTACGCCTTGCCGATCTCCGCCTGCGGGACCTCCTCGCCGTCGAGCTCGCACACCTTCTTGTAGCGGACGCGGCCGCCGTCCTCGGTGTGGATCTGCCGGAAGGAGACGGACCGGCTCTCGGTGGCGTTCACCAGCTTGATCGGGATGCTGACCAGGCCGAAGGATATGGCGCCGTTCCAGATGGATCGCACAGGTGTTTCCCTTCGGGTCGGATCAGGACGTTTCGCCGCCCCCGATTTGTCCGTAATCGTGGGATTCTCATCGTATGACGCCTCTCACAGAGGTGGAGGGGCGGCGCCTGGCGCTCAGCAACCTGGACAAGGTGCTCCACCCGCTCACCGGCACCACCAAGGGCGAGCTGCTCCACTACTACGCGACCGTCGGGGCCGCGATCCTGCCGCATCTGCGCGATCGCCCGGTGTCCTTCCTGCGCTATCCGGACGGTCCCGACGGGCAGCTCTTCTTCACGAAGAATCCGCCGCCCGGCACACCCTCCTGGGTGAGGACCACCCCCGTGCCCCGCTCCGAGGACCCCCGGGCCCGGCAGGTGGTCGTCGAGGACCTCGCCTCACTGATGTGGGCCGCGAACCTCGTCGTGGAGTTCCACACGCCCCAGTGGCGGGCCTCCTCCCCCGCCGTCGCCGACCGGCTCGTGTTCGACCTCGACCCCGGGCCGCCCGCGACGGTCGTCGAGTGCTGCCGCGTCGCCCTCCACCTGCGCGAACGGCTCGCCGCGGACGGTCTCGACGCCTTCGCCAAGACCTCCGGCTCCAAGGGGCTGCACCTGCTCGTCCCGGTGGTGCCCACGCCGTCCCCCCTCGTCTCGGCGTACGCGCGCAAGCTCGCCGTCGAGGCGGAGGCCGCGCTGCCGCGGCTCGTCGTGCACCGGATGGCCCGGGCGCTGCGACCCGGGAAGGTCTTCGTCGACCACAGCCAGAACGCCGCCGCGAAGACCACCGCCACCCCCTACACCCTGCGGGCGCGACCCCGCCCCATGGTCTCCGCGCCCGTCACATGGGAGGAGGTCGAGGAGTGCGCCGGGACTGCCGGGGACCCCGAGTCCCTCGTCCTCCTCATGGATGACATCGCGCCACGTCTTGAGCGGTACGGGGATCTCCTCGCGCCACTTTTCGCGCCCGAGCGGGCGGGGGACGTGCCGTGAACCGGGCCGGGGACGCGTCGTGAACGGGGCCGGGGCGCACGCCCGGGGCGGGGGTGACGGTGCCGCGAGCCCCGGTGGCGGCGCTGCCGGCGACGCTCGTGGCGGGCGCGGCGTGGCTCCGGGCGGGCCCGGCGGGACCCCCGCCGGGGGTGCGCCCGCTGCCGGTGGCACTCCGGGTCACGGCCGCACAGCGCCCCACGCCCTTGGCCCCGGCCCCGGCCCTGACTCCGGCTCCGGCCGTGGCTCCCACCCCGGCTCCGACCCTGACGCCGCCTCCGGCCGCCGCTCCGGCCCCGGTCCTCGCCCTGCCCCTCGCGACCTCGTGCTCCTCCCTCCCGTCGACGTCATGCGGCCCCGTTCCGCCGACGAGATCCCCGCGCAGGGAAACCCGCCCCGGGATCTCCAGTACTCCCTCAAGCTGGACGGTTTCCGCGCCCTCGCCTTCGTCCTCGGCGACGGGAAGGTCGTCCTCCAGTCGCGTTCCCGTCGCGACCTCGCCCCCGAGTTCCCCGGGATCGCCGCGCACCTGCGGGACCGGCTGCCGCCCGGGATCGTCCTCGACGGCGAGCTCTGCGCGTACCGGGAGGGGCGGCTGAGCTTCACCGACCTGCTGCGTTCCCCCGCCGACCGGGCGCGGGCCGGCGTTCCCGTCTCGTACATCGCCTTCGACCTGCTCGCCGTCCCGGGGCGCGACGTACGGGCGCTGCCGCTCCGCGACCGGTGGGAGCTGCTCGGTACGGCCCTCCTCGACGCCGAGCCGCCGCTCCAGCGGGTGCTCGCCACCCAGGACGAGGCGACCGCCCGCGACTGGTTCCGCGACCTGCGGGACGCGGGCGTCGAGGGGATCGTCGCGAAGTCCCTGGCCTCCCCCTATCGGGCCGGCTCCACCTGGGCCTGGCGGAAGATCCGGCACATGGAGACCAGCGACGGCCTGCTGCTCGGTCTCGTCGGCCCGCCCGACCGGCCCCGGGCCCTGGTCGTACGCCTCGCCGACGGCCGTACGGTCTCCACCTCGCCCCGGCTCACCCCCGCGCAGTCGCGCGAGGTCGGCGCCCTGGCCGGGGACCGCGCGGGGCCGCTCGCCCAGGACCCCGAGCACGGTCCCGTGCGGTGGATCGACCCGCCGCTCCCCGTCGAACTGCGGCAGCTCGCCGTGCGGCAGCGGCAGGAGAACGCGACCTTCGTCCGCGTCCGGTCCGAGGGGTAGACGGCGCCCGGGCCCCGTTCCCGGGGTGGGCACTGAGTGCAACTGCCCCGCTGCGTACCGCACATGGCGCAAAGAGACCGCAACTGGGGGCCTGCGCGCGCCCGGTGTCGCCGGTAAGGCCTTGCTGTCCGTCCCGTGGTGCACACTTGCTGCCTGGTACAGGGCTCACGGGGAAGGCGGCCTGGCAAATGCTGACGGGGATCGAGGAGGTCGACTGGGCCTCGTTGGGGCACGCGTACGGCCCCGCGGACGACGTGCCGGAGCTGCTCCGCGGACTCGCCTCCGCCGATCCCGCCGAGCGGGAGACGGCCCTCGACGGCATGTACGGCGCCGTGCACCACCAGGGCGACGTCTACGACTCCACCCTCGCCTGCATCCCCTTCCTCCTCGAACTCGTCGCCGACCCCGCCGTCCAGGACCGCGGCTGCATCGTCGAGCTGCTCACCAGCATCGGCGGGATCGAGCTCGACGACGACGAGGAACTGGACGAACTCGACCCCGAAGGCGAGGAGTTCATCCCCGCCGCCAACTACGCGATGGCCGCCGCCGCGATCGCCGCGGGCGCCGACGTCTTCCTCGGGCTGGTCTCCGACACCGACCCGGAGGTGCGGCTCGCCGCGCCCTGCGCGCTCGCCTCGCTGCACCCCGAGCCCGCGCGGGTGCTGACCCTGCTGCGGGAGCGGCTCACCGTCGAGCGGGACACCGAGGTGCGGCTCGCCCTGGTCGCCGCCGTCGGGCGGATCGCCCTGCGCCACGCGTCGCTGCGCACCGAGACCGTGGACTGGCTGGGCTGGCTCGCCCGCGCCGCCCAGGACCCCGGCCTCCGGCTCGCGGCCCTCGCCCAGCGGGCGCGCTGCGCGCCCGGCGACATCCCCGACGACATCGTGCCGTGGGTGACGGGACTCCTGGAGGAGATCAGGACCTCGGCGCTGGGACCGGCCGCGCCGGGCACCGAGCGCGCCGCGACACCGACCCTCATCGGGCAGGTCCGCGAGCTCCTGGAGGAGCACGCCGCCGGCCGGCCGGCCCCCTGGACGGAGGAGCTGCTCCGGACCCTGCACGCGGCGCTCGACGACCGGGTCGACGACCGCATCGCACTCATCCTGGCGCAGCTGCGCAGCCCCGACTGGGGGCAGCGTTCGGACGCGATCTGGTTGTGCGGCGGGTTGATACGGATCTGGCGGGGGCGGTACGAGGAGGTCGTCCGGCTCGTCGGCGCCCAGCTCGACGACCCCGAGCCACGGCTCCGAGAGGCCGCGACCTCGTTCCTGGAGCGTCTCTTCGAGCTGGGCGCACCCGCCGCCGACGCGCTCGCCGCCCGCCTCACCGTGGGCTCCGGCACCCGCCCCGCCCTGGCCGGCGGCGGCTCCCAGAACGGCTTCGTCGGGCGGTCCGGGCGCGACGGCGCGCTCCTCGCGCTCGCCCGTGCGGGGGACGCCCGCGCCGTCCCGCTGCTCGCCCGTGCCCTGGAGGAGCGCGAGGTGCGGCGCGAGCTGCTGTACGCGATGGACGGCCTCGGGCCCTCCGCCGCCATGCTGGCCCCGCTGCTGCGGCGCCGGCTCGCCGAGGTCGAGCTCGACGAGCGGCTGTACGACCGTGCGGCGCCCCTGCTCTACGCCCTCGCGGCGGTACGGGGCTCCCAGGCCGTGCCGGAGGTCCTGCGGGTCCTGCGCGGCGCGCCCGCGAACCGGCGCGACTGGGTGCGCGAGTCCGCGCTGCGGACCCTGGCGGCGTTCGGGCCCGCGGCCCAGGAGGCCGTACCGGACATCCGCGGGCTCCTCGTCGCCGAATCGGCCACGGTCGCCACGACGGCGGCGCGCGCCCTGTGGGCGGCCGAGGGTGACCTGGGCGAGGTCCTGACCGCTCTGGAGCGGTGGCTCCGGCCGGGCGCCTCGGGCGCGGACTGGTGCTCGGCCGCCCAGGCCCTCGGTGAGATCGGCCCGGCCGCCGCTTCGACGGCCTCCGCCCTCAGACGGGGTCTGGCCTCGCGGGACCTGTGGGTACGGGTCCGCAGCGCCGCGGCCCTGTGGCGGGTGTCCGGGGACGCGGCGGCGGCGCTGCCGGTGCTGCTCGCGGCCTGGGAGGAGAACCGGCACGCGCGCGTGGACGTGGCCGAGTGCCTGGCGGAGATGGGCCCGGCGGCCTCGGAGGCGCAGCTGGTGATCCTCACCGAGCTGACCAGGCGGCGCCGCCACAACGCCCGCGAGGGCGCCTCGGGCAGCCATGACATCCACCTCGACGAGAAGCTCCTCACGGTGTGCCGTGCGGCGCTCGCGAGGATGGAGCGGGGCGCGTTCTAGGGGGCGGGCCCGGCCATGTTCTGAGGGGCGGGACCCGGCCGCCGGGGTGGTAGCGCCTGGGCGCCCGGACTGTCGGGTCTGGCCGGGCGGCGGTCGGGTGCGGCCGGGCGGCGGTCGAGTCCGGTCGGGCGGTCGAGGCCGTGCCGATGGGGCGGTGAGCCCTGTCGAGTCCACCGAGCCCACGAGTAGACAAAAAGGACTTCCCTCCGAATAAGGTCTACTGGAAGCGTGCCCGGACCGGTTCCGCCGCCCGGCCGCCCCGGCCGTCCGGCCACCCCGGCTACCCTGGCCGCCGCCACCGATCGACCCGCACGAGGAGCAGTGTGAGACCGCGCGGACCGCAGCTCGCCGCCGCCGGTGTCCTGTGTGCCCTCGTCCTGGGCGGCGCCGCGGCCTGCGGACGCGACGAGGGCGGGCTCCAGAGCGCCGGGGCCACCCCCACCGCCGTCGGGCCCGTACGGCTCTGGCCCGACCTGCCGCCCGCCACGGATCCGCCGGTCGACTACGGGGAGTCCGACACCGAACGCGTCCCCGGCATCAAGGTCCCCGACAACGACGTCCACGCCGTCGACGCCGTCGCGGTGGTCGACGCCGAGGTGCGCGCCCACCCCGACACGTACAGCGGCGGCGACGGGCTCTACGAGGAGACCGCCCGCGCGATCAGGGCCTGCGAGACCGCGCCGGCCGCCTGTCCGGTCATGCGGCCGTACTACCGCGACCTCACCGGCAACGGCAGGGACGAGCTGATCGTCGGGATCCGCATGCCGGACCAGCAGGTCGGCGTACGCGTCTACCTCGCCGAGAACGGCGGGCTCACCCGCATCATGGCCACCGTCGACCAGGTCATCAGCGTGGAGCTGGCCGGCCGGGACCTGATCATGCGGGTCAGTTCGGCGGGCATCCCCGGGTACGAGTACCGCACCGCCTGGTCCTGGGACGAGCAGCAGCACAGCATGCTGCCCACCCGCGACGAGATCGTCCGGGTGAAGCCCGGCCGCACCGCGCCCCCGACCGTCCCCGCGCCCCGTCTGGTCAGCCCGACGCCGACCCCGGGGCCGGCCTCGACGCCCCTCCCGCTCCCGGTCCCTCCGGACGTGGCCGTTCCCGCCGAGCCGAGCCCGTGAGGGCGCCCCGGCTGCCCGCCTGGACCGCGACCCTCACCTGGAAGGCCGCGGTCTTCATCGCGGTGATGTGCTGCGCCCTGGCCGCGTTGCTCGGCATCCTCGTCCATGTGTCGGTGACCGGTCAGACCGTGAACGACTCACGGGAGAAGGCGCTCGCGCGGCTCACCGACGTCACCCGGCTCTACGAGGCCGGCGAGCCGCTCCCCCGGTTCGCCGGGGTCGACCCGCCCGGGCTCCCGCCCTCCCTCCACGCGCTCGCCGTCCGGGGCGAGCGCGGCACCTTGGTCGCCGACGACCGGGGCCGGCCGACGATGTGGGCGGCGGGCCCGGCGGACGGCCGCGCCCTCGCCGTACGCGTCGACTACACCCAGAGCGCCGAGACGATCGACGCGCTCGACCGCTCGATCCTCGGCTCCTCCGTCCTCGCGATCGGGGCGACGCTGCTCGTGGGCGCCTTCGCGGTCACCCGGGTCACCCGGCGGCTGCACCTCACCGCCCAGGTGGCCCGCCGGATCAGCGCCGGCGATCTCGACGCGCGCGTCGACGACCCCCGTACGAAGGACTCCTCGCGCCCCCAGGACGAGGTGGCCACGGTGTCCGGGGCGCTCGACACGATGGCGTCCTCGCTCCAGAGCAAGCTGCAGAGCGAGCAGCGGTTCACCGCCGACGTGGCGCACGAGCTGCGCACCCCGCTCACGGGGCTCTCGGCGGCGGCCGAGCTGCTGCCGGAGGGGCGGCCGTCGGAACTCGTACGGGACAGGGTGCGGGCGATGCGCGGGCTGACCGAGGACCTCCTGGAGATCTCGCGGCTCGACGCCCGCAACGAGACCGTCGACCTGGCCGTGCACGAACTCGGGCCGCTCGCCGAGCGGGTGGTGCGCGCCTCGGGCACCGAGACCGAGGTGCGGGTCGTACGGGACACGACGGTGGAGACGGACCGGCGGCGGCTGGAGCGGGTGCTGGGCAATCTGATCGCCAACGCGCACAAACACGGGGCACCGCCGGTGGTCCTGACGGTGGACGGTCCCGTGGTGTCCGTACGGGATCACGGGCCCGGCTATCCCGCGTACCTGCTGGAGTCGGGGCCGCAGCGGTTCCGTACCGAGAGCGGGGGCAAGGGGCACGGCCTCGGGCTGACGATCGCGGTCGGGCAGGCGGAGGTGATCGGCGCCGAGCTCGTCTTCGCCCGCGCCGCCGACGGCGAGGGCGCCGAGGCCCGGCTGCGGCTGCCCGAGTACGTGAGCCTCGTGGAGCAGCTCGAAACGGGCGGAACGGAACCGCGCCACACGGCACACCGCGACACAAAAGGGACATAGGGCATACCGCTTGCTACGTTGCGGCCATGACCGCACCGCGCCCGGACGCTCCCCCGCCCGGGGTACGCATGCCGAAGCGCCGCGGCGTGGAACTCTCCCTCCTCGTCTGCGCCGTCCTCATCTGCGTCTACGGTTACGCCGAGGTCGGCCTCGCCCGCAGCGGGGCCGTACCGCCGGACGCCGCGCGCTACGCGGCCGGGCTCGGTCTGCTCGCGCTGGTCGCCCATCTCGCGGTCCGGTTCCGCGCCCCGTACGCCGATCCGCTGCTCCTGCCGATCGCGGTCCTGCTCAACGGCCTCGGCCTGGTGCTGATCTACCGGCTCGACCTGGAGACGCCGAAGGACCAGGCGGCGACGACACAGCTGATCTGGTCGACGCTCGGGGTCGCGCTCTTCATCGTGGTCGTGCTGCTGCTCCGCGACCATCGCTCGCTCCAGGGCTACGCGTACGTCTCGGTGGCCGCCGCGCTCGCCCTGATGATCCTGCCGATCTTCTTCCCGGCGGTGAACGGGGCCAAGATCTGGATCCGGCTCGGCGGTCTCTCCTTCCAGCCGGGCGAGTTCGCCAAGATCCTGCTCGCGGTCTTCTTCGCCGCGTACCTCGCCGCCAACCACAACGCGCTCGCGTACACCGGCCGCCGGATCTGGAAGTTCCAGTTCCCGACCGGGCGGGTGCTGGGGCCGATCGTGGCGATCTGGGTGCTGAGCGTCGGCGTGCTCGTCCTCGAACGGGACCTGGGCACCTCGCTGCTCTTCTTCGGCCTCTTCGTGATCATGCTGTACGTGGCGACCGGGCGGATCGGCTGGATCGCGGTCGGGCTCGTACTCGCCGCCGCCGGCGCCTTCCTCGTCGGCTCGCTCGAACCGCATGTGCACAGCCGGGTGCAGGACTGGCTCGACCCGTTCGCCTCGATCCGGGCCGGGGACGGGCCCGGGCAGCTCGCGCAGTCGCTCTTCTCGTTCGCGGCCGGCGGGATGCTCGGCTCGGGACTCGGTCTCGGCCATTCCGTCCTCATCGGCTTCGCCACCAAGTCCGACTTCATCCTGGCCACGGCCGGCGAGGAGCTGGGGCTCGTCGGCCTGACCGCGCTCTTCCTGCTGTACGCGCTGCTCGTCGCCCGCGGCTACCGCGCCGGCCTCTCGCTGCGGGACCCCTTCGGGCGGCTCCTCGCGATCGGGCTCGCCTCGATCGTGGCGCTCCAGGTGTTCGTGATCGCGGGCGGGGTGATGGGCCTGATCCCGCTGACCGGGATGGCGATGCCGTTCCTGGCGCAGGGAGGGTCGTCGGTGGTCACGAACTGGGTGATCGTGGCGCTCCTCATCCGGGTCAGCGACTCGGCGCGCGCACCGCAGCCGGACGACGCCGACACGGGGACGCTGGCTCCGGTGAAGGAGGGGGCCTCGTGATCCGGCCGCAGACCCCGGGGGGAACCACGTGATCCGGTACGCCCGGCGGGCCGCCGCGCTCTGTCTCGTCCTTCTCGTGGCGCTCCTCGTCAACTCCGCGCGCGTGATGGTCTTCGAGGCCGAGTCGCTCGACGACAACCCGGCCAACCGGCGCATCGCGATCAACCGCTACGCGCAGCCGCGCGGCGAGATCGTCGTCGACGGGAAGCCGGTCACCGGTTCCCGGGACAGCGGGCAGCAGCTGCGCTGGGAACGGACCTACCGCAAGGGCCCGTTGTACGCGCCGCTCACCGGCTACTCCTCGCAGACGTACGGCACGACCCTCGTCGAGCACGCCGAGGACGCGATCCTGTCCGGCACCGACCCGATGCTGGCGCCGCTGCCGCTCTGGAACGACCTCACCCGGGGCCGGCAGCCCGGCGGTGACGTCGTGACGACGATCCGCGCCTCGATGCAGGAGGCTGCCTTCCGGGGACTCGACGGGAAGCGGGGCGCGGTCGTCGCGGTCGAGCCGCACAGCGGCCGCGTCCTCGCGCTGGTCAGCTCGCCCTCGTACGACCCGGGGGTCCTCTCCGGTACGGGGCAGGGGGTCAAGGACGCCTGGCGGCGGCTCACCACCTCGCCGAATCAGCCGATGCTGAACAGGGCGCTGCGGCAGACGTACCCGCCGGGCTCGACGTTCAAGATCGTGACGGCCGCCGCGGCGCTCGACGCGGGGGTGGTGCGGGACGTGGACGCGCCGACGGACACCCCGGACCCGTTCGTGCTGCCCGGCACCCGGCAGGTGCTGCCGAACGAGGCGAAGGGCTGCGGCGACGCGTCCCTCGCGTACGCGATCCAGTGGTCGTGCAACACGGTGATGGCCGGCCTGGGGGTGGAGGTGGGCCTGGAGGGGATGGTCGAGGCGGTGGAGAGGTTCGGCTTCAACGACACGGGGCTGCGGGTGCCGTCCTGGGTGGCCACGTCCAACTTCGACCGGGGGATGAGCCCGGACCAGCTCGCGCTGTCGTCGATCGGGCAGTTCGACACGACGGCGACGCCGCTCCAGATGGCGATGGTGGCGTCGGCGGTCGCCAACAACGGCGAGATCGCCCAGCCGTACCTCGTCGACCGCACGACGACCTCGGGCGGGACGACGATCGACCGTACGGGCCGCCGTAGTTACCGGCAGGCGATGAACCCCGCGACGGCGATGCAGCTCCAGCGGCTGATGGTGAAGGCGGTGACGGAGGGGACGGGGACGAACGCGGCGATCCCCGGGGCTCGGGTCGGCGGCAAGACGGGCACGGCCCAGCACGGCTTCGGCAACACCGGCACCCCGTACGCCTGGTTCATCGCCTGGGCGCAGGCGGAGGACGCGGCCCAGCCGGCGGTCGCGGTGGCGGTGGTCGTGGAGGACGCGGAGGCGTCGCGCACGGACATCAGCGGGGGCGGCAGTGCGGCGCCGATCGCGCGGGCGGTGATGGAGGAGGCGCTGCGGCTGGAGGAGGAGGCGCGGGGGTAGGCCGTCGGGGCCGCACGGCGACGGCACGGCGGCGGCACGGCGGCGGCACGGCGGCGGCACGGCGGCGGCACGGCGGCGCGGTGCCTTCGGGCGGCACCCCGCGCCTCCACCGTCCGGCCGCGCCTCCGCCGTCCGGCCGCGCCTCCACCGTCCGGCCTCGCCTCCGCCCCCCGTCCGCGCGCCCCCGCCAGGCTCCGGCCGTCAGCCGATCGGCTTGCGGATCTCCGCGCGGATCTTGGCCGTCTTCTCGGCGAGGTCGGCCAGGTCGATGTCCTTCGGGTCGGCCGTGGCCTCCCCGGCGCCGACGAGGGCGATGGCGGCGGCGGTGTTCTCGTCGCCCCAGGCGCACATGGGAAGCGTCGTCGTGGCCAGTCCGTCCTTCGACGTGGTGACCTGGCAGCTGACGGTCACGCCGTACCCGGCGGGGGTGAAGTCCTGGGGCTTGACGACGAGCGTGGAGCCCTTGTCCGTGGCGGCCCCCTTGAGGATGGACGAGCGGGTGGAGCCGGGGCTCTTGATCTGCCCGTACAGCCCGGAGAGGACGAGGACGGACTCGTCCTTGCCGCTGTACTGCCCGACCGCCGCCGTCGCGTCCTTCACGGTGAAGTCGGGGGTGTCCTCGATCTCCTTGCCCTGGGTGTCGGAGAGGTCGGAGACGAGGGTGAACTCGCCGCCGAGGACGGTCTGCGGGACGACCAGCTTGTGCGTCGCCGCGGGGAAGGGCCCGGTGACGCCGTCGAGCCCGGCCTTGACGCCGTAACCGATGCCGCCGACCACCACCAGGGAGCCGACGACGATGGCGACGATCGCACCGGCCGACAGCTTCTTCTTCGGCGGCGGCCCCATGGGCGGCTGTCCCCAACCACCGGGGCCGGGCCCCGGGCCCGCCGGGTACTGCGGCGGAACACCGTGCTGGGGGTAGGCCTGTTGGGGGTGGCCCGGCGGGGGGAAGCCCTGCGGGGCGGCGCCGTACGGGCCGGGCTGCTGCGGGGGCGGCACCGGCCCGCCGTACGGGTTGTGGGGCGGCTGGTTCGGCGGTGGCGGCATGGTCATGACGGGCACGCTACGTCACCCGTATGACAACCCGTTCCTCCGGGGACTCAGCCCTGTGCCGCCCCGTCCGCGATCGCGTCCGCGACCTCCGCCACCCGGGCCTGCTCCTCCTTGGCGAAGCGCTCCGCGTCGAGCTGTTCCGCGATCTCCTCGTCCTGGGTCATGAGGAGGTCGAGGTTGGAATCGCCGAGGTCGAAGACGCCCATGTCGAGGTAGGCCTTCTGGAGGCGTTCACCCCAGAGGCCGATGTCCTTGACGCAGGGGACGATCCGGCTGAAGAGCAGCTTGCGGAAGAGGTGCAGGAACTCGTTCTGCTCGGTCAGCTCCTCCGCCTCCTTCCGCGGGATGCCGAAGTTCTCCAGGACCTCGACGCCGCGCAGCCGGTCGCGCATCAGGTAGCAGCCCTCGATGACGAACTCCTCGCGTTCGCGGAGTTCGGCGTCGGACAGCTGCTTGTAGTAGTCGCGCAGGGCCATCCGGCCGAAGGCGACGTGCCGGGCCTCGTCCTGCATCACGTACGCGAGGATCTGCTTGGGCAGCGGCCTGTCGGTGGTGTCGCGGATCATGCCGAAGGCGGCGAGGGCGAGGCCCTCGATGAGGACCTGCATGCCGAGGTACGGCATGTCCCAGCGGGAGTCGCGCAGGGTGTCGTCGAGGAGGCTCCGCAGGTTGTCGTTGATCGGGTAGAGCATGCCGATCTTGTCGTGGAGGAAGCGGCCGTAGATCTCGGCGTGCCGGGCCTCGTCCATGGTCTGGGTGGCCGAGTAGAACTTGGCGTCCAGGTCGGGGACGGACTCGACGATCCGGGCGGCGCAGATCATGGCGCCCTGCTCGCCGTGGAGGAACTGGCTGAACTGCCAGGAGGCGTAGTGGCGGCGCAGATCGCCCTTGTCCTTCTCGGTCATCTTCGCCCAGTGGCGGGTGCCGTGGAGGGTCAGGACCTCGTCGGGGGTGCCGAGCGGGTCGTACGGGTCGACCTCCAGGTCCCAGTCGATCCGGGTGGCGCCGTCCCACTGTTTGTCCTTGCCCTTCTGGTAGAGGGCGAGGAGGCGCTCGCGGCCGTCCTCGTACTCCCAGGAGAAGCGGGCCGCGCCGGTGGCGGGGACCTGCCAGCTCGGGGTGGACGGGGCCGTGGTGTAGAGGTCGCGCGTCGACACTGACGCCTCCTTGGGAGGTCGGGCCTTTTCCCGTGGTGCGAGTCCTGTGGCCAGGCTCACACGCTGGTAGACGGATCGTCAACAAGTCGTGCGCAAGGGATTGACGACGCTACTGACGGGCAGTCTGATAAACGGTGACCACCGGTACGTCACGCCGTCGCGGCCACGGACACAGCGAGGTGCGCACCCATGACCCCCTTCACCGAGTCCACGAGGCCCACGAGGTCCGCGGAGCCGGACTTCAGCCTCCTCAGGGACGCCCTGGGGCCGCTGCGCGACCGTGAGCAGGTCGCCGAACGGCTCCTGGAGTCCTCCCGGAAGCATTCCTACGACCCGGACGTCGAGCTCGACTGGGACGCTCCGTTCGAGGACGGCAAGTGGTTCTGGCCGCCCGAGCTGCTCTCCCTGTACGACACGCCGCTGTGGCGCACCATGTCCGAGGAGCAGCGGATCGCACTCTCGCGCCACGAGGCGGCGTCGCTCGCCTCGCTCGGCGTCTGGTTCGAGATCATCCTGATGCAGCTGCTCGTCCGGCACATCTACGACAACTCGCTGACCAGCCATCACGTCCGGTACGCGCTGACCGAGATAGCGGACGAGTGCCGGCACTCGATGATGTTCGCGCGGCTGATCCAGCGGGGCGGGACGCCGGCGTACCCGGTGCCGAGGCTTTACCACAACCTCGCGCGCCTGCTGAAGACCGTGTCCACGACCCCGGGGTCCTTCGCCTCGACGCTGCTCGGCGAGGAGATCCTCGACTGGATGCAGCGGCTGACGTTCCCGGACGAGCGGGTGCAGACGCTGGTGCGCGGGGTGACCCGCATCCATGTGGTCGAGGAGGCACGGCATGTGCGGTACGCCCGCGAGGAACTGCGCCGCCAGATGGTGACCGCGCCGCGCTGGGAGCAGGAGTTCACGCGGGTGAGCTGCGGAGAGGCGGCGCGGGTCTTCTCGACGTGCTTCGTGAACCCGCAGGTGTACGAGGCGGTGGGCCTGGACCGGCGGGAGGCGGTCGCCCAGGTGAGGGCGAGCGGGCACCGTCGCGAGGTCATGCAGTCGGGCGCCCGCCGCCTGACGGACTTCCTGGACGACATCGGGGTGCTGCGGGGGGTGGGCCGACGCCTGTGGAGGTCGTCGGGCCTGCTGGCGTGAAGGACGGGCGCCGCTCGCCCCCCGCGTGGGCGGGGCGGGTTGCCGCCGCGGGTGGGGGGCGAAGGGGTCCGGATACGCTGCGGAGCATGACTGCCGCCGCCACCCCCGCGTACCGCAGGCTCAGCGTCGAGGCGCGCCGCGGCCAGCTCCTCGAAGCCGCCCAGGAGCTCTTCGCCCACCGCACTCCCGAGGACGTGTCCCTCGATGACGTCGCCGAGGCGGCCGGCGTCTCGCGGCCCCTCGTCTACCGCTACTTCCCCGGCGGCAAGCAGCAGCTCTACGAGGCCGCCCTCCGTTCCTCCGCCGACGCCCTGAACCACTGCTTCACCGAGCCCCCGGTCGGGCCGCCCACCGAGCGGCTCGGCCGGGTGCTCGACCGCTATCTGGCCTTCGTCGACGAGCACGACGCCGGTTTCAGCGCCCTCCTGCGCGGCGGCAGCGTCGCCGAGACCTCCCGTACCACCGCGATCGTCGACGAGGTCCGCCGCGCCGCCGCCGAGCAGATCCTCGTCCACCTCGGTGTCGACGCCCCCGGCCCCCGCCTCAGCATGCTGGTCCGCACCTGGATCGCCGCAGTGGAGGCCGCCTCCCTCATCTGGCTCGACGAGGACAAGCGGCCCCCCGCCCGAGAGCTGCGGGAGTGGCTCGTGGACCATCTCATCGCCCTCCTCGCCGCGAGCACGGCCAGCGACGAGGAGACCGCGCGCGTCGTCGGACGCCTCCTCGCCCAGGAGACGCCCGAGGGGCCCGTGGCCCGGCTGGCCCGCCGGGTGATCCCGGTGGTCGGCGAGGCCGCCCATCTGCTCTGAGCGGGAACAGGAGGCCGGAGGGGACACTGGAGGGGTGAGAAGCCAGAACACCTCCTTCCGTGGCGGCCCGCTCGACGGCCGGGTCCTGCCGATCCTGCTCGGCCCGACCGGCCACCCCCCGAAGTGGTACGAGATCCCGGTCCCGGCCCACGACGGGAAGCCCCCGACCCTCCACACCTACCGGCGCGAGCCCGCGGGCTACACGAAGCGACTGGGTCTCCAGCGCGGCTGGGTCTACGCGTACGCCCCCGAGGGCCGTGAGCGTCGCGAGCTGAAGTGGCCGTGGTCGAAGCCGGGCACGGGCACGACCCCTCCCCGGGACGGCGCTGCGCCGAACGAGTGAGGCCGCCGGACTCACCCCCCTTCGTACGGTAATCGCATGAAGTGACACGTCATCATCCCCGTGGAGGTGGTGACGTGTCGCGAAGGCTGCTGCGTACGGTCTGGACGGGGGCCCTGGCCGCCGCGACCGCCCTCACCGGCGTCCTCCCGGCGGGCGCCGCCGCTCCGGAGCCACCCGCCGATCCCCCGGTGGAGGCGCCGATCGCCCGGGCGGATCCGGCCGCGGAACCGGTGGGACCGGTCGAATCCGCCCCTCCCACCCCGCCGCCCGCCACCGACGACGCCGCCGCCCTCCCTCCCCCCGGCGGCGACTCCCTCACCGCCCTGCTCACCCGGATGCGGACGCTCTACCGGCAGGCCGAGGAGGCGACCGAGCGGTTCAACGCAGCCGAGGAGGCGCTGAAGCTCCAGACCGCCGACACCAAGAAGGTCACCGCCCGGCTCACCGCCGCCCGTACCGCGCTGGCGCAGGGGCGGGCCGCGGCCGGGCGGATCGCCCGGGACCAGTACCGGGGCGGGTCCGAGTTCTCCTCCTACCTGCGGCTGCTGTTCGCGCCGGATCCCCAGTCGGCGCTCGACCAGGGGCATCTGATGGCGCGGGCCTCCCGGGACCGGGCGTCGGCCGTACCGCGGCTGGAGAAGGCCGAGCGGCAGGCCGGCAGCCTGGCGAGCGCCTCCCGCAAGGCGCTGGACCGGCAGCAGGGCCTCGCCGCCACACAGCGCGCCCGGCGCGACGAGGTACGGGCCCGGCTCGCGGAGGTCGAGAAGCTGCTGGCCGCGCTCTCCCCCGAGCAGCTGGCCCGGCTCACCGAGCTGGAGCGGGTCCAGACGGCGGGGGCGCAGCGCGAGCTGCTGGACTCGGGCGTCCTGGACGGCCGGCGCACCCCGTCGGGGGCGGGCGCGGAGGCGTTGCGGTTCGCGGTGGGCCAGATCGGCAAGCCGTACGAGTGGGGGGCGGAGGGCCCGGAGACGTACGACTGCTCGGGGCTGACCCAGCAGGCGTGGGCGGCGGCGGGCCTGGAGGTGCCGCGGACGAGTCAGGAGCAGTGGGCGACGCTGCCCCGGGTGCCGCTCGCGGAGCTCCGTCCCGGGGACCTGGTGGTGTACTTCCCCGGCGCGACCCATGTGGCGGTCTATCTCGGCGAGGGCCTGGTGGTGCAGGCACCGCGGCCCGGCGGGAAGGTGAAGGTGTCCCCGATCGCGGCGAACCCGCTGCTCGGGGCGGTGCGTCCGGATCCGGACGGGGAGGCCCTTGCGGCGTACACCCCGCCGCCGCTGCCGGCGGGGGCGAGGGACGGCGGGGACGAGGGATACGACCGCGACTGAGCGTCAACTCCCCTCCAAAGCACCCCTCTTGCTCTTGAACGTAATATGCAACAAGCTATCCGGGTCCTTACTCGCCGTATCTCGCCCGACCGGACGCGGAGCCCCGCCATGCCCCGACTGCTGCTCTCCACCGGCCCCCAACGCACCCTCGCCGTCTCCAACTTCGTGAACACCGTCGGCAGCGGGCTCTTCCTGACCGCCGGGGTCCTCTACTTCACCCAGGCCGTGCGTCTGTCGGCCGCCACGGTGGGACTCGGGCTCGGCATCGCCGGGACCCTCTCCCTCGCCGTGGGGATCGGGGTCGGCCATCTCGCGGACCGGTGCGGGGCACGGGGCGTGTACATGGCCACGTTGGCCGTCCAGGCGGTGGCGACCGGGGCCTTCGTGTTCGCCGACAGCTTCTGGCCGTTCGTGCTCGCGGTCTCCACCGCCACCGGCGCGAAGGCCGCCGGACTGGCCGCGCGTGCGCCGCTCGTCCGGCACTACGGAGGGGAACGACCGCAGGAGTTCCGGGCCTACCTGCGGGCCGTGACCAACGTCGGCATCTCCCTGGGAGCACTTCTCGCGGGCTGGGCGGTCCAGGTCGGGACGCTCGGCGCGTACCAACTCCTGGTACTGGGAAACGCCTTGGCGTTCGGGGCCTCCGCCATCGTGCTCTTCCTGCTGCCGCCGGTGGCGCCCGCGCCCGTCGCCCGGGGGCCGCGGTGGATCGCGCTGCGGGACCGGCCGTATCTCGCGCTCACCGCGCTCGACGGGGTGATGGCGATGCAGTTCAAGGTGCTGACGGTGGCGATCCCGCTGTGGCTGGTGGGGTCCACCAGCGCCCCGCACTGGCTCGTCTCGGGTGCGATGCTCGCCAACACCGTGATCGTCGTGGGACTCCAGGTGCGGGCGAGCCGGGGCATCGACTCGCCGCGCGCGGGTGGCCACGCCTACCGGCGCGCCGGAGCGGCGTTCCTCGTCTCCTGCGCGCTGGTCCCGCTCTCGGCGGGCGCGCCGGCGACGGTGGCGGTCGGCCTGCTCCTGGCGGCCGTCGTGGTCCACACGATCGGCGAACTGTGGCACTCCGCGGGCGGCTTCGAGGTGTCGTACGCCCTCGCCCCGCCCCGCGCCACCGGCCAGTACCTGGGTGTCTTCGGCCTCGGCGCGGGCCTGTCCGAGGCGGTCGGCCCCGGCCTGCTCATCGCGCTGTGCATCGGCTGGGGCCGCCCCGGCTGGTACGTCGTCGGCGCGCTCTTCGCCCTGACGGGGCTGCTGACGCCGTGGGCGGTCCGCCGGGCGGAGGCCGCGGGGCGCTACGAGAAGAGCGAGACGAGCCCGTACACCCAGACGCCCACCATGACGACGGTGCCTCCGAGGGCGCCGGCGGCCGCGACCACTCCGGAGAGGGTCCAGCCCCCGGGCTCCGGTGCGTCGGTCTCCTCGCCCCGGTCCGCCGCGTAGGAGTCCGGGTCGTCCCAGTCGACGGGGTGTCCGAGCCGCTCGGCGCAGGCGGTCCGCACCGCGGCGAGCTGCTCGGCGGCGAAGGCGGTCGCCGCCAGCGCCTCGGGCCCGGGCCAGGCGAGGGCCTTCATCCGCCACCCGGGAGTCCCGTAGCGCTGCTCGAAGGCGGCGGTCTCCTCCGCGTCCCGGTCCTCTTCGAGGTACATCCAGCGCCCGGCCTGGGCCGCGTCCCCGTACAGCCGGTACACCTCGGCGAGCCGGCGCCGCAGCGTCAGGTCGTACGGGAACGACGAGACCAGGCCGCGCAGCCGCTGCCGCGCCATGGGGATGCGCCCGGCGACGAGGTCGGCGTCCACACGGGCCAGGGTGTTCGACTGAGACATGGGCACATCATCGAGCACGGGGCGGGACAACTCGATCCGTTTTCCGACCGCCGCGGGACGGCCGGTCCCGGGACGGTCCGTCCCGGGAAGGCCGACGGCCGGCTCCCCCGGGCCTTGAGCCCCCGGTGCCGGCCGCCTGAGAGAACCACGCGCGGGTCAGCCGCCCGCGACCTCCGCCAGGTACGCGTTCGTCCTCTCCGGGTCGAAGAAGAAGTTCTCGAAGTCCGACGGGTCGTTGAAGCCGTTCGCGAAGCGGTCGGCGACCGGCTGGAGCTGACCCGCGGCGCCCAGGAGGTTCAGGACGTGCTCCGGCGGCGGCGCCAGCATCGCGTTCGTCCACTTGGTGACGTGCTGGGCCGTCTGCCAGTAGCGGTCGAAGGCCGACTGCATCCACTCCGCGTCGAAGGGCTTGTCGCCCTGCTCGAAGATCGCCGCCAGATACGCGGCCGCGCACTTCGACGCCGAGTTCGAACCCTGGCCGGTGATCGGGTCGTTGGCCACGACCACGTCGGCCACGCCGAGGACCAGGCCGCCGCCGGGCAGCCGGCCGATCGGGTTGCGGACCGTCGGCGCGTACCGGCCGGCGAGGGTGCCGCCCGCGTCGGTCAGCTCGACCTTGGTGGCCCGCGCGTACTCCCAGGGCGTGAACTTCTCCATCAGCTCCAGGGTCAGCGACAGGTGCTCCGCCGGGTCCTTGACGCCCTTGAAGGCGTCGAGCGGGCCGCCGGGGACGCCCTCCCAGAAGAGGATGTCCGCGCGGCCGCCCGTCGTCAGCGTCGGCATGACGAACAGCTCGCCCACGCCCGGGACCACGTTGCACCGCACCGCGTCGAACTCCGGGTGCTCCGGGCGCGGGCCGAGGCCGTGGACGTACGCGACGGCCAGCGCGCGCTGCGGCTCGCTGTACGGCGAACGGGACGCGTCCCGGCCGAACATGGAGACCAGCTCGCCCTTGCCCGCCGCGACGAGCACCAGGTCGTAGCTGCGCGAGAAGTAGTCCAGGTCGCCGACGGCCGCGCCGTGTATCACCAGCTGGCCGCCGCGCTGGGCGAAGGTCTCCATCCAGCCGGCCATCTTCACCCGCTGGTCGACCGACTGCGCGAACCCGTCGAGCCTGCCGACCCAGTCGATCGCGCGGCTGGAGTCGGGCGCGGCGACCGAGACGCCGAGGCCCTCGATGCGCGGTGCCTGGGACTCCCAGAAGTTGAGGCCGAGGTCCCGCTCGTGCTGGAGCGCGGTGTCGAACATGCACTGGGTGGACATGACCCGGCCGGCCCGGATCTCGTCCGCCGTCCGGTTCGACATGAGGGTGACCTCGTACCCCGACGACTGGAGTCCGAGGGCGAGCTGCAGACCGGACTGGCCGGCGCCGACTATGAGTATCTTCCGCATGGGTGGTGCTCCTGGCGTGACGGGGAGAGCTGAGCGATCTATTCGGGGGTGTGTTCCAGCGCGTGGGCGACCATCGCGAGCAGGCTCTCGACGACGCTGTACCGCTTGCGCGCGTCCATGATCACCACAGGGACGTGCGCGGGCACGGTCAGCGCCTCCCTGACGTCGTCCGCCTCGAACAGCTCGGTGCCCTCGAAGTGGTTGACGGCCACGATGTACGGCAGCCCGCAGCTCTCGAAGTAGTCGAGGGCCGGGAAGCAGTCCGTGAGCCGCCGCGTGTCGGCCAGCACGATCGCGCCGATCGCCCCGCGCACCAGGTCGTCCCACATGAACCAGAAGCGCTGCTGTCCCGGCGTGCCGAAGACGTACAGCACCAGGTCGTTGTCGAGGGTGATCCGGCCGAAGTCCATCGCCACCGTGGTGGTGAGCTTGTCCGGCGTGGCGGTGAGGTCGTCGGTCCCCTCGCTCGCCCGGGTCATCAGCGCCTCGGTCTGGAGCGGGGTGATCTCCGAGACCGCGCGCACGAAGGTGGTCTTGCCGACGCCGAAGCCGCCCGCGACGACGATCTTCGTCGCGATCGGGGCGCGGGTGTGGTCGAGCTGCCAGTCCTGCGCGCCGTCCTCGGCGTCGGGCTCGGCGGGGGCCGACGCGGTCGCGGCGGATGCGGTCGTATCTCGCTGGAACAGGTCGGCCGCGGGGGCCTGGGGCTGCGCGGGAATGCCGGTCACCGCCGGTGATCCGGTGTCGGCATCGGAGACGGCGGAGGCGTCAGAGACGACGGAGTCCACTCAGCACCCTTTCGAGGAGCGCGCGGTCGGGCTGCCCGGTGCCGTGACCGGTCCCGTACACACGGATCTTTCCCTGGTCGGCCAGGTCGCTCAGGAGCACCCGGACGACCCCCAACGGCATCTTCAGAAGCGCCGAGATCTCCGCGACCGTCCGCATCCGGCGGCAGATCTCGACGATGGCCCGCATCTCCGGCATCAGACCGCGGGCGCCCGGCCCGCCGTCCGTCAGGAGCTTGCGCACGGCGGGCGCTTCGAGCGCCGCCACGAAGGTCTCGACGAGCAGGACATGGCCGAAGCGGGTACGCCCGCCGGTCAGCGAGTACGGCCGCACGCGCGCGGGGCGGCGTCCATCTCCTCGTACGGGCAGCCGGTGGGCGTGGAACCCCGAAGAAATTGACGTCACTGGGTGCTCTCCATCGATTTGCGCAGTTCACTGCGGACTTCGGGGGTGAGTACGTGACCGGCGCGGCCCACGAAGAGCGCCATGTGGTAGGCCACCACGCTCATGTCGCAGTCGGGCGTGGCGTGCACGCCGAGCAGCGAACCGTCGCTGATCGACATGACGAAGACGCTGCCCTGCTCCATCGCCACCATGGTCTGCTTGACCCCGCCGCCGTCCATCAGGCGTGCGGCGCCGATGGTCAGACTGCCGATGCCGGAGACGATGGTGGCCAGGTCGGCGCTGGAGCCGCGCGGCCCGTTCGGACGGCCGGCTTCGGCGGCGGCCGTCGTCGTGCTCTGCTGGGCGGCCGGGTCGGACGAGAGCAGCATCAGGCCGTCGGAGGAGACGACGGCGACCGAGTGGACCCCGGGCACCTCCTCCACCAGATTCCCCAGCAGCCATTGCAGGTTGCGGGCTTCCGTGCTCAGTCCGAACGTTCCCGTCGCGGTCAACTGCGTGCCTCCTCGACTGTGTCCCCCGTCATCTCCTCTGTACGTGCAGTCTTTACGTCATCTATCCGCGCCGTCCCCATCTCCGCCTCCACGTCGCGGCGCCCGGCCTTTGCTCCCTGGTGGAAGCCGCCGAGGCGGCGGCGCAGGGCCTCCGCGTCCACGCCGCCCGGACGGGGGGTCGTGGTGGCGGGGCCGGCGGGGCGGACCACCTGCGGGGTGCGCTTGGGCAGGCCCTTGTCGGTGACGCGCTCCCCCTGCGGGGCCCGCGGCCCGGGAACCGGCTGGTCGGTGACCGGCTCGGGGGCGGCGGGAGTCCGCGCGGCCAGGGGCTCCTCGTGGCGGGCGGGAGCGGTGACGTCCGCCGCTCGCTCGTGGGTGTCCGGCTCCGGCGGCGGGTCGGGCAGCCGGACCTGGAGCGTGGTCTCGGAGACGCTCTCGCCGAGGGGGGCGGGCTCGTGGTGGGGGGCGGGCTCGGGCTCGTGGTGGGGGGCGGGCTCGGGCTCGTACGAAGCCTCCTGAGGCTCCGGCTCGTACGGCGCCTGAGGCTCCGGCTCGTACGAAGGTGCCTGCGCCTCCGGCTCGTACGGGGCCTGCCGCTCCTCCGCCGGCTCCGGCTCCTGTTCCCGCTGTTCCCGCGCCGCCGTCACCTCGGCCTCCAGGAACGCCCGCTCCGCCGCCTCGACCAGGGGGTCGCGGTTCCGGGACGGCAGCGTGTTGGAGTTGGCCTCCGCGGCCGAGCCGGGCAGGTGGAGGGTGGGTGCCCCGCCCGCCACCCGTACGGGCTCCGTCACGGTCGTCGGCAGGGCGGCGGGGAGCAGCGGCTGCGGCAGGACCACGACGGCCGCCGTGCCGCCCGGCTGCTGCTCGCGCAGCTCGACGCGGACGCCGTGGCGGGCGGCGAGCAGGGCGATGACCCGCATGCCGAGGCCCTCGCCCTCGAAGGCGGCGGGGTCGGCCTCGGCCAGGCGCGCGTTGAGCTCGGCGAGCCGGGAGGCGGTCATGCCGATGCCCGCGTCCTGCACGGAGAGCATCACCTCGCCGGACTCCAGGAGCCAGCCGGAGAGCTGGACCTCGGCGTCGGGCGGCGAGAAGGAGGTGGCGTTCTCCAGGAGTTCGGCGATGAGGTGGCTCAGGTCGTCCGCGGCGAAGCCGGCGATCTGGGCGTGCGGCGGCAGGGACTGGATGGTGACCCGCTCGTACCGCTCGATCTCGCTGACGGCGGCGCGCAGCACGTCGACCAGCGGGACGGGCCCGGCGTGACCGTGTACGTGCTCGTGCCCGGCGAGGACGAGGAGGTTCTCGCTGTGACGGCGCATGACGGTCGCCATGTGGTCGAGCTTGAAGAGGGTCGCGAGGCGGTCCGGGTCCTGCTCGCGCTCCTCCAGCTTCTCGATGACGCCGAGCTGGCGCTCGACGAGCCCGAGGCTGCGCAGCGAGAGGTTGACGAAGGTGTGGTGGACGGTGCTCCTGAACCGTTCGAGGTCGGCGGTGAGGAGCGCGACCTGCCCCTGGAGTTCGGCGCGCTGGGTGGCGAGCTCGGCGCCGAGGGCCTCCTTGGCGGCGGCCAGGTCGGTCCGGTCGTCGGTGAGCCGCTCGGTGTGCGCGGCGAGGCCGGCGAGCTTGGCGTGCAGGGTGTTGAGGGAGCGGACGACCTGAGCGAACTCGTCGTTGCGGCCGGTGAAGCGGACCAGCTCCGCGGCGCCGGGCTCGGGGGCGGCGGCGAGCCGGGCGGCGCCGATCCGGAGGACGGCGAGCGGCCGGGTGAGGGTGCGGGCGACATAGGTGGAGATGCCGATCGCGACGATCAGGCAGCCGCCGAGGAAGGCGATGCGCAGTTCGAGGGCGGTGACGTCGTCGTCGCGGAGCGCGCCGAGGCGTTCGACCCGCTCGGCGGCGAGGGCGGACTCGACGCCGCGCATCTGCTCGATGCGGGCGGAGAGGGCGGACTCCAGGCCGGCCGGGTCGGTCCCGCGCTCGGTCTCCGTCAGCCGGGGCTGGTCGGTGAGGGAGGCGAGGGAGCGCTCGGCGCTCTTGACGTCGGGACCGGCCACGGTGGCGGCGAGGGAGTCGCGGGCGGTGGAGCCGGCGGCCTGGTCGAAGTCGCCGAGGGCGGCGAGTTCACGGACCCGGGCCTGCTGGGCGGCGGCGGTGAGGGCGTCGCGGGCCCGGTCGGCCTCGGCGGTGCCCTCGGGCACGTCGGGGACGTAGGTGCCGGTCTCGGCGTCGTAGTGGACCTCGCCGGAGGGCTCGGGCTGCGGCACGGAGAGCGCGGCGAGGAGCAGGCCCCGGGTGGCGGAGGCCTGCTCGACGGCGCGGCCGAGGGCCGCAGGGGCGCGGGTGGCCTCGGTGAGCGCGGTGTCGGAGGCGCGGGCCGGGGTCTTGTCGGCCAGCTCGTCGGCGAGGGCCTGGAGCTTGGTGATGACCTCCGAGTACGCCCGGTGGGCCTCCAGGGCCGAGCCCTTGCCGGTGAGGGCGGTGCGGCGGACGGAGGGGACTCCGGCGAGGTCGCGGCGGAGCTCGGCGGAGGCGGCGGGCCGGATCTCGTCGATCTGGCGGTCGACGCGGGTGGACCGCGTGCTGGTGATCTGGCGCCTGTGCTTGGCGTCGCCGCTCTGGGAGTCGCGGCCGGCGGCGATGTAGGCGACGACCTCGTCGCGCTCGTCGGCGAGCGAGTGGGCCAGGGTGATGGCCTGCCGGTCGAGTTCGGCGAGGGTGACCAGGCTCTGGGAGTCGTTGAGCTCGGTGGAGGCGGCGAGGACCGCGGGCGCTCCGGCGACGAGGACCGTGATGCCGACGAGGGCGACGCCGGCGACGAGTCGGTTGCGGACGCGCTTGGGGCGGCCGGCGGGGGCGCTGCCGGCGAAGGTGCTGCCGTCGGGGACGCTGCCGGTGGGCACCGCGGCGCCGTCCGGGGTCGGCACCGCACCAGGGGCCTGGCTCCGCGTGCCGTTCTTGCTCCGAGGCCGCTTCATCTGCACCGGTGCTCGCATTCTTGATTCGTCCGCCCACAAAGCAGAGGTGACGGCCGGTCACATGGAGCGCCCCCACCCCTGGTACGGCTTCCGACCATTCCAGCGCTTCTGGGAAGGAGACGCGCATCGGCCGCTCCGCCACCCGAACGAGTGAACAACACTCCTGAGTTGGCGAACAACTTCTCCGGGCGGGCCGGGGAGGCCTCGAAGGGCCCCCGGTTGGATCTTCCGCGCGGGCTTTGGCAGGATGCCCGCCCGCAGCTCCCGGAGCCCGCGACTCCGCCTCCCCGGGGGTCTCCGCCGGGTTGGTACAGGCCATTTCCGCATGTTTGCAGGTCCGGTGAAGACATACGCCGGGAACGTGCGCCGCTCCGGGCACACTGGTCGTCATGCGCAGCGACGTCGCCACCCTGCCCGGCAGTCCCGAACGCCCCAACGAGGACTGGGTGGCCGCCGCCCTGCCCGCCTCGGGCGGCGGGGGAACCGTCGTCCTCCTCGACGGCGTCACGCCACCGGCCGGTGATGACGGTTGTGTGCACACGGTGCCGTGGTTCACCGCGCGCCTCGGCGGGGCTTTGACCGAACTGTCCGCTTCCCGCCGGGACATGCCCTTGCCCGCGATCCTTTCGCTGGCAATCCGGCGCACCGCGGACACCCACCGGCACACCTGTGACCTTTCTCACGTGCGTACGCCCCAGGCGACCGTCGTACTCGCCCGCTGGGACGAGACCTCGGTCGAACACCTCGTCCTCTCCGACTCCGCACTCCTCCTGGAGTCGCCGGACGGGGTCGTACGGGCCGTGCTCGACGACCGGCTCGACCGCGTCCCGGACGAGATCCTGCGGTCCCTGGCGGCGACGGACCGGCTGCGGAACCGGGAGGGCGGCTTCTTCACGGCGGCGGCCGACCCGGCGGTCGCCGGGCGGGCGGTGACGGGAACGAGCCCGCGCGCGGAGGTACGGGCCCTGGCGGCGCTCACGGACGGGGCGAGCCGCTGGGTGGAGCTGTTCGGCGAGGGCGACTGGTCGGACTGCTTCGGCGTCCTGCGCAAGGAGGGCGCGCTCGGACTGCTCCACCGCGTGCGCGCCCTGGAGACGGCGGACGTGTCGGCCGGCGGGACGCGCCGCTGGAAGCCGCACGACGACGCGACGGCGGTACTGGTGGAGCTGGGGGCGGGCTGAGCGGCGCCGCGCTCAGCCCTCGGACCGGACGTTGAAGTGGTTCAGGAGACGGGCGAGTTCGGAGACCTCGGCGCGGTCCCAGTCGGCGAGCTTGCGGACGTACCGCTCGCGCCGCGCGTCCCTGACGTGACGGAAGCGGTCCCGGCCCTCCTCGGTGAGCCGGACCAGCGAGGCGCGTCCGTCGGCGGGGTCGGGGTCGCGGGCGACGAGCCCGAGGTCTTCGAGCGCCCGGAGCTGACGGCTCATGGTCGCCTTGCCGACCCCGAAGTACCCGGCGAGCTCGGTGGCCCGCTGGGGGCCCGCGTCGTCGAGCCGTACGAACAGGCCGTAGGCGGCGGGCTCCAGTTCGGGGTGGACCTCGCGGGCCATCTCGCCGGACTGGGCACGGGCGCGGCGCAGGAAGACCGCGAGTTCGCGTTCGAGGGCGAGGAACACCGGGTCGACCCCGCCGGAGGGGGCGAAGGGTGCGCCGCCGGACGAGCCGAAGGGTCCGGCGCCGGGACCGGCGTGCGGTTCGCCGCCGGACCCGGCCCGGGGTTCGGTGACGGACCCGTGCGGTCCGGCGCCGGACCCGGCGTGCGGTTCGCCGCCGGCGGTCGGCGGGACCACGCCTTCATCTCCCGTACCGCTTCCGTGCACGTCAGCACCTCTCACACGTTCTCCGGCGACTCGCCGACGGCTTTCCGGCCGCTGAAAGTTTCTTTCGGCCGAGGCCATCGCCGCAGCTCTTCCAGTATTTCGCAGGCGTAGACCAACGGCGGTATCCGGGCCCTCTTCCATGGGCCGGGTCTACGTGCGTAGCGTCGTCCACGACGCACTCTGACATGTCCACACCATTACCGGCCCGTGGGCGTCCAGGACCGTCGACCTCGCTCCCCCCACCGATCCTTTCGGAGGCACGCAATGCGTGTGCACAGATCCGGAACGACCCTCGCCGGCGCCGCGCTCGCGGCCCTGACCCTCCTCATCCCCCTCGCCGCGTCCGCCGGAGCCGCCCAGGACCCGGGAGTCCGCCAGACGCCCCCGCGCGGCTCCGCCAGCATGGGCATGGGCGTCCTCGCGCACGACGGGCGCGGCAGCGCCCCCGGCGGCGCCTCCACCCAGGCCGTCCAGACCGAAGGCGTGGACGTCTCCAGCCACCAGGGCAACGTCGCCTGGTCCACCCTGTGGAACAGCGGCGTCAAGTGGGCCTACGTCAAGGCGACGGAGGGCACCTACTACAAGAACACCTCCTTCAACCAGCAGTACACCGGCTCGTACAACGTCGGCATGATCCGGGGCACGTACCACTTCGCGACCCCCGACACGACGACGGGCGCGGCCCAGGCCGACTACTTCGTCAACAACGGGGGCGGCTGGTCGCCGGACGGCAGGACACTGCCGGGCGTGCTCGACATCGAGTGGAACCCGTACGGCGCGACCTGCTACGGCAAGACCCAGGCCGGGATGGTGACCTGGATCCGCGACTTCGTGAACCGGTACAAGGCCAGGACCGGCCGGGACGCCGTCATCTACACGGCGACCAGCTGGTGGACGCAGTGCACCGGCAACTCCTCCGCATTCGCCGCGACCAACCCGCTGTGGATCGCGCGGTACGCCGCGTCCGTGGGCGAACTCCCGGCCGGCTGGCAGTACTACACGATGTGGCAGTACACCTCCTCCGGCCCGACGGTCGGCGACCACAACCACTTCAACGGCGACCTCTCGCGAGTACAGGCGCTCGCCAACGGCTGACGTCTCCGCGTGCGGCGGCCCCCGGCTGTGCGGCGGCACCCCGGGGGCCGCTTCGGCTTTTCCGAGCCTCCCCCTTGCCTATTGGTATGGACCAATGCGAGGCTCTACGGCGATCGCCCGGGATTCAACTTCCGTGCGTTCAGCGCGCGTTGCTCGTCCGTCCTCCCCCACGCACGAGAGAGAGCCCCCGCATGCAGTCCACCCGCCGCACCGCCGCCGGCGTCGCCGCCCTGTCCGCCGCCGCAGCCCTCGTCACCCTCACCCCCACCACCGCCAGTGCCCACGGAGCCGTCTTCAACCCCGTGAGCCGCGTCGCCGCCTGTTACGCGGAGGGCCCCGAGACCCCCAAGTCGCAGGTGTGCAAGGACCTCGTCGCCGACTCCGGCACCCAGCCGCTCTACGACTGGAACGAGGTCAACATCGCCAACGCCGCCGGGCAGCACCAGGCCCTCATCCCGGACGGCAAGCTCTGCTCGGCGAACCGCGAGAAGTACCGGGCGCTCGACTGGGCGCGCACCGACTGGCCGGCGACGGCGGTCGCGGCGGGCAGCTTCGCCTTCAAGGTCCGGGTGACGGCCGCCCACTCCGGCACCATGACCGTCTACATCACCAAGCCGGGCTTCGACCCCACACAGCCGCTGAAGTGGTCGGACCTGGACGCGACCCCCGTCGCCGTCCACAACACCACCCGCACGGCCACCGACGGCTACTACAACTTCACGGGCAACCTCCCCGCCCGGACCGGCCGCCACATCGTCTACAAGGTGTGGCAGCGCAACGACAGCCCCGAGGCCTTCTACAGCTGCTCGGACGTCACCTTCGGCGGTGCGGCCGCGCAGCCGGCCGCGGCGAAGGCCCAGGCCCCGAGCGAGGCGAAGATCGCGGCGGGCGCCTCCCTCTCCACCGTGAGCCACGCGGGCCACGGCGGCGACGAGCAGGCCCCGGCCCTCTCCGCCGAGACGGCCGCGACACCCTCCTCGCCGCTGCCCACGGCCCTCGCGGGCGCGGGCGCCCTCGCCGCCTTCGGCGCGGGCAGCCTGCTCCTGGGCCGCCGCCGGAACACGTCGGCCTCCTAGGCCCTCCGGAACCGTCCGGCTCCCGGGGCACCGTCCCGAGCGTTTTAGGAGCCGGACGTGCCGAGCGGGAAGAGGGCGGTGAGCCGGGGTATCGCCACCCCCTCCGGACGAGACCCCCGCGGTTCGTCGCCCTCTTCCCACTCCTCGGGGTCGGAGAGCTCGTCCGCGAGCTCCTCGGCCGCCTCCTCGACGGCGTCGTCGAACTCCTCGCCGTGGTCGTCCTCCTGGCCGGTCAGCTCGTCGTACGCGTCCTGCGCGACGTAGTCCAGCCACTCCCACTCGGGCCACTCGTCGTCGTCCCACTCGTTCCTGTGCCGGCCCGCCAGAGCCCGGATCCCCGGCACGTCGGCCAGCGCGTCAGGGTCGGCGACGACCGATTCGTACACCTTCCGCCCCTGCCCGACCAGCCAGAGGGTGAAGTAGTGGAAGCCGTCGTCGGTGCAGGCTCCGCTCTCGACCCGGTCCGCCGCCTGCCACAGCGCACGCGTGCCCGCCACCTCGCACGCGTCGTCGAGGCGCACCTGGAACTCCACGCTCTCGGCGGCCGGCCGCCGCAGCAGCTGATCGCCCAGCCACTCCAGCCGCTCGTACCGGTCACCGGGCCGGCGGCTCAACTCGTCGATGAGGGCCCAGAAGGCGTCGTCGTTCATGCGTACGAGCATGACATCCCGCACTGACATCCAGGTGACGATTTCCTTCCGGTTCGCTTCGGTTCCCGCCGGGCACGGCGGAGCGGGGTGCCCTCTTCCGAGGACACCCCGCTTCACGAGGGACCGTTACGCCGCCACTCCCACCGGCACCGCCGCCGGCGCCAGGGCGATCTCCAGGACCTGGCGGACGTCCGTCACCGGGTGGACCTCCAGCTTCTCCAGGATCTCGGCCGGGACGTCGTCCAGGTCGGCCTCGTTCCGCTTGGGGATCACGACCGTGGTGATGCCCGCCCGGTGCGCGGCGAGGAGCTTCTGCTTCACCCCGCCGATCGGGAGGACCCGGCCGGTGAGGGAGACCTCGCCGGTCATGGCCACGTCCGTACGGACGAGGCGTCCGCTCAGCAGGGAGGCGAGGGCGGTCGTCATGGTGACGCCCGCGCTCGGGCCGTCCTTGGGGACCGCGCCCGCGGGGAAGTGGATGTGCACGCCACGGTCCTTCAGACCGGTGACGGGCAGTTCCAGTTCCGCGCCGTGCGAGCGGAGGAAGGAGAGCGCGATCTGCGCCGACTCCTTCATCACGTCGCCCAGCTGGCCGGTGAGGGTCAGCCCGGCGGCGCCGGTCTCCGGGTCGGCCAGGGACGCCTCGACGAAGAGGACGTCACCGCCCGCGCCGGTCACGGCGAGCCCGGTGGCGACACCCGGCACGGCGGTACGGCGCTCCGCCGGGTCCTGGGCCGACTCCGGCACGTGGTGCGGCCGTCCGATCAGCTCGCGCAGGTCGTCGGGGCCGACCGTGAACGGCATTTCGCGGTCGCCCAGTTCGTGCTGGGCCGCGACCTTGCGGAGCAGCCGGGAGATGGCCCGCTCCAGGGTGCGGACGCCCGCCTCGCGGGTGTACTCGCCGGCCAGCCTGCGCAGGCTCGCGTCCTCCAGGACGACCTCGCCGGGCTCCAGGCCCGCGCGCTCCAACTGCCGGGGCAGCAGGTGGTCACGGGCGATGACGACCTTCTCGTCCTCCGTGTAGCCGTCGAGCCTGACCAGCTCCATGCGGTCGAGCAGGGCCTCCGGGATCGCTTCGAGGACGTTGGCCGTGGCGAGGAAGACGACGTCGGAGAGGTCGAGTTCGACCTCCAGGTAGTGGTCACGGAAGGTGTGGTTCTGCGCCGGGTCGAGGACTTCGAGGAGGGCCGCCGCGGGGTCGCCGCGGAAGTCGGAGCCGACCTTGTCGATCTCGTCGAGCAGGACCACCGGGTTCATGGACCCGGCCTCCTTGATGGCCCGCACGATCCGGCCGGGCAGGGCGCCGACGTAGGTCCTGCGGTGACCGCGGATCTCCGCCTCGTCCCGGACGCCGCCGAGGGCGACCCGGACGAACTCGCGTCCCATCGCGTGCGCGACGGACTCGCCGAGCGAGGTCTTGCCGACGCCGGGCGGGCCGACGAGGGCGAGGACGGCTCCACCGCGGCGGCCGCCGACCACGCCGAGGCCGCGTTCGGCACGCCGCTTGCGCACCGCGAGGTACTCGGTGATCCGTTCCTTCACGTCGTCCAGGCCCGCGTGCTCGGCGTCGAGGACGGCGCGGGCGCCGCGGATGTCGTACCGGTCCTCGGTCCGCTCGTTCCAGGGGAGTTCGAGGATCGTGTCCAGCCAGGTGCGGATCCAGGAGCCCTCGGGGGACTGGTCGCTGGACCGCTCCAGCTTCTCGACCTCCTTGAGTGCGGCCTCGCGGACCTTCTCGGGCAGGTCGGCTGCCTCCACGCGGGCGCGGTAGTCGTCGGACTCGTCGCCCTCGGCCTCGCCGTTGAGGTCGCGGAGCTCCTTGCGGACGGCTTCGAGCTGGCGGCGGAGGAGGAACTCGCGCTGCTGCTTGTCGACGCCCTCCTGGACGTCCTTGGCGATGGTCTCGGCGACGTCCTGCTCGGCGAGGTGCTCGCGGAGCTGGGCGGTGGCGAGCTTGAGGCGGGCGACCGGGTCGGCGGTCTCCAGGAGCGCGACCTTCTGCTCGACGGTGAGGAAGGGCGAGTATCCGGAGTTGTCGGCGAGGGCGCCGACGCCGTCGATCTGCTGGACGCGGTCGACGACCTGCCAGGCACCGCGCTTCTTGAGCCAGCTGGTGGCGAGCGCCTTGTACTCCTTGATCAGGTCGGTGACCTGACCGGGCAGCGGTTCGGGCAGGGTCTCCTCGACGGTGCTGCCCTCGACCCACAGGGCCGCGCCGGGTCCGGTCGTCCCGGCTCCGATGCGCACCCGGCCGAGGCCGCGGATCAGGGCGCCGGGGTCGCCGTCGGACAGGCGTCCGACCTGCTCGACGGTGCCCAGGACACCGGTCCCGGCGTAGGTCCCGTCGACGCGCGGCACGAGCAGCACCCGCGGTTTGCCCGCTCCGGGCCGCGCGGCGGCCTGGGCGGCCTCCACCGCGGCGCGTACGTCGTTGTCGGACAGGTCGAGCGGCACCACCATTCCGGGCAGCACGACCTCGTCGTCAAGCGGCAGCACGGGCAGAGTGAGCGGCACGGACGGCTTGGAGTCAGAAGCCATGATCTCCCCTTCGGCAGTCAAGTTGAGCTATGCCGACTCAATGCATGTGAGCCCATGAATGTTCCCGGACGCCTGTTCGCTCTGAGCGATCACCCTCGCACGGGCCGCTCTCGGCCGATGTAATGACTGCATGGATATTGCAGCTCTTACATCGGCGTGGGTGGCGGGCTGGACCGTCTCCCGGGGGACCCCGGCCGCCGTCCACGAGCCCTGGGGCCACCGGATCGAGGTGGGGCTGCCCCGGCACGTCGTACGGCATGTGCTGCCCGCCCCGGACGCGGCCACGGTCGGTGCGCTCTGCACCCGGCTGACCACCCCGTACAGCTGGCTCAAGATCATGGCCGGGCCCGAGGACGCGCACGCGTGGATCACGGAGGGATGGACGGTCCCCGACGACCCCGGCTTCATGATGATCAAGCCCCTGGACCCCGGCGCCCGGCCGGCCCCGCCCGAGGGGTACGCACGGACCACCGAGGTCAGGGACGGTGTCATCCGGGTCCGCGTCCTGGCGCCCGACGGCACCCTCGCCGCCCGCGGCCAGATCGCCCCGACCGGTTCCACGGCCGTCGCCGACCAGATCGAGACCGACCCCGCACACCGGCGGCGCGGGCTCGGAGCCAACGTCATGCGCACCCTGGAGGCGGCCGCCGCCCAGGCCGGCGCCGAGACCGGGGTGCTCGCCGCGACCACGGACGGCCTCGCGCTGTACGACTCCCTCGACTGGCGCTACCGGGGTCCGCTCACCGGCATCGTCCGGGACGGCGGCGGGACCGGCTGACGGTCGGGTCGGGGGGGCGGGTTCGTGGGCGAGGGACAGCAGGCGGCGGGGGTGAACCTGACCGTCCGGCTGCGCGCGGTGCCCGCCGACCGGCATGCTCGGTCCATGGTGAGAGGCATACGGGGGACGTGGTGCGGGACCCTGCTTCTGGTGGGGGCCCTGATCGGCGGTACGAGCGGCTGCGGGCCGGAGACGCCGGCCGAACCGGGCGGGCCGCCGTCGGGGACCAGCGGACCGGCCGAGCCGGGTGCCACGGCGACGACCACGGCCCCCGGAACCACGACGCCCCCGGCAGCCACGACGGTGCCGGGCACCACCACGCCCCCTGCCGCCACCACGGCTCCCGGCACCCCCACCGCGACTGACCCCCACCCCGCCGAGGTCCTCGTCGAGGTCGTCGTCAACGGCGGCCTCGCCGGCGTCCGCAACAAGCTCGTCGTCCACTACGACGGCTCCTGGACCAGCCGCTCCGGCACCAAGCCGCCCCGCACCGGCCGGCAGACCCCTGCCGAGGCCGCCGAACTCCGGGCCGCCCTGGAGGACCCCGCGTACGCCCGGGTCCCGGAGCGGCCGACGGGCGACCCGGTCTTCGACGGCTTCCAGTACTACGTGACGCACCGCCACCGCCTCGTCGTCACCGGCGACGGCGAGCGCCCGGCCGCACTCCAGCGGGTCTTCGCGGCCCTCCCGGACGGCGGCCCGCCGACGAACCCCTGAGCCGGGCCGCGTACGCGCGCACCGGACCGGCATACTCCCGGACCGAGACCCGCCCGGCCGGACACCCGCCCGGACCGACACCCGCCCGGCCAGGCACCCGCCCGGATCGACGCCGGTGCCCGCGCCGAGAACCGAACCGGGGCACGCGCGCGATAGAGAAGGCGTGAGACTGTTGCGCCCCGCAGGGGGAGGCCCCTCCGGGGGCGACGAGGACGACGACACGGCGCTGCTGCGCGCGGTCGCCCGGGGGGACTCCGAGGCGCTCGCCGTGCTGTACGACCGGCACGCCGGCTGGCTGCACGCGCGCCTCACCCGGCGCTGCCCGGACGAGGAGACCGTACGGGAGGTCCTCCAGGACACCTTCGTCACGGTCTGGCGCTCGGCCGGCGGCCACCGGGGCCGGGGCGAGGCCGGCGGCTGGATCTGGGTGATCGCCGCCCGGCGCCTGGTGGACGCGCAGCGGGCCGGGGCCCGCGCGGAACGCGTCGTGGCACGGGCGGCCGAGCACGCCGCCGTGCCCACGGAGCCGTCCGCCGCCGCCTCCTCCGCCGAGGACCGGGTGCTCGCCGGACTGGAGTACGGGGAGGTGGGCGCGGCCCTCGACCGGATCTCGCCCGAACTCGCCGAGGTCCTGCGGGCGACCGTCGTCGACGGCCTGACGACCCGTGAGACCGCCCGGCTCCTCGGCATCCCCGAGGGCACGGTCAAGACCCGCGCCCTGCGCGCCCGCCGCGAACTGCGCGCCGCGCTCGGGGCGGCCCACCCCGGTGGCCCACACGCCTTGGGAGGCACCGCATGACGACACGACGCCCCCCTGCGGACGGCCCCTGGAGCCCCGGGCTCCCCTGGCACGTCTCCGACGCCCTCGCGCGCCGGTACGCCGACGGGTCCGCCGCCGAGACCGACGCCTGGTCGCTGGAGAAGCACGTCGAGTCCTGCGCGGGCTGCGCGGGCCGCGTCTCGGCCGCCGTACGGGCCGGAGCGGCCGGCCCGGTCCTCGCGAGCGTCCGCGACGAGCTGCTGGCGTCCCTCGGACCCGGTCGGGCGCCGGAGTGCGCCCGGACCGTACGCCCGGGTCCCCCCGGCCGCAAGACCGCCGCCGACGCGTCCCCCGGCCACCGGACCGCGGCCGGCGCGCCCCTCGGGCGCCGGATCGCAGCCGCCGCCTCACCGCGGCGGCGACCCGAATCGGCCATCTCCCCCGGGCAACGACCCGATTCGGCAGCCTCCCCCGGGCGGCGGCCCGACGCCGCCACCTCCCCCCGGCCCGATGCCGCGGCCTCCGCCGGCATCCGACCCTCCCCCCTCGCGCCCGCCCCCACCCGGCCGGCCCCCGCCCCGCACGCCCCCACCCCCCTCGGCCGGCGGGCCCGGCTCTGGTGGGCCGTCGGGCCCGCCCTCCGCGGGTCCTGGGTGGTGGCCGTGCTGCTGGTGGTCGGCGGGGCCTTCGGGCTCGCCTACGGCGCCGGGGTCCAGGGGGCGCGGAGTCTGCTGCTCGCCCTCTCGCCCGTCCTGCCGCTCGCAGGCGTCGCCGTCTCGTACGGACGTCACGCCGACCCGCTGTACGAGATCACCGCCGCCACCCCGTCCGGCGGGCTGCGGCTGCTGCTCACCCGTACCGCCGCCGTCCTCGCCGTCTGCGTACCGCTGCTCACCGCCGGCGGGGCGCTGCTGCCGCCGGTGGCCGGTTTCCCGGGGGCCGCCGCCTGGCTGCTGCCCGGCCTGGCGCTGACCCTGGCCACGCTCGCGCTCGGCTCGTTCGTGGGCTGCCGGGCGGCGGGCGCCACGCTCGGCGGCGGGTGGCTGCTCGCCGTCACGGGTCCGCTGCTCGGGCCCGCGGACACGGCCGCTTCGGCCACCGCGCTCGCCCCGTACTTCTCCGGCCCCGCCGTCCAGGGGGGGTGGGCCGCCGCCGCGCTGGCCTGCGCGGCCCTCCTCGCGCTGCGGCGCCGTTCCTTCGACCACCTGGAGTTCCGGTGAACGTCTCGACCGCCGTCGCGGTGAGCGGGCTGACCGTCCGCCATCGCCGTACCGTCGCCCTCGACCGGCTCGACCTGTCCCTCGGTCCCGGCGTCCACGGCCTGCTCGGCCCGAACGGCGCCGGCAAGACCTCCCTCATCCGGGTCCTCGCGACCGTCGCCGCGCCCTCCTCCGGCCGGGTGGAGCTGCTCGGCGGGGACGCGAGGCGGCACCGCGAACGCACCGGCATCCGGCGCCGGCTCGGCTATCTGCCGCAGGATTTCGGCTACTACCCGGCCTTCACCGTGCGGGAGTTCGTGGCGTACGTCGCCTGGCTCAAGGAGGTGCCGGCCGAGCGCGTCCCGGCGGCCGTGGAGCACGCGGTGGCACGGGTCGGGCTCGGCGACCGGATCGACGCGAGGATGAAGACGCTGTCGGGCGGCATGGTCCGGCGCGCCGGAATCGCCCAGGCCATCGTGAACGAACCGGAGTTGCTTCTGCTCGACGAGCCGACCGCCGGCCTCGATCCGGAGCAGCGGGTCGATTTCCGTTCGCTGCTGCGGGAGTTGGGCACGGAGGCGACGGTGGTGGTCTCCACGCACCTGGTGGAGGACGTGGCCGCGGCCTGCACCGACGTCGCGCTCATCGAGTCGGGCCGCCTCGCCTTCCAGGGGTCGACGGCCGAACTCACCGCGCTCGGCAGGGAGTCCACCGACGGGAACGACTCCACGACGCACGCCGTCGAGCGCGGCTACACGGCCGCCCTGCACGCCCACCGGACCCCTTCGGGTACCACGAAGGGAGCACTGCGGTGACCGCCACCCTCACCCCTCCCCCGCCGCGCACCGCCGGACGGACCACCCGCGCGCCGAGGCCCGTCCTCGTCGAGCTGCGCCGTGGGCTCGGCCCCTGGACCGGCCTCGCCGTCCTGCTCACGATCCTCGTGGCGATGTACGGCAAGGCGCCCGGCTGGCAGGGGCGTTGGGCCGATGCCACGAACCTCCTGCACGTGGCCGCCGGGCTGCTCGCCGGCCCGCTCGCGCTCGCGGCGGGCTGCTGGCAGGGCGGCCGGGACCGGCGGCGCGGGACGCTGGACCTCTGGGAGTCCGTGCCCCGCTCGCCGCTCCGCCGCCTGTTCGTCTCGGTCGCCCCGTCCGCGCTCTGGCCGGCGGCGGGCGTGCTCCTGGCCGACGCCGGCTGTCTCCTCGCGACCTGGCCGTACGTCTCCGGCGGCCGCCCCTTCCTCGAACTGCTCGCCGCCGACGCGGTCGCCGTCGCCTCCCTGGGCGCGTTCGGCCATGTCGTCGGACGTACGGTGCGCTGGCGCCTGACGGCCCCGCTCCTGGGCATCGCCGGGTACGTCGCGCTGGGGGCCGGCGCGTACCGCCAGGGCCCCGCCCGCTGGCTCGTCCCCGCTGCCGAGCACCAGTTCCTCTGGGACCGGCCGGTGTGGTGGTTCGGTCCGGTGTCGATGGCGTGGACGGCCGGGCTCGCGCTCACCGTCCTCCTGGCGTACGGGCTCCGCCGGGCGCGGCTGCGTCCGCTCGCCCTGGTGCCGCTGGCCGTGGCGGTCGCCGCCGCCGCTGTGATCCTGCGCCTGCCGGCGGACGAGGGACCGTGGCGTCCGGACCCGGCCCTGACCCGCCCGCTCTGCGACGACGGCACCCCGCAGATCTGTCTGACGGCCGTGGACGCCCGTCTGCTGCCGGAGGTGTCGGCGGCGCTCGCCCCGCTCAACGCGCGCCTCAAGGGGCTGCCCGGCGCCCCGGTCCGCTGGGTCGGCGGCCCGTTCGGGCCCCCTCGCCCCGGGGACGTCGAACTGCCCAACGCGGCGGCGGACGCGGTGCGGGGCCGGCTCCCGCGCCCGGATCTCTTTCTGAACTCGGCGGTGTCCTGGCTGTTCTCGGACACCTGCCGGCCGGGGGACAACACCGGTCCGCACGCGGAGCGGGCGAGCGTCATCAACCTCGCCGTCATCGAGTGGCTGGCGCCCACACCCGAGGACTACGGGCCCGATCCGACCGCCGCCCAGCCGTACATCGACCGCCTCCGCGCCAAGTCCCCGGCCGCCCAGCGCGATTACCTGGGCCGCTATCTGGCGGCGAACACCTGCCACCCCGACGAGGTGCCGGTCCCGTGAGGTCTTCGTCCCTGCTCTATCTGCGCTCCCGCGCCCTGCCCGGCGCCCTGGCCGCCCTCGCCGGAACGGCGGTGGCCGCCGCCTGGGCGGCCTGGTGGCTGGAGTCGCTGCCCGACTTCGACCACACGGCACGGCTGCCGGTCGTCGTCCTCGGCCCGCTGCTCGCGGCCGCCGCGATCGGCACCAGCCTCCACGCGCCGAGCGACGAGCTGGACCGTACGGCGGTACGCGCGTGGTGGCCCCGCCGTCTCGCCCATGTGCTCGCCCCGGCCGTCCTCGCCGTCGCCCTGCTCGCCCTGGCGGTGCCGGGCCACGTGGAGGAGTTCGGCGCGCTCGCCGTCGTACGCAACACCCTCGGGCTGGTGGGGGTGACGGCGGGCGCCGCCGCTGTCGTCGGCGCCCGGCTGAGCTGGCTGCCACCGGCCTTCTTCGTGGGCACGGTCTATCTCGCGGCCCCGCCCGCCCCGGGCGGCGGGGCGCAGTGGTGGGCCTGGGTGATGCAGCCGGGCACCCAGGCGGGTGCGTGGACGGTGGCGGTCGTCGCACTCGCCGCCGGCGCGGGCCTGTACGCGTGGCGGGGGGCGCGGCGGGTGACGGGCGAGTCCTGAGTCCCCCGCGCGCGCCGTGAGGCCGGTGTCCGTGAAGGCGGGTCGGTACCCGTGAGGTGAGGTCGGTACCCGTGGAGTGACCGGGTGACTTCGAAGTGCCTTCTTCCTCGAATCTCCGCCGTGCCGCAGGATTTTCCCATCGACGCGTGGGAATCCCGCGGCACGGCTTTCTCCTTGTGCCGCGGTATTCCCGCGACCCTTCTTTCGCGTACAAGGAGCGATTCCGTGTCCACTCAGAAATCCCCGTCGAGCAGCGGTACGGACCGCATGAGCGGACGCGCCTGGGGCGTGCTGTTCGTGCTGTGCGGCGCGATCTTCCTCGAGGGCATCGACGTGGCCATGCTCAACGTGGCCCTGCCGTCGATCCGCGAGGACCTGGACATGTCGACCGGCATGCTCCAGTGGGTGATGAGCGCCTACGTACTCGGCTACGGCGGGTTCATGCTGCTGGGCGGCCGGGCCGCCGACCTGTTCGGACGCCGCCGGATGTTCGTCCTCTGGCTCGTGGTCTTCCTGCTCTTCTCCGGCCTCGGCGGGTTCGCCACCGAGGGCTGGATGCTGATCGTCGCCCGTTTCGTGACCGGTGTCGCCGCCGCGTTCATGACTCCGGCGGGTCTGTCCATCATCACCACGAGCTTCGACGAGGGCCCCCAGCGCAACAAGGCCCTGCTCGTCTACTCCGGCACCGCGGCCGGCGGCTTCTCGATCGGCCTGGTCGTGGGCGGCCTGCTGGCCGCCGTCGACTGGCGCTGGGTGTTCTTCGCCCCGGTCATCCTCAGCCTTCTCATCCTGGTCGCGGCGATCGCCCTCATCCCCGGGGCGCCGCGCCCGGACCGCACGGGCCGGGGCGTCGACCTGGCGGGCTCGGTCAGCGTCACCGGCGGCATCCTGCTCCTCGTCTTCGGCGTCGAGCGTGCCGCGCACGTCTCCGTGGCCACGACGACCGCCACCGCCGTGGCGAGCCTGGCGCTGTTCCTGGTCTTCGTCGCCGTCGAGCGCAGGTCGCCCTCGCCGCTGGTGCGCCTGGGCATCTTCCGCAACGCCTCGCTGGTCCGCGCCAATCTGGCCGGGCTGCTCTTCGCCGCGGGCTTCTTCGGCTTCCAGTTCATCGCGGTGCTCTACCTGCAGGAGCTGCGCGGCTGGTCGACCCTGGAGACCAGTCTCGCCCTCGTCGTCATCGGGGTGGACGCGATCCTCTCCCCCACCGTGACGCCCAGGCTCGTGGCCAGGTTCGGCAACGCCCGGGTGATCTTCGGCGGTCTGCTCCTCGCCGCGCTGTCGTACGCGCTGTTCCTGCCGGTCGGCGCCGACCGGACGTACCTGGCGATGTTCCCCAGCCTGGTCATCCTGGGTCTGGCCTTCTCGCTGGCCTACGGGCCGTTGACCATCGTCGCCACCGACGGCATCGCCGAGGAGGAGCAGGGCGTCGCCGGCGGTCTGCTCTACACGTCCTTCCAGTTCGGAGCCGCGCTGGGCCTGTCCACCGTCGCCGCGGTGAACATCGCGGCCACGGACGGCCCCTCGCCGACGGCGCTTCTCGACGGCTACCGGGCCGCCCTCGTCGTGCCGCTCGTCGCCGCCCTCGCCGCCGCCCTCGTCAGCGCGTTCGGCCTCCGCCGCCGGGCGGGGTCGACGGACGCCGACGCCGGACCGGCGCCCGCGGACCTTCCCCGTACGGCAGAGCGCGTCGACGCGTCGAGGTAGTTCCCGCCGGGAATTCCCGCAGACGGTTCCCGGACGTAATTCCCGCACGGAATTCCAGCACCGAGTCGCGCACCGCGTTCCGCACCCACGAGAAGGGGGTATCGACATGGTCCCTGCAGGGAATCTTTCTCGGACATCGAAGACGAATTCAACGCCTTCCCTCGGGGCATCGTCCACTGCGCCCGGACCTCGGCGGCCGCATCCGGACGGACGCGGCCCGGCGAGCCGACCGCGGCGCGGCGCGGCGGGGAGGGGGACCCAAGGACTCCTCTCGCACAGCCGTCCGATCCCATCTCCCTTTCCCCGAAACGGGTTTGTCCCCATCGCCGCCGTCCCGCGAGGATGGCCGGGGACCCACTGCCGAGCCGAGAGCGGAGCGACCGACCATGCCAGGAACCGTCACCCTCGACCGCCGCGAAGGACCGTACGGGGAGGTCGTCCTCCGCCGGCGCGACGAGCACTACGAGATCATCGCCAACGGGACCTTCCTGATGGACACCTCCGACGGGCGCTCCGAGCGGCTCCTGATCGACGCGGCGCAGTCCGCGCTCCCCGAGCCGTCCCGCGCCGGCGCGTCCGTCCTCGTCGGCGGTCTCGGCGTCGGCTTCTCGCTCGCCCACGCCGCCGCCGACCCCCGCTGGGGCCGGATCACGGTCGTCGAGCGGGAGGAGGCGATCATCGACTGGCACCGCCAGGGGCCCCTCGCCGCCATCTCCGGGGCCGCGCTCGCCGATTCCCGGACCGTGATCCTGCACACGGACCTGGTGGACCACCTCCACACCTCCCCGGACACCTACGACGCCCTCTGTCTGGACATCGACAACGGGCCGGACTGGACGGTCACCGAGGACAACGAATCCCTGTACGCGGCCGAGGGGTTGGCGGCCTGCGCGGCCCGTCTGAACCCCGGCGGAGTGCTCGCCGTCTGGTCCGCCCGACCCTCCGTCGATTTCGAAGGGTCCTTGCGGAATGCCGGATTCAGCGGGGTACGGACGGAAGAGATCCCCGTTGCCCGGGGCGTCCCCGACGTGGTTCACCTCGGCGTCCGTCCCGAGTAAGTCCTGGATAGCCGGGACGCCGCCGGTACCTCTAGGCTGCAGAGCCGACATCGGCGACGCGAGGCGGGGCAATGGAGCAGACACACACCACTCACCACGGTGCGGCGGCCACTCCGGGGGCCCAGCGCCGGGTGCTCGTGGTCGAGGACGACGCCACGATCGTGGAGGCGATCTCCGCTCGGCTGCGCGCCGAGGGCTTTCTCGTCCAGACCGCGACCGACGGCCCCGCCGCCGTCGACGCGGCCGAGGCATGGCAGCCGGACCTGATGGTCCTCGACGTGATGCTGCCCGGATTCGACGGCCTGGAGGTGTGCCGCCGGGTCCAGGCCCAGCGCCCCGTCCCGGTCCTCATGCTGACCGCCCGCGACGACGAGACCGACATGCTGGTCGGTCTCGGGGTGGGCGCGGACGACTACATGACCAAGCCGTTCTCGATGCGGGAGCTGGCCGCCCGGGTGCACGTGCTGCTCCGGCGGGTGGAGCGGGCCGCGCTGGCGGCCGTCACCCCGCGCAGCGGCATCCTGCGCCTCGGCGAACTGGAGATCGACCACGCGCAGCGCCGGGTGCGGGTGCGGTCCGAGGACGTGCACCTGACCCCGACCGAGTTCGACCTGCTGGTCTGCCTGGCGAGCACGCCGCGGGCGGTCCTCTCCCGCGAGCAGCTGCTCGCCGAGGTGTGGGACTGGGCGGACGCCTCGGGCACCCGGACCGTGGACAGCCACATCAAGGCGCTGCGCCGGAAGATCGGGGCCGAGCGGATCCGCACGGTCCATGGCGTCGGGTACGCGCTGGAGACCCCGGCGCTGTGAGCCGGCGGAGGCCCGGGCGGCCGGGGGAGCTGCGGGGGGCGGACGGCGGGGTGCGCCGGCCGCGCCGGATCGCGATCTCGATCAAGACCAAGCTGGGCACGCTGGTCGTCGGGGCGGTCCTGCTGACCTCCGGGCTCGCGCTGGTGGCGATCCGCACGTCCACGGAGTTCCGGTACATCACGATCTTCGCGATGATCGCGACCCTGCTGATCACGCAGTTCGTGGCGCAGTCCCTGACGGCGCCGCTGGACGAGATGACCACGGTGGCCGGGACGATCTCCCGCGGGGACTTCACCCGGCGGGTGCGGGGCGCGGACCGGCGCGACGAGCTGGGCGACCTGGCGTCGACGATCAACCGCATGGCGGACGACCTGGAGGCGGTGGACCGGCACCGCAAGGAGCTGGTCGCCAATGTGTCGCACGAGCTGCGGACCCCGATCGCCGCGCTCAGGGCCGTACTGGAGAACGTCGTGGACGGGGTCTCCGAGGCGGATCCGGAGACGATGCGGTCGGCGCTGAAGCAGACCGAGCGGCTGGGCCGGCTGGTGGAGACACTGCTCGACCTGTCACGTCTTGACAACGGTGTCGTGGCACTGAGGGCGAGTCGTTTCGAGGTCTGGCCGTATCTGTCCGGAGTTCTGCGCGAAGCGAACCTGGCCGCCTCGCAGCGCGGCCTCTCGTCCACCTCGGGCCTGCACAACCGCACGGACGTGCATCTGCATCTGGACGTGTCGCCGCCCGAGCTGGTGGCGCACGCGGACGCGGAGCGGCTGCACCAGGTGATGGCGAACCTGATCGACAACGCGGTGAAGCACTCGCCGCCGCACGGCCGCGTCACGGTCCGGGCCCGGCGCGGCCCGTACCCGGACTCCCTGGAGCTGGAGGTCGAGGACGAGGGTCCCGGCATCCCGGAGGCGGAGCGGCACAGGGTCTTCGAGCGGTTCAACCGGGGCACGGCCCCGCACCGACAGGGCCCCGGGAGCGACGGCGGCACGGGGCTCGGTCTCGCGATCGCCCGCTGGGCGGTGGATCTGCACGGCGGCGGGATCGGAGTGGCCGAATCGGCACGTGGCTGCCGCATCAGGGTCACTCTTCCGGGCAGCCTTCCACCAAGAGATTGACGTAGGGTTCGAACCGGAGCAGCCCGTTCTGCGTGTCAGTGAGGGAGACCTCCGCGCACGTGAGCGGGGACTGGTCAGAGGTGCGGTCGAAGGCGGCCGTGCCTGCGCTTCTCCCTACCCTCACACATGCGGAACCACGCTTGTTTCCCGCCATTCCCGGCCCCGAAACACCCCGTCAAGTGTGACTTGCGCGACGTTGGCGCTCCCCGCCTGCACCTCTCGGCCGGACAGGCGTAGCCTTTATTTCCGCTGTCCATCACCTTGTGAAGCGGAAGAGGGCGGTTGCCGCCGTGTCGTCTCAGTCCCCCAGTACCCCGAGCTCCCCGACCGACCAGGACGGGCAGGGCAAGAGCCCCGCAGCCGCCTTCGGTGCCAATGAGTGGCTCGTCGACGAGATCTACCAGCAGTACCTCCAGGACCCGAATTCGGTCGATCGTGCCTGGTGGGACTTCTTCGCCGACTACAAGCCCGGAGCGTCGGAGACCCCGACCGCCCCGGCTTCCACCCCACCGAGCGCCCCCGCGGCGCAGCAGGCGGGCCCCGCACAGGCCGCGCCTGCCGCTCCTGCGGCCGTTCCCGCTCCCGCGCCCGCTCCGGTCTCGGCTCCGGCCCCCGCGGCCGCTCCGGCGCCCGTGAAGGCCGCCGCGGCCCCGGCCGCGCCGGCCGCCGCGAAGCCCGCCGCCGCGCCCGCCCCGGCGGCCAAGGCCGCTCCGGCCGCCGCCAAGCCCGCGGCCGAGGCCCCGGCCGGCCCCGAGCTGATCACGCTGCGCGGCCCCGCCGCCGCGGTCGCGAAGAACATGAACGCCTCCCTCGAGGTGCCGACGGCCACGTCCGTCCGCGCCGTCCCGGTGAAGCTGCTCTTCGACAACCGGATCGTGATCAACAACCACCTGAAGCGCGCCCGGGGCGGGAAGATCTCCTTCACGCACCTCATCGGCTACGCGATGGTGCAGGCGATCAAGGCCATGCCGTCGATGAACTACTCCTTCGCGGAGAAGGACGGCAAGCCGACCCTGGTCAAGCCGGAGCACGTGAACTTCGGTCTCGCGATCGACCTGGTGAAGCCCAACGGCGACCGCCAGCTCGTCGTCGCGGGCATCAAGAAGGCCGAGACGCTCAACTTCTTCGAGTTCTGGCAGGCGTACGAGGACATCGTCAAGCGGGCCCGCGTGGGCAAGCTGACGATGGAGGACTTCACCGGCGTCACGGTCTCCCTGACCAACCCCGGCGGCCTCGGCACCGTCCACTCCGTCCCGCGTCTGATGCCCGGACAGTCGGTCATCATGGGCGTCGGCTCGATGGACTACCCGGCCGAGTTCCAGGGCACGTCGCAGGACACCCTGAACAAGCTGGGCATCTCCAAGGTCATGACCCTGACCTCGACGTACGACCACCGTGTCATCCAGGGCGCCGCCTCCGGCGAGTTCCTGCGCGTCGTCGCCAACTTCCTCCTCGGCGAGCAGGGCTTCTACGACGACATCTTCAAGGCCCTGCGCATCCCCTACGAGCCGGTCCGCTGGCTCAAGGACATCGACGCGTCCCACGACGACGACGTCACCAAGGCCGCGCGCGTCTTCGAGCTCATCCACTCCTACCGGGTCCGCGGCCACGTCATGGCCGACACCGACCCGCTGGAGTACAAGCAGCGCAAGCACCCCGACCTGGACATCACCGAGCACGGCCTCACCCTGTGGGACCTGGAGCGGGAGTTCGCGGTCGGCGGCTTCGCCGGCAAGTCGATGATGAAGCTCCGCGACATCCTCGGCGTCCTGCGCGACTCGTACTGCCGCACCACCGGCGTCGAGTTCATGCACATCCAGGACCCGAAGCAGCGCAAGTGGATCCAGGACCGCGTCGAGCGCCCGCACTCCCGCGTGGAGCGCGAGGAGCAGCTGCGGATCCTGCGCCGGCTGAACGCCGCGGAGGCCTTCGAGACCTTCCTGCAGACGAAGTACGTCGGCCAGAAGCGCTTCTCCCTGGAGGGCGGCGAGTCCGTCATCCCGCTGCTCGACGCGGTCATCGACTCGGCCGCCGAGTCGCGCCTCGACGAGGTCGTCATCGGCATGGCCCACCGCGGCCGGCTGAACGTCCTGGCGAACATCGTCGGCAAGTCGTACGCGCAGATCTTCCGCGAGTTCGAGGGCAACCTCGACCCGAAGTCGATGCACGGCTCCGGCGACGTCAAGTACCACCTGGGCGCCGAGGGCACCTTCACCGGCCTCGACGGCGAGCAGATCAAGGTCTCCCTCGCCGCGAACCCCTCGCACCTGGAGGCGGTCGACCCGGTCCTGGAAGGCATCGTCCGCGCCAAGCAGGACGTCATCAACAAGGGCGGCACGGACTTCACCGTCCTGCCCGTCGCCCTGCACGGTGACGCGGCCTTCGCCGGCCAGGGCGTCGTCGCCGAGACGCTGAACATGTCGCAGCTGCGCGGCTACCGCACCGGCGGCACGGTCCACATCGTCATCAACAACCAGGTCGGCTTCACCGCCGCCCCGGAGTCCTCGCGTTCCTCGATGTACGCGACCGACGTGGCCCGCATGATCGAGGCGCCGATCTTCCACGTGAACGGCGACGACCCGGAGGCCGTGGTCCGCGTCGCGCGGCTCGCCTTCGAGTTCCGCCAGACGTTCAACAAGGACGTCGTGATCGACCTCATCTGCTACCGCCGCCGCGGTCACAACGAGGGCGACAACCCGCAGTTCACCAACCCGCAGATGTACAACCTGATCGACAAGAAGCGTTCGGTGCGCAAGCTGTACACCGAGTCGCTCATCGGTCGCGGCGACATCACCCTCGAAGAGGCGGAGCAGGCGCTCCAGGACTTCCAGGGCCAGCTGGAGAAGGTGTTCGCGGAGGTCCGCGAGGCGACCAACGCCCCGGCGACGGCGACCGTGCCGGACGCCAAGGCCGCCTTCCCGGTCAGCGTCACCACCGCGGTCTCCACCGAGGTCGTGAAGCGGATCGCCGAGTCGCAGGTCAGCGTCCCGGAGCGGATCACGGTCCACCCGCGTCTGATGCCGCAGATGCAGCGCCGCGCCGCCTCCGTCGAGGACGGCACGATCGACTGGGGCATGGGCGAGACCCTCGCCATCGGCTCGCTGCTGATGGAGGGCACCCCGGTCCGGCTGTCCGGCCAGGACTCCCGCCGCGGCACCTTCGGCCAGCGTCACGCGGTCCTGGTGGACCAGGAGACCGGCGAGGACTACACCCCGCTGCTCTACCTGGCCGAGGACCAGGCCCACTACAACGTCTACGACTCGCTGCTCAGCGAGTACGCGGCGATGGGCTTCGAGTACGGCTACTCGCTGGAGCGCCCGGACGCCCTGGTCATCTGGGAGGCCCAGTTCGGTGACTTCGTCAACGGCGCGCAGACCGTCGTCGACGAGTTCATCTCCTCGGCCGAGCAGAAGTGGGGCCAGACCTCCGGCGTCACGCTGCTCCTGCCGCACGGCTACGAGGGCCAGGGCCCGGACCACTCGTCCGCGCGCCCGGAGCGCTTCCTCCAGATGTGCGCCCAGGACAACATGACGGTCGCCATGCCGACGCTGCCGTCGAACTACTTCCACCTCCTGCGCTGGCAGGTCCACAACCCGCACCACAAGCCGCTCATCGTCTTCACCCCGAAGTCGATGCTGCGTCTGAAGGCCGCGGCGTCCAAGGCGGAGGAGTTCACCACCGGCGGCTTCCGCCCGGTGATCGGTGACGCGACGGCGAACCCGGCGGACGTCCGCAAGGTCGTCTTCTGCGCCGGCAAGGTCTACTACGACCTGGAGGCCGAGCGGCAGAAGCGCGGCGACACGGAGACCGCGATCATCCGCCTCGAGCGTCTGTACCCGCTGCCGGGTGCCGAGCTCCAGGCCGAGATCGCCAAGTACCCGAACGCCGCGAAGTACATCTGGGCGCAGGAGGAGCCGGCGAACCAGGGTGCGTGGCCGTTCATCGCGCTCAACCTGATCGACCACCTGGACCTTGCGGTCGGCGCGGACATCCCGGCGGGCGAGCGCCTGCGCCGGATCTCGCGTCCGCACTCCTCGTCCCCGGCGGTCGGCTCGGCCAAGCGCCACCAGGCCGAGCAGCAGCAGCTGGTCAACGAGGTCTTCGACGCCTGATCGTCGCCCTCGGAGCACGTACGGAGGCCCGGCACCCCGCTTGGGGGTGCCGGGCCTCCGGCGTGTGCGGGTGGGATCAGAGGTTGGCCTCGAAGTCCCAGTACGGGCGGTTGCGCTGGCGCGCCGAGAGGGTGTGCGGGTGCTGGGCGCCGAGCGTCCTGGTGAGGGTGAGCAGGGCGTCCTCCTCCAGCTTCGCGGCCTCCTCGGTCTCGCGCAGTCCGCGCAGGTCGGTGGCGAGCGAGACCTGGCAGGAGAGGGTCAGCGGGTGCTCGGAGCCCATGACGTGCCGGGCCCTGCGCAGGGTGTCCCGGCTGAGTTCCGCGGCGTCGGACACGCGCCCGTTGAAGTTGCGGGCGGCCGTGGCGTTGAGGGCGCAGCCGAGGACCCAGGGGTGGTCGGGTCCGAGGGCGGCGGTGAGTCCGGCGAGCGCCGCCTCCAGCATGGTCATGGCTTCGGTGCGCTCGCCCGCGGACTGCATCACGAGGGCGGTGTTGGCGAGGACGCCGGTGGAGACGGGGTGGGCGGGGCCGAGCAGGGCCCGGTAGCCGGCCTCGGCCTCGTTGATGAGTTCGCGGGCCCGGTCGAGGTCACCGTGTTCGCGCAGGTAGTTGGCGTAGTTGGTGACCGCGGAGAGCGTGAGGTAGTGGCCGCGTCCCTGGGCCTGTTCGAGGTGGTCGAGGACGCCGGCCATGACGGCGCCGATGTCGTCCTTGAAGCCGCCTTCGCGGCGTCGGCAGAGGGCGAGCTGGCTGCGCGCGTAGAGGGTCTGCTGGTGCTGGGGGCCGAGGATCTTCACATGGAGGCGGACGTTGGCCTCCTGGCGGCCGAGGGCCTCGCGGTAGCGGCCGAGCAGCCGGAGGTCCTGGGCGACCGCGTTGTTGGAGTTGAGGGTGGAGGGGTGGTGGGGGCGCAGGATGTTCTCGCAGCGGGAGAGGGTGTCGGCGTCCTGCTCGTGCGCCTCCTGGTAACGGCCGAGCATCCGCAGGACGACGCCGACGTTGTGGCGGGCGGCGAGGGTGAGCTGCTGGGTCTCGCCGAGGAGGCTCTGCGCCTCGGCGAGGACCTCGCGCTGGAGGCGTTCGGATTCCTTGTACTGGCCGAGGAAGCGGAGGTCCCGGGCGATGCAGATCTTGGACTTGAGGTCGCCGAGCTCGTCGGGGTGGTCGGCCGCGGCGAGCAGGTTGCGGCGGGCGAGGTCGAGTTCGTACGCCTCGCGGAAGCCGCCGCTGCGGCGCAGGATGTCGCCTTCCACGGTGGTGAGTTCCTGCATGTGCGGGGAGAGCGGGTCCATGAAGCCGGTCCAGTTGCCGCGGATGCGGCCGGCGAGGCGGGTGCCCGCCTTGTACTCGCCGCTGCGGTCGCAGTAGCGCAGGCAGTTGAGGACGGTGGTCTGGATCCTCGGGTCGGTGCTGCGCAGTGCCCCGGAGGGCTCCAGGTGGGGCAGGAGTTCGGAGTAGCGGGGCCAGTTCCGGCTGTCCGTCGGGTTGCCCGGGTCGGCCTCGGCGAGCAGCGTCCGGACGGCCTTGCGGTGGGCCTCGCGGTGCTCGCCGTCGGTGAGCCGGGAGACGATGTCGTGCACGAGCCGGTGCATGTGGATCGACTCCTGCTGCGGTACGGCCTCCTCGCTGGTGACGGGGCCGCGGGTCTCCCGGGTGAGCACCGAGTAGTTGACGAGGGTGTCGAGGGCCCGGGTCCAGGCGGGCAGGTCGGTGGCCATCCACCGCAGGTCCTCGGGGAGGGAGGCCTGGGGGTGGGCGCGGACGATGCCGAGGGGGATGCGGCCGGGGGCGAAGGAGGCGCAGAGGCTGAGGATGTCGATGGCCTGGGGCTGGGCGCGCCGGAGCCGGTTGATCAGTATCGACCAGGAGGTGAGCGAGGTGTTGGGCATGCCGTCGCCGGTGCTCGGCTCGTCGACGGTGGAGAGCCGTCCCTCACGGACCATGCGCAGGTACTCGGATGCCTCCATGCCGGACTCGCCGAGCCAGGCGGCCGCCTGGACGAGGGGCAGGGGTACGTCTCCGAACTCGGCGGCGACCTCGTCGGCCTCGACGGCGGTGATGTGCGGGGCGCGGCGCATCAGGTAGCCGGTGGACTCCGCGCGGTCGAAGTTGCGGACCGGGAGCACGTCGGTGTGTTCGCGCCAGCCGTGGTTGCGGGAGGTGATGAGGACGTGTCCGGGTCCCTGCGGGACCGTGACGTCGACGTCCCTGATGTCGTCCCAGCCGTCGAAGACGACGAGCCAGCGGCTGTGCGGGTCGCCTCGGCGGAGGGCCTCGCGGACGGCGCGGATGCGTTCGCCCGGCTCGCTGCCGGTGGGCAGTTCGAGGGCGGCGGCGAGTTCGCCGAGGCGGTCGCGCTGGATGTTGCGGTCGTCGGAGCTGACCCACCAGATGACGTCGTAGTCGGAGCTGAAGCGGTGGGCGTACTCGGCGGCGATCTGGGTCTTGCCGATGCCGGACATGCCGAGGAGGGTGTACGCGGCGTTGCCGCGCTCGGCGTCCATGAGCCGTTCCTGGAGCTCGGTGAGGAGGTCGTCGCGGCCGGTGAAGCGGGGGTTGCGGCGGGGTACCTCGCCCCAGATGTCCGGCGGGGTCTCGGGGTAGCGGACGAGGGCGCCCGGCGCGATCCGGCGGGCGGGGGAACGGCGCGGTTCGATGTCGAGCCTGCTGAGGAGCCGGGCCTCCGCCTCCTCCTCGCCGACGCCCCAGAGGCTGACCGGTTCGAGGACGGCCGTGGAGGGGAGCAGGGTGCGGTTGGTGAGGTTGACGGCGGCGAAGCGGTCGGCCTGGCTCGCGACGAAGCCGCGCAGGACGTCGTTCCACTCGCCGGCGGGCCGGGGGCCCAGTTCGAAGAACCAGTCGTCGAGGACGAGGAGGACCCTGCCGCGGGCGAGGAGCAGATCGCCGAGGGAGTCCTCCAGGGGGACCTCGCGGGGCGGGTCCCAGCGTTGCAGGGTGGCGCGGACGCCGTGGGTGTCGAGGCGCTGGTTGATCCAGGCCGCCCACGGCCGGTGGTAGCCGGGAAAGACGACGAGGACGTGCTCGGGAGCCGCTCTGCCACCGTGGTCCGCCGAAGCGCCGCCCGACCGCTGTTCCGCCATGTGTGCATCTCCCGTCCCGCTCACGCGCCACGCAGTGTCATGTGTCGTGGGCACAGTGTTACGCAAGGGCTCGCCGGCCGGAGCTGAGGCTCGCAAGGTGCTTCCTCATTTGCCGGGCGAACTCCCTTCCCTCATTGGTCAGTTCATCGGATTCAAGCAGTATCGCAAGGGCTTCGACCACCTGATCGTGGACATGGTCGAAACGTTGTGCGGACCGTACGCGCCACTGCTCGGGCACCCCGGAGGCGCGGCCGACCCCCGCCGCCCGCTGCCACAGGTCGGCGAGCGCCAGGTGGGCGTAGACCCCCTGGAGGACGCCGGCGACCGGGCGGGCGTCCGTGCGCCAGCCGACCCGGTAGGTGGGGGCGGCCCCGTCCGGCGGGTGGGGGCGGTGGAGCGGGACCAGCTCGTGGAGCGTGGCGAGCTTGCTGTGGTGCAGCTCGTGGACCAGCGTCTCGGCCATGTCCGCGGCACCGGCGGAGGGCGTCATGAGGACCGCTCCGGGGGCGGCGCTCAGCGTGGCTCCGATGGCACGCGCCCCACGCGGGACGAGGGGCACGACGGCGTCCACCGAGCGGCCCACCTCGACGGCCCGCTCCCGGTCGGTCCCGCGCAGCAGACGGCGGGCGGCGGTCCATCGGGCGGCCCAGCCGGCGTGGTCGGTGTCGGTGTGGTCGGCCGCGGCCCGGGCCGGGATGCCCATGTCCGGCGGCAGCCGGTACGGGTCGAGGTCCTCCAGCCGGGTGGCGCCGCCGGGGAGGGCGCGCAGCCCGCGCCAGCCGGGGCCGCTGCCCGTCAGGGTCGTCGCGGGGCCGTTCGCGCGGCGGCGGAGCACGGCGCGGGAGCCCGTACCGTCCCCGCCCCCGATCCGTACCGCGCGGGAGCGGGCGTCGATCCGGAGCCGGCGCGCGCCGCCCGCCTCCACCCGGCCGACGCCGGGGAGCGGGAGCACTCCGCCGGGGACCTCGACGACCAGGTCCACCGACAGTCCGGCGCGCAGGGCCGCAGTGACGGCGAGGAGTTCGAGATGGGCGAGGTGGCGGTCGAGGCCGGCCCCGAGCGGCTCGGTGAGCGCGGCGGCGAGCCAGGCACCGGTGGTCGGGTAGTCCAGGACGACGCGCACGACGTCCGGGCGGACGCGCTCGGCCCGTTCCAGCAGGAGCCAGCCCGCCTCGAAGCCGCGCAGGACCGCGGGCGCCACCGTCTCGCGGTGACGCTGGACCCGCACCAGGAGGGTCTTGAGCAGGAGCAGCCGACGGGCGTGGAGCCCGGCCCGCAGAAAGGACGCCCCGGCCGGTCCGGGGCGTGTGGTGGCGAGACCCGCGAGCACCGCCGGGTCCGGCGGGGCGGTGATCACCCCCGGCTCCGGCCGCGGGACCGGCCGCCGGGTGGACCGGACGGCGCGGACCGGGCCGAGGCGCCGAGGGGCGACCGGCCGCCTGGTGTCGATACGGCCGAAAACGATCGCCGTGTACGGGCGTCCCGCGGGTGCGCCCGGCGGTCAGCCGATGAACTCGTCCTCTTTCCAGGACTCGACGAGATCCGAGGGGCGGAGCAGCACTCTCTCCACCGCGGCCCCGAGAGCGGCATCGTCCGTGACCCGCAAGGTCCGCAGGTCGACGGCCGCGAGATCGGACAGTTGCGGAGACCAGACGGCATCTCGGCCGACACCGGTCGCCCACCCCGTGTGCTCGAACACTCTCGGCTCCTCCTCACCGACGCTGTCCCCCACGGTCGTAGCGGTGCGGCGGTTCTTCCCGACGCCAGGAGACCGGAAACCCATTCGATTCAACTGCCCCCATGTGCGCCCCCGTTATCCAGCCGTCCAGGACCACCACGGGGGCATGACGCGGCGGCGCTCCTCGGGCGTGAGCGGTACCCCCTCGCTCACCCGGGCGCTCTCCACCTCCGCGAGCAGCTCACGGGTCCGCTCCACGTCGTCCCAGTCGACCTCCAGCAGCTCCCCCGTGAGGCGCCGCCACCGCGTCGTCGCCGCGAGCAGCGCCGCCCGGGCCCGCGCCGGGCGGCCCATCAGGACGAGCACCGCCCCCTGGGCGTGCAGCGCGCGGGCGCCGGTGACCGTGCCCGGGTCGTCGCCGTGGGCGGCGCGGGACTCCTCCCCGGCGTTGCGGTAGGCGGCGAGCGCGTCGCCGATCACCCCGTCCCGCGCGGTTTCGGCCAACTCCAGGCAGACCCTGCCCAGTTGCAGCCACACCTCGGCACGTCGTCCCGGATCGTGGGTGCCCCGGAGCGCCTGTTCGAGCACATGGCGGCTCTCGAAGAGGTCGGGCAGGAAGCCGGCGCGGTGGAAGCGGAGCGCGAGGACGGTGCCGATCAGGGTCCACGCCCGCGCGCGCTCGGGCGCTCCGGCGGGCAGCCGGGTCAGGGCCTCGCGCAGGACGCCCTCGGCCCGGTCGACCGGTGCCGTGCCCGTACCCGCCGCGGCCCGCCGCAGCAGCGATCCGCCCCAGGTGAGCAGGAGCTGTCCGCGCTGCTCGCTGTCGGCGGGGGCGAGCAGGGTGGCCTCCTCGTACGCCGCGTCGGCGGCGGCCCCGTCGCCCTCCGCGTCGTACAGCCGGGCGCGCGCGGTGGTGAAGCGGAGCCGCAGGGCGCGCGCGTCGCCCAGGAGGGGTTCGGCGCGGTCGAGCACGGGACCGATGCGGCCGGGGTCGGTCTCGGCGAGGTGGAGGGCGTCGGCGAGGTCGAGCAGGGCCGCGGCGCTCTCGTGGAGGGTGAGGGCGGCGGTGAGTTCACCCGCCGCCTCCTCGCCGTCCCCGCGCGCGAGGAGCAGTCTGCCGCGGCGCAGATGGAGGGTGTGGCGGGCGGTTTCCGGCCAGCGGTCGGCGTCCTCGGCGAGGGCGGTGAGGGCCGCGTCGAGATGACCGGTCTCGTCCGTGTCGCGCCACAGGGCGTGGTGGACGACGGCGAGTTCGAGCCGGGCCTCGGCCCATGCCTCCTCGCCGGTCCGGCTGAGCTCCCCGGCCCGTACGAGGGTGGCGGCGGCCTGGTCGAGGAGTTCGGGGCGGCGGCCGGTGCGCCGGGCGGCGGCGGTGCCGGCCTCGGCGTACAGGGCGCGGGCGAGGACGATCCGGGCCTCGACCGGTTCGGCCGGGAGCGCCGCCTCGGCGCGCTCGCGGGCCCCGGCGAGCAGGGCCGGGTCGGACTGGGCGCGGCCCTGCGCGAGGAGGCGGCGGGCCTCGGTGAGGGGGTCGGGGGTGACGAGGTCGGGATGGTAGAAGCGGAGCACGCGCGCGGGGATACGGGCGAAGAGTTCCGTCTCGGCGCGTTCCGGTCCGAGGGGTTCGTCGGTCGCCTCGGTCTCCTCCGGGAGGTCGGCGTCCCGGCCGGCCGTCCGGCCCGTCCCCGATCCGTGGCCGGTTCCGTCGCCGGGGTCGTACGCCGTGCCCTTCCCGGCCCCGGCGCCGGTCCCCGGCGCGGTGTCGGTGTCGGCACCCGCGAGGCGTGCCGCGGCGAGCGCCGGGAAGTTGCGCATGCCCTGGCCGAAATTGCGCTCCACGTACGTGGAGCAGTGTTTGAGGACGAGGGCGGCGGCGCTGGGGTCGAGCGAGCCGAGTAAGTGCTGCTGGATCCCGGGCGGGTAGCTGAAGCAGGGGTACGGGGTGGGGCCCGGCAGCCGTCGCAGGAGCCCGCTGAGGAGGACCTCGGCCAGCTCCATGGGGCCGGTGTCGGGCAGCATGGCGCGCTGCACGAGCTGCATGACGGGCAGGGTCAGCGGGGCGGCCGCGAGGTGGACGGCGAGGCGGAGCGCGCCGGGTGAGGCGCCGGCGCGGAAGGCGCGCAGGAGGTCCTCGTCGCTCCGGGCGGCGTGCGGGGTGCGGGGCCCGCGCGCCGTCACCGGCTCGGGGTCGAGCCAGGCAGCCCAGCCGCGGACGGCGTTGCCGCCGTGGCCGGTGTGGATCCGGGTCCAGGAGGCGAAGGCCTCGGGAGTCGGGGTGAGCACGGGGACGGCCCTGCGCCCCGGGACGACGGGCCCCCAGGGCTCGTCGTCGGAGTGGAAGACGGTGTGGCCGCCGGGGGTGGCGGAGCGCTGGAAGGTGCCGGGTTCGGCGGGGAGCGCGGTACGGGGCCAGAGGCGCGGCGGCAGCGGCTGGACGAGGGCGAGCGGGGAGTGGCGGGGCCACTGGCGCAGGAAGCGCTGGGCGTCGCCGCGCTGCCAGAGGGGTCCGACGCAGTCGCTGACGACCAGGGTGAACCGGTTGCCCGTGGGGTCGTGGAGCTGGTCGACGGGGCGCAGCCTGGGGCGGCCGTCGGCGCCGGAGGTGGTGGTGACGAGCGGGGGGCCGTCCCCGGTGTCGTACAGGCGGTGCACCTGGACGTCGCGGAAGGCGCCGGACTGCTGCCCGGCCTGGCGGAGTTCCTCGACCATCCGGCTCCAGACGACCATGGCGGGGCCGGTGTCCATGAGCAGCTGGATGTCGGGGCGCCGTGCCGCCGCGGGGCGCATGACGGGGGTGAGGATGCCGGCGGCGGCGCTGCGTTCGGCCGTGGCCTCCTCGTCGAGGACGCCCTCGCCTGGGCGGTGGGGGGCGAGGCTGTAGGCGCGCAGGGGGCGGAGGGCCTTCTGGAGGCCCAGCAGGCCGGGCAGGGCGTTGGCGCCGGGGGCACGGACGGGCAGGGTCGCGCCCCGATCCGCGGGCCCCGGGCGGGAGACTGTTCCGGCGGCGCCCGCGGCGTCGACTACTCCCGCGGCGCCCGCGGCCATGTGGAGGGAGACGGACTCCCCCGGGCCCCCGGTGCCTGCCGCCGGCTGCCCGTCCCCGCCGGTCTCGCCGCGGGTCGGGTCCGGCGTCCCGTTCGAGCCGTCCCCGGTCTGCGGGGTCTCCGGGGATTCCTCCGTCTCTTCGGGGTTCTCCTCCCCCTGCTGTCCTTCGGGTCCCCCCTGCCCCTCCTGGTCCGGCGGCGGGCCGGGAAGCCATTGGGCCAGCCAGAGGGCGTCCGCGACGTCCTCGGCGGTGGGGTCCTGGCCACCGGCCCGCAGTCTGCGGGTGAGTTCTTCCAGATGCATCCGGTGCATCCGATCGTCACCTCGGCTGATCGAGCGGTTGCATGAGCATGTCGGCGATGCGTTCCCTGGTGACCCGTTCGGCTCGGGAGGCGTGCTGGGTCAGATAGAGGGCGTTGAGGAGCTGGTCGGTGGCGATGACCTCGCCCGGCTCGCGGTTGAGGAAGCGCTGGACGAGGCCCTGCTCCCCGTCGCCCGCGACGGCCTCGCTGCCGAGGTGGGCCTCGATCATGGCGCGGAGCTGGTCCTCGCCGGGCGCTTCGAGCTCCAGGCGGATACAGCGGCGCAACAGGGCGGCGGGGAAGTCCCGTTCGCCGTTGGAGGTGAGCACGATGAACGGAAAGGTGGTGCAGCGGACCCGGCCGCCGAGCACCGCCACCTTGCGGCCGTCGTCGCTGAGCACCTCGACGACGGGCTCCCGGTCGGCGAGCCGCTCCAGCTCGGGAATGGCGAACTCGCCCTCCTCCAGGGCGTTCAGGAGGTCGTTCGGCAGGTCCAGGTCGCTCTTGTCGAGCTCGTCGATGAGCAGCACCCGGGGCAGCTCGGAGGGGAGCAGCGCGGTGCCGAGCGGGCCGAGCCGGATGTACGAGCCGATGCCGGCCGGGGCCGCGGCGGCGGAGCCGGGCGAACCGGCCTGGGCCCGCTCCAGCTGGACGTCCTGGAGGCGCCCGATGGCGTCGTACCGGTAGAGCCCGTCCTGGAGGGTGGTCCGGCTGACGATCGGCCACCGCAGCACGCGCCCGAGGCCCAGTTCGTGGGCCACGGCGTGGGCGAGGGTCGACTTGCCGGTGCCGGGGTTGCCGGTGACGAGGAGCGGACGCCGCAGGTACAGGGCGGCGTTCACGGCGTCGGTCTCGGCCGGCCGGGGGTGGTGGTTCTGGACGAGCCGGCGCTTGACGCCGAGCCGTCGGTCGGAGCCGGCCAGGGTGTCGTCGGCGCCGCCCGTGGAGAAGTCGCGCCAGGGCGGCGGGGCGGGCAGCCGCTGTATCTCGTCGTGCGGAAGACCGGCACCACGGTAGATCCGCCAATCGCTCACGATGGACTCCTCCTGGCTGTGGTGTCGATGCCGGGTCCGTCGACGGTACCGCCCGGGAGCGGGGCCTGCCGATGGCTTAATCGGACGGATCGCGGAGCCGTCGTCCCGGTGGGCACTCCGCTCACTGCTCCCCCTCCCCCAACAGGGGCGGGGGCTCCAGGCGGCCGCCGTCGGGAGGCCTGTCGACCGGATCCAGCATCAGGGCGATGCTCTCGGCCCACGCGTAGTCGGCCAGCACCTCGGGGCCCGCCGCCCGGTCCGTCGCGCGCGTGCGCAGGGATCTGACGGGCCCTCGGACCGTCCAGGCGGTGGAGGCGGCGGAGATCAGCCGGTCGGCCCGCTCGTGGAACTCCGCGCAGTCCGTGTGGTCGTGGGCGCCGGTCCGCCAGAGGGCGAGCGGATGCCCGGCGGCCAGCGCCGCGTGCATCGCCATGAGGCCGTCGCCGCTGCCCACCCGGCCGCAGTACACGGGAACGGTGCCGCCCCCGGCCTCCCGCAGCCGGTCGTACGTCTCCGCCCAGGTCTCCCGGCGGACGCGCGCGGTGTGGGCGTCCGGGCCCGCGCCGGGCACCTCCGCGCGCAGCGGGGCGGCGCGGAGCGGCCCGTGCTCCGCCGCCTCCCAGCGCTCGCGCCATTCGGGGGCCGGTTCCCGGCCGTAGCGGCGGCGGTCGCGGATGACGACGAACCTGCGCTGCCCGAGAGTGGTCGCCCAGGCGTCCTCGGGGCCGCCCTGGGGCGGTTCGAGCCGCCAGGTGTCGAGGGGTTCGTCGAAGAGTTCGCGCGGGAGCACCGCCTCCACGGCGGCCAGGTGCGGTCCGCTGTCGCCGCGCCGCAGGGCGTCCGCGAGCGGCTCGCGCAGGGTCTCCCTGAGCTGGGCCCGTGTGACGCCCCGCTCGTCGAAGTGGAGCGGGCTGACCGTGTGCCCGTCGAGGAGGAGCTTGACCCGCCACGGGTAACGCAGGTCGTAGATCGGGGGGTCGATCTCCAGGAGGACGTCGGCACGCGCGCGGGGTTCGCGTACGGAGAGGGGCGCCGGCCGGCCGGGGCTGACGAGCCGGTCGATCTCGCGCCGCAGGTGCCGGTCGGCGTCGCCCGACTCGTCGACGATCCAGTGGGTGAGGTCCGCGGTGTCGACCCGCTCGCCGTACCGCCCGCGCACGTGCCGGGCGACATGGGCGGCGTACAGGAGCACCGCGTCCAGTTCGAGGTCGCGGACGCCGTCCCTGCGGGGTGCCCGCAGTCCGCGCAGGAGTCCGGCGCCCTCGCTCCAGGTGCGCGGGTCGTCCTCCAGGGCGTCCGGCAGTTCGTCGTCCCTGATCCAGGCCTTGACCTGGTCGACGAGGTCCATGATCTCGCCGGGCGCGGTGGGCGCGGGCAGCTCGGCGAAGTGTCCGTACAGCTGGGTGCGCAGTCCCGGGCTGACGCCCGTGGCGCCGGTGAGACGTCCCTGGGTGCGGGTCCAGTCGGGTCGGTCGTCCAGGGAGCGGTAGCGGGCGAGGTGGTAGCGGTCGTGGGCGCGCAGCGCCTCGCCCATCGCCTCGCCGCCCGGGAGGTCGTGCAGCCGGCGCAGCGCGGTGACGGGGACGACGGCGCCGCCGTCGCGGCCGCGTCCCTTGTTGAGGCCGACGACGGCGCCCTGCTGGTGGTCGACGACGGGCCCGCCGGAGCAGCCTTCGACGGGCATGACCCAGTCGGTGATGAGCGCCTTGCCGTCCGTGCCGATCAGGGTGCCGTGGACGTTCCGGATGCCGAGCTCGCCGGTCTCCCGGGACCAGCCGTGCAGTCCGACGGAGGCCGGCGGGACGGGCGGGCGCTCGCCGAGGCGCACACAGGACGCCTTCTGCGCGCCGGGCACGCGGACGAGCGCGATGTCGGGGAAGGCCCACCGGTCGGGCGGGTCGTCGGGCCGGTCCGGGTACGGCAGGGCGAGCACGACGGTGCCGGTGGTCTCCCTCTTCCCGTCCTCCCAGGTGATGCCGACGGCGGGCTCGTTCCTCCACACCGCGCTTCCCCCCTCGGCCACGACATGGGCGCAGGTCAGCACCCAGCCGGGGGCGATGAAGAAGCCGGTGCCCCAGTACCGGTCGCCGTGCGGGTCATACCCGCAGTCGGGAGCGGCGATGCGTACGAGTGCGGGGCGCACGAGAGCGTCGAAGGCGCTCATGCGGGCTCATCGGCCGCCGGATCCGGTGCGGAGGGGTCGGGTGCGGGTGGCCGGGGTGCGGGAACGGCCGCGGGAACGACCGCCGGATCCGCCGCGGAGTCCGGCTCGGGACCGGCGGCGGGCTCGGCGGCCCGGCCCGGTTCGGTCCAGGTCAGGGAGACGTTCACGGAGGCCTTGCCCGAGCCGTCGGCGAGGACTCCGATCACCTTGCCGGACTGCGCCGACAGTTCGATGCCGAAGCTGACGGCGACCTCCACGGACCCCTGCGGGTCGAGCCCGGCCCGCAGCGAGCCGACCACCCCGCGCACCACGTCCGTGAGTCCGCCGGCCATCGAGACCACCCGGTCCTTGACGCCGGTGTCCTGGAACCCACCGCCCCTGCCGAGTTCCTGCACGTCACTGACCCGGGCCCACACGGGCGTGCCGTCGTCCAGCCGAATACGCGCGATCCCGTGCGTCACAGCGCCCCCGCTCCCCGAAACGATGATGAGGAAGGCTAGTCGGTGGGACTGACGGGCGACAGGGGACGTGGGAGGTTCGGCCTATCCTGAACGCATGTACTTCACCGACCGTGGCATCGAGGAACTGGAGAAGCGGCGCGGCGAGGAGGAAGTCACCTTCGAGTGGCTCGCCGAGCAGCTGCGGACGTTCGTCGATCTCAATCCCGACTTCGAGGTGCCGGTCGAGCGCCTCGCGACCTGGCTGGCCCGTCTCGACGACGAGGACGACGAGGACGAGTAGGGACCGCCCGGAGAACCGGCCGACCCGAGGGGTGACCCCGCGCGCGCGGGGTCACCCCTCGCGCAGTCGGTCGTAGGCGAGGCCGAGCGCGCCGTGGGCGACGAGCAGCGCCCCGGCCGCCGCCCAGCCGCCACTGCGCCGGCCGAGGCCCCAGAGCAGCAGCGGCACTCCCGCGGCGAGCTGCGCCCCGCCCAGGACGCGCGCCCTCGGGCCGCGCAGGTACGGGCCGAGGGGGCCGCCCTCCACCACGTCGAGTTCGGCGCGTACGGCATCCCTCCAGCCCGACCATTCGAGCTGCTCGGCGCCCTGGGCCAGGGCCACGGAGCGGAGCCGGTCGGCGCTCTCGCCGGGGAGGAGCCCGGTCGGCAGGGCGAGCCCGACGCGGCCGAGGACGGCGACGACGCCGAGGAGCCGGGTGGGGGCGTCGGCGTCCGGGTCGGGCTCGGTGAGCGGTTCCAGGGCCTGGACGTCCAGGACGGGGTCGAGCCCGAGCCGCGCGGCGAAGGTGCGCATCGCCTCGTCCTCGCCGACGGGGGTGCCGTCCGCGAGCCAGGTGTAGCCGACCGTGCGGCGGAAGCCGGCGGCGAGCGTGAGACCGGCGCGGTCGCGGTCCCACCAGAACGCGACGACCGGCCAGCCGGCGGCCGAGACGGCGAGGGCGGTGGCCCAGCCGGTGACGACCCGTTCGACCGGCTCCCCGCCGTGGAGCCAGGGCTTCCCCTCCGGTACGAGCACGCTCCAGTCGTCGCCCGCGGGGGCGAGCAGCAGGTGCTCGCGGAGCAGCTGGGCGGGGGGCCGGACCGCCTGGGGATCGGCACGGCAGAGGAGCAGCGCCCCGACGGGATTCGGTCCGGATGTCGCGTTCATGGGCCCTACGCTAGGCCAATTTGTCCGTGTACGGCGCAAATTGCCCCCACCCTGCCAGGGGAGAGTCAGGGTTGACTTCCCTTCACCGCGATATATCGTGTCTATCGAGAAACACGATATGTTGCGTTGCCGAAACGGGAGGTCAGCACCATGACAGAGTGGTCCGTCACCGAGCCGACGAAGCTGGCCCCTGCCGACCCCGTGACCCGCCTGCAGGTCCGCATCGTCAACGGCACGGTGAACGTGGTGGGGACGGACGAGAGTTCCGCCCGCGTGGAGGTCTCCGAGGTCGAGGGGCCGCCGCTGCTCGTGTCCCAGGACGGCTCCACCCTGACCGTGGGCTACGAGGACCTCCAGTGGAAGAGCGCCCTCAAGTGGCTCGACCGCAAGGAGTTCCGGCGCCGGGCCGTCGTCTCCGTCGCCGTCCCCGCGGGCGTCGACGTCGAGGTGACCGTGGTCGGCGCCGAGGCCGTCGTCACCGGCATCACGGGGCGTACGGAGGTGCGCGGCGTCTCCGGCGACACCACCCTCCTCCGACTCTCCGGCCCGGTCCGCGCCGAGAGCGTCTCGGGCAGTCTGGAGGCCCAGTCGGTGACGGGCGCGCTCCGGATCAACTCCGTGACCGGCGACGTGACGGTGATCGAGGGCGCGGGCGCCTCCGTGCGGGCCGAGACCGTCAGCGGCGACATGGTCATCGACCTCGACCCGGCCGAGCTCGACGGGCCGCCCGCCGACATCCGGCTCGCCAGCCTCTCCGGCGAGGTCGCCATCCGCCTCCCCCACCCGGCCGACGCCCGCGTCGAGGCCAACACGACGACAGGCTCCGTGTCGAACGCCTTCGAGGACCTGCGCGTGGCCGGACAGTGGGGCACCAAATCCGTCACCGGCACCCTCGGTTCGGGCCGGGGCACCCTCAAGGCGACGACCGTCTCCGGCTCCATCGCGCTGCTTCGCCGTCCCGAGTCCGACGAGGACGGCGGCCCCACCCCCTCCCCCACCCCCTCCGCGACCGGAAAGGTGCTCTGACATGCCGCCCGTCTTCGCGCACGGCCGCCTGCGTCTCTATCTGCTCAAGCTGCTCGACGAGGCGCCACGCCACGGTTACGAGGTGATCCGCCTCCTGGAAGAGCGCTTCCAGGGCCTGTACGCGCCCTCGGCGGGCACGGTCTACCCGCGCCTGGCCAAGCTGGAGGCCGAAGGCCTCGTCACCCACGCGAGCGAGGGCGGCCGCAAGGTCTACTCGATCACCGACGCCGGCCGTGCCGAGCTGGCCGGGCGCGGCACCGAACTGGACGACCTGGAGCGGGAGATCCGCGAGTCGGTGTCGGAGCTCGCGGCGGAGATCCGTGACGACGTGCGCGGTGCGGCGGGCCGGGTGCGCAGCGAGATGCGCGCGGCGGCGGGCCGGACCCGTGCGGCGGAGTCCTCCTCGTTCACCGAGGCCAAGGAGGAGCTGCGCCGGGTCGGGCAGGAGTGGAAGGAGCAGGCCCGCCAGGCCCGCGCCGAGGCGAAGTCCGCCCGCCACCAGGCGAAGGAGTTCCAGCGGATCGCCCAGCAGGTGCAGGAGGAGGTCCAGGACCGCTTCTCGCGCGGCGACTGGCCCAAGGGGGTCTGGGAGGGCCTCTCGGACATCACGGCCCAGCTCGGCGGTCTCGTGGCGGGCACGACCCACCCGAAGGCCGCCGGCCAGGAACCGCCGTTCGCGGCGGCCCCGGCCGCCGAGGTGCCGGAGTGGGCGCGGGACACGGAGGGCTCGGGCGACCCGGCGCGCGACCTGGACCGGCTCCTCGACCGCTTCCGCGACGAGATCCGGGACGCGGCCCGCGACCACGGGGTGAGCCAGGAGCAGCTGGCCGAGACCCGCGACCAGCTGTCGACGGCCGCGATCCGGATCACCGGCCTGCTGCGGTCCCGCCCGAGAACGTGACCACCGGGGGCTCGGGGGCTCGGCCGAGGACGTGACCGCCGGGGTCACGGGATCCCGGCCGAGAACGTGACAGCCAGGGCCACGGGATCCCGGCCGACAGCGTGACGGCCAGGGTCACGGTGTCCCGGCCACCGGTCTGGCCGCCGTCTCCCGGCAGGGCCTCGGCAGCCTCCCGGCGGGGTCTCAGCGTCGGGTGACGGTCACCGTCACCCGGGAGCCCGGGGCCGCGAGGACCAGGGCCCGTCCGGGGGCCGGGCGGAGCACCAGCGCCCCGCCCCGGGCCGACACCCGCCAATCGCCGGGCGGCAGGGCGAGTTCGGTGACCCGGGAGCCGCGGCGCCCCGCGGAGTCGTACGAGAGGCGGTAGACACCGGCCCCCGAGTCGTAGGCGGCGGAGCGCACCGTGCCCGCGACCACCTCCGCGTAGGGCTCGGCGGTCAGCTCCTTGTTCGTACGGAACGCCCCCGCGTCGTCCACGGCGCAGTAGCCGCCGCCGTAGCACCACTCCCAGCCCGCCCAGCCGGAGCTGTAGCGGCCGAGCGAGGCCATGGCCTCCCGGTAGAAGCGGTTCATGTTCGGCTGGGAGTTGTTGAGCGGCCCCCACTCGCCCACCACCACGGGCACCTTGTACTCCTTCGGGTACAGGGTGACCGCCTGCTCGTAGTTCTCGATCCAGCGGGCCGCCGGGTCGTAGTCCCCACCGGCCTCCATCGCGCCGTTGTAGAAGTGCGGGGCGTAGACGATCTTCGGGTCGTCGATCCGGCCGAGCCCCGTGGGCACGCCCTCGCCCACGATGGGAGTCGGTTCGACGAAGATCCAGCCGTCCTTGTCGACCGAACGGATCGCGTCCGCCACGCGGTTGTACATCGGGGTGATCTGATCCCGCTCGATGCGCCGGGCGGCGGTCGCCAGGTCCTCGTCCTCACGCAGCTCGCCCATCGGCTCGTTGATCGGGTCGTAGCCGAGCACGGCCGGGTGGTCCTCGAAGCGGTCGGCGAGCACCCGCCACATCCGGGCCTGGGCGCGCCGCAGGTCCTCGTCCTCGTACAGGTGGGTGAAGGCCCGCTGCACGGCGGGCTCGAAGTACTCGGAGAACCAGTCGTCGGGGTGCGGCGTGAAGGGCAGTCCGTCGGTCCTGGTCGCCCAGGCGGGCACCCCCCGGTGGCCGAAGGCGGGCCCGAAGACGTCCTGGTGGGCGTCGATGAGGACCCTGACGTCGTGCTTCTCGGCCCAGTCCAGGACCCGTTCGACCTTCCGCAGATAGGACTGGCTGTACTGGCCGGGCCGGGGCTCCAGGTCGTCCCAGAAGACCAGGAGCCGAGCGAAGTTGAAGCCCTTGGCCCGCATGTCGCGGAAGTGCTTCTCGGTGATCCCGGAGAGGGCGGCGTCACCGCTGTGCGCCTTGTCCCCGACGTTCCAGCCGCGCAGGGTGAGTGCGCGGCCGTGCTCGTCGGTGAGCGCGGGTATCGCGCCCCCGCCTGTCCCCGGGCGGTCGGCGGCGGCAGCGGCGGGGACGGTGGGGGCGATCAGCGCGGCGGCGAGGGCGCCCGCGACCAGGGTGGTTCGCCACGCGTGGGTGGTTCGCGACAAGGTAGACCTCCGGCACGACGAAGTGAGCGTTGTTCACGTTTCACGTGCCGGAGATCCCATCAGTCCTACCGACGGGTCATCAAGAGGTCGTCACGAGGTCTTCAGAACGATCTTTCCGAAGAGGTCGCCGGCGGCCAGCCGCTCGAAGCCCTCCCGCGCCCGGTCCAGCGGCAGGACCTCGTCGACGACCGGCCGGAGCCCGGTCGCCGCGCAGAAGGACAACAGGTCCTCCAGCTCGTCCTTGGAACCCATGGTCGAGCCGACGACCTTGAGTTCGAGGAAGAAGATCCGGGTCAGCTCGGCGTGCGCGGGCCGGTCGCCGCTCGTGGCGCCCGAGATGACGAGCGTGCCGCCGGGCCGCAGCGACTTGACCGAGTGGGACCAGGTGGCGGCGCCGACGGTCTCGATGACCGCGTCCACCCGCCGCGGGAGCCGCGCGCCCGGCTCGAACGCCTCGACGGCGCCGAGCTCGACGGCCCGCTTGCGCTTCTCCTCGTCACGGCTGGTGGCGAAGACCCGCAGGCCGGCCGCCTTGCCGAGGGCGATCGCGGCGGTGGCGACACCGCCGCCCGCGCCCTGCACGAGCACGGAGTCCCCGGGCCGTACACCGGCGTTGGTGAAGAGCATGCGGTAGGCGGTCAGCCAGGCGGTGGGCAGACAGGCGGCCTCCTCGAAGGAGAGCTCCTTCGGCTTGGGCAGCACGTTCCAGCGGGGCACGGTCACCCGCTCGGCGAAGGTGCCCTGGTAGTGCTCGGTGAGGATCGACCGGGGCTCGTCGGGTCCGACGCCGTGGCCGGTCTGGCCGATCACGGAGTGCAGGACGACCTCGTTGCCGTCCTCGTCGATCCCGGCGGCGTCGCAGCCGAGGATCATCGGCAGCTTCTCCTCGGGCAGCCCGACCCCGCGCAGCGACCACAGGTCGTGGTGGTTGAGCGAGGCGGCCTTGACGGTGACGGTCGTCCACCCCGGCCGCACCTCGGGTTCGGGACGTTCACCCAATTCGAGGCCGTTCAGGGGCTGGTCGCGGTCGATTCGGGCAGCGTAGGCAGCGAACATGGCCCCGACCCTAGGCGGCCCCGGCCGACCCACGGAACCACACACCCGTGTGACGCGCGTCCCTCCCCCGGGCGGCCGCCGCCACCCGTCCCCCCTGGTGGGCGGCGCCGGAGGGCGAGACCGGGCCCGGGACTCCCCGTACGCGAACCCGGGAACTGGCCGTACGCGAACCCGGGAACTGGCCGTACGCGAACCCGGCTAATCGCCGTACGCGAACCCCGGCGCCCCCCGTACGCGAAAGGGCCCCGTCCTGGGAGGAGGACGGGGCCCTTCACGGGGTGTGCGACGCGTCAGCGCCGGGCGACGCCCTCCGCGCGGGCGGCGGCGGCGACCGCGGCCGCGACGGCCGGGGCGACCCGCTCGTCGAACGGCGACGGGATCACGCAGTCGGCGGCGAGCTGGTCGCCGACGACGTCCGCGATCGCGTTGGCCGCGGCGATCTTCATGCCCTCGGTGATCCGGGAGGCCCGGACCTGGAGCGCGCCGGCGAAGATGCCGGGGAACGCGAGGACGTTGTTGATCTGGTTCGGGTAGTCCGAACGCCCGGTCGCCACGACGGCCGCGTACTTGTGCGCGACGTCGGGGTGGACCTCGGGGTTCGGGTTGGCCATGGCGAACACGAAGGCGTTCGGAGCCATGGAGGCGACGGCCGCCTCGGGGACCGTACCGCCGGAGACGCCGATGAAGACGTCGGCGCCGGCGAGGGCGGCCTCCAGGGAGCCGCTGAGGCCCGCCTTGTTGGTGAGGTCGGCGATCTCGCGCTTGACCGGGTTGAGGTCGTCCCGGTCACGGCTGACGATGCCCTTGCGGTCGGCGACGGCGACGTCGCCGAGCCCGGCCTCCAGGAGGAACTTGGCGATGGCGACCCCGGCCGCGCCGGCGCCGGAGATGACCGCGCGCAGCTCGCCGAGGGTCCGGCCGGTCAGCTTCGCCGCGTTACGGAGGGCGGCGAGGGTGACGATGGCGGTGCCGTGCTGGTCGTCGTGGAAGACGGGGATGTCGAGGCGCTCCTGGAGCTTGCGCTCGATCTCGAAGCACCGCGGCGCCGAGATGTCCTCCAGGTTGACGCCGCCGAAGGACGGGGCCAGCCGGACGACGGTCTCGACGATCTCGTCGGTGTCGGTGGTGGCGAGGGCGATCGGGACCGCGTCCACGCCGCCGAACTGCTTGAAGAGGATGGCCTTCCCCTCCATGACCGGGAGGGAGGCCTCCGGGCCGATGTCACCGAGGCCGAGCACCGCCGTACCGTCGGTCACGACCGCGACGACCTGGGACTTCCAGGTGTAGTCGTTGACCAGGTCGGGCTGCTCGGCGATCGCGGTGCACACCTTGGCGACGCCGGGCGTGTACGCGAGGGACAGGTCGTCCTTGTTCCGGACGGGAACGGTGGCCTGAATGGCCATCTTGCCGCCCCGGTGGAGGGCGAAGACAGGATCGAAGGGCTCCTCCGGAGCTCCTTCCGTACCGCTGTCATTGCGAGGATTGACGATCTCCGCTGCCATTGGGTTGACCCCTTAAGTCTGCTTCGTCTGAGGGTTGGCCGCTCCTGGTGTGGAGCGGTGGGCGGGTCCCGCGGCCGCCGTGTCTGGTAGCCGCGCGGGCGCGCCGCACAACGCGCCCTGAGCCCCGGATGAGGGGTGTAAGGATCCTTCTTACCGGACGGACGGCACCGCAGACGAGTCCATATCCGCTCGGTGACGCGACTCATACCGAGCGCATCCGGACACGGACGGAGGACGACACGTCACCCCATGTCCATATAGGTGCTTCAAGCACCCGATTGGTGGCCTTCGTGTCGTCCGAATGGCGAGATCAACAGGAAATTCTTCGGTGGCGTGGAAGGCATCCAGCAGAAGATCCGGCCCTGATGTACCGGCCTGTTGGCATTCGAGGGTCACCCGTTATCCGATTTTGACATCCGTGGCCGTCGGTTTGAGGCGGTCCGAATGGCAAGATGCCGTAATCACACGAGGTCACGACACTCGAAGAGACGTACGTGACCACTGGCAACTCCCTCACACGCCGGAGGAACCCGATCATGACCGCACGCTCCACGCGCTGTACGACCGCCAAGACCCGCACCTCCCGTCTTGCCGCGGTCGCCGCCATCGCGGTCGTCGGCTCCGTGCTGCTGACCGCCTGTGGCGACCAGACCGAGGGCGGCTCCTCCGCCACCCCGACGAAGGACAGCGGGTCCGCCAACGCCGCCCCGCTCTTCTCGAAGCTCCCCGCCGACATCCAGAAGGCCGGCGTCATCAAGGTCGGCACCGACGCCTCGTACGCCCCGATGGAGTTCACCGAGGGCGGCAAGATCGTCGGCGTCGACCCCGACATCGCCGCGGCCCTGGGCAAGCAGCTCGGTGTCGAGTTCAAGTTCACCTCGGGCACCTTCGACGGTCTGATCACCTCGATCTACAGCGGTCGCCAGGACGTGATCATGTCCTCGATGACGGACAACAAGAAGCGCCAGGAGGGCCTGGACGACAACGGGAAGAAGATCGGCAAGGGCATCGACTTCGTCGACTACTTCAGCTCCGGCGTCTCCCTCCTGGTCAAGAAGGGCAACCCGCAGAACATCAACTCGCTCGACGACCTCTGCGGCAAGACCGTGGCCGTCCAGCGCGGCACGATCTACGAGGACACCTTCAAGGCGCAGGCCACGAAGTGCGGCGCCAACAAGCTGACCATCCAGGCCTTCGACACCGACGCCGAGGCGCAGACCCGCGTCAAGGCCGGCGGCGCCGTGGCCGACCTCAACGACTACCCGGTCGCCGCGTACATCGCGAAGACCTCGGGCGGCGGCAACGACTTCGAGGTCGTCGGCAACCAGAGCGACGTCGGCCTCTTCGGCATCGGCGTCTCGAAGGACAACACGCAGCTGCGCGACGCCATCAAGGAAGCGCTCGACGCGACCATCAAGGACGGCACCTACGCCGATGCCCTGAAGAAGTGGGACGTCTCGGACAGCGCCGTCAAGGCGGCCACCGTCAACGCCGGCCAGTGACGCTCCCCGTCAACGCCGGCAAGTGACCTCCCCGCTCCACTGAAGGGCAGTCGTCATGACTGACAAGATCTCCAAGGACCCGGCCGCCGCTCCGGGCGGGTCCGGCGCCTCGGGTTCCCCGTACGAGGCGATCAAGGCCATCCCCGTGCGGCACTACGGACGCTGGGTCAGCGGCGTCGTGGTGGTCGCGCTGCTCGGATGGCTCATCTACGCCTTCTCCCAGGGCAACATCATCTGGGACACGGTGTGGGACAAGCTGTTCGACCCGTCGATCCTCGACGGCCTCGCGAACACCGTGATCATCAGCGTCTCCTCGATGGCCCTGGGCCTCGTCCTCGGCGTCGTCTTCGCGGTGATGCGGCTGTCCAAGAACCCCGTGACCGGCGCCGTCGCCTGGCTCTACATCTGGTTCTTCCGCGGCACCCCGGTGTACGTGCAGCTGCTGGTGTGGTTCAACCTGTCGCTGATCTTCGAGTACATCAACCTCGGGCCGATCTACAAGAACGAGACCGTCGACGTCATGACGCCGTTCATGGTCGCGCTGCTCGGTCTCGGCCTCAACGAGGGCGCCTACATGGCGGAGATCGTCCGGGCGGGCATCCAGTCCGTCGACGAGGGGCAGACGGAGGCCGCGCACGCGCTCGGCATGTCCCAGACCAAGACCATGGGCCGGGTCGTCCTCCCGCAGGCCATGCGGGTCATCGTGCCGCCGACGGGCAACGAGTTCATCAACATGCTGAAGACCTCGTCCCTCGTCTCGGCCGTGCAGTACACAGAACTCCTGCGGGCCTCGTCGAACATCGGCAGCACGGCGGGCGCCGTGATGGAGATGCTCTTCGTCGCCTCCATCTGGTACCTCGCGCTGACCAGCGTGTTCAGCGTCGGCCAGTACTACCTGGAGCGCCGTTTCGCCCGCGGTTCGACGCGTAACCTGCCGCCCACCCCGTGGCAGCGGGTCAAGACGAACCTCACCACGTTCAAGCGTTCCCCGGAGGCATCGGCATGACCGGTCAGCCCATGGTCAAGGCGGAGGGCGTCCACAAGTCCTACGGCGCCGCCCACATCCTCCGGGGCATCGACCTGGAGGTCCAGAACGGAGAGGTCTTCTGCCTGGTCGGCCCGTCCGGCTCCGGCAAGTCGACCTTCCTCCGCTGCATCAACCACCTGGAGCGGGTCGACGGCGGCCGGCTCTCGGTCGACGGCCAGCTGGTCGGCTACCGGGAGAAGAACGGCAAGCTGTACGAGCTGAAGGACAGCGAGGTCGCGGTCCAGCGCCGTGACATCGGCATGGTCTTCCAGCGCTTCAACCTCTTCCCGCACATGACGGCCCTGGCCAATGTCATGGAGGCGCCGATCCAGGTGAAGGGCGAGTCGAAGGCGGTGGCGCGCGAGCGTGCCGAGCGCCTGCTCGACCGGGTGGGCCTGCGGGAGAAGATGGGGAACTACCCGTCGCAGCTCTCCGGCGGTCAGCAGCAGCGTGTCGCCATCGCCCGCGCGCTGGCGATGGAGCCGAAGCTGATGCTCTTCGACGAGCCGACCTCCGCGCTCGACCCGGAGCTGGTCGGTGACGTCCTGGACGTCATGCGGGACCTCGCCGAGTCGGGCATGACGATGATCGTCGTCACGCACGAGATGGGCTTCGCCCGCGAGGTCGGCGACTCGCTGGTCTTCATGGACGGCGGTGTGGTCGTCGAGTCGGGCAACCCGCGCGACGTCCTCGGCAACCCGCAGCACGACCGGACGAAGGCGTTCCTGTCGAAGGTGCTGTAGCCGGAGACACGGGAAGGGGCGGTACGGGTTCTCCCGTACCGCCCCTTCCCGTTTCCGCGCGGGTTCCCCCGTATCCGCGCGGGCTACTTCACGGCGAGGAGCAGGGTGTCGGAGGGCGAGGCCCAGACGGTCCTGGCCTCGCCGAATCCGGCGGCGAGGAGGGTGTCGGCGTGCCAGCGCGGGGAGGGCGTGTCGCCGTCGGCGTGCTCGCCGTAGATCTCGAAGCGGCGGGCGGTGGGCTCGGCGAGGACGGGGTCCTCGGCGGCGAGGGCCCACCACTCGGCCCAGTCCAGGGCGCCGCCGGTCTTCGCGCGCTCCATGACGGCGTGGCGCTGGGCGCGCTCGGCGGCGTTGATCCGGGGGGTGGTCGCGTCGATCATGTGGTCGGCGTTCAGGAAGACGCCGTCGTCCCGGACGAGACCGGCGAGGCGGCCGTAGAGGGCCGTCAGGGGCTCGCTGTGGAGCCAGTGGAGCGCGGTGGCGGTGAGGACGGCGTCGTACGAGTCGTGGGGCAGCCCGGCGGCCCAGTCGGGGTCCTTGAGGTCGGCGGTCACGAAGGTGACGCGCTCGTCGCCGGCGAAGTACCCCTCGGCGATGGCGAGGAGGGCCGGGTCGAGATCGACACCGGTACTGGTCGCCTCCGGGAACCTCTTGAGGAGCCGATCCGTGATACTTCCCGTACCGCACGCGAGGTCGAGGACGCGGGGCTTCGGCCCCACCAAGGCCTCGACCATGTCGAGCATCACCCGGAAGCGCTCTTCACGGTCCGGCATGTACCACTCCTGCTGACGGTCCCAGCTCTGCTGCCAGGCCGCCCAGTCGGTTCCGGTCATCGCCGTTCCTCCCCCTCTTTGTAATACCCTCTAAGGGTAAACAGTTGTTACCTCTTCCGACCGAGACACTAGCCCGCCGCAGTAAGGACTACAAGTGGAACTGGCCCATTACTCGGATTTCGCCGTACGTCTGGTCAACACCGAGGAGCCGGCCCGCGGCAAGGACTCCCTCACCTCCGTCGAGGTGATCCGGGAGCTCTTCGGCGCGGCCTCCCAGATGGCCCGGCGGGTCACGGAGGCGGACCTGCCCCGCTTCCGGGCGGTACGGACCCGGCTGCGGGCGGTCTTCGCCCTGGCCGACGAGGGCGACCACACGGGGGCCGTCGACCTCCTGAACTCGCTCCTCCTGGAGTTCCCGGTCAGCCCCCAGATCTCCGGCCACGACATCCTCGATGAGAACGGCCGCCCCCGGTGGCACATGCACCTCGCCGACCACTCCTCGAACGCGACCACGGGTTACGCCGCGATCTGCGCGATGGGGCTGGCCTTCCACCTGACCGAGTTCGGCGCCGACCGGCTCGGCCTCTGCCAGGCACCGCCCTGCCGCAACGCGTACCTGGACACGTCCACCAACCGCTCCCGGCGCTACTGCTCCGACCGCTGCGCGACCCGCGCCAACGTGGCCGCCTACCGGGCCCGCAAGCGCCTGGAGGCCGACCGGCCGGACCCGACGGGCCTCACCGCCGAGAACAGCCAGGAGAGCGTCACCCCCAGCGACCGCTGACGCCCCGGCGTCACCGGCCGGTAGCGCGCCCGCACCCGCCCGAGAACCAGCTCGGGCGGTACGGCGCCGAAGACGCGGCTGTCACCCTCGGCGTCCGGGTTGTCGCCGAGCACCCACCAGCCGCCGTCGCGTCGCTCGATCAGCCGCTTCACGATGAGCAGATCCTGCTGGAGCGGATGCCGCACGACGGCCACGCACCCCGGCCGCAGGCGCCCGCCGTAGTGCACGAGCAGCTGATCCCCGTGGAGCAGCGTGGGCACCATGGACACCCCCGTCACCTCGGCGATCCCGAACGGAGCCCCGGCCTCCGCCACTCGCTCCCGCCCCGATTCCCTCATCGGCACCTCCCGCTCCGCCCGCCGGTCCACACGCGCCTCCACCCACACATCCGCTCGTTCACTCGTACACGAGTCCCATGGTGACCCTGGACTTTTGACCTAAGCCCCAGGGGGCGCCCGCGAAATCGCCCTTCTCACCGAGTAATGTCCCACCTGAGAAGACGATCACGAGGAAGGACGGCTCAATGCTCTCCCGCCTGTTTGCCCCCAAGGTGAAGGTCAGCGCCCACTGCGACCTCCCGTGCGGCGTGTACGACCCGGCCCAGGCCCGCATCGAGGCCGAGTCGGTCAAGGCTGTCCAGGAGAAGTACCAGGCGAACGAGGACGCGCACTTCCGCGCCCGCGCCACGGTCATCAAGGAGCAGCGCGCGGAGCTCGCCAAGCACCACGTCTCGGTGCTCTGGAGCGACTACTTCAAGGCCCCGCACTTCGAGAAGTACCCCGAGCTCAACCAGCTGGTCAACGACACCCTGAAGGCCCTCTCGGCCGCCAAGGCGTCGACCGACCCGAAGACGGGCGAGAAGGCGCTGGAGCTCATCGCCGAGATCGACCGCATTTTCTGGGAGACGAAGAAGGCCTGACCTTCTGTTTCCTGTCCGAAGGGGTACGACCGCCTGGCGGTCGTACCCCTTCGGACTTTCCCGCCGCAATACCGACGTACCTACAGAAGGGTGATCTCCATGCGCGTCAAGGCTTTCGACCACCTGGTGCTCAACGTGACCGACGTCGAGAAGGCGCTCGCGTTCTACACCGGCCCCCTGGGGCTCGCCGGCGAACGGGTCGAGGAGTGGCGGGCCGGGAAGGTGTCGTTCCCGTCCGTGCGGATAGACGAGGGCACCGTCATCGACCTCTTCTCGCGCCCGCGCGGCGAGTCCAACGTCGATCACATCTGCCTCGTCGTGGACCCGCTCGACTGGCAGGAGGTCCTCGACGCCGGGACGTTCGACGTCGTCGAGGGCCCCGTCCCCCGCTGGGGCGCCCGTGGTTCCGCCCAGTCGGTCTACGTCAAGGACCCGGACGGCAACACGGTCGAGCTGCGCTGGTACCCGCAGGACGCCACGGAGTAGGGCCTAACCCGGCAGCGCCAGGGCCCGGGCCAGCGCGTCGGCCACCGCGGTCGCGTGGCCGGGGACGTACCGGGTGGTCCACTCGGCGGCCAGCCGGTGGAAGTCGGTCAGATCGCGTTCCGCGTCGGCCAGCAGGCGCCGCAGCTCGGTGACGGGGAGCTCGATCACCGGGCTGTCGGCCCGGTCGGTGTCGACGGTCAGCCGCACCGCGTCGCCGACGCGCTCGGCGAGCGGCGAGGGGTCGTGACCGAAGCCGGCCCACCCGTCCCCGTCGAGGACCTCGAACCAGTCGCGTCGCTCGTCCAGCCCGTTGCAGCAGCCGGGCAGGAGGGTGACGCCCGTCGCGGTGTCGGTGACCCGCAGTCCCCCGGGCGCGAAAAGGTCCTCCACGGTCAGCAGTCCGTGGAGGAAGCTTCCCAGCGGATCGGCGGAGCCCCGCGGGTGATGCCCGTCCGCCGGATCGACGCTGTTGCACTCGGCGACGCGCATCACCGCCGTGCCGACCTCCGCCGCGCCGAGCCGGCCGCTGAGCGGCAGGAAGCCGTACGTCCCCGGGTCCGCGACGGGCCAGAGGCCGAAGTCGTGCGTGCCGAGGATCTCCAGGACGGGGTGAAGGGCGATCATCCGATCAGTGTGCGTCAGTAGGCTTCCTGGCATGACCACGCCCCACCCGTCCTCTCCGCCGCCTCCCGCCTCTCCGGCCTCCACGCCCCCGCGGTTGACCCCAGCGGACGCCCGGGTCCTTCTCCAGCTGCTCCCGGCCGAGATCGGGCCCGGGCTCAGCGAGGCGGAACTCGACGCGGTGGAGGCGCGGTTCGGGTTCGGGTTCTCGGCGGACCATCGGGTGTTCCTCGCCGCCGGGCTGCCCCTCGGGTCGCCGAGCTGGCCGGACTGGCGCGACGGCGACCCCGACGACCTGGCCGACCGGCTGGCCCGGCCGGTCGAGGGCCTGCTCTTCGACGTGGAACACAACGGCTTCTGGCATCCCGGCTGGAGCCCCAGGCCCACGGACCCCACCGAGGCGCTGAAGGTCGCGCGGGCCGCGTCGGCGAGCGTTCCCCCGCTGGTCCCCGTCCACGGCCACCGCTACCTGCCCGGCGCTCCGGGCACCTGGGGGCACCCCGTGCTCTCCGTCCACCAGACCGACGTCATCCTCTACGGGAACGACCTCGCCGACTACGTCCGGCACGAGTTCACCGGCCGGGCGAGCAGCCTCACCGCCCACGCCACCGTCGACTTCTGGTCGTCCTTCGTCGAGGGCGGGGCCGGCGTCGACGTCACCGCCCCCACTCCGTACGCCCCCTACGCCGTCACCCCGCAGGAGGCCGTCGAGTGCCTCCGGATGCTGGCCGTCGAGCGGATCGTCGGCCGGCGGCCCTCGCCGGAACAGTTCATCGAAGCCGGCCTCACCGCCCTCCTGCTCGACGTCGAGGCGGAGTCCCTTCCGCTGCTCGCCGGTCTGACCCGGTCGGAGCACGAACGCGCCGAAGGGCTCTTCGAGCGGGTCCTCGGCGAGCTGGGTCTCGTCGACACCCTGCCCGCGGACGACTCCGGCCTGCCCTGGGAGGCAGCCCGCTGGGAGCTGGTGCGCTGGTGGCTGCGGCTGGTCGTGAACGGGAGCCTCGCCCCCGGGGCCGGGGGCGACCTCGTCACGTACGAGGGCTGGGGCGCCCTGGCCCGGCCGCGGGCGCTCCGGCCGCTCTTCGAGGCGACCGAGGCCCACAACGACCGGGCGGGCTCGCGCGAGCGGCTCGCGGCGGCGATCGTCACGGAGGCCGAGCGGCTGCTCGCCGGGCCCTGGCCACCGCCCCGCGACTGACCCCGCGCGGAGCCGCCTACGCCTCCGTGCGGAGGCTGTAGCGGTGCTTCTCCTTCGACGTGGCGCCCAGCCGGTCGTAGAAGCGGATCGCGCTCTCGTTCCACGCGGGGGTCTGCCACTGGATCTCCGCGAGCCCGAGGCGGCCCGCCTCCGCGCGGACCGCCGCCATCAGGAGCGGGCCCAGGCCGTGGCCCCGGGAGGTCTCCGTGAGGTAGAGGCAGTCCATGTGGAGGTACTCCGTGCCGTCCCAGGTGGAGAGCTCCGGGGCGCAGCTCGCGTAGCCCGCGAGGGTGCCGTCGGGGAGGGCGGCGACCAGACAGCGGAGGCGGGGCGGCTCGGTGCCGAAGAGGAGGCCGGTGAGCCGGTCCGCGAGACCGGGGGCAGGGGGCGCCGCCTTCTCGTACGCCGCGTGCTCGGCGATGAGTTCCACGACCCGCGGCAGGTCCTCGGGGCGTGCGTGTCGGACCTGTGCCTGTGCCGGGTGTGCGCTCATGCCGTCATCATGCACGGCCCCACCGACAGCCTCGCCGCCGTCCCCTGGCGCCGCAGCCACTCGCGGTACGGGGCGGCCCTGAGGGCCACCTCCCGGTAGGCCGCCGCGAGTTCCGCGTACAGCGTGTCCAGGGGCGCCCCGGGGCGCGCGTACAGCAGGAGCCGGACGGCCAGCGGGTCGCCGCGCAGCGGGCGGACGGCCATGTCCTCGCGCGGGACGGAGGTCGGCTGGCAGGGGGCGACGGCCTCGCCGAGGACGATGAGGGAGGCGGCCGTGTGGTAGTCGCCGTGCAGCAGCGGGGGGTCGATGCCGGCGGCGTCCAGGACCCGGCGGAGGCCGTCCCATTCGCCGTCCACGGTCGGGTCGACCATCCAGTGGTCGGCGGCCAGGTCGGCGAGGTCCACCACGGGCCGGGCGGCGGCCGGATGGTCACGGGCCAGGGAGACGAACTGCGGTTCGCGGGCGACCAGGACCCGCTCGCTGAGGCCCTCGGGGACCCGTAAGGGGCAGCCCTCCACCTCGTGCACGAAGGCCACGTCGAGCTGCCCGGCGGCGACGCTCCGCAGCAGCGCGTTGGCGGAGACGTCCATGCGCAGGCCGATGTCGGTGCCGGGCAGCCGCTGGCGGAGCCGGCGCAGCCAGCCCGGGAGCGCCCGGCTCGCGGTGGAGCCGACGCGGAGCCCGAGTCCGTCGGTGCGGGCGGCGGCGGCCCGGGTCTCGGTGACGAGCGCCGCCATGTCGGCGACGAGCGGACGGGCCCGGCTGAGCAAGGAGCGGCCGAGCGGGGTGGGGCGGCAGCCGGTGCGGCCGCGGGAGAAGAGCTCGGCGCCCAGGGAGTTCTCGATGCGGCGCAGCTGGGTGGTCAACGAGGGCTGGCTCATGCCCAGTTGGCGGGCCGCCTTGTGCAGGCTGCCCGTGTCCGCGATGGCGCAGAGCGCGCGCAGGTGTCTCACCTCCAGCTCCATGCCCCGAGGGTAGGGCGGCTCCCTGGCTCGCACCAGATACCCGGAACCCCTCAATCACCTTTGATTTCAAGGGAGTTGAGGGTGTTTCGACCAGGTGATGCGGTGATGCTATCGCCGGTTGACATCATCCCCACGCGCCCCGGCTCCCCCGAGACTCTCTCCCATCCCCTACAGGAGGAGCCCCCCATGCGTCACCCCAAGGTCCTCACCTCTGTCCTGACCACCGCCCTCGGCCTCGGTCTCGCCGCCTCCCTCGGCGCGGCCCCGGCCGTGGCTGCGAGCGCCCCCACCGGCGTCCCGGCCGCCGGCAACGCCGCCGTGGCGTACGCCGGTTCGGCCGAGGAGGCGAAGGCCAACCAGGCCTTCTTCGACGCCGTCGTGAAGTCGGTGGCGAAGAAGCGGGCCGCCGCTCCCGGCGCGGCCGCCGTCACCGTGGTCTACAGCGCCGCCAACGCGCCGAGCTTCCGCAGCCAGATCTCCCGCTCGGCGCAGATATGGAACAGCTCGGTGGTGAACGTCCGGCTCGTCGAGGGCAGCAACCCGGACTTCCGCTACTACGAGGGCAACGACTCCCGTGGCTCGTACGCGAGCACCGACGGCCACGGCAGCGGCTACATCTTCCTCGACTACCGGCAGAACCAGCAGTACAACTCCACCCGTGTGACCGCCCACGAGACGGGGCACGTCCTCGGACTGCCGGACCACTACAGCGGTCCGTGCAGTGAGCTGATGTCGGGCGGCGGCCCCGGCACGTCCTGCCAGAACGCCCAGCCGAACGCCCAGGAGCGGTCCCGCGTCGACCAGCTGTGGCGCTACGGCCTCGCCTCCGCGTTCAAGAGCTGAGCACGCGGAGGACGAGAAGCGGCGGCGCCCCCTCCCCGGGGCGCCGCCGTCCTCGTTCTCCGTTCCGGTGCTCGTGCGCTCAGACCGCCTGGCCGCCTGGCCGCCTGCAGGACGCGGTCAGGCCGCCTGAAGCAGTCGGCGGCCGAAATCGGCGCCGGGCGGCAGCTGGCGCCTGACCCGTTCGAGCGCCCCTTCGAAGTCACCTCCGGCGACGCACGCTTCGAAGGCGGCGCCGCCGTAGTGCAGCGTCAGGCTGAGGTCCGCGCGCTCACCGAGGGTCAGCAGGCAGGCCAGCGTGGCCTGCTGGGAGGTGCCGTCCATGACGACGGGGAGCGGCAGATCCCACTCCAGGACGCAGGCGGTGAGGAGCTGCCCGCCCTCTGCCGCCGCGCTGAGCGCGGCGAAGCCCTCGCCCGTGTACTCGATCCCCCTGATCCGGGTGGCGACATGCCGCCCGTCGGCCGTGATGACGATCGCTTCCGCGCCGCTGCGGTCCCGGTACCAGCCGGTCCAGACTTCCGTCGACTCCGATGACATGCGCGGACTGTAGCCGGAGGACAGGCTCCGGCGCGCGTCCGGTCACCCCGTGGCCTGACTTCTCCCGATCTCGCCGTTCTTGCCGGTCACGTGCGTGCTCGCGGCTTCCGCACCCGCGACGGGACGCGTACCCGCGACCACGTCGGCGGCCGTGCGCACGCTCTCGCCCAGGTCCGCCTCCACGCCCTCGTAGAGCGTGCAGTCCGGGTTGCGGCAGGGCTGCACTTCCCACTCCGGCACCCAGGCCCCGAGGACCTTGTGCCGGGTGGCCGTCGTCACCCGCGGCTGCCCGCAGGCCGGGCAGTCGTGCTCGGACCTGGGGTCCCGCGTCGTGTGAGGCGCCTCGTCACCCATAGGACCAGGGTAGGACGGCTCGCACGGGAGCGCCTGCCGCCGTCACCGCTTCCTGGTGTACGTGCGGACGAACGCGCCGTTGCCGAAGACGCGGAGGTCGTTCAGCTCGAAGTCGCGGGGCTCGAAGTCGGCGCCGAACATCGGCATGCCGGAGCCGTAGACCTGCGGGTAGGTCTTGATGATCAGCTCGTCGATCTCCTCGATGAGCTCGCCCGCGATCGTGGAGCCTCCGCAGAGCCAGATGTCCAGGGGGCCGTCCTCGGCCTTGAGCTCGCGGACGCGGCCGACGAGGTCGTCGGCGATCAGCTCCACGTTGGCGTCGGGCGACTCGGCCAGCGAGCGGGTGGCGACGATCTCCCGCAGATGGCCGTACGGGCTGGTGACACCGATATCCAGGGCGAGCCGGTACGAGCCCAGCCCCTGGACGACGGTGTCGAACCGCTGGTTCTCGGCGTCGATCCCGAGCATCTCCCGGCCCGGCGCCGAGACGGTCTCCGGGTACTCGCCGCCCAGGAACTCCAGGAACTCTGCGTCCACGAACTGGTACATGGAGGTGGCATCGCCCTTGGGGTCACCGATGAAGCCATCGATGGTGCAGGCGATGAAGTACGTGAGCTTGCGCAAACCGGTCCTCTTCCACTACGGATCGTGGCCGCGATCGCAACCACGACGGCTATAGTGCTTCACCTGTAGTGGTTACGCAAGCCCTATTTTCGAAGAAGGAGGAACGACATGGCGAGAAACCCCGAACGACGTACGGCGCTGCTCGACGCCGCCATCCAGGTCCTGGCGGACGAAGGCGCCCGCGGGCTGACCTTCCGCGCGGTCGACGCCTGCGCCGGGGTCCCCACGGGCACCTCGTCCAACTACTTCCGCGACCGGGACCAGGTGCTCTCCGAGGTCGCCGACCGGATCTTCGTACGGCTCACCCCCGAGCCCGGAGCCATCGAGACCGCCCTGCTGCCGGCGCCGAGCCGCGCCCTGGTCGTCGAGCTCATGCGCCAGGTCGCCCAGCGGCTCGCCGCCGAGCGCACCTGCTACCTCGGGCTCTTCGAGCTCCGGCTCGAAGCGGTGCGCCGCCCCGAGCTGCGGACCCAGCTCACCAAGGTGCTCCGGGGCGATCTGGACGCGAACATCCAGCTGCACCTGGCAGCCGGGATGCCCGGGGACGCGGACACCGTCCGGCTGCTCTACTTCGCCCTCACCGGGCTGCTGCTCGACCACTTCACGGTCCCCGGCCTGCACGGCGACCGGGACCTGGACGACCTGATCGAGACCGTGGTCAACCGGATCGTCCCCGAGGCGTGACGAAGCCCCGACCCCTCAGCGCGTACGCCGCGTGACGAACTCCGCGAGCGCCAGCATGTCCCCCGCCGCCGCCAGGTCCGGGACCGCCTGGGCCAGATGCTCGACGGCGCGGCCCATCCGCTCGGCCGCCTGGTCCTGCGCCCAGTCGCGCCCGCCGGCCCGCTCGACCGCGTCCGCGGCCGCCCGTACCGCCGCGGCGTCGAGGACCGGGCGGGCGTACAGCTCGGCCAGCTCGTCGCCCGCCGGCGTCCCCGAGGCGAGCGCCGCCACCACCGGCAGCGACTTCTTGTGGGCGACCAGATCGGCCCCGGCGGGCTTGCCCGTACGGTCCGGGTCGCCCCAGATCCCGATGAGGTCGTCGATCAGCTGGAAGGCGAGGCCCGCCTCCCGGCCGAACGCGTCCATCGCCGCGACCTCCTCCTCCCCCGCGCCCGCGTAGAGCGCGCCGATGGCACAGGAGGCGCCGAGCAGCGCGCCGGTCTTGGCGGTGGCCATCGCCAGGCACTCGTCGAGGGAGACCTCACGCGGCGCCCGCTGCTCGAAGGCGCAGTCGGCCTGCTGTCCGGCGCAGAGCTCGATGACGCAGGCGGCGAGCCGGGCGGAGGCGGCCGCCGAGGCGGGGTGCGGATCCTCGGCGAGCATCCGCAGGGCGAGCGCGCTCATCGCGTCACCGGCGATCAGCGCGTCCGGGATGCCGAAGACCGTCCAGGCGGTGGGCCGGTGCCGCCGGGTCACGTCCTCGTCGACGATGTCGTCGTGGAGCAGGGTGAAGTTGTGCGCGAGCTCCACCGCGGCCGCGGCCTTCACCGCCGGGGCCTCGTCCGCGCCGAGCGCGCGGGTCGCCGCGAGGACCAGGGCGGGCCGGATGGCCTTGCCCGGCGGCTCCGTGGCCGGGGTGCCGTCGGCGTGCTCCCAGCCGAAGTGGTACATCGCGACCCGCCGTATCGAACCGGGCAGGGTCTCGACGGTCGAGCGCAGTTGGGGATGGACGGCCGTCCGCGTCCGGTCCAGGAGCCGCACGGCCCCCTGACCGTCGGTGACGGCATCCCCGCCGGCAATGGTCAAGGTCACTTCCTTCGTTTCCTCCGTGGCGATGCTGCGCGGCGACGGGCCGGGAGCGCCCGGGGGCGGGAGGGTTCGGTCCCCGCCCCCGGGCGTCGTCGGCTCAGCGCCAGCGGCTGACCTCGACGTTCTCCAGGACCCCGAGCGCGTCCGGGACGAGGATCGCCGCCGAGTAGTAGGCCGTGACCAGGTAGGAGATGATCGCCTGCTCGTCGATGCCCATGAAGCGGACGGAGAGGCTCGGCTCGATCTCGTCGGGGATGCCGGTCTGGTGCAGACCGATCACGCCCTGGTCGGCCTCGCCCGTACGCATGCAGATGATCGAGGTGGTCCGGGCGTCCGAGACCGGGATCTTGTTGCAGGGGTAGATCGGCACTCCGCGCCAGGTCGGGATGCGGTTGCCGTTGATGTCGATCGTCTCGGGCACCAGACCGCGCTTGTTGAGCTCGCGGCCGAAGGCGGCGATGGCACGCGGGTGGGCGAGGAAGAGCTTGGATCCCCGGCGGCGGGAGAGCAGCTCGTCCATGTCGTCGGGGCTGGGGGCGCCGTCGTGGGGCTGGAGGCGCTGCCCGTAGTCGCAGTTGGCGAGGAGGCCGAACTCCTTGTTGTTGACCAGCTCGTACTCCTGGCGCTCGCGGAGCGCCTCGACCGTGAGCCGCAACTGCTGCTCGGTCTGGTTCATCGGCTGGTTGTAGAGATCGGCGACGCGGCTGTGCACCTTCAGCACGGTCTGGGCGACGCTCAGCTCGTACTCACGGGGCGAGGCGTCGTAGTCGACGTAGGTGTGCGGGACGACGGCCTCGCCGACGTGGCCCGCGGAGAGGTCGATCTCGGCCTCGCCGAAGTGGTTGGTCCGCTGGTGCGGCAGGGCGGCCACGCTCGCGAGGTGGGCGGCGAGCGAGCCGGCCCGCTCCGCGAGGTTCCGTACGTCGTCCCTGGTGAGCTCCAGGACCGTACATGCGGTGGCGGCGCGGGCGGACCACTCCCAGGTGGCGTCCGGGTCGACGAGGGCGTTGTCGCCGAAGTAGGCGCCGTCGGCGAGGACTCCGAGGACGGCCTCGTCGCCGTACGGCCCCTCGCCGATCTGCTCGATCCTTCCGTGCGCGAGGAGGTGGACCCGGTCGGTCGGCTCGCCGGCGACGGCGACGACCTCACCGGCCGCGTACTCCCGCTGGCGGCAGCGGGCCGCGAGCTCGGCCAGGGCCTCCTCGTCCTCGTAGCCGCGCAGGACGGGGAGTTCGCCGAGTTCGGCGGGGATGACCGCGACGCGCTCTCCGGTCTGGACGAAGGTGACCCGGCCGTCCCCCACGGAGTAGCTGAGCCTCCGGTTCACCCGGTACGTACCACCCTGCACCTGGACCCAGGGCAGCGCCCGCAGCAGCCACCGTGAGGTGATCTCCTGCATCTGCGGCGCCGACTTGGTGGTCGTGGCGAGGTTCCGCGCGGCAGCGGTGCCGAGACTCTGCTGCGGCGCCTGCTGCTCCGCGACGCGTACCTCGTCGCCAACCGAACCAACGGACATGGAACTCCCTCTCGTATGACTGAGTTGCGAGTTGAAGCCTTTCAGCACGGAACGTGTCGGCGCCATTACACATTCGAGTGGGACTGTTCGACGATCTTCGGGGCATGTCACGTGATTTCCATCCGAACAGCGGAGTCCCACCCGCTCCACGGGACCCTGTCCGGATCGGCTCGCACACGGCCCGAACGGATGGCGGCGGAGGAGCGGACTCCGGTACTCCGGAACCTCCGGTACGCCGGACTCCGGTTACTCCGGTACTCCGGCGCTCCGGGAGCCCCCACCCGTCCTCCGAAGGGAGTCGGTCATGTCCAGCCCCATGTCAGCGAGCAGGTTCCTCGACGCGCTGCGCGACGCGGGCCTCACGGTCGTGCAGGTCGGCGCATGGTCCACCCACAACCGCAACCACAAGGGACCCTGGGGCCCCGTGCACGGCGTGATGATCCATCACACCGTGACCCGCGGGACCGCGAACACCGTCCGGATCTGCCGGGACGGCTACGGGGGCCTGCCGGGGCCGCTCTGTCACGGCGTGATCGCCAAGGACGGCACCGTCCATCTCGTCGGCTACGGCCGCGCGAACCACGCGGGCCTCGGCGACGACGAGGTCCTCAGGGCGGTCATCGCCGAGCAGGGCCTGCCCCGGGACGACGAGGCCACCACGGACGGCAACCGGTACTTCTACGGCTTCGAGTGCGAGAACCTCGGCGACGGCGAGGACCCGTGGCCGAAGGTCCAGCTGGAGGCCATCGCGAAGGCGGCGGCCGCGCTGTGCCGGGTGCACGGCTGGACGCAGCGCTCGGTCATCGGGCACCTGGAGTGGCAGCCGGGGAAGGTGGACCCGCGCGGCTTCACGATGGCCTCGATGCGCGAGCGGGTTGCCGACCTCCTGCGCTGACCGTGCGGACCGCGCCGGCCGACGGCCCGGCACCCGGACCACGGCCCGACGCAAGGACAATGGCCGGGTGAACGCGTTCGACCTCTCCCGCCTGCGGCCCCGGCTCCCCTCGCCCCTGGAACCGGTGGAGGACGAGCGCTTCACCCGGCGCGGGCTCACGCTGTCGCTCAAGCGCGAGGACCTCATCCATCCCGACCTGCCCGGCAACAAGTGGCGCAAGCTCGCGCTCAACCTGGCGGCGGCGGGCGGCCGTCCCGTGCTGACCTTCGGCGGCGCGTACTCCAACCATCTGCGCGCGGTCGCGGCCGCCGGACGGCTGCTCGGCTTCCCCACGGTCGGGATCGTGCGCGGCGACGAGCTGGCCGGGCGGCCGCTCAACCCCTCGCTCGCGCGGTGCGCGGCGGACGGGATGCGGCTCGTGTTCGTGGACCGCGCCACGTACCGCGCGAAGAACGACCCGGCCACGCGCGCGACGCTCCTGGAACAGGCCCCCGCGGGCGCGTACGTGGTCCCGGAGGGCGGCAGCAACGCGCTCGCCGTCCAGGGCTGCGTGGAGCTGGGCCGGGAGCTCACCGGGGTGGCGGACACGGTGGCCGTCGCCTGCGGCACGGGCGGCACCCTGGCGGGTCTCGCGGCCGGCCTGGCCGCGGGGCAGCAGGCTCTGGGCGTCCCGGTCCTCAAGGGCGGTTTCCTGGGCGGGGAGGTACGCGCCCTCCAGGAGGCGGCGTTCGGCGGGCCGCGCGGCGACTGGAGCCTGGACGAGCGTTTCCACGGCGGGGGCTACGCGCGCGTGTCCCCGGCTCTCGACGCGTTCGCACGCGACTTCGAGGCGCGGCACGGACTCGCCATCGAGCGGCTGTATGTGGCCAAAATGCTGCTCGGCCTCACGACCCTGGCGGAGGAGGGCGCGTTCCCGGCGGGCACCCGGCTCGTGGCGGTCGTCACGGGCGCCCCGGACACGCCTCGGCCCGGCGGCGGGGCCGGGCGGGACGGGGAGGCCCGGCGGGACGGCGGGGCTCAGCCCGCGGACTCCTCGCGGTAGGCGGCGGCCTCCTCCAGGTCGAGCCGGCGGAGCAGCGTCCGCATCATCTCGTCGTCGATCCGCCGGGCGTCACGCAGCTGTACGAAGACCTCGCGCTCGGCGTCGATCATCTCGCGCGACAGGCGCCGGTAGGTGTCGTCCGCGGTCTCCCCGGTGACCGCGTTGACGGCACCGAGCCGCTCCCAGACCGCGTTGCGGCGCCGCTCCAGGACCGTGCGGAGCCGGTCGGCGAGGGGCTTCGGCAGGGCGTTGCGCTCGTCGGCGAGCAGCGCGTCGAGGCGCGCCTCGGCGGCCTGCGACGCCTCGCTCTGGGCCTGCGCCTCGGCCAGGGTCTCGGCGTACCGGTCCTTCCCGGGGAGCTTCAGGAAGCGGATGAGGGGCGGCAGGGTGAGGCCCTGCACGACCAGCGTGCCGATGACGGTGGTGAAGGTGAGGAAGAGGACGAGGTTGCGGGCCGGGAACTCCACGCCGTCGGTGACCACGGGGATGGAGAAGGCGATGGCGAGCGAGACCACCCCGCGCATGCCGGCCCAGCCGACGACGAGCGGGGCCCTCCAGTCCACCTCCGGCTCGCGTTCCCTGATCCGGGCGGAGAGGCGGGGCAGGAAGGTCGCCGGATAGACCCAGACGAACCGGACCACGACCACCGCGACGAACACCCCGGCCGCGTACCAGGCCGCCTCGCCGATCCCGTACGGCCCGAGTTCCTGGACCACGTACGGCAGCTGAAGGCCGATCAGGGCGAAGACGGCGGACTCCAGGACGAAGGCGACCATCTTCCAGACGGCCTCCTCCTGGAGGCGGGTCTCGAAGTCGACCTGCCAGGCGCGGTGGCCCAGGAAGAGGCCGACCACGACGACGGCCAGGACTCCGGAGGCGTGGACCTCCTCGGCCGCCGCGTAGGCGACGAAGGGGATGAGGAGGGAGAGCGTGTTCTGCAGGAGGGAGTCGCCGAGGTGCCGGCGCAGCCAGTGGATGGGGACCATGAGGACCAGGCCGACGCCGATGCCGCCGAGGGCCGCGAGCGCGAACTCCCCGAGGCCGCCGGCCCAGCTCAGGCCCTCGCCGACGGCGGCCGCGAGGGCGACCTTGTACGCGGTGATGGCGGTCGCGTCGTTCACCAGGGACTCGCCCTGGAGGATCGTGGTGATCCGGTTCGGCAGGCCGAGCTTGCGGGCGATGGCGGTGGCGGCGACCGCGTCCGGCGGGGCGACGACCGCGCCGAGCACCAGGGCGGCGGTGAGCGGCAGATCGGGCACGAAGACGTACGCGAGCCAGCCCACGGCCACGGTGGCGAAGAGGACGTACCCGACGGAGAGCAGCGCGACGGGCCGGATGTTGGCCCGCAGGTCGAGGTACGAGGAGTCGACGGCCGCCGTGTAGAGGAGCGGGGGCAGGATCAGCGGCAGCACGATGTGCGGGTCGAGGGTGTAGTCCGGCACTCCGGGGACGTAGGCGGCGGCGAGACCGGCGGCGACCAGGAGGAGCGGTGCGGGCACCGGGGTCCTGCGGGCGAGTCCCGCGATCGCCGCGCTCGCCGCCACGAGTGCCACCAGCTGTAGAGCGTCCATGCCCGTCCCCGTCTCGTCCCGCAACGTAACCTGGCCATCATGAGCGAGTGCCCGCACGTTGCCGAAATGCCGCGCCCCGAACCGGCGCCGCTGGCCGACACCTGCCCGGAGTGCCTGGCGGACGGTACGCATCCGGTCCAGCTGCGGCTCTGTCTGACCTGCGGGCACGTGGGCTGCTGCGACTCCTCGGCGGGGCAGCACGCGACGGGGCACTTCTCCACGACGGGGCACCCGGTGATGCGGACCTTCGAGCCGGGCGAGGCCTGGCGCTGGTGCTTCGTGGACGGGTCGATCGTCTGAGTCCCCGGCCGGACCGATGGTCCGACCGTCCGGCGATTCGGCCGTTCGACGATTCGCCCGCCCCACGGTTGGGTACGTCACCCCTCCGCCGGTCGCTCGCTTTCGGCCCCCGCAGCCCCCTACCCACCGTACGTACCCATGGGCCTACCATGGGTGACGACCGGGGACCGGGGGGCCGGTGGGGGCAGGGGTGCGCGGCGACACGGCGGGACGGATCGCGATAGCGTCACGGCGGACTGCGCAGCCCCCTGCGTACCGCCCGGTTCGGGGGCCTCTCCCCCCGAGCCCCGAATGAGCTTGTGCCACCTTGGAGGTGAGGGTGTCCCAGATCGCAGGCGAGCCCGGGACCCAGGACTTCGTGGAAGTCCGGCTGCCCGCTGCGGGTGCCTATCTGTCCGTGCTGCGTACGGCCACGGCCGGCCTCGCGGCGCGCTTGGACTTCACCCTCGACGAGATCGAGGACTTGCGGATCGCGGTCGACGAGGCCTGCGCCATCCTGCTCCAGCAGGCCGTGCCGGGATCCGTCCTCAGCTGTGTCTTCCGGCTGGTCGACGACTCCCTCGACGTGACCGTCTCCGCCCCGACCACGGACGGCCGGGCGCCCGAGCGGGACACCTTCGCCTGGACGGTGCTGTCGGCACTGGCCGGGAAGGTGGAATCGTCGGTGGCCGATGACCGTACGGTCTCGATCAGCCTGTACAAACAGCGCGGCGCGGGGCCAGGCCCGGCGTGAGGCGCGGGGACGCGACGGCCGGCATCCCTGAGCAGCAGGCACGGCCGTATGAGGTCGCTACGGAGCAGGCGGACCAGATGAGCGAGCACGAGCAGCACCACGAGGTTCCCGAGACACCAGGCGTCTCCGAGGCCCCCCGGGGCCCCGCGCGTGCGGAGGGCTCCTCCGAGGCGGGCGGGGGCGCGGCGGCGACCGCGGAGACGGTCACCGGGGCCGTCGCCGGGACGGCCGCGGAGACGGTCACGGAGACGGTCGCGGAGACGGAGAAGGCGGAGGACGGGGACGAGCCCGACGACGTCCCCGACGTCCCCGTCACCCCGGACCCGCACGACCGGAGCGGCGCCCGCGCGCTCTTCGTCACGCTGCGTGAGCTGCCGGAGGGTTCCCTGGAGAAGGCCGAGCTGCGCAACCAGCTGGTGCGGATGCACCTGCCACTGGTGGAGCACCTGGCCCGGCGTTTCCGCAACCGCGGCGAGCCGCTGGACGACCTGACGCAGGTCGCGACCATCGGTCTGATCAAGTCGGTGGACCGGTTCGACCCGGAGCGCGGCGTCGAGTTCTCGACGTACGCGACCCCGACGGTCGTCGGCGAGATCAAGCGCCACTTCCGTGACAAGGGCTGGGCGGTCCGGGTGCCGCGCCGGCTCCAGGAGCTGCGGCTCTCGCTGACCACGGCGACGGCGGAGCTCTCCCAGCAGCACGGCCGCTCGCCGACCGTGCACGAGCTGGCCGAGCGGCTCGGGATCTCGGAGGAGGAGGTCCTGGAGGGTCTGGAGTCGGCGAACGCCTACTCGACGCTCTCCCTGGACGTCCCCGACACGGACGACGAGTCGCCCGCGGTGGCGGACACGCTCGGCGCGGAGGACGAGGCCCTGGAGGGGGTGGAGTACCGCGAGTCGCTCAAGCCGCTGCTGGAGGACCTGCCGCCCCGGGAGAAGCGGATCCTGCTGCTTCGCTTCTTCGGGAACATGACCCAGTCGCAGATCGCGCAGGAGGTCGGCATCTCGCAGATGCACGTGTCCCGGCTGCTGGCCCGGACCCTGGCGCAGCTGCGGGAGAAGCTCCTCGTGGAGGAGTGAGGGACCGCTACGTGGTGTCCTGACCGGGGCGCCGGATGCCGAGCGCCTCGGTCGTGGCCGGGTTCACCAGGAGGACGAGCCCGGTGAGGGCCAGGAGTCCGAGGACGACGCCGGCCGGGATCATCACGCTGTTCGCCTGGATCATCTGCCAGGCGACCGGCAGGGCCAGGATCTGGGTGATCACGGCCGGACCGCGGCTCCAGGAACGGCGCGTCCACAGGCCGCGGGCGGCGGCGAGCGGGATGAGCCCGAGTGCGACGAGCGTCACAGCGCCCGTCGCGGCACCGGTGAGGTCCTCGGACGTCCCGGTCAGTGCGTGCACCAGCATGTAGACACCCCCGACGAAGAGGCCGAGGGCCTCGACACCGGCCACGGCCGCCGCGGCGGCGAGTCGGGCGGGGCGGGGGGTCTGCTCCGTGCTGCTCTCAGCGGGACTGCTCATACAGGGCAGGGTAGCGGGGGCCGCCCGGCCCGCCGGAAGCCGGGCGAGGCAGGCCGGTGGAGCCGGGCGGGAGGACGTAGGCGGAGCCGGGGAGCACGTCGGCGAGGCCGGGCGGGAGGACGTAGGCGGAGCCGGGCGGCAGCACGCAGGCGAGGCCCGCGGACGCGGCACCCGACCCGGGTGGTCGCGCTTGCCCGAGGGCGGGTGGATACGTCCAGGGTTCGGGCTGGACTGGGCCCGGTACCGCCGGGTAGGTACCCTGGCGCTCATGCGCGCACTTCTCGTGGTCAACCCGGCAGCCACCACCACCAGTGCCCGCACCCGTGACGTGCTCATCCACGCGCTGGCGAGCGAGATGAAGCTGGAGGCGGTCACCACCGAGTACCGCGGGCACGCGCGGGACCTCGCCCGACGGGCCGCGGACTCCGGCACCATCGACCTGGTCGTGGCCCTCGGCGGCGACGGCACGGTGAACGAGGTCGTCAACGGACTGCTGCACGGCGGGCCCGACCCCGACCGGCTCCCGGGCCTCGCGGTCGTCCCCGGCGGATCGACGAACGTCTTCGCCCGCGCCCTCGGACTGCCGAACGACGCCGTGGAGGCGACCGGCGCCCTGCTCGACGCGATGCGTGAGCGGCGCGCACGCACAGTGAGCCTCGGTCTCGCCTCGGGAACACCGGGCACGGAGGACGAATCCGTCCCCTCCCGCTGGTTCACCTTCTGCGCCGGTCTCGGTTTCGACGCCAGCGTCATCGGCCGGGTCGAACAGCAGCGGGAACGCGGGAAGAGATCCACCCACGCCCTTTATCTGCGCCAGGTGGTGCGCCAGTTCCTGGAGGAACCGAACCGCCGGCACGGCACGATCACCCTGGAGCGCCCCGGCGCCGAGCCGGTCGAGGACCTGGTCCTCTCCATAATCTGCAACACCTCCCCCTGGACCTACCTGGGCAATCGCCCGGTGTACGCGTCCCCGGAGGCCTCCTTCGAAACCGCGCTGGACGTCCTCGGACTGCGCCGTCTCTCCACCCCGGCGGTGGCCCGGTACGCCACCCAGCTGCTCACCTCGACCCCGGAACGAGGGCCGCGCGGCAAGCATGCGGCAACTCTGCACGACCTGACCGACTTCACCTTGCATTCCAAGGTTCCCCTCCCCCTGCAGATGGACGGAGACCACCTGGGACTGCGTACGAGCGTGACGTTCACAGGCGTACGCCGTGCACTGCGTGTGATTGTGTGAGTGGAAGGGCCTAAAGTCCTTTCACTCGAACGTTTAGGCGCGCATCCACCCCTTAGAAGTACGGCTGTGACCTAGCCGACACCGAGGAATCAAAAAAAACTTTCCGGAAGGGGTTGTATCCGTTGCTGGGGTTTGGGAGTCTCTTCTTGGCGATCGGGACGGCCCGCAACACCGGCCTCCACTGAGAGCCAGAACCCCTCCTCAGTCTTAGGACCACACCAGTTCACCTGGCAGTCGGCCCTTCCCTTGCGGGGGGATTCGTGAAAGCGTTCACATTCACAAGCAACCAGCTTGTAACACCCTAGAGAGGTAGCAGCCATGGACTGGCGTCACAACGCCGTTTGTCGTGAGGAAGACCCCGAGCTGTTCTTCCCCATCGGCAACACCGGTCCTGCGCTGCTGCAGATCGAGGAAGCCAAGGCCGTCTGCCGCCGCTGCCCCGTCATGGAGCAGTGCCTGCAGTGGGCGCTCGAGTCCGGCCAGGACTCCGGCGTCTGGGGTGGCCTCAGCGAGGACGAGCGCCGCGCGATGAAGCGCCGTGCCGCTCGCAACCGGGCGCGTAACGCCAGCGCCTGACGCCCACCGACAGCCTGAGGCGAGCGGCGCATACATCGCGTATGCAATCACCGCCCTTGAGCCGCAGCGCGCAGCAGTAACCCACAGCATTCGAGCCCCGGACCGACTTCTTCGGTCCGGGGCTCGCTGCTGTGTTCCTCACTTCAGCGGCTGCACGGGGATGTCGAGGACCACCTTCGTACCGCGCTCGGCGCCCGGCAGCATGTCGAAGGATCCGCCCAACTCCCCTTCCACCAGGGTCCGTACGATCTGCAGACCGAGGTTGCCGGCCCGCTGCGGGTCGAATCCCTCGGGCAGACCGCGGCCGTCGTCCTGGACCGTGATCAGGAGCCGGGCGTCGGGCCTGGGTTCGCCCCGTACGGCGGTGACCTCGACGGCGCCCTCGTCACCCGGGGCGAACGCGTGTTCCAGGGCGTTCTGGAGGATCTCGGTGAGGACCATCGAGAGCGGGGTCGCGACCTCGGCGTCGAGAATGCCGAAGCGGCCGTTGCGCCGGCAGGTCACCCGGCCCGGGGAGATCTCGGCGACCATCGCGATCACGCGGTCGGCGATCTCGTCGAACTCCACCCGCTCGTCCAGGTTCTGGGACAGCGTCTCGTGGACGATCGCGATCGAACCGACGCGCCGCACGGCCTCGTTGAGGGCCTCACGGCCGCCCTCGGAGTCCATCCTGCGGGCCTGCAGGCGCAACAGGGCGGCCACCGTCTGGAGGTTGTTCTTCACCCGGTGGTGGATCTCCCGGATGGTGGCGTCCTTGGTGATCAACTCGCGCTCGCGGCGGCGCAGTTCGGTGACGTCCCGGAGCAGGACGAGCGAACCGATGCGGGTGCCCTTCGGCTTGAGCGGAATGGCCCTGAGCTGGATCACACCGCCGTTCCCCTCGACCTCGAACTCGCGCGGCGCGTAGCCGGAGGCCAGCGTGACCAGGGCTTCGTCCACCGGTCCGCGGGAGGGGGCGAGTTCGGCGGTGATCTGGCCGAGGTGCTGGCCCACGAGGTCGGCGGCGAGGCCGAGCCGGTGGTACGCGGAGAGGGCGTTGGGCGAGGCGTACTGGACGATGCCCTCGGCGTCGAGGCGGACGAGTCCGTCGCCGGCGCGGGGCGAGGAGTCCATGTCGACCTGTTCGCCGGGGAAGGGGAAGGTCCCGGCCGCGATCATCTGGGCGAGGTCGGACGCCGACTGGAGGTAGGTGAGCTCCAGGCGGGAGGGGGTGCGGACGGTCAGGAGGTTGGTGTTGCGGGCGATGACGCCGAGGACGCGGCCCTCGCGGCGGACGGGGATGGACTCGACCCGTACCGGGACCTCCTCGCGCCACTCCGGGTCGCCCTCGCGGACGATCCTGCCCTCGTCGAGCGCGGCGTCGAGCAGCGGGCGGCGGCCGCGCGGCACGAGATGGCCGACCATGTCGTCCTGGTAGGAGGTGGGGCCGGTGTTCGGCCGCATCTGCGCGACGGAGACGTACCGCGTTCCGTCGAGGGTCGGGACCCAGAGGACGAGGTCGGCGAAGGAGAGGTCGGAGAGCAGCTGCCACTCCGACACCAGCAGGTGGAGCCACTCGAGGTCCGAGTCGCTCAGGGCGGTGTGCTGGCGCACGAGGTCGTTCATGGAGGGCACGGTGCGAGCGTACCCGCGGAATAAAGGGGCGGTGAACCTGGATCTCCGGGGCTCCGTGCTGGAGGATGGGCCAGGAAGGACCGTGTTCCTGTGGATGGACAGACAAGAATGGTCTAGTCCACAATGAATGCGATAGACCTCCATCCTCCCCGCACAGGAGGATGGAACGAGGTACCCGACGCTCTCTGCCCTGACTGCGTCGAGACCTCCCACACGGCCGAGGGACCGCACACCCCCGGCCGGAGCAAAACTCCGGGCTGCGGTGCCGGGCGGGCTGAGGGTCCCGCCGGGCGCCGCGGCCCGCGGGTGTTTCCGGAGCCGCTCGGCAGCCGAACCGATCCTCTGCGCCCTACCCCTGTTCCGCGCGCCCCATCTGCCGCGGTTCCTCCGTGCGCCGCGGCGGCCAGGCCAGCATCGCCGTCGCCGCGACGGCCGCCAGCTCCTCCCTCGTCGCCCCGTCGCGGGCCTGCTGGGACAGCCCCTGGAGGACGGCGCCGCTGAAGCGGGCGAGGGCGCGGGCGTCGGTGTCGGCCGGCAGCTCCCCCGAGGCGATGTCCTGACGTATCCGGGTCTCGAAGGAGGCCAGGTTGCGGTTCCTGCGCTCGCGCAGGGCCTCCTCGACCTCGGGGGTCGAGCAGTTGACCGCGGCGGAGATCATCAGGCAGCCCCGGGGGTGGCCGCTCTCCGTGAAGAGCTCGGCGCTCTCGCTCAGGACCCGGCCGATGGCGCCGCGGGCGGTCGCCTCCTCCGCGAAGGCCCGGTCGCCGTACGAGCCGTACGAGCCGGCGTACGCCTCGACGACCTCCTCGAACAGCGTCTTCTTGTCGCCGAAGGCCGCGTAGAGGCTGGGGGCGCTGATGCCCATGGCGCGGGTGAGATCGGCGACGGACGTCGTCTCGTAGCCGTGCTCCCAGAAGGCCATCGTGGCCTTCTCCAGGGCCGTGAGCCGGTCGAAGGAGCGGGGGCGGCCACGCGGTGTCGTCACCATGGAGTGAATTCTATAGCGAGTGCTACGGAAGTGGGGTACGGTCTTTCCGTAACGACCGCTACAGAAATGAGGGGGGCGTCGTCATGGGCGTGCTCGACAGCAGGACCACGGAGGACCGGACCGGGAGGCTGGCCGGGAGGACAGCGCTGGTGACAGGTGGCAGCCGGGGCATCGGACGGGGGATCGCCCAGCGGCTCGGCCGGGAGGGCGCGCGGGTCGCGGTGCACTACGGGAGCAACGAGGCGGCGGCGAAGGAGACGGTCGCGGCGATCGAGGCCGCCGGCGGCGAGGCCTTCGCCATCGGGCAGGAGCTGGGGGTCCAGGGGGACGCGGAGGCACTGTGGGCCGCGTTCGACGCCCACGCGGACGGCCTGGACATCCTGGTGAACAACGCGGGGATCGGGGCCTCCGCACCCTTCGCGACGATCGGCGCCGAGGAGTACGAGCGGGTCTTCGCCGTCAACGCCAGGGCACCGTTCTTCCTCGCGCAGCTCGGCATGGAGCGGCTGCGGGACGGGGGCCGGATCGTGAACGTCTCGACGGGCCTCTCGCACACGGCGGCGATGCCGGACCTCATGGCGTACGCGATGTCGAAGGGCGCGCTCGACGTGTTCACCCGCTATCTGGCGAAGGTGCTGGGCTCGCGCGGGATCACGGTCAACGCGGTGGCGCCGGGCATCGTGGACACCGACATCAACGCGGGCTGGCTGCGGGGGAACGACGAGGCCTGGGCGGGAGCGGCGGCGATGTCGGCGTTGGGCAAGGTCGGCACCCCGGAGGACATAGCCGACGTGGTGGCCTTCCTGGCCTCGCACGACGGGCGCTGGGTGACCGGGCAGTGGATCGACGCGACGGGGGGCTCCCTGCTCTGATCCCAGGGGCCCGAGGGGCTCGAGTGGCTGGTGGGAGACGGGCGGCCGACGATGGAGGCGGCGGGGGCGTCCGGGGGGCGGAACGGCATGAGGGGAAGGCCCCTCCTCTGCTAGATTTGGCTTGATTGGTCTATACCACATGGCTCCTCACCAGCCCCTCACCAGATCGGCAGGCACAGCGTGGAAGTTGTCATCGTCAAGGACGCCAAGGCGGGCGGCGAGCTCATCGCGGACGGCATCGCCGGCCTCCTGCGCCGCAAGCCCGACGCGCTGCTCGGCGTGGCCACCGGCTCGACTCCGCTGCCCATCTACGACGCCCTGATCGCCCAGGTCCAGGCCGGTTCCGTCGACGCCTCGCGGGCCCGGATCGCCCAGCTGGACGAGTACGTGGGACTGCCCTCGGGCCACCCCGAGTCGTACCGCTCCACCGTGCTCCGCCAGGTCGTCGAGCCGCTCGGGCTCTCCCCGGAGGCCTTCATGGGCCCCGACGGCTCCGCCGAGGACGTCCTGGCGGCCTGCGAGGCCTACGACACGGCGCTCTCCGAGGCCGGTGGCGTGGACCTGCAGATCCTCGGCATCGGCACCGACGGGCACATCGGCTTCAACGAGCCGTGCTCCTCGCTCGCCTCCCGCACCCGGATCAAGACGCTCACCGAGCAGACCCGCGTGGACAACGCCCGCTTCTTCGACAACGACATCGAGCAGGTGCCGCACCACGTCATCACCCAGGGCATCGGCACCATCCTGGAGGCCCGTCACCTGGTGCTGCTCGCCACCGGTGAGGGCAAGGCCGAGGCCGTGGCGCAGACCGTCGAGGGCCCGGTGGCGGCGCTCGTGCCGGCCTCCGCGCTGCAGCTGCACCCGCACGCCACGGTCGTGGTGGACGAGGCCGCCGCCTCCAAGCTGAAGCTCGCGGACTACTTCCGTCACACCTTCGCGAACAAGCCCGCCTGGCAGGGCATCTGAACCGCCCGGAATCCCCGTGCACGACGAAGGGGCCCGGCACCTGTTCAGGTGCCGGGCCCCTTCGCGTACGTCCCGTCAGGCGCCGTCCGGTCAGGCGCCGGTTCCGGCGACGGCCTCGGCGGCCGCGCGGCCGCAGACCCGGGCCGCGCCGTGCGTGGCGATGTGCAGGGCCCCGCGGGACTCCGCCTCGTTGAGGCCCATCTCGACCACGACGGTGTCGGGGCGGGCCGCGACCAGGGCGTCCAGGGCCTCGGTCATCCACGCGTGCCGGTGGGCGTCGCGGACGACCGCCACGATCCGGCGCTCCCCCGCGGCGGCGAGGAGGGCATCCACCGAGGAGTCGGCGTAGGAGCCGGTCTCCGTGCCGGGCAGCAGCCGCTCCAGTTCGGCGGCGATGCCCCAGGGGGTCTCGTCACCGACGGCGAAGTTCGCGACGGGGGTGAAGGAGGCCACGTAGGGGGCGCTGCCCATCGGGGTGTACGGCTGCTTCCCCCGGGTCACCTTCAGGGCCCTGCGGGCGGCGACGAGTCCGATGTCGGTGCCGGGCGCGGTCCCCTCCTGCACTGCCGCGCCCGACACCGATTCAGCCCCCCTGGCCCGGTGCGCCTGGGTCCAGGCCGCCAGGGCGCGCACGCGCGCCGCGGCGTCGGCCAGCCGCTCCTCGGGCAGTTCACCGGTCCGTACCGCAGTGACGAGCGCGTCGCGCAGCTGCAGCACGGTGTCCTCGTCGCACAGCCCGCCGCCGACGCAGATGGCGTCGGCGCCCGCGGCGATGGCGAGGACGGATCCACGCTCGATGCCGTACGTCGCCGCGACGGCCTGCATCTCCATGCCGTCGGTGACGATCAGCCCCTCGAAGCCCAGCTCCTGGCGCAGCAGACCGGTGAGGATCTGCGGGCTCAGGGTGGCCGGACGGTGGGGGTCGAGCGCGGAGAGCAGAATATGCGCGCTCATGACCGCCTTGGTACCCGCGGCGACGGCCGCGCGGAAAGGCACCAGCTCACGGGCGTGCAGTGTGGCGAGGTCCACATCGATCCGGGGCAGCGCGTCGTGGGAGTCCACGTTCGTGTCGCCGTGTCCGGGGAAGTGCTTGGTGCAGGCCGCGATCCCGACGCCCTGGAGGCCGTCGACGTACGCCACGGTGTGCCGGGCCACCAGGTCCGGGTCCGGCCCGAAGGACCGGACGCCGATGACCGGGTTCTCGGCGTTGGAGTTGACGTCGGCGGACGGCGCCCAGTTGAGGTCGACGCCGCAGGCCGCGAGCCGGCGGCCGAGTTCACGGGCCACGGCCCGGGTGAGCTCGACGTCGTCGACGCTGCCCAGGGCGTAGTTGCCGGGGAACGAGGAGCCCTGCTTGACCTCCAGGCGGGTGACGTCGCCGCCCTCCTCGTCGATGGCGACGAGGACGTCGTCCCGCTCGGCCCGCAGCTGCGCGGTGAGCGCGGTGAGCTGCTCGGGGCTGACGATGTTCCGGCCGAACAGGCCGACGGACGACAGTCCCTCGCCGATGCGGCGGAGCAGCCAGTCGGGCGCGGTGGTGCCGACGAACCCGGGCTGGAGCACCGTGAGCGCGTCACGGGTCAGGGTGTCCGTGCCGTGTACGAGTGTGGTCATGGGGAGCCCTTATCCCTTCACCGCGCCGGCGGTCATGCCGCCGACGGCCTTGCGCTGGAGGAAGAGGAAGACGACGAGCACGGGAAGCGCGAAGAGCGTCGAGGCGGCCATGGTGGCGCCCCAGTCGCTGCCGAACGCGGTCTGGAACTGGGTCAGCCAGAGCGTCAGCGTCTGCGACTCCTTCTCCTTGTTCAGCATGAGGATCATGGCGAACTCGTTCCAGGCGGTGATGAAGCCGAAGAGCGAGGTCGACATCAGGCCGGGGGCGAGCAGCGGGAAGATCACCTTGCGGAACGCCTGGCCCCGGGTGCAGCCGTCGATCTGCGCGGCCTCCTCCAGCTCGACCGGGACGGCGGCGATGAAGCCGCGCAGGGTCCAGATCGTGAAGGGGAGGACCATGACGAAGTAGATGAGCGTGAGCATCGGAATGCTGTTCAGCATGTCGTTCTCACGGGAGATCATGTACATCGCGATGACCATGACCTCCCAGGGGGCCATCTGCGCCATCATCACGATGAGGACGATGCCCTTGCGCCCCTTGAACCTCATGCGGGCGATCGCGAAGCTCGCGGCCAGCGCGACGAGAAGGGCCAGCAGTACGGCGCCGATGGTGACCATGAGGCTGTTGGTGACGTACGTCCAGAACAGGTCGACGCCGGTCGCGGTCGAGTAGTTCTCGAACGTCGGCGTGAAGACGAAGACGGGGTCCTTCGTCATGATCTCGTGCTGCGGCTTGAGCGAGGACGAGAACATCCAGTACACGGGGAAGACGAAGACGACCGCGAGAACGAGGGCGGTGAGGTTCTTCGCGACCACGCCGACCGTGAGCGGCCTCCTGGTGCGCAGCTTCTGCGGAGTCTCGGTGGTGGCGCTCACAGCTCCTCCTCCTGCTTCAGGATCAGGCGGAAGTAGAAGGACATGACCGCGATGAGCATCACGATCGTCAGGATGGAGATGGCGGCGGCGACACCGTAGTGGAACTGGCCGACGCCCTCGATGTAGGCGAAGACGGGGAGCGTCTCGGAGCCGCGGTCGGGGCCGCCCTGGTTCATGGCGTAGACCTGGGCGAACGCCTTGAAGATCCAGATGATCTCCAGGAACGTCGTGATCATGAAGAAGGACTTCAGGTTCGGGAAGACCACGGCCCAGAAGGTGCGCCAGCCGCTGGCGCCGTCCATCTTCGCGGCCTCGTACAGCTCGGACCCGATGGTGGTCAGGGCGGCGTACATGTTGAGGGCGACGAACGGGATGGAGCCCCAGACCAGCAGGATCATGATGATGACGAGGGTGGAGAACCCGGTCTCGAACCAGTTGTGCTGCTCGTAGCCGTCGAAGCCCAGGGTGCGCATCAGCCAGTTCACGACGCCGAACTGCTCGTCGAAGAGCCAGCGGAAGACGGTGACGGAGGCGACGATCGGCATGGCCCAGGCGAACATCAGGGCCAGCGAGAGGACCAGTCGCATCTTCTTGCCCAGGCGGTTGAGCAGCAGGCCCACGCCCGTGCCGATCGCCATGATGAGTGCGACGTTGACGGCGGTGAAGACGACGCTCCGGACGACGACGGTCCAGAAGTCCGGGTCACCGAGGAGCTCGGTGTAGTTGTCGAAGCCGGTCCAGACGGTCTCGCGGGTGATGAACTCCTTCCGGTTGAGCTCCTGGAAGGAGAGGATCACATTGCGGATCAGCGGGTAGAGCAGCAGCACCGCCATGGACAGCAGGGCCGGCGCGACGAGCAGGTACGGCAGCCACCCGCTGGGCAGGGATCGTCTGCCGCGCGAAGGCTTAAGGACTTCCTTCGGGCCCGAAGGGGGTGGCGGAGTCTGAGACTTCCCTGCCGCCCTCCCGGGCGCGTCCTGAGGATCGGCGGTCGCCGTCCCCTGGGAGTCCACGGTCATGGTCTTATTCCTCGCGGTTCTGGGGCTCCCGCGCCCACCGGGGCGCGGCCCGGGGGAGCGGGCCGCTGATCACTCGTGAAGCGCCGATGGTGCGGCCGGTGCGTGACCGGCCGCACCACCGGGCTACGGATTACTGCTGGTGCTGCTGATTACTGCTGGTTGATCCGCTCGTTGATGACCTTGTCGGCCGCTTCACCGGCGGTCTTGGCGTCCTCGCCCTTCAGGACCTTGGTCATGAAGTCCTTGATCGGGTTCGGGGCGGTCTCGACGTTCGCCCAGCCCGGGGTCACCGGGGTGACCTTGCCGGAGGCGGAGGAGGCGGCCATGGCCTCGGCGAAGGAGCCGGCGGCCGGCTTGAACTGCGCGGAGTCGGTGTTCGGAAGCAGCGCGCCCTCGGTGGCGGCGGCGTACTTCGTCATGTACTCCTTGCCGGCGGCGAGCGCCAGCCACTCCTTCGCGAGGTCCTTGTTCTTGGAGCGCTCGGCGATGGCGAGGTTCGAGCCGCCGAGGAAGACGGAGCCCGGCTTGTCGGCGGTCTTGCCCGGGATCGGGAAGTAACCGAAGTCGGCGGTCTTGCCGGCCTTCTTCATGGCGTCGATCGCGCCGCCGGCCTCCCAGCCGAGACCGATCCAGGACGCCACGCCGCCCTTGGGGACGATGTCGGTGGACTGCTGCGGGGTCGCCTCGTCCTTGTCCTTCGGAGCGGTGGAGTAGGACGCCAGCTCCTTGTAGAAGTTCATGGCGTTGACGGCCTCGGGGGAGGACAGGTTGCCCTTCCACTTGTCGCCGTCCTTGACCGCGAGGTCGCTGCCCTCGTCCCAGATGAGGCCGGCGAGGACGTACCAGGACTGGCCCGGCAGGTAGATCGCCTGCGACTTCGGGTCGGACGCCTTGAGCTTCTTCAGACCCTCGATCCACTCGGCGCGGGTCTTGGGCGGGGTGACACCGGCCTTCTTGAAGGCGGCCTTGTCGTAGACGACGACACGGTTGGCGGCGTACCAGGGGGCCGAGTAGAGCTTGCCGTCCAGCTCGTTGGAGGCGACCATGCCCTTGTTCCAGGCGTCGTAGCCCAGCGTGGCCTTGTCACCCGACAGGTCGGCGAGGCCGCCGGTCACGGCGTAGCCCGCGGTCTGGGTGTTGCCGAGCTCCAGAACGTCCGGCGGGGTGTCCTCGGAGAGCGCGGTGGTGACCTTCTCCTGGATGCCGTTCCAGATCTGCTTCTCGACCTTGACCTTGACGCCCGGGTGCTTGGCCTCGAAGGCCTTGTTCACGTCGGCCATCCACGCGTCCGGCGCGGAACCGTCCATGACCCAGACGGTCAGGGTCTTGTCGCCCCCGGCCGACGCCTTGGCGCCGTCCTTGCCCTTGTCACTGTCGGAACCACACGCAGCGATAGAGACCATCATGCCTGCGACGCCGATCGCCGCGATGAGCTTGCGCTTCACGCCACCCTCCTCAGGGATGCCTGCAACCCCTGCCCACCGCGCGAAGACATACGTCAGGTAGTGCTCGTGGGGCTGGGACCTGGTCTTTAATGGTTTAGACCAGTACCCGGAGCTTGGCCTAGACCTTTAGGGGTGTCAAGGGTGTATAAGAAGGGCAGTCGCGTCCGTTATCGGACCGACACCTGAGGGAGGGCGACGACCCGTGACCGGTCCGTGCCACCATGTGAGCCGCGACAGACGGAGGAGCCGGTGACGGCAGCAGCACAGGAGTCGGGAAGGCAGGCAATGGCCACGGACGCGGGCAGCACGGAGTCGGAGGGCGGGGCACCCACCCGTACCGCGCGCGTGCCCAAGTACTACCGACTGAAGCGGCATTTGCTCGACATGACGGAGACCCTGCCGCCCGGCACACCGGTCCCCCCGGAGCGCACGCTCGCCGCCGAGTTCGACACCTCGCGCACCACCGTGCGCCAGGCCCTCCAGGAGCTGGTCGTCGAGGGCCGACTGGAGCGCATCCAGGGCAAGGGCACCTTCGTGGCCAAGCCCAAGGTCTCCCAGGCGCTCCAACTCACCTCGTACACCGAGGACATGCGGGCCCAGGGCCTGGAGCCCACCTCGCAGCTCCTCGACATCGGCTATGTCACCGCCGACGACACGCTCGCCGGGCTGCTCGACATCTCGGCCGGCGGACGGGTGCTCCGCATCGAGCGGCTGCGCCTCGCGAGCGGGGAGCCGATGGCGATCGAAACCACCCATCTCTCCGCAAAGCGCTTCCCCGCGCTGCGCCGCTCGCTTGTGAAGTACACCTCCTTGTACACCGCCCTCGCCGAGGTGTACGACGTGCACCTCGCCGAGGCCGAGGAGACCATCGAGACCTCCCTCGCCACCCCGCGCGAGGCCGGCCTGCTCGGTACGGACGTGGGCCTGCCGATGCTGATGCTCTCCCGCCACTCGCTGGACGCCGACGGCGAGCCGGTCGAGTGGGTACGGTCGGTCTACCGCGGCGACCGGTACAAGTTCGTGGCGCGCCTCAAGCGCCCCAACGGCTGAGCGCCGACGCCACCACCGCACCACACGAACGGCCGCACCCCACCGGGTGCGGCCGTTCGGCGCCTCCGGAGGCCGTACGAAGGCATTCCGGGGCCCTACGAAGCGATGGCGGGGCCGCCCGAAGGGATTCCAGGGCCGTACGAACGGGATCCGGGGCCGCGCGAGGAGATGACGGCCGCCCGGCACCTTCCGCCTGGCAGGAACGTGACGCCTCCCCGAAACCCCCAGATCAGCGGCGCGCGGCGGCCGTCCGTACCGGCTGGCTCCTAACGGCCACGCACTTGGCGCCAGCCGTACTCCGGTGACAGGGCACCCCCGGCGGGCCAGTCTTGGACCTGTCGGAGCCGCCCGGAAGAGCCCGGGAGCGGCGCCGGGAGAACCGCCCCCGACACTCCTCGACCCCATCGCCAGGAAGGCAGTTCCGCCATGCTCGCCAGCGCCCGTTTCGCCGCTTTCGCCCGCGTTCAGGTCCGCCCCGTCCTCGCCCTGCTCGTCCCCGCCGCGGCCGCGCTGACCCTCGTCCTGGCGGCGGAGCCGGCGTCGGCGGGAGCCCCGGCGGTCGCCGACGGCGTACCGGCCGCGACCGCGACCGCGCCCGCCACCGCCACCGCCACCGCCACCGCCACCGCCACCGCCACCGCGCAGACGAACGACAGCGACAACGGATTCTCCTGGGGCTGATCGTCATCTACCTCGTCGGCATCTCGATGAGGGCATCGGACGACGACCCCGCCCCGGACACCGACCCCCCACCGGCCCCGTCCGCCGCACTCCTCGTCGAGACGCTGCACCGCGTCGCCCGTCCGCAGGACCGTTTCGAGTCCGCACGGGCGCTGGTTCTCGACCGGACGATCCGCCTGGCCCTCTACATCCGGGGCCCCGACGAGATCGAAGCCGTCGGCCACGCGCTGCTGCTCTGCCGGCGCCTCCTCGGCCACTCCCCCGAGCTCTCCCACCATCGCATCGCAGACTTCCGGCTGCTCTGAAGCGCCCCCCACGCCGCAATCACCGACCGCCCTCCCAAGGAACCCCCATGTCCAGGGCTCGTCCCAGCGTGTCCGTCGTCATCCCCAACTACAACTACGAGAAGACCCTCCACGCCTGTCTGACCTCGGTTTTCGCCCAGACCCACGCCCCGCTCGACGTCATCGTCGTCGACGACGCGAGCACCGACGGGTCCCGGGACATCGCCCGGGAGTTCGACGTCGTCCTGATCGCCAACCCCCACAACAGCGGGGTGTCCGCCGCCCGGAACCTCGGGGCCGCCGCCGCCCGCGGCGAGATCCTCTTCTTCCTCGACTCGGACACGGCCCTCCACCCCGAGGCCCTCGCGAACGCCGCCGACCTGCTCCGGGACGATCCCGGGCTCGGCTGTGTCCACGGCGTTCTCGACCCCGAACCGCTCTTCGACGACGGACCCGTGGAGCGCTACCACGCCCTGCACGCCCACTTCTGGCGCCGGCGCGCCGTCGGCGAGGTCCGCACCGCTTTCTTCGCCCTCGGCGCGATCCGCAAGGAGGTCTTCGAGGCCACCGGGCCCTTCGACGAGAACCTCCGGGACTCGGAGGACGTCGAGTACAGCGGCCGGCTCGTCCGCACCCACCGGATCGTGATGACGGAGGCCATCCGCGGCCGGCACGACGACGTCGACCGGCTCGGGGCGATGCTCCGGGAGCAGTACCGGCGTTCACAGCTGCTCATCGCGGCGCTCGGGCAGCTGAGGGAGGGCGGCCTCACCGCCAACCGGCCGCTCGGCGTGCTCGCCGCCGCGCTCACCCTCCCCACCCTCCTCCTCGGTCTGCTCACCCCGTGGCTGCTGCTCGTCCCCGCCCTGTGCGCGCTGGTCTTCGCCTGCGCCGATCCGGGCCTGAGCCGGTTCGCGCTGCGGACCCGCGGCCTCGGCTTCCTCCTCCACTTCACCGCCGTCCACTTCGTGCTGCACCAGGCGATCGTGCTCGGCGCGGCCCGGGGCACCGTCCGCTGGCTCACCGATCCGGACTTCGGGCCCAGCGTGCGCCGCCGCAGAAAGGCCCTCCCGGCGGACCGCCCCGACGCCGCGGCCGCTGATCCCGCTCCCGCCCCGTCTCCCTCCCTCACCTCCACCGGATGACCGCCGCCCACTCCCGTACGCCCCTCCCCCCAGGAGTCCGTTCATGGCCACGCCCACGCTCACCGGCCGAGAGGCGCCGACGGCCCGCCCGCCGGCCTCCCGCCCTCCCAGGCGGCTCGCCGACCTCACCTCCCTCGTCCGGCCCCACCAGTGGACGAAGAACCTGGTCGTCGTCCCCCTCGGCCTGCTCGGCGCGCCCCACCTCGACGGCGCCGCGCTCGGCGGAGCCCTCGCCGCGATCGGTGTCTTCACCCTCGCGTCCGCGCTGATCTACCTGGTCAACGACCTCGGCGACCGGGACCGGGACCGCCGCCACCCGGAGAAGCGGCACCGGCCGATCGCCGCCGGCCGGATCGGCGTCGCGACCGCCGTCTCCTTCGCCGCCGCCCTCGCCGTCCTCCTCGCGGCGACGGTCGGACTCACGGTGTCCACCGGGACGGCCTCGCTCGTCGACTGGTGGCCGGTCGCCGCGTACGTCGCGCTGAACGCCGCGTACAGCAAGGGGCTCAAGCACGTCCCGCTGCTCGACGTCTTCATCGTCGCGCTCGGTTTCGTCCTGCGGCTCGCCCAGGGCTGCCTGGCCTCGGGCAACCCCGTGCCGAGCTGGCTCACCCTCTGTGTCTTCTCCCTCTGCCTGCTGCTGATCCTGGGCAAGCGGCGCCACGAGATGGCGGTCGGCGGGGTGCTGCACCGGCCCGCGCTGCGCGGCTACACCCTCGGCTTCCTCGACCAGCTGCTCGCCTTCACCGCGGTGCTCACGGCGGTCAGTTACGTCCTGCAGGTGCAGGGCAGCCCGGTCTTCGGCCCGCACGGACCGCTGGTCGCGGTGGTCACGGCCCCGTTCGCGCTCTTCGGCCTCGCCCGCTACCTGCAGCTGCTCGTGGTCGACGCGGGTGGCGGCAACCCCTCGCGGGCGCTGTTCAGCGACCGGATGACCGTCTCCAACGCCCTGCTCTGGTCGGCGCTGCTGGCCGGCGCGTGGCCGCTGAGCCACCTCGGATCCTGAGGCCGGGCATGACCACCACCGCACCTGCCGCCCCACCGCTCACGGGGCCCGTCACCGAGCCCGAGCGCCCGCGCGGCCGCCTCCGCCGCGCCCTCCCCGTCCTCTTCCCGGTCGCCGTCGTCACCGGCATCGGCTTCGCCCTGTACGGCCGGGCCGGCGAGCTCGCCGCCCTCGTCCTGCGCCCCGACTCCGTCCCGTACCTCCTCGCGGCCCTGGCCGCCAACGCCCTCGCCGTCCTGCTCTCCATGGCCACCTGGCGGACCCTCCTCGCCGACCTCGGCCCCGGGGTGCCGGGCCGGACAGCGACCCGGATCTACTTCACCTCGTACCTCGGCAAGTACGTGCCGGGGGCCGTCTGGGGCGTCCTCGCCCAGCTACGGATGGGCGGTGCGGCGGGGGTGTCCGCGCCGGTCGTGCTCGCCGTCTTCCTGCTGAACCTGATCGTGGCCGTCCTCACCGGCCTCGCCGTCGGCCCGGTCGCCGCGCCCTGGACGATCGGCGCCGAGGCCTGGTGGCTGGTCCTGCCGGGCGCGGTCACCGTCGCCTGGGCCGTACGGCCCGGACTGCTGCACCGCCTGGCGGCGTTCGCCGCCCGGCTCGCCCGCCGGCCGGCGCCCAGCACCCGGGCGAGCGACCGGGGCATGCGGCGGGCCCTCGCCTCGGCCACCGCCTCCTGGGCGGTCGGCGGGCTGCACCTGTGGGCCCTCGCCGTGATGCTCGGCGCCCCACCGCTGACCGCGCTGCCGGTCTGCGTGGGCGGCTTCGCCCTGGCCACCGCCGCCGCCAGCCTCGTGGTCGTGCTGCCGGACGGCTGGGGTGCCCGCGAGGCCCTGCTGCTCCTGGCCCTGACCGCCCTACTGCCCTGGCAGGAGGCGACCGCCGTCGCCGTCGCCAGCCGGGTGGTCTGCACCCTCAGCGAGGTCCTCGTCGGAGGCGCCGCGCTCCTCCTGACCCTCCCCCGCCGTTCCGCTCCCCCCACCCACCCGATCCCCGCGAAGGACTGACCATGCCCCCGCTGTACTCCGTCGACGACTGCGAGTCGCTGACCACGAAGCAGGTCCACGGCCTGTACAAGGACCACGTCAACAAGAGCCAGGTCTCCCTGATGACCTCCTTCGGCTTCGGCCAGGAGCTCGTCGAGAGCGCCGAGGGCGTCTGGATCACCCAGCGCGACGGCCGCCGCGTGCTCGACTTCACCGGTGGCGTCGGCGTCCTCAACCACGGCCACAACCACCCCCGGATCCTCGCCGCCCGGCAGCGCTTCCAGGAGCGCAGGAGCATGGAGGTCCACAAGACCTACTTCTCGCCGTACGTCGCGGCACTCGGCCACAACCTCGCGGAGCTGCTGCCCGGCGACCTGAACATGTCGTTCTTCCCCAACTCCGGCGCGGAGGCGGTCGAGGGCGCGGTCAAGCTGGCGTACAAGTACCACGGCGGCCGGCGCTCCCGGGTGCTGCGCGCCGACATCTCCTTCCACGGCAAGCTGCTCGGCTCGGGCAGCCTGACCGGCCAGAACCAGTCCGGGTTCCAGTTCCCGGGCATCCCCGGCGTGGAGATCTTCCGGTACGGGGACCTGGACTCGGTCCGCACACTGGTCGCCGGACTCCGCACCGACAAGGGCGAGTCGGACGTGTACGCGATCCTCATCGAGCCGCTGTCGGCGTCGACGATGAACGAGTGCTCGGAGGAGTTCCTGCGCGGGCTGCGGGAGTTGTGCACCGCCGAGAACATCGTGCTGCTCTTCGACGAGATCTACACCGGCTGGGGCAAGACGGGCACCCTCTTCCACTTCATGCGGTACGAGGGTCTGGTCCCGGACATCCTCACCACCTCGAAGTCCTTCGGCGGCGGCAAGTCCTCCATCTCCGCCTTCGTGGCCCGCGAGCCGGTCTTCCGCAAGGCCTACGACAACCTCACGGACGCCCTCCTCCAGTCGACGTCCACCACCTACTACGGCTTCGGCGAGGAGGCGGTCACCGCCATCGAGGCCGTCAACGTGGCTGTCGAGGACGACTATCCGGCCCGTGCCCGGGACATCGAGCGGATCCTCGCCCCCGGTCTCGAGCGGATCGCCAAGGAGTACCCGGACGTGGTGGCCGAGGTACGCGGCCATGGCGCCCTCCACGGGGTGTTCCTGCACAAGGGCCCGAAGGTCCTGGAGCTGGTGACGAAGCTGGTGCCGGGCGCGATGACGAAGGACCCGCGCTTCCGCACCAAGCTCATCACCTCGTCGGTGGTCAACGCCCTCTACCGGGACCACGGCATCTACACGTACTACACACTCAACGGCGAGAACCCGCTGATGGTCGCCCCCTCGCTGGTCGCCGAGCCGCACGAGGTCGAGTTCTTCCTGGACTGCCTCGACAAGACCCTCGCCCAGGGTCTGCCCCGTCTGCTCACCCGTTTCGTCAAGGAGAAGGTGTCGTCGCTGTGGTAGAGCGCATTGTGGTCACCGGCGGTGCCGGCATGCTCGGTTCGACCCTGATCGACCGGCTGCTCGGCGACGGCCGCCAGGTGCACTGCGTGGACCTGCGGGCCCCGCGCACGGAGCACGAGAACCTGACGCACACCGTCTCGGACGTCCGGGACGCGGTGACGATGAAGCGGGTCACGGCGGACGCGGACGTGGTGGTGCACTGCGCCGCCGCGCTGCCCAGCTACCCGGCCGACATGATCCGCTCGGTGATCGTCGGCGGGACCGAGGCGGTCCTCACGGCCGCCGAGGCGAACGCCGTGCCCCGGGTCGTGCACATCTCCTCGACCGCCGTGTACGGGCTGCCGAAGGTGGTGCCCACGCCCGAGGAGTACCCGCGCGAACCCGTCGACACGTACAGCGCAGCCAAGGCGGAGGCCGAGGAGGTCGCCGAGCGGTTCCGCGGCCGGGAGATGTGCGTACCGATCCTGCGGCCCAAGACCTTCCTCGGACCGGGCCGGATGGGCCTGTTCGCGATGCTCTTCGAGTGGGCCGAGGAGGGCCGGAACTTCCCGGTCCTGGGCCGGGGCGACGTCCGTATCCAGATGTTCGACGTGGACGACCTCGTCGACGCGGTCGTGACCGCGATGGACGCGCCGGCCACGACGGCCGACGACACGTTCAACCTGGGCGCCACCTCGTTCGGCACGATCCGCGAGGACTTCCAGGCCGTCCTGGACGCCGCCGGACACGGCAAGCGGGTCCGGTCCATGCCCGCCAAGCCGGCGCTCGCCGCGCTCAGCCTGCTCCAGCGCTCCGGGCTCTCCCCGGTCTACGGGCGCCTGCTGCACAAGCTCCTCGACGACAGCTTCGTCTCCACCGACAAGGCCCGGGACGTCCTCGGCTTCCGGCCGAAGCACTCCAACCAGGACGCGATCCTGCGCACCTTCGCCTGGTGGCGCGAGCAGCGGCTCACCGCCGCCGCGCTCCCCGCGGGCGCCCACCCCGCGAAGAAGGGCGAGGGCGTCACCAGTGTCGAACCGTGGCGGCAGGGGGCCCTCTCCCTCGCCAAGGTCCTTTTCTAGGAGAACCCGATCATGTCCGTTCCGCTGGTCTCCGTCATCGTCCCCAACTACAACTACGGCCGCTCGATCGGCCTGTGCGTCGAGGCCGCCCTCGCCCAGACGTACCCGAACATCGAGGTCCTGGTCGTCGACGACTGCTCCACCGACGACTCCGCCGCGATCGCCGCCGCGGCCGGCGCCCGGGTGGTCTCCACCGGCGTCAACAGCGGGGTCGCGGTCGCCCGCAACCTCGGCGCCGAACTGTCTTCGGGCGAGATCCTGGTCTTCCTCGACTCCGACGTCGCCATGCACCCCGACGCCGTCGCCAAGTCCGTCGAACTGCTCGGCTCCGGACAGGGGTACGGGGCGATCTGCGGCACCTACGAGCCGGAGCCGCTCATCCGCGACAGCCTGGTCGAGGAGTACCGCTCGCTCCAGCAGTACTACCTGCTGCTGAGGTCCGAGGGGGTCATCGACACCGTCCACACCGCGATCCTGGCGATCCCCCGGCGGGTCTTCGACGAGGTGGGACCGTTCAACCCGATCCTGCGGCACACCGAGGACCAGGACTACGGGCGCCGCATCTCGGAGCGGTACACGGTTCTCAGCTCCCTGGAGGTGCGCGGCAGGCACGACCACGACGACACCGTGCGGATCGTCCTCGACAAGGTCTTCGCGCGGGCCCGGCTCGCCGTCCCGCTCATCCTGGGCCGACGGCACCTCCAGGGTGGCTTCGTCACCGGCCCGCGCGCCGGTGCGAGCCTCGCCGCGCCCCTGACGGTGGCCGCGCTCGCCGCGCCGGTGCTGTGGGGAGCGGTGTGGGCGCTGCTGCCGCTCGCCCTGTTCGTGCTCGGTGTGTGGGGCGATCTGGACATGTACCGGGAGGTGCGGCGGCACCGGGGGCGGCTGTTCCTCGGGTACTTCGTGGCCGTCAACTTCCTGGTGAACCTGACGGTGTTCGCGGCGATCGGGGTCGCGGGCGTGCAGTGGCTGTGCTCGAAGCGGTTCCGGCACCTGTACGACCCGCAGCCCCGGCCGGACCTCCCGGCGGCGTCGGCCGGGGTGGCCGCGGGGGCCTCCCGTGGCTGACACGCTCGCGCCGACGGAGTCCCCGGCGGGCGCGCCGGCCGCAGCCGTACGGGTCGCCCCGGCCCGGCGGCGCCTGAACCGGCTCGTCCTCGGCGCGGCCCTCACCTGGCTCGTCCTCCTCCTCGTCGAGTGGGCGGCGGACGGCCGGATCTGGCTGGGGCACCTGGTGGGCATCGTCCCGCCGGCCGCCTTCGCCCTGGTCCCGCTGCTGCTCGCCGCGCTCGCCCCGCTCGCCCGGGGCGCCGCCCGGTGGCGGAGCCTCGCGGCGGCCGCGCTCGCCCTGCTCGTGGGCTTCGGGCAGTCGGGATTCGACCCGGCGGCGCTGTGGCGGTCGGAGCCGGGGCCCGGGCCGGACTCCGTGCGGGTCTTCGCCTGGAACACCAACTCGTGGAACCAGCTCCTCGGCACCCAGGACCACTTCTACGCCTTCCTGAAGGCGAAGGACGCGGACGTCTATCTGCTGCACGAGTACCAGCACGTGACCGCCGACCGCAGGGGCAAGCTGCCCCTCGACGACCTGGCGCGGCTGCGCCGGGAGTTCCCGGGCTACGAGGTCGCGGTCCGGGGCGAGCTGGTGACCCTCTCCCGCTTCCCGATCCTGCGGCAGCCGGCCGTGGGCCCGGCCGGCGACCTGCCGCCGGGCGCGGACTGGCAGGCGGAGTACCGGGAGAACAAGGTGCTGCGGACGGACGTGCGGGTCAGGGGCCGGACGGTGTCGTTCTACAACGTGCACATGCCGGTGTGGAACAGCATGCCGGACGGGCTGCTCTCCGCCGCCTTCTACCGACACATGCGGGAACGGTTCGCCCCGCGCCGGGCGCAGTACGCGGGCCTGGAGGCCGACCTCGCGGCCAACCGCAACCCGGTCGTGGTGGCCGGTGACTTCAACGCGACGGCGGCGATGTCCGACCTCGACCCGCTCCGGGAGCGCCTCGACGACGCGGCGGACGTGAGCACCGACCCGTACCCCACGAGCTGGGAGGAGGGCGGCTGGAAGCCTTTCTGGCGGACCGACTGGGCGTTCACGGGCAACGGGGCGAAGGCCGAGCGCTACGAGTTCAACGAGCCCGAGAAGCTCTCCGACCACGCGGTGCAGGACCTGTGGGTGTCCCTGCCGGGGAACGGGTGACCGACGTGCTGCTGTCCTGCGCCCTCGGCTGGGCGGTGTTCCTCGCCCTGCACCTCGTGCTCAACGGCCGCTGGTGGCCCTGGCTCGCGGTCTCCCTGCTGCCGCCGCTCGCCTTCGCCGCCCTCCCGCTCGCCCTGCTCGGGGCCGCCGCGGTCACCGGCGGGCGGGCGGCGGGGGCGCTCGCCGCGGGCTGTCTGCTCGCGGGCTGGACGCAGAACGGGGTCAACCTCCGTGCCCTTGGGCGCCGTTCGGAGACCGCGGCGGGGCTGCGGCTCGCCTCCTGGAACACTCAGCACTGGAACCAGGGCGGCGACCCCGAGCGCTTCTACGCCTTCCTGCGATCCCTCTCGGCGGACGTCTACGTCCTCCAGGAGTACCTGAACGGCTTCGAGGGCGGCGAGGTCTGGGACATCGACGACGAGAAGCGGATCCGGGCCGCGTTCCCCGAACACCACCTGGCCGTCGGCAACAACTCCGTGACGCTGTCCCGGTTCCCGCCCGCCGGACCGCCCGTGCCGGTCGGCGCCTGCTCGCTCCGGGTGGACCTGCGGGTCGGGGACGGCGTCCTGTCGACGTACAACGTGCACATCCCGGTGCAGCTCACGGTGATGAACCCGCTGCGCCCGGCCTTCCTGCGGGACATGCGGCGCAGGGCCGCCGCCCGCGACCGGGAGTACGCGGCGCTCGTCGCCGACCTGCGGGGCAACCCGCACCCTGTCCTGGTGACCGGGGACTTCAACACGAGCGCCGCCATCGGCGACATCCGCCGGATGCCGGGCTCGCTGCGCGACGCGATCGGCGCCTGCCGTTCGGTCCTCCCGGCCAGCTGGAACGCCCGCGCGCGGCTGCGGCTGTGGCGGATCGACTGGGCGTTCACCGGCGGCGGGGCCCGGGTGGGCTCGTACCGCTTCCTCGACGCCGAGGGCCTGTCGGACCACCTGGTCCAGGAACTGACCGTCACCACCCCCCACCCATGAGAGAGAGGGAACAACCGATGGAGTACACCCACCTCGGCGGCCCCGAGGGCCCCCGCGTGAGCACCCTGTGCCTGGGAACCCTGCCGTTCGGCACCCGGATCGACGAGGCCGCCGCCTTCGCCGTCCTCGACCGCTTCCACGAGGCCGGCGGCACGTTCATCGACACCGCCAACACCTACGCCTTCTGGGAGCCGGGCGCGACCGGCGCCGAGAGCGAGCTGCTGATCGGCCGCTGGCTGCGCAGCCGGGGCGTCCGGGACGAGATGGTGCTCGCCACAAAGGTCGGCGCGCTGCCGGACCCGCCCGGTTCGGCCTGGCCGGAGTGCGCGGAGGGGCTCTCGGCCCCGGTGCTGCGCCGGCAGGTGGAGGAGAGCCTGCGGAACCTGGGCACCGACCGGATCGATCTCTACTACGCGCACATCGACGACCGGCGGACGCCGGTGGCCGAGACCATGGGCGCCTTCGGCGAGCTGGAGGACACGGGGAAGATCGGCCGGGCCGGCTGCTCCAACTTCGCGGCCTGGCGGATCGAGGAGTCGCGGGGCGCGGCGGTCGCCGCCGGGGTGCCGGACTACGCGGCCGTGCAGCAGCGGTACACCTATCTGCGGCCGCGTCCCGGCGCGGAGTTCGGGGTGAACCCGCACGCCTCGGAGGAGCTGCTCGACTATCTGGGGACGCGTCCGGAGCTGACGTTCACGGCGTACACGACGCAGCTGACGGGGGCGTACACAGATGCGGGCAAGGAGGTGCCGGAGCAGTACCGGCACGAGGGTTCGGAGCGGCGCCTCAAGGTGCTCGCGGAGGTCGCGGCGGAGCTGGGCGTGACCGCCAACCAGGTGGTGCTGGCCTGGGCGTTGGGCGGTGAGCTGCCCGTACTCCCGGTGATCGGAGCGAGTTCGACGGCGCAGCTGGACGAGACGCTCGGCGCGGTGGGACTGCGGCTGGACGACGAGCTGAGGAAGCGGCTCGACGATGTCGACTGAACAGGCCCTACGGATAAGGGATCTCGCGCTCCGCCACCGGATGGCCGTGGGCGTGGCCTGGCTGCTCGTGCTGCTGCTCGGCGGCGCGGGGGCGGTGTGGGGTCTCGGCCGGCTCGACCAGTCGTTCACCGCCTCCGGCGGGCCGGGACACCGCGCGAACCAGGCGATCCAGGAGCGGTACGGGAACGGGGCGGCCGTCGCCCCTCTGGTCGCGGTCGCGAGCTGGCCGGCGGCCACGGACGTACGCGCCCCGGACACGGCGGGGCGGTTCGCGGACGCCGTCCGGCGGGCGGCGGGCCCGGGCGCGCGGACGGTCTCGTACGCGGGCACGGGTGACGAGGGGTTCCTCGGCACGGACGGCCGCACGGTGTACGCGCTGGTCCACCCGGGTGCCGGGAAGCCGGACCTCGCGGGGCTGACGGCCGTCGAGGAGGCGGCCGGGGTCCTGCGCGCGGGGCTGCGGTCGGCGCTGCCCGAGGCCCGGGTCGAGGTGACGGGCGTGCTCCCGCTCCAGCACGACAGTGCGGTGGCGGGGCCGGGTGCGGTGGCCCTCGCGGTGAAGTCGGCGTGCGCGCTGGGGCTGCTCGTGCTGCTGGTCCTGGCGTTCCGCTCGCCGCTCGGGGTCCTGGCTCCGCTGCTGCTCGCCGGGGTGACCTCGGTGGGGGCGCTGGTCCTGGTGGAGGCGGTGGCGGGGTTCACCGAGATCAGCTTCATCGTGGTCTACCTGGTGCCGGTCACGGCCCTGGTGCTCGCGGTGCACCGCTGGGCGCAGCCGCCGGAGACCGCCGCCCGGTCCGCTGTGGCGGCCGGTGCGGCGGGGGCGGCGGCCTGCGCCGTCCTCACGCTCTTCCCGGCGGCGTTCCTGCGCTCGGTCGGGATCGCGGGTCTCGCGGTGTGGGCGGTGGGCACGGCGGCGGCCCTCACGCTGGCGCCGGTGCTCCGCTCGGTGACGCCGCCGGACCCGCGTGCCCCACGGACGACCGCGCCGGTACGGGTCGGACGCCGCCCCCGCCCCCTCCCGGCGGTGGTCGGCCTCACCCTCCTCGTCCTGCTCGGGGGCGCGGCCACCCAGCTCCGGGTGGGCAACCCGGAGGCGCACGCCCTGGTGGCGAGCGGCCCGGCCCGCGACGGCCTCGACCGGCTCACGGCGGCCGGGGTGCCGTCGGGGGCCCTGAACCCGCTGGAGGTCCTCGTCCCCGGGGGCGCGGACGCGGAGGCGGTGGCAGCCCGGGCGGCCCGGGTCCCGGGGGTGCTGCTCGCGACGGCGCCGGCGGCGGCCGAGTGGCGCCGCGACGGTTCGGCCGTGGTCGTGGTCGTACCGGAGGCGGAGCCGATGACGGCGGCGGGCGCGGCGACGGTGACGGCCCTGCGGTCGGCGTTCTCGGGCGGGACGCCCCCCGCCCTGGTCGGCGGCTCGGGCGTGGTCGACCGCGACCTCGTGGACGGCGTCTACCGGCTCCTCCCCTACGCGGTCCCGGCGGCCGCCCTCGCCGCCTTCCTCGCGCTCGCCGCCCTCACCACGGCGGGTACGGCTGCCCGCGCCGTGTCCGGTGCCCTCCTCGCCGCCGTCGCCTCGGCGGGTGCGCTCACCGTCCTGTGGCAGTGGGGCCCGCCCGGCACCGGGGCGGTCACCGGCTGGGTCCCGCTCGTCGTCGGCGTTTTCGCCTTCTGCGTGTCGCTCGACCGCTCGGTGGCGTCGACGGCGGGCGGGCCCTCGTGGGCGGGGCCCCTGGCGGCCGGGGCGGGTGCGCTCGCGGTGCTCGCGGTCGGCATCGGGCCGCAGGTCGAACTGGCCCTGCTCGTCTCGGGGTTCGCGATGGCGGCGCTGTTCGACGCGCTGGCCGGCCGGCACCGCACCCCGCCCGTGTCCCCCGCCCGTCCCACATACCGGAGTTCATTCCAATTGGTCTAGACCTAGAGGGCTCCTCCCGCTTAGCATCGACGACCGCGATCACGATTGCGGGGCGGTCGCGGTACGGAACGTGACGAGGGGGAGACAGGGGATGCTGGAGGCGCTCGGCATAAAGGAGTGGACGGAGGCCGTCTACCGTTTGCTCCTGGAGCGACCCGAGTACGACGTGACGGAGATGGCGGCCCATCTGGGCCGCCCCGAGTCCGAGGTCCGCGAGGCGCTCGCCTGTCTCGCGGACCTCAAGCTCGTGCTGATGGACGACTCGTCGGGCGAGGTCGAACCCTTCAACCCGGACGTCGGCTTCTCCTTCCTGCTCTCCCGCGCCGAGGCCGAGCTGAGCAAGCGGAAACGCCAGGTCGAACGGGCGGGACGGGCCGTGGCCGGCATCCTGGCCTCGTACGCGGACCACTCCGAACCGGGCGTCCGGCACGACCTGGTGGACCGCATCACCGGCCTCGACAACGTCCGGGAACGCCTGGAGGACCTGGCCGCGAACGCCCGCACCGAGTGCCTCTCGCTGCTCCCGGGCGGCGCGCAGCTCCCCGACACCATGGACGCGAGCCAGCCGCTCGACCAACTCGCCCTGGAACGCGGGGTGCGGATCCGGTCGATCTACCAGGAGAGCTTCCGCAACGACCCGCCGACCGTCGAATACGTGCGCTGGTACTGCGATCTCGGCGGCGAGGCGCGGACCGTGCCCGTGGTGCCGATGCTCATGGTGATCGTCGACCGGGAGGCCGCGCTCGTCCCCGTCGACCCGGAGGACGGGCGCGCGGGCGCCCTGGAGGTCCGCAGCCCCGGCCTGGTGCACGCGCTCGTGGTGCTCTTCGACCGGCTGTGGGACGCGGGCACGCCGTTCGGCGAGAGCCCGCGCCGCGACGAGCACGATCTCTCCCCGCAGGAGCGGGAGTTGCTCATGCTGCTCGGCATCGGCTGCACGGACGACATCGCCGCCCGGCGGCTCGGGATCTCGCTGCGGACCGTGCGCCGGATGAGCTCGGAGCTGATGAACCGGCTCGGCGCGCGCAGCCGGTTCGAGGCGGGGGTGCGGGCCGCCAAGGAGGGCTGGCTCTGAGCACCGCGCCGGGGGACCGCTCCCACGACCGCAGCTGACGTAGTCCCATCCGTTATGCGGACAGGGGTTCCATGGAGCGGAACAGTCCCCTAGATTTCCCCAGCATTACCGAGGTGATCAGTGAGGGGACCGGAATCGCCATGCCAGAAGCGACACAAGGGAAACAACCCACCATCACGCCCCTGCGAGTGGTGATCGCGCTCTGTCTGTTCGCACCGTTCGTGGCGATGCTCTGGGTGAGCTCCTACGCGAAGGTCGAACCGCTCTTCGCGGGCATCCCGTTCTTCTACTGGTACCAGATGCTCTGGGTGCTGATCTCCACCGCGCTCACCATGGTCGCGTACAAGCTGTGGCAGCTGGACCAGCGTGCCCGCAAGGGGGGTGACGAGCGATGAAGGACGGCGTGAACGGCGTCGCACTCGCCGTCTTCATCTTCTTCTTCCTGGCCGTCACGGTCATGGGCTTCCTGGCCGCGCGCTGGCGCAAGGCCGAGAACGAGCACAGCCTCGACGAATGGGGCCTGGGCGGCCGGTCGTTCGGCACCTGGGTGACCTGGTTCCTGCTCGGCGGCGACCTCTACACCGCGTACACCTTCGTCGCCGTCCCGGCGGCCATCTACGCGGCGGGCGCGGCCGGCTTCTTCGCCGTGCCGTACACGATCCTGGTCTACCCGCTGATCTTCACCTTCCTGCCGCGCCTCTGGTCGGTCTCGCACAAGCACGGGTACGTCACCACCTCGGACTTCGTGCGCGGCCGCTTCGGTTCCAAGGGCCTCTCCCTCGCGGTGGCGGTCACCGGCATCCTCGCCACCATGCCGTACATCGCGCTCCAGCTCGTCGGCATCCAGGCCGTCCTGGACGTGATGGGCGTCGGCGGCGGCGAGAACACCCACTGGTTCATCAAGGACCTGCCGCTGCTCATCGCCTTCGGTGTCCTCGCGGCGTACACGTACTCCTCGGGACTGCGCGCCCCCGCGCTCATCGCCTTCGTCAAGGACACCCTGATCTACATCGTCATCGCGGTGGCGATCATCTACATCCCGATCAAGCTCGGCGGCTTCGACGAGATCTTCGCCACGGCGAACGAGAAGTTCACCACCAACAAGGTGGGCGGGCTTGTCCCGGCTGAGGCCGGCCAGTGGACGTACGCGACGCTCGCGCTCGGCTCGGCGCTCGCGCTCTTCATGTACCCGCACTCCATCACGGCGACGCTGTCGTCCCGGAGCCGTGAGGTCATCCGCCGCAACACCACGATCCTGCCGCTGTACTCGCTGATGCTGGGCCTGCTCGCACTGCTCGGCTTCATGGCGATCGCCGCCGGGATCAAGGTCGAGAACGGCCAGCTCGCCATCCCGCAACTTTTCGAGACCATGTTCCCGGACTGGTTCGCGGGCGTCGCGTTCGCCGCCATCGGCATCGGCGCGCTCGTGCCCGCCGCGATCATGTCGATCGCCGCGGCCAACCTCTTCACCCGCAACATCTACAAGGACTTCATCAAGCCCGACGCCACCCCGGCGCAGGAGACCAAGGTCTCCAAGCTGGTCTCGCTCCTGGTGAAGGTCGGCGCGCTCGTCTTCGTCCTCACCATGGACAAGACGGTCGCGATCAACTTCCAGCTGCTCGGTGGCATCTGGATCCTGCAGACCTTCCCGGCGCTCGTCGGCGGCCTCTTCACCCGCTGGTTCCACCGCTGGGCGCTGCTCGCCGGCTGGGCCGTCGGCATGCTGTACGGCACGATCGCCGCCTACAACGTATCGACGCCGAAGCAGGCGCACTTCGGCGGCTCCTCCGCCGAGATCCCGGGCATCGGCGAGATCGGCTACATCGGTCTCACCGCCTTCCTCCTCAACGTCCTCGTCACGGTCGTCCTGACCTTCGTCCTCAAGGCCGTCAAGGCCCCCGAGGGCATCGACGAGACCTCCCCGGAGGACTACACGGCCGACGCGGGCGACCGCGGGGTCGACCCGAAGCTCCCGAAGGTCGGCGCAGAGACCCACTGATCCACCGCCGGACCCGGCGAAGGCCGCCCTGCCTCCCCTCGGAGGCAGGGCGGCCTTCGCCGTCCCCGGACGGAACCCGTTGGGGGCCTCCGGGCGTCCGGAGGGACACTGCCTTCATGGACTTCACGATCAGGGCGGTACGGCCCGAGGACTACGAGGCGCTCGGTGAGCTCACCGCGGGGACCTATCTGAACGACGGGCTGCTGAAGTACGGGGCGGAGGACTCCTATCTGCACGTGCTCCGGGACACGGCCCGGCGCGCGCGGGAGAGCGAGGTGCTCGTCGCCGAGGACGCCGACGGACGGCTGCTCGGCGGGGTGACCTTCGCCACCGGCGCCACCCCGTGGGCGGACATCGCGATCGAGGGCGAGGCCGAGTTCCGGATGCTGGTGGTCTCCCGTGAGGCCCGCGGCCGGGGCGTCGGAGAGGCCCTCGTACGGGCCTGCATCGAGCGCGCACGGGCTCTCCCGGGGTGCCGCCGCATCGTGCTGTCCACGGACGTCACGATGGTCTCCGCGCACCGGATCTACGAGCGTCTGGGCTTCGTCCGCACCCCGGACCGGGACTGGGAGCCGATCCCCGACCACCGCCTGCGCACCTACTCCTTGGAGTTCTGAGCCAGGGGGCGACACAACATGTGGGGGGTGCCGCACGGGGCGCCCCCCACATGTATGCTCATCCTCGCTGTCGACGCAGGGGAATCCGGCGCGAATCCGGAACTGTCCCGCAACGGTGTGCTTCGTACGGATACGACATATTCGGGCGAGGTGAGTCCGAGGACCTGCCGACAGCGCATCCGGTCCGTCCGTTCCGGGTGCCAATGACGTCCGGGCCTCGCGGAGTGGGCCGGTGGAAGCGTCGCGTCCGGCGTTACGGATGCCCGCCTGCCCGCCTTCCCCCGCCGCGGCCCCGAGCCGAGCGAGGGAGAGCCCCCACGTGACCATCGCGCCCGCCGATCCGGCTTCCGCCGAGGCTTCCGCGGTCGAGAGCGACGGCCCCGGGACCGTGCTGCTGCGGACCCTGACCGACCTCACCGCCGATCTCCCCGACACCGACCCCGGCAAGGTCGCCGCCGCCGCGCTCCGCGGCCGCAGCGCCGTGGCGGACGAGGCGGAACTGCGCGAGCTGGCCACCGAGTCGGCCGCCGGTCTGATCGCCGAGGACCCGGCGTACTCCCGGCTCGCCGCCCGGCTCCTGACGATCACGATCGCCGACGAGGCGGCCGGCCAGGGCTCGTTCTCCTTCTCGGCCTCCGTCGCCGTCGGTCACCGCGAGGGTCTGATCGCCGACCGCACCGCCGAGTTCGTGGCGCTGCACGCGGACCGGCTCGACGCGACGATCGACGCGACCGCGGACGACCGCTTCGGCTACTTCGGCCTGCGCACCCTCTACTCGCGCTACCTGCTGCGCCACCCGATCACCCGCAAGGTGATCGAGACCCCCCAGCACTTCATGCTCCGCGTGGCCTGCGGCCTCGCCGAGGACGACAGCGTCCGCGCGCTCGACGAGGTCGCCGCCCTCTACCGCCTGATGAGCCGGCTCGACTACCTGCCGTCCTCCCCCACGCTCTTCAACTCCGGCACCCGTCACCCGCAGATGTCCTCCTGCTACCTCCTGGACTCCCCCCAGGACGAGCTGGACTCCATCTACGACCGCTACCACCAGGTGGCGCGCCTCTCGAAGCACGCGGGCGGCATCGGCCTCTCCTACTCCCGCATCCGCGCCCGCGGTTCGCTGATCCGCGGCACCAACGGGCACTCCAACGGCATCGTGCCGTTCCTGAAGACCCTCGACGCCTCCGTCGCCGCCGTGAACCAGGGCGGCCGCCGCAAGGGCGCCGCCGCCGTCTACCTGGAGACCTGGCACGCGGACATCGAGGAGTTCCTGGAGCTCCGCGACAACACGGGCGAGGACCAGCGCCGTACGCACAATCTGAACCTGGCACACTGGATCCCGGACGAGTTCATGCGCCGGGTCAACGCCGACGCCGACTGGTCGCTGTTCTCCCCGGCGGACGTGCCCGAGCTGGTCGACCTGTGGGGCGAGGAGTTCGACGCCGCCTACCACAAGGCCGAGGCGGCCGGCCTGGCCCGCAAGACGATGCCGGCCCGCGACCTGTACGGCCGGATGATGCGGACCCTGGCCCAGACCGGCAACGGCTGGATGACCTTCAAGGACGCCTCGAACCGGACGGCCAACCAGACCGCCGAGCCCGGCCACACCGTCCACTCCTCCAACCTCTGCACGGAGATCCTGGAGGTCACCGACGACGGCGAGACCGCGGTCTGCAACCTGGGCTCGGTCAACCTCGGCGCCTTCGTCGTCGACGGCGACATCGACTGGGAGCGCCTCGACTCCACCGTCCGCACGGCCGTCACCTTCCTCGACCGGGTCGTCGACATCAACTTCTACCCGACCGAGCAGGCGGGCCGCTCCAACGCCCGCTGGCGGCCGGTCGGCCTGGGCGCCATGGGCCTCCAGGACGTCTTCTTCCAGCTGAAGCTGCCGTTCGACTCCGCCGAGGCGCGCGCGCTGTCCACCCGTATCGCCGAGCGCATCATGCTCGCCGCGTACGAGGCCTCCGCCGACCTCGCCGAGCGCAGCGGTCCGGTCCCCGCCTGGGACAAGACCCGCGCCGCCCGCGGGGTGCTGCACCCCGACCACTACGACGTCGAGCTGAACTGGCCGGAGCGCTGGGCCGCGCTGCGCGAGCGGATCGCCGCGGTCGGCATGCGCAACAGCCTCCTCCTCGCCATCGCTCCGACGGCGACCATCGCCTCGATCGCGGGCGTCTACGAGTGCATCGAGCCGCAGGTCTCCAACCTGTTCAAGCGCGAGACGCTCTCCGGAGAGTTCCTCCAGGTCAACTCGTACCTGGTCGACGAGCTGAAGGAGCTCGGCGTGTGGGACGCGCAGACCCGTGAGGCGCTGCGCGAGTCCAACGGCTCGGTGGCCGGCTTCACCTGGGTCCCGGCCGAGGTGCGCGAGCTGTACCGCACGGCGTGGGAGATCCCGCAGCGCGGTCTGATCGACATGGCCGCCGCCCGGACGCCGTTCCTGGACCAGTCGCAGTCGCTGAACCTGTTCCTGGAGACGCCGACGATCGGCAAGCTGTCGTCGATGTACGCGTACGCCTGGAAGCAGGGGCTGAAGACCACGTACTACCTGCGCTCCCGTCCGGCGACCCGCATCGCCCGCGCCGCCCAGGCCGCGGCGCCCGCCGCCGCCACCATCCCCGTCCAGCAGGCGACCCCCGACGCGGACGCCCTCGCCTGCTCCCTTGAGAACCCCGAGTCCTGCGAGGCCTGCCAGTAATGAGCACCAACGAGAAGAAGAACCTCCTCGACCCGGGCTTCGAGCTGACCCTCCGTCCGATGCGCTACCCGGACTTCTACGAGCGCTACCGGGACGCGATCAAGAACACCTGGACCGTGGAGGAGGTCGACCTCCACTCGGACGTCGCCGACCTCGCCAAGCTGACGCCGGCCGAGCAGCACATGATCGGCCGTCTGGTCGCGTTCTTCGCGACGGGCGACTCGATCGTCTCGAACAACCTGGTCCTGACGCTCTACAAGCACATCAACTCCCCGGAGGCGCGCCTGTACCTGTCGCGCCAGCTGTTCGAGGAGGCCGTGCACGTCCAGTTCTATCTGACGCTGCTCGACACCTACCTGCCCGACCCGGACGACCGCGCCGCCGCGTTCGACGCGGTCGAGGAGATCCCCTCCATCCGCGAGAAGGCGCAGTTCTGCTTCAAGTGGATGGACTCGGTCGAGAAGATCGAGCGCCTGGAGACGGCCGCCGACCGCCGCCGCTTCCTGCTGAACCTGATCTGCTTCGCCGCGTGCATCGAGGGCCTGTTCTTCTACGGCGCCTTCGCGTACGTGTACTGGTTCCGGTCCCGCGGTCTGCTGCACGGCCTCGCGACCGGCACCAACTGGGTGTTCCGTGACGAGACGATGCACATGAACTTCGCCTTCGAGGTCGTGGACACCGTCCGCAAGGAGGAGCCGGAGCTCTTCGACGACGCGCTCCAGCAGCAGGTCACGGACATGCTGAAGGAGGCCGTCGAGGCGGAGCTGCAGTTCGGCCGTGACCTGTGCGGCGACGGCCTTCCCGGCATGAACACCGAGTCGATGCGCGAGTACCTCCAGTGCGTCGCCGACCAGCGCCTCCAGCGCCTCGGCTTCGCCCCGGTGTACGGCTCCGAGAACCCGTTCTCGTTCATGGAGCTCCAGGGCGTCCAGGAGCTCACGAACTTCTTCGAGCGCCGTCCGTCCGCCTACCAGGTGGCGGTCGAGGGCTCGGTGGACCTGGACGAGGACTTCTAGGACTCCGCCGTACGAGAGGGGCCCCGCACTCGGTCGAGTGCGGGGCCCCTCTCGTACGCGTACCGGCGATCAGGCGTTCGGCACCGTCTCGTAGCGCGGGGTGCCCTCTTCCATCTGGCGCAGGGCGTCCTTGCGGTCCCGCTTGGAGAGGCGGTCGATGTACAGGTAGCCGTACAGGTGGTCCGTCTCGTGCTGGAGGCAGCGGGCGAAGTAGCCGGTGCCGCGCACCTTGATCGGGTTGCCCTGGGCGTCCTGGCCGTGGACCTCGGCGTAGTCGGGGCGGGCCAGCTCGGCGTAGGCGGTCGGCACGGAGAGGCAGCCCTCGTTGGACTCGTCGAGGACGCGCAGCTCGGCCGGGAGCTCCTGGAGGACCGGGTTGATCACGACACCGGTGTGCCGGACGCCCTCGTCGTCGGGGCAGTCGTAGACGAAGACCTTGAGGTCCACACCGATCTGGTTCGCGGCGAGGCCCACGCCCTCGGCGGCCTTCTGGCTCGCGAACATGTCGTCGATGAGCGCCGCGAGCGAGTCGTCGAACTCGGTGACGTCCTTGCACTCCTTGTGGAGCACCGGGTTGCCGACCACCGTGATCGGGCGGGCCGTGCCGCGCTCACGGTGGGCGAGCTCGCGTGCCTCGCAGTCCTCCGTGTCCACGACGAACCCGTCGTTGATGGCCTGCTCGTCCGTCTCCTGCTGCGCCATGTCCGGCCGCGCCTTCCTGAAAACCCGATTCCGTCGGAGGACAGCCTACGGGCCCGCGCGTGAACCCTCAGCAGACCTCTTCGAGATCGCGCCACTCACGGCTGTCGGGGCTGTCCGCCACCCAGCCGTCGAGGAGACCGCGCACCAGGCCCGCCGGGGCCGCGATGCCGCACTCCCGCTCCGGGACCCACAGCTCGCCCGGCGAGCGGTGCCCGAGCGGCCCGGGGTGGCCGGGCTCGCTGTGGTCGTGCGGGTCCGAGTGCTCGCCCTCGCCCTCGGCGCTCGGCATGGTCGACTCGGAGCAGGCACGACAGAGGAGCCGCACGGAGGACGACCAGTCCTCGGCGGCGAAACCCGCTTCCGCGGCGAGCTGCTCCAGGGCGTCCCGGTCGGCCTCGGTGGCCGCCTCCAGGAGGACCACCCAGGTGGGGACGGGTGAGGGGGCCCACAGCTCGATCTCGTCGAAGACCGGGTAGGAGGGGCCGGCGGTGGTGGTGCGCTCGCCGTTCGGCACGCCGTCGTGGAGGACGACCTCGCCCCAGCGGCGCCCGGAGGAGGGCAGAGGAATGGAGAGGACCTCGATCCGGGCCGGGTCGAGCCGGCGGCCCCACACGACCTCGGCCTCGCCCTCGGGCGACAGCCGGACGGCGGCGCTGCCCAGCTCCATGCCGGCCGGCTCACCGGTGCCCGCGGCGGCGCCGGGAACCTTCAGTCCGTAGGCCTGCCAGGCGCGGCGGGCCAGCGGCCAGTCCTGCAGCGCGGTCGCGGCGATGCCCACGTTCCACCAGTCGGGGGCGCCGCTCTCCTTGTCGAGCAGCGCGACGGCGCGGAGCCCGGCGGCGCGCGCCTGCTCCCAGTCGTGCCGGAACTTGTGCAGCAGCGCCAGGTTGAACCAGGACTCCGAGAGCCAGGGCTCCAGATCCGCCGCGCGCGTCAGAAGTGCGCCCGCGTCCTCGTACCGGCCGTCGCCGATCAGCGTGAACGCGCGGTCGGTGGCCTGCCGCCATGAGGCGGAGGGCCGATGCCGTACCTTCCCGAAGATCTTCACGATTCCCGCCTGCCGGTCGCTTCACCCTCTTGTTCGCATCCAACCATGCCCGGTCGGACGCGCGCTCATTACCCATGGGTTACCCAGTCGCGACGGAGGTCACCCCAGCCGCTCCGCCCCGTGCCAGGACCCTGGCCAGGCATTCGACGACATCCGGGTGATGATCGCGGGCGGTGCCGAGCCTGAGCCGCTCCAGGGCGTCGAGGGCGGCGCCCGCGCCCTCGCCGCCCGCGAGGTCGTCGTAGGCGTTCACGGTCCGGACGATCCGGGCGGGCAGCGGCTGCTCGCGGTACGGGTCGGCCTGGCGTTCCACGACGACGGCGACGGCCTCGGGGACACCGGTCATGCGGACGACCTCGCCGCCGAGGAGGGCGATCCGGCGCTGTTCCTCGGTGGGCAGCAGGGCGGTGGCGCCGCCGGCGACGGGGTCGACGAGGGAGAGCTGGCCGATGTCGTGCATGAGCGCCGCGTGCTCCAGGACGGCCAGCTCGGTGCCGGAGAGGCCCAGCTCCCGTCCGACGGCGGCGCTGAGGGCGGCGACCCGGCGGGCGTGCCCGGGCGGGGTGCAGCCGGCGATCTCGGTGGCGCGGGCGAGGGAGGCGATGGTCTGCCGGTTGACCGTGCGCACGGCGGCGTACCGCCGGAAGGAGACCTGGGTGAGCAGCAGCGGCACGGCGAGCACGGGCAGCGCCCAAAGCCCGGCGGCGGCCACGCCGAGCGCCATGACGATGCCGGTGGCGCCGACGGCGGAGCCGATGCCGAGGAGGGCGCGCAGTTCGTCGCGGAGGAGGGGGCCGTACGGGAATCCCGTGCGGGCGCGGAGCAGGAGGGCGGCGAGGACCGCGTCGCACAGGGCGGTCAGGACGAGCAGCAGGACGAGGAAGAGGGCGTACGCCGGGCCCTGGCCGAGGAGCTCGACGACGGTGCCGGAGTTGTAGAGGGGCTGGAAGCAGAGCGCGGCGAAGCCGACGGTGAGGACGCGGCGGGCGAGGTGGTCGAGGCCGGGCCCGCCGCCCCGGGCGATGTGCGGGACGATCCCGGCGAGGCCGGCGGCGACGACGACGGCGACGATCTGGAGGACGCCGTGGGTGGTGGCGGTCCCGGCGCTCGCCCCGAGGAGGGCGTAGGCGAGGGCCCCCGCGGCGGCGAGCGGCGCGGGCTCGCTCCCTGGCGCCTCGCGCACGGGAAGTGCCCCCGCGCCGGGTGCGGCGCCCCAGCGGGCGAGCTCGCCGAGGGCGATGAGAGTGCCGAAGGCGAGGGCGTTGCCGGGTTCGTCGACGCCGTACCAGAGGGTGGAGGCGAAGCCGGCGAGGCTCAGCAGGAACGCGGCCCCGTACACGGCGCCGACGGTGGCGGCGCCGGGTCTCATGCGCGCTCCTTGGACCTGGTCGCGGGTGCTTCCGGTTGCCGTGCGGCGTCGGCCGTGCGCGGCGGCGGCACGTTCCCGCCGGCCGGGCCCGTCGGCGTGGTCTCGTCGGCGGTGACGGCGGGCCGCCAGCCGTGCCGGTCCAGGGCGCGGACGAGGGCGGCGACCATCCGGGCGTCGAACTGACTGCCGGCGCACCGCTCCAGTTCGGCGACGGCGGTCGGCACCGGGCGGGCCCGGCTGTAGGAGCGGGTGGAGGTCATGGCGTCGAAGGCGTCGGCGACGGCCACCACCCGGGCGAACTCGGGGATCTCGTCGCCGTGCAGCCCGTACGGGTAGCCGCTGCCGTCCATGCGTTCGTGGTGGTGGAGGATCGCGGCCCGTGCCTCGCCGAGGAAGCCGATGCCGCGGACCATCTCGTGCCCGTACTCCGGGTGCAGTTCGATGACCCGGCGCTCCTCGGGGGTGAGGGGGCCGTCCTTGCGGAGGACCCGGGTGGGCACGCCCAGTTTGCCGACATCGTGGAGGATGCCGGCGAACCGTACGACGTCGAGCCGCTCCTCGGCCATGCCCAGCTCGCGGGCGATCAGGACGGAGGCGTGGCCGACGCGTTCGCTGTGGCCCCGGGTGTAGCGGTCCTTGATGTCGACGGCCTGGACGAGGGCGCGGATGGTGGCCTGGTGGGCGGCGCGCTCGCGGTGGTACTGGGCGAAGACCCAGCAGGAGATGTACATCGGGAGGAGCACGAAGAGGGCCGACACGGGCCCGTACGTGCTGCGCCAGAGGACGGCCATCATCAGTCCGGCGAGTCCGTGCACGGCGTGCGGGGCGAGCGCCCGGCCGAGGAGGCCGCGCCAGGCGGCCCGCAGGGGCAGTCCGTCGGCCGTCGCCCGGATGCCGCCGTCGAGGGCGGTCAGGACCAGGCAGAAGGTGAGGGCGGCGGCGCCCGCGGGCAGCAGCGCGTACGGGAAGTCGGGGGCGTCGTGACCGTGTCCGAGGGCGCCGGCGCAGCTGAGGGCTTGGGCCGTCTGGGCGGCGGCCCCGACGGCGAGGGCGGTGGCGGCGGCCCGCCAGGCGCGGCGGGGGGCGGCCGGGGGTTCGTCGACGCGGGCGAGGAGGCTGCCGGGCAGGGCGGTGAGCGCGGCGGCGGCGGGCGGCAGGAGGAGGGCGGCGGCGAGGAGGACGGGGAAGAAGGAGCCGGTGCCCATGGGGACGGAGCCGCCGATCGCACGGCCGAGGAGGCGGCAGCGGGCGGGCAGTTCGCAGAGCGCGTACAGGGCGGCGAGGAGCGCGACCGTGGCCCAGGGGGTGGCCGTGCCGGGGCGCAGAGCGGGCAGGACGGTGGCCCCGGCGCCCAGCAGGGCGCAGCCGATGTACACGCGGGCCGCGCGCGGAATGACCTTCACGCCCATCATCCCCGTCACGCTAGCGAGTTGGGCGGCCCGTGACGGCACGGTGGAGCGGATTCGCACCATCGGGTGATACAAGCTGATATACGAAGGAGGCCGCCGCGAGCGTGTCGCGACAGCCTCCTTCTCCCTCTGCGGAAGGGGGAGTTACTCCTGGGGCGCCGGTGTCGTCGGCACGATCGGCGTGATCTCCTGCTCGGGCACCAGGTGCCCGGAGCGGATCAGGTCGATCCGGCCCATGACCTTGGACCGCAGGTCGGTGGGGACGTCGTCACTGCCGCAGCAGCGCTTGACGAGCTTCTTCACCGCCTGCTCCAGGCCGTACTTCTCCAGGCACGGGGAGCACTCCTCGAAGTGCACCTCGAACTTGGTGCAGTCACTGTCGGGCATCTCGTTGTCGAGGAACTCGTACAGATGATCCAGGACTTCCGAGCAATCCGTCTCGTGCGGCTCTCCGCAGCTCATGAGCCCGAGCCTTTCAGATCGTTCGACGACTCTCCGGCGCCCGCGGGTACCAGCCCGCGGTCGCGGGCGTAGTCCTCGAGCATGCCGCGCAGCTGGCGGCGGCCCCGGTGCAGTCGTGACATCACCGTACCGATGGGTGTCCCCATGATGTCCGCGATCTCCTTGTACGCAAAGCCCTCGACATCCGCGAGATAGACGGCGATGCGGAACTCCTCGGGAATCGCCTGGAGGGCTTCCTTCACGTCGGAGTCCGGGAGGTGGTCGAGCGCCTGCGACTCGGCGGAGCGCAGACCGGTCGACATGTGGGACTCGGCGCGCGCGAGCTGCCAGTCCTCGATCTCCTCGGCGGCGCTGCGCTGGGGCTCGCGCTGCTTCTTGCGGTACGAGTTGATGAAGGTGTTCGTGAGGATGCGGTACAGCCAGGCCTTGAGGTTCGTACCCTCGCGGAACTGGTGGAAGGATCCGTACGCCTTGGCGTAGGTCTCCTGCACCAGGTCCTCCGCGTCCGCGGGGTTGCGCGTCATGCGCAGCGCGGCCGAGTACATCTGGTCGAGGTAGCCGAGGGCGTCCCGCTCGAAGCGCGCGTTGCGCTCCTCGGTCGTCTCCTCGGGGCCGTCGTCGGTCCCTGTGTCGGTCCCAGTGACCGGACCCACCTCCTCCAGCGCGGCGGCGAGCCCGAGGGCGGACCCGCTCGTTTCGGAGGATAGACGAGGAACCGCTCCGCCCGCCGCCCGAATCCGGGCCCCCTTGGGGGCGGGCAGCACTGTCCAGTCGAGGTCAGCGGCCTGCGCACGCTCCGGGCAGATGGTCGAACCCATGCGACGGACTCCCTCTTCTCGCTCTCACACCGACGCACGGAACAACAGTGGTCCCCCCCTCAACATTCCCGGTCCGTCAGCGGAGCGAGGTGATCCATTCGGCGACCCCGTCCACCAGGAGCGCCATCGCCTCGTCCGGCCCGAGCGGCGCCCGTTTGGGCAGGGCGAAGCCGTGATCCCCGTACGGGATCTCGACGAGGCGGTACGGGCCTTCCGGGAACTCCGCGGGCCGTCCGAAGGGGTCGTTGCCGCCCTGGACGACGAGCGTCGGCAGCCCGCTGCCGAGGAGTTCGCCGGCCCGGGACTTCTCCGGCCTGCCCGGCGGGTGCAGGGGGAAGCTCAGCGCGAGGACGGCGAGCGCGCCGAGCTCCCGCCCGGTGCGGCAGGCGACCCGGGCGCCGGCGCTGCGGCCGCCCGCGATCACCGGGAGCCCGGGCCGGGCGAGGGCCGGCCAGAGGCCGCGCCAGCCGGTGTCCAGGGTCTTGGGGGCGGGCGCGACCTTCTTGCCCGCCACCCGCCAGGGCTGCTCGACGAGGGCGACGGTCACGCCCCGGGCGGGCAGCGCGGCGGCCAGGGCCTGGAGGTCACGGGCCTCGATGCCGCCGCCGGCGCCGTGGCCGAGGGCGAGGACGGCCCACGGCCTCGTCCCCGCGGGCCCCTCGTGCCAGGCGACGCGGGCATCCCCGGCATCGGTGGAAACGGTCTCGTACTGTGTCACGTCGGTCACGCTCCCATCCTGCCGTCCGGAGGCGCCCGGGACGGTGTCGGAGGACGAGGCGGTCGGGGACGAGGCGGTCTCAGAAGAGCGTGCCGACCTCCGGGCCCTCCAGCTCCGTCAGGAGTTCGGGCCCGTTGTTGCGGACGTTGCTGACCGCGGTCGCCACCGGATAGGCCCGCATCAGGCCCTCGGGCGGCGGGGCGAGCAGCCCGCGCAGCTCCTCCGGCCGGGTGGTCGCCGGGTCGAGCCAGGCGTCCCATCGGTCCTCGGTGAGCATCAGCGGCATCCGGGGGTGGATGTCGGCGAGCGAGTGCGGGCCCTCGGCCGGGGCCACGCCCAGCGGCCCGGTCTCCGCCTCGGTGGTGATCACCGAGCAGGTCACCCACCACGCCAGGGGGTCGCCGTCGGGTAGGGTCCCGTCGCGCCAGAACTCGTAGAGCCCCGCCATCGCGAAGACCGAGCCGTCCGCCGGGGTCACGAAGTACGGCTGCTTCCGCGGCCGCTTCTTCTTCCCCTCGACCTCCAGGTCCCGCTCCCCCGCGCCGGTCACCCACTCGTAGTAGCCGTCGGCGGGCAGGATGCACCGGCGGGCCGAGAAGGCCCGCTTGAAGGAGGGCTTCTCGTCCAGGGTCTCCGCGCGCGCGTTGATCATCCGGGCGGCGCCCTCCGGGGACTTCGACCAGGACGGCACCAGGCCCCATCTCAGCGCGCGCAGCTGGCGAACCGGACGCCGGGATTCTGCGTCTTTCAGAGGGCGTTCCAGAACGGCCCAGACCTCCTTGGTGGGGGCCACGTTCCAGTCCGGGGCCAGAGTCTCCTCCGGCTCCCACTTCTCGATACCGAAGAGTCCGACGAGGTCCTCGGGCCGCCGGCTCGCTGCATACCTTCCGCACATACGTGCCACACTGCCACGATCCCCGACCCCCCGAGGAGCGGCCCGAAAGATGGACCTCTCGATGGACCTCTTCAGCCCGCAGGCCGCTCCGGCCGAGTGGCTGGTGATCGCCACCGGCGTCGCCGCCCTCGCCGTCACCGCGCCCCGCCGCATATGGCTGCTCGCCCGCAACGCGATCACCATCGCCCACGAGGGCGGCCACGGCCTCGTCGCCCTCGCCACCGGCCGGCGCCTCGAAGCGATCCGGCTGCACTCGGACACCAGCGGACTGACCGTGAGCCGCGGCCGCCCGACCGGCCTCGGCGTGGTCCTCACCCTGGCCGCCGGCTACCCCGCCGCCCCGCTGCTCGGCCTGGGCGGCGCCGCCCTGCTGGGCACCCATCGGGTGACCCTGCTGCTGTGGGTGGCGACGGCCCTGCTCCTCGCGATGCTCGTGATGGTCCGCAACGCCTACGGGATCCTCACCGTCCTGCTCACCGGCGCCGCGTTCCTCCTCGTCTCCTGGCTGACCTCCCCCGAGGTCCAGTCGGTCTTCGCGTACGCCGTGGTCTGGTTCCTGCTGCTCGGCGGCATCCGCCCGGCCTTCGAGCTCCAGCTGAAGCGGCGCCACGGCGGCGCCCCCGACTCGGACGCGGACCAGCTCTCGCGGCTCACCCATGTGCCCGCCGGAGTGTGGCTGGTCTTCTTCCACGCGGTCGCGATCTCCGCCCTGATCGGCGGCGGGCGCTGGCTCCTGGGCTTCTGACTCCCCCGTACAGTGAGTCCATGACCGCAGCCACCACCGCGCACACCGACCCGCCCACCGACCTCTGGCCCGCCCCGTATGCCCGCGGCGCCGTCGACGCGACCGTCACCGTGCCCGGATCGAAGTCGGTCACCAACCGCGCCCTGGTGCTGGCCGCGCTGGCGTCCGAGCCGGGCTGGCTGCGCCGCCCGCTGCGCTCCCGCGACACCCTCCTGATGGCCGAGGCGCTCCGCACCCTCGGGGTGAGGATCGAGGAGGGCGTGGGCCCCGACGGCTCCGGCGAGGCCTGGCGGATCATCCCCTCCCCGCTGCGCGGCCCCGCCACCGTCGACGTCGGCAACGCCGGCACGGTGATGCGCTTCCTGCCCCCGGTCGCGGCGCTCGCCGACGGCCCCGTGCGCTTCGACGGCGACCCCCGCTCCCACGAGCGCCCGCTGCACGGCGTGATCGACGCGCTGCGCGCGCTCGGCGCCCGCGTCGACGACGAGGGCCGCGGCGCCCTCCCCATGACGGTGCACGGCGCCGGTGGCCTGGACGGCGGCACCGTCGAGATCGACGCCTCCTCGTCCTCCCAGTTCGTGAGCGCCCTGCTGCTGTCCGCGCCCCGCTTCAACCAGGGCGTCGAGGTACGGCACGTGGGGTCGCGGCTGCCCTCGCTGCCGCACATCCGGATGACGGTCGACATGCTGCGCGCGGTCGGCGCCCAGGTCGACGAGCCGGAGCACGGCGGTGCCCCGAACGTGTGGCGGGTGGCTCCCTCCGCGCTGCGCGGCCGGGACCTGGTCGTCGAGCCCGATCTGTCGAACGCGCAGCCGTTCCTGGCGGCGGCCCTGATCACCGGCGGCCGTGTCACGGTCCCGGACTGGCCGGCGCGAACCACCCAACCCGGTGACGCGCTGCGGGAGATCTTCACCGAGATGGGTGGCTCCTGCGAGCTGACCGATGCGGGCCTGACCTTCACCGGTACGGGCCGGATCCACGGCATCGACGTGGACCTCGGCGAGGTCGGCGAGCTGACGCCCGGCATCGCGGCGGTCGCGGCCCTCGCGGACTCCCCGTCGACCCTGCGCGGGGTCGCGCACCTCCGGCTGCACGAGACGGACCGGCTGGCGGCGCTCACCAAGGAGATCAACGAGCTGGGCGGCGACGTGACCGAGACCGAGGACGGTCTCCACATCCGCCCGCGCCCGCTGCACGGCGGCGTCTTCCACACGTACCACGACCACCGCATGGCGACGGCGGGCGCGATCATCGGCCTCGCGGTCGAGGGCGTGGAGATCGAGGACGTGGCCACGACGGCGAAGACCTTGCCCGACTTCCCGAGGATGTGGACCGAAATGCTCGGGGCCTGAACCATGCGGCGTTACGGCAAGCACACCGACGAGGACGACATCCGCCAGCGGCCCAACCGCAAGGGCACCCGTCCCCGCACCACGATCCGCCCGAAGCACGAGGACGCCGTCGAGGGCATGGTCCTCACCGTCGACCGCGGCCGGCTGACCGTCCTGGTCGACGACCGGGCGGTGACCGCGATGAAGGCGCGCGAGCTGGGCCGCAAGGCCGCCGTGGTCGGCGACCGCGTCTCGCTCGTCGGCGACCTGTCCGGAGAGAAGGACACCCTCGCCCGGATCGTGCGGATCGGTGAGCGCAGCTCGGTGCTGCGCCGCACGGCCGACGACGACGATCCGTACGAGCGGGTGGTCGTCGCCAACGCCGACCAGCTGGCGATCGTCACCGCCCTCGCCGACCCCGAGCCGCGCCCGCGTCTGATCGACCGCTGTCTGGTCGCCGCGTACGACGGCGGCCTCACCCCGCTGCTCGTCCTCACCAAGTCGGACCTGGCGCCGCCGGACGACCTCCTCGACATGTACGGCGCGCTCGGTGTGCCGTACGTGGTGACCACGCGCGACGAGTTCGTGGACGGGGTCGCCGCCGAGCGGGTCCACGAGCACCTCAAGGGCCGGACCACCGCGTTCGTCGGGCACTCCGGCGTCGGCAAGACGACCCTGGTCAACGCCCTGGTCCCGCCGGAGCGGCGACGGACCACCGGTGTCGTCAACGCGGTCACGGGCCGCGGCCGGCACACCACCACCTCCGCGCTCGCCCTGCCGCTGAACGACAAGGAGGGCGGCTGGGTCATCGACACCCCGGGCGTCCGCTCCTTCGGTCTGCACCACGTCGACCCGTCCCGGGTCATCCTCGCCTTCCCCGATCTCGTACCGGGGACGGAGAACTGCCCGCGCGCGTGCAGCCACGACGAGCCGGACTGCGCGCTCGACGCGTGGGTGGCGGAGGGGCACGCCGATCCGGCGCGGCTCGTCTCGCTGCGCCGCCTGCTGGCGACCCGGGAGCGGCGCGAGGGCGACTGAGTCGCTGAGCCCCCGAGCCGCTGAGGCACCCTTCCTGGACCGTCCCGCCGGGCCGCCCGCGTTTGCGGGCTGCCGCGCCGTACGCGTTTACGGACGACCACGATCGGTAAGTGCATAATCGCACCAAGTGCGACGAAGCAGTCACCGACGGCGTGGGAGGCACTGACGATGGCGTGGCTGCTGGTGGTGGTGGCGGGCTTTCTGGAGACGGGGTTCGCGGTCTGCCTGAAGCTCTCGCACGGGTTCACCCGGCTGTGGCCGACGGTCGCGTTCGCGATCTTCGCCCTGGGCAGCTTCGGCCTCCTCACGCTCGCCCTGCGCAAGCTCGACGTGGGTCCCGCGTACGCGGTGTGGACCGGGATCGGGGCGGCCGGGACGGCGATCTACGGAATGATCTTCCTCGGTGACGTGGTCTCCACGCTCAAGATCATCTCGATCAGCCTGGTCATCGCCGGCGTGATCGGGCTCCAGCTGTCCGGCTCGGCGCACTGATCGTCCGCCCGCCGCTCCTCCAGGGCGGGGATCGCGGGCGCCACGACATGGCTGAGGGCCAGCCGGACCGCGAGTTCGCAGCCCACCGCCCACGACTCCTCCGCGCAGGCCACGGTCGCCGCCACCAGCTCGCCGGGCGCCGGCGGCCCCTCGTCGGCGCGGCGCTGCGCGGGGACGGCCGCGGGCCGCGCCCCGGGCCTGGCGGGCCGGGGCGCGGGCAGCCGCTCGTCCCAGGCGCCGGTGAGCAGGGCCCGCAGCACGGGCCGGGAGGCGGCCCGGGCGACGATCCACTCGGCGACGACGACCAGGTTCCGCTCGGGCGGCGCCGGGGCGGCGAGCAGTCGCCGGACGCCCTGGAGATAGGCGTCGGCCTCGCGGCGCGCCAGGGCGCGGGCGAGGCCCTCCTTGCTGCCGAACTCGTTGTAGAGGGTCTGCCGGGAGACCCGGGCGGCCACGGCGAGGTCGGCCATGCGGACGGCGGACCACGACCGGTGCGCGAGCGCGGCGAGCGCGGCGTCGAGCAGGGCCTCGCGGGCAGTCGGCATCGGCGCCTCCCGGGCCGGGGAATCGTTTCCGTGCTCAGCGTCGGCAGGGGCCCCCGCACTGTCAAGGGGCGCCGGTGGACGGTTCTCCGCGCGGGGATCACACGGAGATAGAGTGCCGACCATGGCCGATTACCACGATGATCTGCGTCTCGCCCATGTCCTCGCGGATGCCGCCGACGCGGCCACCATGGACCGGTTCCAGGCGCTCGACCTCAAGGTCGAGACGAAGCCGGACATGACTCCGGTGAGCGAGGCCGACAAGGCCGCAGAGGAACTGATCCGGGGGCAGCTCCAGCGCGCCAGGCCGCGCGACGCGATCCTGGGCGAGGAGTACGGCGTGGAGGGCTCGGGCCCGCGCCGCTGGGTGATCGACCCGATCGACGGTACGAAGAACTATGTGCGCGGGGTGCCCGTCTGGGCGACCCTGATCGCCCTGATGGAGGCCGGGGAGACCGGCTTCCAGCCGGTGGTGGGCGTGGTGTCGGCCCCGGCGCTCGGTCGGCGCTGGTGGGCGGCGAAGGGCCTCGGGGCGTACACCGGGCGCAGCCTCGCCTCGGCGAGCCGGATCGGGGTCTCCAAGGTCGCCTCCCTGGAGGACGCCTCGTTCGCGTACTCCTCGCTGAGCGGCTGGGAGGAGCAGGGCCGCCTCGACGGTTTCCTGGATCTCACGCGCGCGTGCTGGCGGACCCGGGCGTACGGCGACTTCTGGCCGTACATGATGGTCGCCGAGGGCTCGGTGGACATCTGCGCGGAGCCGGAGCTGTCGCTGTGGGACATGGCCGCCGTGGCGGTCGTGGTCCAGGAGGCGGGCGGTACGTACACCGGGCTCGACGGCCGCCACGGCCCGCACAGCGGAAACGCGGCGGCCTCGAACGGCCTGCTCCACGGCGAGCTGCTGAGCTATCTCAACCAGGAGAACGCGGCGGGCTGAGCCTCCGTCGCCCGGTAGAACGCCCGCGTTCGAGCGCCCTCGACACTCCCCGGAGGCGCCTCGCGCGCCCCCTTGTCGGGCCCCTCCCCCGGTGCCACTCTGAGAGTCCCCCCACTTGTGAACTTGTGAATCGGTTCTCGTTGAACGCGGGAACGTTTCACCAAGGAGGTGGCTCCGCCCATGCTCGTCCGCGACGCCATGAGCACCGTGGTCCTCACCATCGGCCCCGCACACACCCTCCGACAGGCCGCCCGGCTGATGACGGCGCGCCGCGTCGGCGCGGCCGTCGTCCTGGACGGGGACGCCGGGATCGGCATCCTCACCGAACGGGACATCCTCAAGTCCCTGGCACGCGACCAGAACCCCGACACCGAGACCGCCGACGCCCACACCACGCACGACGTCGTCTTCGCCGCCCCCACCTGGACACTGGAGGAGGCGGCCGAGGCCATGACCCACGGCGGGTTCCGTCACCTCGTGGTCCTCGACGGCCACGGTCCCGTCGGCATCGTCTCGGTGCGGGACATCATCCGCTGCTGGATCCCGCTGCACAGCGTCGCGGGATGACGCGGGAGCGGGCCGGACTCCGTACGGAAATCCGGCCCGCTCCCTCTTTCGGCAGGCGCCCTCAGCCGCGCAGGGCCTGGATCGCGGCCTCCAGCCGCTTGCCGAAGTCTTCGTCCGCCCGGCGGAAGTTGTCGATCGCCCGCTCGGCGATGTCGTCGCGCGAGACCTTGGCGATGAAGCCGGCCAGGTTGTCGACCAGGCGGCCCTTCTCGTCCTCCGACATCAGCCGGTAGAGGTCGCCGGCCTGCCTGAAGTCGTCGTCCTCGGCGTGGACGGCGGCGGCGTGGTTGCCGGTGGCGCCGGTGACCGGCGCGGACCGCCACAGCGGCCGGTCCGTCTGGGACGGGCCGCCGAAGGAGTTCGGCTCGTAGTTCTTCGCGCCCTTGTGGCGGCCGTCGTAGAGGAAGCCGTCACGGGAGTGGGTGCGCGCCTCGGTGGCGTGCGGGCGGTTCACCGGCAGGTGGTCGGCGTTGATGCCGACGCGGTAGCGGTGGGCGTCGCCGTAGGCGAAGAGCCGGCCCTGGAGCATCTTGTCCGGGGACGGGCCGATGCCGGGCACGAAGTGCGCCGGACTGAAGACGGACTGCTCGACCTCCGCGAAGATGTTCTCCGGGTTGCGGTTGAGCTCCAGGGTGCCGATCTCGATCGGCGGGTAGTCCGCGTGCGGCCACACCTTGGTGAGGTCGAACGGGTTGAAGCGGTACTGCGCGGCGTCGGCCGCGGGCATGATCTGGACCTGCACGGTCCAGGTCGGGAAGTCGCCGCGCTCGATGGCCTCGCGCAGGTCGCGCTGGTGCGAGTCCGGGTCCTCGCCGGCGAGGACGTCGGCCTCGTCCTGGGTGAGGTTCTTGATGCCCTGGTCGGTCTTGAAGTGGTACTTGACCCAGAAGACCTCGCCGGCCTCGTTGTTCCACTGATAGGTGTGCGAGCCGTAGCCGTTCATGTGGCGGTACGAGGCGGGGATGCCGCGGTCGCCGAAGAGCCAGGTGACCTGGTGGGTCGACTCCGGGGAGAGGCCCCAGAAGTCCCAGACGTTGTCCGCCTCCTGCGAGCCCGTGTACGGGTCGCGCTTCTGGGTGTGGATGAAGTCGGGGAACTTGATGGCGTCCTTGATGAAGAACACCGGGGTGTTGTTGCCGACGAGGTCGTAGTTGCCCTCCTCGGTGTAGAACTTCAGCGCCCAGCCGCGCGGGTCGCGCACCGCGTCGGCCGAACCGAGGTTGCCCGCGACCGTGGAGAAGCGCAGGAACGTCTCGGTCTGCTTGCCGACCTCGGAGAGGAACGCGGCACGCGTCCACCGCGAGACGTCACGGGTGAGCGTGAAGGTGCCGTAGGCGCCCGCACCGCGCGCGTGGACCACGCGCTCCGGGATGCGCTCACGGTTGAAGTGGGCGAGCTTCTCCAGCAGGAGCTGGTCCTGGACGAGGACCGGCCCGCCGACGCCCGCCGTCTCGCTGTTCTGGTTGTCGGCGACCGGCGCGCCGGCCTCCGTGGTGAGCGGTCCCTGCGTCACGTGCGCCTCCTGCGTCCTGCCCTGTGTGCCGTACAGAATCCTACAATGGACATTGTCCAAGTCAAGTGAACATCCAAAGTCACACCTGTTCGGGAAGCCGAAGGCGCGACTGTTACCCTGGCCCCCATGAGCGACCTGTTGGAACGACTGCGCGGACGCGGCTGGCGGATGACCGCGCAGCGACGCGTCGTGGCCGAGGTCCTCGACGGGGATCATGTGCACCTGACCGCCGACGAGGTCCACGCGCGCGCCGTGGCGCGCCTTCCCGAGATCTCGCGCGCGACCGTCTACAACACGCTGGGCGAGATGGTCACCCTCGGCGAGGTCCTCGAGGTCGCGACCGACGGACGCGCCAAGCGCTACGACCCCAACGCCCACCGACCGCACCAGCACCTGGTCTGCGGCCGCTGCGGCGCGATCCGGGACGTCCACCCGGTCGGCGACCCGCTGGCGGACCTGCCGGACACCGAGCGCTTCGGCTTCACGATCTCGAACGTCGAGGTCACGTACCGCGGCATCTGCCCGAGCTGCGCGACGACCGCCTGACGTCACGAGGAAGGCCCCCGCTCCGGCGGGGGCCTTCCTCGTGACGTCGCGTCGCGGGAACGACGAAGGCCCGGATCCAGTGACTGGATCCGGGCCTTCGTTGCTACTGAGTAGCGGGGACAGGATTTGAACCTGCGACCTCTGGGTTATGAGCCCAGCGAGCTACCGAGCTGCTCCACCCCGCGTCGGTAAGCCCGACTCTACGGGACGCCGCGCGACCAGCGCAAATCCATTACCGCGCGGCCCTCACGCCGCCGTCACGCGGTCAGCTCCTGATGCAGCGCCTCGCTCAGCCGCGCCGCCCGCTCCGCGACCTCCGCGGGACCCAGCTCCACCGCGCGGGCGCACCAGCGGCGCCCCTCGGTCAGCTCCCCGCGGCGCGCCGCGAGCAGCGCGAGCCGGAGCGCGGCGCGCCCGTGGCCGGCCCGGGCGGCCCGGGTCCACCAGAGGGCGGCCTCCCGCTCACTGCCCTCGCGGGCGAGCAGCAGCCCGAGGTTGAAGGCGCCGTTGCGGCTGCCGGCCTCGGCCGCCTCGCGGTACCAGCGGTCGGCCTCGGCCAGGTCGCCGCGCCCGGCGGCGAGCATGCCGACCCGCACCTGGGCACGCCGGTGGCCCTGCTGGGCCGCCCGCTCGTACCACTCCTCGCACTCGGTCTTCTCCTCCCGGGGCGCGCCGAGGACGGCCGGTCCCGGGTCGGGGCGACGCGCGTCGAGCACCGAGGCGAGCCGGAAGGCGGCCTCCGCGCTGCCGCCGCCGGCCGCGCAGCGCAGGTGCCGCTCGGCGGTGCGCTCGTCGCCGTCCCGGAGGGCGGCGATGCCGACCTGGAGGGCGGCCTCGGTGTGCCCGGCGGCCGCCGCCCGCTCGTACCAGACGAGGGCCGTACGGTCGTCGTCGCGGCCCGCGTGGAGGATGCCGAGGTTGAACGCGGCGTCGACGCTGCCCGCCTCGGCGGCCTTGGAGAACCAGGGCTCGGCGCCGTTGGCGTCGCCGGCCTGGAGGAGCAGCACGGCGAGTGCGTTGGCGGCCTCGCGGTGGCCCGCGTAGGCGGCCCTGCGGTACCACTGCTCGGCCTGCGGGATGCGGTCCTGGGCGGCGCAGAGCAGCCCGAGGTTGTAGGCGCCGTTCACGTCGCCCGCGTCCATGGCGGCCCGGTACCAGCGCTCGGCGGTCTGCTGCTCGCCCCTGGCCGCGTGGAGCGCTCCGAGGGCGTTGGCGGCGTTGCCGTCGCCGTCCTGGGCGGCCCGCAGCCACCACACGGCGGCGCTCTCCTCGTCGCCCGCGTCACGGAGCAGGAAGCCGAGCGCGCAGGCTGCCTTGGCCTCGCCCTCCTTGGCGGAGCTGAGGTACCAGCGGCCGGCCTCCTTGAGCTCGCCGCGGTGCTCCAGGATCGCGCCGAGGTGGAGCGCGGCGCGCCGGTGGCCGCGCGCGGCGGCCTGCCGGAACCACTGCTCGGCCTCGGTGGGCTCGGCCCCGGGCTCGCCGGCGGCCCGTCCGGCCGCGGCGTCGGTGCCCGCGGCGGCCGGGGCGGTGGCGGGCGCGCCGGTGGGCACGAGCGCGCCGGTGCCGGGCACCCGGAGCCGGGTGCCGGTGTCGTGCGGGCCGCGGGTGGTCTCGGTGGCGCGGCGCTCCAGGGCGAGGGCGAGCCGGTACGCGGCCTCGCGGTGGCCCTGTTCGGCGGCGGCGCGCAGCCAGCGCTCGGCGCCGACGTCGCTGCGGTGCTCCAGGAGGTCGGCGAGGGCGTACGCGCCGAGGGCGTGGCCCTGCTCGGCGGCCTGGCGCAGCCAGTACTCGGCGGCCGGCTCGTCGCCGCGCTCGCGGTGGTGGCGGCCGAGGGCGTGGGCGGCGGGCGCGGAGCCGGCGACGGCGGCGACCCGCCACCAGCCGGCGGCCTCTTCGGCGTAGCCGCGCTGGTGCAGCAGGACGCCGAGGTTGTTGGCGGCGGCCCGGTCGCCCTCGGCGGTGGCACCGCGCAGATAGGGCTCGGCGCCGTCGAGGTCGCCGCGGCGCAGCAGCAGCGCGCCGAGCGCGCTCATCGAGGCGAGGTCGCCGCGCTCGGCGGCACGCCGGTGGCGGGCCTCGGTCTCGGTCTCGTTCTCGGCATCGGTCTCGGCGGTGGTGTCGACGGCCGCATCGACGGCCCCTACTGCCTCGATGATCTCGTCCGCGGCGTTCCTGGCATGCCGCTGCACAAACCGCCCTGTCTCCAACAGAGTTGCCCTGTCCCCCATAAATACCATCGTCGCACCACCCGCAACCCGAGCACACCTGGTATACCGCAGCCAGTGAGGTCACTCAGCGTTTTGTCGACATGCCCACAGAGAGACAAGTCAAACACGACTCACGCCAACTCGCCCCTTCCCTACCGCTCTTCGGGCCCCGCGCGCACGCCGACACACGACGAGGGCCCGGATCCTTATGGATCCGGGCCCTCGTCCTCTGAGTAGCGGGGACAGGATTTGAACCTGCGACCTCTGGGTTATGAGCCCAGCGAGCTACCGAGCTGCTCCACCCCGCGTCGGTAAACCAACCGTACCACGGTCGCGGGGTGGAAAACCTCAGGTCAGCCGCTTGATCCCGTCGGCTTGAGCTTCGCACCGGCCTCCGCGGCGCGCTGGAGCGCCGCCTGGAGGTCCTCCTGGGCCTTGCCGTACGCCGTCCAGTCGCCCTTCGCCAGCGCCGCCTCGCCCGCGTCGTACGCCTTCTGGGCGTCCGAGATCGCCTGCTTGAGCGCGGCGTCGTTGGACGCCGGCGGCGGGTTGGTGGTGCCCGGCGGGGTCGTCGGCGAGGTGGGCGGCGGCGTGGTCGGCGCGTCCACCCCGAAGACCGCGTTGAGCGCCTTGGTGAGGTTGTCCTCGAACACCGTGGTGTCCTTGGTCGTGTCACCGTTCGGCTGGTCCGCGTCCACGTACGACACCGCGACCTTCTTCAGGAGCGGGTAGAGCGCGTTGCGTCCCTGGGCGTACACCGGTTCCACGTACAGGAATCCGCCGTCGAGCGGGACGGTCAGCAGGTTGCCGTACTGGATGTCGGAGTCGGCGCCCTTCATGTCCCGGACGAAGGTGGCGACGGAGGGCAGCCCGTTGAGCTTGCTCTGCACCTGCGCCGGACCCGGCACGTCCTCGGTGACCCTCAGCAGTCTCAGCCGGCCGTACTCCTTGCTGGTGGCGTCGGCGTCGACCGCCATGAAGCCGCCCAGGTTGGGCCGCCCGTTCGGCGTGAACGTCGTCGTCAGCGAGAAGCGCTGCGCCGTGTCCCCGGGCATCTTCATGCTCAGGTAGTACGGCGGAACCGCGTTGCCGTCCTTGTTGGTCGGGTCGTCCGGCACCTGCCAGGCGTCCGAGCCGCTGTAGAACTGCGCGGGGTCGGTGACGTGGTAGCGGGTCAGCAGCTCCCGCTGGACCTTGAACATGTCCTGCGGGTACCGCAGGTGCCGCATCAGGTCGCCGCCGATCTCGGACTTGGCCTTGACCGTGCCCGGGAACGCCTTCATCCAGGTCTTCAGGACCGGGTCCTGGGTGTCCCACTGGTAGAGGTTCACCGAGCCGTCGTAGGCGTCGACGGTGGCCTTCACCGAGTTGCGGATGTAGTTGACCTGGTTCTGCTGGGCGACGACCGCGCGCTGCTGGTTCCCGACCGTCAGCGAGTCGGCCGTGGTGTCGCCGAGCGTGGTGCGCGAGGCGTACGGGTAGCCGTTGGTCGTCGTGTAGGCGTCGATGACCCACTGGATCCGGCCGTCGACGACCACCGGGTAGGCGTCGCCGTCGATGGTCAGCCAGGGCGCGACGGCCTCGACGCGCTCCTTGGGCGTGCGGTTGTAGAGGATCCGCGAGCCCTCGCCGATGGCCCCCGAGTAGAGGATCTGCGGCTCGCTGAACGCGACCGCGTAGGCGGCGCGGTTGAACGTGTTGGAGAGGTTGACCCCGCTCTTGCCCTCGTAGCTGGTGGTCTTCTCGCCGTTCTCCTCGTAGTCCAGCTCCTTCTGCGGTCCGCCGACGATCGAGTACTGATCGGTCTTCTCGCCGTAGTAGATCTTCTGCTGGTACGTGCCGAGCATGCCCGTGGTCGGCAGTCCGGCCTCGGTGAAGACCGGGGAGCCGTTGGCGTCCGTCTGCGTGCCCGAGGCCATGATCGCGCCGTAGCCGTGGGTGTACGTGAAGTGGTCGTTGATCCAGTTCCGCTTCGGGATGCCCTTGATGTTGAGCTCACGGAGACCGACGACGGTGTCCTTGCCCGCGTACCGGTCCACGTCCAGGGTGGTCGGGAACTGGTAGTACTTCCGCTTCTGCTCCAGCTGCTGGAACGTCGGCGACACGATGTTCGGGTCGAGGACGCGGTAGCTGGCCGCCGAGTCGGCGTTGCTGCGCAGCTGGTCCTTGGCCTTCACCGTCGACTTGCCCGAGTAGTTCTCCAGCTTCGTCTCGTCGATCGCGTACGCCTTGCGGGTCGCGTCGATGTTCTTCTGGATGTACTGCGCTTCCTTGGCCTGCTCGTTCGGCTGGACCTGGAACTTCTGCACGATGGCCGGGTACAGGCCGCCGATCAGGATCGCGGAGAGCACCATCAGGCCGAAGCCGATCACCGGCAGCTGCCAGGTGCGGCGCCAGAGCGTGGCGAAGAACAGCACGGCGCAGATCGCGGCGATGCAGAACAGGATGGTCTTCGCCGGCAGGTAGGCGTTGGCGTCGACGTACCGCAGGCCCGTCCAGTTGCCGGTGGCCTTGAAGTCGCTGGACTTCACAGCCAGGCCGTACCGGTCGAGCCAGTACGCCACGGCCTTCAGCGCCACGAAGACACCGAGCAGCACCGAGAGGTGCCCGGTGGCCGCGGCGGTGGCACGCGCGCCCGGGCTGGTGATCCGCAGCCCGCCGTACAGGTAGTGCGTGAGCGCGGCGGCGATCAGCGACAGGACGACGGCGGCGAAGCCGAAGGCGAGCAGGAAGCGGTACCAGGGCAGGTCGAACGCGTAGAACGACACGTCGAGCCCGAACTGCGGGTCCTTCTCGCCGAACTTCACGCCGTTGACCCACATCAGCCAGGTGCGCCACTGGCCCGAGGCGGACGCGCCGGCGATCAGCGCCACCAGGGCGGTGACCGCCAGCAGCACCCACCTCTTGAACGGGGCCAGGCCCATCCGGTACCGGTCGAGGCTCTGCTGCTCCAGCGACATCGCGCTGAGCGGCGGCCGCAGCCGGTACGCCAGCCAGATGTTCAGGCCGACGGCGAGCCCCATCAGCAGACCGAAGACGGCGAAGAGACCGATCTTGGTCCACAGCGTGGTCGTGAACACGGACGAGTACTTGACCGAGCGGTACCAGAGCCAGTCCGTCCAGAACCCGGCGAACATCACGAACGCCATGGCCAGAACGGCCAGCACCCCGAGTGTCATGAGCAGGGTACGGGCCCGCCGGGACGGCCGGCCGACTCTCATCCTTGGCCCGGACGGGCTACCGCCGCGGTCCGGCATCTGGAAAGCCAACGTGCGCCCCTCGATGTTGATGCGTCTGAAAGCAGGCCCCGCGATCGTAGAGCCCAATGGTGCAACTTACTGAGGCTTTACCTAGTTCCCGTGTTCAGGGGAAGAGGAGGCAGGATATTGGTCATGTCCAACGTTTCCCCCTCCGGCCCGGCAATGGCCGCGAGCCCCCTCACCCGCGCGGTGCTCGAGATCGACGAGTACGCGGCGGGCCTCGGCTGGGACCAGCCGGCCCGTCTGTTCGCCCTGGTCGACACCGCACGGCTGCGCGCCAAGGAACCCGCGCTCGCCTCCCAGCTGGGCCTGGGTGACGATGCCACCGCCTACACCCCGATCGAGCAGGACAAGCTGCCGCGCGGGAAGCCCCTCGACGAATTCCTCGGCACGATCGCCTGGCCGGCGGGCGTGGCCGGCTGCGCCATGACGGTGGAGCGGCTCATGCTGCCCCCGTCGGCGGAGGCCCAGGTCCCGCAGGGCCTGAACGAGAAGCAGCTCGCCAAGTGGGTGGCCGCCCACCCGGACCGCCAGGAGGTACGGATGACCGTGGCCGTGCTGCGCGGCGGTGCCCGCGAGGCGGCGATCCGGCTCCGCGAGAAGGACACCGCGACCGAGGTCCTGACCGGCCCCGACCTGGTGCCGGGCCTCGCCGAGGCGCTGGCGGCGACCTTCGAGAGCTGACCTCCGCCCGACAGCGGAAGGGGCGCCCGGTCGGTGACCGGGCGCCCCTCCTCACGTACGGACGCGTCTCACGTATCGGCGCGTCTCACGTACGGACGCGGACTCAGCTCTTCGAGCAGCTCGGCAGGGACTTCGTGTCGCCCGCGCGGAGCTTCTCCAGGGACTTCGTGGCGTCGTCGATGGTGTCCACCTTGACCAGGGTGAGCCCGTCGGGCGTGTCCCGCACGGCGTTCTCGCAGTTGTCGGCCGGGGTGAGGAAGTACTGGGCGCCGGCGTCACGCGCGCCGACGAGCTTCATCTCGATACCGCCGATCGGGCCGACCTTGCCGTCGTCGTCGATGGTGCCGGTGCCGGCGATGAAGCGGCCGCCGGTGAGGCTCTCGGGGGTGAGCTTGTCGACGATGCCGAGCGCGAACATGAGCCCGGCGCTGGGGCCGCCGACATCGGCCAGGTTGATGTCGATCGTGAACGGGAAGACGTGGTCGGTACCGGCCTGGATGCCGACGACGGCCCGGTCGCCCTCCTCCGAGGTGGTGGTCGTGATGACCACCTTCTTCGTGACGGTGGGCTCCTCGCGGGCCTTCTCGGCGGCGGCCGCCTCCTTGGCGGGGACGATCGTGAACACGACGTCCTGGCCGGGCTTGCGCTTCACGACCTGCTTGGCGACATCGGCCTGCGCGGTGATCGCCACCCCGTCGACGGCCTTGATCACGTCACCGGCGTGCAGCTTGCCCTCGGCGGGCGAGCCCTTGATCACGGTGCCGACGACCACACGGGAGACGACCGGGATGTTCAGCTCCTTGAGGGCGGCCACCTTGGCGCTCTCCTGGGACTGGCTGAACTCCTCGGCGTTCTCCTGGCTCGACTGCTCCTCGGTCTTGCCGTCCGGGTAGAGCGTGTCGTGCGGCACCACCACGTTGTCGTGGGCCAGCCAGCCGTAGACCGCCTCGACGGCGTTCATCTTGTAGTCCGCGCTCGTCACACGGACCGTCGTCATGTTGAGGTGCCCGTCGGTCGGGTAGGTCTTGCGCCCATCGATGTGCAGGACGGGCTCTCCCCTGGCCTCGCCGAGGGTGTTGACCGTGGGGCCCGGGCTCATCTCCGCGTACGGCACCGGGATCAGGACGCCCGCGATGAGCAGACAGATCAGGACCAGGGTGGAGGCGAGCATCGTCGCGGTGCGGCGTGGCATGGAACGACAGTACGGGACTCGCCTGTGGGTGCACCCCTGGGGCGGTCCGTACGAGGCGGGTCGGCGTCAGCTCGACGGCGAGGTGGCGGCACCGCCCGCGGCGGCGGCCGGCTCGCGCTCGGCACGAGCGGAATCGGGGGTCGTGGTGTGGCCGCGTTCCATCGCGTCCCGGAAGCGTGCGTATCCGGCGAGTTCGGCCACGTCACCTATCGTCTTGTTCCTCGAAGCCCAGCTTCCCCATATCGCCGCGCCGACGACTGCGAAAAGCGGAATCAGCAACCAGGCCAGCGCTGCCATCCCGACCTCCCATCCCCAGTGAGTTGATCAGCAGACTGTGTCATCTGTGAGACCAACGCTCGCGCCTGGGGGGCGGTTACGCAAATCGGGCGTTCGGCTACGCCCTGTCGGCGCGTCGGCTTGCCGCCCTGGCAGGCGCCGACCCTCCCCCAGCCTTCGGCCGGGGGGACCCCCTAACCAGGGGTGGCGGGCCTCAGCAAGCGCCGACCCTCCCCCAGCCTTCGGCCGGGGGGACCCCCGAACCAGGGGTGGCGGGCCTCAGCAAGCGCCGACCCTCCCCCAGCCTTCGGCCGGGGGGACCCCCAAACCAGGGGTGGCGGGCCTCAGCAAGCGCCGACCCACTCCTCTGTGCCGTCCGAGAAGGTCTGGTGCTTCCAGATGGGGACCTCGTGCTTGAGGTCGTCGATGAGCTTGCGGGAGGCCTCGAAGGCCTCGCCGCGGTGCGGGCAGGAGACGGCCACGATCACCGCGATGTCGCCGACGACCAGGTCACCCACACGGTGGATGGCGGCCAGCGCGCGGACCGGGTAGTTGGCGACGACCTTCTCCGCGACCCGGCGCAGCTCCGCCTCGGCGGTGGGGTGGCAGGAGTAGCCCAGACCGTCGACGTCGGCGCCGCCGTCGTGGTTGCGCACGGTGCCCACGAAGAGCGTCGTGCCGCCGGAGGCGTCGTCCCCGACCGCCCGGAAGACCTCGTCGAGGGAGAGCGGGGTCTCCCGGATCGCGAGGAGCTTGATCGGATCGGCGGCGGCCTGCTCGCCGGGGTGGTCAAACGACGTCGGTGCCATGCGTCCATCGTGCCGTACGCGCGCGCGATCCCGGAATAGCGGTTTCGACCGGTCGTCGGCGGGCTCCGTAGGAGGGTCCTACAGGCCGCCGTGACCCCTCCCGGTCAGATCCCCCGCCGCTTCCGCATCTGCCGGACGAGCGCCGCCGTACCCAGCAGGGCCACCGTCGCACCCGCCGCGCCCGCCGCCGTGGCGTCCTTGCGGCCCAGCCGGCGGCCGGCGACCGTGTGACGGCCCTCGACCTCCTCCAGGAGCGCCGCGAGGACCTCCTCGTTCGTCCACTTCGGCCGCCAGCCGGCGTCGTGCAGACGTCCGACGCTGACCACCCACGGGTGCATCGTGTACGCGAGGTCGCCCGCCGGAGACGGGGTGAGCCCGATCCGGTGGAGCCGGGCCGCGGCGCCGAGGGCGACGGCGGAGGGCAGCTCCATGCGCCGGATCCCGGAGAGCTCCTCCACCTCCTCCTGCTCGAGCCAGCCCTCGCAGCCGACCGCGAACTCCCCCTCGACCTTTTCGAGGGCCGCGTACTCCAGGGCGCTGACCAGGTCCTCCACGTGGCAGAACTGCCAGGTGGGCCGGGAGCCGGCGACGACGAGCAGCCGGGGCGACTCGAAGTAGCGGGTCAGCGCCGTGTCCGTACCGCCGACGAGGACGGCCGGGCGGACCACGGTGACGTTGAGGCCGGGGTGCGCGCGCGGGGCCCGGCGGCCGAGGCGCTCGATCTCCAGCATGTCGCCCACGCCGGTGGCCTCCGCCGTGGCCCTGAGCTCGGCGTCCTCGGAGAGCGGGATGTCGTTGTCGGGCAGCGCGCCGTAGACCATCGCGGAGGTGCACAGCACCACCCGGTGGACCCCGGCGGCGGCCGCGGCGGTCAGCACGGTCTGTGTGCCGCGCACGTTGTAGGCCGTCCGGGCGGCGGGGTCGGTCTCCAGGTCGAGATCGACCGCGAGGTGCACGACGACGTCCGCGCCGCGCAGCTTCTCGGCGATGGCCGGGTCGCGCACGTCGAGGATGTGCCAGTGCGCCTCGGCGACCTCGCCCCGGCGCTCGTCGATGGCGACGACCTTCTTGATCTCGTCGGACGCGGCGAGGCGCCTGGTCAGCAGGTCACCGACGCCGGAAGCGGCACCGGTGACCGCGACGACGGGGCCGCGCGCGGCGGACCGGGTTGAGAGGTTTCGCGCTCCGCGAACCTGTGGATCTGGGGAACTCACCGGGCGTCTCCAGCGGTTGTCTTCAGTACGTACACGGATGACGCGTACGGACCAGGTGGCGTCCATCCTGCCGCAGGGCACGGCCCGGCGGAGCACCGAGCCCATTTCCGGCCCGGATGTCTACGCTGGTGGTGTGCGGGGCCTGTCTGGACAGGCCCTGGTCGGGCAGTCGCCGTCGGCAGGAGGCCGGCGGCCCTACGAGCCGAGGAAACCTGTGAGTGACACCCCATTCGGATTCGGCCTTCCGCCGGAGGAGCCGGACAACGGCGACGAGGGCAAGAAGAAGGACCCCGCCGGAGGTGGCCAGGGGTCCGGTGGCCAGGCCGGCGGCAACCCGTTCGGGGCGAACCCGTTCGGCTTCGGCGGGCTGCCCGGCATGGGCGGGCAGGGCGGCGCGGACAATCCGTTCGCGGCGATGTTCGGGTCGCTGAACCCCAACGATCTCGGTGCGGCCTTCCAGCAGCTCGGCCAGATGCTGAGCTACGAGGGCGGTCCCGTGAACTGGGACATGGCCAAGCAGATCGCGCGCCAGGTGGTGGCCCAGGGCACCGCTGACGGCACCAAGGACGCCAGCGTGGGCCCGGCGGAGAAGGCCGCGGTCGAGGAGGCCGTGCGCCTCGCCGACCTGTGGCTGGACGGCGTGACCTCGCTGCCCTCGGGCGCGAGCACGGCCGTGGCGTGGAGCCGCGCGGAGTGGGTCGAGGCGACGCTGCCGGCGTGGCAGCAGCTCGTGGACCCGGTCGCCGAGCGGGTCGGCTCGGCGATGGGCGACGTCCTGCCGGAGGAGATGCAGGCCATGGCGGGCCCGCTGATCGGCATGATGCGCTCCATGGGCGGCGCCATGTTCGGCCAGCAGATCGGGCAGGCCGTCGGCGCGCTCGCCGGTGAGGTCGTCGGCTCGACCGATGTCGGTCTGCCGCTCGGGCCCGCGGGCCGGGCCGCGCTGCTGCCGCTGAACATCGAGGCCTTCGGCAAGGACCTGGGCGTGCCCTCCGACGAGGTGCGGCTCTACCTGGCGCTGCGCGAGGCCGCGCACCAGCGTCTCTTCGCCCACGTGCCGTGGCTGCGCGCGCATCTGTTCGGCGCGGTCGAGGGGTACGCGCGGGGGATCAAGGTCGACACCTCGAAGCTGGAGGAGGCGGTGGGCCAGCTCGACCCGACGCACCCGGAGCAGCTTCAGGAGGCCCTCCAGCAGGGCATGTTCCAGCCGGAGGACACTCCGGAACAGAAGGCGGCCCTGGCCCGTCTGGAGACGGCGCTGGCGCTGGTCGAGGGCTGGGTGGACGCGGTGGTCCACGAGGCCGCCAAGTCGCGCCTCACGTCGGCCGACGCGCTGCGCGAGACGCTGCGCAGGCGCCGGGCCTCGGGCGGTCCCGCCGAGCAGACCTTCGCCACGCTGATCGGTCTCGAACTGCGGCCGCGGCGGCTGCGGGACGCGGCGCGCCTGTGGGCGTCGCTGACCGACGCGCGCGGGGTCGACGGCCGTGACGGTCTGTGGGAGCACCCGGACATGCTGCCGACGGCGACCGACCTGGACGACCCGGACGGCTTCGTGCACCGCGAGCACCTCGACTTCTCCGAGATCGACAAGATGCTCGGCGAGGCGGCCAAGGGCGATGCCCCGGAAGACGGGGACGGCAAGGAGTGACTCTGCACGACGACGCGGTCCTCGTCCTCAAGGGGTACGAGGACCAGCCGGAGCTGCGCGACCTGTATCTGGCGCACCTGGACGCGCATCCGGACGGCATGTACAAGCCCTGTGGGGCCGGGCATCTGACCTCCAGCGCGCTGGTGGTCGACCCGGCGCGCGGGCGGGTGCTGCTGACCCTGCACAAGAAGCTGGGCATGTGGCTGCAGATGGGCGGTCACTGCGAGGCGGGTGACGCGACGGTCGAGGCGGCCGCGCTGCGGGAGGCCACCGAGGAGTCGGGGATCACGGGGCTGCTCCTGCTGCCGGGCGGCCCGGTGCGGCTGGACCGGCATCCCATCCCGGCGCCCTGCCACTGGCACCTGGACGTGCAGTACGCGGCGCTGGCCCCGGCCGGCGCGGTGGAGCAGATCAGCGAGGAGTCGCTGGACCTGCGTTGGTTCACGTACGACGAGGTGGCGGGCGTGGCGGACACGTCGGTGGTCCGTCTCCTGGAGAGCACGCTGGCGCGGCTGTCGTAGGGCACGCGCGCGTGAGGGGCGGTCGGCATGCCGACCGCCCCTCACGTCCGTCCGGTGCCTAGTTCCAGGCGTTGTTCTGGTTCTGGGCGTGGGAGCCGTGCTGTCCGGCGCCGAACTGGGCGGCGATGCCCTGGCCGATGGCCGCGTTCTGCGGGGGCATGACCTCGCTGGGCTGGACGAGCGCGAAGCCCTGGCCGAGGAAGCTGAGTTCCCAGCCCTCGCCGGTGTTGCCGCGGCGGGTGCGGACGCTGGAGCTGTGTGTCTGCGCCTGCATCTGGACGCGCAGCCCGGTGGACCAGGCGACGATGGCGTCCGCGTCGACGCTCACGTACTTCTCGGGCGTGACCCGCATCATCAGCGGCTGCCCCGAGGTCATCAGGGCGACCCGGCCGCGGCCGGAGATGTTGAGCTGGTACTTGCCGGTGCCGGAGACGCCGTACTGGCTGTCGACGGCGATGACCTCGGTGTGGAGGGTCGAGTCGAGCGCCAGGACGTAGGCGCTGTCGACGGTCAGGCCCTCCTGCTCGACGTCCACGACGTGGACGTACTGGGCGAGGTTGGCGAAGTAGACCGTGCCCTGGCCGGAGCAGCGCATCAGGTCGAGGCCCTCACCGGTGCGGGCCTGGGCCCGGCGCTGGCCGGGGGTCTTGTACTCGCCGTCGAAGTCGATGAGTCCCTGGTACGCGACCATGGCGCCCTTGCGGGCCAGGACGTCGTCCTGCCCGGTGAGGCTGACCCGCAGGAGCTGCGGGTTCTGGATGACGTACCGCTCCTGGCTCTGCTGTTCGGCGTGGTTGAAAAGCGGGCTCTGCATGGTGTGTTCTCGCTCCCCCTCAGCCCCGGACCCGCAGGCGGTCGGTGCTGTCCTCGCTCGGCTGTACGACGACGATGCCCTGGCCCGAGAAGGCCATCTGGAATGCCTCGCCGCTGCCCCGCCCGATGAGGGAGGACGCCTTGAAGCTGCGCTTGCCCTTGACCTTGAGCGACGGCGACCAGGCGACGAGCGCGTCGGGGTCGACGTACGTCTCGTCGTCGCCGCGGCCGCAGTCGACGACGATCGGGGTGCCGCGCGAGGTCAGGGCGACCCATCCGGTGCCGGCGATCTCGACGTTGAACAGGCCCTGGCCGGCGAACTTGGCGAGTCCCTTGACCCGCTCGACGCCCCACTGGAGGTGGGCGTCGAAGGCGAGGAGGTTGGTGCCGTTGACCGAGATCGAGTCGTTCTGCAGGTTGATCACGACGACGTCGGCGCCGTAGTCGGCGAGGTAGAGCAGTCCGTCGCCGGAGCACTTCATGATGGGCGCGCCCTCGCCGGTGACCCACTGCTGGGCGACCTGGCGGGCGGCGGGCGGGTTGGGCTCGTAGGTGATGTAGCCCTCGTAGGAGACCATCGAGCCGGTCCGGGCGTAGAGGTCCTGGCCGGAGGCCATGGCCACCTGGAGCATGGCGCGGCCGTGGTTCTCCATCCGGGCCGCGACGGGGGTCGGGGCGTAGCCCGCGAATTGCTGGTTCATGACTTCGGGCTCCCTCAGACCTCGTAGGGCTGGACGACGATGAAGTTGCCGGGGGCGCCCCGGAACTGGAGGTTCACGGTCTCTCCGCTGTGGCCGGGGTAGGCGTTGCGGCGGAGCCGCACCTGGCTGGAGAGGATGACCTGGGACGCGGACGACCACGCCACGACGGCGTTGCAGTCGGCGAAGGTGGTCGGCGTGACGGGCAGCACCACGGGCACGCCGTGGGTCTTGACGACGACGGTGCCGGTGCCCTGGAACTGCATGGTGAACAGGGCGCCGCCGGGGATGCCGTGGCCCTCGATGCGCCGTACCTCGTACTGCAGGGACTCGTCGAACGCGAGGACGTTCTCCGCGGAGACGCAGATGCCGTCGCCCTGGAGCTCGATCGGGTGCAGGTGGGCACCCTCCTCGGCGAGGAAGAGCTGGCCGCGGCCGGTGCAGCGCATCAGCTGCATCTCCTGGCCGGTGGCGTTGCCGACGATCCGGCCGGTGAAGCCGGCGCCCTTGTGGGAGAAGTCGACCTTGCCCTGGTACATGACCATGGAGCCCTGCCGGGCGAGCACGGGCATGCCGCCCATGGCCAGGTCGACCCGCATGAGCTGCTGGTTCTGCGGGGTCCAGCGGGCGCCGGTGGGGGTCTCCTTGTACGGCGCGAGCGCGGCGGCGAGGCCCGCTCCGGTCGCCGGGGCACCCTGCGGGACGCCGGGCTGCTGGCCGTACGCCGGCTGCTGACCGTACGGGGCGGGGGCTGCCTGGCCGTAGCCGGGCGCCGGCGGCTGCTGACCGGGGTACTGGCCCGGCGCCTGCGGCGGCACCTGGCCGGGGTACGGGCCCGGAGGCTGTCCCGGGACCTGGCCGTAGCCGGGGGGCTGCTGCCCGTACGGGGCGGGGGCCGGTGCGGGCGGCGGGACCGGGGCGGGCGCCAGCGGCGCCACCATGGTCGGCTGCGTGTGCACCGGCTGAGCGGGCGGCACGGGCGCGGGCGGGGCCGGCGGGGCGCCGAACGCGGGCGCGGGAGCCGGTGCGGGCGCCGGAGGCGCGCCGAAGGCGGGCGCGGGGGCCGCGGGGGCGCCGAACGCCGGGGGCGCCGTCGCCTGCGGCGGCGGGGCGAAGCCGGGCGCGGCCTGCTGCGGGGCGGCGGGCTCCTCCTCGGCGACCTCGCCGCCGAAGTTCCGCAGGAGCGCGTCGAGGCCGCCGTCGAAGCCCTGGCCGACGGCTGCGAAGCGCCACACGTCCTTGAGGTAGAAATCGCCCAGCATCACCGCGCGCTCGGTGCTGAACTCAGCGCCGGTGAAGGCGTACCGGGCGACCTCCTCGCCGCCCGCGACGATCCGCAGGTGACCGGGGCCGATCTGCGACATCTGGCCGGCGCCGTCGATGGTCGCGGTGAACGACAGCTTGTGGATGGTGGAGGGGATGCGGTCGAGAGTCACGCGGAAGGACTCGGTGTCACCGGACTGCGCCCCGAGCAGCTGGACGGACTCCTCGGGCGTCTTCGGCTGGTTGAAGAAGACGAAGTAGCGGTCGTCGGAGAGCCGCTCGTCCGCGTCGAGTCCGAAACAGCTGATGTCGAAGGTCAGTCCGGGCGCCGCGATCTGCACACCGATGTACAGATCGGTACCCGCGGTGAGATCACTGATCTTGGCCTTGTGGCCGCGTTGGAATTCCCTGGCCATGCGTAACGACCGTCCCCCATCCCGAATGGCGAATGCTCGCGCCAGGCTAACCGCTGAGTGCGACATTGAGACAGCGCAGGTCGTTTTCGGTACCGAATCGGGAAACCCCGGTCACGCGCGCGTGCCGCGGGGGTCACTCCCCGCAAGCGGACGGGGTGACTCCAGGCAAGCGGAGGGGGTCACTCCTCGCTGGCGCCCGGGAGGTGCGGCAGGCGCCCGGCGGCGACCACGCCCTCCAGGTAGCCGCGGGCCCGCTCGGTGCGGGGGTACGCCTCCAGGAGCCGCCAGAACCCGGGGCCGTGCCCGGGAACGAGCAGATGGGCCAGCTCGTGCAGGAGGACGTAGTCGACGACGTACTCGGGCATGCCCTGGAGCCGGTGGGAGAGGCGGATGCTGCCCTCGGAGGGGGTGCAGGAGCCCCAGCGGGTGTTCTGGTTGGTGACCCAGCGCACGGAGCTGGGGCGGGCCCGGCCGCCGAAGTACTGCTCGGACAGCCGCAGCGACCGCTCGGTGAGCTCGCGGTCCCCGAGGACGCTGCGGCTCTCCTGGGCGGCCAGCTTGTCCAGCATCACGCCGACCCAGCGGCGCTCCTCGGCCTCGGACATCCGGGCCGGGATGAGCACGACGGTGCGGTCGCCCTCGCGGTAGGCCGAGACGGTTCTGCTCCGGCGTGGGCTTCTGCGGACCTCGACCGCACTCGTCCCCGCACCGCGGTGCGGCTTGTCGGTCACGCTGCGCTGTGGGTCGGCGGGCACGGTCCCGACGTTACCCGCTGTCAGCGGGGGAAGTCCCGCCTCCGGAGTGGTTTCGGCAACGATCCGCTCACACCCCACACGATTCGAATGATTAATCCCCTCGCCTGTGGACAACTTTCGGCGCCCGTCACGGTGGCGGGGCATTCTCGACTCGGGCGGCGAAAGGCCGTTGTCGATCATGAAGCTGTCGATCATGAATGTGGGGCGGGGGAAATGCATCCGATGGTGAAACCGGCGCTGCGGCGCGCCTGGCGGAGTCTTCGCAGCGTGCAGTTCGGGGTCACCCCCGCGCACGCGGTGGTGCTCGATCCGGTCGACCAGGCGACGGGGACCCTGCTGGGGCTGCTCGACGGCACCCGCGGCACCGAGCTGCTCCGGGCCGAGGCGAGGACCCTCGGCCTGCCGTCCGGACGGCTCGACGCGCTGCTCGGGCGGCTCGAGTCGGCGGGGCTGCTCGCCGACGCCTCGACCGGGCGGCCGGGGAGGGCCGGGCCGACGGCCGGCGCGGTGGACACCGCCCTCGATCCGCTCCGCGCCGACCTCGCCTCCCTCTCCGTCGTCCACCCCGAGCCGGAGCGGGCGGTGCGGACCCTGGCGGCCCGGCGGGCCGTGCGCGTCCAGGTGCGGGGCGCGGGGCGGGTGGGGGCGATGGTGGCGGTGCTGCTCTCGGCGGCGGGCGTCGGCGGGGTCGAGGTCGTCGACTCGGGCCGGGTCGAGCCCTGGGAGACGGCCCCGGGCGGGCTGCCGGCCGAGGCGGTCGGCGAGCGCCGGGCGACGGCGGCCCGCCGGCTGGTCGGCCGGTGGCGGAGGTCACGCGGCCCAAGCGGACCGGGTGAGGGTTCCGGCGGCGTCGGGCTGTCACTCGTCGTGGTGACGCCGAGGGACGGTCTCGGCGCGTACGTCCCCGATCCGCTCCCGGCGCAGCGGTGGGTCACCACGGGGACCCCGCATCTGTACGCCGGGGTCCTTGAGGCCACGGGAGTCGTCGGGCCGCTCGTCCTGCCGGGCGGCACGGCGTGCGCGCGGTGTCTTCAGGAGGAGCGGACGGACCGGGAGCCGGGCCGGCCCCGGCTGCTCGCCCAGTGGCGCTCCGGCACCCGGCATCCGCTGCCCGCCTGCGACCTGGGTCTCGCGACGGCGGTGGCGGGTCTTGCCGCCGCGCACGCGCTGGCCTTCCTCGACGGGGACCTCCCGGCGAGCACGGGCACCCGCTGGGAGACGTCGCTGCCGCTGTTGGAGTGGCGGGCGGAGCGGCTGAGACCCCATCCGACCTGCCCCTGCGGAGCGGCGCGCGGTGGAGAGGGGGAGCGCGCCTCGGCAGCCGGAGGCGCGCAGGACACAATGGCGGGGTAACCGCCCTGCGCGGCACGGCAGTCTGGGTTTTGGAGGGGCGTATGTCTGATCTTCCCCGGAAGGCGGTCACCCGGACCGCCAAGTTGGCGGCGTTGCCGCTCGGCTTCGCCGGCCGGGCCACCTGGGGCTTGGGCAAGCGGATCGGCGGGAGATCGGCGGAGCTCGTCGCCCGCGAGCTCCAGCAGCGCACGGCCGAGCAGTTGTTCAAGGTGCTCGGTGAGCTCAAGGGCGGAGCCATGAAGTTCGGGCAGGCGCTGTCCGTCTTCGAGTCGGCCCTTCCCGAGGAGGTGGCCGGGCCCTACCGGGCGGCCCTGACGAAGCTTCAGGACGCGGCGCCGCCGATGCCGACGCGCACCGTGCACGCGGTCCTGGAGGAGCGGCTGGGCGCGGAGTGGCGTGAGCTGTTCCTGGAGTTCGAGGACAAGCCGACGGCGGCCGCGTCGATCGGGCAGGTGCACCGGGCCGTGTGGCACGACGGGCGCGAGGTCGCGGTGAAGGTGCAGTACCCGGGCGCCGGGGAGGCACTGCTCTCGGACCTGACGCAGCTGAGCCGGTTCGCCCGGTTGCTCGGCCCGCTGATCCCGGGGATGGACATCAAGCCGCTGATCACCGAGATGCGGGACCGGGTCTCGGAGGAGCTGGACTACGCGCTGGAGGCGGCGGCGCAGCAGAAGCACGCGGAGGAGTTCGCGGGCGACCCCGACGTGCTGGTGCCGGCGGTGGTGCACCGGGCGGACCAGGTCCTGGTGACCGAGTGGATGGACGGCATCCCGCTCGCGGAGGTGATCGCGGACGGTACGGCGGAGCAGCGGGACCGGGCGGGTCAGCTCCTGGCCCGCTTCCTCTTCTCGGGCCCCGCGCGCACCGGTCTGCTGCACGCCGATCCGCACCCGGGGAACTTCCGGCTGCTGCCGGGCGCCGACGAGGACGAGGGACCGGAGGGCTGGCGGCTCGGGGTGCTCGACTTCGGCACGGTGGACCGGCTGCCGGGCGGGCTTCCGGAGACGATCGGCACCTGTCTGCGGATGACGCTGGAGGGTGAGGCCGAGACCGTCTACGAGCTGCTGCGGGCGGACGGCTTCGTCAAGAAGTCCGTGGCGCTCGACCCGGACGCGGTCCTGGAGTACCTGCTGCCGATCATCGAACCGGCCGAGGCGGAGTCCTTCCTCTTCACCCGCGGCTGGATGCGCACCCAGGCGGCCCGCATCGCGGACCCGCGCTCCCCCGCCCACCAGTTGGGCAAGCAGCTCAACCTGCCGCCCTCGTACCTGCTGATACACCGGGTGACGCTGAGCACCATCGGGGTGCTGTGCCAGCTGAACGCGACGGTGCGCCTGCGGGCCGAGCTGGAGGAGTGGCTTCCGGGGTTCGTGGCGGCCGACGCGGACTGACGGGGTCACCACCAGGAGGAGTCGAGGCGGCCTTCGATCGCACGGATGTTGGCGCGGGCGCAGTCCTCGCAGAAGTAGCTGCGCCGGCCGTTCTCCACCGAGCAGGTCCAGGTCAGCGGCAGGGTGTCGGCCGTCTTGCCGCAGCGCGCGCAGACGAGGGGCCCCTCGGGGGTACGGGCGTCGTTCACCCTTGTGACGATAACCCGACGAAGCTCCGGGGACCCGACAACGCACCGCGGGGGCCGGTCCGTTCGGACCGGCCCCCGTGGGGGCGCCCCTGGGGGCGCGGTGTGATCACTGCGTGGCGGTCGTCAGTGCATGACGGCCATGGCCAGCGCGCGGCGGGCGCGCAGCGAGACGCGCTCGGCGCGGCGCTGCATGCGTCGGGCGGCGACCAGGCGCACGGCCTGGCGTTCCGCGTCGGCCTCACGGTGGCGCTCGTGCATATGGGCACGGGCGAGGGCTTCTGGGGCGAGTTGCATTTCACGGGTCCTGTTCTGACGCGCGGTGGGCGCGGCGGAGGGGAAGAAGACTGGGGTCGCGGAGCCTGCGGGCTCGCTGGTGGAAGAGGTCATCGGGGCCTGCTTCTGGGGATCGTGCGTGAGGGGGCGGTCGATGGTTCCGGTGGCGCTCATGCCGCGACCGGGTTCTTGCGCGGACGGCCACGGGGCCGCTTGCGGGCGACGACCACGCCCTGGACGAAGAGCTCGCCGCCCCAGACGCCCCACGGCTCGCGCCGCTCCTGGGCGCCGGCGAGGCAGGCGGCCACGAGGGGGCAGGTCCGGCAGAGGGACTTCGCGTACTCGACGTCGGCCGGGGACTCCGCGAAGAAGACCTCGGGGTCGTAGGCGCGACAGGGGACGGGGACGCCGAGGTTCTCGATGGCGTCGTCGAGCGCGGTGAGCGTGCTGAGGGGGGTCAAAGTGGGGTCCTCCGTGGGGCGGCCGGGCTGGGCGATCGATTCGGAAGGCGGTACGGACGGGGCGTGCGCTTCGAGTTGCACGGTGGTCTTTCCTCGTCTGGTCGTTCCGGCCTGTTGACCGGGGTTTCGGCTGGTACCGGGGTGCGTCTGTCCCGAGGCGTCCTCGTGTCGTCGTCCCCGTTCGGGGACAAACAAAAGGGCCGCGGATCCCGGGTGGGGTTCCGCGGCCCTGAAGGCGCCGGTCTGATCATGGATCAGACTGGATCGCTCCAGGGTTCGAGCCCACGGAAGGCCCACATCTTGTGGTCGTGCGTCGTCGTCTGCTGCTGGGTGCCGGCACCGGTCGCCGCAAAGGCATAGGCCGTGGCCTTGCCTGCTGCTCCTGCTTCCAGTGCCTTGGTCGGTCGCTCATTGCGAAGCTCCACGGCAGGCCGCAGACCGGCGCCGGCAAGGCCGGAGACGGGCAGACCGGTGCCAATGAACGCCGAGGCGGAGAGGCCGAGCGAGCAGGCGGAGACGACGGAGCGATCGGTCATTTTGACGGTGCTGACGAAGCCGGCACGGCTGATGAAGCTGGCGGTGCTGGTCTGAATGACGTTGCTGATCACGTGGAATCGCCTCCTCTCGGCGTCTCGGAGGGCTCGGGTGCGAGCCGGACCCTCATGTTTATTTGGACAAGTACAGCACAGAGACAGGGCTTCTCAGAAGCCGCTGTTTCCGTGGTTAAGAACCTATGGGGCTTGACGGGGCAGGCGCAAACTATTTTTCCCACGAGTTTTTCTCAGCTGTCGTCGAGGTCCGCCCCGCCGTCCCCACCTGCGCAGATGGCCAGGACATCGGCGCCGAAGCGGTCGAGCTTGCGGGCGCCGACGCCGGAGATGGACGAGAGCTCCCCGCCGGTGGCGGGGACCCGCTCCGCGATGGCCATCAGCGTCTTGTCGGTGAACACGCAGTACGCGGGCTGGCCGAGCTCCCTGGCCTGCTCGGCACGCCAGTCGCGGAGCCGCTCGTACAGCGCCTCGTCCATGTCCGAGGGGCAGTCCTCGCAGCGCATCAGCTTCATGGCGCCCGCCTCGGTGAGGGTCGCCCCGCAGACCCGGCAGAGAACGGGGCCGCGCGGCTTGCGGCGGCCGGCGGCGGCGCCCCGCTCGAAGGAGCCGGACCCGCCCGAGGCGATCGTGCCGAGGGAGCCGGAGCCGGGCCGCAGGCCCTTGAGGAAGCGGCTGGGGCGCCGGGAGGCCCGGCCGCCGGGCGAGCGGGAGAGCGCCCAGGACAGCGTGAGGTGGAGCCGGGCGCGGGTGACGCCGACGTACAGCAGGCGCCGCTCCTCCTCGATCTGCTCGTCGGTCTTGGCGTAGGTGATGGGCATCATGCCCTCGGTGAGGCCGACCAGGAACACGGCGTCCCATTCGAGGCCCTTGGCGGAGTGCAGCGAGGCGAGGGTGACGCCCTGCACGGTCGGCGCGTGCTGCGCGGCGGCCCGCTCGTCGAGTTCGGCGACGAGGTCGGAGAGGGTGGCCCCGGACCTGGCGCGGGCGAAGTCCTCGGCGAGCCGGACGAGGGCGGCGAGGGACTCCCAGCGGTCACGGACGGCCCCGGAGCCCGCGGGCGGCTGCGAGGTCCAGCCCTTGGTCGAGAGGACGGCCCTGACCTGTGCGGGCAGGTCCTCGGCGTCGTCGAGGAGGGAGTCGTTGCCCCCGGCGCGGGCGGCGCCGCGCAGGGCGATGCCCGCCTCCCGTACCTCCTGGCGCTCGAAGAAGCGCTCGGCGCCGCGCAGCTGGTAGGGCACTCCGGCGTCGGCGAGGGCCTGCTCGTACACCTCGGACTGGGCGTTGATCCGGTAGAGGACGGCGATCTCGCCGGCCGGGACGCCGGCGGCGATGAGGTCGCGGATGCGGCGCGCGGTGCCCTCGGCCTCGGTCGGCTCGTCCGCGTACTCCGTGTAGACGGGATCGGGGCCCGGGTCGCGCTGGGAGATCAGTTCCAGGCGGTGCTCGGCGGCCCGGCCGCGGGCCTGGCTGAGCAGTCCGTTGGCGAGGTGGACGACCTGGGGGGTGGAGCGGTAGTCGCGGACCAGCTTGACCACCGTGGCCCCGGGGTGGCGGGTGCGGAAGTTCAGCAGGTGGTCGGGCGTGGCCCCGGTGAAGGAGTAGATCGTCTGGCTCGCGTCGCCGACGACGCAGAGGTTGTCGCGGTCGCCGAGCCACAGGTCGAGCAGCCGCTGCTGGAGCGGGGAGACGTCCTGGTACTCGTCCACGACGAAGTGCTGGTACTGGCTCCGGATCTGGTCGGCGATGTCGTGCCGGTCCTGGAGGATGCCGACGGTGAGCAGCAGCACGTCCTCGAAGTCGATCACCGAGCGGTCACGCTTCAGCTGCTCGTACATCGCGTAGATCTGGCTGATTTCCGCCGGGTCGCGAGGGGCGTCCCGGTGGGCCTTGGCGACGATGGCCGGGTAGTCGGCGGGGACGGTCTGGGTGACCTTGGCCCACTCGATCTCGCCGGTGACGTCCCGCAGCTCGTTCCGGTCGAGCCGGACCCGGCAGCGGGCCGCGGCGTCGGCGACCAGCTGGATCTTCCGCTCCAGGAGCCGGGGCAGATCACCACCGACTGCTTTCGGCCAGAAGAACTGGAGCTGTCGGAGGGCCGCGGAGTGGAACGTGCGCGCCTGGACCCCGCCCGCGCCGAGCTGCCGGAGCCGGCCGCGCATCTCGCCCGCGGCGCGGTTGGTGAACGTGACGGCCAGCACACTGGCGGGCTGGAGTCTGCCCGACCGCACCCCGTACGCGATGCGGTGGGTGATCGCCCGCGTCTTGCCCGTGCCGGCGCCCGCCAGCACGCACACCGGGCCGGTCAGGGCCAGGGCGACCTCGCGCTGCTCCGGGTCGAGCCCGTCGAGCACCGCGTCGGCCGTCTCCGGTACCTGCGGGAAGAGAGTGGAGTGCGTTGCTGCTGTCACCCCCCAATGCTGCCAGGTCCGCCGAGCTCGCCGCGGAGGCTTGTCCACAGGCCGCGTCCGCGGTCATACGAATTCCGGGAATGGCCGGGACGGGGCGTACGTTCTTCCTCTCGGCACCCGTCAGCGAACCAAGAGGAGCGCCTCGCCATGCAGGGCACTGTGACGATGTACAGCACCACGTGGTGCGGCTACTGCCGTCGGCTGAAGAGCCAGATGGACCGCGAGGGCATCGCGTACACGGAGATCAACATCGAGCAGGACCCCGACTCGGCGGCGTTCGTCGAGAAGGCGAACGGCGGAAACCAGACGGTTCCGACCGTCCTCTTCCCGGACGGCTCGACGCTGACGAACCCGAGCCTCGCCCAGGTGAAGCAGGCGCTCAGCGTCTGAGCCACCCGGCCCCTGCGCACGAGGAACCCCCGACCGGTACGGACCGGCCGGGGGTTCTTCGTACGCGCGGAACGTGTCGTACGTCTCAGATCACGTCGCCGGGCTTCGGCAGCGGCTTGCCGTACCAGCGCTCGATCAGCCGGGAGGCGATCGAGATGCCGTACGGCGGGATCACCTCGCCCGACTCGAAGGCGGCGGCCAGGTCGTCGCGGGAGAACCAGCGGGCCTCGTGGATCTCCTCGCCGTCCACGGTGATCTCCGAGGAGGTCGCGCGGGCGAAGAAGCCCAGCATCAGGCTGGACGGGAACGGCCAGGGCTGGCTGGCGATGTACTCGACCTCGCCGACCGTGACACCGGCCTCCTCGAAGACCTCGCGGACCACCGACGCCTCGATGGACTCGCCGGGCTCGACGAAACCGGCGAGGGTCGAGAAGCGGCCCTCGGGCCAGTGGACCTGGCGGCCGAGCAGCGCCCGGTCCTCCTCGTCCGTGACCAGCATGATCACCGCGGGGTCGGTCCGCGGGTAGTGCTCGGCGCCGCACGCCTGGCAGCGGCGGATGTGCCCGGCGGCGGCGATGACCGTGCGCTCGCCGCAGCGCGAGCAGAAGCGGTGGAGGCGCTGCCAGTTCTCCAGGGCCACCGCGTGCACCATGAGGGCGGCGTCCCGGTCCGACAGCAGCAGACCTGCCTCGCGGAGCCCGGCGGGCCGCGCGGACTGGTCCATGCGGCCGGGCAGGGAGTCCTTCTGGAGTGCGAAGTAGGAGACGCCGTCGGCGTCCGTGCCCAGGAAGTAGCGGTGCGTCTCGGTGACCGGGGCCTCGAAGGCCGGGGTCATGACGAGTTCGGTCGTGCCGTCCGCCGTGTCGTCGATCAGCACCTGGCCCCCGGAGACCACGAAGACCCGCGTGGTGGGGTGGCTCCAGGCCGCCGCCAGCCACGCCTCGTCGAGGCGGTGGTGCGCGGCACGGTCGATGCCGCTCGGAGCGGTGAGCGAGATCGGGCGATCCGCTGACGCGTTCTTCAAGGTGCTCACAGGTGCTTCCAACTCCCCCGGATCGGTGTGTGGGTTCAGCGCTCGGCGACAGGCCCCAGGGCGGCGGGCAGGTCGCCCCAGAGGTGCGCGGTCGTCTCGACGCCCTTCATGAGGAGATCGAGTTCGATCTTCTCGTTCGGGGCGTGCCAGCCGTCGGACGGGACGGAGATGCCGAGGAACAGGACGGGTGCGTCCAGGACGTCCTGGAGGTCGGCGGCCGGTCCCGAGCCGCCCTCGCGGGTGTAGCGGACCTTGGCGCCGTCGAAGGCCCGGCTCATGGCCCCGGCGACCGCCTTGAGGGCGGGGTGGCCGAGCGGGGTGAGGCAGGGCCGGGTCGGGGCGCCGAAGACGATCTCGTACCGGATGCCGGCGGGGACGAGACCGGCGAGCCAGTCCCGCACCGCGAGCTCGATCTTGGCCGGGTCCTGACCTGCGACCAGCCGGAACGACAGCTTGAGCTGGGCGGAGGCGGGGACGATCGTCTTGCCGCCGGGTCCCTGGTAGCCGCCGCCGATGCCGTTGACCTCGGCGGTGGGGCGGGCCCAGACACGCTCCAGGGTGGAGAAGCCGGCCTCGCCGAGGGTGCCGTGCGACTTCGCCGTGCGCAGCCAGGCGGCCTCGTCGAACGGCAGCTCGGCGACGAGGGCGCGCTCGGCGTCGCTGAGCTCGGTCACTCCCTCGTAGAAGCCGGGGATCGCCACGTGCTCGTCGGCGTCGTGGAGGGCGGCGACGATCCGGCCGGCGACGGTGGCCGGGTTCGGCACGGCGCCGCCGAAGGAGCCGGAGTGGATGTCCTGGTCGGGGCCGTACAGCTCGATCTCGCAGTCGGCGACCCCGCGCATGCCGGTGCAGACGGTGGGGGTGGTCTCGGACCACATGCCGGTGTCGGAGACGATCACGGCGTCGGCGGCGAGGCGCTCGGCGTGCGTCTCGACCAGGGTCCGGAAGTGCGGGGACCCGGACTCCTCCTCGCCCTCGACGATCAGCTTGAGGTGGACAGCGGGCGCGCTGCGGCCGGTGACGGCGAGGTGCGCGCGGACGCCGAGGGTGTGGAAGAACACCTGGCCCTTGTCGTCGGCCGCCCCGCGCGCGTACATCCGTCCGTCGACCACGGTCGGTTCGAACGGGTCCGTGTGCCAGCCGTCCTCGCGGGCGGCGGGCTGCACGTCGTGGTGGCCGTAGACGAGGACGGTCGGCGCGTCCGGGTCGTCGGAGGGCCACTCGGCGAAGACGGCGGGGGCGCCGTCGGTCTCCCAGACCTCGACCGTGGTGAACCCGGTCTCGGTGAGCTTGGCGGCGAGCCACTCGGCACTGCGCCGTACGTCCCCGGCGCGGTCCGGCTGCGCCGACACGGAGGGGATGCGCAGCCACTCCGCGAGGTCGCCGAGGAAGGCGGCACGGTGCTGCTCGATGTACGTACGTACGGCGTGGACGGCGCTGTCCGGGGTCTCGCTCATGCCCCCGAGCCTATCCGGCGCCCGGGGGTGCCCCGCCCGGCAGGAGGGTCTGACCGGCGTCGGGCGCCGGCTCTCCGAGGAGGAGGGCCTCCAGCTCGGCCCGGCCGGGCAGCCGGGTGGGGCGGGCGACCTCGCCCGTCCGTACGTAGACGAAGGCGGCGGCCACGTCCTCGGGCGCGAGACCGTGCTGCTCGGCCCAGGCGAGCCGGTAGATCGCGAGCTGGAGCGGGTCCGCGGAGCGCAGCCGGCTCGTCTTCCAGTCGACGATCTCGTACGCGCCGGAGTCCGGGTCCCGGTAGACGGCGTCGATCCGGCCCCGGACGACCCGGCCGCCGAGCGAGAGGTGCACGGGGACCTCGACGCGGTACGGGGTGCGGTGGGCGTACTCGGTACGGGCGAAGGCCTCCTTCAGCTCGTCGAGGTCCCGCTCGTCGAGGATCTCCGGCTCCCCCGCGAAGTCCTCCCCGCCGGGCAGGTCCTCGGGACCGAGGAACGGCAGCGGCAGCTCCTCGAACCGGGACTCCACCCAGGCGTGGAACCGGGTGCCCCGGCGGGCCGCCGGCTGCGGGGCCTTCGGCATCGGCCGGGCCAGCTCCTGGGCGAAGCCGTCGGGGTCGGCGGCGAGGCGGAGGACCTGGGAGGCGGAGAGGTACGCGGGGAGGACGACGTCACGGGTGGTGGCGCGGGCCCGGCGGAGTTCGGCGGTGAGGGCGGTGAGGTCGCGGTCCCAGGAGGCGATGGCTCGCGCGTCTTCGGGGGTGAGCGTCTGCGCCTCCCCCCGGGGTGCCGGGACCGTGTCCGCGTGGGTGTCCTCGGGGAGGGCCTCTTCGTCCTCGTCCCAGACGGGTTCCTCCTCTTCCGGCCAGAGGTCCTCCGGGGGCGGGTCCTGGGGGTGCGGGTCCTGGGGGCCGGGCGCCGTGCTGGTGGGACGCTCGCTGGTTCCGCCCCGCGGAGCGATGGCCCACAACCGGGTGCGGACGAGCTCGGCCGCTTCCCGGCGGCGCCTGAACGACTCCCCGTCCAGCGGGAGCGGCCAGGTCTCCTCGCTCTCCGGCTCCGTCAGCGTCGGGTTCCTCGCGTCCTTCTGCGGTTCCTCCGCCCATGCCTCGATCTCCCCGTGGCCCTGCTCGCAGTGGGCGTACAGGGCCTGGAGGAAGTCCGACGGACCTCGGGGTTTCTTCTGGGACGGGCCCCACCAGTGGGCCGAGCCGAGGAGGAGGGTGCGGGGGCGGGTGAAGGTGACGTAGCCGAGGCGGAGTTCCTCGGTGTGCTGGTGGTCCCGCATCTCGTTCTTGAAGGCCGTGAGGGCCTTGGCGTTCCAGGTGTCGATGGCCGGCAGCGTGGCGGCGTCGCCGCGCAGGGCGTGCGGGAGGACCTGCGGCTGCGAGGTCCACGACTCGCGGGCGCGGGCGCTGGGGAACTGGCCGGTGACCAGACCGGGGACGGCGACGACGTCCCATTCCAGGCCCTTGGACTTGTGGGCGGTGAGGACCTTGACGGTGTTCTCGCCGCCGGGCAGGGCGTTGTCGAGGCCCTTCTCGAACTGGACGGCCGTGCGCAGGAAGCCGAGGAACGCGAGGAGGCTCGCCTCGCCGTCGAGGGAGGCGAAGCCGGCGGCGATGTCGAGGAAGTGGCCGAGGGTCTCGCGACGGCGGGCGGCGAGCGCGTGCGGGGAGGCGGACAGTTCGACTTCGAGGCCGGTGGCGGAGAGCACCCGGTGCAGGACGTCCATGAGCGGGTCGGCGAGCGAGCCGCGCAGGGCGCGCAGCTCGGCGGCGAGGCGCGCGAAGCGGACCCGGGCGTCGGCGGAGAAGGCGAGGCCGTCGTCGGCCGCGCCGCCGGAGTCGAGGAAGGTGTCGAGCGCGTCGGCGAGGGAGACGACTTCGGCCGGGTCGACGCCCTCGACGGCGGCGGCGAGCCGCTGCTCGGGGTCGGGGTCTTCGCCGCCCCGGTGGACGAGGTGACGGGCCCGCCTGCCGAGGAGGGCGAGGTCGCGGGGGCCGATGCGCCAGCGGGGGCCGGTGAGGAGGCGGACCAGGGCGGCGTTGGCGCCCGGGTCCTGGAGGACCTCGCAGACGGCGACGAGGTCGGCGATCTCGGGCAGGTGGAGGAGGCCGGAGAGGCCGACGACCTCGACGGGTACGTCACGGGCGACGAGGGCCGCGTGGATGGCGGGGAAGTCGGTGGCCGTGCGGCACAGGACGGCGATCTCGCCGGGCTCCCGGCCGGTGCGGACGAGATGGGCGAGGGAGTCGGCGAGCCAGTCGATCTCCTCGGCGTGGGTGGGGAGGAGGGCGATGCGGACGCTTCCGTCGGCCTCGGCGCCGGGCGCGGGACGCAGCGCCTCCACGCCCGCGTGCATGGCGCGCAGGGGCGCGGCGAGTCCGTTGGCGAGGTCGAGGAGGCGGCCGCCGCTGCGCCGGTTCTCGGAGAGGGCGTAGCGGTCGGCGGGGCTGCCGTCCGCGTGCGGGAAGTGCTCGGGGAAGTCGTCGAGGTTGGCGACGGAGGCGCCGCGCCAGCCGTAGATGGCCTGGCAGGGGTCGCCGACGGCGGTCACCGCGTGGCCGGTGGGGCGCTGTCCGGTGCCCTGGCCGAAGAGTCCTGAGAGCAGCAGCCGCTGGGCGACGGAGGTGTCCTGGTACTCGTCGAGGAGGACGACCCGGAACTCGTCGCGGAGGATCTCGCCGACCTCGGGCCGGGTGGTGGCCAGTTCGGCGGAGCGGGCGATCTGGTCGCCGAAGTCGAGCAGGTCGCGGGAGCGTTTGGCGGCCCGGTAGCGGACGACGAGGTCGAGGAGTTCGCGGCGGGCGGTGGCGGCCTCGGGGATCTTGCGCAGCTCGGCGTTGCTGAGCTTGGCCTCGGCGAGGGCGGTGAGCAGCGCGGAGTCGTACGAAAGAAGTCTTTCCGGCGGTACGAGGTGTTCGGCGAGCTCGGCGTCGAGGGCGAGCAGGTCGGTGATCAGGGTCGTGAAGGAGCGGGTGAGCGCCGGGTACGGGCCGGGGGCCTCGCGCAGGACGCGGGCGGCGAGCTGGTAGCGGGTGGCGTCGGCGAGGAGCCGGGAGGTGGGTTCGAGCCCGATGCGGAGGCCGTGGTCGGTGAGGAGCCGGCCGGCGAACGCGTGGTACGTGGAGATCCGGGGCTCACCCGGGGGGTCGTCCGGGTCGATGACGTCGGGGTCGGTCACTCCGGCGCGGACGAGGGCGGTGCGGACGCGCTCGGCGAGCTCTCCGGCTGCCTTGTTGGTGAAGGTGAGACCGAGGACCTGCTCGGGGGCGACCTGGCCCGTGCCGACCAGCCAGACCACCCGGGCGGCCATCACCGTCGTCTTGCCGGAGCCGGCTCCGGCCACGACGACCTGCGGGGCGAGCGGCGCGGTGATGCAGGCCGTCTGCTCCGGGGTGAACGGGATGCCGAGGAGCTCCTTGAGCTGCTCGGGGTCGGTGATGCGTGCGGTCACCTCAAAGAGGCTAACGCGGAGGACCGACAGTCCGGTCCGGTCCGGCCCCGATCCCGCGAGGGATCCTCGTCACGCGGGCGTGCCCGCGTCCAGCTTCGACAGGTCCACCGTCTCGTCGGCGGGCGGGACGACGACCCGTACGGGCTTGTCGTAGTCGGAGAGCAGCATCGCGCCCGGTTCCTCGCCGCCGGCCTTGACCATCTTCAGGATGTACGGCTTGCCCTCCTGGGACACGGACACGGTGGTGGTCTCGTCTTCGGCCTTCTTCTTGACCAGGGTCGCGACGGGGGTGCCGTCGACCTCGGCGTCGCGGCCCCTGGTCAGTCCGCGGCGCTCCTCCTTGTCCTCGCCGAGGTCGGCGAGGAGCGACTTCAGGTCGCAGACGCCGCTGAGGTCGGCGCTGCCGGCCTGCCCCGGGGCGATCTTCAGCCAGCGGCCCTTGACCAGCTCGACCGTGGCGTCGATCTGGGCGTCGGGCATGCCCTGGGAGGCCATGGAGACGCGCCAGAAGGCCTCGTCGCCCTTCATGTAGGTGATCCGGTCGATCTTGCGGAGCTCGGCGGTGCCCCCCTTGATCTTCATCACGCCGGTGCACTCGTCGTGGTCGTTCACGGCGAAGTCGATGTCGAGGGGCTGCCCCTCCGTGACGACCCGGCCGGTCATCCGGAGCGAGGTCGCCGACTGGGTCGCGGTGACCGCCTTGTCGGCGATCTCGTCGGCGGTGAGACCGGAGAACGGATCGGGCGACGGCGCCGACACCGAGGACGCGGCCGCGGCCGCGGTGCCGGTCGTCGCGGCCCAGGCCGAGACGGGTGCGGGACCCGTGACGACGGCGACGGCGCAGACGACGGCCGCGGCGCGGAGCTTTCGGTGGGACGCCATGCGAGCCTCCTCGCGGTTTCCCCGATCCCTGTCCACCAGGGTCTCCCCGCGCGCGCGTGCCCGCGACTCCGCGCCCCGGGCCACCGTCAGTCGACGACCTGGCGGCCCTCCGGCTGGGCGCTGCACGAGGCGCGGAACGAGCAGTTCGCGCAGTGCTGGCCGGTGGTCGGGGTGAAGCGCTCGTCGAGGACCCGGCCGGCGGCGTTGGCGAGCAGCTCGCCGACCCACTCCCCGGCGAGCGGTTCCTGCGCCTGGACCTTGGGGAGGGCGTCGCCGCCCTCCTTCTGCGGGGCGGCCTGCCGCAGCTGGACGAGTTCGGCGCCGCCCGGCTCCGGCCGCCGCCCGTCGAGTACCTCGTCGAGGGCGCCCTCCCGGACCGCGAGCTGGTAGACGGCGAGCTGCGGGTGCTGGGCGACCTCGTCCTTGGTGGGGGCCGACTTGCCGGTCTTGAAGTCGACGACGTACGCGCGGCCGTGCTCGTCGGTCTCGACGCGGTCCATGGAGCCGCGGATGCGGACCTCGTACGCGCCCGCCTCCAGGGTCACGTCGAAGTCGTGCTCCGACGCGGCCGGGGTGCGGCCGCCGCGGTCCATGACGTGCCAGCTCAGGAAGCGTTCGAGCGCCACGCGCGCGTTCTGCTTCTCCTGCGCCGACTTCCAGGGGGCGTCGAACGCGAGGGCGTCCCACACCGAGTCGAGCCGGGCCATGAGGACGTCGAGGTCGGCGGGAGTACGGCCGGAGGCGACCTCGTCGGCGAGGACGTGGACGACGTTGCCGAAGCCCTGGGCGGCGGTGGCGGGGGCCGCGGCCTTGACCTCGCGGCCCAGGAACCACTGGAGGGAACAGGTGCTCACGAGGTTGTCCAGGGAACTCGGCGAGAGGGCGACGGGCCGGTCGCGGTCGCGCAGCGGCTCCGGGCTGCGGGTCGGCTCGAACAGGCCCCACCAGCGGTCCGGGTGCGCGGCCGGGACCAGCGGCTGGCCGTCCTCGTCGGTGAGCGCGGCGAGCTCGGCGAGCCGGTGGGCGGCGGCGTCGCGGAGCGCGGGCGAGGCGTCCGGGTCGACGGTGGTGGCGCGCAGCTCGGCGACGAGGGCGGAGACGGCGAGGGGGCGGCGGGGGCGGCCGGGCACGTCCTTCGGTTCGGCGCCGAGCTCGGTGAGGAAACGGGAGGGCTGGTCCCCGTCCTCGGCCGCGGCCTTCACCGCGGTGACGACGAGGCGGTCACGCGCGCGCGTGGCGGCCACGTAGAAGAGGCGGCGCTCCTCGGCGAGCAGGGCGCCGGGGGTGAGGGGCTCGGCGAGACCGTCGCGGCCGATGCGGTCGGCCTCCAGGAGGGAGCCGCGGCGGCGCAGGTCGGGCCAGAGTCCTTCCTGGACCCCGGCGACGACGACGAGGCTCCACTCCAGGCCCTTGGAACGGTGGGCGGTCATGAGGCGGACGGCGTCGGGGCGGGTGTGGCGGCGGGTGAGGGTGTCGGCGGCGATGTCCTGCGCGTCGAGCTCTTCGAGGAAGTTGAGGACGCCGCGGCCGCCGACGCGCTCCTCGGCGCGGGCGGCGGTCTCGAAGAGGGCGCAGACGGCGTCGAGGTCCCGGTCGGCGTTGCGGCCCGCGGGCCCGCCGCGGAGCGCGGCCCGCTCCAGCCGGCCGGGCCACGGGGTGCCGTTCCAGAGCACCCAGAGGGCCTCCTCGGCGGTGCCGCCGTCGGCGAGGAGGGTGCGGGTGTCACGGAGCAGGTCGCCGAGCCGCTTCGCGCCGCGGGTGTAGGCGGGGTCGTGGGCGGCGAGGCGCTCGGGCTCGGCGAGGGCGCGGGCGAGCAGGACGTCGGAGGGCGGCGGGACCTTGTCGCCCGCGGCGCGGGCCTCGTCGCGCAGGGCGCGGCCCAGGCGGCGGAGGTCGGCGGGGTCGACGCCGGCGAGCGGGGAGGCGAGGAGTTCCAGAGCGGTCTCGGTGGTCAGCCACGTGCGGGTGCCCTCCGGCCGCGCGGGCTCGGCGCCCGGGGGCGAGTCCTCTTCGTCGTGCTCGGCGGGCGTGGGGTCCGATTCGTCGTGCTCTGCGGGCGTGGGGCCCGATTCGTCGTGCTCGGCGGGCGTGGGGTCCGATTCGTCGTGCTCGGCGGGCGTGGGGTCCGGGAGGTCCCGGTCCGGTGCGGGCCTGCCCGCTGCCTGGGCCACCGCCCTCAGCGCCAGCAGCAGCGGGGCGACCGCCGGTTCGTGGCGGAGCGGGGTGTCCGCCGCGTCCGTCTCCACGGGGACTCCCGCCGAGGTGAGGGCGCGGCGGAGGGACGGGAGACCGGCGGAGGCCCGGGTGAGGACGGCCATGTGCTGCCAGGGGACGCCGTCCTCCAGGTGGGCGCGGCGCAGCAGGTCGGCGATGTTCTCGGCCTCCGCCGAGGCCGTCGGGTACGTGTACGCCTCCGCGCGGCCCCCGGCCCGCGCCGCCGTGAGGTCCCGGTGGGCGCGGACCTTGTCGGCGGGGAGCCGGGGCATCGGCATCCGCTGGGCGAGCAGCCGGGTCGCGCCGAGCAGCTCGGTGCCCGAGCGGCGGGAGGTGCGCAGGACCCGGACGTCCGCGCCGCCGAAGGTCGCGGGGAAGTCGAGGATGCCGTTCACGTCGGCGCCCCGGAAGGCGTAGATGGACTGGTCGGGGTCGCCGAAGGCGACGACCGTGCTCCGGCCCGTCGGCCGGCCGCTCTTCGCGGACGCCCTTCCGGCGGCCCCGGCCCCTGTCGGACCGCCCGCGAGGGCGTGCAGCAGCCGGACCTGCGCCGGGTCGGTGTCCTGGTACTCGTCGACGTAGATCGCGTCGTACGCGGGCAGGCTGATGTCCTCGGCGAGGAGGACGGCGCGGTGGACGAGCTCCGTGTAGTCGAGGACGCCCTGGAGGTCGAGGACGTCGAGGTACTCGGCGAGGAAGCCGGCCGCGGCCTTCCAGTCGGGCCGGCCGACCCGCTCGGCGAAGTGGGCGAGGGCGTCCGGTCCGAGGCCGAGTTCGCGGGAGCGCGCGAGGACCGCCCGCACCTCGTCGGCGAAGCCGCGGGTGGTGAGGCAGGCGCGGAGCTCGTCGGGCCAGCGGATGCTCCCGAGCCCGGTCTTCTCCAGGTCGATGTGGCCGGCGAGCAGTTCCCGTACGGCGAGGTCCTGCTCGGGTCCGGAGAGCAGCCGCAGGGGTTCGGCGAAGAGTTCGGCGTCCTGGTGGGCGCGGATCAGGGCGTAGCAGTACGAGTGGAAGGTGGTGGCCTGCGGCGGGCGGCGGCCGCCGAGCCGGGCGGCCATGCGGTCGCGGAGTTCGACGGCGGCCTTGCGGCTGAAGGTGAGGACGAGGAGCCGTTCGGGGTCGGCGCCCTTCTCCATCCGGGCGGCGACGGCCTCGACCAGGGTCGTCGTCTTGCCGGTGCCGGGTCCGGCGAGGACGAGAAGTGGTCCGCCGTCGTGGTCAACCACTTCGCGCTGGGTTGCGTCCAGCTGAGGGGAATCCATCGGGGCCGGCGTGGTACGCACCAGTCGGTACGCGCCCGGGTTCCGCGGCCGTCCCGAACCGGGGTACGGCTGTCCCTGGTACGGCGGCGTACGCCGGGTGGTCGAGGAGGTACTCACGTGGGTCGCCGGTCCTGGTGGGAGTGGTGGTGCGGGTGAGGCGGCCGTCCCCCGCGGCCGGCCGTCGGGCTCGCCGGCCCGCCGTCGCCTCGGGAGACGCGAACGTCGACGTTACGCGAAACGGCCCGCCGCCGAGCCGTACTCCGCGCCCCGTTCCGTACCGCGTACGTCCCGTCCGGCGCCGCTCACGCCCCGCCCCGTGCGGTCGTCCCCGGTCGGCGGGCTCAGGTGTGAGTTCCGTCCCAGCGCGCCCGCCGCATGTCGATCCTCGGCAGGTGTCCCTCGGCCGCCGGGCCCCGCTCGCGCAGCGGCGTGCCCTCCTCGCGGTAGTGGTCGAGGGCCCTCAGTTCGTGCCCGGGGAGCAGCGTGCCGTCCGAGCGGACCACCCGCCACCAGGGCGCCGTCCCGCCGTACAGGGCCATGACCCGGCCGACCTGGCGGGGTCCGCCCTCGCCCAGCCATTCGGCGACGTCGCCGTAGGTCATCACCCGGCCCGGCGGGATCCCGTCGGCGACGTCGAGCACCCGTTCCGCGTACTCGGGCAGTTCTCCGGTCTCCCCCACGGGCACCTCCATGCTCATCCGCACCATCCTGCCTCACCCCACCGACATGGCCCTGATGCCTCCGCGCGGCGGCTCTTCGTGCCACCATCGTGCGGGCGGTGACTGGTGATACGAGATCAAGAGCGACAAGTACAAGAACAAGAGCAAGAACAACAGCGAGAAATACGGCCGGCACAACAGCGAGAACGAGAACGACACCACGCGCATGCAGAGACGGACATGGTGATGGCCCCGGACACCCAGCCCCCTGAGGAGGGCCAGGCCGACGTGCCCGAACGGGTCTCCGGCGACGAGCCGCTGCTCGCCGCCCGGGTGCACCGCCCCTCGGACCTGATGCGGCTGCTCGCCGGTCTGCTCGCCATCGGGCTCGTCATCGCCGTCGCCGCGTTCGCCCACGCGACGACCTCGGGGCTCGAGGAGGACATCAACAAGGGCGCCGTCGGCGCACCCGATGTCTTCGTCAAGATCGCCGGTCTCGTCTCCTCCATCGCCGTCCTGCTCGTCCCCGTCGCCTTCGCCATCGAGCGCCTGATCAAACGTGACGGGCTGCGCATCGCGGACGGCGTCCTCGCCGCCGTGCTCGCGCACGGTCTCACCCTCGCCACCGACCTCTGGGTCGCCGAGGCCGCGCCCGGCACCATCCAGGACGCGCTGACCCAGCCGGCGTCCGGCGGCGGGCTCACCGACCCCGTGCACAACTACCTCGCGCCGGTGATCGCGTACATGACCGCCGTCGGCATGGCCCGCAGACCCCGCTGGCGGGTGTCGCTCTGGGTGGTGCTGGCGCTCGACGCGTTCACCATGCTGGTGGCCGGATACACCACCGCGCTCTCGATCATCCTGACCGTCCTGATCGGCTGGACGGTGGCGTACGGCACGCTGTACGCGGTCGGCTCCCCCAACGTCCGGCCCACCGGGCAGACCCTCCTCGCCGGTCTGCGCCGAGTCGGCTTCCGGCCGGTCACAGCACTGCGCGCCGAGGGCGTGCCCGACTCGTCGGACAGCGGCGACCGGGGCCGCCGGTACATCGTGACCCTGGAGGACGGACCGCCGCTCGACGTCACCGTCGTCGACCGCGAGCAGCAGGCGCACGGCTTCTTCTACCGCGCGTGGCGGCGGATCACCCTGCGGACGATCACCACCCGCCGGTCGATCGTCTCGCTGCGGCAGGCCCTGGAGCAGGAGGCGCTCCTCGCGTACGCGGCGATCGCCGCCGGGGCGAACGCGCCGAAGCTGATCGCCACCTCCGAGCTCGGCCCGGACGCCGTGATGCTCGTCTACGAGCACGTCGGCGGCCGCAGCCTCGACTCGCTCGACGACGACGACATCACCGACGCGCTGGTCCGCAGCGCCTGGCGGCAGGTACGGGCGCTCCAGTCGCGCCGGATCGCGCACCGCAGGCTCACGGGCGACGCGATTCTGGTGGATCGTTCCGGCAGGGTGATCCTCACCGATCTGCGCGGCGGCGAGATCGCGGCCGGCGATCTGATCCTGCGGATGGACATCGCCCAGCTGCTCACCACCCTCGGTCTGCGGGTCGGTGCCGAGCGCGCGGTCGCCGCGGCCGTCGAGGTGCTCGGCCCGGACGCCGTCGCCGACTGTCTGCCGCTGCTCCAGCCGATCGCGCTGAGCCGCTCCACGCGCGCGACGCTGCGGAGACTCGCCCGGGAGCGGTCGGCACGCGAGCGGGAGGCCGTGCTCGCCGCCTCGGAGGCGGCCAAGCACGAGCGGGAGCTGGCGAAGGTCCACGCCGCGGAGGCGGCCGCGGATCCGACGGCCGCCCGGGCCGAGACCAAGGCCGAGAAGAAGGCGGACAAGAAGGCCGAGAAACGGGCCCTGGACACGGCGCTCGACGAGGCCCGCGAGGAGGACCTGCTGGCCCAGATCCGGCAGCAGGTGCTGCTCATCCGCCCGCAGGCGCCGGCCGAGCCGGTCCGCCTGGAGCGGATCAAGCCACGGACCCTGGTCAGTCTGATCGCGGGCGCGGTCGCCGCGTACTTCCTGCTGTCGCAGATCTCCCGGACGCCGCTGTCGACGATCAGCGAGGCTGACTGGCGGTGGGTCGCGGCCGCGGTGCTGTTCTCCGCGCTCAGCTATGTGGCGGCGGCGATGAGCCTGCTCGGCTTCGTGCCGGAGCGGGTCGGGTTCTGGCGGACGGTGGTGGCGCAGGTCGCCGGCTCGTTCGTGAAGATCGTCGCCCCGGCGGCGGTCGGCGGCGTCGCCCTGAACACCCGCTTCCTCCAGCGCTCGGGAGTACGGCCGGGGCTCGCGGTGGCGAGCGTCGGCGCCTCCCAGCTGTTCGGACTCGGGGCGCACATCCTGCTCCTGCTGGCCTTCGGCTATCTGACGGGAACGGAGCGGTCGCAGTCCTTCACCCCGTCGAGGACGGTCATCGCCGGTCTCCTCACGGTCGCGGTGCTCGTGCTCGTCGTGACGGCGATCCCGTTCATGCGGAAGTTCGTCTCGACGCGGCTGCGCTCGCTCTTCGCCGGTGTGGTGCCGCGCATGCTGGACGTGCTCCAGCGGCCGATGAAGCTGGTCACCGGCATCGGCGGGATGCTGCTGCTCACCCTCACCTTCGTGCTCTGCCTGGACGCCTCGATCCGGGCCTTCGACCACAACAACGTGTCGATCAGCTACGCGAGCGTGGCCGTCGTCTTCCTCGCGGGCAACGCGCTCGGCTCGGCGGCGCCGACCCCCGGCGGCGTGGGAGCCGTCGAGACCGCGCTCACCTTCGGTCTGGTGGCGGTCGGCCTGCCCATCGAGGTCGCGACCCCGGCCGTACTGCTCTACCGCCTGCTGACCCTGTGGATCCCGGTCCTCCCGGGCTGGCTCTGCTTCAACTGGCTGACGAAGCGCGAGGCGCTCTAGGGGGTGCCGGCGTGGCGGGCCGGGCGGGACGTTCAGGACCCGGCCCGGGCGACCGAGTCGCGTCCGCGCCGCCACCCGCATGGACCCCTGTCCCGCGCGGCGGTGGGGGCGGCGGCCCACCATGGGCCTATGCCGATCTCCGCCGCCCAGCGCGCCGCTCTGCTGACCGCCACCACCGTGCTGCTCGCCGCCGGGTGCTCGGACGGGGGCGACGAGGCGGCCGGGACGAGTCCGAGCGGCACGGCCGGGGTCTCCGCGCTGGCGGCGCAGAAACTGTCCTGGGCCCCGTGCCCGGCACCGTCCGCCGCCGAGGGCGGCGGGCCCGCCCCCTCCCCACTGCCCGGGGGCGCCGCCTGGGAGTGCTCCTTCCTCCAGACCCCCCTCGACTGGTCGGTGCCGGACGGCGAGACCATCGAGCTCGCGCTGATCCGGGCCCGGGCCCGCGACCAGGACCGGCGGATCGGTTCGCTCGTCTTCAACTTCGGCGGGCCGGGCGGCTCGGGCGTCACCGCCCTGCCCGGCTTCGCCAACGATTACGAGGCCCTGCGCGGCCGCTACGACCTGGTCTCCTTCGACCCGCGCGGGGTGGGCCGCAGCGACCCGGTGGAATGCCTCACCGACAAGGAGCTCGACGCCTACTACGCCCTCGACTTCACGCCCGACGACGAGGCCGAGGAGCGGACGCTCTCGGACGCGCAGAAGAGGTACGCGGCCGGCTGCGACAAGGACGCGGGGCCGGCCCTGCCGCACGTCGGCACCGAGAACGCCGCCCGGGACATGGACCTGATGCGCCAGGTCCTCGGCGACGACAAGCTCCACTACTTCGGCATCTCGTACGGCACCGAACTCGGCGGCGTCTACGCCCACCTCTTCCCGAAGAACGTCGGCCGGGCCGTCTTCGACGCGGTCGTCGACCCGGACGCCGGCGTCGAGGAGGGGGCGCTCGGCCAGGCGAAGGGCTTCCAGCTCGCCCTGGACAACTTCGCCCAGGACTGCGTGGACCGCGGCGCCGAGTGCACCCTGCCCGGCTCGTCCGTCGCCGAGATCGAGGCCTTCGTGATCGATCTCCTCGCCTCCCTCGACAAGGAGCCGATCCCGGGCATCGGCGACCGCAAGCTCACCCAGACACAGGCCACCAACGGCATCGCGCAGGCCCTCTACTCCAAGGACCTCTGGACCTATCTGGAGCAGGGTCTCTCCGACGCCGAGGGCGGCGACGGGGGCCTGCTCCTCACCCTCTCGGACTCGATGAACGGGCGCGGCCAGAACGGCTCCTACAGCAACATCCAGGCCGCCAACGCGGCCATCAACTGCGTCGACTTCAAGGAGCGCTACACCCTCGGCCAGGCCAAGGAGCGCCTCCCCCAGTTCCGCGAGGCCTCCCCCGTCTTCGGCGACTTCATGGGCTGGGCGCTCTCCAGCTGCTCGCAGTGGCCGGTGCCCGGGACCTGGGAGAACCCGGACGTCTCCGCTCCGGGCGCGGCGCCGATCCTGGTCGTCGGCAACACCGGCGACCCGGCCACCCCCTACGAGGGCGCCCGCGCCATGGTGGAGGCGCTCGGCGACGGGGTCGGCGTGGAGCTCACGTACGAGGGCGAGGGCCACGGTGCCTACAACAGCGGCAGCGCGTGCGTGAAGAAGGCGGTCGACGCGTACCTCCTGGACGGCAAGGTCCCGGCCTCCGGCACCGTCTGCAAGTAGCCCGGAGGCCCCCCTAGGATGGCCGCCTTGTCGGGCTTCTGGGGGGAACACATGTCCATACGCGTACGGACGGCGGTCCTGGCCGTCACCGGCCTGCTGGTCGCGGGCTGCACGAGCGCCGGCGGCGGGGCCCCGGCCACCACCCCGGGCCCGAGGACGACCACGGCAGACGCCAAGCCGTCGGCCACCACCGCCACCCCCTCGGCCACCGCCCCTCTGCCCCCGCTGCCCGCCTCCCTCACCGGCCAGCGCCCCGACTGGAAGGCCTGCCCGGCACCCGGGCCGGGCGGGGCGAAGCCCGGCGCGAACTGGCGCTGCGCCACCGTCAAGGTGCCGCTCGACCACGCGAAGCCCGAGGGCGCGACGATCCCGATCGCCCTGATCCGCAAGGAGGCGGGCCGCAAGGCCGACCGCATCGGCTCCCTGCTCTTCAACTTCGGCGGCCCCGGCGCCTCCGGCGTCGACATCCTGCCGCAGGCCGAGGAGGACTACGGCAAGCTCGCCGAGCGCTACGACCTGGTGGGCTTCGACCCGCGCGGCGTCAGCCGCAGCTCCGGTGTCGTCTGCCGGACCGACGCCGAACAGGCCGCCGCCGAGGCCACCGTCGACCTCACCCCGGACTCGGCCGAGGAGGAGGCCGCGTACCTCAAGGACAACGCCGCCTTCGCCGCAGGCTGCGCCCGCCGCTCCGCCACGGTCCTCCCGCACACCACGACCACCGCCACCGCCCGCGACCTGGACCTGATCCGGCAGGTCCTCGGGGACGCCAAGCTCCACTACTTCGGCATGTCGTACGGGACGGAGCTCGGCGGCACGTACGCGCACCTCTTCCCGCGCAACGTGGGCCGGCTCGTCCTCGACGCGGTCGTCGACCCGACCGCCGACACCGTGGGGCACGCCCGCCACCAGACGATCGGCTTCCAGCGGGCCCTGGGCAACTACCTGAAGAGCACCGGCCAGGACCCCGAGGACGGGACCGAGCGGATCGCACGCCTGCTGCGGAAGCTCGACCGCGCGCCGCTGACGGTCGGCCAGCGGAAGCTCACCGAGGGCCTGGCGCTCACGGGCATCGCGGTGACGCTGTACGGGCAGTCCAACTGGCCCCTTCTGACGGCGGCCCTCGCGGACGCCGAGAAGGGGCGCGGCGGCGCCCTGCTCGAACTCGCCGACTACTACAACGACCGTGACGCGAGCGGCCACTACGCCACCCAGTCGCACGCGCAGCGGGCGATCTCCTGCGCCGACTCCAGCGCGCGGCCGACAGCGGCGGAGGCCAAGGCGCTGATCCCCGAATTCCGGCGGCTCTCCCCCGTGTTCGGCGAGTTCCTCGCCTGGGACACGGCCGGCTGGTGCGCCGAGTGGCCGGTGAGGGGCGAGCGGGCGACCCCGGAGGCGAGCGCCCCGGGCGCCGCCCCGGTCCTCGTCGTCGGCACGACGGGCGACCCGGCGACCCCGTACGAGGGCGCGGAGAAGATGGCGAAGGAACTCGGCGACGGGGTCGGCGTCCTGGTCACCAACGAGGGCGAGGGGCACGGCGCGTACGGCACGTCGTCGTGCGCGACGGCGACGATCGACGCGTACCTCCTGGACGGCAAGGTCCCCGCGTACGGCACGACCTGCTCCGGCGGAGCGGCTCGTAGCGGGGCGTGACCCGTAGCGGGACACGCGAAGGGGCCCGGATCTCGTGTCGAGATCCGGGCCCCTTCGTCAGGCCGACTAGTAGACCGGCTTCTCGGGCTCGATCTGGTGGACCCAGCCGATCACGCCGCCGCCGACGTGCACCGCGTCGGCGAAGCCCGCGGACTTCAGCACCGCGAGGACCTCCGCACTGCGGACACCCGTCTTGCAGTGCAGGACGATCCGCTTGTCCTGCGGGAGGTCCTGGAGGGCGGTGCCCATCAGGAACTCGTTCTTCGGGATCAGACGCGCGCCCGGGATCGAGACGATCTCGTACTCGTTCGGCTCGCGGACGTCGATGATGTCGATGTTCTCGCCGTCGTCGATCCACTCCTTGAGCTGCTTCGGAGTGATCGTGGAGCCGAGCGCCGCCTCCTGGGCCTCCTCGGAGACGACGCCGCAGAAGGCCTCGTAGTCGATGAGCTCGGTGACGGTCGGGTTCTCGCCGCAGACCGCGCAGTTCGGGTCCTTGCGGACCTTCACCTGGCGGTACTGCATCTCCAGGGCGTCGTAGATCATCAGGCGGCCGACCAGCGGGTCGCCCACGCCGGCGAGGACCTTGATGGCCTCGGTGACCTGGATGGAGCCGATGGACGCGCACAGCACGCCCAGGACGCCTCCCTCGGCGCAGGACGGGACCATGCCCGGCGGCGGGGGCTCCGGGTAGAGGCAGCGGTAGCAGGGGCCGTACTCGGACCAGAACACGGACGCCTGGCCGTCGAAGCGGTAGATCGAACCCCAGACGTACGGCTTGTTCAGCAGCACGCAGGCGTCGTTCACCAGGTAACGGGTGGCGAAGTTGTCGGTGCCGTCGACGATCAGGTCGTACTGGCTGAAGATGTCCATCACGTTCTCGGCCTCGAGCCGCTCTTCGTGGAGGATCACGTTCACGTACGGGTTGATGCCGAGCACGCTGTCGCGTGCCGAAGCGGCCTTGGAGCGGCCGATGTCGGCCTGGCTGTGGATGATCTGGCGCTGGAGGTTCGACTCGTCGACCTCGTCGAACTCCACGATGCCGAGCGTGCCCACGCCGGCGGCGGCCAGGTACATCAGCGCCGGCGAGCCGAGGCCACCGGCACCGACACACAGCACCTTGGCGTTCTTCAGCCGCTTCTGCCCGTCCATCCCGACGTCCGGGATGATCAGGTGGCGGGAGTACCTGCGGACCTCGTCTACGGTGAGCTCGGCAGCCGGCTCGACCAGGGGTGGCAGCGACACGGGGACTCCGGTTGTCGGTATGTCAGTACGGTTGTTCTCCCCGTAACACTGCCACGCCTCTTCTCATTCCGAGACACCCGGTCCGATCCGCGAGACGATTTCGTCCCAGTAGCCGGGCAGCGAGTGGAATGGCGCACTTTGTCCCGGGCCCCCCGCGCGGTCGGTGAAGAAGATCGTCCCGGCCCCCTGCCAGCGGGCGATCCGCAGGGCCTCGTCCAGGTGGGTGCGCGGAACGCCGTGCACGAGATGGACGAACTTCGCCTCCGTGTACTCGGCCGTCCACTCGGCCACCTGCGACCAGCGGTAGTCCGCCCAGGCGCCCGAGAAGGTCACCAGCTGGTCGGCGGTCTCGGCGTATCCCGGGTGGGGATGGGTGCCGTGGCCGAGGACCAGGTGGGCCTCGCCGCCGAGGACTGCCTCCAGGGTCGCGGTGACCCGCCGCACGCCGGCCAGATCCGCCCGGTCCGCGGGGCAGCGGTCCAGGTAGTAGCCGTCCACCTTGTACCAGTCGACGAAGCGGTGGGCGTCGGAGACCAGCTCCCCGAACGGCCGGGAGCCGTACGCGGCGTCCAGGTGCCCGAGGACCCTGACCCCGGCGTTACGGAGCTTCCCCGCCGCCTCCAGACAGTGCGGGTCCGGGCGGCTTCCCGGGCCATCCGCCACGTTGAGCACCGCCCAGTGCAGCGGGGTCCCGGGGCGGGTCAGCTCGCCCCACTCGACGGGGGCGAGCAGCGGGTGGGCGTAGCCGGGCACGCCCACCCCCAGGGCTTCCTTCACCGCCCCCGTGGTCGCCGTCAGATGCGACACGCCGCCTCCATCCAGATGTCGGCGAGCGACTCCTCCAGGTTGATCCGGGGCCGCCAGCCGAGCCGGTCGCGGGCGGTCCGGACGTCGGCCTGCTGCCAGGGGCCGCAGCCGTCGGGGTACGGGTAGGGGGCGGCGGCCAGCTGGTCGGCGATGGTCCCCTCGGTGCGGGGGGCGCCGATCATCGGGCGCTGCGGCATGCCGTGCGGGGCGTCCAGCTCGTGCAGGTTGCCGGAGTAGCCGGCGACCCTGGCGAGGACGGCGGCGGCGTCCCGGAGCCGGACCGCGCGGCCGGTGCCGATGTTGACGACGCCCTGGGCGGCGGAGAGCGAGGCCGCGTGCACGGCCCGCGCCACGTCCCGTACGTCGACGAAGTCCCGCTGCACGCCGAGGCCGCTGAGCTTGAGCTCGCCGTCACCGGCCTGCATGGCCCTGCGCATGGCCTCGGCGAGCCGGCCGAGCGGCGAGCCGGCGGGGGTGCCGGGGCCGACGGGCGAGAACACGCGGAGGACCACGGCGTCGAGGCCCGAGCCCAGGACGAGTTCGGTCGCCGCCAGCTTCGACACCCCGTACGGGCCGCCGGGGCGGGGTACGGCGTCCTCGGCGGTGGAGGAGCCGGGCTGGCTGGGCCCGTACTCCGAGGCGCAGCCGACCTGGACGAGCCGGGCGCCGCAGCCGCTGCGGCGCAGGGCCTCGCAGACGGTGGCGACGGCGACGGTGTTGTGCCGGGTGAGGTCGCGGGCGCCGCCGCGGGTGGCGCCGGCGCAGTTGACGACGACCCCGGGGTGGACGGCGTCGAGGAACCGGGTCAGCGCGCCCGGGCTGCCGGAGGCGAGGTCGAAGCGCACGTCGGCGTCGTCGCCCCGGCCGAGCGCGGTGAGGTGGACCGCCGGGTCGGCGAGGAGCCGGTCGGCGACGAAGCGGCCGATGAAGCCGTTGGCTCCGAGCAGTAGCACCCTCATCGCGCGGCCCCTTCGTGCCGACCGGCCGTTCCTTGGGGTTGCGGGGTCATGGTCTTCGGTCTCCTTGCGAGGTGATCAGAGAGGTGACGGGGCGCGCCCGCGGCGTCGGCTCCGCGGGTGCGGGAAGGTTTCCTGACGGGAGGCTCGGCGGGGTGGGAGGTGCGGTGGTCGCCCGGCCTCCGACGGGGGCTGCGGCGGGTTCTCACGGGGTGGCGTGGGCCGAGGCCCGGGAGAGGGAGCCGGTCGCGTGGGCCAGCAGGCCGAGCGCGGCGGCGCCGCAGACGAGGGTGGGTACGGCCCCGGGGCCCCAGGTGTCGACGACGGCCCGCACGGGGGTGGCGAGGGCGTCGAAGCCGGGGACGGGGACGCGGGCGGCGAGGACGCTCGTGAGGGCGAGCGCCTCGGCGGCGCTGGCGGCGGCGAGGGCGGCCGCGGCCGTCTCGGGGAAGCCGTGGACGGTGAGGAGCCGGGCGAGCAGCAGGAGCGCGCCGAGGGCGAGGGCCCCGGGGCTGAATCCGGTGAGCCCGAGCAGCAGGGTGAGGGCGAGGAGTTGGAGGGTCACGGTGCCGAGGAGCAGCGGGCGGGTGCCGGCGGCGAAGTCGGCGAGGCCCCGGCTGTCGGCGATCCGGCGGCGTGCCCGGTGGGCGAAGAGCCGGGCGCACCAGGCGGCGGGGGCGACGGCGAGGGCGAGGCCCAGGACCGGTCCTGGAGTCAGGTCCCAGGGGCCGTCGGGGCCGCCGCTGAGCACCTGGGTGAGGAGGCCGTCGCCGCAGACCGCGTACGCCACGAGCCAGACGGTCCAGAGCCGGGCGGCGGGCACGGTGCCGCCGTCGGGGGCGCGGAAGGGGCCGCGCCGGACGGCGAACAGGAGGGCGGCGGTGAGCAGCAGGGCCCCGGTCGCGCCGACGGCGAGACGCACGGGCCCGTGGGTGACGGCGAGTCCGATGCCGGTGAGCGCGGCGGCGGCGCCGGGGGTGAGGACGGCGAGCATCCAGGGGTCGGTGTCCCCGCGCGGGGGCGCGGGCGGCGCGGGGGGCTCTCCGCCGCGGGGCACGCGCGCGTAGAGCTCCTCGGCCAGCGAGAACACGTCCCGGTGCCGGAAGCGGGCGGCGGTCCGGTCGGTGAACCCCTGGGCCTCAAGACCGGCGGCGATCTCCAGCGGGTCGACGGCCCGGGCGCAGAGCTCCCGGTGCCGGTGCATGAGGACTTTGACGGGGTCGGCGGTGCCGCGCCGGGGACGGGCGGCGGGGGCGGGCGCTCCGGCCGGGGCTCCTGCGGGGGTGGGCTCAACCGGGACCCGGCCGGGCAGGCCGCCCGCGAGGACGGGGGCGGACGTCTCGGAGGAACCGGACGGGCCGGCGGGGGCGGACCTCTCGGCGGAACCGGACGGGCCGGACGGGCCGGCGGAGCCGGGCGGCGTGGTCGGCCACGGTGCGCCCGCCTCGGCCGGGGCTATCCCGGACGGCAGGGCCTCGACGGGCCCCTCGGGGGTGTGCGGGTCGAGGGCGCCGCCGGTACGGGGGGTCAGTGCGGGGGCGCCGAGGAGGGCCTCGGAGCGGGCGTCCCAGGCTCCGGGGCTCGTCGGGGCGGCGGAGCCGCGCATGGGGGTGTCTCCTTCAGGCATCGGGGGCTCCTGTCCCGGCGGCCACGGCCTTGGGCGCCCAGCTGCCCGGCACGTGTGCCTCGGCGGGGTGGGCGAAGGGCACGCCGTCCCCGGGGCGGTGGCGCACCGGCGCGTGGGAGAGGAGTTCCAGGTAGATGCCGCGGAACGCGGCGAGGTTCTGTTCGACGGTGAAGAGTTCGAGCGCGCGGGCGCGGGCCGCGGCGCCCAGGCGGTGGCGGCGCTCGGGCTCGCGGAGCAGCGCGAGGCAGGCGTCGGCGAGTGCCCGGGGGTTGCGCGGGGGGACGACGAGCCCGGTGCCGCCGATGATCTCGACGACCGCGCCGACGTCGGTGGAGACGGTGGCTCGCGCGCAGAACATCGCCTCGACGAGGCTCGCGGGGAAGCCCTCGACGACGCTGGACAGGACGACGACCGCGCCGGAGGCGTAGGTGTCCTCCAGGGTGGGTGCCTCGGGGCCGCCGAGCTCCTCGAAGGTGACCGGGTTCTCGCCGACGGCGTGCGCGCCGGCGGCCTCGTCGGGGAAGAGCTGGGCCGCGAGCCCCTTGATGTGGGCGAGGTACGCGCCGGAGCCCGGGTCCCGTAGGGGTACGGCGACGATCCTCAGCCGCGCGTCGGGCTGCCGGGCGCGGATCTCGGCGAAGGCGTGCAGCAGGGCGATGAGGTCCTTGGCGGGTTCGACCCGGCCGACCCAGACGAGGGTGGCGGGGTCGCCGCTCTCCTCGTCCTCGCCGACCTCGGCGAAGCGGTCGGCGGCCATGCCGGGGTGGACGGTGCGGATCCGGGCGCGGTCGGCGCCGCACTTCTCCTGCCAGCGGCGGGCGTGGGCGTTGCCGGGGGTGAGGAGGGCGGCCTGCCCGTAGACCTCGGCGGCGAGCCGGCCGTGGAGGGCGGCGAGCAGGGTGCGCAGGGGCGCGGAGCGGTCGGCGCCGGCGGCCGAGAGGTAGTGGGAGCGGAGTTGTACGCCGTACTCGGTGACGAGCAGCGGGGTCCCGAAGAAGCGTTTGGCCAGCAGGCCGGGAAGGGCGGTGGTGCCGCCGGCCGCGGCGTGGCAGAGGTCGGCCGCGCCGAGCGCGTCCTCCGCGTACCAGTCGAGGGAGAGGGGGCGCAGGGTGCGCTCCAGGTGCTCGACGAAGGCGAGGTGGTCGGGGAGTCCCGCTGCGGCCGCGCCCCGGCGTGCGCCGGGGGCACGGCAGGCGGATTCGAGGGTGCGGACGGCGTCGTCGGAGCGGAGCGCGCCGGGGAGCCCGCCGCGCTCGCGGGCGAGTTCGGCGAGTGCGTAGAGCCCCTCGGCGAAGGCGACCTTCCCGGGATCGGCCCCGGCCTCGTGCTCCCCGGGCCCGGCGGTGGTGTCCGCGGACGCGGGGGCGGTCTCCCCGCACACGCCCAGCGCGAGCCGGTGGAAGGCCTCGACGAACCGGCGCCGCTCGCGCCGGCCGTAGGCGCGGCGGGCGGCGCGGCGGTCGCCGAGGGCGGTGCGTTCGAGGAGGTTCCGCGCCGCCGGGCCGGAGTCGGAGCCGTCCAGGTCGGCGGTGCGTGCGACGCGGGCGTTCGGGGGGAGCGGTCGCGGGGTGCCGGACGCGCCGAGGGCGTACAGGTCGAACTGGTGCTGCCCGAGTCCCCGTACGAGCCGCTCGCACCAGAGTCCGGACTCACCGGTGGCGTACGGGTAGCCACCCTCCGTGAGCAGTCCGATCCGCATGAGTGCACCCCCGATCTCCCTTGACGACGGCCACCGTTGGTCCGGCGACTCGCAGCGGGAAGAACGTAAGCGGAGATACCGGTGGTGGGGGGGGGGGGGGGGGGGGGGGGGGGGCCGCGGGGGGGGGGGGCGGGGCGGGGGCCCCCCCCCCCCCCGGGGGGGGGGGGGGCCCCCCCCGGGGGGGGGGGGCGGGGGCGGGGGGGCGCG
>NZ_JBIVMG010000007.1:0-172829 GCF_044752965.1 Streptomyces sp. NPDC088553 | reverse complement strand
GCCCTCTCTCCTTTACCCCCCCCCCTCTCTCCTGTCCCGGCGCCCCGGGTGGGGGCGCCCCCCGGCTGGGTTAACGCCTGGGGGGTGTGGGGGGGGGGCGGGGGGGCGCGCCCCCCCCCCCACCACCGGAAGGGGTGAATGCACGTAACTTTCCCACCCCGGTGGCGTTCTGTCGCGCTACGCGCCGGGGTGGTCACGGAGGGTCAGGCGACGGCCAGTTCCTGTCGTCCTTCGCGGCGCAGCTCCCGGCGTTCCGTCGCACGGACCGGGTCGAGCGAGGGGACGGCGGCGAGCAGTTGCCGGGTGTAGGGGTCCCGGGGTGCGCCGTACACCTCGGCGACCGTGCCCTGCTCGACGATCCGGCCCGCGCGCATGACGGCGACCCGGTCGCTGACCTGCCGGACGACGGCGAGGTCGTGGGCGATGAAGACGAGCCCGAGCCCGAGTTCGGCCTGGAGTTCGGCGAGCAGCGCGGTCACCTGGGCCTGGGTGGTGACGTCGAGGGCGGAGACGGGTTCGTCGCAGACGACGATCCGGGGTTCGGCGGCGAGCGCGCGGGCGATGCCGACGCGCTGGCGCTGTCCGCCGCTGAACTCGTGCGGGTAGGCCTCGTACCGGTCGGGATCGAGCCCGACCCGGTCGAGCAGCTCCCGCACCCGGCCCCGTATCCGGGTCTCGTCCCGCTCCCCCGCCACCCGCAGCGGGTCGGCGATCGACTCGCCGACGGAGCGGCGCGGGTTGAGCGAGGCGACCGGGTCCTGGAAGACCATCTGGAGTTCGCGGCGGTACGGGCGCAGTTCCCGCTCCGACAGGGTGCCGATCTCCTGTCCTCCGTAACGGAGTTCGCCGCCGGTCGGGTCGAGGAGCCGCACCAGCATGCGGCCGAGAGTGGTCTTCCCGCTGCCGGACTCCCCGACGACGCCGAGGGTCTCGCCCGCGTGGAGGGTGAGCGAGGCGCCTTCGACGGCGGTCACCGCCTTCCCTCCCCGCCCGAACACCCGCCGCAGGTCGCGGACTTCGAGCAGCGGCTCTCCCTTCTTCAGCGGCTCGCGCACCGGTCCGTCGAGCCGGGGCACGGCGGCGAGCAGCCTCTTCGTGTACGGCTCCGCCGGCGCGCTCAGCACCCCGCCCACGGGCCCGCGTTCGACCTCCCGGCCGTCCTGCATGACGAGCACCTCGTCGACGCTCTCGGCGGCGACGCCCACGTCGTGGGTGACGAGCAGCAGCGCGGTGCCCGTCTCGCGCCGCAGCTCGTGCAGCAGGTCGAGGATCTGGGCCTGCACGGTGACGTCGAGGGCGGTGGTCGGCTCGTCGGCGACGATGAGCCGGGGTTCGCAGGCGAGGGCCATCGCGAGCAGGACCCGCTGGCGCATGCCGCCGCTGAACTCGTGCGGGCGGGAGCGGGAGCGGCGGGCCGCGTCGGGGATGCCGACCCGGTCGAGGACCTCGACGGCGCGGGCGCGGGCGGCCCGCCGTGAGCCGCCGGCGTGGACGCGGTACACCTCGGCGATCTGGTCGCCGACGGCGTAGTAGGGGTCGAGGGCGGACAGCGGGTCCTGGAAGACCATGGCGGCGACTCCGCCGCGCAGCCGCCGCAGCTCGCCGGGGCCCGCCGTACCGACGTCGACGCCGCCGACCCGTACGGTCCCGCCGACCCGCGCCCCCGTGCCCCGGTGGAGGCCGAGGAGGGCGCCGGCGACGGTGGACTTGCCGCTGCCGGACTCGCCGACGAGGGCGAGCGCGCGGCCCTCGTCGAGGGTGAAGGTGAGGCCGTCGACGGCCCGGACGGGGTCGCCGGACCGGGTGAACTCGACGGTGAGGTCCGTTACTTCGACGATCGGGGTCACGTCAGGACCACCCTTCGGTCGGCGGCGGCGTACAGCAGGTCGGCGAGGACGTTGGCGAGGACGACGAACGTGCCCGTCACCATGACCACGCCCACCACCACGGGCAGGTCGATCGCCCGCACCCCGTCGATGAGGGTCTTGCCGAGGCCGGGGATGCCGAAGAGGGACTCGGTGAGCACGGCCCCGCCGAACATCGACCCGAGGTCGACGGCGCTGACCGCGATCACCGGCGGGACGGCGCCGCGCAGCGCGTGGCGGGTGACGACGGACCGCTCCCCCACCCCGTAGGCGCGGAAGGTGCGGATGTGGTCCTCGGCGAGCGTCTCCAGGGTGGAACTGCGAGTGAGCCGGGCGTATTTGGCGGACTCGAAGAAGCCGAGGGTGAGCCAGGGAAGCAGCATGTTCCAGGCCCACTGCTCGGGGTCCTCGCCGAGCGGTACGTAGCTGGGGAAGGGCAACCACTGGAGGTAGGCGCAGACGGCCATGAGGAGCAGCAGCCCGAGGATGAAGACGGGGGTGCCGGTCCCGGCGAGGGTGAGCAGGGTCAGCAGGCGCTCGGTGGGGCCGCCCCGGCGCAGCGCGGAGAGCAGTCCGGTGCCGACGCCGATCACCAGCCAGATGACCATGGCGCCGAGGGTGAGGGACGCGGTGGCGGGGAGCCGTTCCAGGACGAGCTGGGTGACCTGCTGGTCGCTCTGGTACGAGAGGCCGAGGCAGGGCGCGTCGCAGTGCACGAGGGAGGTGCCGGTGGAGTAGTCACGGCCGGTGAAGACGCCCTGGAGGAAGTGCAGGTACTGGACGAACATGCTGTCGTTCAGGCCGAGTTGCTCGCGCACCTGGGCGATCTGCTGCGGGTTGCAGCGCTCGCCGCAGGCGAGCCGCGCGGGGTCGCCGGGCGCCAGGTAGAAGAGCGAGTACACGAGGACCGAGAGGGCCAGCAGGACGAGCACGGCACCCGCGAGCCGCTTGAGGACGAAGCGGGTCATCAGGAGGCCTCCTTGCGGGTGCCCACGCGCAGGCGGCTCGCCTCGCGCGGGTCGAGGGCCGTGCGGACCGCGTCGCCGAGGACGGTGAAGGCGAGCACGGTGACGAAGAGCAGTCCGGCGGGCAGCAGGACGTACGCGGGGTCGGCCCGGAACCAGGTCTGCGCGGTCGACAGCATCTGTCCCCAGGACGGGGTGGGCGGGGTGACGCCCACCCCGAGGAAGGACAGGGACGCCTCGACGACGATGTTGGTGGGGACGAGGATCGCCGCGTAGGTGATGACGGGGGCGGCGAGGGAGGGCAGCAGCTCGCGGCGGGCGGTCCGCCAGGGTCCTGAGCCCGCGAGCCGGGAGGCCGCGACGAAGTCGAGGCTCCTCAGGGTGAGGGTCTGGGCGCGCACGATCCGGGAGGTCCCGGCCCAGCCGAGGAAGCCGATGACGAGGATCAGCAGCAGGGGCCGGGGGAAGCCGCGCGGGACGACGGCGGTGAGGGCGACGGCGAGGACCAGCATCGGCAGGGCGACGAGGACGTCGGTGACCCGGCCGAGGACGCCGTCGACCCAGCGGTTGCCGAGGCCGGCGGCGAGGCCGACGAGGACGCCGATGAGGATCTGGACGGCGGTGGCGCCGACGGCGACGAGCAGGGAGATCCGGGCGCCGTAGAGGAGGCGGACGAACAGGTCGCGGCCGGTGCCGGGTTCGACCCCGAGCCAGTGGTCGGCGCTCGCGCCGCCGAAGGCGCCGTAAGGGACGCCGCCGCGGGCCGAGTCGACGAGGTCGTCGTGGTACGTGTTCGCGTCCTGGCCCTCCAGGGCGGCGAGCAGCGGTGCGCCGAGGGCGAGGAGGACGAGCAGGAGGAGGACGGCGGCGGAGACGAGGGCTGCGGGGCGGGTGCGGAGCCGTCGCCACACCTGCCGGGCGGCGCCCGTGGCGGGGAGGCCCGCCACGGGCGCCGTCGTGTCGGTCAGTGCGGTCACTTGACCGAGACCTGCGAGATGTCGAGGACGCCGGTCCAGTCGCTGATGACGACGTTCTTGACGTTCTTGCCGACGAGCCGCTTGTAGACGGGGTGGAAGAGCGGCACGTCGAGCGCCTGCTCGCCGATCTTCTTGTCGAGGGCGCCCCAGCGGGCGGCGGCGGCCTTGAGGTCGGTCAGCTTGTTGATCTCGTCGATCTCCTTGTTGACCGCCGGGTCGTTCAGCTGTGCGTGGTTGTAGTTGGAGCCGTTGGTGACGATCTGGCGTCCGTCGAAGATCGGCGCGAGGAACGGGCCGCCGGCCGGCCAGTCGGCGCCCCAGCGGGAGAGGAAGAAGCCGGGCGCGTCCTTGACGCTCCAGCGCTTCTCGTTGAAGGAGTTGGGCTGCTGGCCGTCGAGCTTGACGGTGATGCCGGCCTTGCCGAGCGCCTCCTGGACGGCGGTGGCGATCTCGGGGCTCGTGGTGCGGTTCTGGGCGGTGGAGTGCAGCAGGGTGACGGTGAGCCCGTTCGGGTAGCCGGCCTCCTTCAGGACCGCCTTGGCCTTCTCCGGGTCGCCCGTCTTCCCGGCCGGGAAGTGGTCGTACGGCGTGAAGCCGAAGGCCTTCTGCTCGGGCAGGAACGTGGTGGCGGGCTCGGCGAGCGCGGAGCCGCCGGCCGCGTTGACGACGCTGGTGCGGTTGATCGCGTACGAGATCGCCTGGCGCACCTTCGGGTTGTCGAAGGGCTTCACCTTGGGGTTGAAGGCGATGTAGTTGGTGAAGCCGAAGCGGCCGGTGCCGACGCGGGCGGCGAGGGCCTTGTCGGAGCCGACCTGGGCGAGCTCGGCCGGGCCGAGGTTGGTGTCGGTGGTGATCGCGGAGGCGTCGGCGCCGGTGGAGGTGGCGAGGCGCTGGTTGATCACGGCCTCGTCGAGGCCGGACCGGACGTCGATCTTGTCCGGGTAGGCCTTGCGCTCCTCGTCGGTCTTGGGGTCCCAGTGCTCGTTGCGCTCCAGGGTGAGGCGCTCGCCGTCGTTCTCGTTCTTGACGACCTTGTACGGGCCGGAGGAGAGCGGGTGCTCCTCGTACCTCGCGCCGGTGTCCTTGGCCTTCGGGACGGGGGTGAACTGGGTCTGGGTGGCGACGAAGGGGAACTCGCCCTCGGGCTTCTTCAGCTTGAAGACGATGGTCCGGGCGTCGGGGGTGACGATGGACGCGAGACCGTTCTTGTCCTTGTACGGACCCTGGTACGTGTCGCCGCCGACCAGCCAGTCGCGCAGGTACGGGGCGCCGCCGGAGAGTTCGGCGGCGAAGGAGCGCTCGATGCCGTACTTGATGTCGGCGCTGGTGATGGGCGTGCCGTCCTCGAACTTCAGGCCCTCCTTCAGCGTGTACGTCCACTCCGTGGCGTCCTTGTTGGGGCGACCGGTGTCGGTGGCGAGGTCGGGGACGACCTGGGTGCCGGCGGCGCCCGCCTCGCGGTTGCGGGTGGTGAGCGTACGGAAGACGAGGGAGGGGACGTTGCCGCCGCCGGAGGTGTAGAGGCGGGCGGGGTCGAAGTCGGTCTGGGCCTCGGCGTTGAGGACGGTGAGCGTGCCGCCCTTCTGCGGGGCCCCCGCGGCCTTGCCGGAGGTGCCGCCCTTGGCGCCGGTGTCCTCGGGTCCCGCGCAGGCGGCGACGCCCAGGGTCAGGACGAGACTGACGGCGGTCGCTGCCACGCGGCGCGAAACGACGGACGATTGACGCATCGGAGAAAACCTCTCGGAGAACTGCGGGTACGGGAAGGGGAATTCCACGCAGGCAGCGGCGAGCGGCGGCATCCGGAGGGAATGGCCGAGCACAGGAAATCAGAAGAGAAAAGCCGCGCCTGCGGGGGTGGAACACCCGGGCGCGGAAAGCCGTCGGTAATGCGGGAATGGCAAGGCCGACGGAGCGCTCGGGCTGGCGTCAGCTACAGAGAATGTCGGCGACGGAATGTCCGGCCACGCCGATGAGCGCCAGCTCGAAGGCGGCGCGATCGGAGACGACGTGACGGGGCGACATGCCGAGAAATATGAACGAACGCGCGAACGATGTCAACGCGGTTCGCACGATTCCTGAGACTCGCGTCTCAGGATGTGATCGCCGGAGGATCAGGGAGGATCTCAACTCCCGGGGTGCACCCAGGGGTTGGGACGGCACTTGATTCCGTCGATGTTCAGGGACTTCGTCTGCTGCTGCATCACGGGCGCGAGCGCGCCGGGAGTGGCGCAGTTCACATGGCCGTGCCCGAGCCGGTGCCCGACCTCGTGATTGATGAGCATCTGGCGATACGCGAACATCGCCTTCGGTCCGAAGGTCTCCGAGCCCTGCGCCCAGCGGTAGGCGTTGATCATCACGCGGTCCGTCTGCGCCGAGTCGCAGGACACGTTCTCGGCCAGGGTGTCGAGCCCGGACTTCTCGCACCAGACGCCGGTGGTGCCGGGGCTGGCGAGCGTGATGACGAACTGCGGCTCCCCGCTGGAAATGCGCTCGAAGGTCATCTCGCCGTTGCCGGCCCAACTGCGGCGGTCGTTGAGCGTCTTGAACACGGCTGTGGCGAAGAGGTTCTGGTCGAGGCCCAGGCCCTCCTCGACGTCGATCCGGTAGCGGATCAGATTCCCCTTGCCGGGGGCCTTCTGGAAGCCGGGCACGGCCGCGAACTTGCCGGAGCCCTTGAGCTTCGGGTCGATCGGGTACTGGAGGGCGATCAGCTGCTCGTACGTCGGCGGCAGCGCGGCGGTCGGGGCGGGCGCGGCCGGGCTCGACGGGGTGGCCCGCTCGTCGGAGCGGGAGGCGGAGGTGTCGTCCGAGGCCCGCTCGTCCGGCTGTCCGGCGGCGCGGGCGGCGCCCAGGGCCTCGTCCTTGTCGGCGACCTGTCCGGTGACGACGACGGCGAGGACGGTGGCGACGGCGGCGGCCGCGACCCCGGTGAGGGTGCGGCCGAGGCCGCCCCTGCCGGTCGGCTCGTCGGCCTCGGGGAGGGTCTCGCGGCGGGGGCCGGGGATGAACGGCGCCTGGGGAGCGGCCTGTTCGGCCTCCTCGATGCGGGGGGCGCCGTGCCGTGGGGCGTACGGCCGGGACGCGGAGCCCTCCTCGTGCTGCGGATGTCCGCCGCGTACGGAGCTCCCGTAGACGGGGACGCCGTGCGCGGGCGTCCCGAGGGCCGCGTGCGCGCCGGTGTCGTAGGCCGCGCCACCGTACCCGGGACCGCCGTACGCGGGAGTGCCGTGCGCCGGGGTCCCGTACATCGGGGTGCCGTGCGCCGGAGTTCCGCACATGGGGGTGCCGTGCGCCGGGGTCCCGTACATCGGGGTCCCGTGCGCCGGGGTCCCGGCCGGGTCCTGGCCCGCGCCGCCCGCGGTCCTGCGGCGGCGTCCCGTGCCGCCCTGCGGCGGGCGCGCCGCCTGCGGGCCCGGTGCTGCGGCCGCCGGCTGCGCCTGGGGGGCCGCCGCCTGTTGTCCGGTGTCGGCCACCGAGGGCGCGGAGCCCTTGCGACTGTGTCGTCCCACGCCCCGGATCAGCTCCCGCCGTGATCGGCGATCAGGTCCCGGGCGGCCTGCGCGACCGTCTCGGGGTACTCCATCATCGCCACGTGCCCCGCCTCGGGAAGGGTCAGCAGACGCGAGCCGCGGAACGCCGCGGCCGCCTTCCGGGCCATCCGGTACGAGACGAGCTGGTCGCGCCCACCGTAGACGAGGAGCGTCGGTGCGAGAACCCGTTCGGCCTGCCGCCAGAGTCCGTGCTGGCCGCCGAGCGTGTACGCGTCGACGATGCCGCGCGAGGAGCGGGCCATGGCGTCCCAGAAGTAGGGGAGCTCCAGGCGGCGCTCCATCTCCTCCACCGCGTGCCGCAGGCCCTCGTCCGTGACCCGGCCGGGGTCGCCGTAACAGAGCGAGAGGACACCGCGGACGCGCTGCTCGGCCGTCCAGTCCTTGGTGAGCTTCGCGAAGGCCGAGGCGACGCCGGGCACCGCGAGCAGCACCGTGGGCCAGGCCGTGCGCTGGGCGCGCAGCTCGGGCAGCGCCGGCGAGACGAGGGTGAGGGTGCGGACCAGGTCGGGGCGCGCCGCGGCGACGCGGGTGGCGACGGCGCCGCCCAGCGAGTTGCCGAAGAGGTGGACCGGTCCGCGGCCCCTGGAGTCGAGGAGCCGGATGACGGCGCGCGCGTGCCCGGTGACCGAGTAGTTGCCGTCGTCGGGCGGCGGAGAGTCGCCGAAGCCGGGCAGGTCGACCGCCTCGCCGTCGACGAGGTCCGCGAGCAGCGGCATCAGGGTGGACCAGTTCTGCGAGGAACCACCGAGGCCGTGGACGTACAGCGCGGGCGGCAGACCGGGCTCGACGCCCGGCCGGGCACGCACGGTGAGGGTGAGTCCGGGCAGCGAGACGGAGCGGAGCTCCTCGCCGTCGGCGACCCGTACGGCGCGCGCGGGGCGCGACGCGGAGGGCGCGGCGGCGGTCCGGGTTTCCGGCAGCTCGGTCGACGACATGGCCGCAATATTACGAGACGATCACGCACGAAGACGTGTGGGTGCCGTCACAGGTGCGTGTGCGGCGAGCCGCGTGTGCTCCTACGCTCGGAGAGAGGGCCATCGGAGACGACCGCGACCCGCAGCTCCGGAAGGAACCTCATGACTGTCGATCCGACCGAACCGGACACATTCACCGAGGAAGAGGACGAAGTGCTGGACGAGGAAGTCCCGGAGGCCGACGCTGCCGAGCAGCACACCGAACTGCAGCAACGCGAAGACGAACCGCTCACCCATGTCGAGCGCGACTCGGCGAACGAGGCGGACTCGTCCGAACAGGCACGGGTCGTCACTCTGGACGAGGACGACTACCGCTGAGCGGACGACTACCGCCGATTTGTTCGGTTTAATTTTGAATCGACTGTCGACCCGGACGTCCGGTCCGTGAAATTCTGCGTCCGCACCGCGCACAGCCGGGTTACCCAAAAGTACGATGGCGGCGCGCGCGACAGCGTGCATGGATCGATTTTTGGGAGGCCGCGTGAGCGCCATCGAGCAGACAGAGGCAGCACGCCCTCGGGGCACGCGCCTGCCGCGACGTGCCCGACGGAACCAGCTCCTCGGCGCCGCCCAGGAGGTCTTCGTCGCCCAGGGGTACCACTCGGCCGCGATGGACGACATCGCCGAGCGCGCCGGCGTCAGCAAGCCGGTGCTCTACCAGCACTTCCCCGGGAAGCTGGAGCTCTACCTGGCCCTGCTCGACCAGCACTGCGAGTCCCTCCTCCTGGCGGTGCGCACGGCCCTCGCCTCCACCACCGACAACAAGCTGCGCGTCGCGGCCACGATGGACGCCTACTTCGCGTACGTCGAGGACGAGGGCGGCGCCTTCCGGCTCGTCTTCGAGTCCGACCTGACCAACGAGCCCGCCGTACGCGAGCGCGTGGACCGGGTGAGCCTGCAGTGCGCCGAGGCGATCTCCGACGTCATCGCCGAGGACACCGGTCTCTCCAAGGACGAGTCGATGCTGCTCGCCGTGGGGCTCGGCGGCGTCTCCCAGGTCGTCGCCCGCTACTGGCTGTCGAGCGGGTCCGCCATCCCGCGCGACAAGGCGGTCGGACTGCTGACCTCGCTCGCCTGGCGCGGCATCGCCGGCTTCCCGCTGCACGCGGTGGACGGCCAGCTGAGCGCCGAGGGTCACTGAGCATTCCCGCGGGCTGTTCGCTCCTGGCGTGCGGCGGCTGAGCCGTACGCGTCCCCTCACCGGGCTAATGTGTGCAGCGTACGGCGCGGTATTCGCGCAACGCTGACCGTTCGGAGGGACATAGCCGTGGAGGTCAAGATCGGCGTGCAGCACGCACCCCGGGAGATCGTTCTGGAGAGCGGGCAGTCCGCCGAGGAGGTGGAGCGCGCCGTGGCCGACGCGCTGGCCGGCAAGGCGCAGCTGCTCAGCCTCTCGGACGAGAAGGGCCGCAAGATCCTCATCCCGGCCGAGAAGATCGCGTACGTGGAACTCGGCGAGCCCGCCGTGCGCCGCGTGGGCTTCGGCGCGCTCTGAGCCCAGGATCTACGGGAAGGGCCCGGTGGACCGTCACGGTCCACCGGGCCCTTCGTCGTGCGGGCGGGTCGTCATGCGGGCGGGCGTTCTCCCGCCGTGCCCTCGGATGTCCGAATGGCCACGTCAGGGCGTAGGGGAGGATTGCGTTCCGGAGCCCTGGGGTAGGAGGGATCTCGACCGCACCACCCGCCCCGCACCCCTCGCGAGGTGATTCGTAGTGTTCCTGGAAGCCCTCGGTTCCGCCCTGCTCGGCTTCGCCCTGGCCTGGGCCGCCGTGCACCGGCTGCCCGACCGCCTCCCCGTCCGGGTGATCGTCCTCGCCACCGGAGCGCTGGGCGGCGTCTTCGGCGCGCTCGTCACCCACGGCGCCCTCGGCCCCGGTCACTTCCTCGCCACCCTGATCGGCGCGGTGGCGGTGGCGGCGGTGCTGCTCTCGCTGCTGATCCGGCCGGCCTCGCGCAGGCGGCTGCGACGATCAGCGGCGGCGTGAACAGCGCCGCGCGCCCCCTTCCCGTACGACGGGAACGCCTTCGTACGGGAACTCCTCCTACGGGACCGTCTTCGTACGGGTGACGCTCAGGCGGCCAGACCGAGCGCGGCCATGCGCTTGGTGTGGGCCTCGGTGATCCGGGAGAACATCCGGCCGACCTCCGCGAGGTCGAAGCCGTCCGCGACACCTCCGACCAGCATGGTCGACAGCGCGTCGCGCTCGGCGACCACGCGCTGCGCCTGCGAGAGCGCCTCGCCCATCAGACGGCGCGCCCAGAGCGCGAGCCGGCCGCCGACGCGCGGGTCGGCGTCGATCGCGGCGCGGACCTTCTCCACGGCGAAGTTGCCGTGGCCGGTGTCGTCGAGCACGGAGACGACGAGCCCGCGCGTGTCGGAGTCGAGGCGGGCCGCGACCTCCCGGTAGAAGTCACTGGCGATCGAGTCGCCGACGTAGGCCTTGACCAGACCTTCCAGCCAGTCCGACGGCGCGGTCTGGCGGTGGAAGTCGTCGAGCGCCTTGGCGAAGGGCTCCATGGCCGCGGTCGGCTCGGCGTCGACGGCGGCGAGGCGGTCGCGCAGCCGCTCGAAGTGGTGGAACTCGGCGGAGGCCATCTTCGCCAGCTCCGCCTTGTCCGCGAGGGTCGGCGCCAGCTTGGCGTCCTCGGCGAGCCGTTCGAAGGCCGCGAGCTCTCCGTAGGCGAGGGCGCCGAGGAGGTCGATCACGGCGGCGCGGTACTGCGGCTCGGCGGAAGCCGTCGCCCAGTCCTTGGCTGCGATCCCGGTGGGTGTGGCGTTGTCAGGCGTCTCCATGGAGCGCACAATAGCCCGCTCGGGCACCGGGGGAAGGCGCTGGTCAGTCAGTGTGACCGTGCCCTCATCACCATTTCTCCCAACACACATGCGCGATTCCGGGGTACAGTGGTAAGGCGCCTGCTGAGTATGCGGACATGCTTTCGCACGTTCGGACGTATCCGGTGGGCCGACTCATGAATGAGGATGCCCGGTCGGTGGCCCGATCGGCTCCGGCCCGACAGCCCTTCCGGCGGACCCGCGGAAGGGTCACCTCAGCGGTTCGACGCTCGAGCGATGGCAGTGGTCCCGTGCCACCCGGCAGCGATCCCCCGATCGCGGCGGAAGTTCCCGGCACGGTACGACCCCCTTCGTTCGCCTCGCACCGCGTCCACAGAAGAGGCAGCACCCTGACTACGACTTTCCGAGACCTCGGAATCCTTCCCGAGACGGCCGAAGCCCTTGAGGCGGTCGGCATCGTCAACCCCTTCCCCATCCAGGAGATGACACTCCCGGTCGCCCTGACCGGCACCGATGTCATCGGCCAGGCCAAGACCGGCACCGGCAAGACCCTCGGTTTCGGTCTGCCGATCCTGGAGCGCGTCACCGTCCCCATGGACGTCGAGGCCGGCCGGGCCAAGCCCGAGCAGCTGACCGACGCCCCGCAGGCGCTCGTCGTCGTCCCCACCCGCGAGCTGTGCCAGCAGGTCACCAACGACCTGCTCACCGCCGGCAAGGTGCGCAACGTCCGCGTGCTCGCCATCTACGGCGGACGCGCGTACGAGCCCCAGGTCGAGGCCCTGAAGAAGGGCGTCGACGTCATCGTCGGCACCCCGGGCCGTCTGCTCGACCTGGCCGGCCAGCGCAAGCTCGACCTGTCCCACGTCAAGGTCCTCGTCCTGGACGAGGCCGACGAGATGCTCGACCTGGGCTTCCTGCCCGACGTCGAGAAGATCATCAACATGCTTCCGGCGAAGCGCCAGACCATGCTGTTCTCGGCGACCATGCCGGGCGCGGTCATCGGCCTGGCCCGCCGCTACATGTCGCAGCCGACGCACATCCGCGCCACCTCGCCCGACGGCGAGGGCGCGACCGTCGCCAACATCAAGCAGCACGTCTACCGCGCGCACAACATGGACAAGCCGGAGATGGTCTCCCGCATCCTGCAGGCCAACGGCCGCGGGCTCGCGATGATCTTCTGCCGCACCAAGCGCACGGCGGCCGACATCGCCGAGCAGCTGGAGCGTCGCGGCTTCGCCTCCGGCGCGGTCCACGGCGACCTCGGCCAGGGTGCCCGCGAGCAGGCGCTGCGCGCCTTCCGCAACGGCAAGGTCGACGTGCTCGTCTGCACCGACGTCGCCGCCCGAGGCATCGACGTCGAGGGCGTCACCCACGTCATCAACTACCAGTCGCCGGAAGACGAGAAGACGTTCCTCCACCGCGTCGGCCGCACCGGCCGCGCGGGCAACAAGGGCACCGCCGTGACCCTGGTCGACTGGGACGACATCCCGCGCTGGCAGCTCATCAACAAGGCGCTCGAGCTGGACTTCCACGAGCCGGTCGAGACGTACTCCTCGTCCCCGCACCTGTTCGAGGAGCTGGACATCCCGGCGGGCACCAAGGGCATCCTGCCCCGCGCCGAGCGGACCCGCGCGGGTCTGGGCGCGGAGGAGCTCGAGGACCTGGGCGAGCCCGGCGGACGCCGTGCGCGGGGCCCGAAGAACGAGCGGACCGAGGAGCGCCCCGAGCGGACGCGGACCCCGCGTCAGCGCCGGCGTACCCGTGGCGGTGAGCTCGACGCCGCGGCGCCGGCGCCCTCCGCGGCCCCGGCCGTCGAGACCGCGCCGGTGACGGACGAGGCCAAGGCCGAGTCCGGCCCGCGCACCCCGCGCCGCCGCCGTCGCACCCGCGTCGGCGCCCCGGGCTCCGCGCCGGTGGCCCAGGCCGTCCAGACGGCTCCGGCCGCGCAGGCCGCGCCCGCGACGGTCGCCCAGGCCGAGCGGAAGGCTCCGGCCGCCCGGACCGTGGTCGAGGACGCCGCTCCGGCGCCCGTGACCGAGGCTCCCGTGGTCAAGGCTCCCGTCGTCGAGACCGCCGTGGTCGAGGCCCCGGCCGCCGAGCCGAAGGCCCCGCGCCGCCGCAGCCGTACGGCCGCCCGTCCGGAGGCCGTGCGCACCGCTCCGGCCCCCGTGGCCCAGGAGCCGGCCCCGGCCCCGCGCCGTCGTCGTCCGCGGGTGGCCCGCCCGGTCGAGGACACCGTGTCGTTCCAGACGGTCGAGACGGCCGCAGCCGCCCTGCGCGCCGCGAAGGCCGCGTCGGTCGTCGAGGCGCCCGTCGCCGTGGCGCCCGTCGCCGTGGCACCGGTCGTCGAGGCCCCGGTCGCCGAGGCCCCGGTCGCCGAGGAGCCGAAGAAGGCCCCCCGTCGCCGTACCGCCAAGAAGGCCGTCACGGAGCCGGTCGCCGAGACCGTCGCCGCCGCTCCGGTGGCGGCCGAGCCGGTCGCGGCCGCTGTCGCGCCCGTCGTCGAGGCCGCCGAGGCGGTCACGGCCGAGGTTCCCGCGCCGCGTCGTCGCCGTGTGGTGCGGAAGGCCGCCGGTTCGCCGGTGACCTCCACCCCGGTCGTCGAGCCCGTCGTCGAGCCGGCGCCCGCGCCGGTCGTCGAGGAGGAGCCGAAGAAGCCCGCGCGTCGCCGGGTGGTCCGCAAGGCCGCCGGTTCGCCGACCACGTCGACCGAGGCCGCGACCGTGATCGTCACGACCCCGGTCGTCCAGGCGCCCGTCGCCGAGGCACCGGCCGTCGAGGCCGCTCCGGTCGTCGAGGCGCCCGTCGCCGTGGCACCGGCCGTCGAGGCCCCGGCCGCCGAGGAGCCGAAGAAGGCCCCCCGTCGCCGTACCGCCAAGAAGGCCGTCACGGAGCCGGTCGCCGAGGCCGCCGCCGAGGCTCCGGCCGTCGAGGAGGCCCCGAAGGCTCCCCGTCGTCGCGCGGCCAAGAAGGCCGTCGTCGCCGAGGCGCCCGACGCCTCGGAGCCGAAGACGCCGGCCCGTCGCCGTACGACGAAGAAGGCCGCCGCGGAGCCGGTCGCCGAGACCGCCGAGGCTCCGAAGGCCCCGCGCCGTCGCACCACCAAGAAGGCGGCGGCCGTTCAGCCCGAGAGCTGATCCCGCCCGCCCTCATGACCGCGGCCCGGCCCCTCCCCAGGGGCCGGGCCGCGGTCGTGTGCCCGGAGGACGGTCGTCGACGGTCGTCGTACGGGCAGGTGCCCCGGGCCGTCCCCGGTGCGCGCGGTTACAGTCCAGATATGAGCAAGCCCCGGTCCCTCGTCCTGCCGCCCGGCACCCGTGCCCACCACCTCGTGACCGCGCGGGGCGACTTCGCCGTGCTCGACACGGAGCCCCGGGGCGAGCGGCGCGGGACGGTGCTGCTGCTGCCGGGGTACACGGGCAGCAAGGAGGACTTCCTGGCCCTGCTCGGTCCGCTGAGCGAGGCCGGGTACCGGGCCGTGGCGGTGGACGGGCGCGGCCAGTACCAGTCCCCCGGCCCCCGCGGCCGGGCCGGCTACCGCCGCAGGGCGCTCGCGCTCGACGCGGTGGCGCAGGCCTCGGCGCTCGGCGACGGACCGGTCCATCTGCTCGGCCACTCGTTCGGCGGTCTGGTGGCCCGCGCGGCCGCCTCGCTCGCCCCCGCCGCCTTCCGCTCCCTCACCCTGCTCTCCTCGGGCCCCGGCCGGGTGGCCAGGCCGCAGCGCGTCCGGGTGCGGGTGCTGCGCGTCGCCCTCGCCTTCCTGCCGAAGGAGCGGGTGTGGCAGGCGATGTGCTGGCTCGACAGCCGTGGCGAGGAGCCGGACACGGACGACGCTCCGGAGCTCGCGGGCTTCCTGCGGCGGCGCTGGATGCGGACCCGGATCGCGCAACTGGCGGGCGCGGGGCGGCTGCTGCTCAGCCGTCAGGACGGTACGGCGGACCTCGCCGCGCTGCGGATGCCGCTGCACATCGCGTACGGAGCGGACGAGATGGTCTGGCCCACGGCCGCGCTCGCGGCGACGGCCGCCCGGACGGGCGCGCACCACACGGTGGTCGCGGGGGCCGGCCACTCCCCCAATGTGTCGCACCCTCGGGAGCTGACGGACCGCCTCACCGGCTTCTGGGAGCGGACGGCGGCCCCGGCCGGGGTCGGCAGCGCCACCCGCTGATCCCGGCCCCGCGGGCAGCCGTCAGAACTGGCCCTTGAGGTGCTGCCAGAAGCCGTCGCGCAGGGCGCGCCGGAGGGCGGCGTGGCCGCGCAGGGAACGGCTGAGGAGGCGCTCCGCCTCGACGAGCAGGTCCTGGTCGACGGGCCCCGGCAGAAAGGGCGCGCCCGGCAGGAGTTCGGCGAGCCGGTCCCGGCCGCGTTCGCCGAGCCAGGTCGCCGCGATCTGGGCGCCGACGAACCGCACCTCCTCGCGGGACGGCGGCGGCTCGCCCTCGTTCTCGTACGTGGTGACGGGGCGGCGGGTGACGTACGGGCGGCAGAAGTCGAGCTCGAAGGTGCGCTGGCTGTCGACCTCCCAGAGGAGCGCCTCGGCCTGGTTGCGGCCCTCGGCGGCCTCGATGCCCCAGAGGTGGACGCGGGCGCCGTAGCCCTGGGCGGCCTCGACGGCCGAGACGAGGTCCTCGTCGCCGCCGACGAGGGCGGCGTCGCTGATGGCGCGGTGGCGGGCGAGGGACTCCAGATCGGTGCGGATCAGGGAGTCGACGCCCTTCTGCTGGTTGTTGGCGTTGAGGTTGCCGAGGCGCACCTTGACGTCGGGCAGCTCGGCGATGGCCTGCTGCTCGGGGGTGTGGATGCGGCGCCTGGCCCCGTCGTACCAGTAGACGCGGAGCAGTCGGCTGTCGGCGAAGATCGTGCGGGCCTTGTCGATGAAGGCCTCGATGAGGCCCTCGGCGTCGAGGTCGAAGGAGCGCCGGTCCTCGGTTCCCGTCACCAGCAACCCGGCCGCAGCATGGACGTAACCCGCGTCGACGAAGATGGCGTGGGTGGAGGGGGTCTTGGCGACCTCGGCCAGCATCCGCTGGAGGAGCTCGTTGGTGCGCTCCAGGCGCGCGTCGAGTGCGCGAAGGCGGGCGTCGGTCTCGGTCACCTGAGTGGTGTCTGCGTCGTTCATACGGGGCTCATTGTCCGCCGCTCCGGGCCCGGCCGCCACACCCTCCTACCCGCCGGTAGTTAGACATCCAAAACTTTTCCTTAGCGTAAGGAATGTTTGCAGGATGCATGTCGTTGGACCCATACGTAACGCAGTTCTCCATCAGGAGGATCAACTCAGACGAAGGGAGAAGCCTGTGCGCTTCGAAATCCTGCGACTCGACGACATCGACGGCACGCCCGTCGACCGGACCGTCGTGGACGCCGCCTCCGTCAACCGGATCGTGCAGCAGGCCGCCTCGATCGGCCAGCGCATCTGGATCCGCCCCGCCGAGACCTCGGCCTCGTAACAGGCAAGGTCCACACCACGCACCGCGCCCCCGCACGGACTTCGCAAGAGCGGAATCCGTACGGGGGCGCAGTGGTGTCCGGGGTCGGGCGCGCTCCGGGCGCGTCAGGCGTTCTGGATCACCTGAGTGACGCCGTTGATGATCTGCTGCACCGCGATGGCGGAGAGCATCATGCCGGCGAGCCGGGTGACCAGGACGACGCCGCCGTCCTTGATGACGCGGATGATCAGCAGCGAGTACCGCATGGTCAGCCAGAGCACGACGTGCATGGCGACGATGGCGGCCCAGACGGACACCTGCGCGGCCGCGCCGTCGGCGTTCTGGACGGCCAGGATGACCGAGACGATCGCGCCGGGGCCGGCGAGCAGCGGCATGCCGAGCGGCACCAGGGCGACGTTGACGTCCTTGGTCTGCTTGGGCTCGTCGGTCTTGCCGGTGAGCAGGTCGAGCGCGATGAGCAGCAGCAGGAGACCGCCCGCGATCATCAGCGCGGGGACGGAGACGTGCAGGTAGTCCAGGATCTGCTGGCCGAGCAGACCGAAGACGGTGATGACGCCGAAGGCCACGGCGACGGCCTGCCAGGCCATCCGGCGCTGCACCTTGGCGGCGCGGCCGGAGGTGAGGGCGAGGAAGATCGGGGTGATCCCGGGGGGATCCATGATCACGAAGAGGGTCAGGAACAGCGAGCCGAAGACGGCGACGTCGAACACGGTGGGGTGCCTTGCGGGAGAGGTCGAACGGTGGGGTGTGGCCCAGCAGGGCGGAATGTGGGATTCCGTAGGCAGGGCAGGAAGAGCGCCACCCCGCGTCACGGCGCGGAGCCGTGAGGGGGCGGACCAGGAGGAGGGAAGCCGTCGGGCAGGCCGGGGACGGGCCGCACGGCCCGCACCCGGACACGGGGCAGGCCGCGGAGCGCGCCGGACCTCCCGGCCGGCGGGCCGGGAGGTCCGGCGCGAGGGTCCGGACCCCGTGGAGCCCGGCGGCCGGAGGCTAGGCGGCGGGTCCCCCCGCGCCGGGGACCGGGAAGGCCCCCGCGGCACGGCGGGTGATCTCGCCGTAGATCTCGGGGTCGGTCGTGTACTCGCCGAGGCGGCAGGTCTTGCGGCTGCCGTGGTAGTCGCTGGAGCCGGTGGCCAGCAGACCCAGCTCCTTCGCGAGCCCGCGCAGCCGTGCCCGCGTCGCCTCGTCGTGGTCCATGTGGTCGACCTCGATGCCGTCGAGTCCGGCCTCGGCGAGCCGGGCTATCGAGGCCTCGGGCAGCACCTGGCCGCGCTTGACGGCGAGCGGGTGCGCGAAGACGGTGACGCCGCCGGCCGCCTTGACCAGGCGGATGGCGTCGATCGGGTCGAGTTCGTGCTTCCCGACGTACGCCCGGCCGCCGTCGGCGAGCCACTCGGGCGTGAACGCCCCGGACACGTCCGGTACGACCCCGAGCTCGACGAGCGCCTCGGCGACGTGCGGACGGCCCACGGAGCCGTCGCCCGCGATCCGGGCGACCTGCTCCCAGGTGACGGGAACGCCGAGCTCCTGGAGCTTGCCGACCATGGCACGCGCGCGCGGGACCCGGTCGTCGCGGACGAGTTCGCGCTCGGCCAGGAGCGCGGGCTCCTCGGGGTCGAAGAGGTACGCGAGCATGTGCAGGCCGATGCCGTCGACCCGGCAGGACAACTCGGCCCCGGTGACGAGGGTCAGCCCCTCGGGCAGTGCCGCGATCGCCTCGGCGTGGCCCCGGGTGGTGTCGTGGTCCGTCAGCGCGACGACGTCGAGCCCGGCGGCGGCCGCGTTGCGGACGAGCTCGGCCGGGGAGTCCGTACCGTCGGAGGCCGTGGAGTGGGTGTGCAGGTCGATGCGCACGACGCGGTACTCCAGGACTTCGGCACGGACGAGGGACGCTCCAGCATAACGGGCGAATCGAACACGCCCGTACGGAAGAAGCCCGCCGGACCGGCCGGGCGGGCGTCAGCTCAGCAGCCTCGGTGTCAGTGCTCCGCACGGCAGGAGTTCGACCTCGGCGCCCGCGTCGCGGAGGTCCGTCAGGACCAGCTCGTCGTACATCAGGAGGCCGGACTGCTCGGGCCAGACGATCGCCCACAGCCAGAGGCCGCGCGCCTCCCCCGCGAAGACCGCGCGGTCCTGCGGGGCGCCGTTGACGTGCCAGAGCGGGGTCGGACGTCCGGCGGCGAGGACCTTCGTCTGCGGGGGTCTGTCGATGGCCATGCCCGCGCCGGGGTCGGGGCCGTCGATGCCGGCGTACCGGGCACCGAGGCCGACGCCGAGTTCCTCGGCGATCAGGAGCAGCTCACCGATGCCACCGAGGGGCCCGGGTCCCGAGCAGGCGACGGCGGTCGCGCGTCCGCCGCTGCGGTCGTCACCGGCGTACGCGACTCCGGTGAAGAGCCAGCCGACGGGCAGGGGCCACGGCATCCACACCGGCACGTGGGACCGGTGCACCACGACGCCGAGGGCCTCGACGCTGGGCGGGATCACGGGCTGGAGCGGGTGCACCGAGCCGTGCACGTCGCACTGCCAGGAGTCGGCGAACAGCCCGGGCGCCCTGACCCGGCCACCACACTTCGGACAACTGGGTTCGCCCCTCATAGGGCTCAACGGTCCTACCACCGGGGCCCCGCGTCAAGGACGATCAACCGACGATCACCCGTCCGGCCCGTGGCGTTCACCCCCTGCCGTCCGCAGATATAGATGTAACTTGCACTCATTAGTCCCTCTAACTTATTCTGTGTATATCGCAGCCATCTCGACACGGAGGAGCGCTACCCATGGAGAGAGCAGAAGAGAACACCGGCGGAGGCAGCATCCTGCGCCAGCCACCGGCCGTCTGGGCCACCGCCGGCGCGTCCGTCGTCGCCTTCATGGGCATCGGCCTCGTCGACCCGATCCTGCCGTCGATCGCCCAGGGCCTGGACGCGACGCCCAGCCAGGTGTCGCTGCTCTTCACCTCGTACTTCCTCATCACCGCCGTCGCGATGCTGGTGACCGGCTTCGTCTCCAGCCGCGTCGGGGGACGCCGGACCCTGCTCGCCGGACTCGCGCTGGTCGTCGTCTTCGCGGCCCTCGCCGGCACCTCGGACTCCGTCGGCGAACTCGTCGGCTTCCGGGCCGGCTGGGGACTGGGCAACGCGCTCTTCGTCTCGACCTCGCTGGCCGTGATCGTCGGCGCCGCGGCCGGCGGCAGCGCGGCCGCGATCCTGCTCTACGAGTCGGCGCTCGGCCTCGGCATGGCCTGCGGGCCCCTGCTCGGCGCCGTGCTCGGCGACGCCAGCTGGCGCTACCCCTTCTTCGGCACGGCCGCGCTGATGGCGATCGGCTTCCTGTGCATCGCGGTCTTCCTCAAGGAGCAGCCGAAGCCGGCCCGCAGGACCTCGCTGCTCGACCCGATCCGGGCGCTGGGCCACGGCGGACTCGCCTCGGCCGCGGCGGCCGCGTTCTTCTACAACTACGCCTTCTTCACGGTGCTCGCCTTCACCCCGTTCGTGCTGGACATGACGCCGTACAAGTCCGGCGCGGTGTTCTTCGCCTGGGGTGTGCTGCTCGCCGTCTTCTCGGTCCTGGTCGCACCCCGCCTCCAGCGGCGCTTCGGCTCGCTCACCGTCCTCGGCGGCTCACTGCTGCTGCTCGCGGCCGACGTGGTGGTGCTCGGATACGGCGACCACACGACCGCGATCGTCTGCACGGTCCTGTCGGGCGCGTTCATCGGCGTCAACAACACCGTCTTCACCGAGCTCGCCCTCGGCGTCTCCGACGCGCCGCGCCCGGTGGCCAGCGCGGGCTACAACTTCGTCCGCTGGTTCGCCGCGGCGGCCGCCCCGTACCTCGCCCCGAAGATCGAGGAGTGGAGCGACGTCCACATGCCGTTCGTGGTGGCGGGCGTGGCCGCGGCGCTGGGCGCGGTGATCGTCCGGGTCCGCCGCACCGCCCTGACCCTCGAAGCCCGGGAACTGGCGCCGAAGCACGCCACGGAGGACGGCGTCGGGGTCTTCGCCGGCTGAGCGCACCGCGGACCGGCCGCCGGACGGGACGGACCCGCCGCGGCCGGTTTGCGCCGGGGGGCTCGGGCAAGACGGAGTCCATGAGAGGCATCGACTCCGTCATAAGAACCGTGGCCCACGTCCTCGTGGGCATCCTGGTCGTGTGGATCGCCCTGGACCTGCTCGACGCCAACCGCGCGAACACCGTCGTCGGCTGGTTCCACAGCGCCGCCGACTGGCTCGCGGGCTGGTCGATCGGGCTGTTCGACGTCTCCAACCACACCGTTCAGGTGCTGCTCGACTACGGCATCCCCGCGGTGGTCTACGTGGCGATCGCCAATCTCGTCGCCAGCAGGACCGTCGCCCGGACCTGAACCGGAGTGCCCGGTGGACGGAAGGCCCGCCCGGCGTCCGCCGCACCGTCCGCGCCGACGAGCCCGGGCTTTTGTCAGTCCAGATTCACGGACCTGCGCAGTGGATCGCGCAGGTCCGTGCCCTGCGTCAGCCAGCGCTCCTCCAGGGCCTGCGCCCCGTGGACCCGCTTCCACGCCGCCTCGTTCGAGGTCATCGGGAGCAGCGGCAGGAACCGCACCGGGTCCATCGGCTCATCGAGCGCCAGGTCCTCGACCAGCCCGCCGGACTCCGCGACCAGGACCGAGCTGAAGGCGGCGCCCGGCCAGAGCGGGTCGCCGACGTCGAGCGAGGCGCCCGGGGCCACGACGACGCCCTCGACCTGCGGGGTCGCGGCGAGGACCGCGAGCGGGCGCAGCACCTTGTCGGTGTCGGCGAGGCCGGCCCGTACGGTCAGGACGAGCTCGGCGCGCGGACCCTTGACCGGGTCGGCGAGCGCGGCGGTCGGGTCGGCCATCGGCTGTGCGGACATGCCGAGGGTCGCGTACCGCACGAGATCGCCGTCGACGAAGCGGAGCACCTCGATCCGGTCCGTGCCGAGGAACGTCACCGCGGCCCGCGCGTCCGGTTCTCCGAGCGCCGTCCGCAACCGGGCCTCGACCAGAGCAAGAACTTCTCCCATGTCTTGAGCATAAAGCGCGCATGGAACGGGCAAAGGAAGGGATTGACCCTCAGTCGGCTGATAGTCTTGGCCGCTGGTCGGGAGTCCCGAACTCCCGACTACTCGTCACACGTCATCCCTCACGAGGGACCGGCCGGAGGAGGTGGGGCTGCGATGGACCGAAGTCGATCGGGCAGTACCAGCCGCTCTTCCGCCCCGCACCCGAGCCCGGTGCGTACGTACTTCCGGTGATTCCCGGCCCGTATCCGTACGGACCCGCCTCTCCGGCATCTCGCACGACGGAAGAGCATCTCGCCTTTGCCTGTCTGTAGCGAACGCCGTCACCGCGACCTCTCGGTGCCGCCCGCTTTGTGGACGACGTAGCTCCACGTCCCCATTCCGGGCTGTTCCACGCTCGCCGACGGCTTCTCCGTGAAGGAGCATGCCCATGTCGATGATCCGTGACCTGCGCGCCGCCGTCCGTCCCAGCCTGCGGCACCCCCTGCGCAAGACCCCCACCACGTACACCTCGTACGACCCCACCCGCGACCACACGGCCTCCAGCGCCGTGGTCGACTGCGCCGTCTACCGCGACGGACGCCGCGTCGACGACCGCGACTGCCTCACCCCGCGCGGCGCCATGAGCCAGGTGCGGGAGAGCGGCGGCTTCGCCTGGATCGGCCTGCACGAGCCGACCGAGGCCGAATTCGCCGGTATCGCCGCCGAGTTCGGGCTGCACCCGCTCGCCGTCGAGGACGCCGTGCACGCCCACCAGCGGCCCAAGCTGGAGCGGTACGACGACACCCTCTTCACCGTGTTCAAGACGATCCACTACGTCGAGCACGCCGCACTCACCGCGACCAGCGAGGTCGTCGAGACCGGCGAGGTCATGTGCTTCACCGGCCCCGACTTCGTCATCACCGTCCGGCACGGCGGCCAGGGGTCCCTGCGCAACCTCCGCCACCGTCTCCAGGGCGAGCCCGAGCTGCTCGCCAAAGGGCCCTCGGCGGTGCTGCACGCCCTCTCCGACCATGTCGTCGACGGCTACATCGCGGTCGCCGACGCCGTCGAACTCGACATCGACCAGCTGGAGATCGACGTCTTCTCGCCGGCCGCGAAGGGCTCGACGCGCGGTACGGACACCGGCCGGATCTACCAGCTGAAGCGTGAGGTACTGGAGTTCAAGCGGGCCGTCACGCCGCTGCTCCGCCCGATGCAGCTGCTCTCCGAGCGGCCGATGCGGCTGGTCGACCCCGACATCCAGAAGTACTTCCGTGACGTCGCCGACCACCTCGCGCGCGTGCAGGAGCAGGTCGTCGGCTTCGACGAACTGCTCAACTCGATCCTCCAGGCCAACCTGGCGCAGGCGACCGTCGCGCAGAACGAGGACATGCGCAAGATCACCTCGTGGGCGGCGATCGTCGCGGTCCCCACGGCGGTCTGCGGCGTGTACGGCATGAACTTCGACCACATGCCCGAGCTGCACTGGAAGTACGGCTACCCGATGGTGCTGACCGGCATCGTCGCGATCTGTTTCACCATCCACCGCACGCTGAAGCGCAACGGCTGGCTGTGACCGCCCGGCCGCTAGGCTTCGGGCCATGACTGAAGAGCTGCTCGGGTCCGCCCTCGTCGAGGAGGCCACCAAGAAGTCCGGCCTGGTGTGGGTCCGCGGCACCGGCCCGGCCCGCGCGCTCTGGCACGTCTGGTTCGACGGCGCCGCGTTCGTCGTCGGTGACGGCCCCGGCGAGCAGCCGCTGCCGGGCCTGGTGGACGGCGGGACGGCCGAGGTCACGGTCCGCAGCAAGGACAAGGGCGGCCGTCTCGTCGCCTGGACGGCCGCGGTGCGCGAGATCCCGCACGGCACCGAGGAGTGGGACGCGGCGGTCGCCGAGCTGAAGGGCAAGCGGCTCAACGCACCCGACGGCGAGGCCATGACGGGCCGCTGGGGGCGCGAGTGCCGGGTCCTGCGGCTCGACCCCCGGTCCTCGACCACGGAGCTGCCGGACGGCTCCCTGGCGGCCGTACCGCTGCCCTCGGCGGCCACGACCCGCGACCCGGTGCCGTCCGGTCTCCCGAAGCTGCTGTTCAAGCGCCGCAAGCGCGGCTGAGCCGGTCTCGGGCCCCCGGGCACGGGAACCCGGGATCAGCGCCGGGCGGAAGCCGGCCCGGCTCAGGTCTTCGGCAGCTGCTTGCCGTAGTCGAGCGTCTCTTCCTTCGACGGCTCGGTGAGCGGGAAGTCCTTGTTCCACTCGGAGAGGACCACCAGGCCCGCTCCCCCGCCCCGCGCGAACTGCAGCGGGTACGGGTCGCCCTGCAGCGCCACGTCCAGCGTGCCGCCCTCGCCGTCCGCGCCGCCCTTGACCTTGACCGTGCGGACCCCGCCGATCTGGTCCCGGTCGCCCTTGACCTTCTCCCCGTGCAGCCCGGTCAGCCCGGCGAGCAGCAGATCCATGTCGGTGAAGCCGCGCAGCTGCTTGTACGCCGGGTCGCCCTGCGGCACCTTCACGTACTTGTCGTCGAGCTTGTCCGCGGCCTCGGCGTCCGCCTCCGTCGGCTTGTCGCCGCCCTGGGCCTCGTGGGACCAGAAGTCCGCGTCCGCCTTCAGATAGAGCGCCTCGCCGACCCGCAGCAGCTCGAAGGTGCTGTTCTTCGTCGTCACCGAGCCGCTGGCGCCGTCCTGCTTGAGGCGCATGTTCAGCTTGAAGGTGTCGCCCTTGCTGACCAGGGTGCCGGAGAGCCGTACCGCCTTCGCGGTGTCCGCGGCGGTCCGCGCCTTGCCCTCGATCTCGGCCGCGGAGAGCTTCCCGACCCCGTTGGTCCCCTCGTCCGGATCGGCCGCGCAGGCCGTCAGCCCCACGGTCAGACCGGCGCAGAGCGCGAGCGGCGCGACGGCCCGGTGGATACGCGACGACGCGGCACGAACGGCCATCAGCGCTGCCTCTCATGTCGTGGGGGACACGGACCGCGGCCCGTACGGGGGGGGACCCGGGGCGACGGCCTTCTGTTCTGCCAGTTCTGCCGGGCGGGAGGGCCGGCGTGCCGGTGGGGACGGCAGACCGCAGCGTACCCGGGCCGGGTGACGCACCCGGCGGCAGCCGTACGGAGGCACTACCGGGGCGGGGCGGAACGGCACGGGCTAGCCTGAACCCGGCAAAGCTCGGCAAAGACTCGAATCGTGCGGCACCGAGGAGGCGCGTGGCATGGCGGCAGGCGCCCCCCGGATCTTCGTCTCCCACCTCGCCGGAGTCCCGGTCTTCGACCCCGTCGGCGACCAGGTCGGCCGGGTCAGCGACCTGGTGGCCATGCTGCGGGTCGGCCGCAGGCCGCCGCGGCTGCTCGGCATGGTCGTGGAGGTCCTCAGCCGCCGCCGGGTGTTCGTGCCCATGACCCGGATCACCGGCGTGGAGTCCGGCCAGGTCATCACGACCGGTGTCGTGAACATGCGCCGCTTCGAACCGCGCCCCACCGAGCGCCTCGTCCTCGGCGAACTCCTCGACCGGCGCGTCCGGCTCGTGGGGCCCGGCGGGCAGGAGGGCGAGGAGGTCACCGTCCTCGACGTCGCCATCCAGCAGCTGCCCGCCCGCCGCGACTGGGAGATCGACAAGGTCTTCGTCCGCAAGGGGAAGGGCGGGGTGCTGAGCCGCAAGGGCGAGACGCTGACCGTCGAGTGGTCGGGCGTCACCGGCTTCTCCCTGGAGGAGCACGGACAGGGCGCCGAGAGCCTGGTCGCCACCTTCGAGAAGCTGCGCCCCGCCGACCTCGCCAACGCGCTGCACCACCTCCCGTCCAAGCGGCGTGTCGAGGTCGCCGCCGCGCTCGACGACGACCGGCTCGCCGACGTCCTCGAAGAGCTGCCGGAGGACGACCAGATCGAGATCCTCGGCAAGCTGAAGGAGGAGCGCGCTGCCGACGTCCTGGAGGCGATGGACCCGGACGACGCGGCCGACCTGCTGTCCGAGCTGCCGGAGGAGGACAAGGAGCGGCTGCTGACGCTGATGCAGCCGGACGACGCGGCCGACGTGCGCCGGCTCCTGGCGTACGAGGAGCGCACGGCGGGTGGTCTGATGACGACCGAGCCGATCGTGCTGCGGCCGGACGCCACGGTCGCGGACGCGCTGGCCCGGGTCCGGCAGCAGGACCTGTCGCCGGCGCTGGCGGCGCAGGTGTACGTGTGCCGGCCGCCGGACGAGACGCCGACGGGCAAGTACCTGGGCACGGTGCACTTCCAGCGGCTCCTCCGCGATCCGCCGTTCACGCTGGTCAGCTCGCTCGTGGACAGCGATCTGCCGCCGCTCGGCCCGGACACCCCGCTGCCGGCCGTGACCAGCTATCTCGCCGCGTACAACATGGTCGCGGCGCCCGTGGTCGACGAGAGCGGCTCGCTGCTCGGCGCGGTCACCGTCGACGACGTGCTCGACCACCTGCTGCCGGAGGACTGGCGCGAGACCGACTTCCACGAGGAGGGGGCCGGGCATGGCGGCTGAGCGCACACAGGACCGCGAGCGGGACCGTGACCGGGACCGGGAGCGCGACCGGCCGGGGCCCCGCATCCGGCTCGACCTGCCGCGCGAGCGGCGGGCCAAGCTCCTTCCGGAGTACGACCCCGAGGCGTTCGGACGGCTCTCGGAGCGGATCGCCCGCTTCCTGGGGACGGGCCGGTTCCTCGTCTGGATGACGCTGACGATCATCGTCTGGGTCGTCTGGAACATCTTCGCGCCGGGCTCGCTCAAGTTCGACGAGTACCCCTTCATCTTCCTGACGCTCGCGCTGTCCCTCCAGGCCTCGTACGCGGCCCCGCTGATCCTGCTCGCGCAGAACCGGCAGGACGACCGGGACCGGGTCAACCTCGAACAGGACCGGAAGCAGAACGAGCGGTCGATCGCGGACACCGAGTACCTCACCCGGGAGATCGCGGCGCTGCGGATGGGCCTCGGCGAGGTGGCCACCCGCGACTGGATCCGCTCGGAGCTCCAGGACCTGATCAAGGAGCTGGAGGAGCGCCGGGATCTATTCCCGTCGGCCGACACCCGGGGAAGTGACGTACCCGACCGTTGACAGGCCTTTCATGGGCCGGTGGTCGGCGCCGTACCATCGTCGGTATGGCTATGGAAGACGCGGTGCTCGAAGCACTGGCGACGGTGAACGACCCCGAGATCAACAAACCGATCACTGAGCTCGGCATGGTCAAGTCGGTGGAGATCGAACCGGACGGCAAGGTCGCCGTCACGGTCTACCTGACCGTCTCCGGCTGCCCGATGCGCGAGACCATCACCCAGCGGGTGACCGAGGCGGTCTCCGGCGTCGAGGGCGTCACGGGCGTCGACGTCACGCTGGACGTGATGAGCGACGAGCAGCGCAAGGAGCTGGCGGCGGCGCTGCGTGGCACGAGCGCCGAGCGCGAGGTGCCGTTCGCGAAGCCGGGCTCGCTGACCCGGGTGTACGCGGTCGCCTCCGGCAAGGGTGGCGTCGGCAAGTCGTCCGTCACCGTGAACCTGGCCGCGGCGATGGCCGCCGACGGCCTGAAGGTCGGCGTCGTCGACGCCGACATCTACGGCCACAGCGTGCCGCGGATGCTGGGCGCGGACGGCCGTCCGACCCAGGTCGAGAACATGATCATGCCGCCGTCGGCGAACGGCGTGAAGGTCATCTCCATCGGCATGTTCACCCCGGGCAACGCGCCGGTGGTGTGGCGCGGCCCGATGCTGCACCGCGCGCTCCAGCAGTTCCTCGCGGACGTGTACTGGGGCGACCTGGACGTCCTCCTGCTCGACCTGCCCCCGGGCACCGGCGACATCGCGATCTCGGTCGCGCAGCTCGTGCCGAACGCGGAGATCCTGGTCGTCACCACCCCGCAGCAGGCGGCGGCCGAGGTCGCCGAGCGGGCCGGCTCCATCGCCGTCCAGACCCACCAGAAGATCGTCGGCGTCGTCGAGAACATGGCGGGCCTGCCGTGCCCGCACTGCGACGAGATGGTCGACGTGTTCGGCACGGGCGGCGGCCAGCGCGTCGCCGACGGCCTGACGCAGACCACGGGCGCGACCGTCCCGGTCCTCGGCTCGATCCCGATCGACGTACGGCTCCGCGAGGGCGGCGACGAGGGCAGGCCGGTCGTCCTCTCCGACCCGGACTCCCCCGCGGGCGCGGCCCTCCGCGCGATCGCCGGCAAGCTCGGCGGCCGCCAGCGAGGCCTCTCGGGCATGAGCCTGGGCATCACGCCGCGCAACAAGTTCTGAGCTCGTGACGAAGGGCGCCCCCTCGGGGGCGCCCTTCGTCATGCCGTCAGGGCCGTCAGGCGTACGCGTCCAGGTCCTTGATCTGGGCGAACCCCAGACCGTACGCGCTCATCCCCCGCCCGTACGCCCCGATGTGCACCCCGGCCGCGGACCCCGCGAGGACCCACCCGAACTCCGACTCGCGGTAGTGGAACGGCATCGGCACCCCGTCCACCGGCAGCGAGAGCGTCGACCACTCCGCCCCGTCGAGGTCGTCGGCCAGCTCGAACGCCGTCTCGGTCTGCTGGTCCAGCCAGTTGTCCCGCGTCGCGTGGTCCAGCGAGGCGGGCCAGGTGTGGACGAGCAGCCCCGAGCCGGCCAGCCAGGCCGCCGAGGACACGGTGGTGGCGTCGAGGACGCCCGTGCCGTCACCGGTCCGCCGGACGGGGCTCGCGGCCACCGTCACGACGACCGTGAACCGCTCCTTCTCCGCGCCGCTCGCGTCCGTCTTTATCGACGGCGTCTCACCGTGGCCGGTCGATCCGTGCTGCACACTGCCGTCCGCCGCCGTGCCCACCTGCATCAGCCAGCGCGGCCCGGTGAACGCCTCGTCCAGGCCGTACCAGGCGAAGGGTGCCCGCAGATAGCCCTCGGCGGTCCGCCGGGCCAGGGGTACGCCCTCCACCCGACTCGTGGTCTCCATCTCGGCCGCCTCCTCGTTCCGTCAACAGAGGGAGGATAGCCACCAGGACGCGTCGGGTCGGTGACAGCCCGTCGTCAGGTCGCGTCGGAGTCGTACGGAGGACGCTCGCCGGTGTCCGGCTTGTCCTGCTTCTTCAGCAGGTCCGGGGTGCCGTTGGCGGAGGTGACGGCGCCGGAGGAACCACCGGCCGACGGGGAGCCGTTGACGGCCGAGGGCTGCGGCTCACGGCCGTGGACCGCGTCGGCGACGTCGTTCATCTCCTTCTTGAGGTCGAAGCTGCCCCGCAGCTCCTTGAGCTCCCGGAGGTCCTCGTTCTGCTCCATCTGCTTGCGGAGGAACGTCTTCGGGTTGAGGTCCTCGAACTCGAAGTCCTTGAACTCCGGCCCCAGCTCGCTGCGGATGTCCTCCTTCGCGCTGTCCGAGAACTCACGGATCTTCCTGATGAAGCGCGAGACGTCCTGGATGACCTTCGGGAGCTTGTCCGGCCCGAAGACGAGCACGGCGAGGACGACGAGCGTCACCAGCTCGAGTGCGCCTATGTCGCTGAACACCTAGTAGCTCCTTCATGCCGGTCAAGGGCCCGGTCCACGGTACCCGCCGAAACTGCCGGACGGGTACCTCCCGGTGTCCGCCACATGGCGCTCAGGTGCCCTGGGACGAGCCCAGCGTCAACGTCTTTGTCAGCTCTTTGCCGTCCCGGGTCAGGGTGAGCTCCAGCCGGTCGCCGGGGCGGTGGGCGCGGATCTTCACGATCAGCTCCTCGCCGTTGTGCACGCGCTGGCCGTCGACCTTGGTGATGACGTCGCCCGGGCGGAGCCCCGCCGTCGCGGCCGGGCCGCCGGGCGTGACGGAGGCGGAGCCGTCCTTGCCCTTCTCGCCGACCCGGGCGCCGTCGCCGTTGAACTGCATGTCGAGGCTCACACCGATGACGGGGTGGGTGGCCTTGCCGGTGTTGATGAGCTCCTCGGCGACGCGCTTGCCCTGGTTGATCGGTATGGCGAAGCCGAGGCCGATGGAGCCGGGCTGGGAGGCGCTGCCGCCCTCTCCCTCGCCCGAGCCGCCGCCGGCCGCGCGGATGGCGCTGTTGATGCCGATGACCCGGCCCTTGGAGTCGAGGAGCGGGCCGCCGGAGTTGCCGGGGTTGATCGGGGCGTCGGTCTGGAGGGCGTCGACGTAGCTGATGTCGGTGCCGTCGCCCTTCTCGCCGCCCGCGGTGATCGGGCGCTCCTTGGCGCTGATGATGCCGGAGGTGACCGTGTTGGAGAGGTCGAAGGGGGCGCCGATGGCGACGACGGGGTCGCCGACGCGGACGTTGTCGGAGTTGCCGAGCGGCAGCGGCTTGAGGCCGGAGACGCCGGTGACCTGGACGACGGCGAGGTCGTAGCCGGTGTCCTTGCCGACGACCTTGGCGCGGGCGGTCTCCCCGCTGGCGAAGGTCACCGAGATGTCGCGGGAGGACTGGGCCCCGTCCACGACGTGGTTGTTGGTGAGGATGTGGCCCTTGGTGTCGAGGACGAAGCCGGTGCCGGTGCCGGACGAACCGCCGCCCTTGACGTGCAGGGTGACGACGCCGGGCAGGGCGCTGGCCGCGATCCCGGCCACGCTCTCCGGGGCCCGGTCGGTGTCGCCGGCGTCCGCCTGCGGCAGCTCGACGGTGGTGATCCCGCCGTTCCGCTCGACGTACGCGCCGATGCCGCCGCCGATGACTCCGGTGACGAGCGCGAACGCGAGCGCCCCGGCGATGGCGAGCCCCTTGCGGGACTTCCTCGCCGGCAGGGGCGGGAGCCCGGCCCCGCCGGCCCCCCAGGGGTCGTACTGCACCCAGGGCGCACCGGCCTGCGGCGGCACGGCGCCACCCTGCGCGTGCAGCGGGGGGTGCGGCTGGGACTGCGGCGGTACGGGGGCCACATGGGCCTGCTGCGGCGGTACGGGCGCCGGGGGGCGCTGTACGGGCGGCGCGGGCGCCCACGGGCCGGGCCCGCCGTAGGGCGGCGTCCGGTACTCGTCGGGCGCGTGCAGGGGCGTCGGCGCGGGCGCGGCGGCCGGGGCCGGAGGCACGTCGGCCACGGAGGCCTCGGTCACCGGAAGCGTCTCGGTCGCCTGAGCCCCGGTCACCGGGAGGGTCTCGGTCGGGGCCGCGTCCGCCGGGGCGGGGGCCTCGCTCTTGGTCAGCAGCACGGCGGGCGCGTCGGCGGACGCGGGCGCGCCGGCTGCCTCAGGCGCCACCCCGGTGTCCCCCGCGTCAGCGGCATCGGCGGCAGACGCCCCATCCGTCACGTCGGTCACGTCGGCCGCTGCGGTGCCGGTGTCCGGCGCCCCGGCCGCTTCGGGCGACGGCTGCGGCGCGGGCAGCGGGAAGTCGCCGTCGGCGTCATGCGCGGCGACGGCGGTGACGCCCTCCGTGAGGTCGTCGGCCGGAGACGGCGAGGGTATCCGTGCCGCCTCCGGTGCGCTCGACGGCCGGCTCCACCAGTTCGGCTTCCCGTTGTTCATGCTCTCCCCGCAACCCGCTGACCCGTCCGCGCCCCCTTGGGCGGGCGCCCCTGTCCCTGGATTCAACCAGGTCGCGGGTCAGCGGGGGGAGCCGAGCGGCGTGGTGGCCGGGCTGGGCGCCGGAGTGGGTCCGGGACCGAAGGCCAGTCGGAGGGCCGGCCCCGTCGGTCGTACGAACGGCGAGAGGGCGAGGAGCGACTGCGTGGCCGGGTCCCGGAGCCGTACCGCCACCAGCGGCATGGCCGGGGAGCGCACCGCGTCCGGCGGGACGGCGCCCGCCGGGACCGTGCCCGGACCGACCGGTGACACCGGCCCGTGCGGCAGCGCCGCCGGGACCCCGGGAGTCAGCGGAGCCCCCGGCGTCACCTGCGAGCCGTCGACGGACTGGGCGCCGCGCTCGCCGGAGCGCGTACCCCGGGAGACGGCCGTGCCGCCGCCGGGGCCCGCGGCGGTGGCTCGCAGCGGTGTGACCGCCGTGCCGGTGCCCTGGCCGCCGCGCGCGCTGGCGTTCACCGAGGATTCCAGCGGCAGGGTGCCGCCGAGGGCGATGGCCGCGAACGAGACGGCGCTGGCCGCGGCGAAGGCGAAGCGCCGGCCGCGCCAGGACGTTCCGGACGCGCGGTCGCCGACCTCGTGGATACGGAAGCCGGTCTGCGGGGCGGAGTGTCCGGGGTGCGGGGTGACGACGGCCGCCGTGGCGAAGCCGTCGGACCGCACGCCGCCCGCGCCGAGGAGTTCTTCGAGGGGGCCTCGCGGTCCGCCGGGGCCTCCCGGCTCACCGGGGCCCCCGGGTAGCCCCTGCAGCCGGGCGAGGAATCCCTCCGAGGGCGGCGGAGGAGCCGCCGAGGCGAAGACGCTCTTGAGGGTGCGCTGCGCGTCGGCCTCCGCCTTGCAGCGGGCGCAGGTCGCGAGGTGGGCGAGGACCCGCTCGCGGGAGTCATGGCCGAGTTCGCCGTCGACGAGCGCGGCCAGCCGGTCCCCGAGGTGGTGCTCCGCGGGGGTCGGCGACGAGGGACGTGTGCCGCTCACGCTGTCCCTGCCTCCCATCCGACGGAGGCCAGGGCACGCTCCGCCCGTGCCTCGGGCGAACGGTGCTTGAGGGCCTTGCGCAGGTGGGAGCGCCCGCGGTGGATGCGGCTGCGGACGGTGCCGAGCTTCACTCCGAGGGTCGCGGCGATCTCCTCGTACGACAGTCCTTCGATGTCGCAGAGGACGACCGCGGCACGGAACTCGGGCGCGAGGGTGTCGAGGGCCTGCTGCACGTCGGCGTCGAAGTGGGTGTCGTTGAACACCTGCTGCGGCGAGGGCTCACGGCTGGGCAGCCGCTCGGCGGCGTCGTCGGCGAGCGCGTCGAAACGGATGCGCTGCTTGCGGCGGACCATGTCGAGGAAGAGATTGGTGGTGATGCGGTGGAGCCAGCCCTCGAAAGTGCCCGGCGTGTACGTCGACAGCGAGCGGAAGACGCGGACGAAGACCTCCTGGGTCAGGTCCTCGGCGTCGTGCTGGTTGCCGGTCAGCCGGTAGGCGAGGCGGTACACGCGGCCGCTGTGCGTGCTGACGATCTCCTCCCACGTGGGCGGAGTCCACGCCTGCGATTCCGCATCCGATGCGAAGGTCGCGGTGGTGGGAGCGGAGTCGGCGGTGCGGATTCGGTCAGCGGTGTCGGTCACGGATTTCGGCTCACCCGCCGACCTGAGAAGACGCCGAAGCACTCCTCCCCGATCCACAGGCGCAGCCGCACCTCCCCTGTCGGCTCTGGTGGTGTCCAGTGGAGCCCCTACCATAGCCACCTCGCCCGTTAGCTCCGGATAAGAATCTTTACGCGAATTTGGAACCGGTCCCCCGGCTTCCTCCTGCCGCGTCCTTCCCCTGGTGAACGCCCGGTCCCATCTGCGGGTTCCCGCTGACAGCGGATACAGTCACCGTTGCGTCAACTACGGGGACAGGAGAGGGCCATTACCGCCAACCGGCAGACGAGCTGGTCGTTCGCCGACGCCTTTGTCGCCGAGGACGAAGCTCTGCGCTGGGCCCGTGAGCGGGCCCGGGAGGCAGGGCTGCCCTCGGTGTCGCCGGGCACCGGTGGGGCGCTGCGCCTGCTCGCGGCCACGGCGGACGCGAAGGCGGTGGCGGAGATCGGCACGGGTACCGGCGTGTCGGGCATCTACCTGCTGCTCGGGATGCGGCCGGACGGCGTCCTGACGACGGTGGACCTCCAGCCGGAGCGGCAGCAGCTCGCCAAGACGGCGTTCCGCGCGGCGGGCTTCGCGGGCAACCGGGCGCGGTTCATCCCCGGCCGGGCCCTGGACGTACTGCCGCGGCTCGCGGACGGCGGGTACGACCTCGTGTTCTGCGACGGCGACCGGCTCGAGTACCTGGACTACCTCGCTGAATCGTTGCGCCTGCTGCGACCTGGCGGGCTCGTCTGCTTCGAGGGCGTCTTCGCGGACGGCCGCACGGTCGACTCGGCGGCCCAGCCGGCCGAGGTCCAGCGGGTCCGCGAGCTGCTGCGCACGGTGCGGGAGAGCCAGGAGCTCATCCCCTCCCTGCTGCCGGTGGGCGACGGCCTGCTGTGCGCGGTCCGCCGCGGCTGAGAGCCCCGGCCCTGGTCGCACCACCCCTACGCCCCGCCGCACCCCGCCCCGACGGCTTCCGCCGCTCCCCCTCCCCCGTCCCCGGACACACCACTGCCCCGGCACGGACGGACCGTGCCGGGGCAGTGTTCAGGATGCGAGGGAAGGTCAGCCGACGACCTTCTTCAGGGCGTCGCCCAGCGCCTCGGCCTCGTCGGGGGTCAGCTCGACGACAAGCCGACCGCCGCCTTCGAGCGGAACGCGCATGACGATGCCCCGCCCCTCCTTGGTCACCTCGAGCGGGCCGTCACCCGTCCGCGGCTTCATGGCCGCCATGCTTGTTCCCCTTCCTGAAACCAGCTCATTGTCAGCCGGGCAGCTCCATGACCTGGAGCACGCGTCACCGGCTTCGAACACATTGCTTCCAGGTCATTATCCCGCATGGCAGGACCCGATGACCAACATCGAATGGCATCGCTTGCGCAACGCGCTCTCTCAAAACCCCACATTTCGGCGATCGGCCTGCGATACTTCGCCGCTCGGCGTCCGGCCGAGCCCTTCAAATCTTTGACGCAGCTCACATGGGCGGGGCGAGTGATGTCCGCCATGCTGTGCAGGTCAACCACGCAAAGAGGCGAAGGGAACCCCATGGCCGACACGGTGCTGTACGAGGTGAGCGACGGGCTCGCCACCATCACGCTCAACCGCCCCGAGGCCATGAACGCGATGAACGTGGCGGCGAAAGTCGCCCTCCGTGACGCGGCCGAGACGGCCGCGGCGGACCCCGCCGTACGGGCGGTGCTGCTCACCGCGGCCGGCGAGCGGGCGTTCTGCGTCGGCCAGGACCTGAAGGAACACGTGGGTCTGCTCATGGCGGACCACGAGAACGGCACCCAGGAGACCATGAACACGGTCCGGGACCACTACAACCCGATCACCAAGGCGCTCGCGGGCATGCGGAAGCCCGTCGTGGCCGGCGTGAACGGTGTCGCGGCCGGGGCCGGCTTCGGCTTCGCGCTCGCGGCGGACTACCGGGTGGTCGCGGACACCGCGTCGTTCAACACCTCCTTCGCGGGGGTCGCTCTGACCGCCGACTCGGGCATGTCCTGGACCCTCCCCCGGGTGATCGGCCCGAGCCGCGCCGCCGACCTGCTGCTCTTCCCGCGCTCGATCACCGCCCAGGAGGCGTACGAGCTGGGCATCGCGAACCGCGTGGTCCCGGCCGCCGACCTCGCCGCCGAGGCCGAGAAGGTGGCCCGCAAGCTGGCCGAGGGCCCGACGGTGGCGTACGCGGCCCTGAAGGAGTCCCTCGCCTACGGCGCCGACCACTCGCTGTCCGAGGCGCTGGACAAGGAGGAGGAACTCCAGAACCGTGCGGGCGCCTCCGAGGACCACACGATCGCGGTCCGCGCCTTCATCGCCAAGGAGAAGCCGAAGTACCTGGGCCGCTGACGGACCCGGAACCGGTTCGTACGGGTGGTGGGCGCGTCTATAGGATCCGCTCACCATTCGTACGCACTTACCTGGGGGGTTCCGTGCGTCCTTCTCCTTCGGCGCGCCTTCTTCGCGGCGCGCTGACGGCGGGTCTGGCCCTGGGCCTGTCCGCTGTCGCCCTGCCCTCGACCGCGCAGGCGGCCGGCGGCGCCGACCGCTGTCCGCAGGGCTCCCTCTGCGTCTTCAGCCAGCCGCTGTACCAGGGCGACATGCTCGTCATCAGGACGCCGATGCTGTCCCTGGGCGCCTGGGACAACCGCATCCGGTCCTTCGTCAACAACCACGACGGCGTCTACGCCGTGTGCTTCTACCCGGAGCCCGGTCTCGACCCCAAGGGCTCCGTCTGGCTCTACAACTCGGCGTCCTTCGACGAGAGCCAGAACCCCGAGCTCGACAAGGCGGTGAGCTCCATCGACATCGGCGCCGAGGCGGACGACTTCTGCGGCTGGGAGAGCCGCTACCCGACCCTCTCCGAAGCCCTGGAGTCCCGGCCTTCGTCGCTGCCCGCGACGGGCGCCTTCGGCGACATCGACCGCGACGGATACGCCGACGTCCTCAGTCGCGACTTTTTCGGCCGGCTGTGGTCCGTACACGGCTCGGTCCCGCACAGCCCCAGTACCGGCCGGCTCGTGGGCGGCGGCTGGGACACCATGACGATGCTGACCCGGCACGGCGACCAGGACGCCGACGGCAACGAGGACGTCTACGCCCGCGACCGGGCCGGCGTGCTGTGGCTCTACCCGGGCAACGGCAAGGGCTCGTTCACGCCCCGCCTCAAGGTCGGCGGCGGCTGGAACTCCCTGCGGGACCTGACCGCGGTGGGCGACCTGACGGGCGACGGCAAGGGCGACCTGCTCGCCGTCGACACCACCGGAGTCCTGTGGACGTACCCGGGCAACGGCAAGGGCTGGTTCGGCGCCCGCAAGAAGGTCGGCGGCGGCTGGAAGGCGATCAACGAGCTCGTCGGCGCCGGGGACATGAACTCCGACGAGAAGGCCGACCTGATCGCCCGCGACACGGCGGGCAAGCTCTGGCTCTACCCCGGCAACGGCCACGGTTGGTTCGGCACCCGCAAGCTCATCGGCAGCGGCGGCTGGAACGGCCACAAGGAACTCGCGGGCCTCGGCGACATCACCGGCGACGGCCGGCCCGACCTGGTCGCACACGCCTCGGGCGCCCCGTTCGGCTGGGAAGGCCACACCTACCTGCTGGTCTACCCAGGCACCGGCGACGGGCGTCTCCGCGCCCCGCTGCCCTTCGGCCAGCTCCGCAGCAGCAGCTTCGTCTTCTGACCTTCCTCCGACCAGGAACGGATTTCGTGCCATGACGCGCACCCCTGGAATCCGGCGCACCGTCGCCGCCGCCGTGACCACTGCGGCCACCCTCGCGACGATGCTGGCCTCCGCGCCCGCCGCGTCGGCCGACGAGTACCGCTGCCCCGCGGGCAGCTTCTGCGTCTTCCAGTACCCCCGCTTCGGCGGCCAGATGAAGATCGTCTCGGCCAGTCAGCCCACCCTGGGCACCTGGAACAACACGATCTCGTCCTACATCAACCGCAGCAACAGGTGGGCGGTCGCCCACCAGGACGCCCACTACGGCGGCAACAACAGCCTGGTCATCGGCCCCCGTCAGCCCGTCGGCTCCGACCTCAGCTGGGAGTCCTGGTCCGAGCTGGACAACTCGATCAGCTCGATCCGGATGGCGGACACCCAGTGGGAGGCCGAGACCGGTCAGGCATGGATCGACTGGGACACGAGCACCACTCCCCGACCGGCCGGACTCCCGGCCCAGTCCAGGTTCGGCGACCTCGACAACGACGGCGTCGCCGATCTGCTCGAACGCGACGGAGCCGGTCGGCTCTGGTTCCTCGACGGCGTACGCGGCGCCGACGGAAGGACCAAGGGCGTCCTGGTCGGCGGCGGCTGGGGCGCCATGAACGCGCTCGTCCGCCACGGAGACCACGACGGCGACGGCAACGAGGACGTCTACGCCCGCGACCGGGCCGGCGTGCTGTGGCTCTACCCCGGCAACGGCAAGGGCTGGTTCAAGCCCCGCCTCAAGGTCGGCGGCGGCTGGAACACGATGAAGGAGATCGAGGCCGTCGGGGACATCACCGGCGACGGCCGCCGTGACCTGGTCGCCCGGGACACCGCCGGTGTCCTCTGGACGTACCCGGGCAACGGTCGCGGCTGGTTCGGCGCCCGCACGAAGGTCGGCGGCGGCTGGGGTGCCATGAACGGGCTCGCGGCGCCCGGCGACATGAACCGGGACGGCAGGTCCGACCTGGTCGCCCGCGACGGCTCCCGCGCCCTCTGGCTCTACCCGGGGAACGGCCGGGGGTCCTTCGGCGCCCGCGTCAGGCTGCCGTACGCCTGGCCGTCGGACACCCTGCTCATCGCCACCGGCGATGTGACCGGCGACGGCCTCGGCGACATCATCAGGACGATCGAGAACTCTTCGCTGTACGTGTACGCGAACAACGGCTCCGGTGGCCTGCGCACCCCGGAGTACGAGACGGGGTACGACACCACCTCGGACTCCGTCCACGTCCTCTGACCCGACGGGACAACGGCCCGGGGCTACTCCCCGCCCCGGGCCACGCAGCCCTTCACATGGTCGTCGACCAGCCCGCACGCCTGCATCAGGGCGTAGGCCGTCGTCGGGCCGATGAAGCGGAGGCCCCGCTTCTTGAGGGCCTTCGAGAGGGCCGTGGACTCGTCCGTGACCGCCGGGACGTCCGCGACCGTACGCGGGACGGGGCGGGTCCTCGGATCGGGGGCGTACGACCAGATCAGCTCGTCCAGTTCGCCCGGGGCCCAGTCGGCCAGCAGCCTCGCGTTGGCCAGGGTCGCGTCGATCTTGGCCCGGTTGCGGATGATGCCCTCGTCGACAAGGAGCCGCTCCCGGTCCGCGTCGCCGAACTCGGCGACCGAGGCGATCCGGAAACCGGCGAACGCCGCCCGGAATCCCTCGCGGCGGCGCAGGATCGTGATCCACGACAGGCCCGACTGGAACGCTTCGAGGCAGAGCCGCTCGAACAGCGCGTCGTCGCCGTGGACCGCGCGGCCCCACTCCTCGTCGTGGTACGCCACGTAGTCCTCGGTCGACAGGCCCCAGGGGCAGCGCAGCCGCCCGTCCGGGCCCGGCACCGCCCCGCCGGCCGTCACGCCCGCCCGTCCTCTCCGTCACCGGCGGCGGTCGCTCCCGCGAGCGCCTCCTCCAACTCGGAGATCCGGGCGTCGCGCTCGGCCAGCTCGGCGCCGAGGCGGACCAGCACGTCGTCCACGTCCGCCATCCGGTAGCCGCGGACCGCGACGGGGAGACGGAGCGCCTCGACGTCCGCGCGGTCGACCGGGCGGGCGGCCGGGAGCGGGTCGACGAGCTCCTCGGGCGCCACGTCGGGCAGCACCTCGCTGTCGCCGCCGCCGACCACGGCCAGGGTCACCGCGGCCACGACCACGACCATCGTGATGAGCAGAAACCAGAACACCTGCGTGCCTCTCCCCGGAGTGGAAAACGTCCCGTGCCGATCGTGCCATGCGCCACCGACAGCTAGGGTCGCAGGCGAACGGACACGAGGGAGGACAAAAGGGATGCTGCGCTTGGGACGGCGTGAATTCGGGCCGCACGAGCCGGTGATCATGGCGATCGTGAACCGGACCCCGGACTCCTTCTACGACCAGGGCGCCACCTTCCGGGACGAGCCGGCGCTCGCCCGCGTCGAGCAGGCCGTGGCCGAGGGGGCGGCGATCATCGACATCGGCGGAGTGAAGGCGGGCCCCGGCGAGGAGGTCACGGCCGAGGAGGAGGCGCGGCGCACGGTCGGTTTCGTCGCCGAGGTCCGCCGCCGCCATCCCGATGTCGTCATCAGCGTGGACACCTGGCGGGCGGACGTCGGCGCGGCGGTCTGCGAGGCCGGCGCGGACGTCCTGAACGACGCGTGGGGCGGGGTCGACCCCGGACTCGCCGAGGTCGCCGCGAAGTACGGCGCGGGGCTCGTGTGCACGCACGCGGGTGGCGCGGAGCCGCGGACGCGGCCGCACCGCGTGGAGTACGAAGACGTGATGGCCGACATCCTGCGGGTCACCGTGGGGCTCGCCGAGCGGGCGGTCGCGCTCGGGGTGCGGCGGGACGCGATCATGATCGACCCGGGCCACGACTTCGGGAAGAACACCCGGCACAGCCTGGAGGCGACGCGGCGGCTCGGGGAGATGGCGGAGACGGGCTGGCCGGTGCTCGTGTCCCTGTCCAACAAGGACTTCGTCGGCGAGACGCTCGACCGGCCGGTGAAGGAGCGGGTCCTCGGGACCCTGGCGACGACCGCCGTGTCCGCCTGGCTGGGGGCGCGGGTGTACCGGGTGCACGAGGTCGCCGAGACGCGGCAGGTGCTCGACATGGTGGCGTCCATCGCCGGGCACCGGGCGCCGGCCGTGGCGCGGCGCGGGCTGGCGTAGCCCGGCGCGGGACGCACCCGGAAGGACCGACCCCGCGAGGGCGGAACCCCCTGAGGGCGGACCCGGCGGGGCGGAACGAGGCGGGAGGGAACGGGGCGGGGGCGACGGGAGACCGTCGCCCCCGCCCCGTGGACCGCTACTTGCCCGTCTCCTTCGTCACCAGCGCCACCGCCTCGTCCACGTCGTCCGTGACGTGGAAGAGGAGCAGGTCCCGCTCCGAGGCCTTGCCGCCCGCGACGACCGAGTCGCGGAGCCAGTCCACGAGGCCCTTCCAGTACTCCGTGCCGAAGAGGACGATCGGGAAGCGGGTGACCTTGCGGGTCTGGACCAGCGTCAGCGCCTCGAAGAGCTCGTCGAGGGTGCCGAGGCCGCCGGGCAGGACCACGAAGCCCTGCGCGTACTTCACGAACATCGTCTTGCGGACGAAGAAGTAGCGGAAGTTCACGCCGATGTCGACGTGCGGGTTGAGCCCCTGCTCGAAGGGGAGCTCGATGCCGAGGCCCACCGAGACGCCCTTGGCCTCCCGGGCCCCCTTGTTGGCCGCCTCCATGGCGCCGGGGCCGCCGCCCGTGATGACCGCGAAGCCGGCCTCCACGAGCGCCTTGCCGATCCGTACGCCCGCCTCGTACTCCGACGAGTCCGGCTTGGTGCGGGCCGAGCCGAAGACGCTGATCGCGCTCGGCAGTTCGGCGAGGGCGCCGAAGCCCTCGACGAACTCGGACTGGATGCGCATGACCCGCCAGGGGTCGGTGTGCACCCATTCCGAGTCGCCCTCGGTGTCGAGCAGCCGCTGGTCCGTGGTGCCCGGCTGGACCTGGTCCCGGCGCCTGAGCACCGGCCCGAGCCGCTGCTCCTCCGGCTTCGTCTCCCCTTCAGGGATACCCATGGCCTGCTCCCTCCGTCGATCCAACGATCTTCTGGTCCGGTCAGCGTAGGACCACAGAGGTGACGAAATGCGAAATTACGGGAGTCGGGACGAGGGAAGTCGGGCGGTCAGGCGGTCAGCCAGTCGCGCAGCCGTGCCTCGCAGTGGTGGATCCGGTCGACGGGCACGTGCTCGTCCCGCTTGTGCGCGTAGATGGGGTCGCCGGGGCCGTAGTTGACCGCGGGCACCCCGAGGGCGCTGAAGCGGGCCACGTCGGTCCAGCCGAACTTGGGCTGGGCGCTGCCGCCGACGGCCTTCATGAAGGCCTCCGCGGCCGGGTGGGAGAGGCCGGGCAGGGCGCCGGGGCTCTCGTCGTCGACCACGAGGTCGGCGATGTCGCAGTCGGCGAAGAACTCGCGGACGTACGCCAGCGCCTCGGCCGGCGAGCGGTCGGGGGCGTAGCGGTAGTTGACCGTGACCGTGCACGCGTCGGGGATGACGTTGGTGGCGACGCCGCCCTGGATCGCGACGGCGTTGAGGCCCTCGTGGTACTCCAGGCCGTCGATGACCGGCTTGCGCGGCTCGTACGCGGCGAGGCGGGCCAGGATCGGGGCGGCGGAGTGGATGGCGTTGGAGCCCATCCAGGAGCGCGCGGAGTGGGCCCGCTCGCCCGCGGTGTGCAGGATCACGCGGAGCGTGCCCTGGCAGCCGCCCTCGACCTGGGCGTCGGAGGGCTCCAGGAGGACGGCGAAGTCGCCCTCCAGCCAGTCGGGGTGCGCCTCGGCGATCTTCCCGAGGCCGTTGAGGTGGGCGGCCACCTCCTCGTTGTCGTAGAAGACGAACGTGAGGTCGCGGTTGGGCTCGGGGACGGTGGCGGCGATCCGCAGCTGGACGGCGACGCCGGACTTCATGTCCGAGGTGCCGCAGCCCCACAGGATGCCGTCCTCGTCGAGCCGCGAGGGCACGTTGTCGGCGATCGGCACGGTGTCGATGTGGCCGGCGAGCACGACCCGCTCGCCGCGGCCGAGGCTCGTACGGGCCACGACGTTGTTCCCGTACCGGTCGACCGTGAGGTGCGGCAGGGCGCGCAGTGCCTGCTCGATGGCGTCCGCGAGCGGCTGCTCGGTCCCGCTGACGGACGGGAAGTCGACGAGGGCGGCGGTGAGCGCGGCCCCGTCCTGGGACAGGTCGAGGGGCGTGTCGAGCGGGGTGATGTCAGCCATGTGCCGACCCTAACGCGGCCTCCAGTACGGTGGGCCCCGTGTCCGAGCCCATCCGCCCCCGCCGTCGCGGCCGCCTCGCCCGTTCCGCGGCCGCCTTCGCAGCGCTCCTCGGCCTCGCCTCGTACGTGGCCTTCCACCAGATGACGGGGAGTGCCGGCACGCCCCGGTGCAGTGTCGGCACCGGGGACAACCGGTACGAGTTCACTCCGGAGCAGGCGTCGAACGCCGCGATGATCTCCGCCGTGGGCACCACCCGGGGCCTGCCGGAGCGGGCGGTGACCATCGCCCTCGCGACGGCGCTCCAGGAGTCGGCGCTGCGGAACATCGAGCACGGCGACCGGGACTCCCTCGGCCTCTTCCAGCAGCGGCCGTCGATGGGCTGGGGAACGCCGGCGCAGATCATGGACCCGGTGTACGCGTCGGGGAAGTTCTACGACGGTCTGGAGAAGGTCCCGGGGTATTCGCGGCTGCCGCTGACGGTGGCGGCGCAGAAGGTGCAGAAGAGCGGTTTCCCGCAGGCGTACGCGAAGCACGAGCCGGACGCCACCCTGCTCTCGGCCGCGCTGACGGGCCGGGCGCCGGCCGCCCTGTCCTGTACGGCGAGCGAGGCCGAGGGCCGTCCGGGTGATCCCGAGAAGGTGCGCGCGGAGCTGGTGCGCGCCTTCGGCGAGAAGGCGGCTCCGACGGCCGTGACGGGCGGCCCGAGCGCGGGCCGGTCGGCGGCCGAGCCGCCGGTGCTCGTGGTGCCGGTCCGGTCGACGGCCGGGTCCCGGGAGGCGGCCGCGGACGCGCGGCGCGGCTGGGCGCTGGCGCAGTGGGCCGTGGCGCGGGCGGAGACGCTGCGCATCGCGGAGGTCGTGTACGGGGACCGGGTGTGGCGCGCGGGTGAGGCGCGGGGAGGCTGGTCGAAGGTCTCGGGGTCTTCGAAGTCGTCCTCGAAGTCGTCTTCGGAGGGGTCCTCGGAGGGGTCCGAGGGGTCCGCCGACACCCCGGGCACGCCTGCCTCCGGCGGGGAGTACGTCCGCGTGCGCCTCGCCCAGTAGTCGATCGGGAGCCGATCACCCGTGCGGTGATTCACTCGCCCGTGGCATGCCACCGGTGCGCGTCCGGAGAAATTCACGACCCTTCCGCGCCGCCTTTCGCGCACCGCGCCCCGCCCTCCCAATTCCCTTACGGGGCAAGGGAAGTGACGGTTCGGCAGACGGCTACACAATGACGTGTTCGTCCGTTTTCCTCCCCACCCGACAATACGACGCATTACCAATCCTTTACCTTCGACGGCCGCAACCCAACCCGCCCCAGGGCCGGTTGTCACTGTGTCCGAACAACACCTCGCACCTCGTCGAAGGAGCACCATGTCCCTCCCCCTGACCCGTCGGATCGCCCGCGCCGCCCTCCTCATCGCGGCCGGAGCAGCCCCCGTGGTCGGTGCGGCCGGCTCCGCGAGCGCCCTGGACCACAACCTCGCGCCGACCGGCGCCCTCGGCGGCGTCTCCGCCCTGGACGCCGCCGGTGCGGGCACCGCCGTCGACAGCGCCTCGCAGACCGCCACCGGCGTCGTCGGCGCCACCGGCAGCCAGGCCGTCGGCACGGCCGTCCCCGCCGCCGGCAAGACGATCGGCGCGGCGGGCAAGACCGCCACCCCGGCCGCCCAGCAGGTCGCCGGTGACACCGCGGGCAGCGCGGGCGAGGTCGTCGGCAAGACCGCCGGCGCCGCCACCGAGAGCGCGGAGGGCCCGACCGGCGGCGCCCTGGGCGGCGGCCTCGGCGGCCTGCCGACCGGCCAGACGCTCGGCGGCCTGCCCGTCGGCCGCTGACCCGGCCGGGAACCGTCGCGCGGAAGGGCCCGGGGAGCGGATGCTCCCCGGGCCCTTCCGTATGCCGTCTGCACGGCCGTGCCCGTGGCCGTCCGTATGGCCGTCCGTATGGCCGTCCGTAAGCCCTGGACGGTCAGCCGAGCCGCTTGACCGCCGCCGCGACCCGCTCGTCCGTCGCCGTGAACGCGACCCGCACGAACCGCTCCCCCGCCTCGCCGTAGAAGTCGCCCGGCGCCACGAGAATGCCCTTCTCCGCCAGGTACGCCACGGTCTCCCAGCACGGCTCGTCCCGGGTCGCCCACAGGTACAGGCTCGCCTCGCTGTGCTCGATCCGGAAGCCGTGCGCCTCCAGGGCCGCCCGCAGCGCCGCCCGGCGGGCCGCGTACCGCTCCCGCTGCTCGGCCACGTGCGCGTCGTCGCCGAGCGCCGCGACCGTCGCCGCCTGCACCGGCGCCGCCGTCATCATGCCGCCGTGCTTGCGGATCTGCAGCAGCTCGCCGAGCACGGCCGCGTCGCCCGCGATGAACGCGGCCCGGTAGCCGGCCAGGTTGGAGCGCTTGGACAGCGAGTGGACGGCGACGATGCCCTCGTACGAACCGCCGCAGACGTCCGGGTGCAGCACGGAGACCGGGTCGGCCTCCCAGCCCAGCTCCAGGTAGCACTCGTCGGAGAAGACGAGGACACCGTGCTCGCGCGCCCAGGCCACGATCCGGGTCAGCTCGTCCTTGGAGAGGACCTTGCCGGTCGGGTTGGACGGGGAGTTGAGCCAGAGCAGCCTGAGCCCGGCCGGGTCCAGCGCGCCCCCCGCGGGATCAGCCGCGAACGCCTCGGTGTCGTAGACGACGGCCTCCGCGCCACAGAGCCGCGCGCCCACCTCGTACGTCGGGTACGCGAGCCGGGGGTACGCCACCCGGTCGCCCGCGCCGAGACCCAGCTGCGTCGGCAGCCAGGCCACCAGCTCCTTGGAACCCACCACCGGCAGCACGTTCTCGTGGGCGAGGTCCACCGCGCCCAGCCGCCGCCCGCACCAGCCGGTCAGCGCGTCCCGCAGCTCCTTCGTCCCCCACACCGTCGGATAGCCCGGTGAGTCCGCCGCCGCGACCAGGGCCTCGCGGATCAGCGCGGGGACCGGGTCGACGGGCGTGCCGACCGAGAGGTCCACGATTCCGTCGGGGTGCGCCACGGCCGTCTTCTTGTACGGCTCCAGCTTGTCCCAGGGGAAGACGGGCAGGCGCGAAGAGACTGCGCTCACGGGTTGGCTCTCACTTCCTGTACGTGCGCGGGTGAGGCGTCGGGAAACGCCTCGGTCCCGTACGGCGGCCGACGCCGTACGGGACCGGATGCGACCTGAAGCGGTCGATCAGCCGTTCTGCGGCGGCAGGGCGGCGATGAAGGGGTGGTCGCGCTCGATCTCGCCGAGCTTGGAGGCACCACCGGGCGAGCCGAGCTCGTCGAAGAACTCGACGTTCGCCTTGTAGTAGTCCTTCCACTCCTCCGGGGTGTCGTCCTCGTAGAAGATCGCCTCGACCGGGCAGACCGGCTCACAGGCCCCGCAGTCGACGCATTCGTCCGGGTGGATGTACAAGGACCGCTTGCCCTCGTAGATGCAGTCGACGGGGCACTCCTCGATGCACGCCTTGTCCTTCACGTCGACACAAGGCTGCGCGATGACGTAGGTCACGCTGTCGTTCCTCCTCGATAGGGCTGGTCTGCGCGGGAGCGCGGCGTCGTCGATGCCCGCACCTAGTATCTCCGTTCTTGGGGGCGATCCGAACAGGAGGGGCGGAGAAGCTGTGGAATTCACCGGCGGAGGACGCCTGAAGGTCCGAATCACCAGCGCTGACGTGGGAAAACGTGTCTCCGTTCGGTACGTGACGGACTCAGCGGCCGCGGGTGAGAAGTTCACCGACGCGGTCGGCGTTCTCACATCATGGGACAACTCTGTGCTGCTGATCACACGAAAGAGCGGCGAGAGCGTCCGGATCGCGGAATCCACCCTGGTCGCGGGGAAGATCGTCCCGCCCGCCCCGGCCCGCCGGCGCGGCCCCTCCGCCACCTTCCCCGAGCTGGCCCGCGCCACCGCGCGCGCGTGGCGGCCGGTCGAGAGCGAGGCGCTCGGCGAGTGGACCCTGCGGGCCTCCGACGGCTTCACACGGCGGGCCAACTCGGTCCTCCCGCTCGGCGAGCCCGGTCTGCCGATCGCCGACGCCCTGACACACGTACGCGCGTGGTACGAGGCCAGGAGCCTCCCCGCGTACATCCAGACCGCCACCGGCGCCGAGGGCACCCAGGAGCTGCTCTGCGCGGCCCTCGACCGGCACGGCTGGCGGCGCGAGGTCTCCGCCGAGGTACGGATCGCGGCGCTGGCCCCGATCGGCGACCTGGACGCCGACGTCTCCGCCGTACGCCTGGCCCGCACCGTCGACGACGCGTGGCTCCGCCGCTATCAGCGCTTCGCCGAACCGGGCCCGGCTGTACGGTCGGTGCTGACGTCCGGCCCGAGTGTGTGGTTCGCATCCGTGGCGGGCACGGGAGAGGTACCGGCGGCGATCGGACGGTGCGTGGTCGACGGACGCTGGGCCGGCTTCATGGCCGTCGAGGTGGACCCCGAGCAGCGGCGCCGGGGCCTGGCGACGTCCGTCATGACGGCGCTCGCCCGGCAGGCCCTCGACGAGGGCGCGTCGGCGGCCTGGCTCCAGGTGGAGGCGGACAACGACGGCGCGCGGGCGCTGTACGACGGGATGGGCTTCGCGCCGCACCACCACTACCACCACTACCGATGGGCGGAGGCGTGACAGAGGCGTGACGGAGGACGTACCACCACCGGAGGACGGGCCGGAGGACGGGCCACCACGGCGGGGCGGGGCAGCGGGGGACGCCTTCGAGAGCCCGGACCCGCCCGACTGGCGGCGGGAGTTCGCGGAGGAGGCGCGGTCGGAGCGGCCCGACCTCGCCCGGCTCTGCCTGCTGATCGGAGCGGTGGCCGACCCCACCGTCACCCGGCACGTCCTGAACGAGGCCGAGATCGAACTCGACCGCCTCGCCGGGCTCGTCCCGTACGCCACCCGGATCGTCGGCGACTGGGCCACCGCCCTCGCCGACCTCCTCGGCAGTCGGGAGGGCTTCGAGGGCGTGCCCGCCGACTACCAGCGTCTGGAGTCCTCGCTCCTGCACGAGGTGCTCAGACGCCGCCGCGGCCTGCCGATCCTGCTCTCCGTCGTCTGGATGGAGGTCGCACGGCGGGCCGGCGCCCCCGTGTACGGGCTCGGGCTGCCCGGCCACTTCGTCGTGGGCTTCGGCGACCCCGCCGACCTGAACCTCGCCGACCCCTTCGCGGGCGGCCGCGCCATGACGGGCCCGGACGCGGAGCTCCTGGTGACGAGCGCGACGGGCGAGGCCCTCGACCGCTCGATGCTCCGGCCCGCCGAACCCGGCGCGATCGTGCTGCGGGTCCTCAACAACATCCGCGCCTGGGCGGCCCCCCGCCCGGAACGCTCCGACGTGGCCCTGTGGGCGGTCGAGCTCTCCCTGCTCCTCCCCTCCCACCCGGCGAGACTCCGCTACGAGCGCGCCGAGCTGCTCGTCCAGCGCGGGGACTTCCTCACGGGGGCCGCGGAGATGGAGGCGTACGCGCAGGTCATGGACGCGGTGGACCCGGAGTCGGCGACGACGATCCGGCGCCGGGCGCAGGCGGCGCGGGCACGGCTCAACTAGGACGTGACCGGAGGGCCGCACCCTGCGGGAGGGGCGCCCAACTCGCGGCGCCCGCACAGCCCTTAGACTCCCCTGGCGTTCTCGGGGGAGGGTGACGACAGCATGCAGCCATGCGGGCCGAACGATCCGTCGCAGGTGGGGCCGTTCCGTACGGTCGCGGTGCTCGGGCAGGGCGGGATGGGCCGGGTCCTGCTCGGGACGGCGGCGAACGGACAGCTCGTCGCCGTCAAGCAGGTGCACGCCGATCTGGCCGACGACGCCGGGTTCCGATCACGGTTCCGGCGGGAGGTCGACGCCTCGCGCCGGGTGTCCGGCGCCTACACGGCACCGGTGGTCGAGGCCGACCCGGACGCGGAGACACCGTGGCTGGCGTCGCTGTTCCTGCCGGGGCCTTCGCTGAGCGAGGCGGTGGCCGCGTCGGAGGCGAGGGCGCCGGCGGCGGTACCGGGGCCCGCGGGGGCGTCCGCACCCGTCGGGCTGCCCGAGGAGGCCGTACGGCGGCTCACCGCAGGTCTCGCGCAGGCCCTCGCCGACATCCACCGGGCCGGGCTCGTCCACCGCGACCTCAAGCCGTCGAACGTGCTGCTCACCGACGACGGCGTCCGCGTCATCGACTTCGGCATCGCGCGCGCCGCCGACCAGATGACCAAGCTGACCCACACGGGCGCGCTCATCGGCTCCCCCGCGTTCATGGCACCCGAGCAGGTCCGTGGCGAGGCCCCGACGCCCGCCACGGACGTGTTCGCGCTCGGGGCCACGCTGGTGGTGGCCTGCACGGGGACCACGCCGTTCAGCGGCACCTCGGTCCCCGCCCTCATGCACTCCATCGCCCACGCCGAACCCGTCCTCGACGGCGTACCGCCGGGCCTGCGCGGGATCGTCGCGGCCTGCCTGGCCAAGGACCCGGCCCTGCGGCCCTCGCCGCAGGACGTCCTCGCCATGATCGGCCCGGTGGCCCCGCTGCGGCGGCCGTGGCCGGAGGACGTGCAGCGGCGGATCGCGGAGCAGGCGGCGGAGATCGAGCGGCTGGTGAGCACGGTCCCGGCACAGGCGGGACCGGCCGCGACCGTACCCGTGCCCGTACGGCGTTCCCGACGGCAGCGCCGGTGGATCGCCGCAGCCGTGACCGCCGGGGCCCTCGCCGTCACCGGGGCCGTGTTCGTCGCGACGGGCTGGGCGGCGGAGATGTACTACATGGTCGTGCCGGAACCCGTACCGACACCGGGGAACGTACCGCTGAACCAGGTGACCGACACGTACACGGGCACGATCCCGAGCTGCGCTGAGGCCGGGACGGCTCTGACACGACCCCCCGGCTTCACCCCGTTCCCGGTCAAGGACGGCGGGCCGCCGACCACCTCGGCGGACGGACAGCAGAACCAGTGCACCTGGAACACCCGCTCGGGCGACGAGATCGTCGTCATCTGGAGCGTCTACCGGTCGAAGAACGGCGGGCTCACCGGAGCCGAGCAGTCGAAGTCCCACTACGAGGGGATGTACATACGCGGCAAGACCCTGCGCGTCTCCACGCTCGACTTCGTGCAGGAGGCCCTCTGGTACAAGCCGGACGGCAAGTACTGCGTGCTGTACGGCCGGGACGTGAACGCCGAGCTGTTCGTCCTGGTGAAGGGCACGAACTACCCCGTGGGGACGTGCGAGGCCGTGACCGAGGAAACCGGGAAGCAGGCCATGGCGGCGCTGAAGGCGAAGGCCCAGGGGAAGACCCAGGCGCAGGGCGCCCGGTGATGCGGCCCCTGGGACCCACCGACCCGCGCACCGCCGGTCCGTACCGGCTGCTCTCCGAGCTCGGACGCGGCGGCATGGGACGCGTGTTCCTGGGCGCCGCGCCGGACGGGCGGCTCGCCGCCGTGAAGCAGGTGCACGCGCGCCTCGCCGCCGACGAGGACTTCCGCGCCCGGTTCCGGCGCGAGGTCGTGGCCTCGCGGAGGGTGTCCGGCGCGTGCACGGCGGCCGTGATGGACGCCGACACCGAGGCCGCCACTCCCTGGCTCGCCTCGGTCTTCGTCGCCGGGCCGTCGCTCGGCGCGGCGGTCGAGCGGTCCGGGACACTGCCCGTGGAGACGGTACGGCGGCTCGCCGTGCAGCTGGCGACGGCGCTGGACGAGATCCACCGGGCGGGGCTCGTGCACCGCGACCTGAAGCCCGAGAACGTCCTGCTCGCGGAGGACGGTGCCCGGGTCATCGACTTCGGGATCGCGCGGGCGGCGGAGGCGGGAGCCGGGCACGTCACCGAGCTGACGGGGACGGGGCTGGTGGTCGGGTCACCCGCGTTCATGTCACCCGAGCAGGCCGAGGGGAAGGAACTCGGCCCGGCGAGCGACGTGTTCTCGCTCGGCTCGGTCCTGGCGCTCGCGTCGACCGGGGCGAGCCCGTTCGCCGGACCCTCGACCTTCCAGGCCCTGTACAACGTCGTCCACACGGAGCCGGACCTCACCGCCGTACCGGCCGAACTGCGCCCGCTCGTGACCTGGTGCCTGGCGAAGGACCCGGGGGCCCGCCCGACGCCCGCGCAGCTCCTCGCGGCGCTGGGGCCGACGGCGCCGGTGGCACGACAGTGGCCGCCGGCGGTGCACGCGGCGATCGCGGAACAGCGGCGGGACATCGACCGGCTGCTGGCCGGCGGGGACGACGACCATGGCGGGGAGCGGACCGTGGTCCTGCCGCCGGGCGGCGGCGCGGCCACGCCGACCGCCGTGGCCACGCGGGTGGACGCGGCACCGGCCCGCCGCCCCCGCCGGACCGGAAGGTTCGCCGCCACCGTGGTGGTTCTGGCCGTGCTGGGCGGCGGGGCCTGGTGGTACCTGAAGGACGATGTCCTCGGAGCCGGACCGCCGGACCGCTTCGTCGCGATGCCGGTCTGCGCGGAGGTGGCCGCGAAACTGCCGGTGCCGGGGGATCGACGCCCCGACCAGGACCAGTACACCGACTACTCGGACAGCGCGCAGACCAGCTGTTCCTGGAACGACAAGGACGAGCCGCAGCCGGACGGCTGGAACTACTACGCGCACGCGGTGGTCCGCTGGGAGCTGCGCCGCAGCGCGGGCACGAACGAGAACGGCACGCGGCGCCAGGAGCAGGAGTTCGCCGACGACGCGGAGGGCGAACGCCGGGAAAGGGGCCTCACGTTCGCGGACGAGGCCTTCTGGAGCGCTCCGAGCAACGGTGAGACGACGTGCACGCTGTACGTCCGCAAGGGGAACCTGGTGGTGTACGTGTCGCTGGGCGGCGAGCGGCACCCGGCGGAGACCTGCGAGGACGAGGCCAGGAAGATCTCGGCGGCGGCGGTGTCGGCGATGCCGAGCACGTCCTGAGGGGGCTGGGGGCAGGATCGGGGCCGGCCGGCCACGGACGAGGAGCGGCGCGGTGGAGCAGAGCCAGGGCTTGGGCCGTCCGTACGCGCGCGAACGCCGCCTCCGAGTTGTAAGGGGGCGGGGCGACCGGATTCGAACCGGCGTCCTCCGAGATGCCATCGCGGCGCATTACCTCTGTGCTACGACCCCGCCCTTGGGATGATCTTAACGGGGGAAGGGGCGGGGGACGAGGGGATTTCGGAGAGACCCTCGCCCGCGATCACACGCACCTGGGCGGTCCAGGACGCGTGGCCGTGGGCGTGGGCAGGCTCCCAGACGACGTCGACCTCGGTCTGGTGGAGGGTGCGGGCCAGGTCCTGGACGTCGAGGACGGCTGCGGCCCGTGCGTCGCGGGGGTCGGCGTCGGCGGGGACGCCGGGGAGGCAGCCTCCGCAGATGATGCCGCCGTTGGCGACGATCAGACTGCGCCGCCACCCGTCCGGCGTCGAAGACAGGATGAGGCCCTCGGGCAGGGGGAAGGGAGGCTTCGGCTTCTTCGGGCGCCGGTGCTGACGGGCCATGGAACGACCTAGGTCCAGGGTGGGGGTCTGGGGGTTTCTGGGGCGAGTGCGCTTGTGGGCTTCTGGTGCGCCCACCCCAAGAGCCCAAGAGACCCGCACCACCCACCGGGCGTCCCCGGCAGGTGGCCGTGGCCGTGGGTCAGACCTGCCAGTACTTGCGGATGTACCCCGTCAGCGTCGCGCTCGCGTGCGCGTGGTCCAGCAGGTTGACCTTGGCGTTCATCGTGCCGCCACCCGTCGAGTCCTCGAAGTTGCCCTCACCCCGAAGGATCTTGAACGTGCCGGACGGGTACACCATCGTGTCCGACGACAGCGGCGCGGAGAGCTCGTAGCTGATGAAGAGCTTGTCCCCGTCGCTCTCCGTCATCGTCGCCGTCCCCTTGATGTCGTACTTGCCAGGGACGGTCGCGGTACACGCCACCTCGTCCTGCGCCCAGGTCGCAGCGTTGACCGGCGCCCCGCCGGCGGTCCCCGTCCCGACCACCTTGTAGCCGTTACAGCCCACGGTGTCCGGGTGCGTGGTCGCGACCACGCCGAAGTTCACGCTGATGGTGACCGTGGGCGGGTTCTCGATCGCGAACGACGTTCCGGCCATCCCGCCGAAAATCATCGCCGATGCGGCTCCCACGCCCGATATGCGCGCAGCCCAACGACGAGCAGTTCCTGCCATGTCATCCCCCGGATATGATGCGGACTTTGTCCAACGAGGCCTGTGTGCAGGCCCGTTGCAGACAGTTTCCCGGTCCGGGGGCTCCCCCGTCGAGCTTTTAAGACTATTTTCTGCTTTTTAGTTTGGGATCCGGAATTAACCGTTCATTCGCGCGAACAGCCCTACGCGAGCCATTGCGCGCCTTCCCCCGACGCCCGCCCGCCCGGCGGCACAATGCGGCCATGCCGCTGACCGCAGACATCCTCGTCGCCCTCGTCGCCCTGCTGCACGCCTACATCCTCGTGATGGAGATGTTCCTGTGGGAGAAGGAGACCGGCCGTCGCTTCTCCGGCTTCGACGCGAAGATGGCGCGCGACACCGCCGCCATGGCCGCCAACCAAGGGCTCTACAACGGCTTCCTCGCCGCCGGGCTCGTCTGGGGCCTCATCGCCGACGACCCGATCGCCTTCCGCGTCCGGGTCTTCTTCCTGTCCTGCGTCGTCATCGCCGGCCTCTACGGCGCCGCCACGGCCAACCGCCGCATCCTGTTCGCCCAGGCCCTACCCGGCGCGCTCGCCCTCTCCGCCGTCCTGGTCGCCCACTACTGAGACGTCCACTTCAGACCGTCCACGAACGGCGCCCGGGCGACGGCGCCGAACAGCAACGCCGGGCCATCCGGAACCTTGGAGTCCGGTACCGGGACAGAGCAGCTGCAGGCGTCGTTCACTGCGTGCCGGTCGCGTTGTCACGCGTGCACCCCTGTCGAGGCTAACGTGAGCCACGCCGCCGTGTGACCGGAACAACACACAGAGCGAAAGGCTCGCGATGCACTCCCCTCACGGCCCGGGCGCCTTCGTCGCCCATACGGGCACCGACGTCTACGGTCCCGGCAAGGTCATCGCCGTGGACGGCGCCCATCGACGGGTGCGGTTCACGCGCTTCGTGGCGACGATCCACGCCTCCGACCTTCGGGCCGCCTCCCCCGCCGAGACCCGGGAGATCCGGGCCTGGCTGCGGGCCAAGCAGCAGCGGTACGGCGGTGAGTGGTGATCACCCCGCGCGTCTCCCGCGACGGCGGGCGCATCTGGTCGCCCCACCGTGCCTTCCGGCCGCGCCCCGGTCCCGTACCGGTGCAGTCCGCCCCGCGCCATCCGCCCTGTGCCTGTCCGGGGTGTGTCGCCAGGCGCGGTCCGGACACCTGACGCCCCCACGCGCCGAGCCCCCGGCCGGATTTTCGGGCGGGGGCTCGGAACGTGTCGCTCGGGCTGTCAGGCCTTCGGGTTCAGGTCGATCGTCTTGGTGCGTTCGGCCTTGGTCTTGCCGAGGAGCGCCTCGCGCATCACGGAGGCCACGTCGTCGGGCGAGACCTCCCGCTTGGTGCCGTCGGCCTTGTTGATCATGATGCCCTTGAAGGCGCCGTCGAGGAGCCGCTCGATCGCCTTCGTGTCGTAGACCGCCTCCAGGCGGCCGCCGGCGGCCTTCATGGAGATGATCTGCGGCAGCGAGCGCGCCGGGCCGAACTGGATCTCCCTGCCGCCCGCCTTGATGGTGATGCGGTCGGACATCGCGGGCGTCGCGAACTCCTTCATCGCCCGGTCCAGTTCGGTCTTGCTGATGCTCGGCTGCCGGGTGGTGACCGGCAGCTCGACCAGCCTGGTCTGGCCCGTCTCCACCTGGGCGCGGAAGGCGTCCCGTACGGAGATCATCGAGCGCTGGACGTCGAGGCCCTTGCCGGGCTTGCCCTCGACGGGCGTCACCTTGTTCGGGGCGAACAGGATCGTGCCCTCGGTCGCCGAGGCGGACGTGCCGGCCAGATCGGCGAGGGTGACGGCGAGCTTCTCCTCGTCGACCGGGAAGACCGGCTTGGCGACCCGCTCGCCGCCGAAGAGGGATCCGATGACCGAGACGGGGTTGTAGTCGCTGCCCGCGGCGGCGCGGACGGTCTCCACGCTGTCGAGCGCCAGGCCCGCCTTGTCGGGGGCGAGCTGGACCTTCTTGCCGCCGATGCCGAGCTGGAGCGGGGTCCCGGCGCGCTTGCCGAGGGCCGCGTCCAGCTTGTTGACGGCCTCCTCCTTCGTGCCGCCGCCGATGTCCACGCCGAGGACGGTGGTCCCCTTCGGGACGTCGGAGTGGTTGAGGAGCAGCCCGGCGCCGTAGGCGACGCCGGCGAGGCCGAGGACTCCGGCGGCGACGAGGACGAGCTTGGAACGGCCCTTCTTCGCCGGCGCGGTGCGGTTGGGGGCGGGCGCGGGGGCCGGGGTGGCCTGCTCCTCGATGCGGGTGGGCTTCGGGCGGGCCGCGCTCGGCGGGACGACCGGGATGCCGCTGGTGAGGGTGTCGCCGGAGACGTGGCCGTTGGCACCGCCGTCGGCCGGTCGTCCGGGTCCGCCCTTTCCGCCAGGACCGCCCGGACCGCCCCTGCCGGGGGTGGTCGGCGCGGGTGCCTGCGGGGTGAGGATCGCGGTGTCGTCGGTCATGCGGGGGGCGCCGCCGGGGAACGGGGAGCCCGCGCCCTGGCCCGGTCCCGAGGGTCCGGCCAGGCCGGCGAGTCCGCCCTGGGTGCCCGGTCCGCCCAGCGACGCGGTGCCCGTGACCGGGCCGGTCGTGGGGCCGGTCGGCGCGGCGGGGCCGCGGTACGCGGGCGTGCCGCCGGGCGGCGTGCCCGGGTACATCGGGGTGCCGGCGGCGGGGGTGCCGTCGTAGAGCGGGTTTCCGGCGCCCGGGTGCGCGGCGCCGGGGTTGCCGTCGTACCTCGGTGAGCCGCCGGCGGGGGTCCCGTCGTACATCGGGGTTCCGCCGGCCGGCGTGCCGGTGTACATGGGGGTACCGCCCGCGGGCGTGCCCGTGTACATCGGTGTGCCGCCCGCGGGCGTGCCGCCGTCGTACAGGGGGTTGCCTCCGGTGGGCCTGCCCTGGGTGACCGGGCGGCTCGACGGGGCGGTGCCGACGGTCGGGACGCCGGAGGTCGCGGAGCCGGCGAAGCCGGTGCCCCGGTCGTCCGGTCCGGTGGTGGCCGGAGCGGGCTTCGGGGTCGGGGCGGGTGCCGGGGGCAGCGCGGGCTCGGGGGCCGGGCTCGGGGGCGCCGTCTTGCGGGGCGCGAACCAGTCGCTCGTCTCCTTCGCCTTCGGCGTCTCCTCGGCCTGCGGCGGCTCGGGGGCCGCCGTCGGCTCGGGCTCCGGCTCCGGGGCGGGAGCGGGCTCCGGCGCGGTGGCCGGTGGCGCCGTGGGCGACTCGTTGACGGTGGTGCGGACCACGACCGGCGGGATCGGACGCGAACCCGGGATGTTGATCCGGATCCGGGTCGTCAGCGTCGTCTCGGTCTTGGGCTCCTCCGGCGGTGCGGGCGCGGCGGCGGTCTCCTCCGGCGCGTCCTGCGAGGGGTGGAGCGACGGATACTGGCGGGATCCGTACGGCGGTGTACCCGAGGGGTACGCGGCTCCACCGCGCCCCTGGGCGCCGGAGGACGAACTGTCAGTCTCTCGACCAGTTTCACGACTCAAAGCAGGATCTCCCGGTTGGCTCCACCGCCCGCTCTTGCTGATGCTCGTATGTCCCGGGCGGTTCGGCGGCGCGCACCACCATACTGGGCGCCGCCGTCACATAGCTGACCCCTGGGTGACTGACGACGGTCAATCCGGCCGAAGTCAGGGCGTCCGCGGACTCAAGTCGTCCTGTTCACGGGATCGGTCGGGGCAGCCGGGCGAGCGTGGTGCACATCACAGCGATCGCCATGCCACCGAAGAGGTAGAGCAGCTCGCCGACGCCTCCGCCGAACACCCCGTCGCCCTCCGGGCGTCCGAGGCTGAGCAGGATGACGGCGACGAGCCAGCCGACGCCGCCCGCGACGACGCCGGTCTGGGTCTCGGTGGCCCGCAGCCCGCCGTAGAAGAGGGCGGCGGTGGCCAGGAGGGCGAGGATCAAGCCGACGGGGAGCCAGGCGGCTTGGACGAGGGCGCCGGCGGTTCCGACGAGGACGCCGAGGACGACCAGGCCCGCGTACCAGGCGAATCGGGCGTTACGGGAGACGGTGGACGCGGTGCGCGCGGCCGGTCCGTGGGGCGGGGTGGGCTTCGCGGGGGTCGCGGGCGGCTTGGGGCTCATGCGCTCACTCCGGCGAAGAGGTCCGTCTCGCGGGTGCCCGCGGGGGCGCCGGGGACGCCTCGCACCAACTCGTAGTACTCGGTGGTGAAGATCGGCTGGCCGAGGTCGTTCGAGAGGGCGAAGAACGGGCCGTCGACCGCGACTTGGGTGGCGTGCGCGGCCATCGCCGCGCTCTTGCGGGCGGTGTGCTCGGGTCCCGCGTCGATCTCGGCGGTGATCCGGTCCTCGTCGACGACGCCGGGGACGTCGTCGATCGCGGCGGCGGCCGGGAAGGCGGAGCCCTCGGCGCGCAGCCGGGCGAAGCCGGCCTCGGCGACCGGGCGCGGGACCCGGTTCCAGTAGATCTTGGCGATCGTGTGGGCGGGTCCGAGGTCGGGGCGGTAGGCCGGTTCGGCGGCGAGTTCCGCGGCGCGCATGGCGACCCGGTGGGCCTGGATGTGGTCCGGGTGTCCGTAGCCGCCGTCGGGGTCGTAGGTGACGAGGACCTGCGGGCGGGTCTCCCTGATGACCTCGACGAGGTACGGGGCGGCGGTGTCGACGTCCGTGTTCCAGAAGGCGTTGGCGCGCTTGTTCTGTTCGACGCCCATCATTCCGGAGTCGCGGAAGCGCCCGGGGCCGCCGAGGAACCGGTGGTCGGTGACGCCGAGCTCGGCCATCGCGGCGGCGAGTTCGCCGACGCGGTACGGGCCGAGCCGGTCCTCCCGGTCGGGGGCAAGATGGGCGAGCTCGGGCGGGATGACCTCGCCCTCCTCGCCGAGCGTGCAGGTGACCAGGGTGACGAGGGCGCCCTCGGCCGCGTACCTGGCCATGGTGGCGCCGTTGTTGATCGACTCGTCGTCCGGGTGCGCGTGCACGAGCAGCAGACGGCGGGCGGGGAGATCGGACATGTCCCCACCCTACGAGGTCGTCGCGCGGGGGCGCGCTCAGAACTTGAGGCCGCCGACCATGTTCGCCACGTTCGTGGTGAGGGTGCTGATGGACGGGGCGATGGACGAGCTCGCCAGGTAGAAGCCCAGGAGCGCGCTGACCGCCGCGTGACCAGCCTTCAATCCGGATTTCCGGATCAGAAGGAAGACGACGATCGCCAGCAGCACCACCACGGAGATCGAGAGTGCCACGGCGGTTCACCTCCACACTTCTTCGGTCGGATATTCGATTGGTTCGGTCGATCAGCATGTGCCAGGGGGCAGGCCCGTCGGATGCATACCCACCTAGCGCTACGGATCATAACTATCCGTGCGGCCGCATCGATCGGCGGACGGAGGCACGAGGGGGGCGCACAGCGCTAGTTTCAGCCGCATGACCTCGTCTCGACAGCAGCCGGCCACACCCCCTGCCGGGCTCTCCTTCCCCCGCCGTCACGCCCGTACCCAGCGGTTCACCCTGGGGGTTCCGCGGGCCTTCTCGGTCTCCCCCGACGGGGAGCGCGTCGTGTTCGTCAGGGCCGCGTCCGGTGTGGACCGTACGCACCGGCTCTGGGTCCTCGACCTGCCTCGCGACGGCGGCGCGCCCGTGGAGCGGGTGGCGGCCGACCCGGAGGTGCTGCTCGCGGGCGGCGAGGAGGAGTTGTCGCCGCAGGAGCGGGCGCGCCGGGAGCGGAGCCGGGAGGGCTCGGCCGGTGTGGTGGCGTACGCGGTGGACGGGGCCGTGGAGTTGGCGGCCTTCGCCCTGTCGGGGCGGCTGTTCGCGGCGGAGCTGCGGGCGGGGACGGCGCGGGAGCTGCCGGTGCCGGGGCCGGTGATCGACCCCCGGCCCTCGCCGGACGGGCGCCTGGTCGCGTACGTGACGGAGGGCGCGCTGCGGGTGGTGGGCGCGGACGGTTCGGGCGACCGGGAGCTGGCCGTTCCGGAGGATGCGCATGTGTCCTACGGATTGGCCGAATTCATCGCCTCGGAGGAGATGACCCGGGACCGGGGTTTCTGGTGGTCCCCCGACTCGGACCGGCTGCTCGTGGCCCGTGCCGACGACCGGGCGGTACGGCGCTGGTGGATCGCCGACCCGGCGCATCCGGACCGGGAGCCGCAGCCGGTGGCGTACCCGGCGGCGGGTACGGCCAACGCGGAGGTGCGGCTGTTCGTCGTGGACCTCGCCGGGGGCCGCACGGAGGTGGTGTGGGACCGGGAGCGGTATCCGTACCTCGCGCGCGTGCACTGGTCTGCGGCCGGGGCGCCGCTGCTGCTCGTCCAGGAGCGGGACCAGCGGGAGCAGCTGTTCCTCGCGGTGGACCCGGAGTCCGGGGAGACGAGGACGGTACGGGCGGAGCGGGACCCGGTGTGGCTGGAGGTGCTGCCGGGGGTGCCGACGTGGGCTCCCCCGGGGCTCGGCCCGGGTGGTGACGACGGGCGGCTCGTGCGACTCACGGACGAGACCGGGGCACGGGCCCTGGCCGTGGGCGACGAGGTGCTGACGGGTGCCGCGCTGCATGTCCGGGCGGTGCTCGACGTCGGGGAGGACGACGTCCTCGTGTCGGCGTCGGCGGGCGCGGAGGCGACGCTCCCGGAGACCGGCGAGGTCCATGTGTACCGGGTGACCGGTGAGGGCGCGGAGCGCCTGTCCGAGGGCGTCGGCGTGCACGGCGCGGTGCGTTCCGGGGCGGTGACCGTGCTGGTGTCGGCGCGGCCGGAGACGCCGGGGAGCGTGGCGCGGGTGCTGCGGGGCGGCGAGCAGGTCGCGGTGGTGGCCTCGTACGCCCAGGATCCGGTGCTCCGCGCGCGCGTGCGGCTCACGGAGGCCGGCGCGCGGCGGATCCCGTGCGCGGTGCTGCTTCCGTCGGGGTACGCCGAGGGCGACGGGCCGCTGCCGGTCCTGATGGATCCGTACGGCGGTCCGCACGGGCCGCGGGTGCTCGCCGCGCACAACGCGCATCTGACGTCCCAGTGGTTCGCCGACCAGGGCTTCGCGGTGGTCGTGGCGGACGGGCGGGGCACGCCGGGCCGCTCCCCCGCCTGGGAGAAGGCGATCGCGCGGGACTTCGGGCCGACCCTCGACGACCAGGTGGACGCGCTCCAGGGCCTCGCCGGGCGTTTCCCGCTGGACCTGGAGCGGGTGGCGATCCGGGGCTGGTCGTACGGCGGCTATCTGGCGGCGCGGGCGGTGCTGCGGCGCCCCGACGTGTTCCACGCGGCGGTGGTGGGGGCGCCGGTGACGGACTGGCGGCTGTACGACACCCACTACACCGAGCGGTACCTCGGCACTCCGCAGGACGATCCCGAGGTGTACGCGGCGCAGTCACTGGTCACCGACGACGGGCTCTCCGCTCCGGAGGTGCCCGCGCGGCCGATGATGATCGTCCACGGACTCGCGGACGACAACGTGGTCGTCGCGCACGCGCTGCGGCTCTCCTCGGCGCTCCTCGCGGCGGGCCGGCCGCACGAGGTGCTGCCGCTGTCGGGGGTCACTCACATGACGCCGCAGGAGCAGGTCGCGGAGAACCTGCTGCTGCTCCAGGTGGACTTCCTGAAGCGGTCCCTCGGCGGGACGCGGGACTGAGTCACCAGCCGGGCGGCGGCGGGTAGGGCGGGGCCGGGGGCGGCATCCCGGCCGGCGGGTACGGGCTCGGCGCGCCGGCGGGGGCGCCGCGCCCGGCGAGCAGGACGAGCACCGCGATGCCGGCGAGCAGCCCGAAGAAGGCGGTGAGGACGCTCAGCCGGCCGGTGCTCGGGAGGTCCATGAAGTCGCCGAGCAGTTCGTAGCGGGTGGTCCTGGCGACCTCGGCGAGGCCGCCGGCCGCCAGGAACGCTCCGGCGAGCAGCCCGAAGGCCCGGCTGTGGCGGGCCCGTAAGAAGGCGGAGACGGCGGCGGTCCCGTACAGGGCGACGAGGATCAGCGACAGCCAGCCGGGCGGCGGCGCGAGGGCCGCCTTCATGATGGACCGGCCGCCGGTGAAGCGGTCGACGGTGATCTCCAGGGGCAGTTCGGTGGCCCAGTACAGCTCCCAGAGGGCCACGACGAGCGCGCCGGCCGTGAGGAGGACTCCGGCGGCGACGGCGGGGCCGGTACGCGGGCGCGTGGGGAGCGGCTCGTACGAGGCGGCGGGCGGGCGGCGGCCGACGGCCGCGGTGACGATCAGACCGGCGGCGAGGGCGAGTTCGAGGAGGGCGGTGACGAGGGCGCCGCTGTCGGGCTCCCAGAGGCCGGGGAGGCGCAGGGCCAGCGTGACGGTGCCGGTGGCGGCGAGCGCGGAGGCCGCGTGCCGGGAGCGGAGCGCGGCGGCCGCGGCGGCGGCGGAGACGACGAGCAGCACGGCGTCGATCAGGGAGGTGGCGGACCGTCCCCGGATGAGGAAGTGGTGGTCACCGGCCCAGTACCAGGCGAGGTCGGCGGGTGAGCCGAGCGCGGCGAGGTCCTTGAGGATCCACACGGCTGCGGTGAGGGCGAGCGCGGCGCAGAGCGCGGCGCCCGTGAGACGTGCCGGTCGTGTCACAGTCACGGTCCCGATACTCACGGTCGCCACCGACCGAAACAAGCGGTTCCGCGAAACCTGTGGGGCGCGGGGAACGCATGGGTCCGGGCCGGGGCGACAAGGCGCGCCCCGGCCCGGTTCACGGCACCCGCACGGCCGTACGCTGTCCAGTCTGGCCTGTTCGTATATCGGATCCGATTCGGTGAAGTTGCCTGTGCGTTAAGGCGATTCGGGCTTCCTGAAGAGTTCGTCTCCGTCGTCCGGCGGGGTCCCGGGGCCGTCGGCGCCGGTGACCGGCGGGGTCCCGGGGCCGTCGGCGCCGGTGACCGGCGGCATCCCGGGGCCGTCGGCGTCCTCCGAGGGGACGACGCGCTTCTCCTCGGCGAAGTGGCAGGCCGAGTCGTGCTTCGCCGGGCTGTCCGTGAGGCGGAAGACGGCCGGGACGGCGAGGAGCGGGACCTCCAGGGCGCAGCGTTCCTGGGCCTTCCAGCAGCGGGTGCGGAAGCGGCAGCCGGAGGGGATGTTGGCCGGGGAGGGGACGTCGCCGGTGAGGATGATGCGCTCGCGGTGGGCGCGCGCCTCGGGGTCGGGGACGGGGACGGCGGAGAGCAGCGCCTGGGTGTAGGGGTGGGTGGGGTGGTCGTAGATCTGCGCGTCGGTGCCGATCTCGACGATCCGGCCGAGGTACATGACGCCGACCCGGTCGGAGATGTGGCGCACGATCGACAGGTCGTGGGCGATGAAGACGTATGACAGGGAGAACTCGGACTGGAGGTTCCCCATCAGGTTGATGACCTGTGCCTGGACGGAGACGTCGAGGGCGGACACGGGTTCGTCGGCGACGATGATCTCGGGCTGGAGGGCGAGGCCGCGGGCGATGCCGATGCGCTGGCGCTGGCCGCCGGAGAACTGGTGCGGATAGCGGTTGATGTACTCGGGGTTGAGGCCGACGACGTCGAGGAGGTCCTGCACCTTGCGGCGCCGGTCGCCCTTGGGGGCGACCTCGGGGTGGATCTCGTACGGCTCGCCGATGATGTCGCCGACGGTCATGCGCGGGTTGAGCGAGGTGTACGGGTCCTGGAACACCATCTGGATGTTGCGGCGGACGGCCTTCAGGGCCTTCGGTGACAGGGTGGTGATGTCCTCGCCCTTGTACCGGATCGTGCCGGATGTCGGCCGCTCCAGGTTGACGAGCATCTTCGCGACCGTCGACTTGCCGCAGCCGGACTCGCCGACGATGCCGAGGGTCTCGCCGGCGGCGAGGTCGAAGTCGACGCCGTCGACCGCCTTGACCGCGCCGACCTGCTTCTTGAAGAGGACGCCCTGGGTGAGCGGGTAGTGCTTGTGGAGGTCCCGGACTTCGAGAATCGCCTCGGCCGTGTCAGCCATGGAGGCACTCCTTCCAGAAGTGGCAGGCGCTGGCGCGCGGCACGGGGGACTCGGTGACGTCGTACAGCGGGGGCACGTCGGTGCGGCAGACGTCCTGGGCCAGCGGGCAGCGCGGGTTGAAGGCGCAGCCGGGCGGGATGTTCAGCAGGTTGGGCGGCAGGCCCTTGATCGCGTACAGCGCCTGGCCCTTCTGGTCCAGGCGCGGGATCGATTCGAGCAGGCCCTTGGTGTACGGGTGGGCGGGGGCCTTGTAGATCTCGTGGACGGGGGCGTGTTCGACGATCCGGCCCGCGTACATGACGGCGATCTTGTCGGCGACGTCGGCGACGACGCCGAGGTCGTGGGTGATGAGGATGAGGCCCATGTTGAGTTCGCGCTGGAGCTCGGCGAGCAGGTCCATGACCTGGGCCTGGACGGTGACGTCGAGGGCGGTGGTGGGCTCGTCGGCGATGATCAGTTCGGGTTCGAGGGCGAGCGCCATCGCGATCATGATGCGCTGGCGCATGCCGCCGGAGAACTGGTGGGGGTACTGGCCGACGCGTTCCTTGGCGGCGGGGATGCGGACCCGGTCCATCAGTTCGACGGCCTTGGCCTTGGAGTCCTTGCGCGACATGCCCTTGTGGACCTGGAACATCTCGCCGAGCTGGTCGCCGACGCTGACGACGGGGTTGAGCGAGGACAGGGCGTCCTGGAAGACCATCGCCATCTTGGCGCCGCGGATCTTGCGCCGCTCCTCCTCCTTGAGCTTCAGGAGGTCCTGGCCCTGGAAGAGGATCTCCCCGTGGGTGATCTTTCCCGGGGGGACGTCGAGGATGCCCATGATGGCCTGGGCGGTGACGGACTTGCCGGAGCCGGACTCGCCGAGGACGGCGAGGGTCTCGCCGGCGTCGACGGAGTAGTCGACGCCGTTGACCGCCTTGGCGACCCCGTCCCTGGTGTGGAACTCCACGTGCAGGTCGCGCACTTCGAGCAGCATGGGTCCCTACCTCAGCTTGGGGTCGAGGGCGTCGCGGACGGCGTCGCCGAGCATGATGAACGAGAGCACGGTGATGGCGAGCGCGCCGGCGGGCCACAGCAGCATGTGCGGGGCGTTGCGGATGTACTGCGAGGCCGAGGAGATGTCGATGCCCCAGGAGACGGTCGGCGGCTTGAGGCCCACGCCGAGGAAGGACAGGGTCGCCTCCAGGGAGATGTACGTGCCGAGGGCGATGGTCGCGACGACGATGACGGGCGCGAGGGCGTTCGGGGTGATGTGGCGCAGCAGCATCCTGGAGTTGGAGGCGCCGAGTGCCCGTGCCGCCTGGACGTAGTCGTTCTGCTTGGCGGTGATGACCGAGCCCCGGGCGATCCGGGAGAGCTGGGGCCAGCCGAGCAGCACCATGAAGCCGATGACGGGCCAGACGGTGGTGCTGGTGACGACGGAGAGCAGGACCAGACCGCCGAGGATGACGGGGATCGCGAAGAAGACGTCGGTGATCCGGGAGAGGACGCCGTCCCAGGCCCCGCCGTAGAAGCCGGCCAGACCGCCGAAGAGGGATCCGATGATCGTCACGCCGAGGGTGGCGAACACGCCGACCTGGACGGACGCCCTGGCTCCGTACACCGTGCGGGTGTAGACGTCACAGCCCTGCCCGTTGAAGCCGAAGGGGTGGCCGGGCTGGGAGCCCTCCTGCGCCTTGGACAGGTCGCACTGGAGCGGGTCTCCGCTGGCGATCAGCTGGGGCCAGATCGCGATGATCACCAGGAAGAGGATGATCAGGCTGGAGATGATGAAGACGGGGTTGCGGCGCAGGTCGTGCCACGCGTCGGACCACAGCGAGCGGGGCTTGCCGGTGGGGCCGGTGCCGAGCGGTCCGCCCGGCGTCTTCTCAAGGGTCTCGGCCTCTTCCATGGCGAGGTCCGTGGCGCCGCCCGCTCCGGTGTGGTCGATGGCGCGCCCGTCGTCGAACGGCTCATAGGGCTCAGGCATAGCGGATCCTCGGGTCAAGGACGGCGTACAAGAGGTCGACGAGGAGGTTGGCCAGCAGGAACACCAGGACGAGGACGGTCACGAAGCCGACGACGGTCTGGGTGTTCTGGCGCACGATGCCCTGGTACAGCTGGTAGCCGACACCGTGGATGTTGAAGATCCGCTCGGTGGCGATGGCGCCGCCCATCAGCGCGCCGATGTCGGCGCCGATGAAGGTGACCACCGGGATGAGCGAGTTGCGCAGCAGGTGGCGGGTGATGACGCGGCGGCGGGGCAGGCCCTTGGCGACGGCGGTGCGGACGTAGTCGGCGCGCTTGTTCTCCGCGATCGAGGTCCGGGTGAGCCGGGTGACGTACGCGAGGGAGACCGAGGCGAGGACGAAGCCGGGGACGATCAGCTCGCTGAACGGGGCCTCGGGCGAGACGGCGGGCTTGATCCACCCCCATTCCACGCCGAGCAGCAGCTGGAGCAGCAGACCCGTGACGAACGTCGGGATCGAGAGGACGACCAGTGTCAGCACGAGCACGGTGCTGTCGATCGGCCGCCCGCGCTTCAGTCCGGTCAGTACGCCGAGGCTGATGCCGATGACGATCTCGAAGAGGATCGCGACGATGGTGAGCCGGATGGTCACCGGGAAGGAGCTCGCCATCAGCTCGGTCACCGGCTGGCCGTTGAAGGCGGTGCCGAAGTCTCCGGTGAACAGGTTGCCCATGTAGATCAGGTATTGCTGCCACACGGGCTTGTCGAGACCGAACTCCTTCTCCAGCTGGGCGGCGGTCGCCGGGTCGCAGGCGCGGTCGCCGCAGAGGCCGGCGATGGGGTCGCCCATCACGTTCACCATCAGGAAGATCAGCAGGGTGGCGCCGATGAAGACCGGGATCATCTGCAGCAGGCGCCGGATCACATAACGTCCCATGAGGGGCTCCGGGGGGTGTGGGGAAGGCGTACGGCCCGGCTCGCGCGGATCGCCGGGCCGGGCCGTACGCCGACGAGCTGCGTCAGTTGACCTTGATCTGGTCGTACACGGGGACGCTGAACGGGTTCAGGCTCACGTTGGAGACGCGCTCGGAGTAGCCGGCGCTGCCGTTCTGGTACCAGAGCGGGATGGCGCCCATGTCGTCGCGGAGGACGCCCTCGGCCTGCTGGAAGATCCCGACGGCCTTGGGGATGTCGGACTCGGCGTTGGCCTGGTTGATGAGCTTGTCGAACTCCGGGTTGGTGTACTTTCCGTCGTTCGACGAGGCGTTGGTGTAGTAGAGCGGCTGCAGGAAGTTCTGGATGAGCGGGTAGTCCATCTGCCAGCCGGCGCGGAAGGGGCCCTTCATCTTCTGCGTGCTGACCTGGCTGCGGAAGTCGGCGAAGGTGCCGACCGGGTTGCCGACGCAGGCCCTGTTGTTGCCGAGGGCGTTGTTGATGGAGTTGCAGACGGCGTCCACCCACTCCTTGTGGGAGCCGGTGTCGGCGTTGTACGAGATCGTCATCGTGCCGCCGGGGATGCCCCCGCCCTCGGCGACGAGCTTCTTCGCCTCGGCCGCGTCGTACTTGCAGAAGTCGCCGCAGACGTCCTTGAAGCCGCCCTCCTCGCCGAGGACCGGGGAGGTCCAGTCGACGGCGGGGGTGCGGGTCTTCTGGAAGATCGTCTCGGTGATCTGGTCGCGGTTGATCGCCATGGAGAGGCCCTGGCGGAGCTTCTCCTGTCCGGGCTTGTTCCAGGCCGGGTCGTAGAACGGGAAGGACAGGGTCTGGATGATGCCGGCGGGGACGTTGATGTACCGGTCGCCGAGGTCGGCTTGGACGTTCTTGAGCTGGGAGGCGGGGACGTCGTCGACGAGGTCGAGGTTGCCGGCCGTCAGGTCGGTGTAGGCGGTGTTGTTGTCGGTGTAGACCTTGAGGGTGATGCCGCCGTTCTGGGCCTTGTCGGCGCCGGGGTAGCCGTCCCAGCGCTTGAGGGCCATCTGGGAGCCCTTGGAGTAGGAGTCGACGGTGTACGGGCCGTTGCCGACGGGCTTCGAGAGCCAGGCCGCGTGGTCCGTGAAGAAGGCCTGCGGGAGCGGTGAGAAGGCCGCGTAGCCCAGGGTGATGGGCCAGGTGGAGAACTTCTGGGTGAGCTTGACCGTGAAGGTCTGGGGGCCCGTGACCTTGAGGCCGGACATGGTCTCGGCGGTCGGTTCGCCGCTCTCGGGGTGGACCTGGTCGTAACCCTCGATCTGACCGAAGAAGTAGGCGTTCTTCTGGTTGTTCTTCAGATGGGCGCCGTAGTTCCAGGCGTCGACGAAGGACTTGGCGGTGACCTTCTCACCGTTGGAGAAGGTCCAGCCGTCCTTGACGGTGATGGTGAAGTTGGTCGAGTCGGTGGTGTCGATCTTCTCGGCGAGCATGTCCTTGGCCTCGCCGGTCTTCGGGTCGTACTGCTTGAGCCCTCGGAAGATCATGGAGAGGACCTTGCCGCCCTGGACCTCATTGGTGTTGGCGGGCTCCAGCGGGTTCTGCGGGTCGCCCCACGAGGAACTCACGATGCCGTCGGCCCCTCCGCCACCGCCGCTGTCGTCGCCGCCGCCACAAGCGGTCGCCGCGAGGGCGACTGCGGTGGCCAGAGCGGCCCACTTGGCGTGCGTGGCTCCGCGCATGGAGTGCCTCCCGAATGTCCTAAGTCTGACTTAGGCCCCAATATCACCCGATATTGACGGTGCTGCACTTTTACGGCCGCCGGACGGTGCCCCGCGACCCGGGAGGGCACGACGAAGGGCGCCCCGTTCCGTACATACGGAACGGGGCGCCCTTCGTACTGTCTGCCGGGCGGTGCGTCAGTGCACCGGCACGACCTGCTTCTCCTCGGCGAAGTGGCACGCCGAGAGGTGGGCGGCCGGGGTGTCCTGGCCGTCGAAGCGCTGCGGGATCGCCAGGAGCGGCGTCTCCTGCGAGCACTTCTCCTGCGCCTTCCAGCAACGCGTGCGGAAGCTGCAGCCCGACGGCGGGTTCGCCGGCGAGGGGACGTCACCGGTCAGGATGATCCGCTCGCGGTGCGCGCGGGCCTCCGGGTCCGGCACCGGCACCGCGGAGAGCAGCGCCTGGGTGTACGGGTGCGTCGGGTGCTCGTAGATCTGCTCGTCCGTACCGATCTCGGCCATCTTGCCGAGGTACATGACGCCGACGCGGTCCGAGATGTGCCGGACGATCGACAGGTCGTGCGCGATGAAGAGGTAGGAGAGGTTGAACTCGTCCTGCAGCTTCCCCATCAGGTTGATGACCTGCGCCTGGACGGAGACGTCCAGGGCCGAGACCGGCTCGTCGCAGATGATGATCTCCGGGTTGAGCGCGAGGCCGCGGGCGATGCCGATGCGCTGGCGCTGACCGCCGGAGAACTGGTGCGGGTACCGGTTGATGTACTCCGGGTTCAGACCGACGACGTCGAGCAGCTCCTGCACCTTGCGGCGCCGGTCGCCCTTCGGGGCCACCTCGGGGTGGATGTCGAAGGGCTCGCCGATGATGTCGCCGACCGTCATACGCGGGTTCAGCGAGGTGTACGGGTCCTGGAACACCATCTGGATGTTGCGGCGCACGGCCTTCAGCGCGCGGCCGCTCAGCTTGGTGATGTCCTGGCCCTTGTAGAAGACCTCGCCGGCGGTGGCGTGCTCCAGGTTCATCAGGAGCTTGGCGACCGTGGACTTGCCACAGCCGGACTCGCCCACGATGCCGAGGGTCTCGCCCTGGTAGAGGTCGAAGGAGACCCCGTCCACGGCCTTGACCGCGCCGACCTGCTTCTTGAAGAGGATGCCCTGCGTCAGCGGGAAGTGCTTCTTCAGGTTGCGCACCTGGAGGATCGGCTCGCCGCGGCCCGCGGGGGCCTCGACGGCGGCCACGGCCTCGTCGTTCTTGCTGAGGTCAGCCATGGATCGTCTCCTTCCAGAAGTGGCAGGCGCTCGTACGGCCCGGGAGATCCGCGCCGTCCTGCTCGGTGACCGGCACGAGGGCCGGGATCTCCGTACGGCAGATGTCGTCGGCCTTGGGGCAGCGCGGGTTGAAGGCGCAGCCGGTGGGGACACGGAGCAGGTTGGGCGGGAGGCCCTTGATCGCGTAGAGCTCCTGGCCCTTCTGGTCCAGGCGCGGGATCGACTCCAGGAGACCCTTGGTGTAGGGGTGGGCCGGGCGCTTGTAGAGCTCGTGCACGGGCGCCTGCTCGACGATCCGGCCGGCGTACATCACGGCGATCTTGTCCGCGACGTCGGCGACGACGCCGAGGTCGTGGGTGATCAGGATCAGGCCCATGTTGTATTCCTGCTGGAGCTCCGCGAGGAGGTCCATGACCTGGGCCTGGACGGTCACGTCGAGAGCCGTGGTGGGCTCGTCGGCGATGATCAGGTCCGGCTCCAGGGCGAGCGCCATCGCGATCATGATGCGCTGGCGCATGCCGCCGGAGAACTGGTGGGGGTAGTCGGTGACCCGCGCCTTGGCGGCGGGGATCTTGACCTTGTCCATCAGCTCGACGGCCTTGACCGTGGCGTCCTTCTTGGACAGACCCTGGTGCACCCGGAACATCTCGCCGAGCTGGTAGCCGACGCTGAGGACCGGGTTGAGGGAGGACAGCGCGTCCTGGAAGATCATCGCGATCTTCCGGCCGCGGATCTTCCGGCGGTCCTCCTCGGCCATCTTCAGCATGTCCTGGCCGCGGAACAGGATCTCGCCCTGCGGGATCCTGCCGGGCGGCATGTCGAGGATGCCCATGATGGCCTGCGCCGTGACGGACTTGCCGGAGCCGGACTCGCCGAGGACGGCGAGGGTCTCGCCGGCGTTCACCGAGTAGTTGACACCGTTGACCGCCTTGGCCACACCGTCGCGGGTGTGGAACTCGACGTGCAGGTCACGGACTTCGAGCAGCGGACCGGTGTGGTCGGCGCCGTCGCGGGGCGACGGGACCGTCGCGGTGTTGTCGATGATGGTCACCTTTACGCCCTCCTAGCGCAGCTTGGGGTCGAGGGCGTTGCGGACGGCTTCGCCGAGCATGATGAACGCCAGAACGGTGATGCTGAGCATGATCGAGGGCCACAGCAGGATGTGCTGCGCCACTCGGATCTGGTCGACACCGGTGGAGATGTCCACGCCCCACGAGACGGTCGGGGCGGCGAGGCCCAGACCCAGGTAGGACAGGGTGGCCTCGGCGGAGATGTAGCCGCCGAGCGCGATGGTCGCGACGACGATCACGGGGGCCATGGCGTTCGGCAGGATGTGCCGGAAGAGGATCCGGCCCGTGCCGGCGCCGAGGGCCTTCGCCGCGTGGACGTAGTCGGCGTGCTTGACCGTGATCACGGCGCCGCGCATGACGCGGGCCATCTGGGTCCAGCCGAGGAACGCGAGGGCGAAGACGACCACCCAGACCGTGCGCTCGACGAAGGACTGCAGGACGACCATGGCGCCGAGCAGGAACGGGATGCCGAAGAAGATGTCGGTCAGTCGCGAGAGCAGCGCGTCGATCCAGCCGCCGAAGTAGCCGGCGAGCATGCCCATCACACCGCCGACCAGCGTGACGATCGCGGTGACCGTGACGCCGACGATGATCGAGGCACGGGTGCCGTAGATCAGTCGGGCGTAGACGGAGCGGCCCTGGCCGTCGTAGCCGAGCCAGCCCTCGGAACCGATGCTGCCGAGCTCCGGCTTGCCGAGGAAGTGCTTCACGAGGTCGCCCTTGGTGGGCGACGCGCTCGTGAAGACGCCCGGGAAGGCGGCGACGAGGAGCAGGAAGAAGATCAGCACCGACGCCACGAGGAAGTACGGGTTGCGGCGCAGGTCGACCCAGGCGTCGCCCCAGAGGCTGCGGGCCTTCTCCTGCTTCGCGGCGGGGGCCGGGTCGGCGGGAAGCGCGACGGCGTCCTCGACGGCGGTCGCGGTCTTGGTCACGTCAGGCATACCGGATCCTCGGGTCCAGGACCGCGTACAGCAGGTCGATGAGCAGGCTGGTGACGAGGTAGATGATCACCAGGATGGTGACGAGGCCGACCAGGGTCGACCCTTCACGCCGGGTGATCGACTCGGCGATGAGGCCACCGACGCCCTTGATGTTGAAGATGCGCTCGGTGACGACCGCGCCGCCCATGAGGGCGCCGATGTCGGTGCCGAGGAAGGTGACCACGGGGATCATCGAGTTGCGCATCAGGTGCACGCCGATGACACGACGGCGGGGCAGACCCTTGGCGACGGCCGTACGCATGTAGTCGGCGCGCAGGTTCTCCGCCATCGAGGTCCGGGTGAGCCGGGCGACGTAGGCGAGTGAGAGTCCGCCGAGCACGATGGCCGGCGCGATCATCTCGGACACCAACTGGTCGTTGCTGACGTTCGGTTCGATCCAGCCCAGCTCGAAGGCGAACACCATCTTGATGATGAAGCCGAGGACGAAGACCGGGATCGAGATGATCAGCAGCGTGAAGATGAGGATCGCGTTGTCGGCGAGACGGCCGGCCTTGAGACCGGCGATGATGCCGAGCCCGATGCCGAAGACCAGCTCGAACGCGAACGCCAGAGCGGCGAGCTGCAGAGTGACGGGGAACGCCTCACCCAGTACCTCGGTGATCGGGCGACCGTTGCGGATCTGGGTCCCGAAGTCGAAGTGCAGGATGATGTCGGTCATGTAGTTCCAGTACTGCTGCCAGAGCGGCAGATCCAGTCCCAGATCGTGTCTGATCTTCGCGAGGGTCGCGGGGTCAGCGCCCTTGTCCCCGAACATACCCGCCACGGGGTCGCCGGGCAGGCTGTAGACCATGAGGAAGATCAGCAGGGTGGTCCCGAGGAAAACCGGGATCATCTGGAGCAGTCGTCGTGCGACATAGCGCCCCATCATGCCTCCGTTGAAATATGACAGCAGCAACCGACGGGCCCTCCCTCGGCAGCCGCGACCCGGAACGGGTACGCGGATGTCGCGGAAGGGCCCCCCAGCCACATACGTAAGGCGCCGAACGCGGGGCTGACATCCCGTCAGCCCCGCATCGGCAGGCGGACTACGCTTGAGTGATTACTTCTTGACCTCGACGCCGGTCAGGATCGGGTCGCCGTCCTGGCCGTACGCCACGCCCGAGACCTTCTCGGAGTAGCCCGCGTTGACCTTGTAGTACCAGAGCGGGATGGACGGCATGTAGTTGACCAGGTCCTTCTCGATGGCCTGGAACTGCTTGACCGACTCATCGAGGGTCGCAGCCGAGTCCGCCTTGGCGATCTTGGCGTCGAGCTCCTTGTTGCTGAAGTCGCCCTGGTTGCCCGCCGCACCCGTACGGAACAGGTCCGAGATGAAGTTGGCGTTCACCGGGTAGTCGAGCACCCAGCCGGAGCGGTACAGGGACTTGACCTGCTTCGTCTTACGAGCGGTCAGGTCGGCCTGGAAGTCCGGCTTGCCGTCGCCGACGCACTGGACGTCGGTGGCCTGCTGGATGGAGTTGCAGACAGCGTCCACCCACTCCTTGTGGCCGCCGTCGGCGTTGAACTGGATGGAGATCTTGTTGCCGGGGACGCCGCCGCCGGCCTTGATGAGCTCCTTGGCCTTCGCCGGGTCGAACTTGGTGACGCCGGCGCCACCGTCCTCCTGGAAGCCCAGGACACCCTTGGCGACCCAGCCGGTCGCGGGCTCACGCGTACCCTGCAGCACCGTCTTGGTGATGGTGGCACGGTCGATCGCCATCGACAGACCCTGGACGACGCGCGGGTCGATCGCCTTCGGCTTCTTCCACTGGTCGGCGTAGAAGGCGACGGCGATGGTCTGGATCGCGGAGTACGGCTGGTCCACGGCGCGGTCGCCGAGGTCCTGGCGGTAGACCGGGAGGTCCTTCGGCGCGATCTGACGGAGCACGTCGACGTTGCCGGACTTCAGGTCCTCGTACGCGGCCTCGAGGGTGGTGTAGTTCTTGAAGACCACACCGCCGTTCTTCGCCTTGTTCGAGCCCTTGTAGGCGTCGTATCGAGTGATCTCGATCTTCTTCTTGTGGTCCCAGCTCTTGAACTTGTAGGGACCGTTGCCGACCGGCTTCTGGCCACCGGCCACCGGGTCCTTGTAGAAGGACTCGGCCAGCGGGGCGAAGACGATGTAGGCGAGCTTGTGGCCGAAGTACGGAACGGCCTTGGTGAGCTCGATCTTGAAGGTGGTCTCGTCGACGACCGTCAGACCGTCCATCTTGTCGGCGGTGGGCTTGGCGCCCTCGGCCTCGGGGTGGACCTTGTCGTAGCCCTTGATGTCCGCGAACCACGAGGACAGACCCTGGGCGTTCTTGACGTTGGCGTTCCAGTTCCACGCGTCCACGTAGGACTTGGAGGTCACCGGCGTGCCGTCGTGGAAGGTCCAGCCCGGCTTGAGCTTGACGGTCCAGGTCTTCGAGTCCGTCGTGGTGACCGACTCGGCGTTGATCATCTCCAGGGAGCCGTCGGCCTTGTAGTCGACCAGGGTCGAGAACAGGCCGGCCATCACGGCGGAGCCGTTGGACTCCATCGTGTCACCGGTGAGCAGGGGCTTCTCAGGCTCGCCCAGCTCGATGGAGAAGATTCCGTTCGGGTCAACAGCGCCCTTGGCGTCGCCGCTGTCGCTCTTACCCCCGCCACAGGCGGTCGCAGCAAGGGCAACGATGATCGCGCCCGTTACCCACTTGGCGCTCTTGGCACCGCGCATGGGTTCCTCCTCATGAGTCCACTTTTGTCACTACAAGAGGGGCACTCCGAGTTCTGCCGACACCCCTGACGGCATTGCACTCAAGTGCCCCGAGTGTGCTCGTGAGTCGGCACTCCCCACAGTGCGTGACCCATTGACCCGAGCTCAATGGAGCCAACTATTAAGTACGTCCGGGCTGTAAACCACACTTAAGTGGTCTCGTTTTGACAACATCACCACACCCCCGGATACCGAAATCCGGACAAACTGAGCACAGACAGACACCCCCGAAACGGACCGTTAACACACGTACCGGAGAGCGATGGCCGATATGCGGACACCCGGCCTCCGAAATGGAGTTGACGGAAGTTGACGAAAAGCCCGGACTCCCACACTCCTTGTGGGCGTCCGGGCTCCGGTGCCGGCGTCGTGTCGAACCGAAAGCGGGGTAGATCACAGGATCGTGATCTACCCCACTGTCATCAGCCGCATGCGGCCGAACTCAAGCGATCTTCAGCCGGCTCGGCCGTACTGCTTTCGGCCAGTCAGGCTCAGCCGTTCTTGGCGCGCGAGGACGCACGGCCACGCGCGTTCTGGTCCAGGATGACCTTGCGGATACGCACGGCCTCCGGGGTGACCTCGACGCACTCGTCGTCGCGGCAGAACTCCAGGGACTGCTCCAGGGAGAGCTTCCGCGGCGGGACGATCGCCTCGAAGGAGTCGGCGGAGGCGGAGCGCATGTTGGTGAGCTTCTTCTCCTTGGTGATGTTCACGTCCATGTCGTCGGAGCGCGAGTTCTCGCCGACGATCATGCCCTCGTACACCTCGGTGCCGGGGTCGGTGAACAGGACACCGCGCTCCTGCAGGTTCGTCATCGCGAAGGCGGTGACGGCACCGGCGCGGTCGGCGACCAGCGAACCGTTGTTACGGGTCGTCAGCGTGCCGAACCACGGCTCGTGACCCTCGTGGATCGAGTGGGCGATGCCCGTACCGCGGGTGTTGGTGAGGAACTCCGTACGGAAGCCGATGAGGCCACGGGACGGAACGACGAACTCCATGCGGACCCAGCCGGAGCCGTGGTTCGACATGTTGTCCATGCGGCCCTTGCGGACACCCATGAGCTGCGTGACCGCACCCATGTGCTCCTCGGGAACGTCGACCGTGAGGCGCTCGACGGGCTCGTGCACCTTGCCGTCGACCTCCTTGGTGACGACCTGCGGCTTGCCGATGGTGAGCTCGAAGCCCTCGCGGCGCATCTGCTCGACCAGGATGGCGAGCGCGAGCTCACCACGGCCCTGGACCTCCCAGGCGTCCGGGCGCTCGGTGTCGAGCACGCGGAGCGAGACGTTACCGATCAGCTCGCGGTCGAGGCGGTCCTTGACCTGGCGGGCGGTGACCTTGCGCTGCTTGACCGCGGACTTGGCGTCCGCGCCCTTGCCGGTGCCACCGCGGCCGACGAGCGGCGAGGTGTTGGTGCCGATGGTCATGGAGATGGCCGGCTGGTCGACCGTGATCAGCGGAAGCGCGATCGGGTTCTCCGGGTCGGCCAGGGTCTCGCCGATCATGATGTCGGGGATACCGGCGACGGCGCAGATGTCACCGGGGCCGGCGACCTCGGCGGGCTTGCGGGTGAGCGCCTCGGTCATCATCAGCTCGGTGATGCGGACGTTGGAGATCGTGCCGTCCCGCTTGATCCACGCGACCGTCTGGCCCTTGCGCAGCTCGCCCTGCTCGACGCGGAGCAGCGCGATGCGGCCGAGGAAGTTGTCGGCGTCCAGGTTGGTGACGTGGGCCTGGAGCGGCGCCTCCTCGTCGTACACCGGGGCCGGAACGTGCTCCAGGATGGCGGAGAAGAACGGCTCCAGGTTGTCGCTGTCCGCGGGAACGGTGCCGTTCTCCGGCTTGGTCAGCGAGGCGACGCCGTCACGGCCACAGGCGTAGACGATCGGGAACTCGATCTGGTCCTCGTCGGCGTCCAGGTCGAGGAAGAGGTCGTAGGTCTCGTTGACGACCTCGTCGATCCGGGAGTCCGGGCGGTCCGTCTTGTTGATGCAGAGGATGACGGGCTTGCGCTGCTGGAGGGCCTTGCGCAGCACGAAGCGGGTCTGCGGGAGCGGACCCTCCGAGGCGTCCACGAGGAGGACGACCGCGTCCACCATCGACAGACCGCGCTCGACCTCGCCACCGAAGTCGGCGTGACCGGGGGTGTCGATGATGTTGATCGTGATCGGGGCCCCGCCGTCCTTGGGGTGATACTTCACCGCCGTGTTCTTGGCGAGGATCGTGATGCCCTTCTCACGCTCCAGGTCGTTCGAGTCCATCATGCGGTCGTCGAGCTGCTGGTGGGCGGCGAAGGCACCGGCCTGCTTGAGCATGGCGTCGACGATGGTCGTCTTGCCATGGTCGACGTGGGCGACGATGGCGACGTTACGGATGTCGTGGCGCGTGGGCATGGGTGCTTGCGCTTCTCTCGGATCGTGGGATGCGGCGTCAGTTCCTCGTACGCCCGCCGGGCGGACGCGCCACGGCTATGTCCTATGGTACGGGGCTGCCGCGCAAGGGGCTTCCCCGGCCAAGATCCGAGAAGTTGCACTGCGAGTGAGCAAGGGTGTGGGGGAGGTCGTGCGGAGGTCGTGCGACCGGGTCAAAGGGCCGACGCGATCCTGCCCGCCGGGATCACCGGCGGGCAAGGAAATTGAGCTGGTTCTGAGGTTGTGACCTGCGGTTTCAGGGCTTTCAGGGCTTTACGTGCGTTCGGTGCCCCCGGGCGGGTGGCCCGGTCGCCCCGGGGGTGCGGTGTGCTCAGCGGTTGCGCTCGGCGCCCTTGGGGGTATCGCGCTTCTTGAAGCCGATGTCCTGGTAGCGCGGACCGCCCAGGCCCCAGGCTCCGGCGTTCACCAGATCCGCCTTGGCGGCGACGAGCTGGGGGCGCTGATAGAGGGGGATGGAGCCGGCGGCCGCCCAGATCCGGGCGTCGGCCTGGCGCACCAGCTCCCGGGCCTCCTCCTCGTCGAGCGTCCCCGCCGCCTGGTCGAAGAGCTGGTCGATGCGGTCGGTGCCGACCCGCGAGTAGTTCTGCTCGACCAGGAGGGAGCCGTCCGACGCGGGCTCGGGCTTGGCGAAGATCGGCCGGGCGTCGGTCGCCGGGAAGGCGGAGGCGGGCCAGGAGTAGAGGGCCAGGTCGTAGTCGCCCGAGGCCACGTGGTCCTTGAAGAAGCTGTCGTCGGAGACCTTGGTGACCTCGGTGCGGATGCCGACCGCGTCGAGCATCCGGACGATGCGGTCGCCGACCGCGCGCAGCGACTCGGAGCCGGGGCCGGACGGCAGGACGAAGCGGAGGCTGAGCGCCTTGCCGTCCTTGCCGAGGGCCTTGCTCGCCTCGGGCGCCGTCACGGGGGCGGCGGTGCCGCGCGGGGCGTAGGCGCCGGCGACGCCCTTGTCCGTGCGCGCGATCGTCTGGGCGGCGTGGGCGCCGGCACCCGTACCCGTGTCGAGTGCCTCGGCGCGGGCGAGGAGCGCGGCGCTCTGACGTGCGGCCGCGGGGGCCGGGGCGAGGATGCCGGTGCCGTTCTCGGGTCCGCCGGCGCCGATGACGGGGGCGGCGCGGCGCTCGCCCGGCTTGTCGTCGCCGACGATGTAGAGGCCCTCGTCGGACGCGGTGTCGGCGGCCCGCTTCTTGGCGTCAGTGGCGGCCGCGTCCTTCGCCGCGTCCTTCTCCGCCGCCTCCTTGTCGGCGCCTTCCGTCTTCGCGCCGCTCTCACCGGCCTTCTCCTTTTCACCGGCCTTTTGCCCCGCGGCCTTCTCCTCGGCCTCGCTGCCCGCCTTGGTGCCCGCTTCCGCGGGCTTCCTGACCGCGCCGCCGGGGACCCAGCCCGCGTCGGCGAGGAGGGCCCGCGCCTCCGCGGTGTCCTGGTTGCCGAGGGCGTCGCTGCTGTCCGCGTACGCGGCCTGGCCGGCGAGGGCCAGGTGGCTGCCGGGAGGTTCCGCCGGGAGGCCGAGCGGCTTGAGTACGGATTCGGCCAGTTCCCGGCGGTTGATCGCGCGGGCCACCGCGCGCCGTACCCGCTCGTCGGCGAGCGGCCCGGACTCGCCGTTCAGCGAGAGCTGGGTGTAGGCGGGCTCCAGGGACTTGCGGACGACGTACTTCGCCAGGGTGTCCTGGGCGGTCGCGTACGCGGCGATGGCCTTCTGGTTCTTCTCGCGGGCGGCCTGGACCTCCTGGGCCTTCTCGTCGTCGGAGCCGTGGGCCAGCGCCCAGGACTTCAGGGCCTTGGAGGGGGTGATGGAGGAGCCGGGCCCATGGGCGACGGCGGCCTGGGCGCCGCTGCGTCCGGCGCGGGCGTCGCGGAGGGCGAGGGAGATGCGTTCGGCGGTGGACCGGTCGATCTCGGCCAGGTCGAGGGTCCCCGCGGCCAGGGCGTCGGCCCGGTCGGCGCGGGCGACGGCCTTGAGGACCACGCTGTCGAGCTTGGCGGGCTGTCCCCACCAGCGGGGGTTGCGGGCGAGGGTGACATCGCCGTTCTTGCGGTCGATCGCCTTCAGCAGGAACGGTCCTGCGGTGGCCTTGAGGGTGGTGCGGGCCCCGTCGTTGAAGGAGTTCGGGGAGCCCATCACCTGCTTCGGGTAGAGCGGGGTGAAGAGGGACTGCCAGTCGGCGTAGGGCTTGGAGAAGGTGACCCGTACCTCCAGGTCGTTCTTGCCCCGCTCGATCTTCTCGATCCGCTCGTAGCCGGAGTTCCGCGCGGTCCAGTACGCGGTGTCGCGGCCGCTCAGCGCCCGCCACTGGGCCACGAAGTCGGCCGCCCCGATCTCGCGTCCGTCGCTCCACACCGCCTGCTGGTTGAGCTTGTAGAGGACGACCTGCTTGGGCTCCGTCTCGACGACCTGCGCGGTCTCCAGGTAGTCGGGGTTGAGCCGCGGCCGGCCCCGCTCGTCGAGCGTGTAGAGGGAGGGGAGTACGGCCCCGGCGATCCGGGACGTGGTGCCGTCGGCGTCGGCCTGGAACGTGTTGAGGGTGGTGGGGAGCGCGTCGACGGCCCAGCGCAGGGTGCCTCCGTCGGCGACCTTGTCGCGGGCGGCGGGCGCGTTGTCCTGGGCCGCGGCCCGGGCCTCGTCGGCCTCGTCGGTGGAGCTGCACCCGGCGAGGACGGCGACGGCGAGGACGGCGCTGGTCAGGGTGGCGACGGAGCGGAGCGTGCGGGAGCGGGGGCTCCTGGAGCATGTCCTCCCGCGAGGGGCGCCGATCTGGGACATGACTTGTACCCCTTCGTCCAGATTCATTCCATTTGGAGATGATCACACCTATTGCTCATACACTGAAAAGGACGGAGTGGATCCGGCCACGGCGACACGGCGGCACGTCCGGAAAACCCCACTCGTGCGGCCCAACCCGCCGGGGACCGGGACGCTCCGGACGGGTGGAATCACCTACGCACGGCTTCACAAGCGGGATGTGACGCGCGACACTCGCGTGTGACCCGCGCTCGCGGAAGTGAGGGCAACCATGTCCGTTCAGGACGATCTGGCGGCCGTCAGGCGTCGCCTGCAAGACCTGGAACACACGGTCGAAGAGCTGGAACGCCGCGTCGGTACGGAGCGGGGCGCGCCCCGGCCGCCGTCCGAGGGCCGCGCCGACAGCCTGGTGACCATCCCCGACACCCCGTACGACTCCGGGCTGTGGACGGACACCGACGACGAGGGACTGGGAGCACGCGACCGCCACGCGCCGTAGAGCCGAGGAGGGCCCGTTGGCCACAGGTACGGAACCGCCCGGATCCGCCACGGGGGTGCGCTCCCCGGGGCGCGCCGCCATCGCCGCCCGACATCTGCGCACCGACCGCTGGTGGCTCTCCCCCGCGGCGACGGCCGCCGGACTGCTCGCCTTCGTCGCGTACTCGACCTGGCGGGCCTTCGCCAACGCCGACTACTACGCCGCCCCCTACGTCTCGCCGTTCTACTCGCCCTGTCTGGCGGAGAACTGCGTCCCCATGAGGGGCGGACCGAACTGGGAGATCTTCGGCAGCTGGTGGGGGCTCTCGCCCGCCCTGCTGATCCTGGTCTTCCCGCTGGGCTTCCGGCTGACCTGCTACTACTACCGGAAGGCGTACTACCGGGGCTTCTGGGCCTCTCCCCCGGCCTGCGCGGTCGCCGAGCCCCACGCCTCCTACACGGGCGAGACCCGCTTCCCGCTGCTCCTGCAGAACCTCCACCGCTACTTCTTCTACGCGGCGCTGCCGGTGGCCGGAATCCTCACGTACGACACCGTGCTCACCTTCCGGAACGCCGACTACGCCTGGGGCCACGCGGGGCTCGGGACGCTCCTCTTCCTCGTCAACATCGCCCTCATCTGGGCGTACACCCTCTCCTGCCACTCCTGCCGGCACATCGTCGGCGGACGGCTCAAGCACTTCTCGAAGCATCCGGTCCGCTACCGGCTGTGGACCTGGGTGGGCCGGCTGAACACCCGTCACATGCTGCTCGCCTGGTCCTCCCTGATCAGCGTCGCCCTCTGCGACCTGTACGTGTACCTGCTCGCCACCGGCACCTTCGACGACCCGAGGTTCTTCTGAGATGACGCACGTCGATCGAGAGCAGTGGGACGTGGTCGTGGTCGGCGCGGGCGGCGCCGGGCTGCGGGCCGCGATCGAGGCACGCCGTGCGGGCGCCCGTACGGCGGTCATCTGCAAGTCCCTCTTCGGCAAGGCCCACACCGTGATGGCCGAGGGCGGCATCGCCGCCTCCATGGCCAATGTGCACCCGCAGGACGACTGGAAGACCCACTTCCGCGACACCATGCGCGGCGGGAAGTTCCTCAACCAGTGGCGGATGGCCGAACTGCACGCCCAGGAGGCCCCCGAGCGGGTCTGGGAGCTGGAGACCTGGGGGGCGCTCTTCGACCGCACCCCCGACGGCCGGATCTCGCAGCGCAACTTCGGCGGCCACGAGTACCCGCGGCTCGCGCACGTCGGCGACCGCACCGGTCTCGAACTGCTCCGCACCCTCCAGCAGAGGTCCGTCGGGCTCCAGCAGGAGGACCACCGCGAGACCGGCGACCACGAGGGCCGGCTGAAGGTCTTCCAGGAGTTCACCGTCACCCGGATCCTCAAGGACGGGGACGGGCGGGTCTCCGGGGTCTTCTGTTACGAGCGGGAGAGCGGGCGCTTCCTCGTCCTGGAGGCGCCCGCGGTCGTCCTCGCGACCGGTGGCATCGGCAAGTCCTTCAAGGTGACCTCGAACTCCTGGGAGTACACCGGAGACGGGCACGCGCTCGCCCTGCTCGCGGGCGCCCCCCTGGTGAACATGGAGTTCGTGCAGTTCCACCCGACCGGCATGGTCTGGCCGCCGTCGGTGAAGGGCATCCTCGTCACCGAGTCCGTCCGCGGGGACGGCGGAGTCCTGCGGAACTCCGAGGGCCGGCGCTTCATGTTCGACTACGTCCCCGACGTCTTCAAGGAGAAGTACGCGGAGACGGAGGAGGAGGGCGACCGCTGGTACGAGGACCCCGACCACAACCGCCGCCCGCCCGAGCTGCTGCCGCGCGACGAGGTGGCGCGGGCCATCAACTCCGAGGTGAAGGCGGGGCGCGGGTCCCCGCACGGCGGGGTGTTCCTGGACGTGTCGACCCGGATGCCGGCCGAGACGATCAAGCGGCGGCTGCCGTCGATGTACCACCAGTTCAAGGAGCTGGCCGATGTCGACATCACGGCGGAGGCCATGGAGGTGGGCCCCACCTGCCACTACGTGATGGGCGGGGTCAACGTCGACTCCGAGACGGCGGCGACGGTGGGGGTGCCCGGGCTGTTCGCGGCCGGTGAGGTGGCCGGCGGCATGCACGGCTCCAACCGGCTCGGCGGGAACTCCCTCTCCGACCTGCTGGTCTTCGGCCGGCGGGCCGGGCTGTACGCGGCGCAGTACGCGCTGTCGGGGGTCGGCGGCGGGATCGTCGCGGCGGACGTCGAGGCCGCGGCGGCGGAGGCGCTGGCTCCGTTCGGGTCGGCGTCCGGCGGAAGCGGCGGGTGGCCCGGGGAAGGCGCGGGCCACCCGGAGAACCCGTACACCCTCCACCAGGAACTCCAGCAGACGATGAACGACCTCGTCGGGATCATCCGGCGGGAGGGCGAGATGGCCGAGGCGCTCGACCGGATCGCCGCCCTGCGCGCCCGGGCCCGGCGGGTCGTGGTCGAGGGCCACCGGCAGTTCAACCCCGGCTGGCACCTCGCCCTCGACCTGCGGAACATGCTGCTCGTCGGCGAGTGCGTGGCCCGCGCCGCCCTGGAACGCACCGAGTCCCGCGGCGGGCACACCCGCGAGGACTACCCCGCGATGGACCGCGCCTGGCGCCCGGTGAACCTGCTGTGCCGGCTGGACGGCGACGGGATCGCCCTGGAACGGACCCGTACGGAGCCCATACGGCCCGATCTGCTCGCGCTGTTCGAACAGGAGGAGCTGGCGAAGTACCTCGCCGAGGACGAGCTGGAGGGCCGGGAGAGCACGGAAGGTCCGGAGGGCACGGAAGGGGGGCACGGCGCATGAGCACGTACGACGCGCGGTTCCGGGTGTGGCGGGGAGACGCCGACGGCGGCGAACTGACCGACTACACGGTGGAGGTCCACGACGGCGAGGTCGTTCTCGACGTGGTGCACCGCCTGCAGGCCACCCAGACGCCGGATCTCGCGGTGCGGTGGAACTGCAAGGCGGGCAAGTGCGGTTCGTGCTCGGCCGAGATCAACGGCAGGCCGCGGCTGCTCTGCATGACCCGGATGTCGGTGTTCGCCCGGGACGAGGTGATCACCGTGACCCCGATGCGCGCCTTCCCGGTCGTGCGCGACCTGGTCACGGACGTGTCCTTCAACTATGCGAAGGCCCGGGAGATCCCCGCCTTCGTGCCGCCCGCCGGGGTGGGTCCCGGCGAGTACCGGATGCGGCAGGAGGACGTGGAGCGCTCGCAGGAGTTCAGGAAGTGCATCGAGTGCTTCCTGTGCCAGGACACCTGCCACGTGGTGCGCGACCACGAGGAGAACAAGGAGGCCTTCGCCGGGCCCCGGTTCCTCATGCGGGTCGCGGAACTCGACATGCACCCGCTGGACGCGGCCGAGGAGGCCGGACTCGACCGGCGGCGGACGGCACAGGAGGAGCACGGACTCGGCTACTGCAACATCACCAAGTGCTGTACGGAGGTGTGCCCGGAGTCCATCCGCATCACCGACAACGCCCTGATCCCGATGAAGGAGCGGGTCGTGGACCGGAAGTACGACCCGCTGGTGTGGCTCGGCAACACGATCAGGCGGCGGAGGACGACATAGGGCTCGTGTCCCCGCCCGCGCCCGCGCTCCAGCGGCCGAGGAGCGGCTCGGCGAGGGTGCGGGCGGGGAGGCAGAGGGTCTGACCGTGCCGGGCGAACAGCTCGTCGCGGGAGGTGAAGCGGCCCAGGTCGGTCCGCAGGTGGGCGGAGAGGTCGCAGGGGGCCGATCCGGCGCAGGCGGCCGGGGCGTCCCAGTCGACGGTGGTCCGCGCCACGGCCTCGAAGAGGGTCTCCGCGCCGGCGTTGGTGAAGGCGTCCGCGGCGGCCGGTTCCGACTCCTCCCGGTTCGCGAAGAGCTCCGCGACCGGCACCCAGGTGTCGTCGAGCTGGAACTCGGGCCAGGCGAGCAGCACCTCCTCGGGCACGAAAGGGCGCAGCTTCGGGAAGCGCGGGTACCAGAAGGCGCCGTCGACGAGCAGGCCCCGCACCCGCGTGGGCACGTCGAGGGACCGGGCCACCGCCTCCAGGACCGCCATGCGCTGACTGCACGAGCCGCGCCCGAGCCGCAGCGTCCGCGACACCCGCCGCAGGTCCTCCACGGAGTACACCGGCCGCACGGTGGCGGCGATGATGCCGTGGGCGGTCCGGAGCCGGTCGCGGTCGGTCGTCGCGCCCCGCTCGTCCGCCTCGCGGCGCACCTGGTTCACGAGCCCGGCGACCCGGGGGTGCGCCAGGTCCAGGATCGGTGTGGGGCGGGTCGACCCCGCGGTCTCCGCGTCGGGTGCGGAACCCGCGCCTGCGGTCCGGAAGGGCATCAAGAGACGGCTTGTCATGGCGTACTCCCCCTGTGCGCGGCGGCGGTTCGCCGCCGATGGCCCCATCCTCCTCCGGCCCGACCAGCCCCGGCACGCGGGGTCGCTCCCGGGTGTACGGCGTCGTGCCCGGGTGACCCGCGGCAGGGGCTCAGTGCCAGTCGGCGCGATAGGCCGCCCAGTCGCCCTCCTCGGCGGCGAAGTCGACGTACAGAGCGACGCCGAACCGCGCGCGGTCGGGGTCGGTGCGCCCGAGGCCGAGTCGGACGCCCCGGACGGCGGCCTCGACGGTCTCCGCGTCCTCGTGGTGGCCGAGGTCGTCCTCGTGGAAGAAGGGGAGTCCCATCAGGAGGTCGGTCGACTCGGGGGTCACTTCGAGGGCGAGGCTGGTCTGCTGGGCGACGTATCCCCCGTAGAGGCTCTCCAGCGGCATCCACGTGTCGTACGACATGACGGCGATCTGGTCCACGCGCCGGGCGACCTGACCGAAGAACTCCTGCGACCACCACTTCTCCTTGCCCGTGAGCAGGCTGTTGGCCGAGTGCAGGCCGGGCAGGGGGTCGATCTGGTGGGCGGCGATCGAGAGCTGCGCCTTCCGCGGCCGGGTGACCTCTCCGAGGTCGTCGAGGAGGGAGAGGTAGTCGGCGTCGTCGGAGAGCAGCGGCTCCAGGTCGAAGTGGACCCCGTCGAAGCCGGCGTCCAGGATCTGCCGGGCCGAGGTCACCACGGCCGCGCGGGTCCCGGCCCTGTCGAGGTGCAGTCCGTCGGGTCCGTCGTTGGCCAGGACGTCACCGAGCCAGGCCTGCACCCGTATCCCGGGCATCGTGCGGTGCACGGCGTCGATGAACCACTTCGCGCGCGGGTATCCGGCGGCGGGCAGGGTGCCGTCGTGTTCCAGGGGCCCGGCGTGGACGTACAGGTCGCGTATGCCCGTGTCCTTGATCCGGGCGGCGAACGCGGCGAGGTCGGCCTCCTTCTTCCGTCCGTCGACCCAGGCGTGGCCGAGCCAGACGGCGTCCTTGTCCCGGGTCTTCGCGTCGTCCCTGAGGTCACCCGCGTAGCTGACGCGCAGGGCGACCGCGCCGAACAGCGGGGGCACCACGAGGACGAGGGCGAGCACGAGCACGAACCAGCGCCCCCGTCGCCACATTCTCCTCAGCCGTCCACTCACCCGAGCCCCCTCGTGCCGTCGTGTCACGTGTCCCACCGCGTCCCACCGCTTCTCACCGTAGCCGTGGCTACCGACAGTGACGCAGCGCTGTGGAGAATGGTTTCCGTGGGGCTGCGGTGGCACTCCGGCCGCGGGTCGTCCGGTCGCGGGGCGACATACCCGGACATAACCTCCCCCTTGTGACGCGAATAGCCACCCGAGCCCTTCTCGCGGTACTGGTGGCGGCGTGGTGGCTCCTCGTGCCCGCCGTTCACGGTGCCCGTGCCGACGACCCCGTCGCCCTGTCCCGTGACGGGCAGATCACCGACCGGGTGGACGCGCTGGGCGACCGCCGCGCCTCCGTGGTCCAGGCCCTCGACCGGCTCTACGACGACCGGCGGATCCAGCTCTTCGTCGTCTACGTACGGGACTTCTCCGGGCGCACGGGCCAGGCCTGGGCCGACGCCACCGCCGAGCGCAACGGACTCGGCGTCGACGACGTCCTGCTCGCCGTCGCCACCCACGACCGCCAGTACGGCTACTCCGCCGACCCGGACGCCCGCCTCACCCAGGGCCAGCTCGACACCGTGGCCCGGACCGCGATCGAACCGGCGCTGCGGCAGAACGACTGGGCGGGCGCCGCGATCGGCGCGGCCGACGGCTACTCCGCCGTCCTCGCCGGGCAGCCCGTCCCCGTTCCGGCCATCACCCCCGGCCCCGCCGATCCCGGCGGCGCGGTCGACGACGGCACCTCGGCGACCGATCTCGTCCTGCCGGTGGTCCTGGTCGGCGGCGCCGGCGCCGTGGCGGCCTACGCGTTCACCAAGCGGCGCCGGCGGACCGAGACCCGCACCACCCCCCAGGGCGGACAGGGCTGGGGCCCGCCGAAGGAACCCGCGCCGCCGTCCCTCGACGAGCTCGACGGGCAGGCCCGGCGGACACTGGTCGCCACCGACGACGCCGTCCGCACCAGCCAGGAGGAACTCGGCTTCGCGACCGCCCAGTTCGGCGAGGAGGCCGTCCGCCCCTTCACCGAGGCGGTCGCCTTCGCCGAGGAGCAGCTGACGGCCTCGTTCCGGCTGCGGCAGAAACTCGACGACGCGTTCCCCGAGGACGATCCGACCCGGCGGAGCATGCTGGAGGAGATCCTGCGGCGCTGCGCGGAGGCCGACGCCCGGCTCGACGCCGAGAGCGAGGACTTCGACAGGCTGCGGGCCCTGGAGCGGACCGCGCCCGAGGCGCTGGCCACCGTCGAGGCCGCCGTCCGGGAGCAGACCGGCAGGATGGGCATGGCAGAGGCGGCCCTGACGGCGATGCGCGAGCGGTACGCCGAGACGGCGGCCGCGCCCGTCGCCGGCGACGTCGAACAGGCCAAGGACCGGCTCGTCTTCGCGACGACCCACATCGGCCAGGCCCGCCTGCAGATCGACGAGGGTGACAACGGCGGGGCCGCCGTCCACATCCGGGCGGCCGAGGGTGCCGTGGACCAGGCGGCCCGGCTGGTCGAGGCGGTGGACCGGCGGGCGCAGGAACTGGCCGAGGCGGTCGGCAAGCTGCCGGGAGCCCTGTCGGAGACGGACGCCGACCTGGCGGAGGCCCGGGGGCTGCTGCAGGGGACGACCGAAGGGTCGACGGCCGACCTCCGGGGCCGGATCGCCCGCGCCGAGTCGGTGCTCGGAGAGGTGCGGCGGGTGATGGACACCGGGCGGTACGACCCGCTCGACTCCCTGCGCCGGGTGGAGGAGGCCGACACCGTGCTCGACGAGGCGCTGGAGGGCGCGCGGGAGCGCGAGTCGGGCAGCCGGCGCGCCCGCGCGCTCCTCGACCAGGCGATGCTGACGGCCCGCTCGGCGATCGGGGCGGCCTCGGACTACATCACCACCCACCGGGGCGCCGTGGGCAGTGAGGCCCGTACGCGCCTTGCCGAGGCCCAGCGGCGCTGGGAGAAGGCGCGGGGGCTCGCCGAGGCCGACGACCCGCAGGCCGCCCTCGCGGAGGCCCAGCAGGCGGACGCCCTCGCGCGGCGGGCCCAGGACCTCGCCGAGCAGGACGTCCGGAGGTATGGGAACCCGAACGGCCTGGGCGGTGTATCAGGGGTAGGAGGGGGCGGTGGCGGCGGGCTCGGCGGTGCGGTGCTCGGCGGCATCATCCTCGGCGGACTGTTCGGCGGGGGAAGGGGAGGCGGACATGGGGGGTTCGGTGGGGGTTCGGGCGGGGGTTTCGGGGGCGGAGGTCTCGGCGGCGGGCCCGGCAGCTTCGGCGGCAGCGGCACGCGCGGCCGGCTGGGCGGCGGAGGCCGTTTCTGAGGGCGGCGCGCTGCGCGTCCTCCCCCTTTTCTGTCCCTCTCAAGGAGAAGTGCCATGAGCAAGCAGACCATCCTCGGCCGGGTCACCCAGCTGGCGAAGGCCAACATCAACGCGCTGCTGGACCAGGCGGAGGATCCGCAGAAGATGCTGGACCAGCTGATCCGGGACTACTCCAGCAACATCGCGGAGGCGGAGGAGGCGGTGGCCGCGACCATCGGCAACCTCCGTCTGATGGAGCAGGACCACCAGGAGGACGTGGAGGCGGCGAAGGAGTGGGGCGGCAAGGCGCTGGCCGCCAGCCGGAAGGGCGACGAGCTGCGGAGCGGCGGGCAGGCGGCGGAGGCGGACCGCTTCGACAATCTGGCGAAGGTGGCGCTGGGTCGTCAGCTCCAGTCGGAGAAGGAGGCGCGGACGGCGGAGCCGACGATCGCCGCGCAGACCGAGGTGGTGTCGAAGCTCAGGACGGGCCTCGACCAGATGAAGGCCAAGCTCGGCGAGTTGCAGGCGAAGCGCGACGAGCTGGTGGCCCGCGCCACGTCGGCCCGGGCGCAGAACACGATGATGGACGCGGTGAAGAGCATCGACGTGCTCGACCCGACCAGCGAGCTGAGCCGGTTCGAGGACAAGGTGCGCCGGGAGGAGGCTCGGGCGATGGGCAAGCAGGAGCTCGCCGCGTCCTCCCTGGACGCCCAGTTCGAGCAGCTGGACGCGCTGGGCGACAGTGCCGAGATCGAGGCCCGGCTGGCGGCGCTCAAGGGCTGACCGGATGGCCGGCCGGGGTCGCCCGCGCGGCCGGGGCCGGGCGTGGGCTCAGGCGTGCGGTCGGGTGGGTGCGGCGGCTGTCAGAACATGCTGAGGAGCTGTTCCACCGTGGGTTCCGCCGCCCCTTCGCCGTCCGGCAGGGCCAGTTCGAACCAGACGGTCTTGCCGCGCGGGGTGCGGCGCGAGCCCCAGGAGGAGCTGAGCAGCCCGACCAGCTGGAGGCCCCGGCCACCCTCGTCGGTGTCCTTGGCGCGGCGGCGCCGGGGCTGCACCAGGCCGGCGTCCCAGACCTCGCAGACGAGGGTGCGGTCGCGGAGCAGCCGGAGCCGGATCTCGCCCTCGCCGTAGCGCAGCGCGTTGGTGACGAGCTCGCTGACGAGGAGTTCGACGGTGTCGACGAGCGGTTCGAGGTCCCAGGCCTTGAGCTGGGTGCGGGCGAGTTCACGGGCCCGGCCGACCGAGCGGGGTTCCCTGGGCAGCCGCCAGTCGCCGACGGCCTCGCTGGGCAGTCCCTGGATCCTGGCCATGAGGAGGGCGATGTCGTCCTCGCCGTGTCCGGTCTCCAGGCTGGTCAGGACCCGGTCGCAGACGTCCTCCAGGGGGCGGGCGGGGTCGGTGAGGGCGCGCCGGAAGGCGCTCAGGCCCTCGTCGAGGGGATGGTCGCGGGATTCGACGAGCCCGTCGGTGTAGAGCGCGAGGAGGGCGCCTTCGGGGAGTTCGACCTCGACCTCCTCGAAGGGTTCGCCGCCGACCCCGAGCGGCATCCCGGGGGGTACGTCGAGCAGCAGGGCCTCTTCGCCGGGTTCGACGAGCACCGGCGGGAGGTGTCCGGCGTTGGCGAAGGTGCAGCGGCGGGTGACCGGGTCGTAGACGGCGTAGACGCAGGTCGCGAGGTAGACCTCGGAGAGTTCGGGGCCGCGGGACTTGTGGCCGCGGGACTGCTGGGCGCCGATGGGGGCGCCGAGGCCGCGGGCGATCTCGTCGAGGTGGGAGAGGACTTCGGCCGGCTCCAGGTCGAGCTGGGCGAGGGTGCGGACGGCGGTGCGCAGTTCGCCCATGGCGACGGCGGCGCGCAGGCCCCGGCCCATGACGTCCCCGATGACGAGGGCGGTGCGGTGGCCGGGGAGTTCGATGACGTCGAACCAGTCGCCGCCGACCTCGGTGGCGGCGGTGCCGGGGAGGTAGCGGCAGGCGATGTCGAGGCCGGCCGCCTCGGGGTCGCCGGGCGGGAGCAGGCTGCGCTGGAGGATCAGGGCCCGCTCGTGCTCGCGGCGGTAGAGGCGGGCGTTGTCGATGCAGACGGCGGCGCGGGCGGCGAGTTCGACGGCGAGGGCGCGGTCGCGCTCCCCGAAGGACTCGCTGCCCTTGGTGCGGGAGAACTGGACGAGTCCGACGACGGTGTCGTGGGCGACCATCGGGACGACCAGGGTGGTCTGGACGAGTTCGCCGTCGAGCCCGGGCACGGTGCGGAGGCGGCCGGTGCGCAGGGCCCCGGCGCAGGGCGAGTTGAAGGGGTAGCGGTGGACGGCGCCGACCTCGATCGGTTCGGGTCCGCAACAGCTGCCGGCCGGTCCGTGGCTGTCCTCGGTTCTCCGGGGGGTGTCGGAGACGGCGCTGGCGAAGGCGACCCTGCGGAGTTCGGCGCTGCCGGCCCCGTAACCGACGTCGTGGGAGCTGCCCCATCGGCCGGGCGGTGCCTCGTCGCCGGTGAGCAGGCCCTGGTAGAGGTCGACGGAGGCGAGGTCGCAGAAGCCGGGGACGGCGACGTCCAGCAGCTCGCGGGCGGTGGCCTCCAGGTCGAGGGAGTTGCCGATGCGGGCGCCCGCCTCGTTGAGGAGGGCGAGGTTGCGGCGGGCGCTGGCGGCTTCCCTGGCGGCGTTGTGGCGGCGGGTCACGTCGATGCCGAGGCCGGCGACGCCGATCGGGCGGCCGGATCCGCTGTGCACGCGGTAGAGGTTGATGGACCAGTGGCGGCGGTCGCGGGAGCCGGGTGCGGCGCCGACGATCTCGAAGTCGGTGACGGACTCCCCGGTCTCCAGGACGCTGCGGAGGGCCGCGGTCATCCGGTCGGCCTCGGGCAGGTTGAGGTAGTCGTGGACGGTGCGGCCGCGGTGGTCGTCGGCGGAGCCGCCGAAGACGGTGGCGAAGCGCCGGTTGGCCCGCTTCACGGTGAGGTCGGTGCCGAAGAGGAGAAAGCCGAAGGGGGATTGGCCGAATATCGCCTGGGAGGCGGCGAGGTCGGTCTCGATGCGGCGCAGGGCGCGGACGTCGACGACGATGCAGAGCGCGGCCCGCTCCCCGGTCTGGGTCTCGCTCGGCATGACGTACATCTCGGCGATGCCGTGGGGCCGGTCGTCGCCGGGGATCCGGAAGGGGACGAGGCCTGTCCACTCCTTGCCGTCGAGGATCTCCCGGACCCGTCGGTGACCGCGCTCGCGCAGGTCGGCGGGCATGAAGGCCTCGACGGGGTCCTTGCCCCTGGCCTCCTCCGCGGTCACCCCGAAGAGGTCCACGGCCCGTCGGCTCCACTGCTCGACGAGTCCGTCGGGCCCGATGGAGAAGGACGCCACCCGGATGTAGTCATAGATGGAGCCGGGCGGGCTGCTCTGCCACACGACGCCGCCACTCGCCTTCTCAGGTATCTCGCTCACGCGACCGTCCCCTCCAGCTCACCGCACCGGACCGGCCATGCCCGCAGTATTCAATACGGCAGGCCCCGACGGCACGACGTTCACGATCACAGGGTGGTCTCGTTCGCTTCGCGCCGAGTACCGGTGATCGTTGTCCCACCCTGTTTACTCACCAGGGAGAGCCAGCTCGAACCATACGGTTTTGCCGGTCCTTCCTTTACGAGTGCCCCAGCGGCGTGCGGAACAGGCCACCAGACCGAGTCCGCGTCCCCCTTCGTCCTCGGGTCCGGGGGCGCGCTCGGTGGGGGGATCCGGAAGCGGATCGGAAACCTCCACGAGCAGCGCGGGCGGGTGGGCGGGGTCGCCGCCGTCGAGTCGGGGGCGGACGAGCCGGACCCCGATCGGTCCGGACGCGTAGCGCAGGGAGTTGGTCACCAGCTCGCTGACCAGCAGGACGGTCAGATCACCGAGGGCCGAGTCGAGGCCCCAGGCACGCAGCGTCTCGCGCACGGCATGTCGAGCCGTGCGCACGGCGTTCGCCTCCGCCGGGAAGTTCCACTCGGCGCGGTCGCCGTCGGTGTCGATCACACCCGATCACTTCCCCAGCCGTGCGTCAGCAGGAAGGACCACGTCCTCTTTCAACGGGTCAATCAGGACATACCCGGAATATGGGGCGGGATATCGCGCTGGGCGCAGCAGCGGGCGCACGGTGGCACGAACGGCGTAGAAAGTCAGCCGTGGGCTCCGATGTCGGGCGCCGCGGGGAGCCTGCGGGCGGCCTCGGCGACGGCGGGGCGGTCCTGGTCGAGCCAGTCGACCGAGTCGAGCTCGGACCGGGCGAGCCAGCGCAGGGCGTCGTGGTCCTCCAGCGGGCGCGGTTCGCCCGAGAGCAGCCGGGCGGTCCAGACCCGGAGGACGTATCCGGGCTTCAGCGGCCACTCGCCGGGGATCCGCTCGCCCGGCTCGACCTCGACGCCGAGCTCTTCGCGCAGCTCGCGGACGAGGGCCTCTTCAGGACTCTCGCCCGGTTCGAGCTTGCCGCCGGGCAGTTCCCAGCGGCCGGCGAGCTCGGCGGGGGCGCTGCGGCGTGCGGCGAGCAGCCGCCCCCGGTCGTACAGGGCGCCCGCGACGACGACCACGACGGGTTCGTGGGGCGCGGTGGGGTCGGTGGTGCGTTCGGTCATGGGCGCGAGCGTAGCCGGGCCCGGCCGGCGTCCGCCGGACTCAGAGCGCGGGGGTGCCGATGCGCTCGACCCAGTAGAGCTGCTTGTGGCCGCGATCGTCGAGGCTGTCCGCGATCTTCTGCGCTTCGTCCTCGGTCGCGTACCGCCCCACCCGGTAGCGGTTGCCGTTGTCGTCCTGCCGAATGACGAGCCAGGCGAGAACAGGGCCGCTCTCGGTCATCAGGCTTCTCCCTCCGCCGGTCCGGGCGCCGTTGAGGATCTCCGTGAAACCGCAATCCGCATATGCCGGAGCTTACGCCTGACCTTCACACAGCGGATACGGATTTACACAAAGAGATACGGATCGGCCGGGAACCGACGGAGGGAGGCCGAAGTCACGCGCCGGGGGCCGCCCCGGGCACGGTCGGCACGGGCATCAGGACGGGACCGCCGGCGCCCTCGGGGCCCTTGCGGCAGACGTCGCCGCACGTGGCGTCGAGCGAGCAGCAGAGGGAGCAGACCGGGCCGGACCGCACCGGGCAGTCGGCGATGTCGGGGAGTTCGTAGGCGGTCTCACACTCGGCGCAGGTGTGGGTCGCCCGCTCGTCGACGGCACCGGCGGCCGGACCGTTCACCGTGTTGGGGCGGGCCAGGTAGTAGCGGCCCTTGGTGGCCCAGGCGATCAGCGGGCAGAGGACGAGGGCGAGACCGGCCGCGATGAAGGTGGAGAAGGCCTGGGCGTAGGTACCGAAGGCACCGAAGAAGGCGAGGATCGAGACCATGGAGGCGACGACCATGGCACCGAAGCCGGCCGGGTTCACGGCGTACAGATAGGCGCGCTTGAACTCGATGTACGGGGGGCTCCAGCCGGCCCGCTTGTTGATGACGAGGTCGGCGGCGACGGCCGTGATCCAGGCGATGCCGACGTTGGAGTAGAACCCGAGCAGCTTGTTCAGGGCCGCGAACATGTTCATCTCCATCAGCGTCAGCGCGATGGCGAGGTTGAGGAAGATGTACCAGACGCGGCCCGGGTGCCGGTGGGTGACACGGGAGAAGAAGTTCGACCAGGACAGCGACCCGCTGTAGGCGTTGGTGACGTTGATCTTGACCTGGGAGACGATCACGAAGAGCGCGGCGGCGGGCAGGGCGAACGTCCCGAGCCAGGGCTTGAGCGCCTCGATCTGAGGGGCGATCGGCTCCAGGGCGTGGGTCTTGCCGACGGCCTCCAGGGCGACGAACGCGAGGAAGGCGCCACCGAGCTGCTTGGCCGCGCCGATGATGACCCAGCCGGGACCGGCGGCGAGCACGGCGAGGTTCCAGCGGCGCTTGGTGGCCTCCGTCCTGGCCGGCATGAAGCGCAGATAGTCGGCCTGTTCGCCGATCTGGGCGATCAGGGAGAGCGCGACGCCCGTGCCGAGCCCGAAGCCGATCCACGAGAAGCCGGCGCCGGCTCCCTCCGTACCGCCGAAGGAGGCGAAGGCGCCCCAGGCGTCGGGGGCTTCGAAGGCCAGGACGACGAAGGGCAGCACCATGCCGATGATCCAGACCGGCTGGGTCCAGGCCTGCACCTTGGCCAGGGCTCCCATGCCGCGGAAGACGATCGGGATGACGATGAGGGTGGTGATCAGGTAGCCGACCTCGACCGGCAGCCCGACGGCCTGATGCATGGCCTGGGCCATGATCGAGCCTTCGAGGGCGAAGAAGATGAAGGTGAAGGAGGCGTAGATGAGCGAGGTGAGCGTCGAGCCGAAGTAGCCGAAGCCGGCGCCGCGGGTGATGAGGTCCATGTCCAGGCCGTACGTGGCGCAGGCCCTGGCGATGGGGATGCCGGTGAGGAAGATGAGTGTGGCGGCGGTGAGGATCGAGGCGAGCCCGCTGCCGAAGCCGTAGGTGAAGACGATCGAGGCGCCGATCGCGAAGTCGGCGAGATAGGCGATGCCGCCGAGGGCGGTTCCCGCGACGGTCCCGGGCGACCAGCGCCGGAACGAGTGCGGGGCGTAGCGCAGCGAGTAGTCCTCGCGGCTCTCGTCGGCGGCCAGCTTGGCGTAGCTGCGGCGGGGGCCTCCGGGTGGCGGCGCGACCTCCGACGGCTCCTCAAGGGCCTGGGAGATGCTCCCACCCGGCTCCGGGGTGGGGGTGGTGACCGTGTCCGTCATGAGGGTTCCTGTCGTCCGACCGGTTCGCGGGTACGGACGAGGAAAGTAGGAGCCGGTCGTGACGGACGGCGGCGGCACGCGGTTGCGCCGGGGTTACGCGAGTTGACGCCGGGTTAACTCGCGGTCACGCAGCCCGGACGTCGGGGTCCGCTGAACGGTCACCGCACCGGCAGGTGGTACGAGAGGCGGTAGCGGTCGGCCGGGACCACGACGTCGGCGGTCTCGACGGCCCGGCCCGAGGCGTAGTACGTGCGCTCCACGACCATCACGACGTGACCCGGCACCCCGCCGAGCGCCAGGAGTTCCTCGGCGAGGCCGGGCCGGGCGCCGACCTCCTCCACCACGTTGTCCACGACCACGTCGATGGCCGCCATCCGCTCGACGACACCGCAGCCGCCCAGGGGGCCCTCCTCGGGCAGCATGACCGGCGTCCGGCCCGTGACGGCGAGCGGCTCCCAGGAGGTGGCGACCATCATGGGCTCGCCGCCGTCCCGGTACACGTACCGCGTGCGCATCACGCGCTCCCCCGGCTCGATGCCGAGCCGCTCGGCCACCTCGCCGCCCGCCGGCTCCTGCTCGCTGCTCGACTCCCAGGTGCCGCGGGCCCCTTCGGCCGCCTGCTCCTGCCGGAAGGGGCTGGCGCCCGACGCGGGACGGTAGCCGGAACGGGCGATCCTGCGCGGCACCGGGCGCTCCCGGACGTAGGTGCCCGAGCCGGAGCGCCCTTCCACCAGCCCCTCGGCCATGAGCACCTTGCGGGCCTCCAGCGCGACGGTGTCCGACACCCCGTACTCCTCGCGGATGCGTGCCTGCGAGGGGAGACGGGTATGCGGCGGAAGCGAGCCGTTCGCGATCTTCTCCCGCAGATCGCTCGCCACGCGCAGATAGGCGGGCTGCTCACCGAACGTCACTGGACACTCCCCTCAGGTTGACTGACAGCTACAGACTGACAACCGTCGGTCGCGATCCGCAAGCATGGGCCAAAGTTTCACTCGAAGTGATGACTCCGAGATCACACCTCTTGCTACCCACGGTCACCCCGGATAGGCGACGTCAGCCCTCTTGACCAGCATTGGTACAGACCAATACGTTCCTGCCAGCACGCTCCACTCCGCACGCGCCATCCCGCCTCGCACAGGAACGAGCCCATGCGTCCCAGAGCCATGACCAAGCTGACCTTCGGTGCGGCCGCCGCGGCCACTCTCGGTCTCCTCGCCACCCTGGCCCCCACCGCCGACGCGCACCAGCCGTCCGGGCACAAGCCCGAGCTGAAGCGGATCGGCTACTTCACCCAATGGGGCATCTACGGACGGAACTTCCAGGTCAAAGACCTGGAGACGAGCGGCACCGCCGCCAAGCTCAGCCACATCAACTACGCCTTCGGCGTGATCGGCTCGGACGGCAAGTGCCTCATGGGCAACGCACCCGGCTCCGACCCGTGGGCGGACTACGTGCGCCCGGTCGACGCCGCCACCTCGGTGGACGGCGTCGGCGACACCGCCGAGCAGCGACTGGCGGGGAACTTCAACGAGTTGCGCGAGCTGAAGGCCAAGAACCCCGGCCTCAAGGTCATGATCTCGCTGGGCGGCTGGACCGGCTCCGCGCACTTCTCCGACGCGGTGCGCACCGACGCCGGCCGCAAGGCCCTCGTCGCCTCCTGCGTCGACACGTACATCAAGGGCAACCTGCCCGTCGACGGCGCCCGCGGCGGCGCCGGAGCCGCCGCCGGGATCTTCGACGGCGTCGACCTCGACTGGGAGTGGCCCGGCTCGGACGGCGCCCCCGGGAACGTGATCCGCCCCGAGGACAAGCCCAACTTCACCAAGCTGGTACGGGAGTTCCGCACCCAGCTCGACGCCTACGGCCGCTCGCTGCCGAAGGCGCAGCGCAAGCACTACGAGCTCAGCGCGTACGTGCCCACCGCGCCCGCCAAGATCGACGCGGGCTTCGAGGTCTCCAGGATCATGCGGGACTTCGACTTCGTGAACCTCCAGGGCTACGACTTCCACGTCTCGGGCGAGAAGACCACCGCCCAGCAGTCCGCGCTCTTCGCCAAGGACGACTTCAGCGTCGACCAGACCGTCAAGGCCTGGCTGCGGCGCGGTGCCCCCGCCCACAAGCTCGTGGTCGGCATGCCGTTCTACGGCCAGGGCTGGACCGGCGTCACCGGCGGCGGCGACGGCCTCGGACAGCCGGCGACCGGCCCCGCCCCCGCGACCTGGGTGGCGGGCTCCGAGGACTACAAGTACCTGAAGAAGCTGGCCGATTCGGGCACGTACAAGCTCCACCGCGGCTACCGCAACGGCCACGCCTGGCTCTTCGACGGCACCAACCTGTGGACGTACGACGACCCGACCGTGCTGCGCACCAAGGCGTCCTACGTCCGGCAGAACGGACTCGGCGGCGCCATGGTCTGGTCCCTCGACGGGGACACCGCGGACGGTGAGCTGATCACCGCCATCGACCGGGGTCTGACCCGGCGCTGACACCCCGCCCCGGCCGCCGTCCGGCGGTGGCCGGGGCCCCCGGACCGCGGACCGGCCCCGCCGCTCGCGGTGGACCGGCGGCGGCGGTCGGTCACGGGCCGCCGCTCTCCGGACCACCGCCCGGTCCGCAGACGACGGGGCCGGGCCTCCCGAGGGAGACCCGGCCCCGTCTCCCGCACCCGCGGGCTCAGGCGGACGCGCCCCCGCCCGACGTGGCCGCCGGCGGTGTGCCGGTCAGGTCGAGGGCGGTGCGCGCGTCCGCGCCCAGGTCATCGGGGAGGACCTCCCACGCCGGGTCGTACGCCTCCCAGTAGGCGTCCGCGTCGGCCGCCGTCGCCAGCTTGAGCCACTGCTTCGACGCCGCCGCGAGCTGCTTGCGGAGCGCCGCGACGGAGGCGGCGGAGTCGGCGGGCCAGGTGCGCTGCCCCAGCCCCGCGTACGCCGTGTTGATCGCGCCCAGGAGCTCCGTGGCCCACACCTTGTTGGCGGTGAAGTCCTCGTCCGGGTCCTCCTCCGGCTCCCGGTACGTCACCGTCTCGATCGGGTTGACGGTCTTCAGGAAGGACTCCTGGTCGTCGCTGAGCAGGGTCGCGTCGGAGCGTACGGAGCCCTTGAACGGCTTCTTCTCGTCGGCGAACGTGCAGGTCACGGTGCGGTCGCCGAGCCGCCAGCTCTGGGCGCTGGGAACGTAGTAGTACGGCCAGACGTCCGCGGGGACGGCCCAGGTGTCCAGCGCGTAGCCGGCGCTGATCGTCTCGCAGCGCTTCTCCGCGATGCTGTCGATCGTGTCCTCGCCGGGCCATCCGTCGAAGCCGGTCAGCTTGAAGCCGCCGGTGACCTCGCCGTTGTGCGGGCGGTCGCAGTCGACGACCGTGACGTTCGTCGCGTACTCCTCCATCTTGCCGTCGGGGGTGAAGCACTGGCCGGCCCGCAGCGCGAACGGCGACTTCGAACGGGCCGCCTCGTCCACACCCTCCTTGACGCCGCCCCAGAACGCGCTGATGCCGCCGGTGGCGATGCCGGTCACGAGCAGCAGACAACTGAGGACGGAGAGGACGATGCCCGCGACGGCGAGCCCCTTGCCGGCCTGGTCCCGCTTCCTGATCTGCGGAAGGGCGACGAGGCCGAGCACCAGCCCGAGCGGCGGCAGGCAGCAGACGATGCCGGAGACGAGGGAGCCGACGGCGAGCCCGTTGGTGGTCCGCCGGGGCGGCTGCCCGTACGGACCGGCGCCGGGCATGCCGGGCGCACCGGGTCCGCCGGGCGTCCCCGCGTAGGGACCGGCCGCGTACGGCATCCCCGGCGAGGTGTACGGCCCCGGCGCGGGCCAACTCCCCTGCTGCGGCCCGCCCTGAGGGGACGGCGGCGGTGGGGTCGGCGGGGTCGGCTCCACGGGTACGGTGCTCCTGTCCGGGGCGAACGGCACGAACAAACGATCGGTCGCGCATCGTACGCGGCCCCGCGGAGGGGACGACATCCGGGGGACAACTCCGACGATCCCGGCAGCGACGGCGCCGCGGCCGGACCCATGCCCGGAAGGGGCGGCCGCCCTCAGGCGACCGCCCCTCACCGCTCACGATCCGTGCTGTTCACGATCCTTGCGGCTCACGATCCGTGCCGCTCACGATCCCTCGGGACCGGGGTCAGAACTGCAGGCCCCAGGAGTCGATCTTGCCGGTGTCGGCGTTCGCGTTGTCCGTGACCCGGAGCTTCCACGTGCCGTTGGCGACCTCCGAGGAGGCGTTCACGCTGTACGTGGTGTTGATGTTGTCCGAGCTGCCGCCGGTGCCGAAGGCCTTCAGCGTGTACGCCGAGCCGTCGGGGGCGATCAGCTGGACCTGGAGGTCACCGATGTAGGTGTGGACGATGTTCACCGGCACCTGGAGGGCGGCCGGGGCGTTGCCGGCGACGCCGCTGACGGTGACCGGGGACTCGACGGTCGAGTTGTCGGCGATGGCGAAGTCGGCGGTGTTCTCGAACTTCGGGCCGGGCGGGGTGGTGGTGCCGCCGCCGACGTAGAGCAGCCGGTTCGGGGAGCCGGAGCCGGGGTTGGTGACGACGTTCGGGGTGGCGGCGGTCGTCAGGGCCGTGGAGACCTGCGCCGGGGTCGCCGTCGGGTTGGCGGCGAGGTAGACGGCCGCGGCGCCCACGACGTGCGGGGTCGCCATGGACGTACCGGAGATGGTGTTGGTGGCGGAGTCGCTGGAGTTCCAGGACGAGGTGATGTTGGAGCCCGGGGCGAAGATGTCCAGGACCGCGCCGTAGTTGGAGAAGCTGGAGCGGGCGTCGGTGTTGGTCGTGGAGCCGACGGTGATGGCCTCGGCGACGCGCGCCGGCGAGTAGTTGGAGGCGTTGGAGCTGTCGTTGCCCGCCGCGACGCCGTACGTGACGCCGGAGGCGATCGAGTTGCGGACGGCCGTGTCGAGGACGCTGTCGACGCCGCCGCCGAGGCTCATGTTGGCGACGGCCGGCTTCACGGCGTTCCGCGTGACCCAGTCGATGCCCGCGACGACCTGCTCGGTCGTGCCGGAGCCGGAGTTGTCGAGGACGCGGACGCCGACGATCTTCGCCTTCTTCGCGACGCCGTACGACGTGCCCGCGACCGTACCGGCGACGTGGGTGCCGTGGCCGTGGCCGTCCTGCGCGGTGTTGTCGTTGTCGATGGCGTCGTAGCCGTAGGAGGCGCGGCCGCCGAAGTCGCTGTGGGTGATGCGTACGCCGGTGTCGATGATGTACGCGGTGACGCCCTGGCCCGCGGTGTCCGGGTAGGTGTAGCTCTGGTTCAGCGGAAGGGCCTTCTGGTCGATCCGGTCCAGGCCCCAGGACGGCGGGGACGGCTGCGTGCCGTCGACCGTGAAGACGCGGTTCTGGACGACGGAGGTCACGGCGGGGTCGGCCGCGAGCTTCCTCGCCTGCGCCTCGGAGAGTTCGACGGAGTAGCCGTTGACCGCCGAGGTGTACGTCCGCTTGATCTTCGCGCCGAACCTGGCGGCCACGGCCCGGCCCTTGGCGGTCTCCGCCTGCGCCGACTCGTCGAGGGTGACGATGTAGCTGCCCGCGATCGTGCCTTCGGCTCCCGCGTTCTCGATGACGCCCTCCGGGGCGGCCGGTGAGGCGGCGGCCGGGAGGGCGGAGAGGGTGCCGAGGGTGAGGGCGGTGACGGCGACGGCCGCGGCGGTGGCGATTCGACGCCGTGATTCACGCATCACTGACATGTGAGGGGTCCTCCTCATTGGTGGTGCGTCGCTGTGGGGGATTAGCAGGGACATGACAAGACGATGTGGCTCCACACCGCCTCGGACATCCGGCTGCCGAGCGAAAGATTGACTGATCCATAGGAATCTCACAAGGGCTCTCGACAGCCCGCAACACCCGCGCCACACAGCTGACATGCTGATCTTCATGACCTCGTACGTGTGCCACCGCTGCCAGGTTCACTCGCCCACGGACACCCTCACCTGGTGTTGTCCGAAGTGCCGCGGCCCCTGGGACCTTGAGTTCACCGGCGGGCCGGTTTCACTCCCGTCACTCGCGTCACGCCGAAATTCGTTGTGGCGTTACGAGGAAGCGCTGCCACCGATGCCGTACGCGGCGGAGGTGACGCTCGGGGAGGGCCGTACGCCCCTCGTCCCCCTGGAGGAAGGGGAGCGGGGATCGGTTTCCGCCAAGCTCGACTTCCTCATGCCGACGCTTTCCTTCAAGGACCGCGGCGCGGTGATGCTCGCCGCCCACGCGCTCCGCCTCGCACGGAACGGCGGCCTCCGCCGGGTCGTCGCCGACAGCAGCGGGAACGCGGGCACGGCGATCGCCGCGTACGGCGCACGGGCCGGGCTCGACTGCCTCGTGTACGTCCCCGAGGGCACCTCGCCCAAGAAACTGGAGCAGATCCGGGCGCACGGGGCGCAGGTCGTCGAGGTCCCCGGCGACCGCGAGGCCACGGCCCACGCCGCGCGGGCGGCCGCCGACGAGCCGGGCACCTTCTACGCCTCGCACGTCTACAACCCGTACTTCCTGCACGGCACCAAGACCTACGTCTACGAGCTGTGGGAGGAGTTGGGCGGCCGCCTCCCGGACACGATCGTCGTCCCCGTCGGCAACGGCACCCTGCTCCTCGGCGCCGCCCTGGCGCTCGACGAGCTGCACCGCCACGGACTCATCGACGACCGCCCCGTGCTCGTCGCCGTCCAGGCGGAGGCCGTCTCCCCGCTGGCCGCGGCCTTCCACGCGGGCGCGGAGGAGCTGGGCGAGGCCGTCCCCGCCCGCCCCACCCTCGCCGAGGGCATCGCGATCCCGGCGCCGCCCCGCGCCCACCAGATCCTGCGGGCGGTACGGGCGACGGGCGGCACGTTCCTGACGGTGACGGAGGACCAGATCCGTACCTCACAACGGGAGTTGGCCCGACGCGGACTCTTCGTGGAGTCCACCGGCGTGGCCTGCTGGGCGGCGGTCCGGGCGGTCGCGCCGAGGCCCGGTCTCACCGTCGTACCGCTGTGCGGGGCGGGGGCGAAGACCGGCCTGGCGCAGTGACCTCCGGAGCGGCCGGGGGCCGGCCGGGGGCCGGCCGGGGGTCAGGGAGCGGGCGTCCGGGGAGAGCGTCCCGGGGTGGAGCCGCTGACGGCCGGGTGGGGCGTCAGCGGTGAATCCGCTCAGAACTCGTCGGCGCCGTTGCGGAGCTCCTCCGTCCAGTAGCCCGTCTTCGCGGCGGCCTCGTCGACGGCGAGGCCGCCCGCGGGGGCCTTGACGACGATGCTGCCCTCGGCCGGGCCGTCGGCGGCGAAGAGGTTCACGTTGAAGCTCTTCACGACCTTGTTGTCCTCGTGGGCGCCGCCGAGCGCGACCCGCACGTTCGCGTACGCGGGCGCGCCGGGCTTCAGGACGACCGGGGCGGCCGGCTTGCTCTTCGCGACGGCCGGGACGTCCTTGGCGGTCTGGATCGGGCCGAAGGCGATCAGCGGGTACTCGAGCAGGGTGCAGGCGCTGCCGGAGGTGTTGGTGGCGGTGAGGACGATGTGCTCGGTCGGGACCTCGTCGGCCTTCGCCGCCGTGACCTTGATGTCGCCGTAGGCACAGGCGGGCGCCGCGGCGGAGGTCTTGCCGGAGGACTTGCCGCCGGTCGAGGACCCCGCCGTCGTCCCCTTCGTACCGCTGCCGCCGGAGGTACCGCCGGACGCCGTCGACCCCCCGGTCGTCGACCCACCGGCCGAGCCGGAGCCGCTCTTCGCGGCGGTCTGGTCGGCGGTGCCCGCGGCGGCGCCCGTCCCCGTGTCGGTGGCGCCCGTGTCCGACGGGGCGGAGCTCGCGCTGCCCGCGTCCTTCGCGCCGCTGTCCGTGCCGCCGCCGCAGGCCGTCAGGCCGAGCGAGAGGGCGGCGATGGCGGCGGCGGCCAGGACGGTGGACTTGTGGTGGGTACGCATGGTGGTTCTCCCCCGTGAAGCGTTCGGTCGGTGCGGATGCGCCGGGACGACTGCCCCTGCGCCACGGCTCCGGGTGCGTCGTGCACTCGGTGCTGTATCCAGCTTCCGGCCTCGCGCTGCCGTCCCGCTTGCGTACCGCTAACGATCCGCTGACAGGCGGGAAAGCCCCGCAGCCGCCCGAGCCGAACCCTCGGTGAAACCGGCCGCGTCGGCCGCCACGATCGCGCGTTCCAGCTGGTCGGCGGCCTCCTCCAGGCGGCCGATACCGGCCAGCGCCTCACCCTTGACGATCTGCAGCTGGGCCTGGACGACCACCGCGTCGGGCGCGACGAGTTCCCCGGCGCGAAGGGTGTGCGCGAGCGCCGCCTCGTAGTCCCCCGCCTTCATGCAGTGCCCCGCCAGGTGATGGAGGGTGAGCACCTGGGTGGACGGATGGCCCGTGCGGTCGGCGAGGGAGACGGCGTGCACCATGAGCAGCCCGGCCCGCTCGTGCTCCCCCGCCGCGTCCAGGACGGCGGCGTAGTTGACGTACGCGATCGCCTCGCTGATCGTGTCGCCGGCCCGGGCGGCCAGGCCGGGCGCCTTCTCCAGATGGACGAGCGCCTCGGCGTCCCGGCCCTCCTCGTGCAGGATCCAGCCGAGCAGCGCCCTGGTCCGCGACTGTGCGTCGAAGTCGCCCACGTGCTCGGCGGAGGCGAGTCCGGCCTCCAGGAGCGGCGTCCAGCCGTCCCCGATCCGCATGAGCATCAGCGGCCACTGCACCAGGGCGAGCCGCCAGGCCCGGTCGTGCAGGCCGAGGGCGGCCGCGGCGGTGACGGCGCCCTCCAGGGCCGCGCGCTCGGCCACGTACCAGTCGAGGGCCGCCGTACGGTCCTCGAACTCGAGGATCGCGGCGGGCCGGCGGGCGTCGGCGGGCAGTGAGTAGCAGGGCTGGGAGCCCGGCTCGGCGGCGGCGTCGGCCGCGAGCCCCGTGTACAGGTAGTGGTCGAAGAGCCGGCGCAGGCCCTCCGGGTCGGCGCCCTCCGCGAGGTGGCGGGCGTAGAGCCGTACCAGGTCGTGCGGCATCCAGCGGCCGGGGACGGGCTCCGTGAGCAGATGGGCGGCGGCCAGCCGGTCCAGGTCGGCCGCGGCCTGCACCGGGGACGTACCGACGAGCGCGCCGGCCGCGAACCGGTCCAGGTCGGAGCCGGTGTGCAGGCCGATCGCGCGGAACAGCCGGGCCGCGGAGTCGGGCAGCTGCTGCACGGTGAGGTGCAGCGCGGCGGAGACGCCCCGGTCCTCGACGTCGAGGAGCATCAGCCGGCTCTGTTCGTCGGCGAGTTCGCCGACCATCGCGTCGAGGGTCCACCCCGGACGCTCGGCGAGCCGTGCGGCCGTCACCCGCAGGGCGAGCGGAAGGCCGTCGCAGAGGCCGGCGAGCCGTGCGGCGGCGGCGGGCTCGGCGGCGACGCGCGTCCTGCCGAGGACGGTGGTCAGCAGCGCGGCGGAATCGGCCGGGGGGAGATGGCCGAGCGGCACCGGCCGGGCCGCGTCGGAGGCGATGAGGCCGCCGAGCCGGTCCCGGCTGGTGACCAGGGTGGCGCAGTGGTCGCCGCCGGGCAGCAGGGGCCTGACCTGCTCGGAGGAGCGGGCGTTGTCGAGGAGGACGAGCAGCCGGCGGCCGGCGGTCAGGGAACGGAACAGGGCGCCGCGCGCCTCGACGGCCTCCGGGATCCGCTGCGGCTGCACGCCGAGCGCGAGGAGGAATTCACGGAGGACACCGGCGGTCTCGGGTGCCGAAGTGTCGCTGAAGCCGCGCAGGTCGGCGAAGAGCCGCCCGTCGGGGAAGTCGGCACGGCGCTCGTAGGCCCAGTGCACCGCGAAGGCCGTCTTGCCGACGCCGGCGGGCCCGGTGACCAGACAGACGGGTCCGTCGCCGCCGCGTGCGGCCCGGTCGAGGGCGGCGAGTTCGGGGCCGCGCCCGGTGAATCCGCGCGGGGCGCGCGGCAGCCCCTCCGGCGCCGGGACCGCGACGGGAGCGACGGGCCGGCGCACGGTCACGGGCTCGGCGGAGCGGAGCAGCGTCGCGTACGCCTCGCTGAGCGTCTCGCCGGGATCGACGCCCAGTTCCTCGGCGAGCAGCCGCCGGGTGCGGTGGTACCAGTCGATCGCGTCCGACTGCCGGCCCGAACGGCCCAGGGCCAGCATCAGCGCGGCCGCGAGGGACTCCCGCAGGGGGTGCGCGACGGCCTCGGTACGCAGCACGGCGGCGGCCCTGGCATGCTCGCCGAGCTCTCCGTACGCCTCCGCGAGCGACTCGACGGAGGCGAGCCGCAGCTCCTCAAGCCCCCCGGCGGCGGCCTCCAGCGGCCTGCTGTGCACGGTCCCGGTGAGCGCGGGCCCCTGCCAGTACGACAAGGCCTCCCGCAGCATCCGTACCGCGTCGGCGGGCCGCCGCTGCACCCCGGCGAGCGCCACGAGCTCCTCGAAGCGGTGCGCGTCCACCAGGGACTCCGGCATCCGCAGCACGTACGCCGACCCCTGCGTGGCGAGCTCGACCCCGTACGCCTCCGCCCCGTGCTCGGCGAGCAGCGCCCGCAGCCGCGAGACGTGCCCCTGCAGCACGGTCTTGGCGTGGGTGGGCGGCTCCTCCTCCCAGAGCGCGTCGATCAGCTGACCGACGTTCACCGCGCTGTTGGGCCGCAGCAGCAGCATGACGAGAAGACTGGACCGTTTGGCGGGCCCCAGGGCTACGTCCCCGTCCTCCGTCACCAGCGCAACGGAGCCGAGCAGCCGGAACTCCACCAGTACACCTCCGCGATCCGTCTCCCCTGTTCACCAGCTGTCGAGGATACGTGGGGCGGGAGGGCCGGCCGACGGCTCGGCCCCACGGCTGGCGGAAATCGCCGGGGTCGTTCCATGGAGACGGGACGGATTCCGTACGGAAAGAGGGCTCCGTACGGAAAGAGGGCCGTACGGAAAGAGGGCTCCGTACGGAGTGAGGATGAGGGGCCGGGCTCGAATCAGCGCGGCGCCGCCTCTCGAGAATCCGCCCGTCCCTACTCCACCTCCGCCCCTGCCCCTACTCCACGAAGTAGGAGTCGTGGCGGACGAAGAACTCCGCCCGCTCCTCGTCCGTCGCGTCCGCCATCGCCGCGAGGCCCTCGAAGTACTCCTCGCGCGGGGCGCCAGGGGCGAAGATCATCAGCATCTCGGCGGGTGCGTCCGAGTCGTTGCGGAAGGCGTGCAGCCCGCCCTGCGGCACGTACAGGAAGTCGCCCTTCCTCGCGTCGACCCAGCCCTCGCCGTCGAACAGCCGCACCGTGCCGTCGAGCACGAAGAACGACTCCGAGATCGTCTTGTGGAAGTGCGTCTTGGGCCCGCCCGCCCGGGCGCTCATCTCCACCCGGTAGAGCCCGAACTCCCCTTGCGTGGACGCCTTGGTGGCCAGGTAGTGAATCGCGTCCTTGCCCGCGACACCGAACTCGGGCGGGGTGTCCACGGTCCTGAAGACCGCACTGACCTCGCCCTCCTCGCGGTGGTAGACCTGCTCCGGATACTCCGGGTACGACATCGGATCCCCCTGGGTCGACGGCCCCGCCGGGTGCGGCAGTTCCTGTCCGTGATCAACCACCGTCCGGCGGGCGTATTCCGGAAAGGACGGTCCCCGGCCCCCGGGCTCGTCGGCCGCTTCGAGCATCGGAGGGGTGACTGTCAGTGGCATCCGGCATGCTGGAACAGCTCGGTCACGGAGGGGGTCAGGACATGGGTGGGGTCGACACGGCACGGGGTATGGGTTTCCAGACGGCGTGCGCCATTCTGCAGTTGATCCGTACCCCGGATCAGTATCCGGAGGCGGAGACCTTCCGCGTGGAGGGCGCCGACGAGGCCATCGACTTCGAGGTGCGCGACGGGCGGGATCGGCCGCTCCTGCTCGCCCAGGCGAAGACCCGCGTCGAGCCCCGCTCGTGGTCGGGGCCGGAGCTGGTGCGGCTCGCCCGCCGGTGGGGAAAGGCCGACCCCGACGGTACGGCGGTGCTGCGGTTCCTCTCGGACGGACCGGTGCACACCTCGGGGCAGGCCGTCCGCGACGCGGCGGAACGGGCCCGCGCCGTGACGGACCCGGAGCAGTGGCTGACCGCGTGCGAGGGCCTGGGGACCTCGATCGCGCTGACGGCCGAGGACCACGCGCTCATGCGCCGACTGGAGATCAACACCCGCACGGGCCCGTGGGAGCAGATCCTGAACGAAGCCCGGGTGGAGCTGTTGCGGCTCTCCCCGACCGCGATGGCGGCGACCGAGATCGACGGCACCGTCGACGCGTTGTTCGTGAAGATGTTCCAGTGGTCCGGAGAGCGCCGACTCGATCGGCGTACGGTACGGCTGGACGAGCTTCCGGGACTCCTGGGCGGCAGCCGCGCCGCGCCCGGAACCGGAGCGGGCGGCCCGCCGGGGCCGAGGCGCGCCCTGTTCCGCGACGTCCCCTCGGCAACGGGCCTGCGGGGCCGGGAGAAGGAACTGGACGCGCTGCGGGAGCGGTTCGACGGAGAACCCGACACGGGAACGGCCCGCGTGGTGGTGTCCGGCCTCGGCGGCATCGGCAAGTCGAGCATCGCCAGGCTGTACGCCCACCGGAACCGGGGAGCGTACGAGTTCGCCTGGTGGATCCCGTCCGACACACGGGAGAACGTGATCGCCGCGTACCGGCGGCTGGTCACCGAGGAACGCCAGGAGGCGGCCGAGCCGGCCACCGAGGCGGAGATCATCGCCCAGGTCGGCCGCCGGCTCGCCCCCCTGGGCACCCGCCTCCTGCTCGTCTACGACAACGTCGCGGACCGGGAACAGCTGCAAGGCCTCCTCCCGGCCTGTGAAGGCGCCCATGTGCTGGTCACCACCCGCGACTCGGCCTGGGCGGCGGCGGACGGCGGACTGGTCGTGGACCGGATGACGGAGGACGAGGCCACCGCCTGGGCGGTGGAGCGACTGCCGCGTGTCGCCGAGACCGAGGTGTCCGCCCTGGTCGACGCGGTGGAGCGGATCCCGCTCGGCATCGCCCAGGCCATCGGCTACATCGCGGCGACCCAGTGCCCGGTCGACGTCTATCTGACGGAACTCGCCGACTGCCGGGCCCGGTTGCTCGACAACCCCGGCTTCGTGCCGCTCGACTACGGGGAGGGCGTCACGCTGACGGCGGCGGTGACCCTCAGCGTGGGAAGGGTGATCGCCCAGGCGCTGGAGTCGCCCGACGCCTCGGAACAGCAGCTCGCCGCCGAGTTGCTCGCGCGCTGCGCCCTGCTCGCACCCGACTTCATCCCGCTCCATCTCGTCGCCCTCGACCTGCCGGCCGGCTCCGCCGTGTACGGAGCCGTGGCGGAGCTGCGCCGGTTCTCCCTGGTCGCCCCCCAGGACGGCATGCTGGCGATCCACCGCATCGTCCAGGAGGTCGTCCGGGCGCTGATGGACAGCGACGCCGCCACCAGGATGCGCGGGCGCTTCCAGTACGAGCTGGTGGAACAGCTGGTCGACTGCCAGAAGCGGAGCCGGTGGACCGAGGCGGCGACACTGATCGAGCACGCGGTGCACGTCGCACACCATCTGCGCGAGAGCGGTCACGCGGACGGCAACACCGTCGCGTTGCTCGCCAATGTCGCGGGAGCCATCTCGAACGTCCACGGTGATCTGGCGCGGAGCGAGGCCCTGCTGCGGGAGGCGTTGGCGGTCGTGGAGGACGCCGACGAGGAATCCATGGACGATCCCGTGTACCGGCGGGCGGCGACGACGACCTCGCTCGCCCACTGTCTGCAGAACCAGCTGAGGTTCGACGAGGCCGCGGAGGCGGCGCGGGCGGCCTGGACCCTGCTCGAAGGCGTGGACGCGCTCGACGCGGAGGGTGTGGAGCATCTGCTGCTCGCGCACGTCGCCGAGATGAGGGCGGCTGTGGCGACGGACCGCTTCGCCGACATCGCCCGCGCCGCCATGAGGGTCGAGGCGGTGCTGGGGCGTGAGGAGGTGGCTCCGTCGGTCGCCCTGAAGATACGTCTGGATCAGGCGCAGACATTCGTGTGGATCAAGAACTGGGACGACGCGGCCGCGGTGATCGAGCTGGCCAAGGGTCTCGTGGGCGCCGAGGAGGAGCCACACGCCGAACTGCTCTTCCTGGACGCCATCGTGAAGGCGTCCACGGGGCTGCTGGAGGAGGCGCTCGCCGTCACCGCGAGCATCCCCGAGCCCGCCGCGCAGGCGGCCGTGACGATCATGCGCCACCACGCGGATCAGATGGTGGACGCGGCCCACGGCCTCATGGTCGGCAGCCTCCACAGGCGGGAGAAGGGGCTGCCCACCGACGCCTGGATCCTGAACGCCGCGGAGTCGTTGCTCGACCGGGCCGAGACCCTGCTGAAGGCACACACCGAAGCGGGGCCGGACATCCTGGCCCACCTCCGGCAGCGGCAGGCGGTACTGGCCTGGACGAGGCATCGGCTGGGGCATCCGGACGGTGACCCCGACCTGTGCCGCGCCCTCATGCGCGAGAGCCTGGACATGTTCGAGGCGGCGGGCCAGTCCCACGCTCCGCTCGCGTCCACCGCTCGCGCGTTCCTCGCGAGGGACGGGCAGGACGACGAGGACGACCTCGGTGAACGGGCGGACGCGGACGGCCCTCCGCGCACCCCCGCGGCGTCGGCGTCGGCGAACGGCGGAGGTACGTACCCGATCTCGGCGTTCCCCTGGCAGACCACCGTCGCCTGGGCCCACGCGGCACCGGCGGACGCCCGCTCGCTGTACGCGCTGCTCGGGGCCACCGCCTACCACCTCGGCGAGCAGGAGGCGCCGTCACCCGCCTTCCTCGCCCTGGCGGTCACCGCGGCCCTGCGCTCCATGGGCCTGACGAGCCGCATGATCCCGACGACGCTGGAGGTGACCCGCGACGGTGCGCCCCTCGACCTGCCCGGCTGGCAGGTCCCGCCGACCGTCACACGGACCGGCGAGGTCCAGGGCCATGTGACCCTCTGGTGCGAGGAGGCCGGCCGCCTGGTGGACCCGGCCCTGCTGCTCGGCCAGAGCCGCTTCCCGCTGGACGCCGAGCAGCGGGACGTCTTCCGCACCCCGGCGGTGTTCCCGGCCCCCGACGTGGACGCCCTGCTCGCCTTCAGACCGGCCACCCACCGCGAAGGCCACCTGCTCGCGTACGACTTCCGTCCCGACTGGGAGGAGCAACTCATCGCCGTCCTCAGGCACCTGGACAAGACGGCGGTGGCGGCCTTCGCCCAACAGATCGTCTCCTCGGCGGAGGCCGCCACGAGAACCACCGCTCGGTAACCGCACGAGGAGCCGGACCTGTGCGAGTGTCCTGCTGACCGGCCGCGGACGGGCCGGGGGTGCCGGGGGTGCCGGGGGTGCCGGGGGTGCCGGGCAGCGAAATCGATGGCACACCAGCGGGACCTCCAAGGAGACTGCGCAGGTGAGTGACTCCTACCCCTGCCCGTGCCGCGGGCACCGCGTGCTGGGCGTGCCGCTCGACCCCGCCTGGCGCCCCATCGACCTGGCACGGGACTCCTTCCAGGACCGGGCGGCCGAGGACCGCGCCCCCTGGCCCGACGACCACTCGGTGCTCTGCCAGAGGCTGCCCACGTTCTGGCGCCGGGACCACCCATGACCCCTCACATCGAGAGACTCATCCAGCAGCTCGACGACTCGACCGGCCCGTCGTACGACGCCCGCGCAGAACTGATCTACATCGGCTCCGACGCCATCCCCGCCCTCATCGACGGACTGCCCTCCCTCGACCGCTTCGGCCAGCTGACCGCCATCGAGGTCTTCGAAGAGACGGCGGACCCACGCTGCGGCCCCGCTCTGATCGCCCTCCTGGGCAGCGACGACTCCACCGTCCGGGAATGGGCGGCGATGGCCCTGGCGAGCCTGAAGATCGACGGCGCGGTCGAGCCCGTACGCCGCGCCTATCGCGCCTGCCTGGAACGGGCGACGCCACCGGACTGGAGCGAGCCGGAAGGCATCCGCTGGGCCCTGACGGAACTCGGCGCCCGCACCCCCGTCGTCCCAGCGCTCACCGCTCGCCTACAAGCCACTGCGGCGGACGACGCCCCCGGCTGGGCCTCGACCCACTTCACCGAGATCATCAACGATCTGGCCGACCACGCCCAGGTGATCCTCTACTCCCAGTTCTGGCGGGTGGACGCCGGCCGCACGTACGGCATCTCCGACACCGGCCTGGACCGGGAACTCGACTGGACCGCGCCCTGGGAGCACCTGGTCGAAGAGTCCCGCACCTGGTCCCTCCTGGAAGCCTCCGAAGCCCCCACCGCCGCCAACATCTTCGTCGCCCCCACCTGGATCGACCGTAGCGACCTGTACCCGGAAAGGTGACCGATGCCGTCCCAGCACCCCAAGGAGACCGGCTACGGCCATGCGATCGAGAGCTATGTGACGAGGAGGTGCCCGAGCCCCTCCGCCACCTGCTCGTTCGGCCTGTGGGCACGAGACCTGGTTGCCGCTGACCCCACGTCAGGACATCCAGCACTCATCCAGCGGGGTGACGGCGAAGGGGCCGGACTCGACCGAGCCCAACCCCTTCTGACCTGTGTGTTTGCCACGTCAGCGACGTGGCGTCATTCATCCGCTCAGACGTTGAAGCGGAACTCCACCACATCGCCGTCCTGCATGACGTACTCCTTGCCCTCCATGCGGGCCTTGCCGGCCGCGCGGGCGTCGGCCACCGAGCCGGTTTCCACCAGGTCGGCGAAGGAGATGACCTCGGCCTTGATGAAGCCCTTCTGGAAGTCGGTGTGGATGACACCGGCCGCCTCGGGGGCCGTCGCGCCCTGCTTGATCGTCCAGGCGCGGGATTCCTTGGGGCCGGCCGTCAGGTAGGTCTGGAGGCCCAGGGTCGCGAAGCCCACGCGGGCGAGGGTCGCCAGGCCCGGCTCCTCGGCGCCGACGGACTGGAGGAGCTCCATGGCGTCCTCCTCGTCCAGCTCCGCCAGGTCCTGCTCCAGCTTCGCGTTCAGGAAGATCGCCTCGGCCGGGGCGACCAGCGCGCTCTGCTCGGCCTTGAACGCATCGTCCGTCAGCTCGTCCTCATCCACGTTGAAGACGTAGAGGAACGGCTTGGTGGTGAGGAGGTGCAGGTCGTGGAGGAGCTCCGCCTTCTCCGAGCCCTGCACGATGCCCTGCGAGAAGAGGGTGTCGCCCTTCTCCAGGATCGCCTGCGCGGCCTCGACCGCGGCGACCTTGGGCGCCGTGTCCTTCTTGATCCGCATCTCCTTCTGGAGGCGCGGCAGGACCTTCTCGATCGTCTGGAGGTCCGCGAGGATCAGCTCCGTGTTGATCGTCTCGATGTCGTCCTTCGGCGAGACCTTGCCGTCGACGTGCACGACGTTCTCGTCCTTGAAGGCGCGGATGACCTGGCAGATCGCATCCGACTCGCGGATGTTCGCCAGGAACTTGTTGCCGAGGCCCTCGCCCTCGCTCGCGCCACGCACGATGCCCGCGATGTCGACGAAGTCGACCGTCGCCGGGAGGATCCGCTGCGAGGAGAAGATCTCCGCGAGCTTGGTCAGGCGGGCGTCGGGGACACCGACGACTCCGACGTTGGGCTCGATCGTGGCGAACGGGTAGTTGGCCGCCAGCACGTCGTTCTTGGTCAGGGCGTTGAACAGGGTCGACTTGCCGACATTCGGCAGACCGACGATTCCGATCGTGAGCGACACGGTGGCGACTTCCTGAAGTGTGGACGGGGGGCCGATCCCCCAGTTTACGGGCGGGCCGAACCGGCCAGTGACGCCGACCTTCGGTCGTTCTCGGGGGCAAGGTCACCCAAAGGGCGTGTCCCGGACCCTGTTGCCGCCCCTTTCCGACCTACGTTGGTGGAGTGGAGCAGCACAGGACAAGTCAGCCGCAAGGCCGCCGACGGCCGCAAACCCCCGTCACGCCGCCCGTCACCCCGCCCCCCGCGCTCGTGGAGGGCGCGGCCGTGTACCGGGTGACCGGCCGGACCCGGCGGGGCCCCGCCGGCCCCCGCGTCCAGCGGGCCGGGGCGCCCGGAGCGGCGGCCGGGAAGCCGACGGGACGGCCCGTGCCGCCGGTCGTCCTCGCGCTGCGGCGCCTCCCCCAGCCCCGCCTCACCGGGCTCGGCGCCGGGCTCTTCGCCTCCGCCGTCATGCTGACGCTCGGCTTCCTCGACCGGCTGCTCCTCGACGGCTCCCCCGTCGTCTACGGACTGCTGTTCCTGCCGGTCAGCGCCCTGACCGCGCTCTGGGTCCGGGCCGCGGACCTCGTCACCGCCCCCATCGGCGTGCCCATCGCCTTCGCCGTCGGCGTCGTCCCCATCGCGGGCGGCTCGGGGGGCTTCGGCGGCCAGGCGATGGCCGTCGTGACCGCCCTCGCCGTGCACGCCGGCTGGCTGTACGGGGGGACCCTCGTGGCCGGGCTCATCGCGAGCGTACGGAAGGTGCGGGAGATGGGGCGGCGCCAGCACCTCGTGCGTACCGCCGCCGCGGCGGCGCAGGGCCCGGCCGGGGTCTCGGCCGGCCCCTCCGCCGCGGCCGGTGAGGCGCCCGGGGCCGGTGGAAGGGGACCCGCGTCGGGCCGGACTCCTCGGCGCCGCCCCGTCGCCTAGTCGGCCGGCCCCGGCACCGTAGAGCCTCTGACGCCGCCCCCGGCGCCCACTCGGCCGGCACCCACACCACCGCGTCGCCCAGTCCGGGCCGCCCCGGCGCCGTAGAGCCCCCTACGCCGCCCCCGCCGCCATCCCCGCGCCCACGATCCCCGCGTTGTTCTGGAGTTCCGCCGGGACGATCTCCGCCCTGATGCCCTCGATCAGCGGCAGGAACCTGTCCGCCTTACGGCTCACCCCGCCGCCGATGATGAACAGTTCCGGCGAGAACAGCATCTCCACGTGCGCGAGGTACTTCCGCACGCGGCGCGCCCAGTGTTCCCAGCTGAGGTCCTCGTCCTCCTTGGCCTTCGTCGACGCCCTGGTCTCCGCGTCGTGGCCCTTGAGCTCCAGGTGGCCCAGCTCCGTGTTCGGGACGAGGCGGCCGTCGACGAAGAGGGCCGAGCCGATGCCCGTGCCGAAGGTCAGCATGATCACGGTGCCCTTGCGGCCGCGGCCCGCGCCGAAGGTCATCTCGGCGACTCCGGCCGCGTCGGCGTCGTTCAGGACGGTCACCGGGAGGCCGCCCATGCGGTCGCTCAGCAGGGTGCCCGCGTCCACGCCGATCCATGACTTGTCGACGTTCGCCGCCGTACGGACGGTCGAGCCGGTCACCACTCCCGGGAAGGTCACCCCCACCGGTCCCGTCCAGCCGAAGTGCTCCACGACCTCCGCGACGCATCCCGCCACACCGTCGGGTGTGGCGGGATGCGGGGTCAGTACCTTGTGGCGCTCCTCGGTGAGCGCCCCGCGCTCCAGGTCCACGGGGGCGCCCTTGATGCCCGATCCGCCGATGTCCACTCCGAAGACGTTCATGGAATCCACGGTACGGGCTGGGGTGCCGGGTTACTCCTTGGCGGAGGCGGCGGGCTCGCCCGCGCCGAGCTTCTCGGCGACGGCCCGCAGGTCCTTGTTGCGGAGCTCCTTGGGCAGCGAGAAGGTGAGGGACTCGTCGGCCGTCTTGACGATCTCCACGTCCGCGTAGCCGCGCTCGGAGAGCCACTCCAGGACCTCCTGCACGAGGATGTCCGGGACGGAGGCGCCGGAGGAGAGGCCGACGCTGGTGACGCCCTCCAGCCAGGCCTCGTCGATCTCGCTCGCGAAGTCGACCAGGTACGCGGCGGGGACGCCGGCCTGCTTGGCGACCTCGACCATGCGGATCGAGTTCGAGGAGTTCTTCGAGCCGACGACGATGACGAGCTCGGCCTGGCCGGCCAGCTCCTTGATCGCGATCTGGCGGTTCTGCGTGGCGTAGCAGATGTCGTCGGACGGCGGGGAGATCAGCTGCGGGAACTTCTCCTTCAGCGCGTCGACCGTCTCCATCGTCTCGTCGACCGAGAGCGTGGTCTGGGAGAGCCAGACGACCCGGGACGGGTCGCGGACCTCGATCTTGGCGACGTCGCCGGGGCCGTCGACCAGCTGGATGTGGTCGGGGGCCTCGCCGGAGGTGCCGATGACCTCCTCGTGGCCCTCGTGGCCGATGAGGAGGATGTCGAAGTCCTCGTTGGCGAAGCGGACGGCTTCCTTGTGGACCTTGGTGACCAGCGGGCAGGTGGCGTCGATGGTCGCGAGGCGGCCCTGGCGGGCCTCCTCGTGGACGGTCGGGGCGACGCCGTGCGCGGAGAACATCACGATGTTGCCCGGCGGCACCTCGGTCGCCTGGTCGACGAAGATGGCGCCCTTCCGCTCCAGGGTCTGGACGACGTACTTGTTGTGGACGATCTCGTGCCGGACGTAGATCGGGGCCCCGTACTGCTCCAGGGCCTTCTCCACCGCGATCACGGCACGGTCCACGCCCGCGCAGTAGCCGCGGGGAGCGGCGAGCAGGACACGCTTCGGGCGGTTCGTCGCGGAGGCGGAATCGGGCGTCGACGCGGGCGTTGCAGTCATGCGTCCCATCGTAAGGCCGCGTCGGTGAGCGGTTTGATCGGTGCCGTGGCCGAAACTGTGGCCATGGCCGAGGAATCGCAGGTGGCGGCGCGCGGGGAAGACGCGGAACACACGGGACTTCGTCGGAACCTCGGGTTCCGGGACCTGGTCGTCTACGGGCTGCTCTTCATCGCCCCCATGGCGCCCGTCGGCGTCTTCGGCACGCTCGACGCGAAGTCCGGCGGCTCGGTCGCACTCGTGTACGTCGTGGCCACCGTCGCCATGGCGTTCACCGCCTTCAGCTACGCGCAGATGGTTCGGGTCGCGCCCCAGGCCGGCTCCGTCTTCACGTACGCGCGCAAGGGCCTCGGCGAAGGGCCGGGGTTCATCGCCGGCTGGATGGCGATGCTCGACTACCTGCTGATCCCGGCGGTCGCCTACCTCTTCGCCGGGATCGCCATGGAGGCGCTGGTCCCGGAGGTCGACCGGTGGGTGTGGACCGGGATCGCCGTCGTCCTGACGACCCTGCTCAACCTGTGGGGCGTACGGGCGGCGGCCCGGGTCGGCTTCGCGGTGCTCGCGATGGAGATCGTCGTGCTGCTCGTCTTCGTCGTCTCCGCGATCGTGGTGCTCGCGCAGGACGGGGCCCGGCGCGACTGGTGGTCGCCGCTCACCGGTGACGGGGCGTTCTCCCTGGCCGCCGTCATCGGCGCGGTGTCCGTGGCCGTCCTGTCCTACCTGGGCTTCGACGCCATCGCCTCCTTCGCGGAGGAGGTCACGGGCGGCTCGGCGAAGGTGGCGCGGGCGCTGCTGTTCTGCCTGGCCCTCGCGGGTGTGCTGTTCATCGCGCAGACCTGGCTGGTGGCGCTGCTCGAACCGGTCTCCTCGGCCGAGCTCGCGGCCGACCCGGGGAAGCAGGGGTCGGCCTTCTACGACGCCGTCGAGAGCGCGGTCGGCGGCTGGCTGCACGACCTCGTGGCCGTCTCGAAGGCGATCGGCGCGGCCTTCGCGGCGCTCGCGGGGCAGGCGGCCGGTGGCCGCCTCCTCTTCGCGATGGGCCGCGACCGGCGCCTGCCGCACGTGCTCGCCCGGACGGACGGGGGCGTGCCGCGGGTGGCGCTCCTGGTGTCGGCGACGGTGACGATGATCGCGGCGGTGTGGGCGGCCCGGCGGGACGACGGCCTCGACCACCTGGTGTCGGTCGTGGACGTGGGCGCCCTGACGGCCTTCGTGCTGCTGCACGCGAGCGTGGTGGGCTGGTTCGCGGTGCGGAGGGCGGAGGGGCCGCCGCACTGGCTGAAGCACGTCGTGCTGCCCGTGGTCGGCGCCGCGATCCTGATCGCGGTCATCGTGGAGGCCTCGGTGGCGGCGCAGGTGGTGGGCGTGGTGTGGCTGGGCGTGGGCCTGATCGTCCTGGCGGTGCAGGGCGCGACGAGGACACCGGCGGGCCGCTGAGCCGCGCGAGACCTCGCGGGGCGAGGGCAGGGCGGGACGGGGCGCTGGGGGGGCACCGCGGGGGCGCTGCGGGGCGGGCGTTCGCGGTCAGTCGGCGCTTGGCCGGGCGTACGCGGCCAGCCGGCGCCGGGCTGCGGTGGTCGCGGAGCCGGTGTGGCCCGTGTGGCCCGTGTACCCGCGTCCGGACCCGGGTGGGGTGTGCGCGGGCGTGCGCGTGCCCTGACGTTGTCGTACCGCGCGGTTACGCTCGGTCCATGGCTCTGACTACGTCCGCCGAAGCACCGCTTCCCGTCGGTGAGGTCTCCCGTCTGATCGGGGGGTGGATCGACCGGCTCGGGGCGATCTGGGTCGAGGGGCAGATCACCCAGCTGTCCCGGCGCCCCGGCGCCGGGGTGGTCTTCCTGACGCTCCGGGATCCCTCGTACGACATCTCCATCGGCGTCACCTGCTACCGCCAGGTCTTCGACGCCGTCGCGGACGTCGTGTCGGAGGGCGCCCGGGTCGTCGTGCGCGCCAAGCCCGAGTGGTACGCGCCGCGCGGCCAGCTGTCGCTGCGGGCGGTGGAGATCAAGCCCGTCGGGATCGGCGAGCTGCTCGCCCGGCTCGAGCAGCTGAAGCGGAGCCTGGCCTCCGAGGGGCTGTTCGCGCTCGACCGGAAGAAGCCGCTGCCGTTCCTGCCGCACCGCATCGGCCTCGTCTGCGGCCGCGCCTCCGCGGCGGAGCGGGACGTCCTGGAGAACGCGCGCCGCCGCTGGCCCGCCGTCGCCTTCGAGGTGCGGAACGTGGCGGTGCAGGGCGTGAAGGCCGTGCCCCAGGTCGTCCAGGCCGTCAAGGAGCTCGACGCCCACGAGGACGTCGACGTGATCATCGTCGCCCGGGGCGGCGGCAGCGTCGAGGACCTGCTGCCGTTCTCGGACGAGCAGCTCGTCCGGGCCGTCGCCGACTGCCGTACGCCGGTGGTCTCGGCGATCGGCCACGAACCCGACTCGCCCCTCCTCGACCTCGTGGCCGACCTGCGCGCCTCGACGCCGACGGACGCGGCCAAGAAGGTCGTCCCGGACGTCGGCGAGGAGCTGGACCGGGTGCGCGGGCTGCGGGACCGGGCCCTGCGGACCGTGCGCGGGCTGCTCGACCGGGAGGAGCGCGGTCTCGCGCACGCGCTCGGCCGGCCCGTCATGGAGCATCCGCAGCGCATGGTCGAGGTCCGCGAGGACGAGCTCGTCGCGCTGCTCGCGCGCAGCCGCCGGGTCCTCGGGCACCTCCTGGACCGGGCGGACTCCGAGCTGTCGCACACGCGGGCGCGGGTCCGGGCGCTGTCGCCCGCCGCGACGATGGAGCGGGGGTACGCGGTGCTCCAGCGGGCCGACGGCTCGGTGGTCCGCTCCCCCGGGGAGGTCGCGGCGGACGAGGAGCTGCGGGCCCGGGTCGCTGAGGGCGAGTTCGCGGTACGGCGCGTGGCCGACCCGGCCTGAGCAGCACCGCGTAGGACCACGCAGGACACGCAGGACCACGCAGGACGCAAGAGAAACCGGTTACGGAGGGTGGAGCGGCACATGGCAGCGGGAACGGGTACGGCGGGATCGGGTACGGACGAGTCGGCGCTCGGGTACGAGCAGGCGCGGGACGAGCTGATCGAGGTCGTACGGCGGCTCGAAGCGGGCGGGACGTCCCTGGAGGAGTCCCTCGCGCTCTGGGAGCGCGGTGAGGAGCTGGCGAAGGTCTGCCGGCGCCGCCTCGAAGGGGCGCGGGCCCGGCTGGACGCCTCGCTCGCCGCCGAACGCGCGGCGGAGGAGGCCGAGGGCGCCTCGGGCGGCGACGGGGACGAGTAGCCGCCGTCGGCACGAACCGCCCGCACCGGCCGGTTCGCACCTGCGGACCCCGCCGCCACCCCCGCACCGGCCGACCTCACGCCGCCGACCTGCGGCGACTCATCGACACGGCGTACACTGCGAGTGAAGCGGATCACTATCCGGATGGATTAGTTGAACTTTCACCAATCATGGGCGTACTGTCGAGGACATCGCTTGAACCCCCTACGAGCGACCCCCTTTTGCAGTCCGGAAGGTACGCAGCATGTCTCTCGCCCTTGACGCCGCCGCTCAGGATCTCCTTTTCCGCGAGGCCCGCACCGCCAACACGTTCACCGACGAGCCGGTGACCGACGAGCAGGTCCAGGCGATCTACGACCTGGTGAAGTACGGCCCGACCGCCTTCAACCAGACCCCGCTGCGCATCACCCTGGTCCGCTCCCCCGAGGCCCGCGAGCGCCTGGTCAAGCACATGGCCGAGGGCAACCGGCCCAAGACCGCCGCCGCCCCGCTCGTCGCGATCCTCTCCGCCGACAACGAGTTCCACGAGGAGCTCCCGGCCCTGCTTCCGCACTTCCCGCAGGCCAAGGACATGTTCTTCGCCGAGCGTCCGGTCCGCGAGCAGTCCGCCGTCCTGAACGCCGCCCTCCAGGCCGCGTACTTCATCGTGGGCGTCCGCGCCGCCGGCCTGGCCGCCGGCCCGATGACCGGCCTGGACTTCGCCGGCGTCCAGAAGGAGTTCCTGGACGACGACCACACCCCGCTGATGGTCATCAACATCGGCAAGCCGGGCGAGGACGCCTGGTTCCCGCGCTCCCCGCGCCTCTCCTTCGACGAGGTCGTCACCACCGTCTGAGTCCGCTGACACGGCGATGACACGCAGAAGGCCCCGCACTCCACGAGTGCGGGGCCTTCGTCGTGCTCTCTCGGATCAGGCCTTCTTCGACTGGAGCGAGCCCACCATCTCGGTGAGCCGCTCGAACGACGCCGTGCCGGTCACCACCGTCGTCGCCCCGCCGTCCACCCGGACGAGCGCGTCGTACTTCGGGCCCTCCCAGCGCTGCCAGACCTGGCCGGCCACGGTCTCGGTCCTCCCGGTGTTCTTCGCCCGCTGGGTGACGTCCGGGACGAAGGTCTTCGGCGCCGCCGTCGACTGGTGGATCGCCACGTACTGGGTGTCCGGCGAGAGGAAACCGAGCTGCCAGGCGTTGGCGTTCTCGCGCTTGTACGAGACGACCGTCGCCTTCCAGCCCTCGCCGAGGCCCTCGGGGGCCAGCACCGGATACGGTGCCGCCCGCTGAGCCGTCAGGAGCTCGACCCGGTAGTCCTTCGCCTTGACCGGTTCGGCGCTCTCATCATGCGGAATGAAGAGATACATCACTCCCGCGGCGACCAAGATCACCCCGAGGGACTGGAACATCCCGCGTACCGTCTGCCTGCCTCGCATACCTGCCACGCGCACCATGGTCGCATCAAGGGTCCGTGCTCATACGTGGGCCCCTCTGCTCATTTTGTCGACGTACCGATAGAGTCACAGCACCCTCCCTTAACCGGCCGTCGCCGTACAGAAAGGTGCGTTCCGATGACCGAGCAGCAGAATCTGCCGCCCGAGCTCGTGGTCTCCCCCGAGGCTCCCGACCGCAACCTCGCCCTTGAGCTGGTCCGCGTCACCGAGGCCGCCGCCATGGCCGCCGGCCGCTGGGTCGGCCGCGGCGACAAGATCGGCGCCGACGGCGCGGCGGTCAACGCCATGCGCACCCTGATCTCCACCGTCTCGATGAACGGCGTGGTCGTCATCGGCGAGGGCGAGAAGGACGAAGCGCCCATGCTCTTCAACGGCGAGCGGGTCGGCGACGGCACCGGCGCCGAGGTCGACATCGCCGTCGACCCGATCGACGGCACCACGCTGAACGCCAAGGGCATGCCGAACGCGATCGCCGTCCTGGCCGCCGCCGACCGCGGCACCATGTTCGACCCGTCCGCGGTCTTCTACATGGACAAGCTGGTCACCGGCCCCGAGGCCGCCGACTTCGTCGACATCAACGCCCCCGTCTCGGTCAACATCCGCCGGGTCGCCAAGGCGAAGAACTCCTCCCCCGAGGACATCACGGTCGTCATCCTGGACCGCCCCCGTCACGAGGGCATCGTCAAGGAGATCCGCGAGACCGGCGCCCGCATCAAGTTCATCTCGGACGGCGACGTCGCCGGTTCGATCATGGCCGTCCGCGAGGGCACCGGCGTCGACATGCTCATGGGCGTCGGCGGCACCCCCGAGGGCATCATCTCCGCCTGCGCCATCAAGTGCCTCGGCGGTGTGATCCAGGGCAAGCTGTGGCCGAAGGACGAGGCCGAGCGCCAGAAGGCCCTCGACGCGGGCCACGACCTGGACCGGGTGCTCTCCACGAACGACCTGGTCGGCGGCGACAACGTGTTCTTCGTCGCGACCGGCATCACCGACGGCGAGCTGCTCCGAGGCGTGCGCTACCGCGCCGAGACGGCGACCACGCAGTCGCTCGTCATGCGCTCGAAGTCCGGCACGATCCGCCAGATCGACTCCACGCACCGGCTCTCCAAGCTGCGCGCGTACAGCAAGATCGACTTCGACCGCGCGAAGTAGCCGCGCCGCTCGAAGGAGCACCGACGCTTCGCCACGAAGCGGCACGAAGAGGGGCGCCCCCATGTGCGGTGGGGGCGCCCCTTCCCGTACGGAACGACGGCGGTGGCCGCGCTCCCGTCAGCCGCGAGGGCTGTGCGTCTCGGTCAGCCCGCCTGGGCGATGCGCTCGGCCGCGGCCGCCTTCCGCAGCTCCACCTCGCGCCGTCGGCGGCGGGCCAGGGCGACGCGGCGCTCCGCCGCGGTGAGCCCGCCCCACACCCCGTACGGCTCGGGCTGGAGGAGCGCGTGCTCCCGGCACTCGACCATCACGGGACAGCGGCCGCAGACCCGCTTGGCCGCCGCCTCACGCGCGAGCCGCGCGGCGGTCGGCTCCTTGGAGGGGGCGAAGAACAGTCCGGCCTCGTCCCGGCGGCACACCGCCTCCGCGTGCCAAGGACCGGCCTCGTCCTCCCGTGCAGGGGCGCGCTGAGGGGGTACGGCGGCGACCTGGAGGGGCTGATGCGGCAGTTGCAGCACGGTCTACTCCTGACGACGGCTTCGCGAGCGAGCGGCGATGCACCAGCCCTACCCGCTGTGCGGGCGCCTATGCACTGCGTGCCGCGCCGTTCCGCACTGCGGATACCCGAGGGCGAATTCCGGTCACCCCCGAGCCGCCGGTCGGAACGGCGTGTCGGAGCCGGCCGACGGACCCGACGCCGGACCGAGCCGCCGGAGCCGGCCGCCGGAGCCGCGCGCCCCGCACGTCACACCGCCCCGCGCGACGTCACGACCCTCGCACTACGTCACACCGCCTCGCGCGTCGCCGCGTCAGTGGCCGAGATGCTTGCGCATCCGGTCCTGGAGGTCGGTGATCCACTTGCCGCGCTTGGGTCTCGCCTCGACGTTCCCGAAGACCGAGTAGCCGTTGATGACGACGACCGGGGCCTGCGGGTCGACGCCCTCCAGGGTCACGACCTCGAAGTTGCCGAAGATCCCGCTGCCGTTGCCCCGCAGGCTGATGTTCTCCGGGACCCGGACCTCGACGTTGCCGAAGATCGACGTGGCGTTGATGGTGGTCAGCCGCTGCGCGAAGATCGCCTCGGTCAGGTCGATCTCGATGTTCCCGAAGAGCGCGAACGCGTTCGTCCGTCGGCTCACCCGCCACCGTCCCTTGCGGGTGGTGCTGGAAAAGATCGCGACGAGGTTGGCCGGGGGGCCGTCGGCTTCCTCCGGGCCGTACCCGTAGTCCGGAGCGGGCTCCTGGCGCGTCCGGGCGCCCGGCAGGTCGCGGACGATCGGCTCCAGCTCCCCGACGGTCTTCGCCCGGTACACCGAGTCGATCCGGTCCGAGTGCTCCTCGGCGTCGATCCGCCCCTCGGCCAGGGCGTCCCTGAGGATGTCCGCGATCCGGTCCCGGTCCGCGTCCGAGGCCCGCAACGAGCCCTGCGGGTCGGCGAAGACGGTCTCCGCGGGGGCGTGCTCGGCGGGTGCGGCCTGCCGCTGCGGCTCCGGCTGCTTTTCGGGTTCGGGCTTCTTTTCGAGGTCCACGTCGCCAGCCTAGCGAAACGCGATAGATCGCGACCAGGGGGCGGGGCCGTGGCCTGTGGACAAGGTCCCGAACCAGGGGCCGGAAACGGCGGGTTGACGCCACGCCCCGACCCGGCCGAGCCGAACCGGGCCCGGCCGCCCGACCCGCCGGAACACGCCACTCCGGCACGGTCCCGGTCCCAAGTGAGCCTTACCTCACAGGACCGCTCCCCGGCCCGCGTTCTACGCTGGAGGGCGCACTGCCAACGGAGGCGGTGCGCCGTCTTGCCGAGTGAGGAATGGCCCCCATGCCAGAGTTTGCGTACTCCGATCTGCTCCCCCTGGGAGAGGACACCACGCCCTACCGCCTGGTGACCTCCGAAGGTGTCTCCACCTTCGAGGCCGACGGCCGTACGTTCCTCAAGGTCGAGCCGGAGGCGCTGCGCACCCTCGCCGCCGAGGCGATCAAGGACATCCAGCACTTCCTGCGCCCGGCCCACCTGGCCCAGCTGCGCCGCATCATCGACGACCCCGAGGCCTCGTCGAACGACAAGTTCGTCGCGCTCGACCTCCTCAAGAACGCGAACATCGCCGCCGCCGGCGTCCTGCCCATGTGCCAGGACACGGGCACCGCGATCGTCATGGGCAAGCGCGGGCAGAACGTGCTGACCTCCGGCCGCGACGAGGAGGCCCTGTCCAAGGGCATCTACGACGCGTACACCAAGCTCAACCTGCGGTACTCGCAGATGGCCCCGGTCACCATGTGGGAGGAGAAGAACACCGGCTCGAACCTGCCCGCGCAGATCGAGCTGTACGCGACCGACGGCGGCGCGTACAAGTTCCTCTTCATGGCCAAGGGCGGTGGCTCCGCCAACAAGTCCTTCCTCTACCAGGAGACGAAGGCCGTCCTCAACGAGGCGAGCATGATGAAGTTCCTGGAGGAGAAGATCCGCTCGCTCGGCACGGCCGCCTGCCCGCCGTACCACCTGGCGATCGTCGTCGGCGGCACGTCCGCCGAGTTCGCGCTCAAGACCGCGAAGTACGCCTCCGCGCACTACCTGGACGAGCTGCCCGCCGAGGGCTCGGCCGAGACCGGCCACGGCTTCCGCGACAAGGAGCTGGAGGAGAAGGTCTTCGAGCTGACGCAGAAGATCGGCATCGGCGCGCAGTTCGGCGGCAAGTACTTCTGCCACGACGTCCGCGTCGTCCGCCTTCCCCGCCACGGCGCCTCGCTTCCCGTCGCGATCGCCGTCTCCTGCTCGGCCGACCGCCAGGCCGTCGCGAAGATCACCGCCGAGGGCGTCTTCCTGGAGCAGCTGGAGACCGACCCGGCGCGCTTCCTGCCGGAGACGACCGACGACCATCTCTCCGAGGAGAGCGACGTCGTCACCATCGACCTGAACCAGCCGATGGACGACATCCTCGCCGAGCTGACCAAGTACCCGGTCAAGACCCGCCTCTCCCTCAACGGCCCGCTGGTCGTGGCGCGCGACATCGCGCACGCCAAGATCAAGGAGCGCCTGGACGCGGGCGAGGAGATGCCGCAGTACCTGAAGGACCACCCGGTCTACTACGCGGGCCCGGCGAAGACCCCCGAGGGGTTCGCCTCCGGTTCCTTCGGCCCGACGACGGCCGGCCGGATGGACTCGTACGTGGAGCAGTTCCAGGCGGCGGGCGGCTCGAAGGTCATGCTGGCCAAGGGCAACCGCTCGCAGCAGGTCACGAACGCCTGCGGCAGCCACGGCGGCTTCTACCTCGGCTCGATCGGCGGCCCGGCGGCGCGGCTCGCGCAGGACTGCATCAAGAAGGTCGAGGTCGTCGAGTACGAGGAGCTCGGCATGGAGGCGGTCTGGAAGATCGAGGTCGAGGACTTCCCGGCGTTCATCGTGGTGGACGACAAGGGGAACGACTTCTTCCAGAACCCGGCCCCGGAGCCGACGTTCACGCACATCCCGGTGCGGGGCCCCGGTCTCGGCTGATCACCCGACACCCGGCGTCCGCTCCCCGGTCCTCCCGGAGCGGACGTCCGACGCCCGCCCCTCGGGCCTCCCCGACCCGACGCTCGACGTCCGCCCCTCGGTCCTCCCGGACCGGGGGGCTTCGTCGTTCGCTCAGAAAGTCGCTACCGACCGGTAGCCATCTCGTTGCCTACTGTCCAGTATTGGGCGCGAGCATGCCAAAGTCCCCGAGCCGGTCGACCAAGGAGCCCCCCATGCCCGTCACGCCCTTCCGCAGGCGCGCCGCCGCCGGAACCACCGCCACGCTCGCACTGACGGCCTTCCTCGTCGTCGGCCCCGCGCCCACCGCCTCCGCCTCCGACCCGGACGGCCACAGCACGTCGGCCGCCGCCCTCAAGGACGTCGACTACACGACCTGGCGCCGTGACGTGGCCGCCGTGGTCGCGCAGGCCCGCCCGTACATCGAGGAGCGTTCCAGGAACGCCGGCGACGAGAAGCAGGCGATCGTCCTCGACATCGACAACAGCTCGCTGGAGACGGACTTCCACCCCTTCTGGGAGCTGCCGACCCCGGCCATCGCCGAGGTGCGCACCCTCGTCCGCGAGGCCCACGACCGCGGGGTCGACATCTTCTTCGTCACCGCCCGCCCGGGCATCATCCACTCGCTCACGGACTGGAACCTGAAGCAGGCCGGCTACCCCGTCGACGGGCTGTACGTGCGCTCGCTCCCCGACCTGTTCGCCGAGGTCAGCGCGTACAAGACGGAGCAGCGCGCCAAGATCGAGGGCAAGGGCTACACGATCATCGCGAACATCGGCAACAACACCACCGATCTGGTCGGCGGTCACGCCGAGCGCACGTTCAAGCTCCCGGACTACGGCGGCAAGCTCTCCTGAACCACCGCGGTGGGCCCGGCCCGGGCCCCGTCCGGGCGGCTCACCCGGTGACGCCGGGCACGCCATTACGCTGACGCGCATGAGACACCCGATACGGACCCTGGCCCAGGTCACCGCCGGCCTGGCGGCGGGGCTGCTGCTCGCCGGCTGCGCCGACATCGAGCCGTTGCCCGAGGTCACACAGGGCGCACGGCCGACGGCGGCGCCCGCCACGGAGACGCCCGGGGCCGCCGCGGCGGCTCTGACCGTCGGCGGTCCGGGGACGGTCTGCGCGCTGCCCGTCTCGTTCGGGGTGGCGGAGAAGTGGACGCCGAAGGCGGTCGAGGACCCCGAGAACCCGGAGTTCGCGGCGCTCACCCGGCAGGGGCCGGCCACCGTGCGCTGCGAGGTCGACGCCAAGCCGGCCGGGCACGTGGGCTTCCTGCGGGTGTGGACGGCCGGGAAGGGGCCGGCCAGGGCGGCCCTCGAAGGGTTCGTGAAGGCCGAGCGGAACGCGTCCGAGGTGTCCTACAAGGAGAGCGGGTCCGGCGCGGGGCCCGTCACCGAGGTGACGTACACCGTCTTCAACAAGGTGATGGAGGAGTCGAAGGAGGAGCGCGCCTTCGCCGTCTCGACGCCGAAGGGGACGGTGATCGTGCACCTCGGCGGGATCGACACCGCGGAGCACCGGGCGATGATCCCGGCCTACGAGCTGGCCAGGACGACCCTCAAGGCGCTCTGAGCCCGCACCGGCACCGAGCACGGCCGTGGCCCCCGTCCGATCGCGGACGGGGGCCACGGCCCTGAGGGAACGCGCGCCGGCTACGCGAACCTCTGGTTCGCCGATCCGTCGCAGGTCTGGAGCCTGATCGGCTGCTTCGCCGCGCTCTGGGTGAGGCAGAGGCCGGTCGCGTCGACCGGCCGGATCGTGGCGCCGTCGCGGACGAACTTCTGGTTGGCGCCGCCGTGGCAGTTCCACAGGACGAGCGCCTCGCCCGCCTGGTAGCCGGGCGCGGGGACGTCCAGGCAGCGGTCCTGGGTCAGCTGGGTGTGGACGGTGCGGCGGGTGGAGTCGTACCACCAGCCCTGGTTGCGGCCGCCGTGGCAGTCCCAGCCGAGGACGGCGGTGCCGTTGGACGAGGCGGCCGCGTCGACGTCCAGGCAGTTTCCGGTCGCCTGGTTCTTCAGCGGCTTGTAGGCGTCGTCCCAGGCGAGCGGGAAGAGGGTCGGCGTGCCCGAGGAGTTCACGTCGGCGCAACCGGCCTCACGCGCATCCGAGTTGTAGATCTGGGTGAGGCAGGACGCGAAGGCGGCGTGCCCGCGCGCGTTGGGATGGAAGGACTGCCGCACGGAGTTCTCGTCCGGGGTCCCGGGCTTGGAGAGGTCGATGTAGAGACCGCGGGCCCAGGCGTCCTCCATGCAGACCTCGTGGCCGTGGAAGAGCCGCGAGTTGTCGAGGTAGACGGCGCCGGTGGAGGCGGCCGCCGCGCGCATCCCGCGCTCGAAGGCGGGGACGGCGGTGTTGCGGCCCCAGACGGTGTCGGAGTCGTAGCCGAGCCCGCCGCAGATCAGCTTCCCGGGGAAGTCGGGGTTGTCGCGGAAGTCGGGGCCGATGGGGCTGGGGTAGCCCATGACGACGAGCTTGTAGTCGCCGTCGGCGTAACCGGCGTCGCGCATCACGGTCCTGAGGTCGCGGACGGTCTGCTCGACCTTGGGGACGAGCGCGTCGACGCGGGCCTGCCAGCCGCCCGCGTACTTGGGCTCGCAGGCGCCCTGGAGCAGCAGGTAGCGGGTGACGCAGTCGGTCATGACGGGACCGAACTGCAGGTCGTCGTTGGCGCCGGCGACGAGGGTGATCATCTTGATCCGGGTGTTGCGCGCCTTGACGGCCAGGTTGTCGCTCTGGACGAGCTCGTCGGCGTACTGCTTCGAGCCGCCGATCCGGATGTTGCCGGTGTACGCGCCGGAGCAGGACACGTTGAACGTGAGGTCCGCGGGGATTCCGGTGCGGTGGATGGCGGCGTCGGGCGAGCGGTGGCACCAGTTGGTGGGACCGTTGGTCGGGGACTCGTAGGTGCCGACTCCCTCGCCGGAGATCTCGCTGTCGCCGAGCGAGATCAGGCCGGTCCTGCGCTGGGCGAGCGGGCGCTCCTCGGGGCTGCCGTAGATCTTGGTGGCCTCGGCGGCGCGGACGGCTTCGAGGGCGGGCGGGAGCGGTACGGCGGCGGTCACCGCGGTGGTGCCGGCGGCGCCCGTGCCGGCCGCTCCGGCGGGGGCGGCTGCGGTCATCGTGCCGAGCGCGGCGGCGGCCGCGGCGAGGACGGCGATGGGCCAGCGGTGTCTGTACCTGGTGCGCGTCATTGCGCCTCCTGGAAGTGGGGTTACCCACGGTTTTTACTGGCCGGTACGCCCGATGGGAATACATCGAACAAGACAAGTGCTCATCTTTTGCAGGAGGTTGAGGAACATGAACGACACAGACCAGGCCGACGGTTACCGGATCGAGCACGACTCCATGGGTGAGGTGCGGGTCCCCTCACACGCCAAGTGGCGGGCCCAGACCCAGCGGGCCGTGGAGAACTTCCCGGTCTCCGGGCAGCGCCTGGAGCGCGCCCACATCGAGGCCCTCGCCCGGATCAAGGCCGCCGCCGCCCAGGTCAACGCCGAGCTCGGCGTGATCGACCGGGACCGCGCCGAGGCCATCGCCTCGGCGGCGGCGGAGGTCGCCGAGGGGCGCTGGGACGAGCACTTCCCGGTGGACGTCTTCCAGACCGGATCCGGCACCTCGTCCAACATGAACACCAACGAGGTGATCGCCACCCTCGCCACCGAGCGGCTCCCCGAGGGCCGCGAGGTCCACCCCAACGACCATGTGAACGCCTCGCAGTCGTCCAACGACGTCTTCCCGTCCTCGATCCACATCGCGGCCACCGGCGCCGTCATCCGCGACCTGATCCCCGCCCTCGATCATCTGGCCGCTTCACTTGAGCGAAAATCGGCCGAATTCGCGTCGGTGGTGAAGTCCGGCCGCACCCACCTCATGGACGCCACCCCGGTCACCCTCGGCCAGGAGTTCGGCGGCTACGCGGCGCAGGTCAGGTACGGCGTCGAGCGGCTGCGCTCCGCCCTCCCCCGGCTCGCCGAACTCCCCCTCGGCGGTACGGCGGTGGGCACCGGCATCAACACCCCGGCCGGCTTCTCCGCGGCCGTCATCACGGAGGTCGCCCGCGCGACCGGCCTGCCGCTGACCGAGGCCCGCGACCACTTCGAGGCACAGGGTGCCCGGGACGCCCTGGTGGAGACGTCCGGGCAGCTCCGCACGATCGCGGTCTCCCTCACCAAGATCGCCAACGATCTGCGCTGGATGGCCAGCGGACCCCGCACGGGCCTCGCCGAGATCAACCTCCCCGACCTCCAGCCCGGCTCGTCGATCATGCCGGGCAAGGTGAACCCGGTGATCCCCGAGGCGGTCCTCATGGTCGCCGCACAGGTGACCGGAAACGACACCACGGTGGCGGTGGCGGGCGCGGCCGGGAACTTCGAGCTCAACGTGATGCTGCCGGTGATGGCCAAGAACCTCCTGGAGTCCGTACGGCTCCTCGCCAACGCGTCCAGGCTGCTCGCCGACCGCACGGTCGACGGCATCACCGCCAACGTCGAGCGGGCCCGCGAGTACGCCGAGTCCTCGCCGTCCGTGGTCACCCCGCTGAACAAGTACATCGGCTACGAGGAGGCCGCCAAGGTCGCGAAGAAGTCGCTGGCCGAGCGGAAGACCATCCGGGAGGTGGTGCTGGAGTCCGGGTACGTGGAGCGCGGCGACCTGACGGTCGAGCAGCTGGACGAGGCGCTGGACGTGCTGCGGATGACCCGCCCGTGAGGGACCCCTCGGCCCTCGTACGACCCGCCCGTGACAGAAGTACCCGGATGACTCATCCGTGATCCATGCCGCTGCGGTCGTGGGAGCGCGCCCCTAAGATCTGCGCATGACAGGATCGGGCGGCTCTCAGCATTGGGCGCCGGGGGAGCACATCCTCTGGCGCTACCGCGGCAACGGCACCGGAGACGTGCACATCTGCCGACCGGTGACGGTCGTCCAGGACACGCCGGACCTCCTCGCGGTCTGGATGGCGCCCGGCACGGAATGCGTCCGCCCGGTGCTCGCCGACGGCACGCCCGTGCACGAGGAGCCCCTCGCCACCCGCTACACCGCGCCGCGCACCACGGAACGCGCGCGGTGGTCCGGCAGCGGCGTCCTGATGCTGGCACGGCCCGGCGAACCGTGGTCGGTGTGGCTGTTCTGGGAGCGGGGCTGGCGCTTCCGCAGCTGGTACGTGAACCTGGAGGAGCCGCGGGTCCGCTGGTCCGGCGGCTTCGACTCCGAGGACCACTTCCTCGACATCTCCGTCTATCCCGACCGCAGCTGGCTGTGGCGGGACGAGGACGAGTTCGCGCAGGCGCAGCGGTCCGGTCTGATGGGTCCGGAACTGGCCGCGCGCGTGCGTGGCGCCGGGCAACTGGCGGTGGACCGCATCACGGCGTGGGGGGCGCCGTTCTCGGACGGCTGGGAGAACTGGCGGCCCGATCCGGCATGGCGCGTTCCGGAGCTGCCGGCCGACTGGGACCGCACTCCGGCGCACACGGCACCGTGAGACCCTTGATGCGCCCCCGGGGTTCAAACGTAGGATCGTCCTCCGCACGGCAGAGGCGGACCGAACGGCACGTCAGACCGACCGAGCAGCACGTCAACGACCGAACGCAGCGCAGGACCTGACCAGAAGTCATCCACGAGGGGGAGAGCAGTGCCGGACGTCTGCCCGGGTGTTCCGACCCCCGCTGGTGCCACCGCTCGCGGAGCCTTCACATCCACCGCACACAAGGGGTTTAGCCCCGCCGAAGGCGCGGCATCGGCGAGAAGAGCGAGTGCATCGCACCACCGGCCCGGACGGACGGAATCCCACGCGTGACGGAGCATCCCACCTCCCACGAAGGCCGGCAGCCCCTGGCTGCCCGGTCGCAGGAACGCGCGCGCCCTCGCCAGGAGGCAGCGGCCGGCCTGCCCTCCGAGGTGCCCGCACAGCCGGGCGGGCCGACGGGCCCGACGGCCGCCGCGACCCCGGCCGCGGACGCGCCCACTCCCCCGCCGCCCACGGCCCCCGGCGGCCCCGGAACCATGGCCGTCGCCGTGTCGGCGCAGCTCCAGGGCGGCGGCCGCGGCGGGGACACCGTCGCGCGGCGCGAGGGCGAGAAGCTGCGGTTCGTCGGGGCGGCGACGCGGCGCATCGCCCGCGGCATCGACCTGGACGAGATCGTGCTCGGTCTGTGCCGGGCGACCGTGCCGACCTTCTCCGACGAGATCCTGGTCTACCTCCGCGACCCGCTGCCGGTGGGCGACGAGCGGCCGGTCGCGCCGTTCGTGTTGCGGCTGCGCCGCACGGACCGGCTGCGGTTAAGCGATCTGGAGGGCGAGGAGCTCGTCCTCGTACCCGATCCGGATCCGACCCCCGCGGCCGAACTCTGCGAGGTGCGGTCCGGTGGGGCGCTGGCCGAGGTCCTGCGCGGGGTGCGGCCGGTGTTCGGCGACTCCGCCGCCGCCAAGACCGCGCTGACCGAGCTCCTCGGCCCCGAGCATCCGCTGCCCGGCGGGCTGCGGGCCGTCCTCGCGCCGCTGCGCGGCCGGCGCCGGGTGATCGGCGCCGCCGTGTTCCTGCGCAGGCCCGAGCGGGCCGGCTTCGAGCCGAACGACCTGCTCGTCGCCGCGCAGCTGGCCACGCACACGGCGCTCGGCATCGACAAGGCCGTGCTGTACGGCCGTGAGGCGTACATCGCGGACGAGCTGCAGCGGACGATGCTGCCGGACTCGCTGCCGCAGCCGACCGGCGTCAAGCTGGCCTCGCGCTATCTGCCGGCGGCCGAGACGGCCCGGGTGGGCGGCGACTGGTACGACGCGATCCCGCTGCCCGGCAGCCGGGTCGCGCTGGTCGTCGGCGATGTCATGGGCCACTCGATGACCTCGGCGGCGATCATGGGCCAGCTGCGCACGACCGCGCAGACCCTGGCCGGGCTCGACCTGCCGCCGCAGGAGGTCCTGCACCATCTGGACGAGCAGGCGCAGCGGCTCGGCGAGAACCGGATGGCGACCTGCATGTACGCGGTGTACGACCCGGTCTCGCACCGGATCACCGTGGCCAACGCCGGTCATCCGCCGCCGATACTCCTCCACCTGGGCGGCCGCGCCGAGGTGCTGCGGGTGCCCCCGGGCGCGCCGATCGGCGTCGGCGGCGTGGACTTCGAGGCGGTCGAGCTGGACGCCCCGGCCGGGGCCACGCTGCTGCTCTACACGGACGGTCTGGTCGAGTCCCGGCTGCGGGACGTGTGGACCGGCATCGAGCAGCTGCGGGAGCGCCTCGCGGCGACGGCGCAGCTGACCGGGCCGGACCATTCGCCGCCCCTGGAGGCGCTCTGCGACGACGTGCTGGACATGCTGGGTCCCGGTGACCGGGACGACGACATCGCGCTGCTCGCGGCGCGGTTCGACGGCATCGCGCCGAGCGACGTGGCGTACTGGTTCCTGGAGCCGGAGGACGCGGCTCCGGGCCGGGCTCGGCGGCTCGCCCGGCGGGCGCTCGCCCGCTGGGACCTGGAGGAGCTGACGGACTCGGTCGAGCTGCTGATCAGCGAGGTCGTGACCAACGCCGTGCGGTACGCGGAGCGGCCGGTGACGCTGCGGCTGCTGCGGACGGACGTGCTGCGCTGCGAGGTCGGCGACGACTCGCCGCAGCTGCCCCGGCAGCGGCGGGCGCGGGACACCGACGAGGGCGGGCGCGGCCTGTTCCTGGTGAACCGGCTGGCCCGGCGGTGGGGGGCGACCCGGCTCTCGGGCGGCAAGGTGGTCTGGTTCGAGCTGGCGACGCCGAGTCAGTCGTAGCCACGTCAGTCGTGGACCCGACGAGAAGGGCCGGACCCCGCGGGGGTCCGGCCCTTCGTGTCGCTATCGCGGCGTGCGCTCGTTGCCGCCCTGGCTGGGGTCCGGGTCCGGCGGCTCGATCGACGGCGGCGGTGACGGCTCATCGGTGACCGGCGGCGCGCTCGTGGGCTCCGGCGGCGTGGTGGCGGGGTCGCGCGTCGGCTCCGGCGGCGTGGTGGCCGTGGAGGTCGGCGGGGGCGTCGGGCCGGGGGACCGCGTGGTCGGCTCCTCGGTCGGCTCCTCGGTCGTCGGCTCCTCCGTCGGCTCGGTGCTGCCGGTGGGCGTCGGGTCCGGGTCGGTGCCGACCGGGCCGTCGGTCTCCAGGTCGAAGGAGGCGTCGGAGCCGCCGTCGAGGGCGCGGGTGGTGTAGTCGCCCCAGATCTGGGCGGGCGTACGGCCACCGTTGGCGCGGCCCCGGTTGATCGTGTCGGTGAGGGTCACCTGGTTGCCCTTGGCGTCCTCGCCGAAGAGGCCGACGGCGGTGACGAGTTCGGGGGTGTAGCCCACGAACCAGGCGGAACGGTTGTTCTCGGAGGTGCCGGTCTTGCCGGCGGCCTCGTAGTTTCCGGCGGCGCGGGTGCCGGAACCGTTCTGCACGACGCCCCTCATGGCCTGGGTGACGGTGTCGGCGGCCTCGCGGCTGATGACCTGCCCGCCGATCCCCTTGGCGGGGGAGAGCGTGCGGTCCTTGTGCACGGCGGCCTTCACGAGGGTCGGGGTGACCTTCTTGCCGTGGTTGTCGAGCGTGGCGTAGACGCCGGCCATGTCCATGGTGGAGGCGCCCATGGTGCCGAGGGACATGGCGGGGGTCTCGCCGAAGTCGGCGCCGTCCTTCATGCCGAGGGCGAGGGCGGTCTGCTTGGTCCTGGTGGTGCCGACGTCCACGATCATCTGCGCGTAGACGGAGTTGATGGAGCTGTTGGTGGCCTTCTGGACGGTGACGGGGCCGTAGTCGTCGTCGTCCTCGTTCTCCGGCGCGAAGGGGATGTCGCTGCCGACGACCTTGCGCTTGCTGGTGCCGTCGTAGATCGTGCCGAGGCCGATCTCCCGCCCGTCCTGGGTGACCGAGCGGTTCTCGAGCGCGGAGGCGAGGACGATCGGCTTGAAGGTGGAGGCGGGCTGGTAGTCGCGGCGGGTCGCGTTGGACGTCCAGTGCTCGGTGGCGCCGACGCCGCCGTACAGCGCGACGACCTCGCCGGTCTTCGGGTCGACGGAGGTGGCGCCCGCCTGGACGGTGGCGTCCTTCTTGTCGCCCTTGCGGTCGAGCTTGGCCTCCAGCTGCCGGTCGACGGCCTTGACGAGGTCCTTCTGCCGCTTCTCGTCGATGGAGAGGGTGATCGTCCAGCCGCCGGCCTTGATGTCCTCCTCGCTGACGCCCTGGCGCATCAGCTCCTGGTTGGCGGCCTCGACGATGTAGCCGGTCTGGCCCTCCATGCCGGGAAGGGGCTTGGGCTTCTGCGGGACGGGAAACTTCATGGCGGCACGCTCGGCCTGGGGGAGCCAGCCCTCGCCGACCATGTTGTCGAGGACGTAGTTCCACCGGTCCTCGACGAGCTTGCGGCCGGTGGTGCTCGCGGAGGTCCAGTCGTACTGGTTGGGCGCCTGGAGCAGCGAGGCGAGGTAGGCGCCCTGGGCGGTGGTGAGCTGGGTGGCGTCGACGCCGTAGTACGAGCGGGCGGCGGCCTGTATGCCGTAGGCGCTGCGGCCGTAGTAGCTGGTGTTCATGTACCCGGCGAGGATCTCGCTCTTGGTCGACTGCTGGTCGACCTTGATGGCGATGACCATTTCCTTGAGCTTGCGCGTCGCGGTCTGGTCCTGGCTCAGGTAGTAGTTCTTGACGTACTGCTGGGTGATGGTGGAACCACCCTGCTTGCCCTTGCCGGTGATGGTGGACCAGGCGGCGCGGGTGGTGCCCTTGATGTCGACGCCGTTGTCCTTGTAGAAGGTCTTGTTCTCGGCGGCGACGAACGCCTTCTGGACCTGCAGCGGGATCCTGTCGAGGCCGACGATCTCGCGGTTGATCCGGCCGGTACGGGCGAGGACCTTGCCGTCGGCGTACTTGTAGATGTTGCTCTGCATCGTCGCCTCGGCGTTGGCCGTCGGCACCGGGACCAGGAGGTAGACGACGTACAGGGCGCCCATGGCGAGCAGGCAGACCACGAAGAAGGTGCCCAGGAGCTTCTTCCAGGAGAAGAAGCGGCGCAGGCCGCGTTTCCTCACCTTGCTCTTGTCCGGTCGGCCCATGTGTCCTGTCGCTCCGCTCGTCGTGTGTCCCGGCGTGCCTCGGCCCGTGTCCCCGCGCCGGATCGGCTCAGCTAGTCAGCTAACACCGACGATGCAGACAAAGGACAACCGATCACGCCTTTTCCGGACGTGAGAATCAGCACCCATGCCCAGAGGAACCGACGCCCGGGCGGGGCCGATGGTTGCGTGAGGGAGTGCTTCCGCTTTGTGACCGACCCTCCCCCGGCCCGCGCCGGGGCGCTATACATCGCAGGTATACACCCCGTGTACAGTGACCGGCATGTCCATCGGTCACACCCTCCTGGGACTCCTGGAGTCCGGCCCGCGCCACGGTTACGACCTCAAGCGCGCCTTCGACGAGAAGTTCGGCCACGACCGGCCGCTGCACTACGGCCAGGTCTACTCGACCATGTCCCGGCTCCTGAAGAACGGCCTCGTCGTCGTCGACGGCATCGAGGCGGGCGGCGGCCCGGAGCGGAAGCGGTACGCCATCACCGAGGCGGGCATCACCGATGTCGCCCAGTGGCTCACCACCCCCGAGAAGCCCGAGCCGTACCTCCAGTCCACGCTCTACACCAAGGTCGTCCTGGCCCTGCTCACCGGCCGCGGCGCCGCCGAGCTCCTCGACACCCAGCGCGCCGAGCACCTGCGCCTGATGCGTGAGCTCACCCGCCGCAAGAAGGACGGCGACCTCGCAGACCAGCTCATCTGCGACCACGCCCTCTTCCACCTGGAAGCGGACCTGCGCTGGCTGGAACTGACCGCCGCCCGTCTCGACCGGCTCGCCGAGGAGATCCGCCGATGAGCTCGACCCCGCTCCTGACCGCCACCGGCCTCGACAAGGCCTACGGCCCGACCGCGGCGCTCGCCGGCGCCTCCTTCGCCCTCCGGGCCGGCGAGGTCGTCGCCATCATGGGACCCTCCGGCTCCGGCAAGTCGACCCTGCTGCACTGCCTGGCCGGCATCGTGCGCCCCGACGCGGGCACGATCACCTACGACGGACGCGAGCTCACCGCGCTGTCCGACACCGTGCTCAGCGCCCTGCGCCGTACCGACTTCGGATTCGTCTTCCAGTTCGGCCAGCTCGTCCCCGAGCTGACCTGCGTCGAGAACGTGGCCCTCCCGCTCCGCCTCAACGGCGAGAAGCGGAAGGCCGCCGAGGCCCGGGCCGCCGAGTGGATGGCCCGCCTGGAGGTCGACGACACCGCGCACAAGCGTCCCGGCGAGATATCCGGCGGCCAGGGCCAGCGCGTCGCCGTCGCCCGCGCGCTCGTCACCGCCCCGCGGGTGATCTTCGCCGACGAGCCGACCGGCGCGCTCGACTCCCTCAACGGCGAGCGGGTCATGCGGCTGCTCACCGACGCCTCACGGGACACCGGCGCCGCCGTCGTCCTCGTCACCCACGAGGCCCGCGTCGCCGCCTACTCGGACCGCGAGATCGTCGTACGCGACGGAGCCGTACGCGACGCGGAGTGGGTGGCATGACGCTCCGCACCTGGACCCGCGACCTGGCGCTCGGCGCCCGGTTCGCGGTCACCGGAGGCCGCTCGGGCCTCCTCCGCACCCTGCTGACCGCGACCGGGGTCGGCTTCGGCGTGGCCCTGCTGCTGCTCGCCTCCTCCCTGCCGAACATGCTCTTCGAGCGGGAGGTACGCGAGTCCGTCCGCGCCGTCGACGCCAGCGAGCTGGTCAACGCGCCCCGGGACGACTCCTTCCTCCATCTCGGCAGGACCACCGTCTACCGGGACGACGTCATCAGCGGCCTGCTTCTCACGCCGGAGGGCGACAGCCCGGCGCTCCCGCCGGGCGCGGCGGCGTTCCCCCAGCGCGGCGAGATGCTGGTCTCCCCCGCGCTCCGGGACCTGCTCGACTCCCCCGACGGCGCCCTCCTCAAGGAGCGCCTCCCCTACAAGGTCGCCGGGACGATCGGGCGGGACGGACTCATCGGCCCCGCCGACCTGCGGTACGTCGCCCACGTCGGCTTCCTCACCACCGACAACTTCGACGGGCGCGGCGTGCGCTACGGCTGGTCGGTGCCCGAGGAACCGATGAACGCGTTCCTGATCCTCCTCGTCGTCGTCGCCTGCGTCGTCCTGCTCCTGCCCGTGCTCGTCTTCATCGCCACCGCCGTCCGTTTCGGCGGCGAACAGCGCGACCGGCGTCTCGCGGCGCTCCGCCTCGTCGGCGCCGACACCGCCATGACCCGGCGGATCGCGGCCGGCGAGTCCCTCGCGGGCGCGCTGCTCGGACTCCTGGTGGGCCTCGGACTCTTCGCGGTGGCCCGGCAGTTCGCCGGGGCGTTCACCATCTGGGACGTCAACGCCTTCCCGTCCGACGTCGTGCCGATGCCCGCGCTCGCCGTGCTCGCCCTCGTCACCGTCCCGGTCTCCTCCGTCGTGGTCACCCTCTTCGCGTTGCGCGGTGTGGTGATCGAGCCGCTCGGGGTCGTCCGGGTCTCCACCCCCCGGCGCCGGCGGCTGTGGTGGCGCCTGCTGCTCCTCGCGGCCGGGGTGGCGCTGCTCGTCCCGCTCATGGGCGAGGTCCGGGTGACCGAGACGAGCATCGACACCGTGGGCGTGGCGACCGGCACCACCCTCGCCCTGATCGGTCTGACCACGCTGCTGCCGTGGCTCGTCGAGGCCGGGGTGAAGCGTCTGCACGCGGGCCCGGTGGCCTGGCAGCTCGCCGTCCGCCGGCTCCAGCTGAGCAGTGGCACGGCGGCCCGCGCGGTCAGCGGCATCGTCGTCGCGGCGACGGGCGCGATCGCGCTCCAGATGCTCTTCCAGGCGATGGAGCACGACTTCACCGAGGTCACCGGCCAGGACGTGTCCCGCGCCCAGATCGCCGTCGGCGTCGACGCCGGCACCGGCGCCGAGGCCCGCGCCATGATCGACCGCTTCGAGCGGACCAAGGGCGTCACCGGCGTCACCGGCGTCGTGGAGTCGCATGTGTGGCGTCCCGGCCCCCTGAAGGGGGGCGAGGAGTTCGCCCCGATGACCTCGCTCAGGGTCGGCGACTGCGCCTCCCTCGCGGAGTTCGCCACCCTGCCCTCCTGCACGGACGGCGACGTGTTCGTCTTCCTCGCGCACGGCGCGCAGGGCAACCCGGACGACTCCTTCGTCACCAGGGCGGCGCGGCCCGGCGCCATGGTCGCCCTGCGCGACCCGCATCCGCACCCGAGCGAGCCGAAGCGCGCCGAGGGCGGCCCGCTGCCGCAGTGGCGCATCCCCGCCACCGCCCGGGTCGTGGACTCCCGCCCGGACCCGACGGGCATGTACGAGTACGGCGTCCTCGCCACCCCGAAGGCGATCGACACCGCCCGGCTCGACGACCCCGACGCGCAGGCCATGGTCCGGCTCGACCCGGCCGTGCCGGACGCCGCCGACCTCGTACGGAACACGGCGGAGGCCATCTCCCCGACGTCCTGGGTCCGCACGCTCGCGGACACGGAGCGGGACGCCGCGTTCAGCAGCGTCCGCACCGGCATCCTCGTCGGCTCCACGCTGACGATGCTGCTGGTGGCGGCCTCGCTCCTGGTCGCGACCCTGGAGCAGCTCAGGGACCGCAAGCGGCTGCTCTCCTCGCTGGTCGCCTTCGGCACCCGGCGCTCCACCCTGAGCTTGTCGGTGCTGTGGCAGACGGCGGTGCCGATCGTCCTCGGTCTGGTCCTCGCCGTCGCGGGCGGGACCGGCCTGGGGGTCGTCCTGCTGAAGATGGGCGGGCAACAGGTCCAGGACTGGTGGGTCTTCCTGCCCGTCGTCGGGATCGGTCTCGGCCTGATCGTGGCCGTGACGCTGCTGAGCATGCCGGTCCTCTGGCGCCTGATGCGGGCGGACGGGCTGCGCACGGAGTAACCCTCCGGGCGCATGTACGAGGAGAGGGGCGGCGGCTCCTGACACCGGGGGGTGTCAGGAGCCGGCGCCCCTCACCCGTACCGGCGAATCCCGGGAGCGGACGCCCTGTCCCGTACCGGGAGGCCCGAGGCGCCGGGCACCCCTCAACCGTGCCGGCGGATGTCGGGAACCGGCGCCCACCGGCCGTACCGGGCGGGTCTCAGGGTCCCCCGTCGAGCACCCGTACCGGAAGGCCCCGCATCGCGCCCCGCAGCTCCGCCGCCAGTTCCTCGAACTCGGCGTGCCGGGCCGCGCCCGTCCGCATCGCGAGGGCGATCCGCCGGGCGGGCGCCGGTTCGGTGAAGAGCCCGGTCCACAGGGCGTTGTTCCGGGCGGTCTCGACCGTGACGGCGGTGCGCGGCAGCAGGGTCACCCCGAGACCGCCGGCCACCAGCTGCACCAGGGTGGAGAGCCCCGCCGCGGTGGTGGTGACCTCGGCGCCGTCCGTGCGCCCGGCCTCGCGGCAGATGTCGAGGGCCTGGTCGCGCAGGCAGTGCCCCTCGTCGAGGAGGAGCAGCCGCAGCTCCTTGAGGGCCTCGCGCGGAATGTCGTCCCGGCCGGCCAGCGGATGCCCCTGCGGGGTGACCAGGACGAAGTCCTCGTCGAAGAGGGGCAGTTCGGTGACCCCGGGCACCCCGAGCGGCACGGCGAGCAGCAGCAGGTCGAGCCGCCCGGCGGCGAGCCCCTCCAGGAGGGAGGAGGTCTGCTCCTCGTGGACCTGGAGGTCGAGGTCCGGGTAGCGCCGGTGGACGAGCCGCAGCACCGTGGGCAGCAGGTACGGGGCGACCGTCGGGATCACCCCGAGCCGCAGCACCCCGGTGAACGGCGCCTGGGCCGCCTCCGCCTCCTCCATCAGCTCCGCCACCGCGTCGAGGACCGCCCGGGCACGGACCGCGAGCCGCTCCCCCGCGGGCGAGAGCAGCACCTTTCTCGTCGTACGCTCAAGGAGCTGGACACCGAGTGCCTCTTCGAGAGCCGAAACCGCGCCCGAGAGCGCGGGCTGGCTCATGCCGATGGCGGCCGCCGCATCGCGGAAGTGGAGATGTTCGGCCACCGCCGCGAAGGCTCTGAGCTGGGACAGACTGGGCTGTTTCACACGTCGTGCCGGGATCACTGATAACCACCTTCGATCAACACGACCCACTCTAGCTATTTCACTGATCAATGCACTCCGTGCCATGCTGTGAGCCGTCCAACCCCCACGGAAGACCTCAAAAGGGACCCTTCCTGTTTGCAAGGAGAGCGCGTGCTCACTGTCGGTGACAAGTTCCCCGCCTACGACCTGACCGCCTGCGTGTCGCTGGAGAGCGGCAAGGAGTTCGAGCAGATCGACCACAAGGCCTACGAGGGCAAGTGGCGCGTGGTGTTCTTCTGGCCGAAGGACTTCACCTTCGTCTGCCCCACCGAGATCGCCGCGTTCGGCAAGCTGAACGACGAGTTCGCGGACCGCGACGCCCAGATCCTCGGCGTCTCCGGCGACTCCGAGTTCGTGCACCACGCCTGGCGCAAGGACCACGCCGACCTGCGTGACCTGCCCTTCCCGATGCTCGCCGACTCCAAGCACGAGCTCATGAGCGACTGCGGCGTGCGCGGCGAGGACGGCTTCGCGCAGCGTGCCGTCTTCATCGTGGACCCGAACAACGAGATCCAGTTCACCATGGTGACCGCCGGCTCCGTCGGCCGTAACCCCAAGGAGGTCCTGCGGGTCCTCGACGCCCTGCAGACCGACGAGCTGTGCCCCTGCAACTGGAACAAGGGCGAGGGCACCCTCGACGCCGCCGCGCTCCTGTCGGGCGAGTGATCTGACATGGCTCTCGACCAACTGAAGTCCGCCATACCGGACTTCGCCAAGGACCTGAAGCTGAACCTCGGTTCGGTCATCGGCAACAGCGAGCTGCCCCAGCAGCAGCTCTGGGGCACCGTCCTCGCCTGCGCGATCGCCTCGCGCTCGCCGAAGGTCCTCAAGGAGCTGGAGCCCGAGGCCCAGGCCAACCTGAAGCCCGAGGCGTACCAGGCGGCCAAGTCCGCCGCCGCGATCATGGCGATGAACAACGTCTTCTACCGGACCCGGCACCTGCTGTCGGACCCCGAGTACGGGACGATGCGCGCCGGTCTGCGGATGAACGTCATCGGCAACCCGGGCGTCGAGAAGGTCGACTTCGAGCTGTGGTCGCTGGCGGTGTCCGCGATCAACGGCTGCGGCCAGTGCCTCGACTCGCACGAGCAGGTCCTGCGCCAGGCCGGTGTCGACCGCGCCACGATCCAGGAGGCCGTCAAGATCGCCGCGGTGATCCAGGCGGTCGGCGTCACCCTCGACGCGGAAGCGGTCCTCGCCTCCGCCGAGTAAGGCGTCACGGTACGAGAAGGGCCCCGGGGCGTCGCGCCCCGGGGCCCTTTCGTCGCGTCCGGAGGGTGGTCACTCCCCGCGCGGGGTCACTTCTTGAGCGCGGCCATGAGGGCGAGCGCGTCCTGGGACATCGGGACCTCGATCCCGGAGAGGTCGATCGGGTCCTTCCTCTCGGTCGGGTTCCCGTCGGCGTCGGTGCTGTACTGCTCGTAGATGCTCATGGTGATCTCGACCTGTCCGTCGAGGACCCTCAGCTCTCCGCCCTCGCCGCCCCTGCCGTCGAAGAAGGCCGCCTCACCGACGCCCTCGACGGGCATGGCAAGGCCGTAGTACTTCGCCCGCGCGGCGAACTCGGGCCCCGGGTCGATCACCTTGTGGAGGGTGTAGCCGACACTGACGCTGTATCCGGACTCCGGCAGCCCGAACGTCAGCGAGCACGACGCCTCGTACACGGCCGGGTCGTCCATCTCGGGCCCCGAGCCGTCCACGCCCCGCTTTCCCAGGATGCCGGAGAGCGCCTTGAGCTGGGCCTTCTCGCAGAACTCCCCGACCTGCCGGTAGCCGCCGAGGTTCGGGCCCGGTTCGGTCCGCTGCCCGTACGCGTAGAGCGCCCCGCCCCACACCGCCGACGCCACCACCGCGCCGCCGAGCGCCCACAGCCAGGGGCGGCGGGGCCGGGGCGGGCGCGGGGCCTGCTCCTCCGTCAGCACCTCGGTGATCAGGTACGACGTGTCCCCGTCGAGCTCCGGTTCCGATATCACTTGGTCTCCCCCTTGGCGGCGGGCGTGCCGGGGGCCGGGGTCGGCGCGATCTCGTAGGCGGTCGCCCCGCGAGGTTCCTGCGCGCTGCGCAGCGCCTGCTCCCTGCTGTACGCGCGAAGGTATCCGACCACCGTGTTGACGACGGCGACCAGGGGGACCGCGACCACGGCGCCGCCGATGCCGGCGGTCAGGCCGCCGGCCGCGACCGCGAGGACGACGGCCAGCGGGTGGACCCGCACCGCGCGTCCGAGGATGAAGGGCTGGAGCACATGGCCCTCGATCTGCTGCACGGCGAGGACGACGACCAGCACCATGAGCGCGGTGAACGGCCCGTTGGTGACGAGGGCGACGACGACCGCGAGGGCGCCCGAGACGACCGCGCCGACCAGCGGGATGAAGGCGAAGAGGAAGATGAAGACGGCGAGCGGTACGGCCATCGGCACGTCGAGGAACCAGAGTCCGAGGCCGATGAAGACCGCGTCGATGAGGGCGACGAGCACCGTGCCCCGCACATAGGCGGTGAGGGTGCGCCAGGCGCGCGGGCCCGCGCCCGCGACGCCGGGCCGGGCCTGCGCGGGCACCAGCTTGAGCGTCCACTCCCAGACCTTCTTCCCGTCGTACAGCAGGAAGAGCGTCGAGAACATGGCGAGCAGGATGCCGGTCATCGTCTCGACGAAGACGGCGACGCCCTGCAGTCCGACGGAGGTGATCTGCTCGGCGTTGGCGCCGATGGTGTCGCTGAGGTTCTTCGCGATGTCGTTGATCTGGCGCTCGGTCACATGGAACGGGCTGTCCAGGGCCCAGCGCTTGAGCTCCTCGATGCCGTCCTTGACGCGGTCGGTCAGGTTGTCGATGTTGTCCATCACCTGCCAGACCACGAACCAGCCGACCAGACCCATCACGACGAAGCCGGAGACGGCGGTGACGGCGGTGGCGAGCCCCCGCGGCAGGCCCTTCCTGCGGAGCATGGTCACGGTGGGCTGGAGCAGGGCGGTGATGAGGAGCGCGGCGACGAACGCGAGGACGACCAGCTGGACGGAGCTGATCACCTTCATCAGCACCCAGACGGTGCCGGCGAAGACGAGCAGGCGCCAACTCGCCTCGGCGGCCACCCGCATGCCCCACGGGATCGCGGCGGCGGGATCGGGCCGGGCGGCGACGGCCGGCGCGTACGTGGGGGGCGCGGGCACGGAGAGGCCGGGCTCGCCCGCCGGGCCCGCGGCCGACTCCGGGAGGGGTGCGGCGGTGTCCGGGTCCACGTCGGGGCGGGCGGGCACGGCGACCGCGCCGGCCCCGGCCGCGACTCCGGTACCGGCTCCGCTTCCGGTTCCGTTCGTGTCCCCGGCGGCGGGGGCCGCGTCGGCCGGGCGCCGCTCCCGCGGGTCCTCGAACGACGGGTCGAGCGGTTCTCCGCGCTCCGCCTCGGCCCTGCGCTCGTCGAGGCGCTCACCCATGCGGCTCAGGCTCTCGCCCAGCCGTCCCAGCCACCCTGGCACTCTCGACATCGCTTTCCTCATCCCCCGCTCGCTCTTTCCCACCGTTTCCCCACTGCTACCCCCGGAAGTCGTGGACCTTCGAAACTACACGCAAGAAGCCCCTCACCGTAGGACGGTGAGGGGCTCCCCGAGGTTGAGCACGCCGTACTAGTACCAGCGGTGGGACAGCCAGAACGACCAGGCGCCACACGGGCTGCCGTAACGGTCGTTCATGTAGTTGAGGCCCCACTTGATCTGGGTGGCCGGGTTGGTCTGCCAGTCGGCGCCCGCGCTGGCCATCTTGCTGCCCGGGAGCGCCTGGACGAGACCGTAGGCGCCCGAACCCTGGTTGACGGCCTTGTAGTTCCAGGTGGACTCGTGGTCCACGATGTTGCTGAAGCACTGGAACTGCGAGGCCGGGACCATCTGGCGGGCGATCGCCTTGACCTCGGAGACGGAGTACGAGCCCTGCGCGGCGAAGGACGAGGCGTCGCGGACCGCGGAACGACTGGCGCGCTCCTCCGCCTCCTTGCGCTCCTTCTCGGCCTTCTCCTCGGCGGCGGCCTTGTCGGCCGCCTCCTTCTTCGCCTCGGCGTCCTTGGCGGCACGGAGACGAGCCGTCTCCTCCGCGGACTTCTTGGCGATGGAGTCGGCAGCGGCGGCCTGGACGTCGGCCTGCTCCGAGAGGGACGAGACCTGTACCTGGGCCTGTTCGCCCACGGGGATGTCCGCGAGCAGCGTGGTGTCGGCCGCGGTGGCCTCGAAGTTGTCGTCCGAGGACTGAGCGGCGTTACCCGACGCAACGCCCATGACGGCGCCGACGGTGGTGACCGCAGTGGCCGAAGCCACCGCGAATCCCCGGACCGAGATCCGGCTCACACGGTTTCCTTCCAGCACGCCCGCACAGGTGACCACGCGGGCGAAATCGTGCCCCTGGCGCTGGTCTCCGACGTACACGGTCACAGAAGACACGGGCCCGTGGTGCTGTGGGCGGCATACGGCGAACGGCTGTGGAGTTATGTGGTGCTTGTGCGCCTGAAGGTGCACGGGTGCCGTATGCGGGGCCTGACGGAAGCAAGACTCTGCCGGACGGCGACACCGCAAGGCAATTCTGCGTTGCGTGTGAAAGCTCACACCTGGGCGGGGCAGGTGTTTTCGAAGATAAGGCGGACATGGGGGCGCCGCCCGGCTAAGCTCCTGCGCTCTGCCGGGCGGCGCCAACTTCCGTACACGTACGGACGCGTACGAATCGGGTCAGATCTGACCGTCCTCCAGCATCTCCGTCACGAGCGCCGCGATCTGGGAGCGCTCGGAGCGGGTGAGGGTGACATGGGCGAAGAGCGGATGCCCCTTCAGTTTCTCGACCACGGCGACGACTCCGTCGTACCGGCCGACCCTGAGGTTGTCCCGCTGGGCGACGTCATGGGTCAGAACGACCCTCGAATTCGCCCCGATTCGGGACAGAACGGTCAACAGGACGTTCCGCTCCAGGGACTGGGCCTCGTCCACGATGACGAACGCGTCGTGGAGCGAACGGCCCCGGATGTGGGTGAGCGGCAGGACCTCCAGCATCCCGCGGCCGAGGACCTCCTCCACCACCTCGCGGCTCGCGACCGAGGACAGCGTGTCGAAGACGGCCTGAGCCCACGGGCTCATCTTCTCCGCCTCGCTGCCCGGCAGGTAGCCGAGCTCCTGGCCGCCGACCGCGTACAGCGGACGGAAGACCATCACCTTCTGGTGCTGACGGCGCTCCAGGACCGCCTCCAGGCCCGCGCAGAGCGCGAGCGCGGACTTGCCGGTGCCGGCCCGGCCACCCATGGAGATGATGCCGACGTCCGGGTCGAGGAGCAGGTCCAGCGCGATCCGCTGCTCGGCGCTGCGGCCGCGGAGCCCGAAGGCCTCCCGGTCGCCGCGGACCAGCCGTACGTTCCCCTCGGCGGTGATCCGGCCGAGCGCCTTGCCCCGCTCGGACTGGAGCACCAGGCCCGTGTGGACCGGAAGCTCGGCGGCCTCCGGCACGTACAGCGACTCCTGGTCGTAGAGCAGGTCCACCTGCTCGCCGGAGAGCGCCAGCTCGGACATCCCGGTCCAGCCGTTGGCGTCCGTGATGGCCAGTTCGGCGCGGTACTCCTCGGCGAGGAGCCCGACCGACGAGGCCTTGATGCGCAGCGGCAGGTCCTTGGAGACGACCGTGACGTCGTACCCCTCCGCCTGGAGGTTGCGCGCGACCGCGAGGATCCGTGAGTCGTTGTCCCCCAACCTGTAGCCGGCGGGCAGTACGCCGGGGTCGGAATGGTTGAGTTCGACACGCAGGGTGCCGCCCAGGTCCCCGATGGGGAGCGGGGCGTCCAGGCGCCCGTACCGGACCCGGAAGTCGTCCAGGAGGCGCAGGGCCTGCCGGGCGAAGTACCCGAGTTCGGGATGGTGCCGCTTGGCCTCGAGCTCCGTCACCACGACGATCGGGAGCACGACCTCGTGCTCCTCGAAGCGCGACATGGCGTTCGGGTCGGCCAGCAGGACGCTGGTGTCGAGAACATAGGTGCGCCGGTCGGAAAGGCGGCGCTTCGTGCTGGTCACCACGGAAGGACAGACCCCCTCGGAAGACCCCTGTGAGGTCGGGGTGCGACGGAACCGGTGTCGCTGCGGAATGGGACCGGGTTCGGGCCGCCGTGCACGGGCCGAACCACGGCCCTCCGCTTCTCCCGTACGTGTCCCGCACGGTCGTCGTGGTGCAAGGGGCCTCCCGGGTGGCGGTCTCCGTGCCGCTCACTTCACCAGGGATATGCCCTCGAACAGGCTCTGCCATGCCATGGCATATGACGACGTGTTCGTGAACACGAGGTGATCGGTTCCGATCGGGTCCCCGGGGTGATCCGGGGACCCCGGGGGACGCCGGGAATCAGGTTCCGTAGCGCCGGTGCCGGGCGGCGTAGTCGCGCAGCGCCCGCAGGAAGTCGACCTTGCGGAAGGCCGGCCAGTGCACTTCACAGAAGTAGTACTCGGAATGGGCGCTCTGCCACAGCATGAATCCGGACAGCCGCTGCTCGCCGCTGGTGCGGATCACCAGGTCCGGGTCGGGCTGACCGCGCGTGTAGAGGTGCTCCGAGATGTGCTCGACGTCGACGATCTCGGCGAGCTCCTCGAAGCTCGTGCCGCGCTCCGCGTGCTCCAGGAGCAGCGAGCGGACCGCGTCCGCGATCTCCTGCCGGCCGCCGTAGCCCACGGCCACGTTCACGAGTATCCCCGTGTTGTCGTGGGTGGCCTGCTCGGCCTCCTTGAGCACCGACTGCGTACGGGCGGGCAGCAGGTCCATCGTGCCGACGTGGTTGACGCGCCAGCGGCCGTCGGCGGCGAGCGCCCGCACGGCGTTCTCGATGATGCCGAGCAGCGGGACGAGCTGCTCCTCGGGCCGGTTCAGGTTGTCCGTGGAGAGCATCCAGAGCGTGACGACCTCGACGTCGGTCTCGGCGCACCAGCCGAGCAGCTCCTGGATCTTGTCCGCACCCGCCTTGTGGCCCTGCTCGGGCGTCCCGCCGGAGGCCTTGGCCCAGCGGCGGTTCCCGTCGAGGATGACCCCGATGTGCTTGGGCACCTGGGCATGGTCGAGGCGGCCTTCCACCCGGCGTGCGTAGAGCCCGTACACCAGGTCGCGCAGGTTCACTGTTCTTTACCTCTCCATGCAGCGGCAGGCCCGCCATGCCGCGGCGGTCCGCAAGCCGCCACACTACTGCGGACGGGCGACGGGCTCCCAGCCCGGGACTGTCACAAGTCCGTGATAAGCAGAGATACGTGACTGATTCCCCCCTGTACCGCGCCGCCGCGGACCGCTATGACTCCATGGAGTACCGCCGCTCGGGCCGCAGTGGCCTCAAGCTCCCCGCGATCTCCCTCGGCCTCTGGCACAACTTCGGCGACGACCGCGCGCTCGACACCCAGCGCGCGATCCTGCGCCGCGCCTTCGACCTCGGCGTCACCCACTTCGACCTGGCGAACAACTACGGGCCGCCGCCCGGCTCCGCCGAGCTGAACTTCGGCAAGCTCTTCGCCCAGGACTTCGCGCCCTACCGCGACGAGCTGATCATCTCCACCAAGGCCGGGTACGAGATGCACCCCGGTCCGTACGGCGAGTGGGGCTCCCGCAAGTACCTGCTGTCCTCGCTCGACGCCTCCCTGAACCGGATGGGCCTCGACTACGTCGACATCTTCTACTCGCACCGCTTCGACCCGCACACCCCGCTGGAGGAGACGATGGGGGCCCTGGCCTCCGCCGTCCAGCAGGGCAAGGCGCTGTACGTGGGTGTCTCCTCGTACAACAGCGAGCAGACCGCCGAGGCCGCGCGGATCCTGCGCGAGATGGGTGTCCGTCCGCTCATCCACCAGCCGTCGTACTCGATGATCAACCGCTGGACCGAGGAGGACGGTCTCCTCGACACGCTGGAGGCGGCCGGCATGGGCTGCATCGCCTTCGTGCCGCTGGCGCAGGGACTGCTCACCAACAAGTACCTGAAGGGCATCCCGGAGGGCTCGCGGGCCACGCAGGGCAAGTCCCTCGACCCGAACCTGCTCTCCGACGAGGTGCTGCGGCGGCTGCGCGGCCTCGCGGACATCGCGGGCCGGCGCGGGCAGTCGCTGGCCCAGCTGGCGCTGTCGTGGGTGCTCCGCGACGAGCGGATGACCTCGGCGCTGATCGGCGCGTCCAGCGTCGCCCAGCTGGAGGAGAACGTGGCGGCTCTCGCGGCCCCGCCGCTGACCGCCGACGAGCTGGTGGAGATCGACTCGTTCGCCGTGGACACCCAGGGCACGAACATCTGGGCCGGCCGGGGCTGACGCGTCCGGAGTGACCGGGGGCGTGCCCTGAGGGGATCCGGGGCAGGCTCCGACGGGATCCGGGAAAAGAAAAACGGGCCGGTCCGTGGGGGGGATACGGACCGGCCCGAGGGGGGGTTTCCACCATAACCCTTCGTTAGTCGTGTCGCGCGCCACGTACGCCGAACGAACCTCGGTGAATTCGCCGGATCCCAGTCGGGACAAGGGGTGCAGGGCCCTGTGGCGGGTTTGCGCCCCGGCGCGGCGGCGGAGTTCCGTCCCTCCGAAGAGGGACCGCCCGGGCTGGGCGCCGCGTTGACGGGGGCAGTCGCCCGGGACGGTTTTCCGGCAGGTCAGGACCCGGACGCGCGGGGATGCCGGCCGATGCCGTCACGGCGGGCGACGAGCCGGTGACCGGTGGGCACGGGGGTCACGGAAGCGCCGTGAACGCGCCGAGCAGAAGCCCCAGCAGTCCGCCCGCGAGCATGAACGGGCCGAAGGGGATCGCCGAGGAGCGGTCGGCGCGGCGCCGGAGGACGAGCCCGAGGCCGTACACCGCGCCGAGCAGGAAACCGGCGAAGGCCCCGGCGAAGAGCACGCCCCAGCCGTACCAGCCGAGGGCCGCGCCGAGCGGCAGTGCCAGCTTGACGTCGCCCAGACCGAGCTGGCCCGGGTTGATCAGATGGAGCACCAGATAGGCCCCGCCGAGCGCGAGCGCGCCGAGCAGCGCGTGGAGCCAGGACCCCGCGTCGTACGGGAGGAGCTCGGCGACGCCGAGGAGCAGCGGGACGGCGGCGGCCAGCGGCAGGGTGAGCGTGTCCGGGAGCCGGTGCACGCGCGCGTCGACACTGCCGAGGAGCACGGCGAAGGGCGCGCAGAGCAGCCAGACCGCCAGTTCGGGCCGGGGCCCGCCGGTGGCGGCGGCGAGCACGGCGCACGCGAGCGCGGTGAGCAGCGGTGCCGTGTGCGGGCTTCCGGTCGTCGCGCAGTCCTGCCGCCCCGGCCCGCCGAACCAGCCGCGCGCGGGCCCCACGAGGACATGCCCGGCGGGGCAGCGGTCCCGCCACGGCTCCTCGAAGGGCACGGAGAGCCGGTACGCGGCGCGCGGCACGAGCAGCCCGACGGCGGCGCCCCAGAGGGCGGCGAGGGTGATCGTCGTGACGTACACGGAGCCGACCCTAGGGGCGGCGGGCGGCTACGGTCTGGCACATGGGGAAATGGGCGGACGGGACGGGGACGCTGGCGACCGACGCGGTCCGGGGGGTGCCGCTGGAGGTGGCGGCCTCGTACCGCGCGCGGCGGCGGGGGCTGCTCGGGCGGGACGGGATCGCGGGGGCGATGCTCATCGTCCGGACGAACAGCGTGCACACCTTCGGGATGCGGTTCGCGATCGACGTGGCCTATCTGGACCGCTCGTTCACGGTCCGCTCCGTCGTCACGATGCGGCCGGGACGGCTCGGCATGATCCGGCCGCGCGGCCGGCACGTCCTGGAGGCGGAGGCGGGCGCGATGGCGGGCTGGGGGCTGCGGCCGGGGGTACGCGTGCGCGTGGAGACGGGTTCCGGGCCCGGGAGCCCGGACGGGGGCGGGACGGGGGACGCCGACGGGGCCGGGATCGTGGACGCCGGCGGGGACCTCACGGCGGGCCCGACCCCAGCAGGGTGACGGCCCCGTACACGGCGGAGGCGAGCGCGAGCCCGCCGAGGACCGGCACGAGGGTCCGGACGCGGAGCCGCGCGAGGGCCACGGCGGGCGGGAGCAGCAGCCCGAACGCCGGCATCATCAGCCGCGGCCGGGAGCCGAAGTACGCGGCGCCGACGAGCGAGACGAACACGACGCCGATCGTGAAGACGAGCACGGGCACCGGCTGCCGCTGCCGTACGCAGAGGGCGACCAGCCGGCCGAGCAGCGCGAGCGCCGCGCAGAGGCCGAGGGCGGCGGGCCACGGCAGGCCGGCGATGAACCGCGCGAGGGCGACACCGCCGTCGATGGAGTTGCCCCAGGCCGCCTGGACGTCGAAGTAGGCGGTCGCACTGTCCTGGCGGACACCGACGTACGCGATGTACGCGAGCCAGCCGAGCGGCGCGATCAGGACCCCGGCCACCGTCCGCGCGGGCAGCCGCCGGTCCCGTACGAGCGTGACGAGTGCGGTGATCCCGAGGGCGGCGATCAGGGCGACGGCCGTCGGCCGGGTGAGCCCGGCGGCCACGCACAGGGCGCCGGCCAGGATCCAGCGCCCGCGCAGGACCGCGTACAGCGACCAGGCGGCGAAGGCGGTGAACAGCGTCTCCGTGTACGCCATCGACTGGACGAACGCGGTCGGGTACACGCCCCAGAGGACGGCGAGCAGAACGCCGGCGCGGGTTCCGAAGGCGTGCGCGCCGCACCGGTACACGCCCCAGGCGGCGGCGAGGCCGGCGGTCCAGGAGATCAGCAGCCCGGCGGTGGCCGCGTCCAGCGGGAGGACGGCGGAGAGACCTCGCTCCAGGGCCGGGAGGAGCGGGAAGAAGGCCAGGTCGGGGTGGACGTCACCGTTCGGCAGGGTGGCCTGGTACCCGTAACCGTTCTCGGCGATCCGCACGTACCAGACGGAGTCCCAGCGGCCCTTGAGCCGGTGCAGCCCGTCCTCGCCGGTGACGGCCGAGGCGATCGCGAGGACCGCGAGGCCGATGAGGCGGGTCACGGCGTATCCGCCGACGGCGAGGACCGTGGGGTCGACGGGACGGAGGGTACTGAGGGGACGGATGCTGCGGGCGCGACGGCCGAGTGCGGGCGGGGACGGCGGGGACATGCGCCCGATTATCCCGGCGGCGCGCGTCGCTCGGCCCACCGGACTCGTGCGGCTCGACCCAGGAGCCTCATCCGGCTCGACCCAGGAGCCTCATGCGGCTCAGCCCAGCGGCCTTATGCGGACGAACTTCGCGGCCATGACGGGGCCGAGCTGCCGGACGATGGCGTGCCCCGGCTCGTGCGGGGAGGGCAGGTCGCCGAGGAAGGAGGTGACGATGACCTCGTCGACGCCGAGGACACCACGACAACTCTGCTCCTCCAGGAAGGCGAGGGTGCGGCGCCAGTCGGCCGCGCACGGGGTCTCGCCGAGGAAGGAGCGGACGGTGTCCTGGACGACGTCCCAGAAGAACACGTGCGGCTGCACACCGCCCTGATGGAAGACATGGTTCTCGTACACGTCCCGGAACTCGGGAATCCGGGTGACGAGGTCATTGACCAACTGCACACTCTGCGCACTCGGGGTCACGCCCGGAGTCTCGCTCGTCGTCGTCATCTGTCCAGAATGCTCCTGCCCGGCGGGCTTGTCCCCCCACCTTTGCGTTTTCCTGACGACGGCTTTCGACAGGTTTTCCACAGGGGGTGCGAAGTGTCCCTCTTCCGTGGATCGTTGGGCGTATGTACGAGTTGGCGATCCTCGCCAGGGGCGGGGTCCTCCTGACGGTCTGGGCGGTCGCGGCGGGCTGGCCGCCGGGCCGTCTGACAGGCCGTCTGCGCAGGGACGGCTGGCAGCGGATCTGCCGGGGCGCGTGGGCGGCCCCGGGGAAGGAGGTGGACTGGCGGGTGCGGGCGACGGCGCTCCAGCTCCTGCGCCCGGAGTGGGTGTGCAGCCACGGGACGGCGGCGCGACTGCACCGCATCGAGCGACTGGGGACGACGGAACGGATGGACCGCCTGGAGTTCACCGCCCCGGCCCCGGCCCGCTCGCCGGCCGGCTCGTCGTCCGGCTCGTCGTCCGGCGAGGGGACGCGGGTCCGCGTCCACGGCACCAGGTTCCTGACGGCCGGCGACGGGTCGATACGACGAGGCCTGCGGACGACGACCCCGGCGCGGACGGTCGGCGACCTGATACGGGCGGCCGGCAGCCGGGAGGAGGCCGTGGTCGTCGCCGACTCGGCACTCGCGCGGCGGGCGGTCGACGGGGTGCGGCGCGAGGCACTCGTCCGGTACGAGGACCTCACCGCCGAACTCGCGGCGCCCCGGCGGGGAGCGCCGCGCGCCCGGTCCTGGCTGCGGCTCGCCGAGCCGGCGTCGGGCTCACCGGCGGAGACGGTGGCGAGGCTGCGGATGGGGGACGCGGGCCTGTTCCCGGAGTGCCAGCCGGTCCTGCGGACGGCGGCGGGGCCTCCGCTGCGCCCGGACTTCCTGTTCCGCGCGCGGGGCCTGGCGGTGGAGGTCGAGGGCTTCGCCTTCCACGGCACCCGCCGGGCCCACGAGCGGGACGTCGCCCGCTTCAACGCGCTGCAGTCCTGCCCGGAGATCCGCCGGGTGCTGCGGTTCACGGCGGGCGAGGTATTCCGTCATCCGGACCGGATGACGGCCACGATCAGGGCGGCGCTGGCTCTGTGACGACAAGGGACAACGAGGCTCACGAGGAGGTCCGTCGGCTGCGACGAGATCACCACGGCAGCATGCCTCGTGCGCTCTCCACCAACGCCAGAGGGAAACAGGGGGTTTCGGTGTCGACGGCGCCCCCCGGGCCGGCCACCACGCCGCCCCCGACCTCGGACGCGTCCTCGACACCGCAGGTGACGGCGAGCGACACCGGCTCCCCCGACGGGTCGTCCACAGCCCGGACCCCGGCGTCCACGTACACGGCCTCCTACACCAAGCAGGCCATGGCCCTGGGGCTGCCGGACGGCCCAGGTCGGCGGTTTCACCGAGGAGAAGACGTCCGAGTGGAGACTCGCCGCCGAGACGGTGCTGTGCGTCGTGACCGACAAGGGCAACATCGCCCGGGCCGTGATCACCGGCTTCATCGGAGGAGAACCCGACGCGTACTCCAACCCTCCCAAGCAGCTCAGCCTTGAGGTCACCCTCCGGAAGCCGTGCACCTGAGCCGTCGGAGGGCTCAGAAGATGTCGGGCGTACGGTTCAGGACCCGGCCCGGCAGGGAGTACCAGCGGCCGCCCTGGGCCAGGTGCCGGGTGTAGACGCCCTCCAGGAGCAGGGCCAGGGAGAGGTCCACGGCGTCGACCTGACCCTCGGTCCTCACGTCGAGGGTCACCGGCCTGTTCCAGTCGTCGCGGGTGACCCGGACGACGATGCCCTGCCGCAGCAGCTCATGGACCCGCTTGTCCTGGCCCCGCCGGTAGCGGTACGCCCGGCCGGCGAGGCCGATGCGGAGGGCGCGGCCGTCGCGCGACAGACCGCTGCGGCGGCGGCTCAGGGTGCCGGTGTACTCACCGACCTGGAACCTGGCGCGCGCGGGCAGCGGCGCCCGCCCGAACCTGATGCCGCTGAAGACCCCCTGCGGCAGGCGCTCGCCGGCCACCGAGAACTGCGCGAAGCTGTCGCCGCGCCCGACGGCGTTGCCGTACCGCAACTCCACGAACCCGAGCCCGGGGATCGTGCCGCCCCAGGAGGGCGCGGGGGCGAGCCACCGGGAAGCGGCCTCGGGGTCGGTGTGGCGGAGAGTGAATCCGGCAGTGCTCATGACACGCCAGTATGCCCGCGGGCCGGTTCTCCGAGGCGTCGGCCTCAGGGCGTGACGGGTGGCGTGGTGCGGGGGAAGGAGATCTCGACGCGACGGTTCTTCTTGCGGCCCTCCTCGGAGCCGTTGTCGGCGATCGGATAGTCCTCGCTGTAACCGCGGATGTCGAAGGTCGTACCCGGGTCGAGACTCCGCGCGAGGACCTGCTGCACGGCGACGGCACGCTCCTTCGACAGCTTGAGCCCGTGCTCGTACGTCCCGAGGTTGTCGGTGAACCCGAAGACACGGACGCGGCCGGAGCCGAGCTTGTTGATCTCGGCGGCGATGGCGGCGATACGGGCGTTGGCGGCGGCCCCGAGCTTGGCGCTGTTCTTGGGGAACAGCACCTCGGCCTGCAGCGCGAACGTCACGTCCACGTTGGTGTCCTGACGACGCTCCTGACCGCCCTCGTCCTCGACGATCTGCTTGATGTCGAGCACCTTGGCGGCGGCGAGGGTGGCGCCGTCGGGGAGCATGAGCCCCGGGGAGTCGGCGTCGATGACGGGAGGCGGGGAGGCGCTGGCGGCGGACCCGGGGGGATCGTCGGCGTACGCGACGGGCATGGCGAGGGGCCCCAGGGCGACGGAGGCGACCAGGAGGGCGGCGAGGCGGCGTGAGTTCGTCGTCATGGCGTCGCCTCAGGAGAGTTTGAGGGTGGCGGGTTCGAAGGTGGGGAGCTGGAACGACACTTCGGTGGTGGTGGGGGGTGGGGCGGGGAATTGCATGAAGACGGCGGTGGACTTGGCGGGACCTAGGCTGTCGAGCCCGGTGGTGGTGAGCGGCCGCCCGTCGGTGTCTCTCAGGACGTAGTAGCGCTTCTTGCCGACGGCATCGACAAGGGTGGCGCCCCCCAACGAATTCCCATGCTTGACCACCTCTGTCTCATCACCGCTTGTCTGGGGGGGAACGATGCTGATGGCGCCAGAGGCGTTCCGCAGTCGCCCCTTGACGGTGAGGAACCCTCCTGCGTCGCGTTCCGCAGAGTTAATCTCCAACTCAAGTCCCTTTTGGCCCTTGAGTACGGCCACCACCTCTACGGGTTCCTCCGTGCTCTGCGGCTGTTGCCCTTCCTGTGTCTTCTGAGGTGCCGCAGTGGTCGCGGCCGGCTTGTCCGCCTTCGGCTTCTCCTCGGCTCCGCAGCCGACCGCAAGGAGTGCCAACGACGCAACCGTGAGGGAGGCCAGCCCCTTTCGTGCGTACCGAACGTTCATGAAGCGTGCTTCCTTTACTCGTCGTCGCCGGCCAGTCGGACAGTGAAGAGATCTACGGCACTAGGCAGTACAGGGTCGTCGGGGTCGATCGTCCAGGCCTCTTCACCGCAGGTGAGTCCGGTGATCGGCTCAGGTTCGGGCTCCGGCTCCTCCCCCGGTTGCGTGGAGTCGGGATCCGGCTCGGTTTCCTCCGGTTCAGGCTCCTCCGCTGCCGTGAAGCTGCATTTCGGCTCGATCAGGGCCTTCGCGGATGCGACGGCATTCCGCGCTTCGGTCCCGGGCAGACCGACACTTTCCTGCGTGTGCACGGTGACGCTGAAACCCTGTGGCTCCGTGAGAGGGACGCAATCCTCGTCCGGGAGCACACTGTCGTTCTTGGCTGCGAATACAGCTGCCTGCTGACATGCCGAGGAGCTGTGGTACTCCGTCCCCTTGACGAACCCGTCCCACCGCCCAGGATCGAGAATCACACCGAGCCACCCCTCGCGGAGCTGATTCCGGGCATCCTCTGCGGCTGCGAGTGCCGCCGCGTCGGCCGCAGTCTGGGCGCTGTTACGCGTCACCGCGGCCTGCCCCACCACGAAGTAGACGAACGCCAGGAACAGCACACCCCCGATGGCAGCGATGTACACCGGAAACGCCTGCCCTGAGTCCCGCCCCTGGCGGGCAGCGCCTACTCGCCGCCACCACCGGTCAACTCCGCGATCTTCTGGCTGATCGCACCCTTGATCGACTGCCCCAGATCCGTACCGGTGATCGCCACCACAATCGCCACCACCACCACAATGATCCCCAGATACTCCACCGCCGTCTGCCCGCGATCCCCTCGCAGCAGTCGCGCGGTCACTCCCACCTTGGCCCTCGTCAGGGCCTTCAGCATCGCGTCGTTCATCGTGGTCCCCTCCGCGTTCAGACGCCTGTGCTCGGGTACGGTTCGCCGACCGGCGGGTCGGCGGACAGGGCCCGTGGGCCGTGTGGGCCCCGGTCATCGGGTGGGCCTCCTGCCCAGCCGGGAGGCCATGGCCTCGGACCGTGTGCGGGTGGCGATGCGACGGTTCTCGAGGCTCCTCGCGAGCACGCCCATCACTCCCCTCCCTCACACTCAGTCCGCACTGTGGCACATCCTGTTGTGCGCGCGAAGGCCTTTCCCGTGAATATGTCACCGGCCGCCCCTCGGCCCCTCACTCCCCCGTCACCGACCCGAAGTCCGTCCCCGTGCCCAGGAACAGGCCCGCGCCCAGCAGGATCATCGTGGCCGGGACCATCAGCGTCGTGATGACCATCGTCGCCTTCGGGACCGCCTTCGCCGCCTTCCTGCGCGCGTTCTGCGCGTCCGTGCGCCGCATGTCGTTGGCGATCTGGATCAGCGTGTCCACGATCGGCGCCCCCAGCTCCTCGCCCTGCTGCAGCGCCGTCACGAACTGCGCCACCTGCTCCGAGTCGTTCCGGCGGCGCAGTTCGTCGAAGGCCTGGCGGCGGCTCACGCCCATGTCCATCTGCCGGAGGGTGATGCGGAGTTCGTCCGCCCACGGGCCCTCGTACTTCTCCGCCACCCGTTCCAGCGCCTGCCGGAAGCCCAGGCCCGCCGACACCACGACGGCCAGCACGTCCAGGAAGTCCGGCAGCGTGCGTTCGATCTGGTCCTTGCGGATGCGGACCGCCGACCAGATGCCGACCTCCGTCCAGAACGCGCCGAACGCGAAGAGGAGGACCGCCACCAGGAAGGACCCCCTGCTCAGCATCAGCAGGCCGCCCAGGACGCCCAGGAAGCCGTAGACCGCCCGCCTCGCCCCGTACCGGTCGATCGTCAGGCCGCCGGGGTTTCCGGCCAGGTCGATCCGGCGCCGGACCGCGTTGACCCGCTTGGGGCCCATCAGGCGGAGCACGGTCGGCGACCAGCGCATGCCCAGGCGGTCGACGGCCGAGTCGACGGCGCCGGTGCGGGTGGCGCCGACCTCCAGGGCGAGCCGGAGGTCGTCGGGGAGCTTGGCGTCCGCGCGGTAGAGGCGGATGCCGTACGCGGCCCCGGCCACGGCGAGGCCCGCGAGGAGGGCGAGGAGGAGGTCCACGGCGGCAGTCCGTCCCTACACGTCGATCTTCGAGAAGCGGCGGATGGCGATGAAGCCCACCACGTACAGGGCGAACGCGGCGACGACGGCGAACTGCCCGAGACCCGATCCGGTCATCCGGTCCAGCGCGCCGGGCTGCATGTTGTCGATGAGCAGCAGCGAACCGACGCCGATGACGGGGACCGAGTACGCGGTCATGCTCACCTGCGACAGCTGGGTACGGACCTCGCGCCGGGTCTCCTTGCGTTCCTCCAGGGTCTCGGTGAGGTTCCGCAGGGACGAGACGACGGTGCCGCCGGCCCTGTTGGCGAGGACCAGGGTGGTGACGAGGACGACGAGTTCGCGGGACGGCAGGCGTTCGGCGAGTTCCCCCAGGGCGTCGTCGAGCGACGTGCCGACGGACAACTGCTGTGCCACCTTCTCCAGTTCGTCCCCGGCCGGCGCCTCCATCTCGTCGGCGGCCAGACTGAGGGCCATCCGGAGCGCGAGCCCGGCCTGGGTGGCGTTGGCCAGGATCCGGGAGAGTTCCGGGAGCTGGTTGATGAACTTCTCGATCCGCTTCTGTCGCTGCCAGCCGAGATAGCCCATGGCCACCCAGACGCCGAGCAGTCCGCAGATCGGGCCGAAGAACGGCGAGAGCGCGGCCTGGCCGACGACCCACAGGGCGGCCACCGTCGCCGCCAGGGCCACCGTGAACTCGCCCGGCGTGATGTCCAGGCCGGTGGCCGCGATCCGCAGCTCCAGTTTCCGGCCGAGGACCGTCCGCCGGACCCGCCGGTCGACGCCCTGGAAGCGGCGCCTGCGACGGCCGCTCGCCTCGGGCGCGCCCGACTCGTCGAGCCGCGCGACGAGCGCCGCGTGCCGGCGTGCCCCGCTCGCGTACAGCTGGATCCCGGTGATGCCCAGGACGCAGCAGAGCAGCGCGACGCCGATCGTCAGCCAGAAGGGGTCGGTCATGGGCCTTGCTCCTCGTCGGCTCTCGTCGGCATCAGTCGGCTTCCCGGGTGGTGAGATGGGCTTCCGTCACGGCCACGCCGAAGGCCTGCGGAATGGGCTGGCCCGCCAGATAGAGCCGTTCGGCGACCCGCCGCGGCAGCGGATGGTAGGTGAACCGCCCGTACACCCGACCGTCCGCGGCCACCGGCTGCGCCTGGAAGCGGCACACCGTGGCGAGCAGGAAGCGCTCGCGCCCGTGGGAGGCGAGGACGGAGATCTCGGTGATCCGGCGGGTGCCGTCGGGGTGCCGGGTGAGCTGGACGAGGACGTCCACGGCGCTGTTGATCTGGTCCCGGAGCGCCTCGAACGGCACCTTGACCTCGGACATCGACGCCAGCGTCTGGAGCCGCATCAGCGCGTCCTCGGCCGAGTTGGCGTGGACGGTGGCGAGCGAGCCGTCGTGGCCGGTGGACATCGCCTGGAGCATGTCGAGGGTCTCGCCGCCGCGGACCTCACCGACGATGATCCGGTCGGGCCGCATGCGGAGCGAGTTGCGGACGAGATCGCGGATGGAGATGGCCCCGCGGCCCTCGATGTTCGGCGGGCGGGCCTCAAGACGGATCACATGGGACTGCTGGAGCTGGAGTTCGGCCGAGTCCTCGATGGTGATGATCCGCTCGCCGTCGGGGACGAGACCGGAGAGGGCGTTGAGGAGAGTGGTCTTCCCGGTGCCGGTGGCGCCCGAGACGATCAGGTTGAACTTGGCCTGAACCAGTCCCGACAGCAGGAGCAGCATCTGCTCGTCGAGGGAGCCGAGGCCGATCATCTCGTGGAGCGTGTACGCCCGGGGGAAGCGGCGGATGGTGAGGGTGGCCCCGGTGAGCGAGAGCGGCGGGATGATGACGTTGACGCGCTCGCCGGACGGCAGCCGGGCGTCGACCATCGGGTTCGACTCGTCGACCCGCCGGTTGACGGTGGAGACGATCCGCTCGATGGTCTGCATCAGCTGGTCGTGGGAGGCGAAGCGGAGCGGCAGCAGTTCGACGCGGCCGGCCCGCTCGATGAAGATCTGGTCGGGTCCGTTGACCATGATCTCGGTGATCGAGGCGTCTTCGAGGAGCGGTTCGAGTACGCCGAGACCGAGGGCCTCGTCGACCACCCGCCGGATCAGCTGGGCCCGCTCGGCGGTGGAGAGGACGGGCCCCTCGCGGCTGATGATGTGCCCGAGGACGCGCTCCAGACGGGCGCGCCGCTCGGCGGCCGCGAGCGCGGACATCTCGGTGAGGTCGATCTCCTCCAGGAGTTTGGCGCGGAAGGCGGCGACCAGATGGCCGTCCTCCCTGGCCGCAGCGCCGCCCCCGTGGTCCTCGGGGGCGTTGATCCGGGCCCGCAGACTCATGATTCGTGGTCCCTTCTCACTCGTCCTCCTCGTCGGTCCGGGGCATGGTGGCGGTCTTCCTCACTTCGCCGAAGTGCTTCACGAAGGGCACGACGGACGGGATCGTCACGGTCACCGTGACGGTGACCTCGTCACCCCCCGGGAAGGTGGAGGCGACGGGATCGACCCAGCCGCTCACGGCGGCGGTGGCGGCCGTCTGGGCGTCGGGCCCGTCCTCCGCGTCGCTGCTCGCCGCCCGTGCGGCCGCGCGGGCCGCCGTGCCCGCCTGCTGCGCGGCGTACGCGGCGATGCCGAGCTGGAGCCCGGCGAGGCCGACGATCAGCAGGATCGGGAGGAAGCCGAGGTACTCGATGGCGGCCTGACCGCGGTCGCGCCGCCTTGTGCGCGGGTGCCTCGTCATCGCGTGAGGCCCTTCTCGTCCACGGCCCCCGCCTCGCCCACCACCGGGAAGAGCCCGCCGAGCCCGGGGACGAGGACCGGAACCTCGACGGAGACCCGGACGCGGACCATGCCGCCGCTCACGTCTCCGCAGTGCCCGCCGGAGGCGCTCCAGGCGCCGCCGATGTGCCGGCCGGCGGCGGCCGGTCCGTCTTCGCCGACGGCGCATGCCCGCGCCGCCTCGTCCGCCGCGTTCCCCGCGAGCGTGAACGTGTACCCGACCAGGACGATCTGCCAGAGCAGCGCGAGGGTGAGCAGGATCAGCGGCACCATGCCGAGGAACTCGACCGCCACCTGCCCCCTGTCGTCGTTGCCCGAGCCCTGGTGGATGCGCATGGTTCAGCGCCCTCCGGCGCGGCGCCGCAGCCCGAGCGAGCCCCGGTCGCCCGCTCGGGCGAGCTGTTTGCCGGGCTGGCCGGCCGTCGGCGCGGCGGCCGGGGCCTGGACCAGGCCCAGTTCGCCGGCGAGGGCCCACAGCGCCTGTTTGACCGTCGACTTGGCGTCGAGCTCGTGCAGCCGGCCCGCGTCGACGACCGCCTGGAGCTCCTTGAAGTGGGCGGGGACGGCGACGCCCGCGACGCGGGTGCCGGTGATCTTCTGGACGAGGGGCGGCTGGATCTCGGTGGAGCGGTGGTGGCGGTTGACCAGGGTCACGGTCTCCTCGGCCTTGCGGACCTGGAGCCGTTCCCACATGCGTACGGTCCGCTTGGCCGCCCGGACGGCGACGACGTCCGGCGTGGCGACGAGGACGGCGGTGTCGGCCATCTCGATCGCGGCGGCGTTGGCGCTGTTGAGCTGGGAGCCGCAGTCGACGACGACGACCTCGTGCCGGCCGCGCAGCGCGCTGACGATCTGGCGGGCGGCGCGGTCGGTGACCTCCTCGCCGCGCTCGCCCTCCGCCGGGGCGAGGAGCAGGGAGAGGCCGGTCTCGTGGACGTACACGGCGTCCTGGAGGACGCGCGGCGAGATGTCGGCGATGGAGGCGAGGTCGGCCACGGAACGCCGGAACTGGACGTCCAGGTACGAGGCGATGTCGCCGCTCTGCAGGTCCATGTCGACGAGCGCGACGGTACGCCCGGAGGCGCGGGCCGCGAGGGCGAGGTGGACGGCGGTGACGGTGGCGCCGACCCCGCCCTTGGCGCCGCTGACGGTGACGACGGTGCCGCCGGGGCCGGTGACCTGCTCGGCTCCAGCGCCGAGGTGGCGGCGGACGCCGACGGACCACTGGGCGGCGGCCTGGACGCGGCTGGCGAGTTCCTCGTAGCCGAGGGGCAGGGTGACGAGTCCCCGCGCGCCGGAGTCCATGGCGGCGGAGAAGAGGACGGGGCTCGCGTCGGCGGTGATGAGCACGACGCCGACGGCGGGGAAGCGGAGGGCGACCTCGCGGACGAGTTCGAGCGCGGGAACGGGGCCGATCCGCTCGTGCACCAGGACGACCTCGGGGAGTTCGTCGAGCGAGGCGGCGGCGAGCCGCGCGAGGGTGTCGACGAGCTGGGTGGAGTCGGTGACCGGAAGGGCGGGCTCGGCGTCGGGAAGCTGCCCGATGAGCGTGGTGACGGACCGGGCCGCGTCGGGGTCGCCGACGGCCGGCAGGATCCTGGTGGTCATACCGGCCTCACTTGTCCTTTTCGAGCGTGTAGGTGCGGTCGCGCTGGTCGGCGGGGGCGCCGCCGGTGGTGGGGGCGACCAGGGCGAGGCGTACGTGCTCGGCGAAGGACTCGGCGTACGCGACGCGCTGGGCGTCGAGGGTGGAGAGGGCGAAGGAGATCGGCACGGCCGCGTCGGCGCGTGCGGAGCTCTGGGAGCTGTCCCTGATCGGGGTGAGCTTGCCGACGTCGAGGACGCGGGCGCCGGCGACGATCATGCGGGACTGGGAGGCCTCGCCCTTCTTGTCGCCCGCGAAGGTGGCGTAGATGTTGACGGTGGCGCCCGCGGTGATCTTGCCCGCGACGCCGGTGGCGGCGTCGATCATGATCGCGATCTCCTGCTGGCCCGGCTGGAGTTCGGGCTGCTCGACGATCATGTCGGACTGGAGGAGCGAGCCGGCCTTGAGCTGGGTGACGGCGATCCGGCCCTCGATCTGTCGGAGGTCGGTGACGGCGGTCTCCGAGAGCCAGCGCTTCGGCATGGTGATCTTCTCGAACTGGTCCGCGCGCAGGGGCGCGTACGGGGCCACGTTCCGCTTGATCCGGTACGCGGTGGTCTCCGGGCCGACCTTGGAGTTCACGTCGCTGATGACGGCGAGCACACCGGCGAAGGCGCCGATCGCGCACAGGACGGACAGCAGCAGCAGGATCACGCCGCGGCGCTGGCGGGAGTTCATGGCCGTACTACCTCGATCGGAGACGTAAGTGCGGGGCGGACGGGAGCGGGTGGTCGGGGGCGGGAGGAGGGGGCGCGGACGGGGGTCGCGGAGGGGGCGGGGAGCTGCTCACGGCAGGGCACGGGTGGGGTTCCCCTGCACGTTCACGGGAGTGAGCTCGGTGTACGAGGAGGCCGGGTGGCCCGGGTGGGTCGCGTGCGGGCCCTGGTACGGAGCCGGGTGCGCGCCGCCCTGGTGCGGGTCCGCGTGCGCGCCGCCCTGGTGCGGGTCCGCCTGTTGGGTCGCTTGGGCTCCGGGCCCGAGCGCGCGGGTGCCGCCGTCGCTCCGGCCTCCGCCCTGGCCGCCGTTCAGCGCGCGGCCGCCCTGCTCCGGCACCGCTCCGACCTGGAGGGGTGCCCCGCAGAAGCCGCAGCGGTCGCCGATGAGGTCCATCGCGCACCAGTGGCAGGTCTCGCGCCGTACGGAGGAGACGAGCTGGTAGAGGACGGGCAGGTCGGGCAGGTACGCGGCGAACTCGACGAGCTTTCCCGTCCCCCACCAGCGCGGCGAGGCCTCGGGCAGCGGGGTCTCCAGGACGGCGCCGTGGATCCGCCACCCGGGCACGAGAGTGGTCGTGGGCCAGTCGGTCTGGAGCTGGCCGCGGGCGAGCAGGAGTTCGGTGGTGAACTCCGGTCCCGGGAGGGTCACCTCGCCGCTGCCGACGCGGGTGATCTGCGCGGTGGGTCCGGCGAGTACGGCGAAGTGGGCGCCGGGCAGCCATCCCTTGAGGTGGGAGCCGAGGCTGACGGGGACGCGGTCGAGCCGGGAGACGGAGCCGAGGACGGCACCGGCGTAGATGTAGTGGGCGAGCAGCCGGGCGGCGGAGGCGAGGACGCCGGGGCTGAAGTCGCAGCCCGCCAACTGCCGGAGCTGGCGGACGAGTACGGCCGCGCCGAGGGGTGGCAGGTCGGTCCTGACCAGGGCGATCCGGTCGCTTTCGAGCAGGGCGCGGACGGCGCGCAGTCGTTGCTCGACGGCGGCCGGGGCGGAGGTGGGGCAGACGACGACCACGTGTCCGTACCGCGCGAGGAGCTGCTGCATGTCGGCGATCGACGCGTCGAGCGACTGGGTGTCGGGGGCCGGGAGGACGGTGGCGTGCGGGGTCCCGGGGTCGGTCGGCGGCAGCGCCAGGTCGGCACTGGTGACCGCGATCGCTGTCGGCACGTCGGACCCCCCGTCCCCTCCGGCCTCCGGTGTCCCGGGGGCCGCGGATCACTTACCGCGTTCACGGCATCACCGCAGGGTGCCGCCGCCTCTGCACCTTATCCACGTCCCCCGGGGTGGTGAACACACAATCCGCCAAGCTGTCCCCCTTTCTTGGGGTCCCGGAGCCGGGACCCGTCGGCCCGTCCCGGGCCATCGGCACCCGCTCCGAACAGGGCTTGCTGCCAGAGGTCTTGACAACACGATTGGTCTGGACCAACTTGTCCCCACAGCGGTGGCCACCGTCCGCACTCCCCGTACCGCCCGCACCTCAGGCACCCCCAGTGCCCCATACCCCCCGTACCGCCTCGTACCCCCGTACGAGCCCCTCCGTACGACGACGTACGGCACCTCCACATCCCCCACATCCCCAACTCCCCTCCGGAGGATGCACGTGGACCGCACCACCACCCGCCCGCACGGACGCCGCTGGCTCGGCGGAGCGCTGGCGCTCGCCGTCGGCTCCGGGCTCGTCCTCGTCGGCGGAGCCGGCACCGCGCAGGCGGCCGACGTCAACGTCGCCAAGAACGCCGGTTTCGAGAACGGTCTGACCAACTGGTCCTGTTCCGCCGGGAGCGGCGCCGCCGTCTCCTCCCCCGTCCGCACCGGGGCCGGCGCGCTCCGGGCGACGCCCGCCGGGCTCGACAACGCCAAGTGCGCGCAGACCGTGGCCGTGAAGCCCAACTCGACGTACACGCTGAGCGCCTGGGTCCAGGGCGGCTACGCCTACCTCGGCGTGAACAACACCGGGACCGGCTCCGGCAGCGTCTCCACCTGGACGCCCGACAGCGCCGCCTGGAAGCAGCTCACCACCACGTTCACCACCGGGGCGAGCACCACCTCGGTCGAGGTCTACACCCACGGCTGGTACGGGACCTCCCCGTACTCCGTCGACGACGTCAGCGTCTTCGGCCCCGACGGGGGCGGCGGCCAGGACCCCGACCCGGTGGTCCCGTCCACCCCGGCCGGTCTCGCCGCGGGCACCGTCACCGCCTCCTCGGTCGACCTGAGCTGGGGCGCGGTCTCCGGCGCCACGGGCTACAAGGTGTACCGGGACGGCGGCAACCCGCAGACGGTGAGCGGCACCTCGGCCACGATCACCGGACTCACGGCCGACACGGCGTACCAGTTCCAGGTCGCCGCGACGAACTCCGCGGGCGAGTCCGCGAAGTCCGGCGCCGTCTCGGCCAGGACCGCCAAGGTCACCGACCCGGGCCCCGGCCCGGCCGTGCCGAAGCACGCCCTCACCGGCTACTGGCAGAACTTCAACAACGGCGCCACCGTGCAGAAGCTGCGGGACGTGCAGTCGCAGTACGACATCATCGCCGTCTCGTTCGCCGACTCGACGACCACGGCCGGCCAGATCGTCTTCAACCTCGACCCGGCCGTCGGCTACGCCTCGGTCGCCGACTTCAAGGCGGACATCGCCGCGAAGAAGGCCGCCGGCAAGTCCGTCATCATCTCGGTCGGCGGCGAGAAGGGGAACGTCACGATCAACAGTGACGCCTCCGCGACCGCCTTCGCGAACAGCGCGTACGCCCTCATGCAGGAGTACGGCTTCAGCGGCGTCGACATCGACCTCGAGCACGGCATCAACGCGACGTACCTGACCAAGGCGCTGCGCCAGCTGTCCGCCAAGGCCGGTTCGTCGCTGGTCCTGACGATGGCCCCGCAGACCATCGACATGCAGAACACGGGCACGGAGTACTTCAAGACCGCGCTCGCCGTGAAGGACATCCTCACGGTCGTCAACATGCAGTACTACAACAGCGGTTCGATGCTCGGCTGCGACGGCAAGGTCTACAGCCAGGGCTCGGTGGACTTCCTCACCGCGCTCGCCTGCATCCAGATCCAGGGCGGTCTCTCCCCGTCGCAGGTCGGTCTGGGCGTCCCCGCCTCCACGCGGGGCGCGGGCAGCGGCTACGTCGACCCGCAGATCGTGAAGAACGCGCTCGACTGCCTGACCAAGCTCACGAGCTGCGGCACCTTCAAGCCGGCCCAGGCCTGGCCGTCGCTGCGCGGCGCCATGACCTGGTCGACCAACTGGGACGCGACGGCCGGCAACGCCTGGTCGAACGCGGTGGGCCCGCACGTCCACAACCTGCCGTAGCGGAACGATCCCGTACCACCCGCATCACCCGTGGCGCCGCCGGTCTCCCGGCGGCGCCGCGTCGTTCCCTCGGGCCGGTGGATCGGACCTCACGTGGGCAGGAACCGGACCAGGACCCTGTCGAGCCCGGTGACCCACTCCTCGACCCTGGCCGCCCGGCGGCCGTCGATCTCACAGAGGTAGCTGGTGCCGTCGTAGAGGTCGACGGCGATGCGCAGCCACCGGCCGCGCCGGGTCCGCTCGTACCGTACGGCTCCGATCTCGGCCCAGGTGAACTCCGCTTCGTCGTCGAGCAGCTGGAGGCAGATTCCGGCACCGTCCACGACGATCCCGTACACGCTGTCGGCGGCCACGAAATCCGGCACGGGCTGCGGGGGCGCGACGGGCGGCGGCGGGACGAAGAAGGTGGGGGTGGGCGGACCGAACCCCGCCGGGACCGAGTCGCGCGGAGGCGGGGACGGGGTCGCGTACGGCGACGGGACCGCGGCCTGCGGCGGGACCACGGCCTGAGGCGGGACCACGGCCTGTGACGGAACCGCGGCCTGTGACGGAACCACGGCCTGTGACGGAACCGCGGCCTGAGGCGGCACGGGCGTCGACGGGACGACGCCTCCGACCGCCGGTCCGTACGGCGACGGGACCGCGTCCTGCGGCGGCCCGAACCCCGGCGGGACCGGATGGCGCGGCGTCGCGGGCGCGTCGGCGGCCGTCGGCGGCGGCACCGTGCCCGCCCGGTCCCGCGCCCCCTCCGCCAGTACGTCCAGGATCTCCTCCGGCGTCGGCCGTCCGGCCGGGTCCTTCGCGAGGCAGCGGCCCACGAGTCCGCGCAGGGGCTCCGGTACGGAGGCGAGGTCCGGGTCCTCGTGCACCGCGCGGTACATGAGGCCCATCGGCGTCCCGTCCCCGAAGGGACGGCCGCCCGCCGCGGCGACCAGCACCGCGCCCAGCGCGAAGACGTCCGCCGCGCCCGTGACCTCCTCGCCGAGGGCCTGTTCGGGGGCGAGGTAGCCGGGGGTGCCGAAGGCGGAGCCCGTGGCGGTGAGCCGGGTCGACTCCAGCGCGCGGGCGATGCCGAAGTCGAGGACGCGGGGTCCGTCGGGGGCCATGACGATGTTGCCGGGCTTGAGGTCGCGGTGGACGAGCCCGCAGGCGTGGATGGCCTCCAGGGCCTCGGCGAGCGCGGCGCCGAGCGAGCGCAGGCGTCCCTCGTCCATCGGGCCCTCGGCGGTGACGAGCGCCGCGAGGGTGGGGCCGGGGATGTAGGCGGTGGCGAGCCAGGGCGCCTCGGCGTCGGGGTCGGCGTCGACGACCTGGGCGGTGTGGAAGCCGCCGACCTGCCGGGCCGCGGCGACCTCGGCGCGGAAGCGCGCGCGGAAGGACGGATCGGAGGCGAGTTCCGGCCGCGCCACCTTGACGGCCACGGCACGCCCGCCGCGCGATCGGGCCAAATAGACGGTGCCCATGCCGCCTTCGCCTAGCTTGTGCTCGATGACGTATCTACCGATGAGGGTCCCCACCGGGACAGTATGGCTGAACTCCCCATCTTGACCGGTCCATGACACGGGCTCACCATGTGGCCGAACACAGAGAACGCCGAACACCGGGCGACTGCCCACCGAACCACCGCGTCACCGCATCACCGGACACCCGCGTCACCGCATCACCGAACACCCGCACGCGCTTGTCGCACCCCCCACCCTCCCCACCCAGGAGACAGCATGCGACGTCCTCTCCGCGGCAGAAGGTCCGCCACGCTCGCCGCCCTCGTGGCGCTCGCCCTCGCGGCGCCCCTGTCCGCTCTCACGACACCCGCCGGGGCCGACCCGTCGTCGGCCGCCGCCCGGATCGCCGTCGGCGCCGACGAGGTGATCCGGCAGTACGAGGTCGCCGGACCCTCCACCCCGGCCGCCCGGAGCGCGCTGACCGCCACCGGCGTCTCGATCGACGAGGTCGACGCCCGTTCGGTCGTGGTCAGCGCCAACGCCGAACAGCTGAGGAACCTCAAGGCGCTCGGCTACAAGCCGGTCGCCCTGCCCGGCCCGCCGAACCGGACCGCCGAGGGCGACGCGGCGGCCGGCCCGCTCGACTTCCCCTCCGCCGACGCGAAGTACCACAACTACGCGGAGATGAACGCGGAGATCGACCAGCGGCTCGCCGCCCACCCCTCGATCATGCGCAAGCAGGTGATCGGGAAGTCGTACCAGGGCCGGGACATCGTCGCCATCAAGATCAGCGACAACGTCGCCACCGACGAGGCCGAGCCCGAGGTCCTCTTCACCCACCACCAGCACGCCCGTGAGCACCTCACCGTCGAGATGGCGCTGTACCTCCTCCGCGAGCTCGGCGCGGGGTACGGCAGCGACTCCAGGATCACCAACGCCGTGAACGGCCGGGAGATCTGGATCGTCCCGGACCTCAACCCTGACGGCGGCGAGTACGACATCGCGAGCGGCTCCTACCGCAGCTGGCGCAAGAACCGTCAGCCCAACTCCGGTTCCTCGTACATCGGTACGGACATGAACCGGAACTGGGACTACAAGTGGGGCTGCTGCGGCGGCTCCTCCGGTTCCAAGAGCTCCGAGACGTACCGGGGCGCCGCTCCCGAGTCCGCCCCCGAGGTCAAGGTCGTCGCCGACTTCGTCCGCTCCCGGGTGGTCGCCGGCAAGCAGCAGATCACCGCGGCCATCGACTTCCACACGTACAGCGAGCTCGTGCTCTGGCCCTTCGGCTGGACCACGGCCAACACCGCGCCGGGCATGACGCTCGACGACCGCAACGCCTTCGCGGCGGTCGGCGGCAAGATGGCGGCCAGCAACGGCTACACGCCCGAGCAGTCCAGCGACCTCTACATCACGGACGGGTCGATCGACGACTATCTGTGGGGCTCGCAGCGGATCTTCGCGTACACCTTCGAGATGTACCCGTCCTCGTCCGGCGGCGGCGGTTTCTACCCGCCCGACGAGGTCATCGAGCGTGAGACGAGCCGCAACCGCGACGCCGTCCTCCAGCTCCTGGAGAACGCCGACTGCATGTACCGCTCGATCGGCAAGCAGGCGCAGTACTGCGCGGCCTGACGGCCCGTACGTGACAGGGGCGCCCCGGCGGGACCACCGCCGGGGCGCCCTCGCGTGTCAGGGGCCGCACGCCGGGCGCCCCCGCGCTCAGACGAACAGGCTCAGCACGGCCGCCGCCGCGAAACCCGCCAGCGAGAGCACCGACTCCAACACCGTCCAGGACTTGAGGGTGTCCCGTTCGGTGATGCCGAAGTACTTGGAGACGATCCAGAAGCCGCCGTCGTTGACGTGCGAGGCGAAGATCGAGCCGGCCGAGATCGCCATGATGACGAGGGCGAGGAAGGCCTGCGAGTGGTCGCCGCCCTCGACCAGGGGCAGCACGATGCCGGCCGTGGTGACGATGGCGACCGTCGCGGAGCCCTGGGCGACGCGCAGCACCAGGGAGATGAGGTAGGCGAGCACGATGACGGGCAGACCGACGTCGTGGAAGGTGTCGGAGAGCGCCTGCGCGACACCGCTCACCTTGAGGACCGCGCCGAACACCCCGCCCGCGCCGACGACGAGCAGGATGTTGCCGACCGGCTTGAGGGAGGAGGTGGACACCTGCTCCAGGGACTTCCGGGACCAGCCGCGCCGGATGCCGAGCAGCCAGTACGCGAGGAAGAGCGCGAGCGTCAGCGCGACGAAAGGGCTGCCGAAGAACTCGATGACGGAGCGGAGGGTGGACTCGTCCAGGGCGATGGAGGAGAAGGTCGCGGCGAGGATGAGGACCAGCGGCGTGCCGATGATGAGGAGCACGGTGGAGAGCGCCACGGGCGCCTCGGTGCCGCCGGACCGCTCGGCGGCGACCTTGGCCCTGGCCTCCTCGGCGGCCTCGACCATGTCCTGCGGGACGGCGACGAAGAGCCTGCGGCCGATCCAGCCGGCGTACGCCCAGGCCGCGAGCACGGCGGGGACGCCGACGAGGACGCCCATCAGGATGACCCAGCCGAGCGAGACGTGCAGAAGGCCGGCGGCGGCGACCGGGCCGGGGTGCGGCGGCAGGAAGGCGTGGGTCATGGAGAGGCCCGCGAGCAGCGGCATGGCGTAGAGCAGGATCGATCCGCCGGACCGCTTGGCGGCGGCGTAGACGATCGGCGCCAGGACGAAGATGCCGACGTCGAAGAAGACCGGGATGCCGAAGATGAGTCCGGTGAGGCCCATGGCGAGGGGGGCGCGCTTCTCGCCGAAGAGGCCGAGGAGACGGCTGCTCAGCACCTCGGCGCCGCCGGAGACCTCCAGGATCGCGCCGAGCATGGTGCCGAGGCCGATGATGATCGCGACATGGCCGAGGATGCCGCCCATGCCGGTCTCGATGACGGAGGTGGCGGCGGACTTCTGGACGGTGCCGAAGAGTTCGGTGACGGAGAGGCCGGCGGCGAGCCCGACGGCGATGGAGACGGCGAGCAGCGCGACGAAGGGCTGGAGCCGGACCTTGATGATCAGCAGGAGCAGGACGGCTATGCCGAGGGCGGCGACGGTGAGCAGTCCGGCGGTGCCGGGTATCAGGTGGAGCAGTCCACCGGTGTGGGGTGGCGCCTCGGCGGCGGGGGCTGCGGCGGCGAACGGCATGGCGGAGGCCTCGTTCTTGGGTAGGGGGGAGCGCGGCACGGCGTCCGGGGGACGGACGCCGTGCCGTGGAGCGGCATGTTCAGCAGAATCAGCTCAGCCGAGGACGGCGAGGGCGTCGATCTCGATGAGGAGGCCCTGGGGCAGACCGACGTAGACGGTGGTGCGGGCGGAGGCGGGGGCCTTGAGGCCCTGCTCCTCGAAGTACTGGTTGTAGATGGCGTTCATCTCGGCGAAGTGGTCCACGTCCGTCAGGTAGACGCGCATCATCATCACGTCGTCCCAGCTCGCGCCGCCCTCCTCCAGGATCGCCTTGACGTTGGCGAAGGTCTGGAGGGTCTGCTCGCGCAGGGTCGGTCCCGCCACGGTGGGGGCCTGGCCCTCGACGGCGGGCAGGAAGCCGACCTGGCCCGCGACCTGGAGGATGTTGCCCTTCCTCACGCCGTGCGAGAACTTCGCGGGCGGGGCGGTGTGGGTGGCGGGGGTGAGGGCGGTCTTCTCGGTCGACTGCTCGAGGTTCTGGTCGGTCATGCGCTGTCCTTGCTCGGGGAGGTGGGGGAGGTGCCGGAGTACTCCCGGCTGATGACGTCCGCGGTGCGGCGCACCTGCGGGAGGAGGGTGAGGAGTTCCTCGGCCGTGACGACCACGTTGGGCGCCGAGACCGACATCGCGGCGATGACTCGCCCGTCGGCGCCGCGGATGGGCGCGCCGACGCAGTTGATGGACTCCTCGTGGCCGCCGAGGTCGGTGGCCCAGCCCTGTTCGCGTACGGTCGCCAGCTCCTTGAGGAAGGCGGCGGCGTTCGGCGTCGAACGGGGCGTGTACGGGGGGTAGTCGAGCTTGCCGGCGAGGGCGCGGCGCTCGGGTTCGGGCAGGTCGGCGAGGAGCAGTTTGGCGACGGCGGCGACGGTGATCGCGACGGGCTTGCCGATGCGCGAGTACATGCGGACCGGGTAGCGGCTCTCGACCTTGTCGATGTAGAGGACCTCGCCCTCCTCGTAGACGGCGAGGTGGATGGTGTGGCCGATCCGTTCGTTGAGCGCGGCGAGGTGGGGGTGCGCGATCTCCCGGATGTCGAGGTTCTCGACGGCCTCCTGCGCGAGCGCGAAGAGGCGGGCGCCGAGCCGGTACCGCTGGTCCTGCTGGCGGTAGACGAGACCGTGCTCGTGCAGGGTGCGCAGCAGCCGGAGGGCGGTGGACTTGTGGACGCCGAGCCGGTCGGCGACCTGTCCGAGGTCGGCGGGACCCTGCGCGAGCAAGGGCAGGATGCTGAGAGCCCGGTCGACGGTCTGGCTCATGGTGTACGTCCCTCCTGGTCGTCCCCCGTCCAGCCGGGGCCGAGCTGAAGTGTGCCCCAGGCGGTCGGGGCGAGTGCGGCGAGTCGGTCGGCGTGGGCGCGGCGGGGAGGTGCGGCCAGGTCGCCGGGAACGGTGAGGGCGGCGGCGGCGAGCAGATGGCCGTGCCGGAGGCGGGCGGTGGCGTCGAGCCCGCGGAGGGTGGCGGAGAGGAATCCCGCGGCGAAGGCGTCTCCGGCGCCGACGGCGGCGACGACCTCGACGCGGGGGGCGGGCACGTGCACGACGGTGTCGGTTCCGGGGCCGGTGCGTTCGTGAACGGTGGCGCCGTCGGCGCCCCGTTTCACGACGAGGACGGCGGGCTCGGGGAGGGCGGCGCGGATCGTGGCGGGGTCGCCGAGGCCCCAGGCCTGTTCGGCCTCGTCGGCGCCGACGAAGACGAGGTCGGCCCGGCGGGCGAGTTCCAGGAGGACGGGGCCGGCGGTGGCGGCGCCGTCGCGCCAGAGTCCGGGGCGGCAGTTGACGTCGAAGGAGACGAGGGGGCGGCCCGCCCGGGGCGCGGTGAGGGTGCGCATGAGGGCGAGGCAGTCGTCGGAGAGGGCGGCGGTGATGCCGGTGAGGTGGAGGACGCGGGCGTCGGCGACGGTCTCGTACGGCACGGTCGCGGGTGACATCGCGGAGGCGGCCGATCCGGCGCGGTAGTAGACGACCTCGTGGGCGTCGGTGGCGCGGTCGGCGGCGGTGCGGAAGTAGACGCCGGTGGGCCGTCGCGGGTCGCGGTCGACGGCGGTGACGTCGACGCCGTAGGCGCCGATGGTCTCGACGAGGTGGTCGCCGAATCCGTCACGGCCGACCCGGCCGACCCAGCGGGCGCGGTGGCCGGCGGCGGCGAGGGCGCAGGCGACGTTGGACTCGGCGCCGCCGATCGCGCGCTCGAAGGCCGGTACGTCGGCGAGGCGGCCCGGTCGGGAGGGGAGGAAGGTGACCATGGACTCGCCGAGGCACACGACATCCACGGGCGGTTCTCCGGCCACTCTGGCGCTCCCTTGCGACTCTCGCGGGGTCCATTGACCCGGCCTTGGCCCGGATGCTAGACAGCATCGAGCGACATACGCAATGACTGTTGCACCCTTCGCAACGCTTCGATGAGGAGGCCTCATGCCCGACCTGGCGAACGAGCGCGTCGACCACCGCTTCAAGGCCCTGCCCCCGGACGCCGAGGGCCTGACCGTCGGCGAGCTCGCCGCCCAGCGGCGCAACCTCTTCACCGGGGGCTTCACCACCCCCGTCCTCGCCCTCTCCGCCGAGTCCGTCGAGCACAACCTCCGCCTCCTGGAGACGTACGCCGAGCGCCACGGCCTGGCCTTCGCCCCGCACGGCAAGACCTCCATGGCCCCCCAGCTCTTCGACCGGCAACTGGCGCACGGCGCCTGGGGCATCACCGCCGCCGTGCCCCACCAGGCCCGCGTCTACCGGGCGCACGGCATCGCCCGGATCTTCCTCGCGAACGAGGTCGTCGACCCGGTCGCCCTCCGCTGGGTCGCCGGCGAGCTCGACGCCGACCCGGACTTCCGCTTCCTCTGTTACGTCGACTCCGTGCGCGGCGTCGAGCTGATGGACGGGGCGCTGCGCGCCGCGGGCGCCACCCGCCCCGTGGACGTCGTCGTCGAGCTGGCGGCCGGCGCGACGGGACGTACGGGCGTACGGACCGAGGCGGAGTGCGCGGCCGTCGCCGACGCGGTCGCGGCCGCCCCCACCCTGCGGCTCGTCGGCGTCGCCGGCTACGAGGGCACGATGCCCGGGGCCGACGGCGAGCGGGTCAGGGAGTGGCTGCACCGGCTGGTCGGGCTCGCGGCCGACTTCGACAAGGCCGGCCGCTTCGACCCCGCCATCGGCGAGATCGTGGTCAGCGCGGGCGGCAGCGAGTGGTTCGACGCGGTCGCGGACGTGTTCGCGGAGATCCCCGGGCTCACCCTGCCCGTCCTGAAGCTGCTGCGCTCCGGCGCGTACGTCTCGCACGACGACGGGCAGTACCGCGAGCGGACCCCCTTCAACCGGGTCCCGGAGGAGGGCGCCCTGGAGCCCGCGTTCCGCCTCTGGTCGCAGGTCGTCTCCCGCCCCACCCCGGAGCAGGCGTTCACCAACGCCGGCAAGCGCGACGCCGCCCACGACCTGCACCTCCCCGAGGCGCAGGTGGTCCGCGACGCCCGCACCGGCGAGATCCGCCCCGCCGACGGCCTGACCGTCACCGGACTCTCCGACCAGCACGCCTGGGTGCGGACGGAGGAGGGCGCCGGTCTGGAGGTCGGCGACTGGCTGGGCATGGGCCTGTCCCACCCGTGCACGATCTTCGACAAGTGGCAGCTGATCCCGCTGGTCGAGGCGGACGGCACGGTCGTCGACTACATCCGCACGTTCTTCTAGAAGGAGTCGGCATGGACCTCGTCTTCCGCGACGCGGAGGTCGTCGACGGCACCGGCGGCGCCTCCTACCGCGCCGACGTGGCGATCGACGGCGGCCGGATCGCCGCGATCGTGAAGGAGGGCGCGGCGGCCGGCTGCCAGCGCCCCACCGCCCGCCGCGTCGTGGACGCCGAGGGCCTCGCCCTCTCCCCCGGCTTCATCGACATGCACGCCCACAGCGACCTCGCGCTGCTCCGCGACCCGGACCACAGCGCGAAGGCCGCGCAGGGCGTGACCCTGGAGGTCCTGGGCCAGGACGGTCTGTCGTACGCCCCGGTCGACGACCGCACGCTCGCCGAGGTACGGAGGGCGATCACCGGCTGGAACGGATCCGGCGACGACATCGACTTCGACTGGCGCACGGTCGGCGGGTACCTGGACCGGCTGGACCGGGGCATCGCCGTCAACGCCGCGTATCTGATCCCCCAGGGCACGGTCCGGATGTACGCCGTCGGCTGGGACGACCGCCCGGCGACGGAGTCCGAACTGGGCCACATGCGCCGGCTCGTCGCGGAGGGCATGGAGCAGGGCGCGGTCGGCATGTCCTCCGGCCTGACCTACACGCCCGGGATGTACGCGAAGGACGCCGAGCTCACGGAGCTCTGCCGGGTCGTGGCGGGGTACGGCGGCTACTACTGCCCGCACCACCGCTCGTACGGGGCCGGGGCCCTGGAGGCGTACGAGGAGATGGTGCGGCTCACCCGGGACGCGGGCTGCGCCCTCCACCTCGCCCACGCCACGATGAACTTCGGCGTGAACGAGGGCAGGGCCCCCGAACTCCTCGCCCTCCTGGACGAGGCCCTGGACGCGGGCGCGGACATCAGCCTCGACACGTACCCGTACACACCCGGCTGCACGACCCTGGTGGCCGTGCTGCCGAGCTGGGCGAGCGAGGGCGGCCCGGAGGCGGTGCTCGCCCGCCTCCGCGACGACGCGACGGCGGAACGCATCCGGCACCACCTGGAGGTCATCGGCTCGGACGGCTGCCACGGCGTGCCGATGGACTGGGACACGATCGAGATCTCGGGAGTGTCGGAGGCGACGCTCACGGACTGGGTGGGCCGCCGGGTGGACGGCTGGGCGACGGCCCGCCGGCTCCTCCTGGAGGACCGGCTCGGGACGACGATCCTCCAGCACGTGGGCCACGAGGAGAACGTCCGGACGATCATGCGCCACCGGGTGCACACGGGCGGCTCGGACGGCATCCTCCAGGGCCTTAAGCCGCACCCGCGCGCGTACGGCACGTTTCCGCAGTACCTCGGACGGTACGTACGGGATCTCGGCGTCCTCACCCTGGAGGACTGCGTGGCCCACCTGACCTCCCGCCCGGCGGCCCGCCTCGGCCTGACCGACCGGGGTCTGATCCGCGAGGGCCACCGCGCGGACCTGGTCCTGTTCGACCCGGAGACGGTAGGAGCGGGAGCGACGTACGAGTCCCCCCGCACCCTCCCGACGGGAATCCCCCACGTCCTGATCAACGGCGAGTTCGTGATGGAGGACGGCAAGCGCACGTCGGCCCTGGCGGGCAGATCGGTCCGCCGCACGCGCTAGCTGTATTGATCACGAGCGTTGTTGACACTGGCCTGGTCTTGAACATGGCGAAGACCTCCGGTGTGGTGGGAGCTGTCTAGGAACTCACCGCACGGAGGTCTTCGTGCCCCACCATAATGCCCGGCTGACTGTCTTCGGTAGGAGACTGCTGGTCGAACGTGTCTGCTCAGGCCGTCCGGTCGCCCATGTGGCCGCCGAGATGGGCATCT
>NZ_JBIVMG010000006.1:0-692284 GCF_044752965.1 Streptomyces sp. NPDC088553 | reverse complement strand
CAACTAATCTGGCGTTGATTTTTGGCACGCTGTTGAGTTCTCAAGGAACGGACGCTTCCTTTGTACTCACCCTCTCGGGCTTTCCTCCGGGCTTCTCTTCGGTCTTGCGTTTCCGACTCTATCAGATCCTTTCGGCGTCTGATTCCCAGTCAGCGGGGTTTGTCTTTCCGGCTGTTGGGCCGTTCCGACGAGTGAGACTTTAGCGGATTCCCTGCCTCCGACGCTAATCGGGCGGCTGCGCTCAGCTTTCGAACGCGGATTCCTCATTTCGCAAAAACGCACGGAAAGCAGAACGGCGCGGCAAAGCACCATCAGCTTCTGTGGATCTTGCGGGATGGCTGTCCGGGGCCGACCGGGGTCGGTGCTCACGTCGGACAACTCGGAGAACCTTACGGATCCGTCAATCCCGTGTCAACCCCGGTCCTTGGGCGTACTCTCGGCGTATGACTACGCGTGCGCACACCACCCAGTGGTGGGCCGCCTGACGGCGGCCCACCACTCGCGCATGCAGCAAGCGGCCGCCGACTCGGCGGCCGTTCGTGTATCCCCCTCCGGGAGCCGGCCGCCGGGTCGGCGCTCAGGAGAAGAGGGAGAACGAACGCGATGACGAGGATCTTCAGCGGGGTCAAGCCGACCGGGCATCTGACGCTGGGCAACTACCTCGGGGCCGTACGGCGGTGGGCCGAGGTCGACCAGCACCGGGCGGAGGCGCTGTTCAGCGTCGTCGATCTGCACGCGCTGACCGTGGAGCACGATCCGGCGCGGGTGCGGCGGCTCAGTCGGCAGGCGGCCACGCTGTTGCTGGCGGCGGGGCTCGATCCGAAGCGGTGCACCTTGTTCGTACAGAGTCATGTGGACGAGCACGCGCGGCTGTCGTACCTGCTCGAGTGCACCGCCACCGACGGCGAGCTGCGGCGGATGATCCAGTACAAGGAGAAGAGCGTCCAGGCGCGGGCCGCGGGCCAGAGCGTGCGGCTGTCTCTGCTGACGTATCCGGTGCTGATGGCGGCGGACATCCTGGCCTATGGGACCGACGAGGTGCCGGTGGGTGAGGACCAGACGCAGCATGTGGAGCTCACGCGGGATCTGGCGGTGCGGTTCAACCAGCGGTACGGGCACACGTTCACGGTGCCTCGGGCGACGAGGCCCGAGGTGGCGGCGCGGGTCATGGACCTTCAGGACCCCACGTCGAAGATGGGGAAGTCGCACGCGAACGGGGCCGGGATCGTCTATCTGCTCGACGACGCGGAGACCGTGCGGCGGAAGATCATGCGGGCCGTGACCGACAGCGGGCGGGATGTGGAGTACGACCGGGAGGGCAGGCCGGGCGTCGCGAATCTCCTCGATCTGCTGGCCGCCGCGACGGGTGGGAACCCCGAGGCGCTGGCCGGTGCATATGAAACGTACGGATCGTTGAAGAAGGACACGGCGGACGCGGTCGTCGAGCTGCTGAGGCCCCTGCGGGAGCGGCATGCCGAGCTCGCGGCGGACCCCGGCCATGTGGATCAGGTGCTACGGGACGGGGCCCAGCGGGCCCGGGAGACGGCGCGGCCGTTGGTGGACCGGGCCTATCGGGCGATCGGGCTGTTGCCCGCGGGGTGACGGAACGCGTTGCGGTAGTCGCGTGGGCTGGTGGCGAGGTGCGAGGCGAAGTGCTGGCGCATCGTGACCTCGCTGCCGAAGCCCGCGCGGCGGGCCACCTCGGGGAGGGGGTGGTCGGTGAGTTCGAGGAGTTTCTGGGCGGCGGCGACGCGCTGGGTGATGAGCCAGTGCAGGGGGGTGGTTCCGGTGGTGGCCTGGAAGTGGCGGGCGAAGGAGCGGGGCGACATGCCGGCGCGGGCGGCCAGGGTCGCGACGGTGTGGGGCTCGTCGAGGTGGGCGAGGGCGTGGGCGCGGATGTCGGCCAGGGCGTCGGCGTCGCGGTCGGCGCGGGGGGTGGGGTGCTCGATGAACTGGGCCTGGGTGCCGGTGCGGAAGGGGGCGGTGACCATCGCGCGGGCGATGGCGGCGGCGGCTTCGGCTCCGTGGGCGGTGCGGACGAGGTGGAGGCAGAGGTCGATTCCGGCGGCGGTGCCGGCGGAGGTCCAGACGCCGGAGTCCTCGACGAAGAGGGCGTCGGGTTCGACCTGGATCGCGGGGTGGCGGTCGGCGAGCGTCGCGGCGAGGTGCCAGTGGGTGACGGCGCGGCGGCCGTCGAGGAGTCCGGCGCGGGCGAGGACGAACGCGCCGGCGCAGAGCGAGGCGACCGGGGTGCCCGCGGTGTGGGCGCGGCGGAGGGCGTCGAGGACCGGGGTCGGGACGTCTGCGTCGGGGTCCTCGATGCCGGGGACGAGGACCAGGTCGGTGGGGGTGAGGTCGTCGAGCCAGCTGAGCGGGCGATCGGGGGTGAGCGAGAGGCCGCCGCGCAGGGGGAGGGGGGTCTCCGGGTCGGTGGCCGCCCTGCGGAGTTCGAAGGGCGGGACGCCGCGGAGGGTGCGGTCGCTGCCCCAGACCTCGGTGATGACGGAGACGTCGAAGGCGCGGATGCCCGGGAAGGCGAGGAGGGCGATGCGCTGGGGGCGTGGCGTGGGGGTCTGCGACACGGGCGGCATGGATGGCAGTAAACCATCGATCGCTGTCATTCACCCCTCTGGGAGAAGGGATCGGTAGGCGGCAGGATCGTGGGCATGGAGATCGCCGAGAACGCAGCGCTGGTAGTCATCGACGTGCAGAAGGGCTTCGAGGAGGAGTTCTGGGGGAAGCGGAACAATCCGGCCGCGGAGGGGAACATCGCGGCTCTGATCGATGTGTGGCAGGAGACGGGACGGCCGGTCGCGTTCGTGCGGCACGACTCGGTGGAGGGGTCGCGTTCGCCGCTGCGGGTGGGGTACGAGGGGAACGACTTCAAGGACTTCGTCGAGGAGCGGCGCGGCAAGGGCGGTGGTCCTGAGGTGCTGGTGACGAAGACCGTGAACTCCGCCTTCTACGGGCAGCCGTCGCTGGACGGGTGGCTGACCGGGCTGGACGTGGTGCAGATCGTGATCGTCGGGATCCAGACGAACATGTGCAACGAGACCACGGCGCGGATGGGCGGGAACCTCGGGTACGAGGTGGTGTTCCCGCTGGACGCGATGCACACGTTCGATCTGGAGGGGCCGTTCGGCTGGTCGCGGAGCGCGGACGAGCTGTCACAGGCGACGGCCGTGTCCCTGCACGGGGGACGGTTCGCGAAGGTCGTGACGACGGAGGAGGTCGTGAAGGGGGCGTCCGTCGGGGTCCGGTGACCTCGGGGGTCAGCTGTTGCCGGAGGCGAGTTCGCGGCTGCGGTCGCGGGCGGCTTCGAGGGCGGCGATGAGGGCGGCGCGGACGCCGTGGTTCTCCAGCTCCCGGATGGCGCTGATGGTGGTGCCGGCCGGGGAGGTGACGGCCTCGCGGAGCTTGACCGGGTGTTCGCCGCTGTCGCGGAGCATCACGGCGGCGCCGATGGCGGCCTGGACGATCAGGTCGTGGGCCTGGGCGCGGGGCAGGCCGAGGAGGATCCCGGCGTCGGTCATGGCCTCGACGAGGAAGTAGAAGTACGCCGGGCCGGAGCCGGAGAGGGCGGTGGCGGCGTCCTGCTGGGACTCGGGGACGCGGAGGGTCTTGCCGACGCCGCCGAAGATCTCCTCGGTGTGGGCGAGGTGCGCGGGGGTGGCGTGGCTGCCGGCCGAGATGACGGACATGCCTTCGTCGACCAGGACGGGGGTGTTGGGCATGACGCGGACGACGGGGGTGCCGGTGGTGAGGCGGTCCTCGATGAAGGAGGTGGGGATGCCGGCGGCGGCGCTGATGATCAGGCGGTCGGCGGCGACGTGGGGGGCGAGCTCGTCGAGGAGCCGGCCCATGTCCTGGGGCTTGACGGCCAGGATGAGGGTGTCGGCGCGCTTGGCGGCCTCGGCGTTGGTGACGGTCTCGACGCCGTAGCGGGCGTGGAGCTCCTCGGCGCGCTCGGAGCGGCGGGCGGTGACCAGGAGGTTCGCGGGGCGCCAGCCGGCGCGGATCATGCCGCTGAGGAGCGCTTCACCGATCTTGCCTGTGCCGAGGACTGCGACGGTCTGGGTCATGGCTCTGTTCACCTCGCCGGAGGGGGGTACGTGTCGTCATCCTCGCACCGGCGGGCCGGGTGGTGTGCGGGTGTCCGAGGGGCGGTCACGCGGTGTGGCGGCGGAGGGTGGCCGCGCCGAGGCCGAGGACGAGGAGGGCGCAGCCCGCGACGACGAGGGCGTCGCGGACGAAGTCGCCGGTGACGTCGGGGTGTCGGAGGACCTGGTTCATGCCGTCGACGGCGTACGACATGGGCAGGACGTCGGAGATCGCTTCGAGGACGGGGGCCATGCGGTCGCGTGGGGTGAAGAGTCCGCAGAGGAGCAGCTGGGGGAAGATCACGGCCGGCATGAACTGGACGGCCTGGAACTCGGAGGCGGCGAAGGCGGAGACGAAGAGGCCGAGGGCGGTGCCGAGGAGGGCGTCGAGGAGGGCGACCAGGAGGAGGAGCCAGGGGGAGCCGATGACGTCGAGGCCGAGGAACCGGACGGCGAGCCCGGTGGCGAGGGCGGACTGGACGACGGCGAGGAGTCCGAAGGCGAGGGCGTAGCCGGCGATGAGGTCGGCCTTGCCGAGGGGCATGGCGAGGAGGCGTTCGAGGGTGCCGGAGGTGCGTTCGCGGAGGGTCGCGATGGAGGTCACCAGGAACATCGTGATGAGCGGGAAGATGCCGAGCAGTGAGGCGCCGATGGTGTCGAAGGTGCCCGGGCTTCCGTCGAAGACGAACCGCAGCAGGAAGAGCATCACGCAGGGCACGAGGAGCATCAGGGCGATCGAGCGCGGGTCGTGGCGCAGCTGACGCAGGACGCGGGCGGCGGTGGCGAGGGTGCGGGCGGGGCTCATGGCCGGGGCTCCTCGTGGGTGGCTCGGGCGGCGGCGGCGTCGACGAGGCGGAGGAAGGCCTCTTCGACGGTGGCGGTGTCGTTGCGGCGGCGGAGGGCCTCGGGGGTGTCGTCGGCGAGGATCTCGCCCTCGCGCATGAGGAGGAGGCGGTGGCAGCGTTCGGCCTCGTCCATCACGTGGGAGGAGACGAGGAGGGTCGTGCCGCGGTCGGTGGCGATCTGGTGGAAGAGGTTCCAGAGGTCGCGGCGGAGGACGGGGTCGAGGCCGACGGTGGGTTCGTCGAGGACCAGGAGTTCCGGGGTGCCGAGGAGGGCGACGGCGAGGGAGACGCGGCTGCGCTGGCCTCCGGAGAGGCGGCCGGCGAGGGAGTCGGCGTGCGAGGCGAGGTCGACGTCGTCGATGGCCCGGTCGACGGTGGCGCGGCGTTCCTGGCGGTGGCCGCGGCCGGGGAACAGGACGGCGGCGAAGTAGTCGAGGTTCTGGCGGACGGTGAGGTCGTCGTAGACGGAGGGGGCCTGGGTGACGTAGCCGATGCGGGAGCGGAGGGTGGGGTCGCCGGCGGGGCGGCCGAGGACCTGGAGGGTGCCGTCGACCTTGGCCTGGGTGCCGACGATCGCGCGCATCAGGGTGGTCTTTCCGCAGCCCGAGGGGCCGAGGAGGCCGGTGATGCGGCCGGCGTGGACGGTGAAGTCGAGGCCGCGCAGGACGGTGCGGTCGCCTCGGACGGTGGTGAGTCCGTGTGCGGCGATCGCTGCGGCGGGGGCGTCGGCCGGCTGGGCCGGGGGTGAGCCGGGCGTGGTGCCGTCGGTGTCGGACCTGGCTGTGGCCTGGGTGGCGGCCTCACCCGCCGGGTAATTCATCATGTGATGAATAGTGCTCCCGGCGGTATCGGCCGTCAAGCACCCGGCGGCTCCGGCGTTCGGTCGTGAGGGGGCACGGGAGGGAACGACGAAGCCCCCGCGAGAAGGGATCTCGCGGGGGCTGTCGCCGACCGGCCGCCGGCTCTCGGGAGCTTGCGCTCGCGCAGCTTGTGCTCGGGCTACCTGCGCTTGGGCTTCTTGCGGGCGGCCGGGTTGCCCGTACGGGTGCCGCGGCGCTTCTCGTACTGGGCGCGGGCCGTGTCGTACTCGGCGCGGCGGAGCTTCTCGCCCGGGGCCTCGACGAAGCAGCGGGCGCAGTAGGCGAGGAGCGAGCCGATGAAGCCGATCGCTTTCAGGCTGCGCAGGGACTCCTCGCGGGCCGGGTCGGTGGGCCGGCGGCCGAAGCCCTCCCAGGTCTTGCGGAAGGCGATGGCGCTGCAGACCGCGAACATGATGACGACCAGCATGTTGACGATGCCACCGACGTCCGCGATCTCCAGGCCCTGGTACGCGAAGCGCAGCACGAAGCAGGCCGCGACGGCGGCGGCCAGCGAGCCGGCGGCCAGGCCGACGCGGCGCAGCGTGTAGGCGCCGCTGTGGTCGACCCAGGTCGTGCCGAAGAAACGGATCTCTTCGGGCTGCGGCCCGGCAGGAGTCCCGCCGGTCGGGTCGCCGGCCGGGCCGCCGCCGGTGGTGCTGGGGGTCTGCTCGTCGTCGCTCACGAGGTCGATTATCCCCGGCGCGACGGAGGAGGGCTCAGGCGCAGCGCGGTGCGACGAAGCCGTCGCTGCCCGTGTGGACGTACGCGTCGGAGATGTACTCGCCGGGCGCGATGTTGTCCCAGATCTTCGTGGTGCCGTACGGGCCGTTGATCCACTCGCCGTACTTCTGGCAGGAGATCGCCACCGTGGTGCCGAGCGGCAGCGCCCGGACGATCGGGTACTGGGTGCTCGGGCCCGAGCGCACATTGACCCGGTAGCCGGGCGCGACCGTGTAGCGGGTCGCCGTGGTCGCCATCGTCGTCTTGTTCTCGTCCGTGCTCATGGTGTCCTCCCCCTTGGCGCAAAAGCGCTCCGCCGAGTTTCACTCTCCGCGACGCGCAGGCTAGCAAGCCCCACCGACTTCGTGGGGGCCATGGACTAGGCTCCGTCGGGTTCGCGCGGGTGGACGCGAGTGACGGGTAATCACACGGGGGTGGGCGATGCCGCCGTTGCGCAATACCGGTGCCGACCGGAATGCGGAGCAGCCCGAGTACGCGGGCGACTACCGCCTCCAGGCATGTCTGGGCGCCGGCGGCATGGGCGTCGTGCATCTCGCGGCCTCCGCCTCCGGGCTGCGGCTCGCGGTCAAGGTCGTGCACGCACGGTATGCGGAGGACCCCGAGTTCAGGGCGCGTTTCCGCCAGGAGGTCGCGGCCGCACGCCGGGTCAGCGGGGCCTTCACCGCGCCGGTCGTCGACGCCGACCCCGATGCCGTACGCCCCTGGATGGCCACCCTCTACGTCCCCGGGCCCACCCTCGCCGACCAGGTGAAGCGGAACGGCCCGCTGGCCCCGGCCGAACTGCGCCGGCTCACCGCCGGGCTCGCCGAGGCCCTGCGCGACATCCATCGCGCCGGTGTCGTCCACCGCGACCTCAAGCCGAGCAACGTCCTGCTCACCGACACCGGCCCCAAGGTCATCGACTTCGGCATCTCGCGGCCCGTCGACAGCGATCTGCACACCGAGACGGGCAAGCTCATCGGCTCGCCGCCGTTCATGGCGCCCGAGCAGTTCCAGCGGCCGCGCGAGGTCGGGCCCGCCGCGGACGTCTTCGCGCTCGGCTCGGTCCTGGTCCACGCGGCCACCGGGCACGGCCCGTTCGACTCCGACAGCCCGTACATCGTGGCGTACCAGGTCGTCCACGACGAGCCCGATCTGACGGGTGTGCCGGCGGAGTTGGCGCCGCTCGTCGCGCGCTGCCTCGCCAAGGAGCCCGCCGAGCGCCCGACTCCGGCCCAGATCATGTCGGCGCTGCTGCCTCCCTCGTACGCGGCGGAGGCCTTCATACCGGCGCAGCGGCGCCGACCCGCGCTGCCGCACGGCGAGGAGCGTGATCACGGCGAGCCGGGCCCCGCGCCGTCGTGGGACGCGGACACCCCCGTACGGGCCACCGCGCCGGCCCCGCCCCGCCGCGGACCGCGCCTGGGCCGGGTGCGCCTCAGGCCGCGCCTCACGCTCGCCGTCGCCGCCGCGCTCGCGCTCACCGGGGTCGGTCTGTACGCGGCCATGAGTCCCGCGGCCGACCGCGGATCCGAGCCGCCCGCCCGTCCCGACGAGGTGGCCACCGCCTTCACCGGCTGGCACACCACCCTCCAGATGCACGGCCCCACCGCCGCGCCCGCGTGCGTCCACGGCGGCGGCGCGCTGTACTGCGCGGCCCGCGGTGTCGGCCTCGCCCGGCTCGACCCCGTCACGGGGAAGGTCGTCTGGTCGCGCACCGGGCCCGTCGAGGCGGAGTCCCCGGTCGCGCCCTTCCTCCTCGCGGACGACCTGGTCGGCGCGGCCGCCCCGGCGGACCCGCTGCGGGCCCACACGGCCTCCGACGGCGCCCCCGGCTGGACCGCCGGATCCGCGACGCCCCCCGAGCTGTACGTGCCGGCCGGCCCCGTCGTCGTCCTGACCGACGGGCGAGGCGGGGTACGGGCCGTCGGCAGCCGCGACGGGAAGGAACGCTGGCGGCACGGCCTGGCCGGCTTCGAGGCCCCGCACCCGGGACCGTACGACGCCCCGTCCGGTCTCCTCACCGTCTCCGAGACCTCGGCCGACGGGTCGCACACGCGCGTGGCCGAGATCCACCCCACGACCGGCGAGCAGGTCTGGCAGCGGAACATGCGGGGCGACCTCGACCCGCTGGGCCGCACCGGCGACGGCGCGCTGCTCCTCGGCGCCCGCTACCAGGCCTCGCTGATCGAGCGGCTGATCGTGCTCGACCCCGGCAGCGGCTCCGTGCGCGAGCTGGCCCTGCCCCACCGGCTCGACGTCCGGGGCGTCGCCGTGCGCGGCGCGGTCGTCCACATCCTCGAAGCCGACGGGCACCTGACCGCCTTCGACACGGCGGCGCCCAAGGGACGGGTGCTGTGGGAGCTGGAGACGGGCGCGGGGAACGTGTCCACGCCGGTCCTGGGTCCCGGGGACCGGCTCTACTTCTCCGTCCAGGACGGGCGGCTGCTCGCCGTCGACACCGTACGCGGGGCGCTGATCGGCCAGACCCGGCCGCGGCTGCTCAACGGCCGGCTCGAGTACGCGCCCCTGGTGCCGGCGCCCGTGGTCGCCGGTGACCGGGTGTTCGGCACGGCCCCGGACGGATCGGTGTTCGCGGTGGACGCGCGCGACCCCGCCTCCTGGTGAACCGCGGCTGAGGAAAGGGACGGCGGGGAGCGGGCGTCTCCGCCCGCTCCCCGCCGTCCCAGGTCCTGCCGCGCCGGGCTCAGCCCAGCTTCGACACGTCCCTGACCGCGCCCTTGTCGGCGCTCGTCGCCATCGCCGCGTACGCGCGCAGGGCCGCCGACACCTTGCGCTGCCGGTTCTTCGGCTCGTACACGCCGTTCAGCGCCTCACGGCGGGCGGCCAGGGTGGCCTCGTCGACGAGGAGCTCGATGGAGCGGTTCGGGATGTCGATACGGATCCGGTCGCCGTCCTCGACGAGGGCGATGGTGCCGCCCGAGGCCGCCTCCGGCGACGCGTGGCCGATGGACAGGCCGGACGTGCCGCCCGAGAAGCGTCCGTCGGTGACCAGCGCGCAGGTCTTGCCCAGGCCCCGGCCCTTGAGGAAGGAGGTCGGGTAGAGCATCTCCTGCATGCCGGGGCCGCCGCGCGGGCCCTCGTAGCGGATGACGACCACGTCGCCGTCCGTGACCTGCTTGTTGAGGATCTTCTCGACGGCCTCGTCCTGCGACTCGCAGACCACGGCCGGGCCCTCGAAGGTCCAGATCGACTCGTCGACGCCGGCCGTCTTCACGACGCAGCCGTCGGCGGCGAGGTTGCCGTGCAGGACGGCGAGGCCGCCGTCCTTGGAGTACGCGTGGGCCGCGTCGCGGATGCAGCCGCCGGCCGCGTCCACGTCGAGCGCCTCCCAGCGCTCGGACTGCGAGAAGGCGGTCGCCGAGCGGACGCAGCCGGGGGCCGCGTGCCACATCTCGACGGACTCGTCGGTCGGGGAGCCGCCGCGCACGTCCCAGGCGTCCAGCCACTCCTTGATGGAGCGGGAGTGGACGGAGTGGACGTCCTCGTTGAGGAGGCCGGCGCGGTAGAGCTCGCCGAGGATGGCCGGGATGCCGCCCGCCCGGTGCACGTCCTCCATGTAGTACGTGCGGTCCTTGGCGACGTTCGGGGCGACCTTGGCCAGGCAGGGCACCCGGCGCGAGACCTCGTCCATGTCCGGCAGGCCGTAGTCGAGCTCGGCCTCCTGGGCGGCGGCGAGCAGGTGCAGGATCGTGTTGGTCGAGCCGCCCATGGCGATGTCGAGGGCCATGGCGTTCTCGAAGGCCGCGCGGGTCGCGATCGAGCGCGGCAGGACGGAGGCGTCGTCCTCGTCGTAGTAGCGCCGGGTGATCTCGACGACCGTGCGGGCGGCGTTCTCGTACAGCGCCTTGCGGCCGGTGTGGGTGGCGAGCAGCGAGCCGTTGCCCGGGAGGGAGAGGCCGATGGCCTCGGTCAGGCAGTTCATCGAGTTGGCGGTGAACATGCCGGAACAGGAGCCGCAGGTCGGGCAGGCGTTCTCCTCGATGCGGGCGATGTCCTCGTCCGAGATCTTCGGGTTCACCGCGTCGGAGATCGCGTCGACCAGGTCGAGCGTGCGGACCGTGCCGTCGACGAGGGTCGCCCGGCCGGACTCCATCGGGCCGCCGGAGACGAAGACCGTCGGGATGTTGAGGCGCAGGGCGGCCATCAGCATGCCGGGGGTGATCTTGTCGCAGTTGGAGATGCAGATCAGGGCGTCGGCGCAGTGCGCCTCGACCATGTACTCCACGCTGTCCGCGATCAGGTCGCGGGAGGGCAGCGAGTAGAGCATGCCGCCGTGGCCCATGGCGATGCCGTCGTCGACGGCGATCGTGTTGAACTCGCGCGGGATGGCGCCGGCGGCCGTGATGGCCTCGGAGACGATCCGGCCGACGGGCTGCAGATGGGTGTGACCCGGGACGAACTCCGTGAAGGAGTTGGCGACCGCGATGATCGGCTTCCGGCCGATGTCCGCGCCGGGTACACCGGAGGCGCGCATAAGGGCGCGTGCGCCCGCCATGTTGCGGCCGTGGGTGACTGTGCGGGACCTCAGCTCGGGCATCGTCGCTCGCTCCTCGTGATGGGGGTGCTTGCTTTCGAGCGTACGCCGACGGACCAAGATCTGGACAGCGCGTCCGCATGGCGGACAGGCTGTTCAGCTTTCGGTCAGCGGCCGCCCGGTGGGGCTCAGGCCTCGGTCAGGTAGCGCTGGAGGGTCGGGGCCACCATGGCCACGATCTCCTCCGGGTCCACCGAGGCCATCGGCTCGACCCGGATCACGTACCGCAGGATCGCGATCCCGATCATGTGGGAGGCGGCCAGCTCCGCACGGAACTTGGGGTCCGGTACGTCGAGCTCGTCCGCGATCCGCTCCAGGAGCCGGCGCAGCACGAAGGCCCTGAGCACCTTGGCCGCCGCCTCGTGGGTGAGCGCGGAGCGGACGATCGCGAGGAGCGGGGCGCGGCTGACCGGGTTCTCCCAGACACCGATGAAGAACCGGGCGAGCCGCTCCCCGATGGCCTCGCGCGGGCCGCCGACGATCGCCGGGACGACCGCCGCGGGTTCGAAGGAGACCTCGATCGCCGCCGCGAAGACCTCGTCCTTCGTACCGAAGTAGTGGTGGACGAGGGCCGCGTCGACGCCGGCCGCCTTGGCGATGCCGCGTACCGAGGTCTTGTCGTAGCCGCGCTCCGCGAACTGGGCGCGGGCCGCCTCCAGGATCCGCTCCCGCGCGCCCGGTCCGCTCTCCTCCTCGGTACGGGACGGGCGGCCGCGCCTGCGGGGGGCTGGTTCGGTCACGGGCGCGGCACCCGGGACGGGCGGGTGGCCGCGGAGGCGAGGTGCAGCCGGGTGAAGGCCAGGGCCTCGGCGAGGTCGGCCTCGCGTTCGGCGGCTGACATCGCGCGGCGGGTGTTGACCTCGATGACGACATGGCCGTCGAAGCCGGTGCGGGCGAGGCGCTCCAGGAGCTCGGCGCAGGGCTGTGTGCCGCGCCCCGGGACCAGGTGCTCGTCCTTGGCGGAGCCCTTGCCGTCGGCGAGGTGGACGTGGCCGAGCCGGTCGCCCATGCGGTCGATCATCGAGAGGGCGTCGGTGCGGGCGGTCGCGGTGTGCGAGAGGTCGACCGTGAAGTGCCGGTAGTCGTCCTTGGTGACGTCCCACTCGGGGGCGTACGCGAGCATCTCGCGGTCCTTGTACCGCCACGGGTACATGTTCTCGACGGCGAACCGCACATCGGTCTCGTCGGCCATCCGCCAGATGCCGGTGACGAAGTCCTTGGCGTACTGGCGCTGCCAGCGGAACGGCGGGTGCACGACGACCGTCGACGCGCCGAGGCGCTCGGCCGCGGCCTGGGCGCGCTGGAGCTTGACCCACGGGTCGGTGGACCAGACGCGCTGGGTGATGAGGAGGCAGGGGGCGTGCACGGCCAGGATCGGGACCTGGTGGTAGTCGGAGAGCCGGCGCAGTGCCTCGACGTCCTGGCTGACCGGATCGGTCCACACCATGACCTCGACACCGTCGTAGCCGAGGCGCGCGGCGATCTCGAAGGCCGTCGCCGTCGACTCCGGATAGACCGAGGCCGTCGACAGGGCGACCTTCGCATCCGGGATGCGCACCACTGGTTCTGCCACGGAGACAGGGTACGGGGCCCGTCGGGGGGCCGGGGGGTGGTTCCGGTCACGCCCGGCCGGGCCTCGCCGATCGTCCTACGCCTCCGGCAGGTGGTCCAGGCGGCGCAGGATGACGCCCTCGCGCAGGGCCCAGGGACAGATCTCCAGCTCCTCCACGCCGAGGAGGTCCATCGCGCCCTCCGCCACCATCGCGCCCGCGAGGAGCTGTCCGGCGCGGCCCTCCGAGACGCCCGGCAGCGCGGCGCGCTCGGTGACGGTCATGCCGGCGAGGCGCGGAACCCACTCCTCCAGAGACGCGCGGGTCAGGATCCGCTGGACGTGGAGGCCCTCCCCCGAGCCGGGGGCGCCGGCGATCCTCGCCAGCTGCTTGAAGGTCTTGGAGGTGGCCACGACGTGGTCAGGCCGGCCGGCCCGGCTGAACTCGCCGACCGTACGGGCGATCTGCGCGCGCACATGGCGGCGGAGCGCCTTCACGTCGGCGGAGTCGGCCGGGTCGCCCGGCAGCCAGCCGGCGGTCAGCCGGCCCGCGCCGAGCGGCAGGGAGACCGCCGTGTCGGGGTCCTCGTCGATGCCGTACGCGACTTCGAGGGAGCCGCCCCCGATGTCGAGGAGGAGGAGCTTGCCCGCGGACCAGCCGAACCAGCGGCGGGCCGCGAGGAAGGTGAGCCGGGCCTCCTCCTCGCCGGTGAGGACCTGGAGGTCGACGCCCGTCTCGTCCTTCACGCGCGCGAGGACGGCGTCCGCGTTGGTCGCCTCGCGGATCGCGGAGGTCGCGAACGGGAGCACCTCCTCGCAGCCCTTGTCCTCGGCGGCGAGCAGCGCGTCCCGGACGGTCGCGATGAGCCTCTCGACGCCGAAGGGCGCGATCGCGCCCCGTTCGTCGAGAAGTTCGGCGAGCCGGAGCTCCGCCTTGTGCGAATGGGCGGGCAGCGGCCGGGCGCCGGGGTGGGCGTCCACCACCAGGAAGTGCACTGTGTTCGAACCGACGTCGAGGACTCCGAGTCTCATGGGCGGAACGCTACTGCGCCGACCCGCATACGCTTGGTCCTGTGCCAAAGACGAAAAAGGCGAAACCGGGCAAAGACAGTGCGGTCAAGAGCGCCAAGAAGCGGGGGAAGAGCGTGGAGCCGGACGAGAAGGGCCTGGACTTCGCGCGCGCGTGGGTCGAGTTTCCCGACCCGGCCGACGAGGAGCAGATCTTCCGCTGCGATCTGACCTGGCTGACCTCGCGCTGGTCGTGCGTCTTCGGCAGCGGCTGCCAGGGGATCCAGACGGGCCGGGCCGACGACGGCTGCTGCACGCTGGGCGCGCACTTCTCCGACGAGGACGACGAGAAGCGGGTCGCGACGCACGTGGCACGCCTCACGCCGGAGCTGTGGCAGTTCCACGACGTCGGTACGGACTCGGGCTGGACCCAGGTCGACGAGGACGGCGACCGGCAGACCCGCCGCTGGGAGGGCTCCTGCATCTTCCAGAACCGTCCGGGGTTCGCGGGCGGGGCGGGGTGCTCGCTGCACATCCTGGCCCTGAAGGAGGGCAAGGAGCCGCTGGAGACCAAGCCGGACGTCTGCTGGCAGCTGCCGGTGCGGCGCACGTACGACTGGATCGAGCGGCCCGACGACACGAAGGTCCTCCAGGTGTCGATCGGTGAGTACGACCGGCGGGGCTGGGGTCCGGGCGGTCACGACCTGCACTGGTGGTGCACGTCGGCGACGTCGGCGCACGGCGCCGGGGAGCCGGTCTACGTCACGTACCGGCCCGAGCTCACCGAGATGATGGGCGCGGAGGCGTACGAGGTCCTGGTCGGGCTGTGCGAGGCGCGGCTCTCCTCGCAGCTGCCGCTGGTGGCGCCGCACCCGGCCGACCCGAAGCACTAGAGCACAGGCGCCGGACCGGGCCGGCCGAAGCGCCCGCCCAGGCGCCGGCCGACCCGAAGCGCTGACGCGGACGCCGCACCCGGCCGACCCGAAGCGCAGGCGCCGGACCGGCGTTCAGGACGACGGCGGGGGTTCCTCCGTCGTCGGGGGCTGGGTGGTCGGTTCCGTCGGGCCCGGGTCCGTCGTCGTCGGCGGCGGTTCCTCCGTCGTCGGCGGCGGCGTGGTCGGCTCCGTGGTCGGCGGGCTCGTCGGCGGGTCGGTCGGCTCCGTCGTCGGCGGCGGTTCCTCCGTCGTCGGCGGCGGCGTGGTCGGCTCCGTCGTGGGCGGGCTCGTCGGCGGCGTGGTGGGCTCGGTCGTCGTCGGCGGGGGCGTCACCGGGTCGACGACCACCGGCGGCGGCGGGGTCTGTCCGCGTCCGTCGATCCTGACCACCGCACCGGAGGGGTTCACCCCGATCCGGGCGCTCCAGGCGCCCCGCGGCTCACGGCCGTGGTCGACGCGGACGGTGACGGTGAGCGTCTCGCCCGGGCGGAGGGTGCCGGAGGCCCGGCTCACGTACAGCCAGGGCGCGTCCGTCCACAGCGACCAGTCGACGGGGGACCCGCCGGAGGCGGTGAGCGTGAGCAGCGTCAGATCGCCGTGGCCGCGCGCGGAGACCGTGATCCAGCCGGCGCCGGGCTCCCCCGGGGCGCCGGGACCCGCGGGGCCGGTGGGGCCCCCGGGGCTGAGGACCTCGACGGAGACGTCGGGGGCGCGGCTGCCCCGGGTGAAGCGGGGCTCGGGGGTGGTGCGGGCGTTGCCCGCGTTCTCGTAGTGGTCGTACGGGCGTCCGTCGGGGCCGTCCGGCTCGTCCGCCTCGCGGGCGCTGATCCGGGATCCGTCGCGCGCGCTCGTGTCGGCGACCGGGGCGCCCCGGTAGGAGGTCCACAGGGCGAGGACGGGCGCGGCGACCACGGCCGCGACGACGGTGGTGGTCACCGCGCGGGCCCGCAGCCGGTCGCGGCGGGCCACATGGTCCTTCGGGTCCATGGGGAAGCCGGTCGGCGAGAAGCGCGGGGCGCCGGCACGCGCGCGGGGGACGTGCAGCATCGCCATGTACGCGGCGGCCCGGGGCGCCTCGACGAGCGGCAGCCGGGCCTGCGGCAGCGATCCGGCGCCGGGCCAGGGCCCGGCGGCGCCCACGCGCTCGGCGGCTTTGCGGCAGCGGGGGCAGTCGTCGACGTGCCGCACGAGTTCCGCGCGCAGGGCGGCCGAGAGCAGCACCTGGTGGTCGCCGGTGAGCCGGGCCACGGTGGGGCAGCTGCCGGTCTCGACGACGGCGAGGGCGGCGCGGGTGCGCTCGACCTCGCAGCCGGCGGTGGCGAGGAGCTCACGGGCGGCCGGCGGGTCGAGGGAGAGCACGGCGGCGACCTGACGGTGGCTGAGCCCGTGCCGTACGGCCAGCTCCAGGGCCTCGCGCTGCTCGGGTGTGGTGCCGGCGGCCTCGGGCCAGGCGAGCCGGGCGAGTTCGGCGCGGCGCCGCTCGGCGGTCTCCTCGGGGACCCGGGGCGGCTCGGGGGCGGTGACGGCGGGGCGTCCCGTGTGGGCGCCCTGGCGTCGGCGGCGCTGCTCGCCGAGGCTGCGCAGACACGCCCAGCGGGCGAGGGCGTACAGCCAGGCCGTACGGCCGTCCTCGTCCGAGGGGCAGCGGCCGTGGTGGCGCTCGGCGACGGCGAGGACGTCGCCGAGGACGGCGGTGGCCGTGTCGTGGTCGCAGAGCACGGAGAGGCAGTACGTGAAGAGACCGTCGAGGGCGGCCTCGTAGCGGGCGGGGGGCCTCCGGCCGAGCGTGCGCGGTCCCTGGTCCGTGGTTCGGTGCGCCCGGTGTGCGCCGGTGGTGCGTGCGGGGGAATCCAGCCTGCTGCTCGTCACCGGTCGACCGTAGGCAGCGCAGGGGGCGCTTTTCGTACCGGTCGCGTTCTTCTCATTCTTACGGGTGAAGGTATCGCTCGAAAGAGGACAGGAATCCAATATTCCGGGGGCCTGTGGAGACTCGGCGTCCGCTGTCGGTGGGGGCCGCTACGGTGGCGACATGGCTGCCCGTACGAAATCGACCAAGGAACGGCCCTCCTACCGCTGCACCGAGTGCGGCTGGCAGACGGCCAAGTGGCTCGGCCGCTGCCCCGAGTGCCAGGCCTGGGGGACGGTCGAGGAGTACGGCGCGCCCGCCGTCCGGACGACCGCGGCCGGCCGGGTCTCCACCGCCGCGCTTCCCATCGGGCAGATCGACGGCCGGCAGGCGACCGCCCGCTCGACCGGCGTCGACGAGCTGGACCGGGTCCTCGGCGGGGGTCTGGTGCCCGGCGCCGTCGTGCTGCTCGCGGGCGAACCGGGCGTCGGCAAGTCCACGCTCCTGCTCGACGTGGCGGCCAAGGCGGCCAGCGACGAGCACCGCACGCTCTACGTCACCGGCGAGGAGTCCGCGAGCCAGGTCCGGCTGCGCGCCGACCGGATCAACGCCCTCAGCGACCATCTGTACCTGGCCGCCGAGACCGACCTGTCGGCCGTCCTCGGGCACCTCGACGCCGTGAAGCCCTCGCTGCTGATCATGGACTCGGTGCAGACCGTCGCCTCCCCCGAGATCGACGGCGCGCCCGGCGGCATGGCCCAGGTCCGCGAGGTCGCCGGCGCGCTCATCCGGGCCTCCAAGGAGCGCGGCATGTCCACGCTGCTCGTCGGCCATGTCACCAAGGACGGGGCGATCGCCGGTCCCCGGCTCCTGGAGCACCTGGTCGACGTCGTGCTGAGCTTCGAGGGCGACCGGCACGCGCGCCTGCGGCTGGTCCGGGGCGTGAAGAACCGGTACGGGGCGACCGACGAGGTCGGCTGCTTCGAACTCCACGACGAGGGCATCACGGGTCTGGCCGACCCCTCCGGGCTCTTCCTGACCCGGCGTGACGTGGCCGTGCCGGGCACCTGCCTGACGGTCACCCTGGAGGGCCGCCGCCCGCTCGTCGCCGAGGTCCAGTCGCTGACCGTGGACAGCCAGATCCCGTCCCCGCGCCGGACCGTCTCCGGTCTGGAGACCTCCCGGGTCTCGATGATGCTGGCGGTCCTGGAGCAGCGCGGCCGGATCAGCGCGCTGGGCAAGCGGGACATCTACAGCGCGACCGTGGGCGGCGTGAAGCTCACGGAGCCCGCCGCCGACCTGGCGATCGCCCTCGCGCTCGCCTCCGCGGCCAGCGACACCCCGCTGCCGAAGAACCTGGTGGCGATCGGCGAGGTCGGCCTCGCCGGCGAGGTCCGGCGGGTGACCGGCGTCCAGCGCCGGCTCGCCGAGGCGCACCGGCTGGGCTTCACGCACGCGCTGGTCCCCTCGGACCCGGGCAAGGTGCCGGCCGGCATGAAGGTGACGGAGGTCGCCGACATGGGCGACGCGCTGCGGGTGCTGCCGCGCAGCCGACGCGCGAAGGCGCCGGAGGGCGCGGAGAAGTAGGAGACGCGGCGGCGGTCCGTACGGGCGGCTCGCCGCCTCGTCGGAGGCCCCGCGCCGGAGGGAAGGCCGCTCGCCGCCCCCTCGGAGGCCCCGGCCGGGGGGAACCGGAGCGGTCGACGCCGAATGTTCACCCCGTGCCGACGGTTCGCTCCGTACGCTTCGCAAAGACGCGGAGGGTTAGGTCCGTGTCGGGGCGGGGACCCCTTTCGGACCACCGTGATCGGTCGGGGGCGGAGGGCGGCGGGGTGGTGTCGCTAGACTTTGCCCTGGTCTCGCCCATCCGTACGAGCCGGAGGAGAGCAGTGGCAGCCAAGGACGGGGCAGCAGCTCCTGGAAAGTCCGGCGCGGGCTCCGGCAACGAAGCGCTGATGCGCGCCGCCCTGAGCGCCGTCGCGCCGGGCACCGCGCTGCGTGACGGCCTGGAGCGGATCCTCCGCGGCAACACGGGCGGTCTCATCGTGCTCGGCCTCGACAAGACGGTCGACTCGATGTGCACCGGCGGTTTCGTGCTGGACGTCGAGTTCGCCGCCACGCGCCTGCGGGAGCTGTGCAAGCTCGACGGCGCGCTCGTCCTCGACAAGGACATCACCAAGATCCACCGCGCGGGCGTGCAGCTGGTGCCGGACGCCTCCATCCCCACCGAGGAGACCGGCACCCGGCACCGCACGGCGGACCGGGTCTCCAAGCAGTGCAACTTCCCGGTCGTCTCCGTCTCCCAGTCGATGCGGCTGATCGCGCTGTACGTGGACGGTGAGCGCCGGGTCCTGGAGGAGTCGGCCGCGATCCTGTCCCGCGCCAACCAGGCGCTCGCGACCCTGGAGCGGTACAAGCTCCGGCTCGACGAGGTGGCCGGCACGCTCTCCGCGCTGGAGATCGAGGACCTGGTCACGGTCCGGGACGTCACCGCCGTCGCGCAGCGGCTGGAGATGGTCCGCCGGATCGCCACCGAGATCGCCGAGTACGTGGTCGAGCTCGGCACGGACGGGCGGCTCCTCTCTCTCCAGCTGGACGAGTTGATCGCGGGCGTGGAGCCGGAGCGCGAGCTGGTCATCCGGGACTACGTGCCGGAGCCGACGGCCAAGCGCTCGCGGACGGTCGCGGAGGCGCTCACCGAGCTGGACGCGCTGACCCACACCGAGCTGCTCGAACTGCCGGTCGTGGCGCGGGCGCTGGGCTACAGCGGCTCGCCCGAGACCCTCGACTCGGCCGTCTCGCCGCGCGGCTATCGGCTCCTCGCCAAGGTGCCGCGGCTGCCGGGCGCGATCATCGAGCGGCTCGTGGAGCACTTCGGCGGGCTGCAGAAGCTGCTCGCGGCCAGTGTGGACGACCTCCAGACCGTGGACGGCGTCGGCGAGGCCCGCGCCCGCAGCGTGCGCGAGGGCCTGTCCCGGCTGGCGGAGTCCTCGATCCTGGAGCGGTACGTCTAGGACGTGCCGCTCAAGGTCTCAAGGCCCCTCCCCCGGCCGATCGGTCCTTGGCCGATCAGTCCTTGGCCGATCAGTCCTTGGCCGATCAGTCCTTGGCCAGCGTGAACGAGGCCGGGAGCACCTTCGCGCCCGACATCGTCGCCTCCACGAGGTAGGTGCCGGGGGCCGCCTGGCCCGCCGGGGCGGTGGCGCACCGCGGGGCGCTGCGCCCGCGGTCCCACTCCACGGTGTGGGTGACGGTGGCGCCCGCGGGGACGCGCAGCAGGACCGGGTTCCCGGGGCGCGGGCAGTCGGCGGAGGACCAGACCTCGTCGTCCTGCTTGTCACTGATCGTCAGAACCGCGGCGCGGGGCCCGAAGTCGGCCTTGCAGGCGACCTTCGAGGTGTTCTTGGCGACGAGGTGGAAGCGGGGCTTCTCCCCCGCCTCGTAGCTGACCTTGGCGCTGCGGAGCGTCAACTGTAGTGCTCCGGCAGGGCAGTTCGGCAACGGGGAGTCGGCCGGGACCTGCTGTCCCGCACCGGTGCCCGCGCCTCCGTCGCCGCCCGCGCCGTCGGTGTCGCCGTTCTTGCCGCCGTCGGCGCCGGCGGCCGTACCCGCGTCCGTACCGGCGTCGGCGCCCGATCCCGGATCCGTACCGGAGCCGCCCGGGCCGCCGGCGCCGCCGGTGGTGTCGCCGTTGCCGCCGGAGTCGCCCGACTCGTCACGTCCGCCCGGCTGTTGGCTGATCGCATCGCCGGTGCCCGAGGGGCCCGGAGTGATGGAGGGAGGGGTGGGAGAGGCGCCGTTGGCCCCGTCGTTCGTCTTCTTCCCACCCCCGTCGCCGGAGGTGACGGCCCAGACGGCGAGGAGCGCGAGAAGCGCCACCAGGCACGCCGCCACCGCCCTCCGTCGCCAGTAGATGGTGGAGGGAAGCGGCCCGACCGGATTGCGCAAAGATCCCACGACCCGAACCTTACGAGAGATCCGGGCCAACTCCCGCCCCACCCGCCGCCCGAGACATCAAGTTTTGCCGATGATCACATCCGTCGGTTCCGGGAACTTTTCCCCGGAACGGTGCTCAGGAGCTCGCGTGCCCCTCCCGAAACCGGCGGGAACCGGAGCGAATCGCGAGCACCCCCACTTCCGTCGGGGGTCGTTCTGGCCGTTGGCCCGGGGCGGCGGACTCCGGATTCCGGTTAGCGTCTTTCACCATGAACACCCTCCTCGACCTCTCCGACCGGCTCTATCTCGATGTCGCCGACTTCGCCCACGCGACCCCCCACTGGTTCCAGTGGCTCGCCGAGGTCTGGACCGAGGCCGGACTGCTGTTGTTCGGCGCGCTGTTCCTGGCCGGCTGGTGGCGCTCCCGCGAAGGTTCGAGCCGGGCGATGGCGCTCGCGCTGCTCGCCCCGCTCGCCACGGCCTTCGGGTACGTGGTGAGCGAGTCGCTGAAGTCGCTGGTCGACGAGGACCGTCCGTGCCGTGCCGTCGTCGGGGCGCCCGACGCGCTCATCACCTGCCCGCCGTACGGCGACTGGTCCTTCCCGAGCAACCACTCGGCCATCGCCGGCGCGGCCGCGATCGCGCTCGCCCTCTCCTGGCGCGGGATCGTCTGGCTGACCGTGCCGATGGCGCTGCTCATGGCGTTCTCCCGGGTCTTCGTCGGCGTGCACTACCCACACGACGTGACCGTCGGTCTGCTCGTCGGCGGTCTGGTCGCCCTCGTCGTCATGCGGGCGGCGGTCCGGCCGGTGGGCGCTCTGGTGGAGACGGCCCGGTCGAGCCGGAGCTCGGCCGTGGTGTGGTGCGCGGGGCGCGGGCCCCGGGCTCACGCCCCCGCGCGCGCCGAGGACCCCCCGCGCGCCCGCCACGGCGCGTACTGATCGCGTCGGGGACGTGCCAGGATCGGAGGTGCCATGACTTCCATCGACGCTCCCCTCACGCCTGCCGCCCCCGCCGCCGCCGAAGCCGCCGGGCCCTCGGACGACGCCGAGGCCCTCGCGGCCTCCGCGGCCTCCGCGGCCTTCGAGGCCCCCGCCCTCCCCACGCCCCCCGCCGAGCTGCACGGGCCCGTCCTCGCCTGGTTCGACCAGCACGCCCGCGACCTGCCCTGGCGCCACCCCGAGGCCGGGGCCTGGGGTGTCATGGTCAGCGAGTTCATGCTCCAGCAGACGCCCGTCGTCCGGGTGCTCCCGGTGTACGAGCAGTGGCTCGCGCGCTGGCCGCGCCCGGCCGATCTGGCCGCCGACGCCCCTGGTGAGGCCGTCCGCGCCTGGGGCCGGCTCGGTTACCCGCGACGAGCCCTGCGGCTGCACGCGGCGGCCGTGGCCATAAAGGAACGGCACGGCGGCGACGTACCGAGCGATCACGGGCAGCTGCTCGCGCTGCCCGGCATCGGCGAGTACACGGCGGCCGCGGTGGCCTCCTTCGCGTTCGGGCAGCGGCACGCCGTCCTGGACACCAATGTGCGCCGGGTCTTCGCGCGGGCGGCGACGGGTGTCCAGTACCCGCCGAACGCGACGACGGCCGCGGAGCGCCGGCTCGCCCGCGCGCTGCTGCCGGCGGACGAGGCGACGGCCTCCCGCTGGGCCGCCGCCTCCATGGAACTGGGCGCGCTCGTCTGCACGGCGAAGAACGAGGACTGCGGGCGCTGCCCGATCTCCGGCCAGTGCGCCTGGCGGCTCTCGGGGAAGCCCGCGCACGACGGCCCGCCGCGGCGCGGCCAGACGTACGCCGGGACCGACCGGCAGGTGCGGGGCCGGCTCCTGGCGGTGCTGCGGGAGTCGACCGAACCGGTGGCGCAGGCGGTCCTGGACACGGTCTGGGACGAGCCGGTGCAGCGGGCCAGGGCGCTGGACGGCCTGGTCGCCGACGGCCTGGTCGAACCGCTGGACGACGGGTACTACCGGCTGCCCGTGGCCTGAACAGGGCGCCATCCGCCCCTCATCCCGCTGTTACACAACCGATGGGTAGCCGTGCGTCCACCGACGGCTGCCCCGCACAGCCCCGTGACAACCGCTCCGTAGCGTCATCGACGACACGAGGAACGAAGCAGGTCACGGGGTTCGGAGGCGGTTCGGATGAGGCATGGCGAGGTGCTCGATTTCGAGGAGTACGTACGCACGCGGCAGGACGCGCTGCTGCGCAGTGCACGTCGTCTCGTGGCCGACCCCGTCGACGCCCAGGACCTCCTGCAGACGGCCCTCGCCCGTACGTACGGCCGCTGGGACGGCATCGCCGACAAGTCCCTGGCCGACGCCTACCTCCGCCGGGTCATGATCAACACCCGGACCGAGTGGTGGCGCTCCCGCAAGCTCGAAGAGGTGCCCACCGAGCAGCTGCCCGACGCCTGCGTCGACGACCCGACCGAGCAGCACGCCGACCGGGCCCTCCTCATGGACATCCTGAAGGTCCTCGCGCCGAAGCAGCGCAGCGTCGTCGTCCTGCGCCACTGGGAACAGATGAGCACCGAGGAGACGGCGGCGGCGCTCGGCATGTCGACCGGTACGGTGAAGTCGACGCTCCACCGGGCGCTCGCCCGGCTCCGCCAGGAGCTGGAGAGCCGTGATCTCGACGCCCGCGCCCTGGGGCGGACCGGAGAGCGGACGACCGTACGAGGCGACGAACGGGGGCGGGAGCGGTGCGCGGCCTAGACGGCGAAGCCGACGGCAGAAGACACGACGGCGAACGCGGCATCGACAGCGGTGGCGGCCCCGGCGGCGACGACCGGTACGGAACCGGGCGGCGCCGCCGGCGCCGTACCGCCAAGGCGGCGAGCATCACGGCGACGGCCGGGCTCGTCGCCGTCGGGCTGTCCATGGCCGCCTGCTCCACCGGCGGCACCGGCTCCCGGGACGAGGGCGCGGCCGCCACCCGGGACGTGGCCGCGGCGGCGCCCACCCCCTCGCCCTCGGCCGACGGCGACCTCCGGTCCGCCGAGCGGGTGGATCCGATCGAGCTGCTGAAGTCCGACCCGAAGATCGAGGAACGGTTCAAGACCGATCTGAAGCCCTGTGTCGCGGACGCGTACCCGGTGGACGCCTCGTACGGGAACCTCACGAACGCGCCCGCGCCCGACGTCGTCGTCAACGTGATGACCTGCGGTGATGCCGTCGGCATCGGCACGTACGTCTACCGGAGGCAGAGCGACAAGTACGAGAACGTGTTCATGGCGGAGGACGCCGCCGTCTACGCCACGATCGACCGGGGCGAGCTCGTCGTCACCAAGCAGGTGTACGCGAAGGGCGACCCGGTCGCGTACCCCTCGGGCGAGGACGTGATCACGTACCGCTGGTCGGGGAACAGGTTCACCCAGCACGACTGGGTGCACAACGACTACAGCCGGGCCGTCGGCGACGGCGAGGTCGTCGAGCCCGCGCCGAGCTCGCCCGCCACCGGCTGAGCCGTACACCCCCCACCCGCACAGAGAGATCAGAAGGACACGCACGATGGCCGAGACCCATGTCCTGTTCGTCGAGGACGACGATGTCATCCGTGAGGCCACCCAGCTCGCCCTCGAACGGGACGGCTTCCGGGTCACGGCCATGCCCGACGGACTCTCCGGCCTGGACGCCTTCCGGGCGCAGCGGCCGGACATCGCCCTGCTCGACGTGATGCTGCCCGGCATGGACGGGGTCAGCCTCTGCCGCCGGATCCGCGACGAGTCGACGGTGCCGGTGATCATGCTGTCGGCGCGCGCCGACTCGATCGACGTCGTCCTCGGTCTGGAGGCCGGGGCCGACGACTACGTCACCAAGCCCTTCGACGGCTCCGTGCTCATGGCCCGGATCCGCGCCGTCCTCCGCCGCTTCGGGCACGCGGGCGGTCCCGGCGCCGGTGAGCGCGGGGAGGAGGGGCCGGACGGCGGCGGGCTCCTCGCCTTCGGCGATCTGGAGGTCGACACCGACGGCATGGAGGTCCGCAAGGGCGGGACCCCGGTCGCGCTGACGCCGACCGAGATGCGGCTGCTCCTGGAGTTCTCCTCGGCGCCGGGCACCGTGCTGTCCCGGGACAAGCTCCTCGAGCGGGTCTGGGACTACGGCTGGGGCGGCGACACCCGGGTCGTGGACGTCCACGTCCAGCGGCTGCGCGCCAAGATCGGCCAGGACCGGATCGAGACGGTCCGCGGCTTCGGATACAAGCTCAAGAGCTAGGGCGGCATGATCCACACGACACCCCCCGAGACGGGCACGTACCGGTGAAGCCGTTCCCCCTCCGTACCGGCGTCCGCTGGAAGATCGCCGTGGCCATCGCGGCGGTCGGCGCGCTGATCGCGGTCACCCTGAGCGTGGTCGTGCACAACGCCGCCCGGATCTCGATGCTCGACAACGCGCGCGAGGTGCAGATGGAGCGACTGCTCTTCGCACAGCGGCTGTACGAGACGTCGAAGCCGAAGGAGCCGCGCTTCGGCACCAAGATCAACGATCCGTCGCTGCCCGGGCAGCTCGACCAGCTGATGCGGGACAAGCGGCGCGGTACGTACGTGCAGGAGCACCGGCACGGCGGGCCGCCCGACGTGTGGGCGGCGGTGCCGCTCGCCAACGGCGACGTGCTCTCGCTGCACATCCCCTTCGCCGACCGCAGCGCGACGATCATGAACGATCTGGACCGTGCCCTCGTCATCGGCTCGGTCTCGGTGGTCTTCGGCGGCTGCGCCCTCGGCGTGCTCATCGGCGGCCAGCTCTCGCGGCGGCTGCGGAAGGCCGCCGTCGCGGCCGGCCGGGTCGCCCAGGGGAACACGGACGTCCGGGTCAGGGAGGCCGTCGGCGGGGTCGTACGGGACGAGACCGACGACCTGGCGTGGGCGGTCGACGCCCTCACCGACGCCCTCAACGAGCGGATCGAGGCCGAGCGGCGGGTCACCGCGGACATCGCGCACGAGCTGCGCACCCCGGTGACCGGACTCCTCACGGCGGCCGAGCTGCTGCCGCCGGGGCGTCCGACGGAGCTCGTACGGGACCGGGCGCAGGCGATGCGGACGCTGGTCGAGGACGTGCTGGAGGTGGCCCGGCTCGACAGCGCGTCGGAGCGGGCGGAGCTCCAGGAGATCGCGCTCGGGGAGTTCGTGGAGCGGCGGGTGCGGGCGCTCGATCCCGAGGTGGTCGTCCGGGTCGTCCACGACTCCTGGGTGAACACCGACCCGCGGCGCCTGGAGCGCGTCCTCGGCAACCTCCTCGCGAACGCCGCCAAGCACGGCAAGCCGCCGGTGGAGGTCACCGTCGAGGGCCGCGTCGTGCGGGTCCGCGACCACGGTCCCGGTTTCCCCGAGGCGCTGCTCAAGGAGGGCCCGAGCCGGTTCCGTACGGGGACGAGCGACCGCGCGGGCCAGGGCCACGGCCTGGGCCTGACGATCGCGTCCGGCCAGGCGCGGGTCCTGGGCGCCCGGCTGACCTTCCGGAACGTGGCCTCCGAGGCGGCGCCGAACGGGGTGGGCGGGGCGATCGCGGTGCTGTGGCTCCCGGACCACGCGCCGACGAACACGGGCAGCTTCCCGATCCTGCGGCCGGCGGACTGAGCACGCGACCGCTACGGCCGTGGGGATACGGCGGTGGGGCCGGCCCTGACACAGGACCGGCCCCACCACCGTACGCACGCACCTCTCAGGAGGTGATCAGACCGTCTCGGCGACCTTCACCTCGCCGTCGCCCTCGGCCGCCTCCGGGGCCGTCGCCGGACCGGCGCCGCGGAGCGCCACCTCCTTGACGAAGAAGGCCAGGGCCAGGCCGAGGACGGAGACCGCTGCGGCGACCAGGAAGGCGCCGTGCGTGCCCGTCGAGACCGCGTGCTGGTAGGCCTCGCGGAGCGCCGCCGGCAGCTTGGCCAGGCTGGCCGCGTCCAGCTGGGCCGTCCGCTCGGTGAGGCCGGATCCGCCGCGCGCCGCCATCTCGTCCTGGACGCGGCTCGTGAAGAGCGCGCCCATGATCGCGACACCGAAGGAGGAGCCGAGCGTCCGGAAGAGGGTGGTGGACGACGAGGCGACGCCCATGTCCTTCATCTCGACGCTGTTCTGGGCGACCAGCATGGTGATCTGCATCAGGAAGCCCATGCCGGCGCCGAGGACCGCCATGTAGACGCCGGAGATCAGCCGCGAGGTGTCGGTGTCCATCGTGGAGAGCAGGAAGAGACCGACGGTCATGAGCGCGCCGCCCACGATCGGGAAGATCTTGTACTTGCCGGTGCTGGTGGTGACGCGGCCGACGACCAGCGAGATGACCATCATCGACAGCAGCATCGGCAGGAGCAGCAGGCCGGAGTTGGTCGCCGACGCGCCCTGGACGGACTGCTGGAAGATCGGCAGGTAGAGGACCGCGCCGAACATCACGAAGCCGGTGATGAAGCCGATCAGGGACATCAGCGTGAAGTTGCGGCTGCGGAAGATGTGCAGCGGCATGATCGGGTCGCTCGCGCGGGTCTCCACCCAGAGGAAGGCCGCGAGCGAGAGCGCTCCGCCGACCGCGAGGCCGACGATGGTGGCCGAGCCCCAGGCGTACTCCGTACCGCCCCAGGTGGTGACGAGGACGATCGCGGTGATGCCGACGGTCAGCAGCGCGGCGCCGAGGAAGTCGATCCGGGTGCCCGAGGCGCGCTTCTTCTTCGGCAGGTGCAGGACGGTGGTGACCATGGCGAGGGCGACGGCGCCGAGCGGCAGGTTGATGTAGAAGGACCAGCGCCAGCCCCAGTGGTCGGTGATGGTGCCGCCGACCAGCGGTCCGCCGATCATGGCGAGGGCCATCACGCCGGCCATCATGCCCTGGTACTTGCCGCGCTCGCGGGGCGGGATGAGGTCGCCGATGATCGCCATCACGCCGACCATCAGGCCGCCGGCGCCGAGGCCCTGGATCGTACGGAAGCCGATGAGCTGGCCCATGTCCTGGGCCATGCCGCTGAGCGCCGAACCGATCAGGAAGATCACGATCGAGGTGAGGAAGACGCCCTTGCGGCCGAACATGTCGCCGACCTTGCCCCACAGGGGGGTCGAGGCGGCGGTGGCCAGGGTGTAGGCGGTGACGACCCAGGAGAGGTGCTCCAGGCCGCCGAGCTCGCCGACGATGGTCGGCATCGCGGTGCCGATGATCATGTTGTCCAGCATCGCGAGGAGCATCGCGATCATCAGGGCGAGCAGGACGACGCGGACGCTGCGCGGCTGCGGTTCCGTCTCCCCCTGTGCCGGTGTCGCTGTGGCTTGCGTCGTCATCCTCATCCCTTACTTGCCGCCCGGCTAGTTACTACACTGGGGACGGTAGACCCGTAACTTGCCGGTCGTCAAGTAAGTTCTTTGGAAAGTGGAGGGCAGTCATGGCCCGAGGCAACACTCGCCAGCGCATCCAGGACGTGGCCCTCGATCTCTTCGCCGAGCAGGGCTACGAGAAGACCTCCCTGCGCGAGATCGCGGAACGCCTCGACGTCACGAAAGCGGCGCTCTACTACCACTTCAAGACCAAGGAAGACATCCTCGTCGGGATCTTCGAGGACCTGACCCGGCCCATGGACGACCTGATCGCCTGGGCCCAGGAGCAGCCCCGGACCCTGGAGACCCGGCAGGAGGTGCTGCGCCGCTACCAGGTGGCCCTGCGCGCGGCGGCCCCGCTCTTCCGCTTCATGCAGGAGAACCAGGCGACGGTCCGCGAGCTGAGCGTCGGCCTCACCTTCAAGGAGCGGATGCTCGCGCTGACCGGGCTGATCCAGGAGCCGGACTTCGCGATGGTGGACCAGGTGCGCTGCGTCAGCGCGATCTTCACGCTGCACGCGGGCACGTTCTTCATGCAGAACCTCGAGGGCGACCCCGAGGAGAAGCACAGGGCCACCCTCGAGGTCGCCCTCGATCTGCTCAATCAGGCCCACCGGGCCTCATGAGGTCTGTTCGTACGGCTCAGATGGAGACGCCGTGGGACCGCAGGAAGGCGGCCGGGTTCACGGCGGAGCCGTAGTTCGGGGTCGTACGGATCTCGAAGTGCAGGTGGGGGCCGGAAGAGTTGCCGGTGTTGCCCGAGAGGGCGATCTGCTGACCGACGAGGACCTTCTGGCCGATGTGCACCTTGATCTTCGACAGGTGGGCGTACTGCGAGTACGTGCCGTTGGCGTGCTTGACGACGATCGCGTTGCCGTACGCGGGGCCGTCGCCACCGCCGTTCGGGCCGGCCTTCACGACGGTGCCGGAGCCCGCGGCCTTGACCGGGGTGCCGACCGGAACGGCGAAGTCCTGGCCGGAGTGCTTGTGGGCCCACATGGCGCCGCCCTGGTTGTAGCTGGCGGACAGCGTGTACGCGGTGACCGGCTTGACCCAGGACGCGGCCTTCTTGGCGGCGACCGGCTTCACGGTGACGGCCTTCTTCACCGCGGCGGCCTGCTTGACGGCCGTGGCCTTCGCGGCGGCGGCCTTCACCTGGGCGGCGACGTGCGCCTGGGCGTCGGCCTGAGCGGCGACGGCGGCGGCCGCGGTGACCGCGACCGGGGCGGTGACGGCCTTGCCCTCGGCGGCGAAGGCGGACCCAGCTCCGGTCACCATCGTCGCTCCCAGGCCGGCGGCGGCAAGAGCGACGACGGTGACACGGGCGGCGGGGTTCATGCGCTTCGACATACGGGGGAAACCTCCGGGAAGTACGGGACCCGACGCGAACGGTGCTCTGCGTCGGGCTTGCTCATCCTTGGTAACCCGGACCCCCAGACATCCCAAAACACCCCATCTACGACATCGGGTCGTAGCGATCTCCGGGGAAGTTCCACTCTTGACGACCCTCGGAGCCACCTTCGAAATCGGACATACCGACACAAGAGAACCGGTTTATCCGCATGTCGTGGAGGTCGGAACCGTGCAAAACGCCTTCTGGCGTCCGGTTCGGGACCCTCGGGGACCAAAGTCCCGGCGGTTCAGTCCTGAACGTCCCGAATCGGCACCAAAGGTCGCCACTATTCCGGTTAGTACCCCTCAAAACCCCTGTGCGCCTTGTCACCAGCCACCGGCCGCCAATGGGACCTGGGTCACGCGACCGAGCCTTCCGGAAGACCGTCCCGCACTACGCCGACCGCTTCGGGGACACACGGGGGGACACACATGGAACCCCCACTCATCGGCACGCGCCCCGCCTCGGCCGCGATCGGCCCGATCCTGAGAAAACTGCTGGTCAGCGACGGTCCAGGGGCAGGCCTCACCGGTCGGTCGGAGAAGGTCCGGCTCTCCTCCCTCGTCTCCTCCCGCGGCGAGAAGCGCACGCTGACGGAGAAGGACGTCCGAAAGCTGGCGGGACCGCTGGTGGGCCGGTCCGTGGACGGGGCCGGCGAGCGGCCCTTCCCCGCCGACGAGGCCGAGGCGGTCACCGACACCCTCGCCACCACCCTCCTCGCCCTCGGCGACCCCGACATGGACGACGTCCAGGCCGTTCGCCTCGGCCACACCGCCCTCGCCCGCCACCTGCGCGCGGCGGCCCCGGCCCCGGACGGCCTGTCGACGGACTCGGTCCGCTCCCTGGAGTCGATGACGGAGTGGGCCTGCCTCCACATCCTCGACTTCTTCACCCAGCGCTCCACGATCGTGGCCCGCAGCCTGGTGGAACAGACCCGCGGGCAGAGCGAGCTCATCGCGAAGCTGGACGAGGTGATCCGCCGGGTGCCCCGGGCGGACGGCCGGGACGCGGAGTTCGAGCGGCGCTACCTGGCCCACCTGGCGAAGAAGCACGGCCGCCTCACGATTTACGGGGTGGACCTGCGGGACGCACCGGAGAAGTGGCCGCTGGACGTGGCGTACCTGTCGCTGGAGGCGACGGGCGAGGCGAACGCCTCGGCCGCGGTGGCGATGCTGGAAACAGCCACCGGGAGCCGGCGAGACCCTCTCCACGACGACGTGGACCCCGCCGCGTACGCCGACACCTTCGTCGCCCTCGACCGGGGCGACCTCCCCGGCGGTCGGGCGGACCAGATCCTCGCCCGGCACGACAAGGTGCTCCTGCGCGGCGCGGCCGGCTCCGGCAAGACCACCCTCGTCCAGTGGCTCGCCGTCTCCGCCGCACGCGGGGACGCCCCCGCCGGGGGCGGCAACGCCGACGACGTGGCGTGCCTCCAGCACCGCATCCCCTTCGTCCTCCCCCTCCGTGCCCTCACCCGGCACGGCGAGCGCCGCCCCGCCCGCCGCTGGCGTCCCTGCCTCAGCTCGATGGGGTCATGGCCCCGGCTCCCGGATCACCGGCGCCGAGCACCTCGCCCCCGCCGTCAGGATCCGCACCTGACCCGCAGACGAAAGGGGCGGCCCCGGAACCATCTGGTTCCGGGGCCGCCCCTTGTGCTCAGGCGCTGAGCCTTACGCGTCCTTGGACAGGTTCGGGCCCGTGCCGCCCGTCGCCTCGATCGGCGGGGCGTCCGGCAGAGCCGTCTTCTCCTCGCCGCGGAAGGTGAAGGTGCGCTCGTCGCCCTCGCCCTCCGTGTCCACGACCACGATGTGACCGGGGCGCAGCTCGCCGAAGAGGATCTTCTCCGAGAGCGAGTCCTCGATCTCGCGCTGGATCGTCCGGCGCAGCGGCCGGGCGCCCATCACGGGGTCGTAGCCCTTCTTGGCGAGCAGCTCCTTCGCGGACTGGGAGAGCTCGATGCCCATGTCCCGGTCCTTGAGGCGCTCGTCGACGCGGCCGATCATCAGGTCGACGATCTGGAGGATGTCCTCCTGCGTCAGCTGCGGGAAGACGATGATGTCGTCCACACGGTTGAGGAACTCCGGGCGGAAGTGCTGCTTCAGCTCGTCGCTGACCTTGGCCTTCATCCGCTCGTAGTTGGACTTCGTGTCGCCCTGGGCGGCGAAGCCCAGGTTGAAGCCCTTCGAGATGTCCCTGGTCCCGAGGTTGGTGGTCATGATGATGACCGTGTTCTTGAAGTCCACGACCCGGCCCTGGGAGTCGGTCAGGCGACCGTCCTCCAGGATCTGGAGAAGGGAATTGAAGATATCGGGGTGGGCCTTCTCGACCTCGTCGAAGAGGACGACGGAGAACGGCTTGCGGCGCACCTTCTCGGTGAGCTGGCCGCCCTCTTCGTAGCCGACGTATCCGGGCGGCGAACCGAAGAGACGGGAAACCGTGTGCTTCTCGCTGAACTCCGACATGTCGAGGGAGATCATCGCGTCCTCGTCGCCGAAGAGGAATTCGGCGAGCGCCTTCGAAAGCTCGGTCTTACCGACACCGGACGGACCGGCGAAGATGAACGAGCCACCGGGGCGCTTCGGGTCCTTCAGACCGGCACGCGTACGGCGGATGGCCCGCGAGAGGCCGATGACGGCGTCCTTCTGCCCGATGACGCGCTTGTGGAGCTCGTCCTCCATGCGGAGCAGGCGGCTGGACTCCTCCTCGGTCAGCTTGAAGACCGGGATGCCCGTGGCGGTCGCGAGGACCTCGGCGATCAGATCGCCGTCGACCTCGGCCACGACGTCCATGTCGCCGGCCTTCCACTCCTTCTCGCGCTTGGCCTTCGCGGCGAGGAGCTGCTTCTCCTTGTCACGGAGCGAGGCGGCCTTCTCGAAGTCCTGCGAGTCGATCGCGGACTCCTTGTCGCGGCGGACGCCGGCGATCTTCTCGTCGAACTCGCGGAGGTCCGGCGGCGCGGTCATCCGGCGGATGCGCATCCGGGAGCCGGCCTCGTCGATCAGGTCGATCGCCTTGTCCGGGAGGAAGCGGTCCGAGATGTACCGGTCGGCCAGGGTCGCGGCCTGGACGAGGGCCTCGTCGGTGATGGAGACCCGGTGGTGGGCCTCGTACCGGTCGCGCAGACCCTTGAGGATCTCGATGGTGTGCGGCAGCGACGGCTCGGCGACCTGGATGGGCTGGAAGCGGCGCTCGAGGGCCGCGTCCTTCTCCAGGTACTTCCGGTACTCGTCCAGCGTGGTCGCACCGATGGTCTGGAGCTCACCGCGGGCCAGCATCGGCTTGAGGATGCTGGCGGCGTCGATCGCGCCCTCGGCGGCACCCGCACCCACGAGGGTGTGGAGCTCGTCGATGAACAGGATGATGTCGCCGCGGGTGCGGATCTCCTTGAGGACCTTCTTCAGGCGCTCCTCGAAGTCACCGCGGTAGCGGGAGCCGGCGACCAGCGCGCCGAGGTCGAGGGTGTAGAGGTGCTTGTCCTTGAGGGTCTCGGGCACCTCGCCCTTGACGATGGCCTGCGCCAGGCCCTCGACGACGGCGGTCTTGCCGACGCCGGGCTCGCCGATGAGGACCGGGTTGTTCTTGGTACGGCGGGACAGCACCTGCATGACCCGCTCGATCTCCTTCTCGCGCCCGATGACCGGGTCGAGCTTGGATTCGCGGGCCGCCTGGGTGAGGTTGCGCCCGAACTGGTCGAGGACCAGGGACGTCGAGGGGGTGCCCTCGGCAGGACCGCCGGCCGTGGCGGCTTCCTTGCCCTGGTAGCCGGAGAGCAGCTGGATGACCTGCTGCCGCACCCGGTTGAGGTCGGCGCCCAGCTTCACGAGGACCTGGGCGGCGACGCCCTCGCCCTCGCGGATCAGGCCGAGCAGGATGTGCTCGGTGCCGATGTAGTTGTGGCCGAGCTGGAGGGCCTCACGGAGCGAGAGCTCCAGGACCTTCTTGGCGCGAGGGGTGAAGGGGATGTGCCCGGACGGGGCCTGCTGCCCCTGCCCGATGATCTCCTCCACCTGCTGGCGGACCGCCTCGAGCGAAATCCCGAGGCTCTCCAGGGCCTTAGCGGCGACACCCTCACCCTCGTGGATAAGGCCCAGAAGGATGTGCTCGGTGCCGATGTAGTTGTGGTTGAGCATCCGGGCTTCTTCCTGAGCCAGGACGACAACCCGCCGCGCGCGGTCGGTGAACCTCTCGAACATCGTTAATCGCTCCTCAGAGCGGTCAGTCAGTTAGGGGTCGATCCCCTCCCTGTCCTTCCGCAGCTTAGTCCCGCAAGCGGGGACCGCTCATTCCAACTGCCGACATCCGTCCGGATCACCCCCTCTTCCGCGGGGAGACCTGCTGCCGAACAGCCGACAAATGCTCCAACCCGATGGTGCGAGACGATGTTCCCGCAGGCCAAGTAGTTACCCGTGCCATCAGTACGCCGATGGCGAACGTGAGACGCCGAAGCCCGCGAGTCGCCCCTCTCCACTAGGAATGTCTTACCCGTAAGGACGGACACTCCATGCGGCGCACCCCGGTTCCCTCCGCTACCAGCGAACACCCTTGCGCTGCCGAATGCACTCGTACGCCCCATCCCGGACACCTTGCGCGTCCGGAGGGGGACCGTGCGTCACCGGGAACGGGGAGCCGGGCGTCCGTCGCGCCCTCTCGGGCGTAACCAACGTGCCCCTCCGGGAGTTCCCCGGGCATGCCCTTCACCGTCCCGCTTCCCCGTACGCCGATCGACGGCGGTCTCGCACGGTGGTACGAGCACGAGCTCGGCTGGGCGACGGTGGCCGGCCCGCCGGTGCAGCTGGTCACGGGAGTGCGCTTCGACGTCCTGGAGCTGCCCGCGACGGCCGGCCGCGGTGTACTGCGCAGGATGGGTCCGGCGACGGGTCCGGTGGCCCTGCTGGGGCGCCGGATGCGACTGCTCGTGGCCGCCGGGAGCGCGGAGGAGCTGCCGGGACTGCTCGACTGGCTGGAGTGGGGCGGGATCTCGCTGGATCTCGCCGCGCTGGGCACCGACGGCCGGATGACCGCGCCCCTTCCCCCGGGGCGGGGCGGATCCGGCGCGCCGGGCGCCGCCGTGTGGCTGCGGGCCCCGGCACCGGGCCGCGAGGTCGAGTCCTCGCTGCCGGCGCTGCGGTCCGCGCCGTGGGGCGAGGGGTCCGCCCCGTGCCTGGTGCGTCTCGTGGCCGCCGCCGCCGCGGAGTGCCACCGGGTGCGGCTGCTGAGTGCCCGGGCCCGGGGGCCGGTGGCTCAGCAGCTGTCGCCTCAGCGGTTCGCGTCCTCGTAGGCAGCCTTGATGTCGGCGGGAACGCGACCGCGGTCGTTCACGTTCATGCCGTTCTCCTTGGCCCACGCGCGGATCTTCGCGGTGTCCTGGCTGCCCGTCGCCACGGCGCGGCCCTTGCCGCGTCCACCGGTGGTGCGGCCACCGGTACGACGGCCACTCGTGGTGTACGGCTCGAGCAGGCCGCGGAGCTTTTCCGCGTTGGCGGTGGTGAGGTCGATCTCGTAGGTCTTGCCGTCCAGCGCGAACGTCACGGTCTCGTCCGCCTCGACGCCGTCGAGGTCGTCGACAAGAAGGACCTGAACCTTCTGTGCCACCGGATTTCCTTTCATCGAAAATGCAGTACGCGGAAAGGAAACCGCTTTTCCCGGAAAAACACAAACCCCTGGCAGAGGTTCAGAACCCCGGCAACGCGGGAAACGTGCGCGATTCGGACATAGGGTTCCGCCGGGGTTCCGCCGGGCTTCCCCGTGGGGTTCCGTCCGGCGTTCCACGGGGTTCCGCGGGCGTTCCGTGTCACAGGTGCAGAAGCATCCGGCTGTTGCCCAAGGTGTTCGGCTTCACTCGTTCGAGACCGAGGAACTCGGCGACTCCCTCGTCATAGGAACGGAGGAGCTCGCTGTAGACATCTCCGTCGACCGGTGTCTCGCCGATCTCGACGAAGCCGTGCTTCGCGAAGAAGTCGACTTCGAAGGTCAGGCAGAATACCCGCCGCACCCCGAGCCATCGGGCCGTGTGCAACAACTTGTCCAGCACCTGATGTCCTACGCCGGCGCCCTTGAAGTCGGGATCGACGGCGAGAGTACGGACTTCCGCGAGGTCTTCCCACATCACGTGGAGAGCACCGCAGCCGACGACGGTGGCGTCCTCGTCGCGTTCCGCCACCCAGAACTCCTGGATGGACTCGTAAAGGGTGACGGTCGCCTTGTCGAGCAGGATCCCGCGCTGGACGAAGGGATCGACGAGACGGCGGACCGCGGCGACATCTCCGGTACGTGCCCTGCGTACGGTGACGGCTTTGGCGGAGGCCGCGGAGGCGGCCGGGGAAGCGGACGGCGACATGAAGGGGACGCTATCGCCCCCGGGGCGCGGTTATCGCTCCTGGGCCCCGGTTCCTTCGGTTCCCCCGACTCCTTCGGTTCCCCCGACTCCTTCGGTTCCCCCGGCTCCTTCTGTTCCCCCTGCTCCCTCGGTTCTCTCCTCGGGCGCGGCGGGGGCGGAGGCAGGGGCGGGAAGCGGGTTGTCGCGCTGGACGATACGGATGGCGTCGTTCAGGGCCTCGCGCTGGTCCTGCGACATCATCCCGAAGAAGGCGACGAGCGCGGCGGCCGGGTTGTCGCTCTGGGCCCAGCCCTCGTTCATCAGCGCGGCCGCGTATGCGGCACGGGTGGAGACCGCCGTATATCGATAGGCACGGCCTTCGACTTCTCTGCGGACCCAGCCCTTCTGATGGAGATTGTCCATGACGGTCATGACGGTGGTGTAGGCGATGGACCGTTCCTGCTGAAGGTCCTCGAGAACTTCCCGGACGGTCACCGGACGGTTCCATTGCCAGACGCGCGTCATGACGGCGTCTTCGAGTTCTCCCAAAGGACGGGGCACAACGTCACTTTAGTGCGCAAAGAGTCAATAACCAGTCATTGGCGGAAGGAAACACAACAAAAAGGACGCACGACCTCGAAGGGTCGTACGTCCCGGGTACCGCAGTGGTCCGTGGACCGTGGTCCGTGTCGGACCTCAGTCCCTGGCGCCGTTGTCCGAGGGCTGGCGCACGGCCTCGGCGCGGGCGATCGCGGCGTCCACGATCGCGTCCTCCTTGGCCTTGTTCGGGCCGCCCTGGCTCTTGATGATGATGGCGACGATGCCGAAGAAGAACACGGCCATCACGACAGGGGGCACGAGCGCGGATACGTAGTCCATGGCGACCAGACTAGCTATCCGGCGACCCGCTCCTCCGGCGGGGGCGGGGGTACGGGCCTCCGGCGTGGCGGGAAGACCTCGGACGGCTTGGGCACCGGACGCTCGGCCGGGGCCGGCGGCGTCGGCTTGGGCTCGTCGGCCGCCGCACGCCCGCCGGGGAGGGCGAGCAGCCGGGCCCGGGGGGCCGAGGTGGCGGCCACGGGGGTGGCGGTGGCCTGGGAGACCCGGGCCAGGCGCGCGCGTACCGAGCGCTCGGCGAGGATCTGGCAGCGGGCGAGCAGCGCGCCGACCGAGGGGTTGCGGCGCAGCGCGCGCAGAGCGGCGAGGTCGTCGGCCGCGGGGTCGTACCCGGCGGCGAGGGCGTCCTGGAGGAGCTCCAGATAGCCGCTGAGCGACCCGGGCAGTGCCTCGCGGTAGCGGGCCAGGTCGTCGAGGAGGAAGGCGCGCAGTCGGCCGGCCTCGCGCACGGCCTCGTCCACGGATTCGGCCAGGAGCAGTGCGTCCTGGACGTCCTCGTCCTGGAGGGGGGCGGGGTGGAGGGCGACGGCGAGGGCACGGCGGAGCACACGCAGCTCGTCCGCGCTGAACGCCATGCCGCCGCGGGATCCGTATGGCGTGGGCATGGGCCGACGATACGCGCTAATCGGACAATTTTCTCTTAGCGATCATTCCGGCGCGCCGATGACGGCCGCGGCGCGGGTCCCGGCCGGGAGGGGGCGCGGGTCCTCAGGCACGGCCGGGGCGCGGGACCGGAGCGGGGAGGCCGGGGGGCCGGGAGGCCGGAACCGGAGCGGGGAGGCCGGGGTGCGGGACCGAGGGCGGCCGGGGTGCGGGGGCCTGCGGGCCGGAGACCGAGGCCGGCGGGGCCGGCGGGGCCGGGGCTCGGCGCGCGAGGCCCCGGGCTACGGCCGGGGCGCGGGGCAGGTCGGACGAGGCCGGGAGCCGGGCCGGGGGCCGGCGAGGCCCGGAGGCCGTGGTACGGGAGCCGAGACCGAGACTGGCGGGGCCAGGCACGGCCGGGGCTCGGCGCGCGAGGCCCAGGGCTACGGCCGGGGCGCGGGGCAGGTCGGACGAGGCCGGGAGCCGGGCCGGGGGCCGGCGAGGCCCGGAGCCGGGCCGGGGCCGGAGGCCAGGAGCCGGGCCGGGGCCGGAGGCCAGGAGCCGGGCCGGGGCCGGAGGCCAGGAGCCGGGCCGGGGGCGGAGGCCAGGAGCCGGGCCGGGGCCGGAGGCCGGGTGGGGGCGCCCCCCGCGCTCACATGCGGGAGACGTTCCGCTCGTACACCAGCCGCAGGCCGATCAGCGTCAGCCAGGGCTCGTGCTCGTCGATCTCCTTGGAGTCGGCGAGGACCATCGGCGCCAGGCCGCCGGTCGCGATCACCGTCACGTCCGACGGGTCGCCGCCCGGGCCGACCAGCTCCCGCTTCATGCGGGCGACGACGCCGTCGACCTGGCCCGCGTAGCCGTAGACGATGCCGGACTGCATCGCCTCGACCGTGTTCTTGCCGATGACGCTGCGCGGCCGGGCCAGCTCGATCTTGCGGAGCATGGCCCCCTTGACCCCGAGCGCCTCGACCGAGATCTCGATGCCCGGCGCGATCGCCCCGCCCGCGTACTCCCCGCGCGCGGTGATCGCGTCGTACGTCGTCGCGGTACCGAAGTCGACGACGATCGCGGGGCCGCCGTAGAGCTCGACGGCGGCGACCGCGTTGATCACGCGGTCCGCGCCGACCTCCTTGGGGTTGTCCGTGAGGACCGGGACGCCCGTCTTGACGCCGGGCTCCACCAGGACGGCCGGAACGTCCCCGTAGTACCGCCGCGTGACCTCACGCAGCTCGTGCAGCACCGAGGGGACCGTCGCGCAGATGGCGATCCCCTCGATGCCGTCGCTCAGCTCGACGCCGAGCAGCGGGTGCATGCCCATGAGGCCCTGGAGCAGGACCGCCATCTCGTCGGCGGTGCGGCTCGGATCGGTGGAGATCCGCCAGTGCTCGACGATCTCGTCACCGTCGAAGAGACCGAGGACCGTGTGCGTGTTGCCGACGTCGATGGTGAGCAGCATCAGGCCCGCACCTCGCGCAGGTCGAGGCCGATGTCGAGGATCGGTGAGGAGTGGGTGAGGCCGCCGACCGCCAGGTAGTCCACGCCGGTCGCGGCGTACGCGGCAGCGTTCTCCAGGGTCAGCCGGCCCGAGGACTCCAGGACGGCCCGGCCCGCCACGAGGGCGACGGCCTCCTCGGTCTCCGCCGGGGTGAAGTTGTCGAGCAGGATCAGGTCGGCGCCCGCGTCCAGGACCTCGCGGACCTGGTGCATCGTGTCGACCTCGACCTCGATGGGCAGCTCGGGGAACAGCTCGCGCACGGCCTTGAACGCCTCGGCCACGCCGCCGGCCGCCACCACGTGGTTGTCCTTCACCAGGGCCGCGTCGGAGAGCGACATGCGGTGGTTGACGCCGCCGCCGCAGCGGACCGCGTACTTCTCCAGGGCGCGCAGCCCCGGCGTCGTCTTGCGGGTGTCGCGGACCTTGGCCTTCGTGCCCTCCAGGACGTCCGCCCACGCGCGCGTGGCGGTGGCGATGCCGGAGAGGCGGCACAGGATGTTGAGCGCGCTGCGCTCGCCGGTGAGCAGGTCGCGGGTGCGGGCGGTGACGCTGAGCAGCACCTGCCCGGCCTCGACGCGCTCGCCGTCCTCGACGTGCCGCTCGACCTCGAACTCGTCGTCGCAGACGATCGACAGCACGGCCTCGGCCACGCGCAGACCGGCCACGACACCGGCCTCGCGGGCGGTGAAGTCGGCGGTGGCGACGGCGTCCTCGGGGACCGTCGCCACGGTCGTCACGTCGACGCCGCCGTCGAGGTCCTCGGCGATCGCGAGGTGGGCGATGTCCTCGACCTGGACGGGGTCGAGGCCGGCGTCCGCGAGGAGCTCGGCGAGCGCGGGGTCGAGCCCGCACTCGAACTCCTCGCCGCCGCCGCAGCCACAGCCGTCGCCGCAGCCACCGGCCTCCTCGTCGGAGGAGACCGAGTTGATCTGGATGAGAGGGACGTCCACGGGCTTCGGACGGGCTTCCTCGGGCGTGGTCACTTACGGCTCCCTTGGGGCTTCGGAGGTGGGGGGAAAGTCATGCGTGCCGGTCGTCCGGACGTCCAGGGTCCGCTCCGGGGTGAGGCGTACGACGAGGTGCCGGCGCCAGTCCGTGTCGTCGCGGTCCGGGTGGTCCTCGCGCCAGTGGCAGCCACGGGTCTCCTCGCGGCGGCGGGCGGCGGCGACCAGGACCCGGGAGACGCACAGCAGGTTGGTGGTCTCCCAGGAGTCCACGCCCGGCTCGCCCGCCTTGGTGTCGTCGGTGCCGCCCGCGAGGGCGTCGCTGTGCAGCGCGTCGAGCGCCTCGGCGGCCTCCCGCAGGCTGGCCTCGGAGCGCAGCACGCCGGCGCCGGCCGTCATGATCCGCTGGATACGGGTCCGGGCGCCGGCCACGGGCAGCGGCAGGGTCACCGGGGTCGCGTGCGGCACCGGGGCGCCCGGCACGCGCGGGGCGGCGGCGATGACGTCGTCGGCGATCCGCTCGGCGAAGACCAGGCCCTCCAGGAGCGAGTTCGAGGCGAGCCGGTTGGCGCCGTGGACGCCCGTACAGGCCACCTCACCGCACGCGTACAGGCCCGGGACGGTCGTCCGGCCCCGCAGGTCGGTGCGGACGCCGCCGGAGGCGTAGTGGGCGGCCGGAGCGACCGGGATGGGCTCGGTGACGGGGTCGATGCCGTGCGAACGGCAGGCCGCGAGGATCGTGGGGAAGCGCTCCTCCCACATCTCGGCGCCGAAGTGGCGGGCGTCGAGGTACATGTTCTCGGTGCCGTGCTCCTGCATGCGGCGTGTGATCGCCTTGGCGACGATGTCGCGGGGCGCCAGCTCGGCCAGCTCGTGCTGCCCGGTCATGAAGCGGACCCCGTCGGCGTCGACCAGGTGGGCGCCCTCGCCCCGTACCGCCTCGGAGACCAGCGGCTGCTGGCCCTCGGAGCCGGCGCCGAGGAAGAGCACCGTGGGGTGGAACTGGACGAACTCCAGGTCGGAGACCTCGGCCCCGGCGCGCAGCGCGAGCGCCACGCCGTCGCCGGTGGAGACCGCCGGGTTGGTGGTGGCGGAGAAGACCTGGCCCATGCCGCCGGTCGCGAGGACCACCGCGGGCGCGTGGACGGCGCCGACGCCGTCGTGCTGGCCCTCGCCCATCACGTGCAGGGTCACGCCCGCCGTGCGGCCCTCGGCGTCGGTGAGGAGGTCCAGGACGAGGGCGTGCTCGATGGTGCGCACGCCCCGGTCCCGTATCGCCTCGACCAGCGCGCGGGAGATCTCGGCGCCGGTCGCGTCCCCGCCCGCGTGCGCGATGCGGCGGCGGTGGTGGCCGCCCTCCCGGGTCAGCGCGATCTCGCCGTCGGCGGTCTTGTCGAAGTCGGCGCCGGTCGCGATCAGCCGGCGGACGGCGTCGGGGCCCTCGGTGACGAGGACGTGGACGGCCCGCTCGTCGCAGAGCCCGGCGCCGGCGACCAGGGTGTCGGCGAGGTGCTGCTCGGGGGTGTCGCCCTCGCCGAGGGCGGCGGCGATGCCGCCCTGGGCCCAGCGCGTGGAGCCGTCGTCGAGCCGGGCCTTGGTGACGACGACCGCACGGAGCCCGGCGGCGGTGCAGCGCAGGGCGGCGGTGAGGCCGGCGACGCCGGAGCCGACCACGACGACGTCGGCGTCGATGGCCCAGCCGGGCGCGGGGGCGTGCAGCCGTATTCCGGTCACTGGGGGGCTCCGAACGTGGTGGGCATGGTGGCTCCGAGGAGGAGGGGGATGTTGTCGATCAGCCGCGTGGCGCCCACCCGCGCGGCGACGGCGAGGATCGCCTCCCCGTCGTGGTCGTCGGCGACCTCGGTGAAGTCGGCCGGGTCGACGAGGGCCAGGTAGTCGAGGACCAGCGGCGGCTCGGCCCTCGACGCGTCGTCGAGCACCGTACGGGCCGCGGCCCGTACGGCCTCGGCGCCGCAGCCCTCGGCGGCCTGCGCGACCGCGTGGGCGTCGGCGGCGGCCCGTGCCTCGCCGAGCCGGGAGAGGGCGTCGGCGCGGTCCTGGGTGCCGGGCAGGGCCGCGGCACGCGCGCGCAGCGCCTCCTGGGCGGCGAGCCGGTCACGGGCGGCGAACAGCGCGCCGGACAGCGCGAGGGCCGTACGGCGCTCGTCGGCCGACAGGTAGCGGTTGCGGCTGGAGAGGGCGAGGCCGTCCGTCTCGCGGACCGTCGGCACGCCGACGATCTCGACCGGCACGTTCAGATCGCGGACCATCCGGCGGATCAGGGCCAGCTGCTGGGCGTCCTTCTGGCCGAAGAAGGCCAGGTCGGGGGCGGTGAGGTGGAGCAGCTTGGCGACGACGGTCAGCATCCCGTCGAAGTGGCCGGGCCGGGAGGCGCCTTCGAGGAGCCCGCCCATGGGGCCCGCGGTGATCCGGACCTGGGGCTCTCCGCCCGGGTAGACCTCGTCGACGGAGGGCGCGAAGACGGCGCTCGCGCCCGCGTCGAAGGCCACCTCCAGGTCGGCTTCGAGGGTGCGGGGGTAGCGGTCGAGGTCCTCGCCGGCGCCGAACTGGAGCGGGTTGACGAAGACGGTGACGACGACGAAGCCCTTGTCGCCGACGCGCTCGCGCGCGGCCCTGACCAGGGAGGCGTGGCCTTCGTGGAGGGCGCCCATGGTCATGACCACGGCGTTCCCACCGGGGAGCCCGAAGCGCGCCGCGGCGTCGTGGAGGTCCTCGACCGTGCGCAGGAGTTCGGCCGGCTGGTGGCGGACGGGCCGGCCGCTCGCGGCGCGGTCTCGGGCGAACAGGCTCATCGGTCGTCTCCTTGCGGCCCGTCGGCCGCTCCGGCGGGTCCGGTGGTGCCGGCCGCGCCCGCCGAGGGGTCGGCGAGCACGCCCAGCAGGTCCTCGGCCAGCTCGGGCTTGAGCAGGCCGTGCGCGAGCGCGCGGTCGGCGGTCGTGCGGGCCATCGCCAGGTACCCGGCGACCGTGCCGGGCGCGTGCTTCCGCAGCTCGGCGACGTGGGCGGCGACCGTGCCGGCGTCACCGCGCGCGACGGGGCCGGTGAGGGCCGCGTCTCCGGACCGCAGCGCGTTGTCCAGGGCGGCGCCGAGGAGCGGGCCCAGCATCCGGTCCGGGGCGGCGACCCCGGCCTTGTGCAGCAGCTCCATCGACTGGGCCACCAGGGTGACCAGGTGGTTCGCGCCGAGCGCCAGGGCCGCGTGGTAGAGCGGGCGGGCGTCCTCGGCGATCCACTCGGGCTCGCCGCCCATCTCGATCACCAGGGCCTCGGCCGCCAGCCGCAGCTCCTCCGGCGCGGTGACCCCGAAGGAGCAGCCGGCCAGGCGCTGGACGTCGACGGGGGTTCCGGTGAAGGTCATCGCGGGGTGCAGGGCGAGCGGCAGGGCGCCCGCGCGCCGGACGGGGTCCAGGACCCGGGCCCCGTACCGCCCGGAGGTGTGCACGATGAGCTGTCCCGGCCGTACGGCTCCGGTGTCGGCGAGGCCCTCGACCAGACCGGGCAGCGCGTCGTCCGGCACGGTCAGCAGGACCAGGTCGGCGAGGGCGAGGACGCGCGCGGGTTCCACGACGGGGACGTCGGGCAGGAACTCCGCGGCGCGGCGCCGGGAGGCGTCGGAGACCGCCGAGACGGCGACGGGGCGGTGTCCGGCGAGCCGGAGGGCGGCGGCGAGGGCGGGGCCCACGCGGCCGGCGCCGACGACTCCGACGGCGAGCCGGGCGGGTCGGTCCTCGGCTCGGGGCTCTGGCGCTGCTGATGCGTTCACGGTGGGGACGGCCTTCCGTTCCAGTCCTCGGCGGGTACCGGACGATTTCTGGTCATGCTACGCCAGCGTTTCGCGGTGCTCCGTGGCTGTCCACAGGGTGTGGGCGGTGGTGTGATGATCGGTGCATGAATCCTGTGGACCCCGTGGACGAGGAAGCGGCCCGGCTCTACCGGGCGAAGGTCTGGGGCGGCGCCGACCGCACGCTGTGGCGCACCCAGGTGGACGGCACGGTGGGCGCGCGGCTGCGTGAACTCGCCGACTGGACCGAGTCCTCCGGCCACGGCGAGGGCCCGCTCGACATCTACGGGGACGGGCTCGTCGAGGAGCTGGAACGGCGCGTCGCCGAGGAGCTCGGCCTCCCCGCCGCCGTCTTCTTCCCCACCGGCACGATGGCGCAGCAGGTGGCCCTGCGCTGCTGGGCCGGGCGGACCGGCAGCCCCGTCGTCGCCCTCCACCCGCTCGCCCACCCCGAGGTCCACGAGAGCGGCGCGTTCGGGGCCGTCTCCGGGCTCCGTACGGTCCACCCGACCGACGCGCCCCGACTGCCGACGGCCGAGGAGGTACGGGACCATCCGGAGCCGTTCGGCACGCTGATGCTGGAGCTGCCCCTGCGGGACGCCGGCTTCGTGCTGCCGTCCTGGGAGGAGCTCACCGCGGTCGTGGAGGCGGCCCGCGAGCGCGACGCCGTGGTCCATTTCGACGGGGCGCGGCTCTGGGAGTGCCCGACGCATTTCGGCCGAACGCTCGCGGAGATCGCGGGGCTCGCCGACAGCGTCTACCTCTCGTTCTACAAGTCGCTCGGCGGGCATTCCGGGGCCGTGCTCGCCGGACCCGAGGACGTCATGGCCGAGGCGAGGGTGTGGCGGCACCGGTACGGGGGCCAGGTCTTCCAGCAGTACCCGGCGGCCCTCTCCGCGCTCCGGGGCCTGGACGAGGAGCTGCCCCGGCTGCCCTCGTACGTGGCCCACGCGCGCGTGGTGGCCGACGCGGTCCGGGAGGCGCTCACGGAGGCGGGCACCGGGTGGTTCCGGATCCACCCCGAGACCCCGCACACCCACCAGTTCCAGGTCTGGCTGCCGTACGACGCCGAGCAGCTGACGGCGGCGTCCCTCGCGCAGACCGAGGCCACCGGCACGCTCCTCTTCCGCCGCTGGTTCGCCCCGGGCGCGGGCGGCCCGCCCGGGGTCGCCGTGACGGAACTGACGGTGGCGGGACCGGGCCTGGAGTGGACGGCGGAGGACGTGAAGGCGGCGGTACGGGAGTTCCTGTCGCGGCTGGGGTAGCGCGCCCGCTCGCGTGCGCCCCCGGCGGTCAGAAGGCGTGGGGGCGCAGCCGGCGGTGCAGGGCGGCCCACAGACCGCCCCGCGCCGGGCGGCCCGCGAGGACCCGCTCGAAGCGGCGCCGGTCGCGGACCGACCGCAGGACGGCGACGTCGTGGGTGCCGGGCGCCGGCGGCATCGGCTCACCGAGCTGGGCGGCGCGGTACGTGTCGAAGAGGTACTGATGCAGCGCGTTCATGTTTTCACCGTGCGCCGCGTCCCCGGACCTCGGCCCGCCGTTTGACGAGGGTCGTCAAACGGCGCCCGGAGCCGCCCGGGGCGTCGATTGACGGCCCTCGTCAAACGACGCGACAGCGCCGCCGCCCGACCCCGCACCATAGGGAGGTGAGCGTGACCATCGACATCACCGGACTGCCGCACGAGCGGATCGCCTTCTGCCCCTCGCCGCTGGCGGAGCTCGGCAACGCCCTGCACGCCCTCGCCGAGCCCGCCCATCACGCCCGGCTGCACGCCTGGACGACCGCCACCTCCGCCGCCCTGAAGCCCGAGCTCGCGGACCGGCTGCACGAGGCCGACTTCATGTGGCGCTCCACCCGCTCCGATTTCCTGCTGCCCGCGCGGCCGCGCGAGACCCTCGCCGAGGAGCTGGACGACCTCGACCGCCTGGACGACGAGAAGTACGTCGGCGCGGCCCTGGAGATCTCCTGCAGCAGCCGCTACTCCGAGGGCATCCCGTCCCCGCTGGTCGACGAGCAGTCCCGCCGCCGCGCCCTCGACCTGGCCTCCGCGCGCGGGCCGCGCCAGGCGGCGTTCGTGGAGCGGATGCTGGCCGATCCGGCCGCCACGCGCGCGTGGATCCGCCGGCTCCTGGAGGACTGCGACGACGCGTTCTTCGCCGACACCTGGCGCCGCGTCCGCGTCCAGCTCGCCGCCGACGCCCGCCACAAGACCGAGCTGCTGCGCCGCAAGGGCCTGGCCGAGGCCCTGACGGCCGCCTCGCCCGCGCTCGCCCTGGAGGACGGGCCGCACGGCACCCGGATCGTCGTCGACAAGCTGGTGCACGGGCGGACGGAGGCGCAGGGCTCCGCCGTGACGCTGGTGCCGACGGCGTTCGGCTGGCCGCACCTCTTCGCCACGAGCGCCCCCGGCTGGCAGCCGGTGATCCAGTACCCGGCCGCCACCCGTGACGTCGGCGGCGCCGAGCCCGTCGAGACGGTCAAACTGCGCCTGGAGGCCATCGCCCACCCGATGCGGATGCGGCTGTGCCGCAACCTCGCGCGCGGCTCGTACTCCACCAGCGAGCTGGCCGACGCGTACGGCATCACCGCGCCCGAGGTCTCCCGTCACCTCTCCGTCCTGAAGAAGGCGGGCCTGCTCACCACGCAGCGCCGCGGCCGGTACGTGCTGCACCAGCTCGACTTCCCCGTCGTCGCCCGCCTCGGCAGCGACTTCCTGGAGAGCGTGCTCCGCTAGGGACCGGCTCGGGCCTCAGCGGCTCTGCCGGGCCTCAGTCGAAGCGGAGGTGGGAGAGGCCCACCCGGATCCGCCGCAGCCGGTGCCGCAACGGCCCGTCCGTGTTCGGCTCCGGCCGCAGTCCGGCCAGCTCCGCGACCCGGTCGGCCACCTCCGGGACCGTCAGTCGGTCCGTACGGAGGTGGTGGGCGAACTCCGGCGCCGCCAGGCGCTCCAGGCACTCGTCCAGCTTGGCCACGGCGAAGCTCTCCCGCTTCAGTCCCCGTCCGAGGCCCCGCTCCACCAGCCGCCCCAGGACCGTCTCCCGCTCGGCGAGCAGCGCGACGTGGCAGACCCGGCCCGCACCGTGGTCCGCGCGCAGCCGGCCGACGATCTCGGCGAAGTACGCCGGGTCGGTGAGGGTCATCGGCACGATCACGGGCCCCTGCCCGTACTCCCGCAGCGCCAGGTCGAGCACCTCGTGCACACCCTGCCGCCAGGCCCTCAGGTCCTGGAAGTCGCCTCGGAGCGCGGGCGGCAGCGTCCGGTGCAGACCGAAGCCGATGTGCTCCGGGTCGCACACCACACTGCCCGGCAGCCGGCGCCGGAGCTCGTACGCGGTCTGCGTCTTGCCCCCGCCGAAGGGACCGTTGATCCACAGCAGCATCGACACGCCCTTCCCCTTGAGGCCTCCGCGCTCAGCCCGCCGCGCCGCCGCCCGCCCGGACCAGGCCCGTCTCGTACGCGAGGACGACGACCTGGACCCGGTCGCGCAGGCCCAGCTTGGTCAGGATGCGGCCCACATGGGTCTTCACCGTCGCCTCGGAGAGGACGAGCCGGGCCGCGATCTCGCCGTTCGACAGGCCCTGCGCCACCAGCATCATCACCTCGCGCTCCCGGTCCGTGAGCCGCCCCAGCTCCTTGTGCTCCGGGTCCTTGCCCGACGACGGCAGCATGGGCGAGAAGCGGTCGAGGAGCCGCCGGGTCGTCGAGGGCGCCACCACCGCGTCACCGCTGTGCACCGAGCGGATCGCGCCGAGCAGCTCCGCCGGCGGCACGTCCTTCAGCATGAAACCGCTCGCCCCCGCCTTCAGCCCCGAGAACGCGTACTCGTCGAGGTCGAACGTGGTCAGGATCAGCACCTTCGGCGCGTCCGGCTCGGAACAGATCCGCCGGGTCGTCTCCACCCCGTCGAGCTTGGGCATGCGCACGTCCATCAGCACGACGTCGACCGCCGTCGCACGCAGCACCTCCAGCGCCTCGACCCCGTCGCCCGCCTCCGCCACGACCTCCATGTCCGGCTGGGCGGCCAGGACCATGCGGAAACCGGTGCGCAGCAGCACCTGGTCGTCGACAAGCATCACGCGGATGGACATCAGATTCCTTCGGGGTCGTCAGTGAGCGGGCTTGAGGGGGAGCAGGGCGCTGATCCGGAAGCCTCCACCGGGGCGCGGGCCCGCGTCCAGCGTGCCGCCGACCATGCCGACCCGCTCCCGCATGCCGATCAGACCGTGGCCCCGGCCGTCGGCACCCCCGTCCTCGTACATCTCCTGCGGCGCTCCCCGGCCGTCGTCCTCGACGAGCAGTCCGAGGCCGTCGTCGAAGTACACCAGCCGGACGCTGGCCCCGACGTCAGGACCGCCGTGCTTGCGCGAGTTGGTGAGGGCCTCCTGCACGATCCGGTACGCGGTGAGTTCGACGCCGCTGGGCAGCGGGCGAGGGCTCCCCTCGATCGCGAAGTCCACGGTCAGACCGGCCCCCCGCACCTGCTCGACCAGGTCCTCGATCTGCTTCACATCGGGCTGCGGCACGTACTCCCCGGCCTCCTGGTGCTCACCGGTCCGCAGGATGCCGAGCAGTCTGCGCATCTCGGCGAGCGCCTGCCGGCCGGTGGTGGAGATGGTGTCCAGGGCCTGCTTGGCGGTCTCCGGGGAGGAGTCCATGACGTACGCGGCGCCGTCGGCCTGCACCACCATCACCGACACGTTGTGCGCGACGACGTCGTGCAGCTCGCGGGCGATCCGGGCCCGCTCGGCGGCGACCGCGACCTTGGCCTGGGCCTCGCGCTCCTGCTCCAGGCGGGAGGCCCGCTCCTCCAGCTGCGCGAAGTAGGCGCGGCGGGTGCGGAGCGAGTCGCCGAGGACCCAGGCGAGTGCGAACGGCACGGTCATGATGATCGTGAAGAAGACGTGGGCCGCGCCCGACTGCGGGCCGTCCGTCGGCCATCTCAGCTGCGAGAGCGTCGCGGCGGAGAGTCCGCCGGCCAGCGCGAGCCGGGAGGCCCAGCGGGGTCCGTCGTGCGCGGCGACGGTGTAGATGATCACGAGCATGGCGAAGTCGGCCATGAACGGCGTCAGGCCGAAGGCGAGCTGTGCCAGCCCGAGGCCGACCGCGAGGAGCAGCATCCTCTCCGGGGCGCGGCGCCTCAGGGCCACGACCAGGGAGAAGAGCACCGCGACGAGGGCGTACCCGACGGGGTGGCCCTCCACCGTGCCGGTGCCGGCCGACACCACCCACAGCATGGAGAACCCCAGGAGGACGACCGCCCAGAAGGTGTCGACGCCCGTCGGGTGTCTGCGGATGAAGTCGTAAAGGCGCTGCACGTCACCCAGAGTAGGGAAGGGAGATAGGTGCAGGGATCAACCGTGGGGTCGATCCTTGGCGCGGGCCCCGTACTCCCCGAGGTGGAGACTGGGGCGCGTGACGGATGAGACGTGTCAGTGGCAGGGGTGGCGGCGGGCCACGGAACGGGCGCTGTACGGCCCCGGGGGCTTCTATCTGCGACCCGAGGGGCCGGCGGGACACTTCCGCACCTCGGTGCACGCCTCCCCGCTCTTCGCGGCGGCGGTGGCCCGGCTGCTCGCCGAGGTCGCGGAGGAGCTGGGAACGTCCGAGGTCGACCTCGTCGACGTGGGCGCGGGGCGGGGGGAACTGCTCACGGGTGTACTCGCCGCGATCGGTGGCGGCGACGGCTCCGCGAGCGGCGGCCTGACGGTCCGGGCGTACGCCGTCGAGCGCGCGGACCCGCCCGCCGGGCTCGATCCCCGGATCGAGTGGACCGACCGGCTGCCCCGGGGCGTGCGGGGGCTGGTCTTCGCGAACGAGTGGCTCGACAACGTGCCGGTGGACGTCGCCGAGGCGGACGCGGAGGGCACGGCGCGGTACGTGGAGGTCAGCCCGGACGGCACGGAACGGCTCGGCGGTCCCGTCTCCGGCGCGGACGCGGAGTGGCTGGCCCGCTGGTGGCCGCTGCGGGAGCCGGGCGCGCGGGCCGAGATCGGCCGGCCGCGCGACGAGGCCTGGGCGTCGGCGGTGGCCTCGCTGGCGGCGGGCCGCGCGGTGGCCGTGGACTACGCGCACGTACGGGGCGCCCGGCCGCCCTTCGGCTCGCTGACCGGCTTCCGGGCGGGCCGCGAGGTCCCGCCGGTCCCGGACGGCAGCTGCGACCTGACGGCGCATGTGGCGCTGGACGCGTGCGCGGCGGCGGTCGGCGGCGCCATGGGCGATGGCGGTGGCATCGGCGGCGACGGTGGGGGTGCCGAGGACGGGCCGCGTGCGGTCGAGCTGGTCACGCAGCGGGAGGCACTGGGACGGCTCGGGGTGTCCGGCGGGCGGCCGCCGCTCTCGCTCGCCTCGACCGATCCCGTCGCGTACGTCCGTGCCCTCTCCTCCGCCGGGGAGGCCGCCGAGCTCACCGCGCGCGGTGGTCTCGGCGACTTCCTCTGGCTCACCCGCCGGGTCCCGGGCGGGGCTACGACGCCCCCGGGGCAGGGGGGATACTGACCGCATGACGGAGACGACGGTCGGCATCGGCGGCGCGGCGGAGAGCACCGACATGGTGCTGAACATCGGGCCGCAGCATCCCTCGACCCACGGCGTGCTCCGGCTCCGGCTCGTGCTCGACGGCGAGGTCGTGCGGGAGGCCGAGCCGGTGATCGGCTATATGCACCGCGGCGCCGAGAAGCTCTTCGAGGCGCGGGACTACCGGCAGATCATCATGCTGGCCAACCGTCACGACTGGCTCTCCGCCTTCTCGAACGAGCTCGGCGTGGTCATGGCCGTCGAGCGGATGCTGGGCATGGAGGTCCCGGAGCGCGCGGTGTGGACCCGTACGCTCCTCGCCGAGCTGAACCGGGTCCTCAACCATTTGATGTTCCTCGGCTCGTACCCGCTCGAACTGGGCGGTATCACCCCCGTCTTCCACGCCTTCCGGGAGCGGGAGGAGCTCCAGGCCGTGATGGAGGAGGTCTCCGGCGGCCGGATGCACTACATGTTCAACCGGGTCGGGGGCCTCAAGGAGGACCTGCCCGCCGGCTGGCTGGGCCGCGCCCGCCAGGCCGTCGCGGACGTCCGCTCGCGGATGGACGTGTACGACCGGCTCGTCCTCGGCAACGAGATCTTCCGGGGCCGTACGCGGGGCGTCGGCGTGCTGTCCCCCGCGGCGGTCCACGCGTACGGGGTGTCGGGGCCCATCGCCCGCGCCTCGGGCGTCGACTTCGACCTGCGCCGCGACGAGCCGTACCTCGCCTACGGGGAGCTCCAGGACACCCTGCGGGTCGCGGTGCGCGAGGAGGGCGACTGCCTGGCCCGGTTCGAGTGCCTGCTGGAGCAGACGCACAACTCCCTGGACCTCGCGGACGCGTGCCTGGACCGGATGGCGGAGCTGCCGCCGGGGCCGATCAACCAGCGGCTGCCGAAGGTGCTCAAGGCGCCGGAGGGCCACACGTACGCGTGGACCGAGAATCCGCTCGGTGTGAACGGCTACTACCTGGTGTCCAAGGGCGAGAAGACCCCGTACCGGCTGAAGCTGCGCTCGGCGTCGTTCAACAACATCCAGGCGCTGGTGGAGCTGCTGCCGGGGACGCTGGTCGCGGACATGGTGGCGATCCTGGGCTCGCTGTTCTTCGTCGTCGGCGACATCGACAAGTAGCGGGAACCTGGCCGTACCCCTGCCGGGGTCAGTGCTCCCGGCGCATCACGACGTAGTCCCGCTCCTCCTTGCCGGGGCGGCGCCGGTCGACCACCGTCCAGCCCCAGCGTGCGTACCGATCCGTCAGTTCCGGTACGTCGAGGGTCATGAGGAGGGCGGGCCCGGGCACCCCGGCCGTGAGCAGGGCGTCGTGGAGGCCGCGGCCGATGCCGCGTCCCTGATTGCCGGGGGCGACGACGAGTTCGGCGAGTTCGAAGGCGGGTTCCCCGCCGGTCAGGACGGTGTCGGTCCAGCCCGCCGCGAAGCCGAGCAGGGCGCCGTCGGCGTCGCGCGCGACCACCGCGGTGAAGTCGTCCCTCCGCGCGGCCGAGTCGAGCAGCCGGTCCACGGTGCGCACGGCGCCGAGCGGCGGCTCGTGCCAGGGGGCGCCGCAGAAGGCCTGGGCGCTCAGGGCGAGCAGTTCGTCGCGGTGCCCGGCGGCCTCACCGGCCGGGAAGTCGGTGAGGCGGTACGTCACGAGTTCACCGCTCCGCGCAGTTCGGCCACATCGAGCTGCTCGGTCTCGTCGTGCGCCGTCAGGTCGATGACCTGGCCCACCGCCTGCACCGGCGCCTTCGGCTGCGCCGGCGCCAGCGGGTTCCCCGGCGTCCCCGTGGGGCTGATCGGGGTGAGGAGCGGGACGCCGAGCGCCGCCTGCGTCGCCAGGGCCTCTTCGAGGACCTCCTCGCCCACGACGTCGGCGAGGTCCGTGTGCTGCACCGCCTCGATCGCGGCCGCCGCCTTCTGCGTCCCGAAGAAGTCGAAGCCGCCCTCGGGCCGCGGGACGGGCCGGCGGGCCGCGTAGGGGACGATCGCGGACGCCGTCGGCACCGCCGGGACCCTCGCGGGCGCGGGCGGCAGCGCGAGGGCGGAGGCGGCCGACCGGCTGTGCTCGGTGCCGGCGGCCGCCGCGTGCTTCCCCTGCGGCTCCTCCGTCTCACGGGCCCGCTCGGCGAGGTCGCGCGCGCGGGCGGCCTCAGTGGTGCGGCGGGCCTGCTGGGCCGCCGCGTTGCGCGGGAGGTCGCGCAGCGCCTGGGCGGCGCGACGGTAGGCCTCGGGCGTGGGCGTGGAGCCCCCGGCGGGCAGCGCCTTGACGTCGCCGGCCGTGCCTGAGGCCGCACCGGCCGCCGACTCCAGGGCCAGGACACGGGCGCCTTCCAGCGCGCTGGCCCGCTCGGTCTCGGCCGTGGCGTACCGGCGGAGCAGATCGGCGTGCTCGCCGCGGAGCCCGGCCAGCTCCACCCGCTTGGCGCGGAGCTTCGCGTCGAGCCGGGAGCGGAGCGCGCGGGCCTCTTCGAGGTCGGACTCCAGCTCGGCGACCCGCTCCTCGGCCTTCCACTGGTCGGCGGTGCGGGCGCGGTCGAGCTCGGCGACCCGCAGTCCGGCGCTCCGGTCCCAGCTGCGCATGAGGACGGCGCCGGTGACGGCGGCGGCGGCCGCGGCGGCCGCGAGCAGCCGTACGACGATCAGGTCACCGGGCAGCCAGGCGGCCGCGGCACACACGACCGCGGCGCCGGCGACCGCGGAGGGCGGCAGCAGCTTGTGCAGAGGCGGGGAATGGCGGTGGCGTCCACGTGGCATGGCCTGAAATTTACCGTGCGTAGGCGCCGTGTGGGGTGTCGGCCCGGCAATCTCTTGGCCACTTCTCGTCACCAGAAGTGGATATCCACCGTTCCGGTTCCGTTTCGGGCCGACGCCCCTCACCCGACGCCTACTTGTTGAGCAGCCCCTTCGTCTGCAGATACTCCTTGGCGACGTCCTCCGGCTTCGCCCGCTCGGCGTCGACCTTGCGGTTGAGTTCGGCGAGATCCGCTGTGGTCAGCACCTTGGTGATCTTGTCCAGGGCGGCGGCTATCTCGGGGGAACCGGCGTCCTTGGCGTTCACCACGGGCAGCACGTTGTCGGCGTTCTGCAGCTTCTTGTCGTCCTCCAGGAAGACCAGACCGTAACTGTCGACGGTGGCGTCCGTGGTGGTCGTCAGGACCAGCTGGTCCACCCCGTCCTTCACCGCCTGCTTGGCCTGCGGGGTGCCGACGCCCTTGGGGTCGATCCCCGTCACGTCGATCCCGTACGTCTTCTTCAGGCCGGGCGCGCAGAACGGCCGCACCGCGCATTCGTCACCGGCGGCGATCTTCACCTTCAGCTTCGAACCGCCGAGATCGGAAAGCGTCTTCAGCTTGTTCTTCTCGGCGAATTCCTTCGTCACCGCGAACGCGTTCTGATCGACCGCCTCACCGACCGCGAGCACCTTCAGGCCGCGCGGTTCGGCGAGCTTCCGCAGCGCCTCGACCGTGGCCGTCGCGTCACCGGAGGCGACCGGCTTGTCCTCGGGCGCCTTCGGCCCGTTCACCTTCGCGTTGAGGAATTCCGCGATGGTCGCCGCGTATTCGGGGACGACGTCGATCTCGCCCTTCTCCAGCGAGGGCTCGTACAGCTCGCGATTCTTCACGGTGGTGATGGATACGGAGTATCCGGCGTCCCGCAGCGCCTGGGCGTACAGCTCGGCGAGCACCTTGGCCTCGGTGAAGGCCGCCGCGCCGACGACCAGCGAGCCCTTCTCCGCGCCGCCGGAGTTCCCGGCGCCCCCGGAGCTTCCCGAGCCCTTCCTCTTGCCCTCCTCCAGGCTGTCACCGCCGCACGCGGCCAGCGCGACGGCCAGCGCCGCCGTACCCAGCACCGCGCCCGCGATACGCGAGACCCTGTTCACGAGATCACCCATCCCCAGTCAGCGTTTGCTCAGTTGATCGAATCTTTGATCGAGCCGTTGCTCGAAGCGTGGAAAGAGCAGCCGGTCCGCGCCCACCAGGACGCCCTCCACCAGGAGGGCGAGCAGGGCCACGAGGACCGCGCCCGCGACGACCTGCGCCGTGTCGTAGGTGGCGAAGCCGGCCGTGATGATCCGGCCCAGGCCGCCCTGGCCGACCATGGCCGCGACGGTCGCCGTGGCCACCACCTGCACCGCCGCCGAGCGCACCCCGGTCATCACCACCGGCCGGGCCAGCGGCAGTTCGACCTGCCGGAACAGCTGCCCGCCGGTCATCCCCATGCCCCGCGCGGCCCGTACCGCGGCCGGGTCCACCTCCCGCACTCCCACGTACGCGTTGGTGAGGAGCGGGGGTATCGCGAACAGCACGAGGGCCACGACGGTCGGCACATATCCGGCGTTCCGCAGGGGGGACACCATGAACAGGGCGAGGACCGCGAAGACGGGGATCGCCCGCCCCACGTTCGACACGTTCACCGCGAGTGCCCCGCCCTTGCCGAGGTGGCCGAGCCAGAGGCCCAGCGGCAGCGCGAGCGCCGCGGCGATCAGCAGCGCCGCCCCGCTCACGTACACGTGCTCGGCGAGCCGCTGTCCGATGCCCTCCTCGCCCGTCCAGTGCGCGCCGGTGGTGAGCCAGCCCCAGGCATCCGTCACTACGCCCATCTCACCCACCTCCCGGCGCGGTCCGTATCCGGGTCCACGGCGTGAGCAGCCGCTGGAGTCCCAGGAGCAACAGGTCGGCTGCGACGGCGAGCAGCACGCACAGCACCGAGGCGGCGAGCATCTGCGCCTTGAAGAAGGTGGGCAGCGCGTCCTCGATGAGATTGCCGAGGCCGCCGCGGCCGACGACCGAACCGACCGTCGTCAGCGCGATCGTGGAGACCGTCGCCATCCGTATCCCCGCCATCAGCACCGGGAGCGCCAGCGGCAGTTCGACCTGCCACAGGAGGCGCAGCGAGCCGTAGCCCATGCCCCGGGCGGCCTCCCGGGTCTCGGCGGGCACGGCAGCGAGTCCCGCCAGCGTGTTCCGCACGAGGATCGTCAGCGCGTACAGCACGAGGCCGGTGACCACGAGCGCCGACGAGAGCCCGAACAGGGGCAGCAGCAGGGAGAACATGGCGAGCGACGGCACCGTGTAGAGCAGGGTGGTCAGTCCGAGGACGGGGCCGGCGAAGCGGGGCCTGGCCCGGACGAGCAGCGCGAGCGGCACCGCGACGGCGAGCGCGATCAGCACGGACACGACCGTGATTCCCACATGCTGGAGCGTGGCGTCGGTCAACTCCTGGGAGCGGGTGCGCAGATACTCACCGCAGATCCAGTCGTTCGTGACCAGACAGTTCGGCGCGCTCATCCGTCCCTCCCCCCGGGTCGTCGATCTTCCGAACGCATGTCTGACGACCCTAACCCCCGCCACCGACAATCCCCGAGACCCGCCACAATGCGGCAACACGCCCTTCACACACCCCCGGCATCCAGGGGCCAGAATGGGGAACCATGATCCGGTTCGAGCACGTGACCAAGCGGTACCCGGACGGCACCACCGCCGTCGACGACCTCTCGTTCGAGGTGGCGGAGGGCGAACTCGTCACCCTGGTCGGGCCGTCCGGCTGCGGCAAGACGACCACGATGATGATGGTGAACCGGCTCGTCGAGCCGACCTCCGGCCGCGTCCTCGTCGACGGCGAGGACATCGCCGGCGTCGACCCCGTCGCGCTGCGCCGCAAGATCGGCTACGTCATCCAGCAGGTCGGGCTCTTCCCCCACCGCACGGTCCTCGACAACACCGCGACCGTCCCCGCCCTGCTCGGCTGGAAGAAGGCGGCGGCACGCGCGCGTGCCGCCGAACTCCTCGACCTCGTCGGCCTCGACCCGGCCGTCTACGGCTCCCGCTACCCCGCGCAGCTCTCCGGCGGTCAGCGCCAGCGCGTCGGCGTGGCCCGCGCCCTCGCCGCGGACCCGCCGGTCCTCCTCATGGACGAGCCGTTCGGCGCCGTCGACCCGGTGGTCCGCGAGCGCCTGCAGAACGAGTTCCTCGCCCTGCAGGCCACCGTCCGCAAGACCGTCCTCCTCGTCACCCACGACATCGAGGAGGCCGTCCGCATGGGCGACCGCATGGCGGTCTACGGACAGGGCCGCATCGAGCAGTTCGACGCGCCCGCGACCGTCCTCGGCGCCCCCGCCACCCCGTACGTCGCGGACTTCGTCGGCAGCGACCGCGGCCTGAAGCGGCTCGCGGTCACGCCCGTCACGGAGGCCGACCTCGAACCCGTACCGGCGGGAGGTCCCGCGGCGACGCACACGCCCGGGGGCCGGGACGGCGCCCCCGACCCCGTCCCGCTCGGGACCTCGCTCAAGGACGCCCTCGCCGTGCTCCTCCAGCACGACACGGGCCGGCTCACGGTCACCGGCGACGACGGCCGGCCGCTCGGCGTCCTCACCCCGGAGGGCGTCCACCGCGCCCTGCGCCGGGCATCGGCCGCGGCCCCGTCCCCGGCTTCCTGAGCGGGGCTCAGGTCGCGCTGAGCTTGCCGCTCATCCAGACCAGACCCGGCGGGATCTCGCGGTTCCACGTGTTGAAGTTGTGGCCCCCGCTCTCCAGCGTGATCGACGAGACCTTCGCCGGGCTCTTCACCTTCTTGATGAAGTCGAGCGTGCCCCGCCGGTTGCCCTCGCCCTGCTTCGACGTCGTCACCAGGAACGACGAGTGGCCCTGCGGCCGGTGGTCCAGGCTCCACAGCAGGTCGCCCCGCTTGCGCAGCCCGTCGTCCCCGTGGAAGAGGTCACCGGTCGTCACGTCCTCCGCCGCCCGGTAGTACGCGGAGAATCCCGCCCCGGCGGCGAACCGGTCGGGGTGGTGCAGGGCGATCTTCAGCGCGCAGTACCCGCCGGTGGAGTTCCCCATGAAGCCCCAGTTGCGGGGCTTCGTGCCCACCCGGTACGCCTCCGAGACCGCCTTCGGCACGTCCTCCGCGAAGAAGGTCTCCGTCTGCGGGCCGCCCGGCACGTCCACGCACTCGGTGTCCCGCGGCGGCGCCACCGTCGGGCGGAGCATCACCAGGATCATCGGCTGCATCCGGCCCTCCTTCGCCTGCTGGTAGGCCGTCTTCGGATACCTCAGCCCTTTGATCAGGTTCTCCGCCGTACCCGGATACCCCGTCAGCACCACCGAGGCCGGGAAGGTGCGCTTCGCGTACCTCGCCTGGAAGTACTCCGGCGGCAGGTACACGTAGGCCGGCGAGACGATCCCGGACCGCTCCCCCGCCACGACGACCTTCTGTATCTGGCCGGCGGTCGCCGGACGGCCGCCGCCCGGCACGTCGAGCGCCTGCGTCCCCACCACCCTGAGGTCCTTCGAACCGGCCGCGTGGTCGACGACCACACCCATGTCCTGCTCCTGCCCGAACAGGTCGGCCCACGACCCGTAGAAGAGGAATGAACGATTCGCCGCCAGGCCCACCGCGGCGAACAGCGCCAGCTGCGTCACCAGCAACAGCCCGATCCGCCCCACCACCGCCCGCCAGCCGCGCCGCGCGAGCCGCGGCCAGAGCCAGACCGTGACGGCGAACAGCGCCACGGCAAGAACGATCGCCACCACGAGGACTTTGTTGCTGGTGAGACCCATGGGACGACCGAGCCTTCTTTCTGAGAATTTCCTGTGCACCGATGAACCCGATTCCGCACGGCTCCGTCCTAGAAGGCGCACCAACCGGTACGGCCCGCCGAACGCGCCGCAGGGCCCGACCGGAGTCAAGGACCCTTCGCAGGACCACGGGAAGCACGGGAAGCCATGTCTGTCACAGTAGATGGGGACAAATCAGGATTGGTTCCGGTTCGAGTACGCCGGATTCTCCGCGGCCCCCGCCCCGAGAAGGTCCCCGCGCTCGTCGGCACCGCCTGCACCCTGATCGGCCTCATCGACATCGCCGCCGGCGTCTTCCCCCGCTTCCGCGCCAGCCGGATGCACGCCGTGGCCGAAGTCCTCCCCGGCACCCTCGGCCCCCTCTCCGCCGCCCTCTCCCTCAGCGCCGGCGTCCTCCTCCTGCTCCTCGCCCACGGCCTCAAGCGGCACAAACGCCGCGCCTGGCGCGCCGCCGTCGTCCTGCTCCCCCTCGGCGCCGCCGCCCAGTTCGTCTGGCGCCACTCCGTCCTCGGCGCCCTCCTCTCCCTCGTACTCCTCGCCCTCCTCCTGCGCCACCGCGGCGAGTTCGCCGCCCTGCCCGACCCGCGCAGCCGCTGGCGCGCACTCGCCAACTTCGTCGTCATGGGCGCCGGATCCATCGCCCTCGGCCTCGTCATCGTCAGCGCCCACCCGCGCCGCGTCATCGGCAGCCCCAGCCTCACCGACCGCCTCGAACACGTCCTGTACGGACTCTTCGGCATCGAAGGTCCCGTCGGCTACAGCAACGGCGTCGACTGGACCGTCGGCTACTCCCTCGGCGCCCTCGGCATGCTCACCGCCCTCACCACCATCTACCTCGCCTTCCGCCCCGAGCACCCCGCCGCCCGCCTCACCGACGACGACGAGGACAAGCTCCGCGCCCTCCTCGACCAGCACGGCGGCCGCGACTCCCTCGGCCACTTCGCCCTCCGCCGCGACAAGGGCGTCGTCTTCTCCCCCAGCGGAAAAGCCGCCGTCTGCTACCGCGTCGTCTCCGGCGTCATGCTCGCCAGCGGCGACCCCATCGGCGACGTCGAAGCCTGGCCCGGCGCCATCGAACGCTTCATGGACGAGGCCAAGGCCCACTCCTGGACCCCCGCCGTCATGGGCTGCTCCGAGACCGGCGGCCAGGTATGGACCCGCGAGACCGGCCTCGACGCCCTCGAACTCGGCGACGAGGCGGTCGTCGACGTCGCGGATTTCTCCCTCTCCGGACGAGCCATGCGCAACGTCCGCCAAATGGTCAAGCGCATCGAACGCAACGGCTACACCACCCGGGTCCGCCGCGTCCGTGACCTCGACGACGCCGAACTCGAACAGGTCCGCCGCGCCGCCGCCGACTGGCGCGGCACCGACACCGAACGCGGCTTCTCCATGGCCCTCGGCCGCATCGGCGCCCCCGGCGACGGCGACGCCGTGATAGCGACCGCCCACAAGACCGACGGCGGCGACACCCCCGACTCCCCCTACGGCGACCTCAAGGCGATCATCCACTTCGTCCCCTGGGGCCCGGACGGCATGTCCCTCGAACTCATGCGCCGCGACCGCTCCGCCGACCCCGGCATGAACGAGCTCCTCATCGTCGCCGCCCTCCAGGCCTCCCCCGGCCTCGGCATCGCGCGCGTGTCCCTCAACTTCGCCATGTTCCGCTCGGCCCTCGCCCGCGGCGAGAAGATCGGCGCCGGACCCGTCCTGCGCGTCTGGCGCGGACTCCTCGTCTTCCTCTCCCGCTGGTTCCAGATCGAATCGCTGTACAAGTTCAACGCCAAGTTCCGGCCCCGCTGGGAACCCCGCTTCGTCGTCTACCGCAAGAGCCGCGACCTCCCCCGCATCGGCTTCGCCGCCATGCAGGCCGAAGGCTTCGTGAACCTCGCCCTGCCCCGCCCCTTCACCCGCAGGCGCCCCACCCCGGCCCCACGCCCCTGCGCCCACATCGTCCCCGCCCCCTCCGAGCGCGAGGTCCGAGCGGCCTGATCCCGCCCCTGGGCCCTACGCTGGACACATGAGGACGACGATCGACCGGGGTACGGCCCGGGGCCTGCCGGAGTGGGACCGCTGCGCGGTCATGGGCGTGGTCAACGTGACCCCCGACTCCTTCTCCGACGGCGGCCGCTGGTTCGACACCACGGCCGCCGTCAAACACGGCCTCGACCTCGTCGCCGAAGGCGCCGACCTCGTCGACGTCGGCGGCGAGTCCACCCGGCCCGGCGCGAGCCGCGTCGACGAGGAGGAAGAACTCCGCCGCGTCGTCCCCGTCGTCCGCGGCCTCGCCGCCGAAGGCGTCACCGTCTCCGTCGACACCATGCGCGCCCGCGTCGCCGCCCGCGCCGTCGAAGCCGGCGCCCTCCTCGTCAACGACGTCAGCGGCGGCCTCGCCGACCCCGAGATGGTCCCCGCCGTCGCCGCCGCCGAGGTCCCCTTCGTCGTCATGCACTGGCGCGGATTCAGCCAGGACATGAACAGCCTCGCCGTCTACGACGACGTCGTCACCGAGGTCGTCGGCGAACTCCGCACCCGCCTGGAGGCCGTCATCGACGGCGGCATCGACCCCGAACGCATCGTCGTCGACCCGGGCCTCGGCTTCGCCAAGCTCGCCCCCCACGACCTCGCCCTCGTCGCCCACCTCCCCGAACTCCGCGCCCTCGGCCGCCCCCTCCTCGTCGCCGCCTCCCGCAAACGCTTCCTCGGCCACGTCCTCACCCGCGAAGGCGCCGCACCGCCGCCCGCGCGCGAACGCGACGCCGCCACCGCAGCCGTCTCCGCCCTCGCCGCCCACGCGGGCGCGTGGGCCGTCCGCGTCCACGAGGTCCGGGCCACCGCCGACGCCGTACGGGTCGCCCGCGCCGTCGAGGGAGCCGCGTGAGCCGCAGCGCCGACGAGGCGGCCGTCGAAGCCGCCAACACCGCCTTCTACGAGGCGATGGAGACCGGCGACTTCGAAGGCGTCTCAGCCCTCTGGCTCGACGACGGAGCCACCCCCATCACCTGCGTCCACCCCGGCTGGCCCGTCCTCACCGGCCGCGGCGAGGTGCTCCGCTCGTACGCGCTGATCATGGCGAACACCGAGTACATCCAGTTCTTCCTCACCGACCTCAAGATCTCCCTCGCCGGCCACACCGCCGTCGTCACCTGCACCGAGAACATCCTCAGCGGCGGCCCCGCCGAGGACGGCGCCGAACTGGGCCCCCTCGTCGGACAGCTCGTCGTCGCCACCAATGTGTTCCGCCACACACCCGACGGCTGGCGCGTCTGGTCCCACCACGCCTCCCCGGTCCTCACGGACACCGAGGAAACAGCGGACGAGGAGCCCGGCGGCGACACCCCGTGACCACGCCGCCACCCGCCTCCCGGACCCGCCCACGGCCCCCACAGGCAAGCTCTGTCGGTCCCCGCAGGTAGATTCGATGCTGGACACCCGGCCGTCCGCACCCGGCTGCGTGGCCACCGAACTACGACAGCAGGAGTGATTCGCGTGGATCGTGTCGCGCTGCGCGGCCTCAAGGCCCGGGGCCACCACGGCGTCTTCCCCAAGGAGCGCGAGGAGGGCCAGACCTTCATCGTGGACCTGGTCCTCGGCCTGGACACCCGCCCGGCGGCCGCCGACGACGACCTGGCGAAGACCGTGCACTACGGGATCGTCGCCGAAGAGGTCGTCGACGTCGTCCAGGGCGAGCCCGTCGACCTCATCGAAACACTCGCCGAGCGCATCGCCCAGCAATGCCTCAGCCACACCGGGGTACAAGAGGTGGAGGTCGTCGTCCACAAACCGGACGCGCCCATCACCGTGCCGTTCGACGACGTGACCATCACGATCACCCGGAGCCGACGATGAAGCCGACCCACAGCGACCCCACCGTCCAGCCCGTACCGGCCTCCGTCGTCGCCACCGTCGACGCCGCCGACACGACGCTGTCCAACCCCCGCTGGGCCGTCGTAGCCCTCGGCGCGAACCTCGGCAACCGCCTGGAGACCCTCCAGGGGGCCGTCGACGCCCTCGCCGACACCCCCGGCCTCCGGGTCAAGGCCGTCTCCCCCGTGTACGAGACGGAGCCCTGGGGCGTCGACCCCGAGAGCCAGCCCTCGTACTTCAACGCCGTCGCACTGGTGAAGACGACACTGCCCCCCTCCTCCCTCCTGGAGCGGGCCCACGCCGTCGAGGAGGCCTTCCACCGCGTCCGCGAGGAACGCTGGGGGGCCCGCACCATCGACGTCGACATCGTCGCCTACGCGGACGTGATCTCCGACGACCCCGTCCTCACCCTCCCGCACCCCCGCGCCCACCAGCGCGCCTTCGTCCTCGCCCCCTGGCACGACGTGGACCCCGAGGCCCAGCTCCCCGGCCACGGCACCGTCGCCGGCCTCCTCTCCGGCCTCGGCGACGACGGCATCGCCCGCCGCGCCGACCTGGAACTCCGTCTGCCCGAGTAGTCGTTACGCTTCGTGGCAGACCCCACAACGGACCACGACCGACGACCAGGAGAAGGACACCCGGTGAAACAACTGCGGCTGAAGGTGCTCGCCGGACTGTTCCTCGCGGCCGGCATCCTCTCCTGGGGCGCCGCGCGGCTCTGGGACGCGGTCGGCACCCTGCCCAGCGTGCCGATCGCCGCGCCCATCGTCCTCGCCGTGATCGCGGCCGTCCTCACCGCGACCGCCCTCTCCCTCCGCGCCCGCCTCAAAGCCCAGCGCGAACGCCGCCCCGGCGCCAAGGGCGTCGAACCCCTGATGGCGGCCCGCGCGGTGGTCTTCGGCCAGGCGAGCGCCCTGGTGGCCGCCCTCGTCGCCGGCATGTACGGCGGCACGGGCGTCTTCCTCCTCGGCTCCCTCGACGTCCCGGCCCGCCGCGACCAGGCCCTCTACGCGGCCTTCGCGGTGGCGGCGGGCATCGCCGTCATCGCGGCCGCCCTCTTCCTGGAGCGCGTCTGCAGACTCCCGGAAGACGACGACGAGGGCCCGGGCAAGGCCCGGGTCTGATGCACCCGCCCGTCGTGGCGCCTCAGCGCGCCATGATGAGGCTCATCGCCTCGGCGCGGGTCGCGGGATCACGCAGCTGGCCGCGCACGGCCGAGGTGATCGTCTTGGCGCCCGGCTTGCGGATGCCGCGCATCGACATGCACATGTGCTCGCATTCGAAGACCACGATGACGCCGCGAGGCTCCAGGATGTCCATCAGCGAGTCCGCCACCTGCGTGGTGAGCCGTTCCTGCACCTGGGGGCGGCGGGCGTAGACGTCGACGAGCCGGGCCAGCTTCGACAGGCCCGTTATCTTCCCCGTCGTCGACGGGATGTACCCGACGTGCGCCACCCCGCGGAACGGTACGAGGTGGTGCTCACATGTCGAGTACACCTCAATATCCTTGACCAGCACCATCTCGTCGTGGCCGAGGTCGAACGTGGTCGTCAGGACCTCCTCGGGCGTCTGCCACAGACCCGCGAAGATCTCCTTGTACGCCCGCGCCACCCGCGCCGGCGTCTCCCGCAGGCCCTCGCGGTCCGGGTCCTCGCCGACCGCGATGAGGAGCTCGCGTACGGCCGCCTCGGCGCGCTTCTCGTCGAAATCGCCGATCGTGCCCTCGCCGTCCAGCGTCACCGGGTCGGTCATCTCTGTGCCTCGTTCCGTCTGACTGATGTGCGCGAAATGCCGCGCCCCCACAGGCTAAAACCTGTGGGGGCGCGGCAGCCATTCCGGGGTGCGGGACGGTCAGTCCTCCGGGGTGTCCACCGGGGCGATCTCGATGCCCTTCGTGGTGTCGACCGCGGGGGTCGCCGAACCGTTCGCGCTGTTCGTCAGGGCGAGCTCCTTGGGGGAGAGCACCGGCGGACGCGTGGACGGGGTACGGCGGGAGGAGCCGGTCCAGGCCGGGCGGGCCGGGCGCTTGACGATGGGGGTGAAGATCTCGGCGATCTCCTCCTTGCCCAACGTCTCCTTCTCCAGGAGGGCGAGGACCAGGTTGTCGAGGACGTCGCGGTTCTCGACGAGGATCTCCCAGGCCTCGTTGTGAGCGGTCTCGATGAGCTTCTTGACCTCTTCGTCGACCAGCGCCGCGACCTCTTCCGAGTAGTCGCGCTGGTGCGCCATCTCACGGCCGAGGAAGGGCTCGGTGTTGTCGCCACCGAACTTGATCGCGCCGAGACGCTCGGTCATGCCGTACTGGGTGACCATCGCGCGGGCCGTTGCCGTGGCCTTCTCGATGTCGTTGGCGGCGCCGGTGGTCGGGTCGTGGAAGACCAGTTCCTCCGCCGCACGGCCGCCCAGCATGTACGCCAGCTGGTCGAGCATCTCGTTGCGGGTGGTCGAGTACTTGTCCTCGTCCGGCAGGACCATCGTGTAGCCCAGGGCGCGGCCGCGGGACAGGATGGTGATCTTGTGGACGGGGTCGGAGTTCGGCGAGGCCGCCGCGACGAGGGCGTGGCCGCCCTCGTGGTACGCGGTGATCTTCTTCTCCTTGTCCGACATGATCCGGGTCCGCTTCTGCGGGCCCGCGACCACTCGGTCGATCGCCTCGTCCAGTGCCGCGTTGTCGATCAGCTTCTGGTCGCTGCGGGCGGTGAGGAGCGCCGCCTCGTTGAGGACGTTGGAGAGGTCCGCGCCGGTGAAGCCGGGGGTGCGTCGGGCGACGGCGCTGAGGTCGACGTCCGGTGCGACCGGCTTGCCCTTCTGGTGGACCTTGAGGATCTCCAGGCGGCCCTGCATGTCCGGGCGGTCGACGGCGATCTGCCGGTCGAAGCGTCCGGGGCGCAGGAGGGCGGGGTCGAGGATGTCGGGCCGGTTGGTGGCGGCGATCAGGATGACGCCGCCCTTCACGTCGAAGCCGTCCATCTCGACGAGCAGCTGGTTGAGGGTCTGCTCGCGCTCGTCGTGGCCGCCGCCGAGGCCGGCGCCGCGGTGGCGTCCGACGGCGTCGATCTCGTCGACGAAGACGATGGCGGGTGCGTTGGCCTTGGCCTGCTCGAAGAGGTCGCGGACCCGGGAGGCGCCGACGCCGACGAACATCTCGACGAAGTCGGAGCCGGAGATCGAGTAGAACGGGACCCCGGCCTCGCCGGCGACGGCGCGCGCGAGGAGCGTCTTGCCGGTTCCGGGGGGGCCGTAGAGCAGGACGCCCTTGGGGATCTTGGCGCCGACGGCCTGGAACTTGGCCGGCTCCTGGAGGAACTCCTTGATCTCGTGGAGTTCCTCGACGGCCTCGTCCGAGCCCGCGACGTCGGCGAAGGTGGTCTTCGGCGTGTCCTTGGTGATGAGCTTGGCCTTGGACTTGCCGAACTGCATGACGCGGGAGCCGCCGCCCTGCATCTGGTTCATCAGGAAGAGGAAGACGACCACGATGAGGACGAAGGGGAGGAGGGAGAGCAGGATCGAGACGAAGGGCGACTGCTTCGTCGGGGAGACGGTGTAGCCCTTCTCGATCTGCCCGGCCTCGAACTTCTCCTGCAGCTTGTCGGCGACGTCGACGCCCTGGGAGCCGATGTAGCTGGCCTGGACCTTGCTGCTGTTGTCGATCTTCTGACCGTCGACGAGTTCGATCTTGATGATCTGCTCGTCACCGGTGGTGACCTTTGCCTGCTTGACCTGGTTCTTGTCGATCGCCTGGACGACCTTGCCGGTGTCCACCGTCTTGTAGCCCTCGGACGAGCCGACGACCTGCATCAGCACGACCACGGCGAGGACGGCCAGCACGATCCACATGACCGGCCCACGGAAGTATCGCTTCACGTCCATCCATACGGAGCGAGAACGCCCCGTCCCTCCTGCCCGTAGGAAAATGCTGCTGTGAGAGCTGCTGTGTGAAAAAGCTGTTCTTCGGACGGTACCTCAGCATCGTCGCCCGCGACCGCCTTCCCGTGGTTCAACGGGGGGAAGGCGGTGCGGGTTCCCCGTACGGCGCTGGTGTTCAGCCGCCGTAGACGTGTGGGGCGAGCGTGCCGACGAACGGAAGGTTCCGGTACTTCTCGGCGTAGTCGAGGCCGTAGCCCACGACGAACTCGTTGGGGATGTCGAATCCGATCCACTTGACGTCGATCGCGACCTTGGCGGCCTCGGGCTTGCGCAGCAGCGTGCAGACCTCGAGGGAGGCGGGCTCGCGCGAGCCGAGGTTCGACAGCAGCCAGGACAGGGTCAGGCCGGAGTCGATGATGTCCTCGACGATCAGGACGTGCTTGCCCTTGATGTCGGTGTCGAGGTCCTTGAGGATTCTGACGACGCCCGAGGACTGGGTGCCGGCGCCGTAGGAGGAGACGGCCATCCAGTCCATGGTGACGGGGGTGGAAAGGGCGCGAGCCAGATCCGCCATCACCATCACGGCGCCCTTGAGGACGCCGACGATGAGCAGGTCCTTGCCCGCGTATTCCGCGTCGATCTTCGCGGCCAGCTCTGCCAGCTTGGCGTCGATCTCTTCCTTGGTGATGAGCACCGACTGGAGGTCGGTGCCCATGTCCTTCTCGTTCACCCGGGTCACTTTCGTTGCAGCGTGCGTCAGCCTTGCCGGATGACCAGTCTGCCACCCTGGCGGCGGGCTTCGACGCGGCCGGGCAGGTTGATGGCCCCTTGGCCGCGCCAGCCGGTGATGAGCCGGTCGACTTCTTCGATGTGGCGGGCGAAGAGGGAGCCGGCGGGTGCGCCCTCGGCGATGACGGCGCGGCGCAGGACGCGGCGGCGTACGGCGGGGGGCAGGCCGTGGAGCTTGGCGCACTCCAGGGCGCCCGCCTCGTCGCGTACGCGGGTCTCGGCGTCGGCGGCCCAGGTGTCGAGGGCGTCGGCGTCGTCGCGGGAGAGCTGGGCCGTTCGGGCGAGGGCTTCGACGACGCCCTTGCCGAGGGCTTTCTCGAGGGCGGGGAGGCCTTCGTGGCGGAGCCTGGAGCGGGTGTAGGCGGGGTCGCTGTTGTGGGGGTCGTCCCAGACGGCGAGTTCCTGTGCGACGCAGGCCTTGCGGACGGTCTGGCGGTCGAGCTGGAGGAAGGGGCGCCGGTAGCGGCCGGAGGCGCCGGAGATCGCGGCCATGCCGGAGAGCGAGCGGATGCCGGAGCCGCGGGCGAGTCCGAGCAGGACGGTTTCCGCTTGGTCGTCGCGGGTGTGGCCGAGGAGGATCGCGGTGGCTCCGTGGCGTTCGGCGGCGGCGTCGAGGGCCGCGTACCGCGCGTCGCGTGCGGCGGCCTCGGGGCCTCCTTCGCGGCCGACGGTGACGGTGACGGCCTCGGAGGGGGTGAGGCCGAGGGCGGTCATGCGTCCGACGACCTCGCCCGCGCGGGTGTCGGAGCCGTCCTGGAGTCCGTGGTCGACGGTGATGCCGCCGGCGCGTACGGGAAGCTTGCGGGCCTCGAAGGCGAGGGCGGAGGCGAGCGCCATGGAGTCGGCGCCTCCGGAGCAGGCGACGAGCACGAGGGGGGTGTGTGCGTCGCGCGCGGGGGCGGGGTCGGTCTGGTGCTCGGTGAGGACGTCGTGGAGTACGCGGCGGACCGCCAGGCGTATCGCCGCGACCGCAGGATGGGGACCCATGTCCGGTGCCCTTCGTGAATGGGGTGGGGTGCCTCGGTCGGAGTCTTAACGGTCGGAAAGGGGGGTTCGGTCACTCAGAGTGCGTCGATGGTGACAGAAACCCGGCCGTTACCCGAGCATTGCACGCCTCACCCCATGCCCAGGGTCCCTCGGATGGGTGATTGGTGGGTCGTTCCGACGTGTTCCTGTGCCGTGTGCCGCACCTGTCTCACGAGTCTGCCTTACGGTGCACCCTCGCGATCCAGTCGGTGGGGGCGGCGATCTCGGCCTTGGTGGGGAGTGTGTTGGGCGAGGTCCAGACGCGGTTGAAGCCGTCCATGCCGACCTGGTCGACGACGGCGCGGACGAAGCGCTCGCCGTCGCGGTACTGGCGGAGCTTGGCGTCGAGGCCGAGGAGCTTGCGGAGGGCGAGGTCGAGGCGGGAGGCGCCGCGGGCGCGGCGCTGCTGGAACTTCTCGCGGATCTCCGCGACGGAGGGCACGACCTGGGGTCCGACGCCGTCCATGACGTAGTCGGCGTGGCCTTCGAGGAGGGACATGACGGCGGTGAGGCGGCCGAGGATCTCGCGCTGTTCGGGGGTCTGGACGAGTTCGACGAGGGAGGGGGCGGGTTCGCCCTGCTCGCCTTCGGGGCGACCGCCGGCGAGGGTCTGGGCGGCTTCGCGGAGGCGTTCGACGACGGTGCCGGGGTCGACGTCGGTGGCGGCGAGGAACGACTGGATTTCGCCCTGGAGGTGGTCGCGGAGCCAGGGGACGGCGGTGAACTGGGTGCGGTGGGTCTCCTCGTGGAGGCAGACCCAGAGCCGGAAGTCGTGCGGGGAGACTTCGAGTTCGCGTTCGACGTGGACGATGTTGGGCGCGACGAGGAGGAGGCGTCCGCCGCCGTCGGCGCCGGCGGGGAGGTCGCGGGTGGCGGGGGCGAAGGTCTCGTACTGGCCGAGGATGCGGGAGGCGAGGAACGACAGGAGCATGCCGAGTTCGACGCCGGTGACCTTGCCGCCGACGGCGCCGAGGACGGCGTTGCCGGGGGTGGTGGAGCGGCGGTCCTGCATCTTGCCGAGGAGCGGGGTGAGGAGTTCGCGGAAGCCGGCGACGTTGGCCTTGATCCAGCCGGCCCGGTCGACGACGAGGACGGGCGTGTCGTGGAGCTCCATGCCCTCGGGGATCATCCGGGTGTAGGCCCGGACGTGTTCCTCCGAGGCTTTGGCGTGCTTGCGGAGTTCGGCGACGACCTCGCGGGCCTCGTCGCGGCTGACTTCGGGTCCGGGCCGCACGAGGCGGGTCGCGGTCGCGACCGCGAGGTTCCAGTCGACCATCCCGGATGTGCCTGCGCCACCGATGCTCGTCATGCGTCAACCGTACGGTCTCGAAGGCTGTTCGGGGTGGGTTCGGGACGGCTTCCGTGCGGGTCGGGGCGGTGTCCTTGCCGGGGCGGGTGGTGGTCAGCCCCGTGTGGCGAGGGCGGCGGAGAGGCGGTCGAGGGCGGGCTGTGCCTCGTACGGGGAGAGGGTGCCGCCGGCGAGGAACGCGAAGGCGAGGAGGCGCCCGTCGGCGGTGACGACGGTTCCGGCGAGGGTGTTGACGCCGGTCAGGGTGCCGGTCTTGGCGCGGACGAGTCCGGCGCCCTCGGTGGCGGGCGCGGTGTCGAAGCGGCCGGCGAGGGTGCCGGTGAAGCCGCCGACGGGCAGTCCGGTGAGGAGGGGGCGCAGGGCGGGGCGGGCGGGGTCGGCCGCCCGGGTGAGGAGTCCGGTGAGGAGGGCGGCGGAGACGCGGTCGCGGCGGTCGAGTCCGCTGCCGTCGGCGAAGCGGGCGCCGGTGACGGGGAGGCCGAGGCGGGCGAGTTCCTCGCGGACGGCCTTGGCGGCGCCGTCGAAGCTCGCGGGCTTCTTGCGGGCGAGGGCGGTCTGCCGGGCGAGGGCTTCGGCGAGGTCGTTGTCGCTGTGGGTGAGGGTGCGTTCGACGAGGTCGGCGAGGGGTGCGGAGTACGTACGGGCGAGGGGGGCGGCCTTCGGGGTGCGGCCGGGGGCCGGGTCGCCGGTGATCTCGATGCCTGCTGCGGCGAGGTGGCCGGCGAAGGCGGTGGCGGTGTCGCCCGCGGGGTCGCCGGTGCGGGGTGCGGGGCCGCTCCCGCTGTCGTCGAGGCGTCCTTCGTCAGTCATGAGGGCGACGACGGGGGCGAGGTTCTCGTTGGGGCCGATGGGGTGGGTCGAGGGGCCCTGGTAGAGGTTCGTGTCGTAGGTGAGGCGTACGGAGGCGTGGCCGCGTGCGGTGAGGGCGCGGGCGGTGTCGGTGGCGAGGGCCTTGAGGCGGGCCGGGTCGAGCGTGGGGTCGCCGCCGCCGGTGAGGGTGATGGTGCGGCCGTCGGGGGCGGCGGTGACGGTCGTGGCGATGCGGTGGTCGGGGCCGAGGGCGGAGAGCGCGGCCGCGGTGGTGGCGATCTTGACGGTGGACGCGGGGGTCATGGGGGTGCCGGCGCCCTCGCCGTACAGCTGCTTGCCGGTGGCGGTGTCGACGACGGAGGCCGTGCGCAGCCGGCCGAGCCCGGGGTCGGCGAGGAGCGGTACGAGGCGGGCGGCGAGGTCCGCGGGGCGGGCGGCGGGGGCCGGGGCGTGCAGGGCGGTGAGGACGCCGGGGGCGCTCGGGGCGGGTGCGGGGCGCTTCGGCGGGGCGGGCGCGGGGGGCGGGGCGTGACGCGCGCCACCCGCCGCCGGGGCGGCGGCGCGGGCCCGCTCCGCCGTACGCTGACCCGAGTCCCACGGACCGGCCGCGGTCACCGCTACGGCGGCCAGGGCCAGTCCGAGGGCGGCGGAGCCCGCCGTGAGCTGCCACATCCTCGGCTCGGGCATTGCTGACCAGCCCCTTTCGCGATCACACACGTGCGTGAGGGACACTTAATCACCGCGCGTCGTCGCGAGCATTCAGTTGTGTTGATTCAGGAGGAGCCACCCGTGGAGTTCGACGTTCTCATCGAGATCCCCAAGGGATCGCGTAACAAGTACGAGGTCGACCACGAGACGGGTCGCATCCGTCTGGACCGTCGTCTGTTCACGTCGACGGCGTACCCGACCGACTACGGCTACGTCGAGAACACCCTCGGTGAGGACGGCGACCCGCTGGACGCGCTCGTCATCCTCGACGAGCCCACCTTCCCGGGCTGCCTGATCAAGTGCCGCGCGATCGGCATGTTCCGCATGACGGACGAGGCGGGCGGCGACGACAAGCTGCTGTGCGTCCCGGCCACGGACCCGCGCATGGAGCACCTGCGGGACATCCACCACGTGGCGGAGTTCGACCGCCTGGAGATCCAGCACTTCTTCGAGGTCTACAAGGACCTGGAGCCGGGCAAGTCGGTCGAGGGCGCCGACTGGGTCGGTCGCGCCGAGGCCGAGGAAGAGATCGAGAAGTCGTACGCGCGCGCCAAGGAGCAGGGCGGCCACTGAGCCGGTTCCGTTCTGAGCGTGTGAAGGCGGTGCACCCGTTGGGTGCACCGCCTTTCGCACATCCATCGCACGCTCATACTGGAATCCACGGTTCCCGGGGAGTGAGGCGGACAGAGTGGTGGCGGAGCCGGGCGGCTCGAAGGACGATGCTGAGGACTCTGGGGAGGTCTCTGCGGAGGTGGCTCCCGAGGACTCTGCCGAGGACTCCGGGGAGGTCTCTCCCGAGGTCTCTCCCGAGGTCTCCGGGGAGGTCTCTCCCGAGGACCTCCCGGGAGGCTTTCCTGAGGTCTCTCCTGAGGATCGGAAGCCGTTGTCGGACGAGGCGCGGAGCGCCTTCGTGCCGCCGGTCGGGGTGGAGCAGCCCGCGCCGCCGGAGGAGGAGCACCCGACCTCCGAGTTCGCCCTTCCCCCGGGGCTGACGACGGAGCCGCCGGCCGAGACGGAGGGTTCGGCGTTCGCGCCGCCCGCCACGTACTCGGCGAAGAACTCGCCGCCGGCCTTCACCCCCGCGTACGGGGTGCCTCTGGTGCGGCTCTCGCAGAACGCGCCGTGGCAGGACCGGATGCGGACCATGCTGCGGCTCCCGGTGGGTGAGCGGCCGGTGCCCGAGGCGCCGCGCAAGGAGGACGAGAGCGGCCCCTCGGTGCCGCGTGTGCTCGACCTGACCCTGCGTATCGGCGAGCTGCTGCTCGCGGGCGGGGAGGGCGCGGAGGACGTCGAGGCGGCGATGTTCGCGATCTGCCGCTCGTACGGTCTGGACCGGGTCGAGCCGACGGTGACGTTCACCCTGTTGTCCGTCACGTACCAGCCGTCGCTCGTGGACGATCCGATCACGGCGAACCGGACGGTACGGCGACGGGGCACGGACTACACCCGGCTCGCGGCGGTGTACACGCTGCTCGCGGACATCAACGCGCGGGCGCACGAGGTGACGCCCGAGGAGGCGTACGGGCGGCTCGCGGAGATACGGCGCAACCGGCACCCGTATCCCGGCTGGGTCCTGACGGCGGCGGCGGGTGTGCTCGCCGGGGCGGCCTCGGTGCTGCTGGGCGGCGGTCCGACGGTGTTCTTCGTGGCGGCACTCGGCGCGGTGCTCGGCGACCGGCTGGCGTGGCTGTTCGCCGGGCGCGGGATGCCGGAGTTCTACCAGTTCCTGGTGGCGGCGATGCCGCCGGCGGCGATGGGCGTGCTCCTGACGATGCTGCACGCGGATCTGCGGCCGTCGGCGGTGATCACCGGTGGCCTGTTCGCGCTGATCCCGGGGCGGGCGCTCGTGGCGGCGGTGCAGGACGGTCTGACCGGCTTCTACATCACGGCCTCGGCCCGGCTCCTGGAGGTCGCGTACTTCTTCGTCGCGATCGTGGTGGGCGTGCTGTCGGTGCTGTACATCGCCGTGCAGTTCGACGCTCAGCTGAACCCGGAGGGGGCGCTGCGGGCGGTGGAACGGCCGGTGACGCAGATCCTGGCGTCGATGGTGCTGTGCGCGACCTTCGCGATCCTGTTGCAGCAGTCGCGGTCGACCGTGCTCTTCGCGACGCTGAACGGCGGGGTGGCGTGGGTGATCTACGCCTCGATAGCGGTGACGGCGGAGGGGTCGGCGGTCATGGCGACGGCGGTGGCGGCGGGTCTGGTGGGCCTCTTCGGCCAGCTGATCGCCCGCTACGAGCACACGTCGTCGCTGCCATACGTGACGGCGGCGATCGGCCCGCTCCTGCCCGGTTCGGCGACGTACTTCGGGGTGCTGGCGATCGCCCAGAACAACCTGGACCAGGGCTTCGCCTCGCTGGCGAAGGCGGCGGCCCTGGCCCTGGCGATCGCGATCGGGGTGAACCTGGGAGGCGAGCTGGCCCGCCTCTTCATGCAGGCCCCCGGTGCCGCGGCGGCCCGCCGCGCGGCCAAGCGGACCAGGGGCTTCTAGCGGGGCATCCGGGGCTTTCGGGGCCCGGGACACGGGTCGTCGGCCGAGGCCTGGGCCGTCGGCCGAGGCCTGGGCCGTCGGCCGGGACACGGGAAGGGCCCCGCACGGTGTGCGGGGCCCTTCCGGTGCTTCGAGCGGGTCCGTGGTCAGCGCTTCGCGTGCCGGCCGCGGGGCGGGTTGGGGGTGCCGGGGGCGTCGTGGTCACCCGGGGCGTCGTGATCGCCGTGGTCGCCGCCCCTGACCTGTGCCTTCTTCGACTGGGAGCGGGACCTCAGCACCTCGATCACGATCGGCACGACGGAGATCAGGACGATCCCGACGAGGATCATCTCGATGTGCTGGTGCACGAACTCGACCTTGCCGAGGGAGGCGCCGAGCAGGGTCACGCCCGCGCCCCAGAGCACACCGCCGATGATGTTGTACGTGATGAACAGGCGGTAGTTCATGCGGCTGACGCCGGCGATGATCGGCGTGAACGTCCGCACGATGGGGACGAAGCGGGCCAGGATCAGCGACTTCGGGCCGTGCTTCTCGAAGAACTCGTGCGCCTTCTCGACGTTCTCCTGCTTGAAGAGCTTCGAGTCGGGGCGCTTGAAGAGCGACGGGCCGACCTTGCGTCCGAAGAGGTATCCGACCTGGTCGCCGAGGACCGCCGCGGCCACGATCAGCGTGCACATCAGCCACAGCGGCATGTCCAGCTTGCCGGTCGTGATCAGCAGGCCGGTGGTGAAGAGCAGTGAGTCGCCGGGCAGGAAGAACCCGATGAGGAGGCCGGACTCGGCGAAGACAATGGCCAGGACACCGATCGGACCAAAGGTCTGGATCAGATAGTCCGGGTCCAACCAGCTCGGTCCGAGGGCAAGCGTGTTCACGGGTTCCGGGCTCCTGCGGTCGGTGGGGGCATGGGGGACGGCTGGCCCCAAGCTATCAACGTGAACCGGACGCGACCGGTTCCACCCTGTGCCCACAGGATGCGGAGAGGGCCCGTTCCCCCGAGGCTGTGGGCCAGGAGGTGTATGCCGATGGGCATCGAGGAGTACGGAGGCGGCCAGGGGTCGCACCCCGACGTACTGGTCGTGACGACGAACGACGTGCCGGGCTTCGAGGTCCGGCAGGTGATCGGTGAGGTCTTCGGGCTCACCGTCCGCTCCCGCCATCTGGGCAGCCAGATCGGCGCGGGCCTCAAGTCGATGGTCGGCGGGGAGCTGAAGGGGCTGACGAAGACCCTCGTGCAGACCCGGAACCAGGCCATGGAACGCCTGGTGGAACAGGCTCGGGCGCGCGGCGCCAACGCGGTGCTGATGTTCCGCTTCGACGTGACGGACGCGGCGGACGTGGGCACGGAGGTGTGCGCGTACGGCACGGCGGTGGTGATCGCACCGATCGCCTGACCCTGCGGCGGCGCCGTGGGGCCGGACCCCCGGGCGAAGCCGTCGGACGGCCCCGGGGGTCCGGCCCGATGCCCCCCCCCGGAGCCGGCTCCCGCGTCAGGCGCCCAGGCGTCGCGCGTTCGCCCGGACGGCGGCGTGGAGGTGCTCGGGCAGGCCGGCGTGGAGCGCGTCGTAGAAGGCGTGGAAGTTCTCGTCGGCGAGGTACATCCCCGCGAGCCCCTCGTGGGTCTTCGGGTGGCACTCGAAGAACCAGGTGGTGATGTGGCGGCGGTGGGCCTCGGCGAGGTCCATCGCCTCCTCGGAGCCGGGGGCCAGGCCCCGCTCCATGAGGTCGGCGTAGGCCGCGCCCCAGGCGTCCACCTCGTCCTTCATCCGCTGCCAGTCCTCCTTGGTGTACGCGGCGGCCCGTGCCTGGGCCAGGTCGTGCGAGTACGTGCCGCCCCAGCGGCGCGCGGTCTCCTCCGCGTACCGCTCGGGGTCCTTGTCCCCGAAGACCTCGAACTTCTCCTCGGGGGTGAGATTGATGCCCATCCGCTTCGCCTCCATGGCGTGCTCGACGGCCGCCGCCATCCTCCGGAGCTCACCGATCCGCTCGGTCAGCAGCGCGTGCTGCCGCCGCAGGTGCTCCCGCGGGTCGGCGTGCGGGTCGTCGAGGAGGACGGCGACCTCTTCGAGGGGAAAGCCGAGCTCCCGGTAGAACATGATCTGCTGCAGCCGGTCGAGGTCCGCGTCGTCGTAGCGGCGGTGTCCCGCCGTGCTGCGGCCGCTCGGGGAGAGCAGCCCGATCGCGTCGTAGTGGTGCAGGGTGCGCACCGTGACCCCGGCGAGGCCGGATACCTGTCCTACGGAGTAGCCCATCGGCCGTCCGCCCCCTTCTCTGTCGGTACGCGTGTCAGCCTCGGGCCTGACGCGACGTGAGGTGCAAGTCCGTTCGACCCGGATTTCGGGATGTTGTGCGGCATTTGCTCACTTATGGTGGGGCGGTGGCCCCCGATCATGCTCCGCCTCCTCCCCCCGCCGGCACCGCGACCCCGGTCCAGGTCCTGCTCCCCCAAGTGCTGCCCGCGCTCGTGGTCGGAGTGGCGGCCAGCCTGCTGTTCCTCGGGATCGAGGCCCTCTCGGAGGAACTCGAGGACGTTCTCTGGCACGACCTGCCGGGCGCCCTCGGCATCGGCGACTACTCCTCCCTCTGGATCATCAGCATGCTCACGGCGGCCGGCATCGCTGTGGGCCTCGTCATCTGGAAGTTCCCCGGACACGCCGGGCCCGACCCGGCCTCCGAGGGCCTCGGCGGCACGCCGCTCGCCCCCGGGGTCATCCCGGGCCTCCTGCTCGCGAGCACGCTCGCGCTCGCCGGCGGGGTCAGCCTCGGCCCCGAGAACCCGATCATCGCGTCCAACATCGCCCTCGCCTACTGGCTGGGCCGCAAGGCCGCCCCCACCGTCCCCGGTGCCTTCTGGGTCTCCCTGGCCTCGGCCGCCACCATCGGCGCCCTCTTCGGCACCCCGGTGGCCGCCGCCCTCGTCATCTCCGAGGCCCTCGTCGGCGTACCGGGCCGCGGCTCGCTCTGGGACCGGCTCTTCGCCCCGCTCGTCGCCGCCGGCGCCGGCGCCATGACCACCCAGCTGCTCGCCGAACCCAGCTTCGCCATGGGGCTCCCGCCCCTCACCGACCCCGGCTGGGGCGACCTGCTCGCCGCCCTGGTGATCGCCACCGCCGCGGCCGCCTTCGGCCTCGCCGCGTGCTATCTCTTCCCCTACGTCCACGCCGCCTTCCGGCGCCTGCGGCACCCCATGCTGATGCTGCCCCTCGGCGGACTCGTCCTCGGCCTCCTGGGCGCCATCGGCGGGTCTCTGACCCTCTTCAAGGGCCTGGAGCAGGTCAAGGAGCTCACCTCCTCGGTCGGCAGCTGGTCCTCCGGCGAGCTGGCCAGGATGGCCGTGATCAAACTCCTCGCCCTCCTCATCGCCGCCTCCTGCGGCTTCCGGGGCGGCCGGATCTTCCCCGCCGTCTTCATCGGCGCCGCCTTCGGGCTGCTCGCCCAGGCCCTCGTCCCCGAGGTGCACCCGGCGGTCGCCGTCTCCTCCGCCGTCCTCGGCGTCCTGCTCGCCACCACCCGGCAGGGCTGGATCAGCCTCTTCGTCGGCGGCGTCCTCGCCGCCTCGCCCGCGATGTTCGCCCTGCTCTGCCTGGCCTCCCTCCCCGCCTGGCTGATCGTCACCGGCCGCCCCCAGCTCGAACTCGACCATCAGGGCCGCGCCCTGCACTGACCCGGTTCCCCCTCGGAGAGAACCTCCCACCGGACAGAAGGAGTCCCCCATGGCGCTGCACAAGGGTTCCCCCACCTCCCCCGCCCAGCCCGAACGCCGGCTCGCCCTCAATCCCTTCTTCGGCGAGGCCAACCCGGTCGGCGGTATGACCGAGGCCCCACCCCAACACCAGCTGCCCGAGGGCCCGCTGCCCCCGTCGAGCGCCTACCAGCTCGTCCACGACGAGCTGATGCTCGACGGCAACTCCCGGCTCAACCTCGCCACCTTCGTCACCACCTGGATGGAGCCCCAGGCGGGCGTCCTGATGGCTGAGTGCCGCGACAAGAACATGATCGACAAGGACGAGTACCCGCGCACCGCCGAGCTGGAGCGCCGCTGCGTCGCCATGCTCGCCGACCTGTGGCACGCCCCGGACCCGGCCACCGCCGTCGGCTGCTCCACCACCGGCTCCAGCGAGGCCTGCATGCTCGCCGGCATGGCCCTCAAGCGCCGCTGGGCGAAGCGGAACGCCGACCGCTACCCGGGCAGCGCCCGCCCCAACCTGGTCATGGGCGTCAACGTCCAGGTCTGCTGGGACAAGTTCTGCAACTTCTGGGAGGTCGAACCCCGCCTCGTCCCCATGGAGGGCGACCGCTTCCACCTCGACGCCGAGACCGCCGCCGCGCTCTGCGACGAGAACACCATCGGCGTCGTCGCCGTCCTCGGCTCGACCTTCGACGGCTCCTACGAGCCCGTCGCCGAGATCTGCGCCGCCCTGGACGCCCTCCAGGAGCGCACCGGTCTCGATATCCCCGTCCACGTCGACGGCGCCTCCGGCGCCATGATCGCCCCGTTCCTCGACGAGGACCTGGTCTGGGACTTCCGGCTCCCCCGGGTCTCCTCCATCAACACCTCCGGTCACAAGTACGGCCTGGTCTACCCGGGCGTCGGCTGGGCCCTGTGGCGCTCCCCCGAGGAACTCCCCGAGGATCTCGTCTTCCGCGTCAACTACCTGGGCGGCGACATGCCCACCTTCGCCCTCAACTTCTCCCGGCCGGGCGCCCAGGTCGTCGCGCAGTACTACACCTTCCTCAGGCTCGGCCGGGAGGGCTACCGCGCGGTGCAGCAGACATCCCGCGACATCGCCCGCGGCCTCGCCGAACGGATCGAGGCCATGGGCGACTTCCGGCTCCTCACCCGCGGCAACCAACTGCCCGTCTTCGCCTTCACCACCACTCCCGACGTCACCTCCTTCGACGTCTTCGACGTCTCCCGGCGCCTCCGCGAACAGGGCTGGCTGGTCCCCGCCTACACCTTCCCCGCCAACCGCGAGGACCTGTCCGTGCTGCGCGTGGTCTGCCGCAACGGCTTCTCCGCCGACCTGGCCGAGCTCTTCATCGAGGACCTGAACCGGCTCCTGCCCGAACTCCGGCGCCAGCCGCACCCGTTCACCGACGATCGAAGCAGCGCGACCTCCTTCCACCACTGACTCCTGCCCTCAACCGCCCGCGGGGTCCTCGCAGGCCAGCTGGAACTCCGACCAACGCACCCCGTCCGCGGTCAGCGCGTACCGACAGCGGGACCCCTCGCGCAGCAGCCCGAGCGGGGTGCGACGGGTGTGGTGCGTGCCGTCGTCGAGCCGGGTGAAGGTACGGCCGCCGTCCACGCTCCCGTACCCCGACAGCTCCCCTCCGATCTCGACCCGCCCGCCGGGTCCCGGGACCGGCAGCCCCAGGAGCGTGCGGGGCTGTTCCGTCGGCCCCGTCGTCCACATCCGCTGCCAAGTCATCCCGCCGTCCACCGAACGGTGCAGCGCCCGCATCGGGTTCTTGACGGGCTCACCGCCCACCAACTCCCCCATCTCCGCCGCGTACACCGCGTCCCTGCCCACCGCCACCGTCGTGTGCCACCCGGGGCTCGCGACGGGGCTCGGCAGCCGGCTGACCGTCCAGCCACGGCCCCCGTCCCGGGAGACGGCGACCGCCGCCCGCCCCGACAGCGGGTCCGTGCCCGAGACCCACCAGGACCCGTCGGGCTCCGGCTGCTCCTGGGGACGGGGATGCGCCCCCAGGAGGGGCACCCTGGCCAGCGCCCGACGCCGCCCGTCCCGCGGCGAGATCACCACGAGACGCTGCCGCTCGCAGTCGTCCGGCAGGGCCGCGGAGGGCGCGGCGCAGTCGGTGCCGAGCACCGCCCCCGCGGGTATCTCCGGGGTCGTCCCGACCGTACGCCGGTCGCCCGCCCGCCAGTCGCGCCCGCCGTCCTCGGTGAACCAGGTCCGCGCGCCCGGCTCGGCGCCGCCCTCCTCGACGAGCGCCCGGCCGGGGCCGAGGGGCACCAGGTTCGCCGATATGCCGTCCGTCCCCGACACGCGGGGCAGCGGGGACCGCCGCAGCACCCATTCCTCCGCCCCGGCGTCCAGCACGGCCACGTGCTGCCTGCAGAAGCCGTTCTCCGGGACCGCCGGGTCGCTCACGCACGAGGCGAGCAGCGCGAACCCGCTGCCGTCCCGCGCGAAGCCCAGACTGTGCGCCCAGCCGGGCAGCGCCGGCGCCGACGGAATCCGGGGCGGCGCCCCGAACAGCCCCGGATCCGGCCGGGCCACCGGCCCCTCACCGACCGACCCCGGGGCCCCCGCGCCTCCCGAAGCACCCGAGCTCCCCGGCACCCCCGGGCTCCCCGAACCGCCTGCCTCCGGAGCCGACTTCGGCCCCGTACACCCGCTCAACACCACCAGCACCAGCGCCACGACGGCGCCGGCCACTCCTCCCACGGGCCTGCGCATCGCACGTCCCCCTGTCCTCCCTCGGGCGGTCCGCGGTGAACCGCTGCTTTCCATACACCGCTCACCGCCCTCGGGTTCCCACTTCCACGCAGCCGGTTCCCCACTACTTCCCGAGCCGCCCGAACTTCCGTACCGCCAGCGGGAAGAAGACCGCGAGCAGCACCAGCGGCCACACCACCGCCGCCCAGACGTGCCCCGGCTCACCGCCCGGATTGCCGAAGAGGTCACGGACCGCCGTCGCGGTCGCCGACATCGGGTTCCACTCCACGAACGTGCCGAGCCAGCCCGGCATCGAGTCCGGCGAGGCGAAGGCGTTGGAGAGGAAGCCGATGGGCCAGACCAGGATCTGCACCGCCTGCACCAGCTCGGGCCGCCCCGCGACCAGCGCGAGGAAGATCCCGATCCACAGCATCGCGAACCGCAGCAGGAGCAGCAGTCCCAGCGCCCCCAGGGTGCTCCCCGGGCCACCGTCGGCCCGCCAGCCGATCGCGTACCCGACGCCGACCATCACGAGCAGCCCCACCGTCGACTGGAGCATGTCGGCGGCCGCCCGCCCCACGAGCACCGCCCCGTCGGCCATCGGCATCGCCCGGAACCGGTCGATCACACCCTTGTTGAGGTCCTGCGTCACCGCCGTCATGGTGCCTTCGAGCCCGAACACCATGGTCAGCGTGAGCATCCCGGGCACCAGGAAGTCGACGTAGTCGCCGTCGACGCTCCGCCCGCCGCCGACCAGATAGCCGAACATCAGCAGCATCATCACCGGGAACACGAGCCCGACCAGGACCTGCACCGGCTGCCGCGCCCAGTGCGCCAGCTCCCGGCGGGTCATCGTCCAGCAGTCGCCCATCACGTACGCGGCGCTCATGCCGCCACCTCCCTCTCCTGACGCCCGCCCGACACATCCGAAGCGCCCGCCTTATCCGAAGCACCCGCCGCATCCGACGCGCCCGTCAGATGCAGGAAGACCTCGTCCAGCGTCGGCCGCCGCAGGGCGATGTCCTCCGCCTCGATCCCGGCCGCCGCCAGCACCCGCACGGTCTCGGCGAGCGAGGCCATCCGGTCCACCACCGGCACGCTGAGCAGCCGCCGGTCGGCGTCCACGCTCACCTCGGCCCGCGGCACGGGCAGCAGCCCGGCCGCCTCGTCGAGCCGCGCCCCGTCCCGTACGACCACGTCGATGCGGTCCACGCCGACCCGCGCCTTGAGCTCGTCGGCCGTGCCGTCGGCCACGACCCGCCCCTGGTCCACGACCGAGATCCGGTCGGCGAGCTGGTCGGCCTCCTCCAGGTACTGCGTGGTCAGCAGCACCGTGGTGCCTCCGCCGACGAGCGAGCGCACCGACTCCCAGACCTCACCGCGCCCGCGTGGGTCGAGTCCCGTCGTCGGCTCGTCCAGGAAGAGCACCTCGGGCTCCGTGATCAGCGAGGCCGCCAGGTCGAGCCGCCGCCGCATGCCGCCGCTGAACTGCTTGACCGGCTTGCGGCCGGTGTCGGTGAGGCCGAAGCGCTCCAGGAGCTCGTCGGCCCGCGTGCCCGCGCGCCGCGCGCCCAGGTGGTGGAGCCGGCCGAACATCTCCAGGTTCTGCCGGCCGCCCAGCTCCTCGTCGAGGGCCGCGTGCTGCCCGAGCAGCCCGATCCGCCGCCGTACCTCCCGGGCCTCGGTCCGTACGTCGTGCCCCGCCACCCGCACCAGGCCCTCGTCGTGGCGGAGCAGGGTGGCCAGGATCCGTACGGTCGTCGTCTTGCCCGCGCCGTTGGGCCCGAGCAGGCCGTGGACGGTGCCGCGCCGGACCGTGAGGTCGAGGCCGGCCAGGGCGTCCTTCTCGCCGTACCGCTTGCGTGCGCCCTCCACGAGGATCGCGTCCCCAGTCGCTGCCATGTCGATTCCTCCAGAAATCGTCGTAGTCAAATTTGACCAGTGCCCACCGACGAAGCAAGCTATGCCCTGCCCAGGACTTAGTCAAACTTGATTAGCTGGTTTCCTGAGCCGTGCTCGTTCAGGTCGCACACCCGAGTCGCACGCCCGGTCAGGTCGCGAAGGGGTTCTCCTCGCCCTCCGCGAGCACGCCCACGAAAGGCTCACCCTCGCCCGCGAACACATACGCCCCACCCTCGATCCGCTCGATCAGGCCGAGCGTCCACTCCTTGCCGGCGTCCGCCGAGTGGACCCACAGATGCATGATCTCGCCGATGTGCCCGAGCTGACCGGGGCCGCCCTCCGGCGTGTAGTACTCCGTGACCGTGCTCCGCCACTCGTCGAGCGCCCGCACCCGCTGCCGCAGCAGCTCCGCGGCCTCGCCCCGGGGCAGGTCCACGATGAAGCCGATGCCCGCCGACAAGACGTCCATCTTCTGGTCGTACGTGGTCAGCGCCTCGCGCAGCAGCGCGAAGTACTCCTCCAGCCCGCGCTCCGTCAGCTCGTACTCGACGCGCGGCGGCCCGCCCACCGCGCTCGGCGCCACCTCGTGCGCGTGCAGCAGTCCCTGCTTCGCCATCTGCTTCAGCGCGTGATAGATCGAGCCGGGCTTGGCGTGGGACCACTCGTGCGCGCCCCAGAACTCCAGGTCGTTGCGGACCTGGTAGCCATGGGCGCGGCCGTGCTGCTTCACCGCGCCCAGGACGAGAAGACGGATCGCGGACATCCCACGTACCTCCTAGTCAATTTTGACCAGGGTACGCGCGCGGGGTCACCGCCCCTGCTCCGCCGCGATCAGTTCGAAGGAGCCCTTGCCGTCCAAGGACTCGCGGATGACGTCCGCGTGCCCGGCGTGCCGGCCGGCCTCCTGCACCAGGTGGAGCAGCATCCAGCGGACCGAGACCCGCCCGTCCTCGGGGAACCACGGCGCCTTGGGCAGCGGGAAGGTGTCGTCCAGGCTCGGCACCGAGCGGATGTACTCCTCGGTCTCCTTCGCCACGCCCGCCCAGAACTCCACGATCTCCGGGATCGTCTCCCCGTCCACGAGCCGGAAGCCCTCGCCCCAGGTCTCCTGGCTGCGCTGCCGCTCGTTCGGCCGCTGCTGGGCCAGCCGGAGCCAGTTCAGCTCGACCTCGGCGACGTGCTTGAGCAGCCCGGAGAGGCTGAGCTCGCTCGCGCTGGGGCGACTCGCCGCCTGCTCCTCGGTGAGACCGAGGAGCGAGCGGCGGATCGCGGCGCGCTGGGCCTCGACGAAGTTGAGGAGCGCGCCGCGCTCGTCGCCGTGGGCCTCCGTGGGAACCAGAGCCACCATGATGTCCGCCTTCCGTAGCTGAACCTCTTCGACACCGACCACGCTACGGAGGCTTGCGGACAGGGAGTGTCCGCAAGCAGGAACCTTCCGCAGGAACCTCAGGCAGCGACGTCCCCCAAGAGGGATCAGAAGGGGAAACGGCTCCGGCCGTGCTGGATCGAGATCCACTTCTGGGTGGTGAAGCTCTCCACCATCGCCTCGCCGTTGAGCCGCCCGACGCCCGAGTGCTTCTCGCCGCCGAAGGGAACGATCGGCTCGTCGTGCACGGTGCCGTCGTTGATGTGGATCATGCCGGTGTGGATGCGCTTGGCGACCCGTACACCGCGCTCGACGTTCCCCGTGTGGACGGCGCCGCTGAGCCCGTACGGGGTGTCGTTGGCGATCCGTACGGCCTCCTCCTCGCCGTCGAACGGGACGATCAGGGCGACCGGGCCGAAGATCTCCTGGCCCAGGATCGGGGCGTCCGGGGCGAAGCCGGTGAGGACGGACGGGGAGACGAGGTTGCCGTCGACCGTGCCGTGCAGGAGCGCCGTGGCGCCGGCCTCGACCGTCTGGTCGACGAGCGAGGAGACGGCCTCCGCCTGCTGGGAGTTGATCAGCGGACCGATGTGGGTGGCGGGGTCGGCGGGGTCGCCGACGCGCAGGGTCCGCACCTTCGCCACGAACTTCTCGGTGAACTCCTCCTCCACCGTCCGGTCCACCAGGATCCGGTTGGCGGCCATGCAGACCTGGCCCTGGTGCACGAAGCGACTGAAGACGGCCGCGTCGACCGCGTAGTCCACGTCCGCGTCGTCGAGGACGATCAGGGCGCTGTTGCCGCCGAGTTCGAGGACGGCGTGCTTGAAGTTCTGCGCGCAGACCGTGGCGACGTGGCGGCCGACCTTGTCGGAGCCGGTGAAGGAGATGACCTTCGGGACGGGGTGGGTCAGGAGCGCGTCGCCGATCTCGGCGATGTCGGTGACGACGACGTTCAGCAGACCGGCCGGCAGACCGGCCTCCTCCAGGACCTTGGCGACGAGGGTGCCGCCGCAGATCGGGGTGTTCTGGTGCGGCTTGAGGACGACGGCGTTGCCGAGGGCCAGCGCGGGCGCGACCGACTTGATCGACAGGAGGAAGGGGAAGTTGAAGGGGGAGATGACACCGACGACGCCGACCGGGACGCGGTAGACGCGGTTCTCCTTGCCGTCGACCGGGGACGGCAGGATGCGTCCCTCGGGGCGCAGCGCCAGCTGCACCGCCTCGCGCAGGAACTCCTTGGCGAGGTGCAGCTCGAAGGCGGCCTTGAGACGGGTGCCGCCGAGCTCGGCGACGATCGTCTCGGCGATCTCCTCCTCGCGGTCCTCGACGATCCGCAGCGCGCGCTCGAAGACGAGCCGGCGGGTGTACGGGTTGGTCTCGGCCCACTCGGCCTGGGCGCGCTCCGCGGCGCGGTACGCGCGGTCGACCTCACCGGCGGTGGCGACCGTGATCGACGCCAGCTTCTCCCCCGTGTACGGGTTGAAGTCGATGATGTCCCACGAGCCGCTGCCGGGCTTCCACTCTCCGTCGATGTACTGGTGGGCCAGGTCGGTGAAGTGCGACATGGATCGAGACCCCTTCTCCCCGCTCTACTTCCGCACGGATGACAGAAGTGACGTCGAAACGCCGAAGCGCGGAGACGTCGAAACTGATGTCACGTCATCGTACTGATGTGTCAGGTGAGTTGGAGGAGTCCCCGGAGAAGATCACGGCTTTCGGCCGGATCCGGTCCTTCCTTCTGCAGTCGCTCCATCACACGCTGGTACTGGGCGACCTCCTCGCGCTTGTCGAGGTAGAGGGCGCTGGTGAGCTGCTCCAGATAGACGATGTCGGAGAGGTCGGACTCGGGGAAGCTCAGCATCGTGAAGGCGCCGCTCTCGCCGGCGTGCCCGCCGAAGCTGAAGGGCATGATCTGGAGCGTCACGCCCGGGTGTTCGGAGATCTCGATCAGATGCCTCAACTGGCCCCGCATGACGGACCGGTCACCGTAGGGGCGGCGCAGCGCGGCCTCGTCGAGGACGGCGTGGAACTGCGGGGCGCGCTCGGAGACGAGGACCTTCTGCCGTTCGAGGCGGAGTGCGACGCGACGGTCGATCTCGGCGGCGGGGGCGCCGGGCATGCCCCGGGTGACGACGGCCTGGGCGTACGCCTCGGTCTGCAACAGGCCGTGGACGAACTGCACTTCGTAGACGCGGATGAGGGAGGCGGCGCCCTCCAGGCCGATGTACGTCTGGAACCAGCCCGGCAGGACGTCGCCGAAGCTGTGCCACCACCCCGCGACGTTGGCCTCACGGGCGAGCCCGAGGAGCGAGCCGCGCTCGGCCTCGTCCCCGACCCCGTACAGCGTGAGCAGATCCTCGACGTCCCTGGCCTTGAAGCTCACCCGTCCCAACTCCATGCGGCTGATCTTGGATTCGGACGCGCGGATCGAGTAGCCGGCCGCCTCGCGGGTGATCCCGCGCGACTCGCGCAACCGCCTCAGCTGGGAGCCCAGCAGGATGCGCCGCACCACACTCCCGCTCGCTCCGCCCGATTCGCCTGCGGTCACGGCTCCCAGCCTCCCCTTACGGTGTCGAGCCCCCGTCGAGCCCCGGATTCTGCCACCAAACGCTTCAGCGCGTACACATTCGATTACGGAAAGACGGCGAGTTCCGGGCAGTCGCGGAAAGTTCGCCTCCAGCGGCGGACGACTTATGCACAGATTAGGCACGGGGACGGACAGGTCCGGCGCGTGCACGTGCATCTGCCCTTGCATCCAGTGGTCGCATTCGGAAGCATGGACCCCGCGCAGCCGCGTACTCGTTCGTGTTGTCGTGTTGTCGCACCACAGTCGCGATTCCCGGGAGTGCCTCGCATGGGGACGAATGGATCGACCGTGCTCGAGCCGTTACGGCAGGGCCTTCCGCCGATCGATCCCGGCGCCGTCTCCACCTCCGCCTCGTGCGCGCTGCCCGCGCGGTACGAAGCCGTGCGCGGAGCCCGGAAGTTCACCAGCGCGACGCTCGACCGCTGGGAGCTGACCGAGCGCTTCGACGACGTGGCCCTGGTCGTCTCCGAGCTCGTCACCAACGCGCTGCGCCACGCGCTGCCCGCCGACGCGCCCCAGGAAGAAGGCCAGAATCCACCGGTTCGCCTGCATTTGATGCGCTGGTCCTCACGCCTGGTGTGCGCTGTGCGCGACCCCAGCCGGGAGAGCCCGGAGGCGCGCGGCGGCGAGGAGGACTTCGCCGCCGAGTCGGGACGCGGACTGTTCCTGGTGGACTCGTTCAGCGACGGCTGGGGGTGGCATCCGCTCGCCGGCACGCTGCGGGGGAAGGTGGTGTGGGCGCTGTTCCGGATCGGTCCGGAGTAGCCGCGCCGCACGCCGTACGTACGGATGACGAGGGAAGGGCCCCGGCGGATGCCGCCGGGGCCCTTCCCTCGTATGTCCGTCGCGGGTACGTGATCCACATATCCGTCGCGGGTACGTGATCCACGCGCGCGCGTCGACCATGGTCCGCACACCCGCGTCGCGCTCACACCAGGTGGTCGAACTCGCCGTCCTTGACGCCGAGGAGAAGCGCCTCTATCTCCGCGGGCGTGTAGACGAGGGCGGGGCCTTCGGGGTGACGCGAGTTGCGTACGGCAACGTTTCCCCCCGGCAGTTTGGCGAACTCCACGCAGGACCCCTGGGAGTTGCTGTGCCTGCTCTTCTGCCACACGACGCCTCGCAGCTCCGTGGCCGCCATGCCGTTGTACGCACGATGCGCATGATGCACTGGTAGCTCCCCGAGTTGCTTGGTGCAGGTGTCAACTTCCTCGGATCATAGCTGTGTTCATATGCCGATGCATGAGCAGATGCACGTGCACGGGGGGTGGCGTAGCGGCTACGCGACAGAGCGTGCTACCAGCGAGTACGGGGCGCCGCCGACCCCCTCACCCTACGGGTCCCGATCTTCGATCGGCGGCCAAGGAGGACACCTTCCCGGCTCAGGAGGGGTCGCTCCTGGGGATCAGCGGCAGCTCGGAGAGGAGTGTGCCGGCCCGGTCGTACAGCGCCGTGCCGACCTCGCCCATCCCCGGCCCGGTGTGCACGTACCAGACCCCCCAGCCCGGCATGCCCGGCAGTTCGAGCAGGGTGGCGACGGCCCTGCGGCCCTCGGCGTTCTTCAGCTCGACGCGGCCCGCCGCACGGGTCCCGTAGTAGAGCCCCGAGTGGAAGGCCCCCTTCGGGTCACCCTCGCTCTGGTGGCTCACACCCGGCTCACCCACGTCGATGTTGCCGTCGGTGACGCTGCGGGTGTTCTCGATGCCGTCCGGCCCGGCCCAGTGCTTGCCCTCCGCGGTCAGCCAGACCTTCCAGCCCTTCCCCGCGTCCACCCGCTCGCCGGAGGCCACGGTCCTGATCGGGGTCGGGTCCGGCGTCGGCGGTTCGTCGCTCGTGCGGACGGACCCCGCCGAGGTCGGGACGACCGTCGGCGGGACGGCGACGGGGGCCGGCCCCCGGGCCACCGGGGACGGGCGTACCGGAGTCAGGACGACGACGACCGCCACCACGGCCGTCGCGACCGCGAGCACCGAGAGGGCCGACAGCGCGGTCGTACGGCGCCGGCGGCGCGCCCGGCCCGCTCGCCGGACGGCCTCCAGCGGGAGCGGGCCCGGGGTGACGTCGGATGCGGCCCGCGCGAACACCGCGTGGAGGTGGGATTCGGGCTGGGGGTCGGGGGGTGTCGTCGGCCGTGCGGGGGTCATCGTCGGGCTCCGGTGGGGGCGGGGAGAGGCGGGGCGGGGACGGTGACGAGCCCCGGGTGGGCGCGCAGCGCGGCCAGACCGCGCCGGGCGTGGGTCTTGACCGTGCCGATCGAGCAGTTGAGCACGCTCGCGATCTCCAGCTCGGTCAGATCCTCCCAGTAGCGGAGCACCATGACCGCGCGTTGACGCGCGGTCAGGTCCGCTAACGCGGCCAGGAGCGCGGTGCGTTGCTCGACCGCCTCCGCGTGGCTCGCGGAGGTGTGGCGCAGCGACTCCGGCAGGACCGGCGTCAGGAGATGGACGACCCGCTTCCGGCGGACCCGGCTGAGGTTGTTGTTGATCAGCGCCCGGCGCACGTAGAGGTCGATCTCCTCGCGCGGAACCCGCCGCCACCGCGCGTACACCTTGGCGAGCGTCGTCTGCACCAGGTCCTCGGCCTCGTGGAAGTCCCCGGTCAGGAGCTGGGCGGTGCGCACCAGCCGCGGCCAGGCGACGACGGCGAACGCGGAGAAGCCGTCGTCGGCCTCGGAGGTCGCGGTCGTCCTGGCGGCCCCGGCGGTCCTGCCGGCCCCGGCGGTCCTGGCGGCCTCGCTCGTCCCAGCGGCCCCGGCGGCCGCCTTGGCCTCGGTGGCCTGGGCGACCTCGGTGACCGCGGTGGCCTGGGCGACCTCGGAGGCCCGGGCGACTTCGGTGACCTCGGTGACGGACTCGTGCGGCACGGTGTCGGACCTCGCGATCGGTCGGTGGATCAAGAGAGCCGTGGAGAGGTGGCGGGGCCCGCCCCGTGCCGGGCCCCGCCACGTGTGCGCCACGGTCAGCCGAGGCCGGCCGGGAAGTGGAAGCCCGGAAGCTCGGCCAGGAGCTTGCCCGCGCGGTCGTAGAGAGTGACGCCGAGGCTGCTGCCGCCGTTCCCGTCCGCCGGCGCCGTGTGGGCGTACCAGACACCCCAGTCGGGGCGGCCGGGCAGGGCGATGAGGGTGGCGACGGTCCTGTGGCCCTCGGTGTCGCTCAGTTCGACGCGGCCCGCGTTGCGGGTCCCGTAGTAGAGGCCCGAGTGGAAGACGCCCGTCGCGTCGCCCTCGCTCTGGTGGCTCACGCCGGGCTCGGAGCGGTCGATGTTGCCGTCGACGACGCTGCGGAAGTTCTCGTAACCGTCCGGGCCCGTCCAGTGCTTGCCGTCGCGGGTCAGCCACACGGTGAAGCCCCCGCCGGCGTCCACGCGCTCGCCGGGGCGGACGGTGCGGACCGGGTTCGGGGCGGGCACGGCGGCCTTGGCCGGGGTGACCTTGGCGGGCTCGGTCGGGGCAGCGGTCCCGTTCGCGAAGGAGGTGGTGGAGGTCGCGGAAGTGGTGGAGGTCGCGGTGGGCGCTCCGACGGCCGACGGTGCCGCGATCGCCACGGCGGCCACGACGCCGGCCGCCGCCAGCCAGTACTTCTTCATGCGGGTGCTCCTGGGGTCGGATGTCGGTGGAGGACCGCGTACGTCCGCGCCCCTCTCCCCCTACCAACTCCGCCCGCCCACGTGCCGGATGACATGACCGCGAAATTCGTACGGGCCGGCGTCCCCGCCGCGCAGGAGGGGGCGGCGCTACCGCGCACGCGCCCGCGTGGAGTCCGTCAGGGCCGTCGTGACCTCGTCCAGGGCCTCCAGGAGGAGCACCGCGCCCTTGTGCAGCAGGAAGTGGTCCGGTGCGTCGTCGGACCAGGCGTCGACCGTCTCGCGCAGCTCGTCCCAGCGGGGCTCCTTGCGTTCCCGTATGTCCTTGGCGCCCCGCTCCGTCGCCCGGCGCAGGGACTCCGCGAGGGTCGCGGCGGCCGGTACGGGCGGGGCGCCGGGCTCCGGAAGGTGCGCCTCCATGAGCATCGCCACCCGCCCGAACTCGGCGAGCGCGTGGTCTGCCTGTTCGGTCGCGGCGTGCGAGAGGCCCCGGTGCCGTACGGGCTCGTGCGTCGCCCTCTCCACGGCCTCCTGCCAGGCGACGCGGGCCGCGCGGGTGTTCAGGAGCGCCTCGCGGACATCGGGGCTGCCGGGACCGACCGGGTCGGCGTACCGCGCGATGACGACCGCCGCGTACCGGCCGACGGACGCCAGCCAGTCCGCGAGCCGGCCGCGCAGCCTGGGCGTCTCCCAGGCCGGGTAGACGGCGTAAGCCAGCATGGCGAGGACCCCGCCGAGCAGGGTCAGCGTCACCCGGTCCCGTACGGTCTGGCCCACGCCGACGCCCTCCATGCCGAGCAGGAAGACGACGTACGCGGCGACGAAGACCTGACTGGCGGCATACCCCGTCCGGATGAACAGGTACATCGCGAAGGCGCACACGACCGCGAGCCCGGCCGACAGGTACGCGCCCGGGTGGGCCGACTGCACGACCCCCGTCGCCAGGGCCACCCCGACGAGGGTGCCGCCGAACCGCGCCACCGAGCGCGCGTACGTCTGCGAGAAGTCCGGGCGCATGACCATGACCGAGGCCATCGGCGCCCAGTAGCCGTGCCCGAGGGGGAGCACCGTGCCCAGCAGGTAGCCGGCGGCAGTGACCGCCGAGACGCGGATCGCGTGGCGCAGGATCGGCGAGTCCCGGCGCAGCTCGGCGCGCGCCTTCGCCACGACGATCGGGGTCAGCCGGACGAGGGTGGGGCGCTCCCGGGGTGTGGCGCCGTGGCCCGAGGTCTCCGTCCTCGGATCGGCCGTGTCGACGACGTCGCCGAGCAGCGCCGTGAGGCGGATGGCGGCGCGGCGGGGCGGGCCGTGCAGGATCGAGAGGGTGTCCGGGGTGTGGAGGGTGGCGACGGCGGATGCGGGGAGGGCGACCGGTTCGCCGTGCCGGATCGCGTGCGCGGCGGCGTCCAGGACGGTGCCCGCCGCCCCGAGCAGCTCCTGTACGCGCGCGCGTGCCGGGCCTTCCTCCGGGACGCCGACGGCCGGGTCGGCGAGGGAGGCGAGGACCGGGCGGATGCGCTCGGCGAGGCCGCGGGCTCCGTGGAGCTCCGCCGGGCGGCGACGGGCCTGGCCGGGTGTCACGGCGGCCGCGCTGCGGGCGGTCATGAGAGGCACGGGGTCGAACGGAGCGACCGGGTCGTGGCGCAGTCGGCGGGCGTAGTCCGCCTCCGCGGCGAGCGCGTCCGCGAGGGCGTCGCGCTGGGCGCCCCAGTGGCGGACCGGGAGGAGGACGACCAGGGCGGCCTGGACCACACCGCCCGCGAAGATCATGACGGCGTGGCCGGCGGCGGTCGCGACGGAGGTGGGGAGGGTGACGGTCACCAGCATGATCGCCACGTTGGAGGAGGCGATCATGCCGGCGGTGGGCCCCGCGGCCCAGGCGAGGCCCGAGACGAAGGTCCAGAGGACCAGCAGGGCGAGGAAGAGGATCTCCTCGGAGCCGACGAGATAGCCGAGGAAGGTCGACACGGCGAGGCTGGCGCCGGAGGCGAGGGCGAGGGTGGGGCGGGGGCGCCACGAACGCTGGAAGGTCGCGATGGCCGCCTGGAAGGCGCCGAAGGCGGAGGAGGCGGCGACGGCGGGGCCGAAGACGGCGAGCGAGAAGCCGATGACGAGGGCGAGTCCGAAGGCGGCGCGGGCGGCGACGACGGGGGCGAGCCGCTGCCGCTCGACGGTGAGCCCGGAGCGGGCGGTCTCCTTCAACGCCCGGAGCCAGCTCATGTCCCGAGCGTATCCGGGACCGGGACATAACGGCCCATTCCGCCTGCGCACGGGATCCCGCGCGTGGGATTCTGTGTGCGTGACGTCCGATGTCACGGCCGCCGACTGGGCCGTGCGGCAGGCCGCCTCCGTCCGGGACGACCCCGCCGGGCGGATGGCCCTGATGGAGCGGTGCCACCAAGGCCCGTTCGGCGAGGCGCCCCAGCACCTGCCGTTCTGCCGGGCGGGGATGTCGTTGGTGCGCCGGCAGCTGCGGAGGGGCGTGCTCCATCCGGGCTTCGCCGACCGGCCCGGCAGCCCGCGGTGGCGCGCGGTGAACGAGCGCATCCTGCGGGACGGCTGCGCGGCGGTGGGGCTGAGCGGGGGCTTCCGGGGCGGTCCTCGTCCCCCTCGGTCCACCACTGGCTGTCCTTCGACCACTCCCCCACCGCCCACGCCTGGCACCGGGCGCACAACGGGCAGGAGCGGGCAGGTCAGGCAGGTCGGGAGGGGTCGCTGACGCGGGCGACCGGAGGGGCGGGCCTTTGCCGGGAAGGCCCCCTCCGATCGCCCGCGTCGGCACCCGCCTCAGCGCCTTCCTCTGCACCCGCCCCGGCGTCCGCCTCAGCACCGCCCTCATTCCCGCCTCAGCGCCCCGCCCGCTCAGCCCCGGCCCTCGACCCCCCGGCGCCCCGGTCCGAGGCCGGCACGGTCCGCCGCCGAGGCGCCGTGCGTCCAGCCCTCCTCGTCCCAGGCCGCACGCACCCGCGTGGCCCGGGTTTCCGGGAAGAGTTCGTCCGTGCGGGTGGTGACCGCCAGGTCCCGGGAGGCGAGGGCCGGGAGGAGGGTCGGGGCCTCGGACGCCACGCGGCGGGAGGTCGCCGCGAGACGCGCGCCGAGCCGGTTCGCGTACGCCAGCAGGAACGACTGCCGGAACGACTTCGTGCGCTTGCGGCCCCCCGCCCGCTGCTCCGCCTCCGCCCGCGTCATCGCCGCCGTCCCCTGCACGAGCAGCGACGTGTAGAGCAGCTCCACCGGGTCGAGGTCCGCCTCGAAACCGACCACCGTCGAGAAGCCGTACGTCTCGTTCCACACCGCCCGGCAGTGGTTCGCCGTCGCCACCGCGTCGAGCAGGATCGCCTTCGCCTGCTCGTACGGCGGCTCCACCCCGATCCGGATCGCCCCCGGCGTCTCCGGCGACGGCGCCCCGGCCGCGAGCGTCGCCTCGTCCAGGCTGTGCCGCGCCATCAGCTCCTGCGCCTTGGCCGTGAGCGCCTCCGCCTCCTCCGGGTACCCCGTCGCCTCCGCCTTCGCGAGCAGCGCCCGGATCCGGGTCAGCATCCGCGGCTCCCCGGCCGTCGCCGGCGGCAGCGCCTCCCCCGGCACCGGCCCGACCGCGTCGAGCCTCGGCAGCCGCACCAGGAGCCGGTACAGCTCCAGGACCGTGGTCGCGTACGAGAAGCGGTCCGTCGGCCGGGCGGGCGACGCGTCCAGCTCGTCGAGCTGGGCACGCCAGCGGTGCGGCAGCGTCTCGTAGCGGGCCGTCTCGGTCAGGATCAGGCCGGTCAGGATCCGGAGGTGCGCGTCGGCGAGGTCACGGCGGGCGATGCGTACGAGGTCCGCGGGCTGCCAGCCCCGCCCCCACAGGGTCCGCACGAACTCCTCGCCGCGCCGGTTCAGTTCCGTGTCGGCGTCCCGGTCGGCGGCCAGCAGCGACGCCGCCGTGTCGAGGGACCCGTCGTCCCTCGCGTACAGCGCCTCGAAGGCCCGGTCGACCGTGCCGCTCGTGCTGCCGGTGCCGCTCGTGCTGCCGCCGTTGCCGGTGCTGCCCGTGTTCCCGGTGTTGCCCGTGTTGCTCGTGCTCACGCCGTCCTCGTGTCCCATGCCTCGCGCGACCGGGCGATCACCGAGCGGTGGTCCAGCGACCAGTCGATGAGCTGCTTGATCAGGTGGGTCATGCTGTGCCCGGTCTCCGTCAGCGCGTACTCGACCTGCGGCGGCGTCGTCGGATACACCGTCCGCGAGACGAGTCCGTCGCGTTCGAGGCGGCGCAGCGTCAGGGTCAGCATGCGCTGCGAGATCCCGTTGACGAGCCGCTGGAGTTCCCTGAACCGTCGCGGTCCCGCCGCGAGTTCGACGACCACGTGGACGGTCCACTTGTCGCCGAGCCGGTCCTGGACGTCCCGTACCCCGCAGTCCTCCGCGCAGCTCACCAGGGGTTCGGTGGTTACCTCCGTGTGCCCCTCGGACATGAATGTGCCTCCTTCCGCGATCTTCTCCGTCCCCCCACGATGGTCTCAGCCATCCCATCGTCACCACGGCCCGAGGGCCCGAGGGGGAAAACATGCTGCTCGTCACCGGTGTCTCGGGAGCTCTCGGCTCGCTCGTCGCCGCACGGCTCGCCGGTCGCGAGGACGTCGTCCTCGGCACGCGCGCGGGGCTGCCCGGCACCCGTCGCCTCGACTTCGACGCGCCCGGGACCCTGCCGGAGGCCTTCGCCGGGGTGGAGACGCTGCTGCTCGTCTCCGCCGGTTACGGGGAGGACGACACGGTCGTGGCCCGTCACGAGGCCGCGATAGCGGCCGCGGAGGCGGCGGGCGTGCGCCACGTCGTCTACACCAGCCTCTCCGGCGACGGCGACCACCTCACGTACGCGCTCGCCCACCGCTGGACCGAGCGGCGGCTGCGGAGCTCCGCCACCCTCGACTGGACGATCCTCCGCAACGGCCTCTACGCCGAGTTCCTGACCTGGATCGCCGCGCCCGACGCCGACAACCGGATCACCGGCCCGCTGGGCGAGGGCCGTCTCGCCACCGTCGCCCGCGCGGACCTCGCCGACATCGCCGTCTCGGTGGCGACGGACCCGGCCGCCCACCGCAACCGGGTGTACGAGCTCGTCGGCGAGCGCGCCCTCGGCGGCGCCGACCTCGCGGAGGCCCTGGGCGCCACGTACGCCCCCGGCACGCTCGCCGACGCCCGCGCCGCGATCGCCGCGTCCGGGGCGGTGCCGTTCCAGGTGCCGATGCTGGCGAGCACGTACTCGGCGATCGCCCACGGCTTCATGGACGGTACGGGGGTGAAGAGCGACCTGCGCACGCTGCTGGGCGGCCGCGAACCGCTCGACGCGCTCGACGTGTTCGTGAAGGCGGTACGGGAGGGCTGACCCTGCTCCGAGGTAGGGCCAGGCATACCCCCTGGACGCCCGCCAGTGGTCGTGATCGACGGCCGCGCGAACGGTTCGCTTGAGCCATGACCCCGACGCTCTCGAACACCCCCGCGGCCACCTCCACGCCGGCCTCCGCCCCGCCCTCCACCGCCGCCGTACGGCTCCGCCGGCTCACCCGGCACCACCGGGACGTCCGCGCCCTCGACGGCGTCGACCTCGACTTCCGCGCCGGGACCTTCACCGCCGTCATGGGCCCGTCGGGCTCCGGCAAGTCCACGCTGCTCCAGTGCGCGGCCGGGCTCGACCGGCCCACCTCCGGGCAGGTGGAGGTCGGCGGGGTCGCCCTCGAAGGGCTGAGCGAGCGGCGGCTGACCCTGCTGCGGCGGGACCGGATCGGTTTCGTCTTCCAGTCCTTCAACCTGCTGCCCGCCCTCACGGCCGCGCAGAACGTCGCCCTGCCCCTCCGGCTCGCCGGCCGCCGCCCGTCCCGTACCCAGGTCCGGGAGGCGCTGGCCCGCGTCGGGCTCGCGGGGCGGGAGCGGCACAGGCCGGGCGAGTTGTCGGGCGGACAGCAGCAACGGGTGGCGATCGCACGGGCGTTGATCACACGTCCGGCCGTTCTCTTCGGCGACGAGCCGACCGGCGCGCTCGACTCGACGACGAGCCGCGAGGTGCTCGACATGCTGCGGGAGCTGGTCGACCGGGAGGGCCAGACGATCGTCATGGTCACCCACGACCCGGTGGCGGCGGCCCGCGCGGACCGGGTGGTCTTCCTGGTCGACGGGCGGGTGGCGGGTGAGCTTCCGGCCCCGACGGTGGAGGCGGTCGCGGCGCGGATGACCGCGCTGGAGACCGTGGCGCCGCGGACGACCGCCCCGGAGTCGGTGTCACCGCCGACGGTCACGCCGGTCGCGGAACCGGGCCCGGCCCGCACCACCGCCTCCCCCACCGGGAGCACCACCCACCCCGGGACCACCTCCCCCAGCGGGAGCACCACCCACCCCGGGAACGCCTCCCCCACCGGGAGCACCACCCGCCCCGGGACCGCCTCCCCCAGCGGGAGCACCACCCGCCCCGGGAGCGCTACGTGCTGACCGTCGTCCTCTCCGGCCTCCGTGCCCGCTGGGCCTCCTTCCTCGGCGGCTTCGTCGCCCTCGCGCTCGGCGTGGGGCTGCTCGCCACCATGGGCCTCGGGCTGTCCGCGACCTTTCACGCGCCCGAGCGCTCTCCTCAGCGGTTCGCCTCCTCGCCCGTCGTGGTGCAGGGTCAGGACCGGCTGACACTGGACGTACGGCGCGGACCCGGAACCGTGTCCGTGGCGCGGCGGCTCGACCGTCCACAGCCTGTGGACAACAAACTGCTCCGTGAGCTGCGGGCCCGCTGGACCGTCACCCGTTCCGGCGGCCCCGACGCCGTCGGCGTCGACGCCCCCGCCGACGAGGTCCGCGCCCTCGTCGGCGATCGTGCCCAGGTCCTCACCGGCGACGAACGGCGGCGCGCCGACCCCGGCCACGACCGGGACGCCGACGCCCTCGTCGGCGTCAACGCCCTCCTCGGCACCTCCGGCGGCGTCACCGCCTTCGTCTCCGTCTTCGTCGTCGCCTCCACCTTCGCCTTCGCCGTCGCCCTGCGCCGCCGCGAGTTCGGGCTGCTCAGGACCGCCGGAGCCACCCCCGGACAGATCCGCCGGCTCCTGCTCGCCGAGGCCGCGGCGCTCGGCGTCCTCGCCTCCGCCGCCGGGTGCGCGCTCGGTGCGGCCGGGGCGCCGCTGCTCGCCCGGACCCTCGTCGACGGCGGCCTCGCGCCCGCGTGGTTCACGGTCGACGACCCGGTGTGGCCCTTCCACGCCGCGTTCTGGACGGGCGTGACGGTCGCCCTGGCCGGGGCGGCCGCCGCGTCCCGGCGGGCCGGGAAGATCGGCCCGACGGCCGCGCTCCGCGAGGCGGACGTCGACGCCGACACCCTGCCCCTCGGCCGGGCCCTGCTCGGTACGGCACTGCTCCTGGCCGGCCTGGGGCTCCTCGCCTGGACATGCGCGACGGACCCGTCCGCGCTGCTCAAGCGGAAGACGTACACGACCCTCCCGATGCTCCTGATCACCGGCATCGCCCTGCTCTCCCCGCTCCTGGTCCGGCCGGTGGCCCGGCTGCTGAGGCTGCGGGGGGCCGTGGGGACGCTGGTACGGGAGAACAGCGCCGCCTCGGTCCGCCGTACGGCCGCCGTCGCCGCCCCCGTCCTCGTGACCGTGGCGCTCGCCGGGACGCTCTTCGGCTCGGCGACGAGCGTCACGCGCGCGAAGGGCGCCGAAGGACGCGAGCAGACGGCCGCGGAGTACGTCGTGGCAGGCCCGGCCCTGAGGCCGGTGGCGGCGCCCGCCGGGGCGGTCGTCTCCGCGACGGGGCCGACCTCGGTCTTCGTACGGGACGGGGACGCGGCCGTCGTGAAGTACGGGGCGCGGGCGGTCACCGATCCGGCGGCCTTCGCCGAGCTCGCCCGGCTGCCCGTGGTCGCCGGCGATCCGCGGGACCTCGACGACCGGTCGATCGTGGTCAACGAGGAGTTCGAGCGGCGCCGGGTCGGCGAGACCGTCGAGGTCTGGCGGGCGGACGGGACCGGTCCGGTACGACTCCGGATCGCGGCCGTCCTCGCCCTCGGGACCGGCGACAACGGCCCGTACGTCACCCGGGCGAACGCCCCCGGCTCCGCCCTCGACCGGATCGACGCACGCGGCGGCGGTACGGCCACGGTGCGGGCCCTGGCGGCGAGCGGCGGCACCGTCAGGACGGCCGACGCGTGGGCCGACGCCGAGCGCCCGTCGAACGGCGGCCCGCAGGCCCGGCTCGGCATGGTCCTGGTCCTCGGCATCGCCCTCGTGTACACGGTGATCGGCCTCGCCAACACCCTGCTCATGGCGACCTCCGTACGCGGCGGAGAACTGGCCTCCCTCCGGCTCGCCGGGGCCACCCGGGCCCAGATCCTGCGCGTGGTGACGGGCGAGGCGGCCCTCGCCGTGGCGATCGGCACCCTGCTCGGCCTCGCGGTGACCGCGCTGGTCCTGGGCACCCTGGGAGCGGGCCTCGCCGCCCTCTCGGCCCCGGTGGCCCTGGCCCTCCCGTGGGCCACGGTCGGCGCGGCGGCGGGCGTGTGCGCGGCGGTCGCGATCGCCGCGTCGGCCCTCCCCGCGTGGCGCCTGACGCGCTGAGCGGCGATGGTGAAACGGACGGGGCGGTGACCGGGGTCGGAGCCGGGTCACCGCCCCGTCCAGCCGACCCGTCCAGCCGTTCAGCCCGCCCGTCCCCGTCCGTGCCCGTCCGCCCGTGCGAAACGCCTTGCGGGGCGCTCCGGGGGACGGCGATCATCGGCCCTGTGCCGGGACAGCGGAAGCGGAAGAGACAGCGGCAGCGGGAGCTCGCGGACTTCGCGCGCGAGGCGGACCGTTTCGGCCCGGACGCCGGGCGCTGGGAGCTCCGCCACTCGACGAGGGACGAGTCGGAGTGGCAGGCGGAGCTCCGGCGGCTACGGGCCGAGGAGCCCGGTCTCGACTGGGACGCGGTCCGGCTGGACATGCTCTGCGGACGCTCGGATCACCCGACGACGTACCGACTGAGCGTCTTCGTCCCCCATCCGGCCCAGGCCCTTGCTCCGGCTCCGGCCCCGGAGGGGCCCCTTGGCGCGCCGCTCCCTGATCCGGAGGATCCGGATCAGGAGGAAGGGCCCTGAACAGGACGGGAACCGGGACGCACCCCCGTGCCGCCCCGGCCCCGGCCGTCCGACTCAGGCCCCGCTCTCCCCCGCCCCCGCGGACGCGGACTTCGCCGCCCTCCACTCCGGCGCGAGGACCGACCAGACCTCCTCGTCGTGGCGTCGTCCCCGGTACGGGTAACTGCCCCTCAGGACGGCGTCCCTGCTCATGCCGAGGCGGCGGGCCACCGCGATGCTCGGCTCGTTGTCGGAGGACACCACCCACTCCACCCGGTGGATCCCGCGTACCTCGATCGCCCAGTCGATGAGCGTCCGGGCCGCCCGGGTCACCAGGCCCTTGCCGACACCCGCCGGCTCCAGCCAGCAGCCCGCCTCGGCCCTGCCGCTCTTCGTGTCCAGCTGCCGGAGGATCACCGCGCCGACGAGGGTGCCGTCGGACCAGATGCCGTGGATGCGGCCCGAGTCGGCGGCCACCTTCTCCGCGTAGAGGCGGAGGAACGCCCGGCTGGACTCCAGGTCGGTGACGACGTCGGGAAGCCCGTTGCGCGCGCCGATGAACTCGCGTCCCCGGTCCATGTGCGCCAGGAACTCCTCCGCCTGCCACGGTTCGAGCGGGCGCAGCTCCGCGCCGTCGTCTCCCAGGGGTATCGCGTACATCGACGTCGCCTTCCAGGTCGTGACCGCCGCTCACGGCGGAGGGATCGCCCCACCCTCCCCCACCGCGCACCCGGAGTCACGGGAGTTACGAGGAGCCACGGGGTCACGAAGTCACGGGAGTTACGAGGAGCCACGGGGTCAGGGGGTCACGGGGTCACGGGGTCACGGGGTCACGGGGTCACGGGGTCACGGGGTCACGGGGTCAGGGGGTCAGGATCAACTTGCCGCGCGTGTGCCCCGATTCGCTCAGCTCCTGGGCCCGTGCCGCCTCCTTCAGGGGAAGCGTGTCCGCGAGCCGGACCGCGAGGGTCCCGGCCGCCGCCCCGCGCGCCTGGGCGGTGAGTCCGGCCCGTACGGCGTCGGCGTCGCCCATGACCCCGGAGAAGACGATCCCGTGCTTCTCCGCGTCCACGTCCGCGATCGTCACGATCCGCTCCTTCACCGCCTCCTCCCCGCCGGGCTCGCCCCCGCCGATGAGCTCGATCGCGACCGGCAGCACCCCGTGCCCGGCGGCGTCGAAGACCGCGTCGACGCCGTCCGGGGCGGCGGCCCGCACCCGGTCGGCCAGGCCCTCGCCGTACGCCACCGGGATCGCGCCGAGTTCACGCAGGTAGGCGTGGTTGGACTCGGACGCGCTGCCGATCACGGTGACCCCGGCGGCGACGGCGAGCTGGACGCCCACCGAGCCGACGACCCCCGCCGCACCGTGCAGGAACAGCGTCTCGCCGGCCCGTACGCCGAGCAGGTCGAGGACCCGCTGCGCCGTCTCGCCGGCCACCGGGAGGCTCGCGGCGGCCTCCCAGGACAGCCCGGCCGGCTTCGGCGCGACGATGCCGGCGATCGCGTACTCGGCGTACGCGCCGGTCTTCGTCCAGCCGAGGACCTCGTCGCCGACCGCCAGACCGGTGACGCCCTCGCCGAGCTTGTCGACGGTGCCCGCGAACTCCAGGCCGGGGACGGCGGGGAAGGTCGTCGGGTAGAACTCCTCGACCCAGCCGTAACGGCGCTTCCAGTCCACCGGGTTGACCCCGACGGCCGCCACCCTGACGCGCACCTCGCCGGGACCGGGCTCCGGTACGGCGACACCCGTCGCGTGCCGCAGCACCTCGGAACCACCGAACTCGACGTACACGATCGCTTCCATCTCAGCCTCCACAGCCGCCCGTTCACTTCGACGGTCCCAGCCTGCGGCCACGGCCACCCCCTCCCCGCCCTCCCGACGGCCAGTCCCACCTGGCCGAAAGACCGGCCGCTCCCCAGCCCTCCCCGCGTACGCTCGCTCGCATGGACGCGCAGACGCTGACCACCGCGTACGAGATCATCCGGCAGCCCCTCGGGGAGATCCTCCCCAAGGTCTCGGCCGCCCTCGCCCCGCTCGTCCCGCACGTGGACGCGGCCGAACTCTCCACCCACTGCGCCCACTCGCCCTTCAAGGCCCTCGGCGGTACGGAGCTGCTCACCGCCTCCGAACTGGCCCCGCTGCTCGCGGCCGGCGTGCCCGGGAGGCCCTGGCAGGGCGTGGCGACGATCGGTGGCCGTGAGCGCGAGGTCGTCGCCGTCACCAGCGACGCGACCGCGCGCGGGGCGGTCCTCGTGCTCGTACGGGAGGACGGCGCCGTCCCGGCGGGCGAGGCCGAACTCGCCGTGGCGCAGGCCCTGTGGGACCTGGTGGCAAGCCACTTCGACCGGTTCGCGACGGAGGCCCTGCCGGGGGCCCTTGCACGGTCGCGGGCGGCGGCCGACACCCGGGCGCGGGTGATCGCGGAGCTGACCGCCACGCACTCCGCGGCCCTCTCCGGGGTCCTCGGGGTGCTGCGCAGCCGGGCCCTGGACGACACGACCGCCCGGGCGACCGCGACCGACCTGGCCGCGTCGGTGCTGATCGAGATGCGCGCGGCGCAGCGGCGCGACCGGGCGCTCGCGGAGGAACCGGTCCAGGACGCCTTCGAGCGGCTCGCCGCCGAACTCCGGCCGATGCTCCGGCACAGCCAGGTCCGGCTCGATCTCGGCGCGCCCGACTCGGACCGCTCGCTCGCCGCGGACGTGGCGCACAGCGCGCGGGCGATCGTCCGGTCCCTGCTCCTGATCGTGCTCGAACAGGACTCGGTGCACCGGATCCACGTCGGCTGGCAGCTGACCGAACACGAGCTGCGGGCCTCGGTACGCGACGACGGGGCGGGCGCGCTCGCCCCCTGCGACCTGGGCGCGGGCACGATCAAGGACCGGCTCGACGTGCTCGGCGGGCGGCTCGACATGGACGCGGTGCCGGGCTGGGGCACGACGATCACGGCGGTGATCCCGCTGGCGGCACCGGCCGCGCCGGTCGAGGCGGCGCACCCGCTGACCGGCCTCGGCGAGCGGGAGGTCGAGGTCCTGCGGCACCTGGCCCTCGGTCACCGCAACCGGAGGATCGCGGAGGCGCTGCACATCAGCGAGTCGACGGTGAAGTTCCACGTCGCCAACATCCTGAACAAACTGGGCGTCGACTCCCGTGGCGAGGCAGCGGCCCTCTTCCACGCGGCGGCGTAACGCCTGCGGCGCGCGGGGTCCGAGCGGTGGGGCGCCGCGCCGGCCACCCGCCACCTTCACGCGGGCGCGTGCCCCCTCCCCCCTTCCCACTCCCCCGGTCGTGGGCGACTTCCCCCTCCCCAGGTTGTGGGCAACTGTTCCGCAAGGGCGGGGAGCGCGGCGCGGCGGAGGCCGGGGGGTGTCAGTGCCGGGTGTCAGACTCGCACCCATGACCGAGCGCTGGGCCCTCGCAGCCGAAGCCGAGGGAGACGGCGCGCTGCTCGTCCCCCTCGGCCCCGACGGCCTGCCCGCCGGAGACGTGCGGCGCGAGCCCGACCTGGTCGCGGCCGTACGGGCCAGACCCGAGGTCGCCCGCTGGGTGTGGCGGTCGACGGCCGAGGTGTACCCCCGCCTGCTGGCCGGCGGCGTACGGGTCGAGCGGTGCTACGACGTGGAGGACGCCGAGCAGCTGCTCCTCGGCCACGAGGGGCGGCTCGGCGAGCCCCGTTCCGCGGCGGCGGCCTGGGCGCGCCTGCGGAACGCCCCGGTGCCCCCCGACCCCCCGCAGCGCGGCGCCGAGCCCGGTTCGCAGGACTCGCTCTTCGAGCCGCGCCCCGTCGTCTCCGTCCCCTTCGACGGGTTCCTCGCGGTCTACGCGGAGCAGCTGCGCCGTCACGACCGGGCGGAGCACCCGGGCAGGATGCGGCTGCTCACGGCCGCCGAGTCGGCGGGGATGCTGGTGGCCGCCGAGATGCACCGGGCGGGCCTGCCGTGGCGGGCGGACGTGCACCGGGACCTGCTGCACGAGCTGCTCGGCGAGCGGTACGCGGGCGGGGGCGAGCCGCGCCGGCTCGCGGAGCTCGCGGACGAGGTGTCGGCGGCCTTCGGTCGCCGGGTCCGGCCCGATCTGCCCGCCGATGTGGTGAAGGCCTTCGCGCAGGCCGGGGTGCGGCTGAGATCGACCCGCCGCTGGGAGCTCGAGGAGCTCGACCACCCGGCGGTGCAGCCGCTGATCGCGTACAAGAAGCTGTACCGGATCTGGACGGCGCACGGCTGGTCGTGGCTCCAGGACTGGGTGCGGGACGGCCGTTTCCGGCCGGAGTACCTGCCCGGGGGCACGGTCAGCGGGCGCTGGACGACCAACGGCGGCGGGGCCCTGCAGATCCCGAAGGTGATCCGGCGCGCGGTGGTCGCGGACGAGGGCTGGCGCCTCGTCGTGGCCGACGCGGACCAGATGGAGCCGCGCGTGCTGGCCGCGATCTCCCGTGACCCGGGCCTGATGGAGGTCGCGGGGCACCCCGACGACCTCTACACACGGCTGTCGGACCGGGCCTTCTCCGGCGACCGCGACCACGCCAAGATCGCGCTCCTGGGCGCGATCTACGGGCAGACCAGTGGCGACGGCCTGAAGAACCTGGCGGCGCTGCGGCGCCGCTTCCCGCGCGCGGTGGCCTATGTCGACGACGCGGCGAAGGCGGGCGAGGAGGGCCGGCTCGTACGGACCTGGCTGGGCCGGACCAGCCCGCGGGCGGTCGGCTCGGGCGAGGACGAGGAGGCGGGCCTGCCGCAGGAGGGCGGCGAACCGGCGGCGGAGGAGGCGGAGTTCACCCCCGGCTACGCCTCCGGGAACGCGCGGGCGCGGGGCCGGTTCACCCGTAACTTCGTGGTGCAGGGCAGCGCGGCCGACTGGGCGCTGCTGATGCTGGCCGCACTGCGGCGGTCGCTCTCCGGGATGCGGGCGGAGCTGGTGTTCTTCCAGCACGACGAGGTGATCGTGCACTGCCCCGCGGAGGAGGCCGAGGCGGTCACGGCGGCGATCCGGGCGGCGGGGGACGAGGCGGGCCGGATCGCGTTCGGGGACACGCCGGTGCGGTTCCCGTTCACGGTGGCCACGGTGGAGCGGTACGCGGACGCGAAGTAGCCGCGGGGGAAGGCCGAAGGGCCCCGCACGCGGACGCGTGCGGGGCCCTCCTGTCCGACCGCTACTTCGTGGGCAGCTTCTGCCACTTCGGGCTCAGCGCGATCGACTTCAGCTGCTCCATCGTCAGCGTGGGCTCGGCGCGGGTGGCCGCCTCGTGCTGGGTGCCGGCGTTGAAGGCGGACACGACGACCCGGAAGCCCTCCGGGGTGATGGTGTCGACGGTCCACCAGACGACGCCCTCGCCTCCCTTCTCACCCGGCTCCTGGGTGAGCTTGACCCTGCGGCCGTCGGGGAGCGTGGTGACGTCCCCGCTGCCGAAGAGGTCGCCGGCCACGTTCGACATGTTCGGCTGGACGTTGATCTGGACGAGGCTCTTGCCCTTGCCGTCGTCGACGACCACGTAGGCGTACTCGCCCTCGCCGCCCTTGTCGGCGACCTTCAGGCCCTTGGGCAGGAGGGAGCGCAAGGTGGACTGGACGGCGGCGCCGTCCGGCTCCACGTGCCGCGGGGGCTCGTCCGCGCCGCCGCCCTGGCCGGCGCCGCTGCCCTGGCCGCCCTCGCCGCCGGCCGCGTCCAGGTGCTCGGGCAGCTGCGCGGCCAGCGGGCCCCAGTCGGGGGCCGTGACGAGCGCCTTGAGCTGGGCGGGTGTGAAGGGCGGGTTCTCACGGCTGACGGGAGCGCCCTTCTCGGCGGCGGCGTTGTACTCGCTCACGTCGATCAGGAAGCCGTCCCGGGTGAGCAGGACCGCACGCCAGGCCTTGGTCTCCTCGCGCTTGTCGGGGTACTCGTACCCCTGGAGGATCATGAGCCGGGAGCCGCCCGTCAGCCTCTCCTCGGTGCAGTCGTCGTAGGGGACGGCGACCTTGTCCGGGCAGGCCACCTGGTCCTCGCCCGCCTCGCCGGTGCCGGTACGGAAGAGGCCGACGGTGACGGCGGCCTTGCCGTTGCCGTCGTCGAAGACGCCGGCGACGGACTGGCCCGTGCCGTCGAGGTTGTCGAACTGCCAGGTCCCCGCCGGGGTGTTGTTCTTGAGGGCGGAGGCGATGTCCTTGACCGGGATCGTCGCCTCACCCGGCAGCTGCTTCCCGGGGACGGGGTCGGTGGTGGCGCGCGGCGTCGGCGGCGCCGCCACGGAGGTGGGCGACGGGCCCGCGGCGGGCGACAGCAGCGAGCCGCCGTACGCACCGCCGATGCCGATGGCGGCGAGCGCGAGGACGCCGCCGGTCATCGCGAGGCGACGGCGGACCAGACGCCGCTTGCCGCGCCGCAGACCGCCCTCGACCAGCTCGCGCCGGTCATCAGCGGCGAAGCCGTCGCCGGTGCGGCGCAGCATCGCGCCGAGCTCGTCCTCGAACCCTTCGTGCTGGGGGCCTTCGTTCTGAGGCATGTCGAATTCACCGTCTCCGGTCAGTGGATGAGGAAGCCTGGGGTGAGGAGGAAGTGCGGAGGAGGAAGTCCCGCGGGGGCGGGCGCGGCCGGCGGCGGTCAGCGCGCGGCGAACTCGGCGATGCTGCCGCCGAGTCGTTCGCGGAGCTTCGCGAGGGCGCGTACGGAGCGGGTGCGTACCGCGGCGGAGCTGACGTGCAGGGCGTCGGCCGTCTCCTCGATGCTGCGGTCCTCCCAGTACCGCAGCACCACGACCGCCCGGTCCTTGGGGGCGAGCCCGGCCAGCGCGTCGAGCAGCGCGATCCGCAGGGCCGGGTCCTCGCCGTGGTCGGGGGCGCGGTCGGGTAGCTCGCCGAGCGGGCGTTCGGTGGCCGACCGGCGCCGCTGGTGGCTGAGGAACGTGCGGACGAGCACGGTCTGGGCGTACGCGGCGGGGTTCCCGATCCGGGCCATGCGGCCCCAGAGGGCGTACATCCTGCCGAGGGTCTCCTGCGTGAGGTCCTCGGCGAGGTGGGTGTCCCCACTGGTCAGCAGGCACGCCGAGCGGAACAGCGGGCTCGTGCGGGCGGCGGCGAACTCCAGGAACTCGTCCGCGCGGGACTGTCTCATGCCCCTCCTTTCCCTCGCGGTCACGTGGTGTGGTCGCCGTACACCTCATTGACGCGACGGGGAGGGGCAAATGTTTCAGCGACTTCGAAGGAATCCGCGGGCGTCTTCGCCAGGTGCGTCCAAAACGGCAGAAAAGGGGTAATCCTGGAGTATGAACACTCTCAGCGCAGCCCAGACCCTGGCCGCGGGAGTCTGGCAGTCAGGCCTCGGACAGGTGATCGGCGGCCTCGTCCTGGTCGCCGTACTGATCGCGGCGTTCTGGCTGGGCATCCGGGTCCGCAACCGTGAATCCGCTCCGCCCACGCCGGAGGAGCAGCCGCACCGGCCGGACGACGGCAGCCTGCCGGGCGAGGCGTCCGGGTACCGCAGGCCGACCGAGATGCCGCAGACGGACGGCGAGCACCGGCTCATGCCGTACCAGCTCAAGGACGGCTCGGAGGCGTCACCCGACCCGCCGACCGAGGAGAAGCGGAAGTGGGGCGGGATCTCCAGCGGAGGCTTCGGCAGCGGAGGCACGGGTCACGGCGACTGATCCCCTCCTGCCCTCCTCGCCCGACGGAGGCCACGCCCCGTGGATGAGAACGCTGTCCCCGCAACGCTCCCGGGAGCCCTCCCGGGAGCCCTCCCCGCAGCTCCCTTCGAGGAGCACCGACCGCACCTGCGGGCCGTCGCGCACCGCCTCCTCGGCACCTTCGAGGAGGCGGACGAGGCGGTCGAGGACGTACGGAGGACCTGGCCGGCCCGGCCGCCGATCGCGCCGGGCCCCGTCCCGGCCCCGTACGACCCCACCGAGGCCGTGGCCCGCGCCTGCCTGGACCGGCTCCGGTCCCGCGAGACGCATCGCGAACACCCCTGGGACCCGTGGGACCCGTGGGCCTCGGGCGTGCCGGACCACCGGAGCAAGCCCGGGGAACCGCCCCCGCCGACGGCCCTCGACGGACTGACACCACCGGAACGGCTCGCGTTCGTCCTGCACGACGAGTTCTCCGTCCCGTACGAGCGGATCGCCCCGATCGTGGAACGCACCCCGGCCGCCACCCGCCAGCTCGCCGGCCGGGCCCGCTACCGGCTGCGGGAGGCCGAGGAGATGCCGGAGCCGGACCTGCCGCGTCAGCGGGAGGTCGTCGCGGCCTTCCTGACGGCCTCGCGGAGCGGCGACGCCGCCGCCCTGCGCGAGCTCCTCGACCCCGCCGTGGTGCTGCGGGCGGACGCCGCGGCCGAACGGGCCGGGGCGGCGAACGTGCACGGCCCCGGGCCGGTCGCCGAGGCGATCGCCCCGCAGCTGAGCACGGCGAGAAAGGCCCTGGTGGACGGGGCGGCGGGGCTGGCCTGGCCGGCGGAGGGCGACCCGCGGCTCGTGTTCGCCTTCACCGTCCTCGAGGACCGGATCACGGCGATCGACGCCTTGTCGGACGCGGACCACCTGGGCCGCCTGAGGCTCCAGCTCTGAGCCCTCTCCGCGCGCTCCCCCGGCTCACTCCCCGAGGACGCGCCCCGCACGGGATGCCACATGGGCGGGCGGTACGACGTCGGCGGGCAGCACGGGATCGGTGACCGGCTCACCGAAGGTGGTGACCACGGGCAGCACCCCGGCCCACAGTCCGAGCGCCGCGTCCTCGGAATCACCGTCGTCCGGCGGCCCGCCGCGGGTCTTCACGGAGGCCTCCGTCAGGTCGAGCGCGAGCACGGCGGTCGCGGCCAGCTCCTTGCGGCTGGGCTGCCGTGCGTACTCCCACTGCCCGGGGGAGCTCTGCTCGGTGAGCGCCCGCAGGCCGCGCAGCTTCTCGTCCGGGTCGGTCACGAGGCGCGGGACGCCGTAGATCATCGCGCAGCGGTAGTTCACCCCGTGCTCGAAGACGGAACGGGCCAGCACCAGCCCGTCGACGTGGGTGACGGTGACGCAGACGGTGGTGTCGGGCGCCTGGACGAGGCTGCGGCTGGCGACGGACCCGTGCAGGTACAGCTGGTCGCCCTCGACGCCGTACGCGGTGGGCACCACCATCGTCGTGCCGTCGACGGGGACGCCGAGATGACAGAGGAACCCGGCCCGGAGCACGGCGTCCAGATCGGCCCGCCGATGACTGCCCTTCTCCCGCAACCGCCGCAACCGGGTCCGCTCGGTGACGACCAGCACCTCGTCCCCGCCGCCCGCGTCCGTACCGCCGCTCACGCTTCCCCCAGGTCCTCGACCGCCGTAAAAGATCCCCCGGAGTTGTACGACCTCCGGCCCCCGCCCCGCCACCCCCGCCCACCTGTCGGAACGGAAGTCCTCGACGCGGGTGGGGTTTCCACGACCACGCACACGCATCCGGGCATGAAAAAGCCCCAGGTCACGGCGAGTGAGTCCTGGGGCTGATCCGAGCCGCCTTCGGGATTCGAACCCGAGACCTACGCATTACGAGTGCGTTGCTCTGGCCAACTGAGCTAAGGCGGCACGCCGTCCGAACCCATGGTGGGTGCAGCAGCGACGCCAAGTCTACACAGTTTCCCGGGGTGCTCCGACCACCCCAGGAGAGGGCCTATGAGCAGCGCTTTCCTTCGGCGGGAGGGGTGCCGTCGAGGAGGTAGGTGTTGATCGCCGTGTCGACGCAGTCGCTGCCCCGGCCGTACGCGGTGTGGCCGTCGCCCTCGTAGGTGAGCAGGGTGCCGGAGGAGAGCTGACCGGCCAGGGACTGGGCCCACTTGTACGGGGTGGCCGGGTCGCGGGTGGTTCCGACTACCAGGATCGGGGCGGCGCCGGCGGCGGTGATCCGGTGGGGGCCGCCGGTGGGCGAGGCCGGCCAGGAGGTGCAGTTGAGGGCCGCCCAGGCGAGGCCCCTGCCGAAGATCGGGGAGGCCTTCTCGAAGGACGGGACGGCCTTCGCGACGTCGGCGGGGCCCGCGTAGGCGGCCGGCAGGTCGAGGCAGTTCACGGCCGCGTTGGCGAACATCAGGTTGGCGTACGTGCCGTCCGCCTCCCGCTCGTAGTAGCTGTCGGCCAGCGCCAGGAGGCCCGAGCCCTCGCCGCCGATCGCCTGGGTGAGGGCCTCCCGCAGCTGGGGCCAGGCGCCCTCGTCGTACATCGCCGCGATCACGCCGGTGGTGGCGAGGGACTCGCCGAGCGCCCGGCTCTCGCCGGTGGGCACGGGCTCGGCGTCCACGTCGCGGAAGAACCTCTTCAGCGCCTCGCCGGCCGCCTCGACCGACACCGTACCCAGCGGGCAGTCCGGCTGGGTCACACAGTCCGCGGCGAAGGCCCGGAACGAGGTCTCGAAGCCGGCCGTCTGGTCGCGGTTGAGGTCGATCGCCGACAGCGACGGGTCCATCGCCCCGTCGAGGACGAGGCGACCGACCCGGTCCGGGAACAGCTCGGCGTACGTGGCACCGAGGAACGTGCCGTACGAGGCCCCCACATAGCTGAGCTTCTCGTCACCGAGCACCGCCCGCAGGATGTCCATGTCACGGGCCGTCTCGACCGTGGAGACATGCGGCAGGATCGCCCGCGACTTCTTCGCGCAGCCCGCCGAGAAGTCCTTGAACGCGGCGCTCAGCGCGTTGACCTCCGCGGTGTCGTCGGGGGTCTGGTCGACCTGTGTGAACGTGTCCATCTGGGGACCCGTCAGGCACTCGACCGGCTCGCTGCGCGCGACGCCGCGCGGGTCGACGGCCACCATGTCGTAGCGGGCGCGGACAGGTGCGGGGTAGCCGACGCCCGCGTACCCCTGGAGGTAGCCGACGGCGGAGCCACCGGGGCCGCCCGGGTTGACCAGGAGCGAACCGAGCCGCTTTCCGGGGCCGGTCGCCCGGACCCGGGAGACCGCCAGGTCGATCTGCTCCCCGTCCGGCTTCGCGTAGTCCAGCGGGGCCCGCAGGGTCGCGCACTGGAAGTCCGTGACACCGCAGTCGCGCCACGTCAGCTTCTGCTTGTAGAACTTCTTCAGCGCCTCGGGCGAGGAGGAGGGCGAGGCCTGCCGGGCGGCCGCCGTGGTGCGGGACGCCGCCGCGTCGCTTCCGCCCGAGCAGCCGGAGAGGATCAGTCCGGCGGCCGCGAGGGCCGTGGCGGACGTACGGAGCAAGCGCCTGGAGTCCATTCCCGGAGCGTATCCGGAGCGGTACGCACCGTGTCCAATCGGACTCCGGAGCCCGTCCTGCCGACGACGTCGTCCGGTCCCGCGCCGCCCGGACATCACTAGTCCCGCAGCGCCAAGGTCATCGCCTCCAGCGCCAGCAGCGGGGCCACCTGCCGGTCGAGGGCCTCGCGGCAGGCCAGGACCGCCTCGATACGGCGGAGGGTGCGCTCCGGCGTGGTGTCGTGGGCGATCCGCTCGACCGCGTCCCGCACGTCCGTGTTGGCGAGGGCGCTGCGCGAGCGCAGCTGGAGCGCCAGGACATCGCGGTAGAAGCCGGTCAGGTCGGTGAGCGCCAGGTCGAGGCTGTCGATCTGCGTCCGCTTCTTGCGCCGCTTCTGGTCCGCCTCCAGGTCCTTCATCACGCCGGCCGTGCCCCGCGGCAGCCGCCCGCCGGGGCCCACACCGAGAGCCGCCTTCAGCTCCTCCGTCTCCCTGGTGTCGGCCTCCTCGGCCACCTGGTTCGCGTCCTCCGTCGCCGTGTCGATCAGCTCCTGCGCGGCCTTCAGGCAGCCACCGACGTCGTGGACCCGCAGGGGCACCTTGAGGACGGCGGCCCTCCGCGCCCGGGCCCGCTCATCGGTGGCGAGTCGCCGGGCCCGGTCGATGTGCCCCTGGGTGGCCCGGGCAGCGGCGTGCGCCGTCTCCGGATCGATGCCGTCACGCCGTACGAGCACGTCGGCGACGGCGTCCACCGGGGGCGTCCGCAGGTTCAGGTGGCGGCACCGGGAACGGATCGTGGGCAGCACGTCCTCGATCGAGGGGGCGCAGAGGAGCCAGACGGTGCGGGGAGCGGGCTCCTCCACGGCCTTCAGGACCGCGTTGGCCGACTTCTCGTTCAACCGCTCGGCGTCCGCGACCAGGATGACCTGCCAGCGGCCGTTCGCGGGCGCGGTGTACGACTTGCGGACGGTGTCACGCATGTCCTCGACCCTGACCACGGCACCGACGGCGGTGACCGTGGTGATGTCGGCGTGGGTGCCGACCAGCGCCGTGTGGCAGCCGGTGCAGAACCCGCAGCCCGGCGCCCCGCCGAGCGCCCGGTCGGGGCTCACGCACTGCAGCGCGGCGGCGAACGCCCGCGCGGCGGTCTCCACCCCGGACCCGGGCGGGCCGGTGAAGAGCCAGGCGTGGGTCATCTGCGAGGCCTCGGGGTCGGGCTCTCCGGCGGCATGGGCTGTCACGAGCGCGTCGGCGTCCCGCGCGGCCGCGGCGAGCTGCTCCTCGACCTTCGCCTGTCCGACCAGGTCGTCCCATACGGCCATGTCTGCCCCTCCTCAGGTACGCCCTCCATTGTGGGGCAGTCCTCTGACAACCCCCGTCGGGCGGACGGAGCCGTAGGCCCGGTTCAGGCCTCGGTGCGGGGGCGGGTGAGCCAGAGACCGGCGGCGGAACCGAGGAGTACCACGCCGGTGCACACGCTGGCGGCGATCTGAGTGGCTCCGGTCCAGCCGGCGAAGGTGTTGACGTAGGCGTTGCCGAGGACGCTCGCGGTGAGCAGCAGCCAGAGCAGGAAGCGCATGGTGATCTCCGTGGGTGGGGAGTCGGGGAGGGTGGTCCGGTCCTCGTCGGACCGGCCGACGAGGCATGGTTCGATCTTGGCCCGCCCGGCGCTCCCGCACAGCGGTGCCCACCCCCGGACCGATGGTGGTGCCTGCTCCACCGCAGCCCTCGGGTCCGCCCGCATAACCTGGTGGGTATGCGCGACGCGATCAGGGAATCCGGCCGGGCGTCCCTCCATCTCCTGAGCGGCGCCGCGATCGCGATCCTCTGTTACCTGATGGTCGGCCTGGCCCTCTTCACGGCCTTCCTCACCGCCACCGTCATCGGCGCGGGCGTCCTCCCCGAGAGCGTGCTGCTGCTGCGCCGCCTGGCGAGCTGGGAGCGGCGCCGGACCGCCGCCTGGACCGGAACGCCCGTCCCGGAGGCGTATCTGCCGCTCGAAGGGCCCCTCCCCGCGCGCGTGCGGACCGCCGTCACCGATCCGGGCACGGGGCGGGATCTGATCTGGGCGGCCGCGCAGCTGCTGTACGGCATGGGGGTCTGGTGCGCCTCGCTGGTGTTGTGGCCGCCCGCGCTGCTGGTCGACGGCGTGGTGACCGGGCTCGCGGGGCGACGGCCGGTGGTCCTGCCGCTGATCGGACGGCTCGCCGACCTGGGGGCCGAGTGGTCGCGCGCGCTGCTCACGCCGAGCCCCGCGGCCGCGCGGGCCGCCGTGCTCGCCGCCCGGGTCGAGGAACTCACGGCCACCCGGGCGGGCGCGATCGCCGCGCACGGCGCCGAGCTGCGCCGGATCGAGCGCGATCTGCACGACGGCACGCAGGCCCGTCTCGTGGCGCTCTCCATGCGGATCGGCCTGGCCAAGCGGGTGTACGACTCCGATCCCGTGGCCGCGCGGAAGCTCCTCGACGACGCGCAGACGCAGGCCGAGGAGGCGCTGGCCGAGCTGCGGCACGTGGTGCGCGGCATCCACCCGCCGATCCTCACCGACCGGGGCCTGACCGGGGCGGTACGGGCACTCGCCGCGAGCAGCGGTCTGGAGGTGGAGGTGTCCGTGACGGGCCTGGCCGACCACGCCCCCGCCGACCGGCCGGGCCGGCTCGACGCCGCCGGTGCCCCCGCCGACCGGCCGGGCCGGCTCGACGCCGCCGGTGCCCCCGCCGACCGGCCGGAACACGGCGACGCCGCCCGCGCGAGCGCCCCCCGTGCCCCCGCCGCCGTCGAGGCCGCCGCCTACTTCGTGGTCGCCGAGGCCCTCACCAACGCCGCCAAGCACAGCGGCGCAACCCGCGCCTCCGTCGCCCTCATCCGCGAACCGACCGCTCTTCGCGCGCGCGTGGCGGACGAGGGCCGGGGTGGGGCGGAGGCCGGCGAGAGCGGCGGCTCCGGGCTCGTCGGCATGCGCCGCCGGGTCGCCGCGCTCGACGGCACCGTACGACTGACCAGCCCCGTGGGGGGCCCGACCGTGATCGAAGTGGAGCTTCCGTGCGTGTGGTGATCGCCGAGGACAACGTCCTCCTGCGGGAGGGGCTCGTGCTGCTGCTGACCTCGTCGGGACATGAGGTCGCCGGCGTCGCGGCCACCGGCCCCGAGGTCCTGCCGCTGCTCCTGGAGCACCGCCCGGACGTGGCCGTCCTCGACGTACGGATGCCGCCCGGCTTCCGCGACGAGGGGCTGCGGGCGGCGCTCGCGGCCCGCGAGCAGCTGCCGGACCTCCCGGTGCTCGTGCTCTCCCAGTACGTGGAGGAGACGTACGCCGCCGAACTCCTGGGCGGCGGCGCGCGGGGCGTCGGCTACCTCCTGAAGGACCGGGTGGGCCGGGTGGACGAGTTCCTCGACGCCCTGGAGCGGGTCGCCGCCGGTGGTACGGCCCTGGACCCGGAGGTCGTCACGGAGCTGCTCTCCCGCCGCCGCGACGACCCGCTGGACTCCCTCACGCCCCGGGAGCGCGAGGTCCTCGAACTCATGGCGCAGGGCCACGACAACAGCACGATCGCCCGCTCGATGGTGGTCACCGAGCGGGCCGTGCACAAGCACATCGGCAATGTCTTCCTGAAGCTCGGCCTGCCGCCGAGCGACAGCGGCGGCCACCGCCGGGTCCTCGCCGTCCTCGCCTACCTGGACGCCTGAGCCACGCGGGTCAGGCCCGCTGCCGCCGCGAGGGCAGGAACACGCCCGCCACCACCGTGACCACCACTGTGCCGGCGATCAGCGCCGCCTGCTCCGGCGGCAGATACGGCAGCCCGCCCGTCAGCGCCCACGCGAAGGCGGTCAGCGGCAGCGCGGCCACCACGACGCCGACGAGCAGGCCCGCTGCGGTCAGGAACCCCGCCTCCAGGCCGAGCATCCGGCGCAGCTGGCCGGCCGACGCGCCCACCTGGCCGAGGAGGTGGAGTTCGCCGCGCCGTCCCGCACCGATGAGGGTGAGGGTGCTGAGGACGGAGAGGAGGGTGAGGCCGCCGATCGCGGAGACGATCACGGCCGAGACGATGCCGTGGAGTGCGGCGCCCGGCGGACTCACCTGCTCGGGCGGCACGGCGGAACCCGCGGCCGCGTTCGCCGTGGACGCCAGGACGCGCGCGGGGTACGGATCGCTCATGTGCGGGGCAAGTTCGGCCTTCGGGAGCAGGAACTCGCCGAGTGCGAGCGAGCGTTCGTAGACCGCCACCACCCGAAGCCGCTTCGGGGTGCCGTCCCCGAGCCGCAGGTCCACCGTCGAACCGGGCCGTACGTCCAGCGAGTCGGCCATGTCCGCGCCGACCGCGACCGTGCCCGTCCGGGCGAGTCCGACCAGGTCACCCGCGACGACCCCGGGGTCGAGCGTGCCCGCCAGGCCCGCCGCGTCCACGCCGAGCACCGGAAGCCGGTCGAGGCGCGGCGCACCGGCCTCCGTACGGGCCAGGACGACCGTCGAACGCAGGACGTCCGTGGCCGCGTCGACCCCCGGCATCCGTCGTACCCGCTCCGCCGTCGTGCCGGTGAGTGCGAGGTCCGCGGTCGTCGCGGCCCGCGCCTGCTCGTCGGCGGCCCGCCCCATCGTCGTGCCCGCCGAGAGCTGCACGAGCGCGAAGGCGGTGACGAGGACGACCGGTACGAGCGCCGCCCCGAGGCGCCGCGAGTGGGCGCTCGCACCGGCGGCGGTGAGCCGTCCGGGCGCGCCGCCGAGCCGGCGGAACGGCAGGTCGAGGACCTTCATCGCGACCCCGGCGATCCAGGGGCCGAGCACCGCGCACCCGGCGACCAGGGTCACCGTGGCCGCCCCGGCGGCGGCGCCGGCGGCCTCGCCGCCCTGGGCCGTGGCGGTGACGGCCGACGCCACGCCCAGCAGGAGGAGCACGATCCCGACGACCTTCCGCGCGCCGCCCTTCCCCGGCCGCCGGGGCTGCCGGGCGGCAAAGAGGACGACGAGCCGGGTGATCCCCACGACCACGGCCGCGACCACGAGGGGGGCGGCGAACAGCCAGGGCGGGGAGGGGAGTTCAAGACCCTCGGGAACGACTCCGGCACGGGCCCGCAGCGCCGACCACAGCCCGAGGAACACGGGTACGGCCGCGACCGTGCCGCACAGCGCCGCGAGCCCCGCCACCCGGGTCACCTCCCGGCCGGCCGCCGCCCGGACCTGACGGGCCGTCGCACCGACCGACAGCAGCAACTCCCGCTCGGCGGAGCGCTGCTGGAGCGCCTGCGCGACGAGCGAGGCGAGCACGAGCACGGCGACGAGCACGACGGTCCCGGAGATCGCCGCGAGGAGCTGGAGGAGCTCGACCCGCGCGGGCGCCGCGGCGAGGTGCTCGGGACCGCCCCGGCCGTCGCCGGTGAGCGCCCGGAGCGGCTGCCCCGAAGCGGTGTCCTTGAGTCCGGCCTCGTCCAGGGCCGCCCGCACGCGCGCGTGGAGGGTGTCCACGGGTACGCCGGGTTCGGCGAGCACGCCGACGGCGTCGACGGAGCCCGGGTGACCCGCGAGCTTCCGCGCCTCGGCCGCCGGGACGTACAGGGCGGCGGGCCCGTCTGCGAGGCCGACGACCTTCCGCCCGGCGACGGTGTCGCCGACCCGCGTCCCGGCGCCGGAGCCCATGACGGCCTCTCCGGCGCCGACCGGCTCGCGCCCGTCGACCAGCCGGTACGGGGCCAGCCCAGCGGCCTCCCAGGACCGTCCGGTGTAGGCCTTCGGGTCCGTCTGAGCGCCCGTGCCCGGCTCCCGTACGACGAAGGTGTGGTCCGGCACCGCGGCCCGGACGCCCGGGACCGCTCGCAGCACGTCGACGGTCGCGCGCGGGATCCGTACCCGCTCGGTCAGTCCCGCCGACTCTGTCTGCGTCTCGCTCCCCCAGGGCTTCGTCGTCCAGCGGACCTCCTGGTCGCCGGCGACGACGACGGCCGCAGCGGCGTACCGCTCCACGCGCGCGTGGCCGAGGCCCGCCGAGCCGGCGGCGAGGGCCAGGGTGCCGAGCAGCACGGTCGTGACGGCGACGGCGGCGAACACGGCCGCCCATGCCTTCCGGTGCGCCCGCAGGGACCGGGCGGCGAGCAGCCGCACCGCGGAGTTCCCGAGCGGCTTCACCCGGCCACCGCCATCCGGCCGAACGCGTGGCCGGCGCCCGGGAGGTGTGCGCCCAGCATCTCCCGTACGCGCGACTCGTCCGGACGGTCGAGGCGGCCGGCGAGCCTGCCCCGGTCGAGGAACACGGCCTCGTCCGTCCAGGCGGCCGCCACCGGGTCGTGGGTGACGAGGACGACGGTGGTCCCCCGCTCGTCGACCGCGCGCCGCAGCAGGGCGAGGACGCCGGCCGCCGTGACCGGGTCGAGGGCGGCGGTCGGCTCGTCGGCGAAGACGACATCGGGTTCGTTGACCAGGGCGCGGGCGATGGCGACCCGTTGGCGCTGGCCGCCGGACAGGTTCTCCGGCCTGTCCCCGGCCCGGTCCGCGAGGCCGACGGCCGCGAGACCCGCGAGGGCGCGGGCGTCGAGCTCCCGGCCCTCCCGGGCGCCGGCGAGGAGCAGCGGCAGGGTGACGTTCTCGCGCACGTCGAGGGCGGAGACGAGGTTCAGCGACTGGAAGACGAAGCCGATGCGGTCGCGGCGGAGCCGGGTGAGTCCGGCCGCCTTCAGCGTGGCGAGGTCGGTGCCCCCGATCCGTACCGTTCCGGTCGTCGGCCGTTCGAGTCCCGCGGCGCACCGCAGCAGGGTGGACTTGCCGGAACCCGAGGGGCCCATCACGGCCACGAACCGGCCGCGCGGCACGGTCAGGCTCACCCCGTCGAGCGCGGGAGCCCCGCGCCCGTACGTTCGGCCCACCCCGTCGAGGGCGAGGGCGGCATCCAGGGCGCGGGCGGCACCGCTCTCCGTCACTGCAGTCGTCGTCATACCGACAACGCTAGAAAAATGCAGGTCAGAGCGGTATGGGGCTGGCTTCCCGGTCGCGGGTGGAGCTAGCTCCACCCCCGCCGGAGGGGGCGCGGGTCAGCGGCGGCGCCGCGGGCCCTCGTCCTCGTCGTCGTGCGGGCCGAACAGCTCGTCCGCGAGCGTCGGCAGATCGTCGAGCGGGGTCTCCTCAGCCCAGTCGGAGCGGCGGCGGGGCCGGCCGTTCTCGTCGAGCTGGGGCAGCTCGCGGGTCCGGTCGTCCGACCCCTGCGGCTGCTGCCGGGCGGGCCCGGCGTCCCGGAAGATGCCCTGCGGCACCCGGTCGACCGGGTCGGACCCCGGGGTGTCCCGGACGGACGGAAGCACGGCGGTCGACTCGGCGTCCCGCACGGAAGGCAGGACGGCGGTCTCGTCGGCGGCGCGCTCCTCACCGATCCGGGGCAGGACGCTCGTCTCCGCCTCCGGCTTCGCGATCCTCACGATCGGCGTGGCGACGGTGACCTCTTCGGGCGAGACGGTCGGCGCGTCCGGCTCGCCGGCCGGCGTCGCTTCCCGCGCCCCGGTCCGCTTCGACGCCCCGGCCCGCGACCCGTCCGACGTCCCGGCCCGCGTCGTGCCCGGCTTCGCGGTCCGCGGGTCCGGCTTCACGATCGGGGTCGCCTGGGTGACCTCGTTGGCCGAGAGCTCGACGGCCGCGGCCTCGGCGGCGCGCGCGGCCCGCTCGGCGGCGGCCTCCGCCTCGGCCTCGGCCTTCTCCCGCGCGGCCTTCGCGTCGGCGGCGGCCCTCGCCTCCGCCGCCGCCTTCTTCTCGGCGGCGGCCCGTTCGGCGGCGGCCTTGGCCGCCTCGGCACGGAGCGAGGCGGCGGCTTCCGCCTCGGCGCGCTCGGCCGCGGCACGCTCCGCCGCGGCCTTCGCCGCCGCCTCGGCCGCGATCTTCTCGGCGGCCGCCTTCGCCGCGGCCTCCTCCGCCGCCTTCGCGGCAGCGGCGGCCTCAGCCATCCGGCGGGCCTCCTCGGCGCGGAGCAGGGCCTCCTCCGCCTTGCGCTGCTTCTCCAGGCGGCGTTCCTCCGCCTCGGCCCGCAGCCGGGCCTCCTCCTCGGCCTCCTTGCGGAGCCGCTCCTCTTCCTCCTTGCGGGCCTTCTCCTCGGCCGCGAGGCGCCTGCGCTCCTCCTCGGCGGCGACGCGGGCCTCCTCGGCCTTGCGCCGGGCCTCCTCCGCCTGACGCTCGGCCTCCAGGCGGCGCGCCTCTTCCTCCTCGCGCCGCTTGCGCTCCTCCTCCTCGGCACGGAGCCTGGCGAGCTGCTCCTGGCGCTCGCGCTCCAGTCGCTCCTCCTCGGCCTTGCGGGCGGCTTCCTCCTCGGCGCGGCGGCGCGCCTCCTCCTCGGCCTTCCGGCGGGCCTCCTCGACGGCCTTCACCTCGGCCTCGGAGAGCGGCAGCATCCGGTCGAGCCGGTGGCGTACGACGGTGGTGACGGCCTCGGGCTCCTGCCCGGCGTCGACGACGAGGTAGCGGCTGGGGTCGGCGGCCGCGAGGGCGAGGAATCCGGCCCGTACGCGCGCGTGGAACTCCGGCGGCTCGGACTCCAGGCGGTCGGGCGCCTCGGTGAACCGTTCCCGCGCGGTCTCCGGGGAGACGTCGAGGACCACGGTCAGGTGCGGGACGAGTCCGTCGGTCGCCCAGCGCGAGATGCGGGCGATCTCGGTCGGGGAGAGGTCGCGGCCCGCGCCCTGGTAGGCGACGGACGAGTCGATGTACCGGTCGGAGAGGACGATCGCGCCCCGCTCCAGGGCCGGCCGGACCAGGGAGTCGACGTGCTCGGCGCGGTCGGCCGCGTACAGCAGGGCCTCGGCGCGGTTCGAGAGCCCCGCCGACGACACGTCGAGGAGGATCGAGCGGAGGCGCTTGCCGATGGGGGTGGCGCCGGGCTCACGGGTGACGACCACCTCGTGGCCCTTGGCCCTGATCCACTCGGCGAGCGCCTGGACCTGGGTGGACTTGCCGGCGCCGTCGCCGCCCTCCAGGGCGATGAAGAAGCCGGTCGGGGAGGGCGCCTGCACCGGGTCGGAGCCGCGCAGCGCGTCGCGCAGGTCGCGGCGGAGCGGGACGCCCGCCCGGTCGTCGGTCTTCGCGAGGACGAGCGCGGCGACCGGCAGCAGCAGGGCGCCGATCAGGGCGAGCGTGAAGGCGGCACCGCCGTGCTCGAAGAGGAAGGTCCCCGAGTCGGAGGCGAGCCGGTGCGGTCCGATCGCGGCGGCGAGCAGCGGCGCGGCGAGCGCGCCGATGGCCATGCCGACGCGGGCGGTGGCCTGGAGGTGCTCGGTGGTGCGGGCCCTGCGGGGCTCCTCGGTCTCCTGGTCGACGAGGGTGTGCCCGGTGTTCGCGGCGACTCCGGCGGCGTATCCGGCGAGGACGGAGAGGAGCAGCACGGTCGCCGTGTCCGGCACCAGGCCCACCGCGATCAGCGCGACCCCGGTGACGGCGGTCACGAGCGCGAGCAGCCGGCGCCGGGACAGGACGGGAAGGACCGAGCGGGCGGTGCGGATGCCGACGGCGGCGCCGCCGCTGAGCGCGAGGACGAGCAGCGCGTACGTGACGGGCCCGCCGCCCAGGTCGTAGGCGTGGAGTACGGCGACGGACGCGGCCGCGGCGATGGCCCCGGCGACGGTGGCGCAGGTCAGGACGAGCAGCGAGAGGGCTCCGGTGCAGCCCTTCTCGACGCTGCCGTCGGCGCCCTTCCCGGTCGGCCGGCGCAGCCCCTCCAAGGGCGAGCGGGGCCGGGGGGTGTCCCCGGCGGGCAGCGCCATGGCGTACAGGACGGTGACGGAGGCGGCGAACAGACCGGCGGCGACGTACGAGCCGAGGGCGGCCTGGTGCAGCGAGAACCAGTCGATCCCGGCGCCGAGCAGGTTGCCGATCAGGGTGGCGACGAGCAGGACGGCGGCCGCGGCGGGGACGGCGAGGAAGCCGGTGCGCTGGGAGAGCCGGCGCAGCGCGCCGAGGTGGTCCGGCAGCGGTCGTACGGCCGCTCCCTCGATCGGCGGGGCCGGCAGCAGCGCGGGAGCGGCGCCCTCGCGGCTGATCGTCCAGAGCCGCTCGGCCGCGCCGGTGACGAAGACGGTGCCGAGCAGGTACCAGAGGGCGCTGTCGGGGGTCCAGTCGATCCACAGCGGTGCGATGACGAGCAGCGCGATCCGGACGCCGTCGGCGCCGATCATGGTCCAGCGCCGGTCGAGCGCGCCGCCGGGGCCGGTGAGCGCGGTCAGCGGGCCGAGGAGGACGGCCCCGAAGAGGACCGAGGCGAGCAGCCGGGCGCCGACGACGGCGGCCACGGCGAACGCGGCGCCCCGTTCACCCCCGCCGAGCGCGCCCTCGGTGACGGCGGCCTGGAGGCCGAGGAGGACGAGCACGAGCAGGGCGAGCGCGTCGCCGGTGCCGCCGACCACCTGGGCGCTCCACAGCCTGCGCAGCGGCTGATGGCGCAAGAGGGCGCGTACGGCACGCTCCCTGGAATCCGCGACGAGTGCGGCGTCGGAATCGCCGAGGCGGTCTGGCTGCTCTGCTCGCGTCATCCGTCCACCCTATCCGGACGGCCTTGCTCCCCGTGGCCTCCGCCCGAACATCCGGACGAGCCTGTGACAGGACGAACAGAAGACGGGGGCAGGAACGGAGGACGGGGGTGGGGGCAGCTGCCCCCACCCCCGTCGGAACCGTTCGTTCCAGGGTCGGCTACTCGGGCTTCGCGGCCGCCGTCTTCTTCGCGGCGGTCGTCTTCTTGGCCGTCGTCGTCTTCTTGGCGGCCGTCTTCTTCGCGGCCGTCGTCGTCTTCTTCGCCGCGGTCTTCGTGGCGGTCTTCTTCGCGGTGGTCGCCTTCTTGGCCGGGGCCTTCTTGGCGGCCTTCTTCGCCGGTCCCTTGGCCCGCTTCTCCGCGAGCAGCTCGTAACCGCGCTCCGGCGTGATCTCCTCCACGCTGTCGCCGGTCCGCAGGGTGGCGTTGGTCTCGCCGTCCGTCACGTACGGGCCGAAGCGGCCGTCCTTGACGACCACGGGCTTCTCGCTGACCGGGTCGGTGCCCAGCTCCTTCAGCGGCGGCTTGGCCGCGGCCCGGCCCCGCTGCTTCGGTTGCGCGTAGATCGCGAGCGCCTCGTCGAGGGTGATCGTGAAGAGCTGCTCCTCCTCGGTGAGCGACCGCGAGTCCGTGCCCTTCTTCAGGTACGGGCCGTAACGGCCGTTCTGCGCGGTGATCTCGACGCCCTCGGCGTCCGCGCCGACGACCCTGGGCAGGGACATCAGCCGGAGCGCGTCCTCCAGGGTGACGGTGTCGAGGGACATCGACTTGAAGAGGGAGGCCGTGCGCGGCTTCACCGCGTTCTTGCCGGTCTTCGGGGTGCCCTCGGGCAGGATCTCCGTGACGTACGGGCCGTAGCGGCCGTCCTTCGCGACGATCTGGTTGCCGCTGACCGGGTCGGCGCCCAGCTCGAAGTCGCCGCTCGGCTTGGCGAGCAGCTCCTCGGCGAGCTCGACGGTCAGCTCGTCGGGTGCGAGCTCCTCGGGGACGTCGGCGCGCTGGTGGCCCTCGGCCTCCTTCTCGCCGCGCTCGACGTAGGGGCCGTAGCGGCCGACGCGGAGCACGATGTCGTTGCCGACGGGGAACGAGGAGATCTCGCGGGCGTCGATCGCACCGAGGTCGGTGACGAGTTCCTTGAGGCCGCCGAGGTGGTCCCCGTCGCCGTTGCCGGCGTCCGCGGCACCGCCGGAGGCGGCCGAGCCGCCCTCGGCGCCGAAGTAGAAACGCTTCAGCCACGGCACGGACTGGGCCTCACCGCGGGCGATGCGGTCGAGGTCGTCCTCCATCCGGGCGGTGAAGTCGTAGTCGACGAGCCGCCCGAAGTGCTTCTCCAGGAGGTTGACGACGGCGAAGCTCAGGAAGGACGGCACGAGGGCCGTGCCCTTCTTGAACACGTAGCCGCGGTCGAGGATCGTGCCGATGATCGACGCGTACGTCGACGGGCGGCCGATCTCGCGCTCTTCCAGCTCCTTGACCAGCGAGGCCTCGGTGTAGCGGGCCGGAGGCTTGGTCGCGTGGCCGTCCACGGTGATCTCGTCGGCGGTCAGCGCGTCGCCCTCGGCGACCTGCGGCAGGCGCCGCTCGCGGTCGTCGAGCTCCGCGTTCGGGTCGTCGGCGCCTTCGACGTACGCCTTCATGAAGCCGTGGAAGGTGATCGTCTTGCCGGAGGCGCTGAACTCGGCGTCACGGCCGTCGGCGGCCCGGCCGCCGATCTTCACGGTGACCGAGTTTCCGGTGGCGTCCTTCATCTGCGAGGCGACGGTCCGCTTCCAGATGAGCTCGTACAGCCGGAACTGGTCGCCGGTCAGACCGGTCTCCGCGGGGGTGCGGAAACGATCACCCGAAGGGCGAATCGCCTCGTGCGCCTCCTGCGCGTTCTTGACCTTGCCCGCGTAGACGCGCGGCTTCTCCGGCAGGTAGTCGGCGCCGTAGAGCTGCGTGACCTGCGCCCGAGCCGCCGAGACGGCGGTGTCGGAGAGGATCGTGGAGTCCGTACGCATGTAGGTGATGAAGCCGTTCTCGTACAGCTTCTGCGCCACCTGCATGGTCGCCTTCGCACCGAAGCCCAGCTTGCGGCTCGCCTCCTGCTGGAGGGTGGTGGTGCGGAAGGGGGCGTACGGGGAGCGGCGGTACGGCTTCGACTCGACCGAGCGCACCGCGAACGCGGTGTCGGCGAGCGCGGCGGCCAGGGCGCGGGCGTTCGCCTCGTCCAGGTGGAGGACGCTCTCGCTCTTCAGCCGGCCGTCGGCGCCGAAGTCACGGCCCTGCGCGACCCGCTTGCCGTCGACCGCCGCGAGGCGCGCGACCAGCTGCGACGGGTCGGAGGCGTCACCGGTGCGGCCGGTGGCGAAGGTGCCGGTGAGGTCCCAGTACTCGGCGGAACGGAAGGCGATGCGCTCGCGCTCCCGCTCGACGACGAGACGGGTGGCCACCGACTGCACGCGGCCCGCCGACAGCTTCGGCATGACCTTCTTCCACAGGACCGGCGAGACCTCGTAGCCGTACAGGCGGTCGAGGATACGGCGGGTCTCCTGGGCGTCGACCATGCGCTGGTTCAGCTCGCGCGGGTTGGCGACGGCCTCGCGGATCGCGTCCTTGGTGATCTCGTGGAAGACCATCCGGTGGACCGGGACCTTGGGCTTCAGGACTTCCTGGAGGTGCCACGCGATGGCCTCGCCCTCGCGGTCCTCATCGGTGGCGAGGAAGAGCTCGTCGGATTCGGCGAGGAGCTCCTTGAGCTTCCTGACCTGCGCCTTCTTGTCGGCGTTGACGACATAGATGGGCTGGAAGTCATGCTCGACGTCGACGCCGAGGCGGCGCACCTCGCCGGTGTACTTCTCGGGCACCTCGGCGGCGCCGCTGGGGAGGTCTCGGATGTGCCCGACGCTCGCCTCGACGACGTAGCCGGGGCCGAGGTAGCCCTTGATCGTCTTCGCCTTGGCAGGCGACTCGACGATGACGAGTCGGCGGCCGCCGTGTGCGGCTTCGCTGGTCGGGGACAACTTCGCTCTTCTCTCCGGATCGACACTCTCTGGCACGTACGGCGCTGGCACGCACGGCAGCGGCACGGACGGTGACGCTCCCGTCGCTGCGGAGTGTGACGGTACAACCCGCCCCCGTGTCAAACGGCGAAAGCCCGCAACGGCCACTCGAACGGTAACCCGAGTCCTGGCATTCCTGCCGCCCGGACTCCCGGTCGGGCGGGGCGCGACAGGATCAGGAGAGGATGGGCGAGGGGGTCAGAGGCGGCCGAAGCACCAGATGCCGAGGGCCAGGGAGGCGGCGCCGAAGAGGCTCGTCAGCGCGACGGCGGCACGTGGGGCGACCCCGTGGGCGACGGGCTCGCGGTGCAGTGTCCGCACGGTGGTCCACAGCAGCAGCGCGCCTCCGAACAGCGTGAACGCCGCCCCCGCGAAGATCGCCGGCCCGCTCTCCATGCCCGTACCCCGTTCCGTTCACGTGCGGTGTTGGTCTCCCACGGCCGAGGCTGACACCTCCCGGCGTCATGGGTGCGAATTCCGGGTGAACGACGAGGAGCGGCCCGAACGGTTTCACGAAGATGGCCGGTAGTGACCCATTCGTCACTCCTCGCACTTCTCGGGCTTCTCGGCCTTCTCGCCCATCTCTTCTGTCACATCGTGTCGAGGGTGGCCCGGCGGCGGCTGCCCCGCTCGAAGACGCCGAGCAGGACGACGGCGAGCAGCCCCCAGCCGGCGCCCACGGCGAGCTCGGCCCCGAGCAGCGAGCCGTCGAGACCGCCGCCGACGGTCAGCCCGCGCGCCGCGTCCGCCGCGTGTGTGAGCGGCAGCAGCTCACCGGCGCCCCGCATCCACGCCGGCAGCGTCTCCCGGGGCACGGCCGCGCCGGTCAGCAGGAGCAGTACGGAACTGGCCACGTTCGACACCAGGAACACGTCACGGAAGCGGAGCCCGAGCGCGCCGAGCGTGAGCCCGAACGCCGAGCAGGCGCCGGCCGCGACGAGCAGGACGAGCCCGAGCCCGGGCAGCGCCCCGGCGGGCACGGGCAGCCCGAGGACGAGCGAGGCTGCGGTGAGCACGAAGGCGCTGACGAACAGCCCGTTGAGCACGTACGGCAGGGCGCGCCCGGTCCACAGCGGGACCCGGTGCCGGGGCGAGAGCAGGACCGCGCCGAGCGTGCCGTACCGGCGCTCGTTGGCGACGGCCATCGTGCCGCCGTACACGCAGGAGGCGGAAGCCGCGAGGACGGCGTTCCCCACGAGGTGGAAACGGTCGTCGGCGACCCCCAGTTCACGCCCCAGAGCGACGAAGAAGAAGACCTGGAGAAGCGGCCCGACCAGCAGGGTTCCGATGAACATCGGCGGCGTCGCCCAGTTGAACAGGGCCCGGTAGGAGATCGCCCCGCCGACGACGACGAGCCGCGCGGCGGCGAGGAAGCGGAAGCCGAGGAGTCGGCACCGGAAGCGGAGCATCCGACGGTGGCCTTTCACGTGAGGGCGAGGGTCGCGGCGGCGCGCGCCCGGCGCTCCACCCGCCCGAGGACGAGGACGGCGGCCAGGGCGTACCCGGCGCCGAGCGCGACGGCGGTCAGCATGGGGGCGAGCACGTCACCGCCGGAGGTCGCCGCGTGCACGGCCCGCGCGCCCCAGGTCGTGGGCAGGGACCAGGAGACCGGGTGGGTCCATGCGGGCAGCACGGTGAGGGGCACGAGCAGCCCGGAGAGCAGCCAGACGGGGGTGTCGAGCGGGTTGGCGAGCGCGTTGGCGTTGCGCAGCAGGACGAACGTGGCGGCGAGCAGCAGCCCGGTCATGCCGAGCGCGAGGACGCACACCGGGACGGCGACGAGGAAGAGCAGCGGGTGCGCGAAGTCCAGGGGCACGTCGAAGAGCAGGACGCCCCACAGGACGGTCGCGCCCATCGCGTACGTGCCGATGACGGCGGTCGCGAGGGTGATCGGGAGCAGGACGAGCGCGAGCGGCGTCGGCGCGACGACCAGGGTCTCCAGGGTGCCGAGCCAGCGCTGGTTCTGCACCGCGCCGCCCGAACCGAAGAGCACCGAGCCCCAGATGCCCATGAGTCCGGCCCCGACGGAGGCGGTGAGCAGCCGGTCGGGGTCCCCCGCGGCGCGGAACAGGTAGACGGCGAGCGTCGCGTAGACGAGGGGGACGAGGACGGCGAAGGTGATCTCGATCGGGGAGCGCGACATGTACGAGACGTGCGTACGGACTCCGACGAGGAGCAGCCGCGGGACGCGCCGCGGGTCGACGGTACGCCCGCTCATGCCGGCGTCACCTCCCGCGCGGCGCCCGCCGTGTCCTCCACGATCGCGATGTAGGCGTCCTCCAGGGACGGTTCGCGGCTGGCGAACCGGCCGATCCGTACGCCGTCGAGCGCGGCGAGGACCGGTCCGTGCAGGTCGGCGGCCCCCCGTCCGGTCTGCACGGTCACGGTCTGCAGCGCGCCCCGGACCTCCGCGGACACGCCCCGCACGCCCGGCACCCGCCGCAGCCGGTCGAGCCGCTCGTCGTCGACGCCGTACGCCTCGATCTCCAGCACATCCCGGTCCTGTACGAGGGACTTGAGGCTGCCGGGGGTGCCGAGGGCGCGGATCCGGCCGCCCGCGATGACGGCGATCCGGTCGCAGAGCTCGTCCGCCTCGGCCATGTAGTGGGTGGTGAGGAGGACGGTCGTCCCGGCGGCGGCCAGGTCGGCGACCGTGCGGCGCAGGTCGCGGGCGGCGACGGGGTCGACGCCGACGGACGGCTCGTCGAGGAAGAGGACGTCGGGGCGGTGGAGCAGGCCGCGGGCGATGTGGAGGCGCTGCCGCATGCCGCGCGAGTAGCCCTCGACGCGCTCCTTCTCCCGGCCCAGGAGGCCCACCAGGTCGAGGAGTTCGGTGATGCGGCGCTTCTGCTCGCGGGCGGGGACGGCGTACAGCTCGGCGAAGTAGCGGAGGTTGTCGAGCGCGGAGAGCCGGTCGTACAGGCCACGGTCACCGCCGAAGACGTACCCGATCCTGCGGCGTACGGCGACGGGGTCGCGGGCGACGTCGTGGCCGAACACCCGGGCCGTGCCGGAGGTCGGCAGGAGCAGGGTGTTGAGCATCTTGATGGTGGTGGTCTTGCCGGCGCCGTTGGGCCCGAGGAGCCCGAACAACTCCCCGGGCGCCACGTCGAACGTGACGCCGCGGACGGCCTCGGTCTCGGTCCGCCGGGCCTTCGGCCACCCGGTCCTGCCGGTGAAGGTGCGGCGCAGCGCGTCCGCCTCGATTGCGAGCATGCGCCGGACGGTAGGAGCCCGGTGAGGGACCCGGCCATCGATTCGGAAGGCCCCGAATCGTCAGGCCGCGGCTCGGCGTGGGGCCGCGGCTCGGCGTGGGGCCGGGCCTGGCACCGGGCCGGCCTGCCACCGGGCCGGCCTGGCGTCACGCCGCGGCCGTGAGGACGCCCTCCCCGGTGAGCAGCGCGAGCAGGGAACGGCCGGTGTCCGTCAGCTGGTAGTACACCGAGCGTCCGACCCGGTGACGGGTCACGACACCCGCCTCCGCGAGCACCGACAGGTGCTCGGAGACCGTGCTGGGCGCGAGGCCGAGGCGGTCGGCGAGGCCCGCCGTGGTCAGCGGCCCGCCCAGCTCGCGCAGGACCGCGGCCCGGCCGCGGCCGAGCATCAGCCCGAGCCGGTCCTCGGCGACGGGCTCGGGCGGCTCGCGCAGGGCGCCGGCGCCCCGGGCCTGGAAGCTGAGGGCGAACACCTCGGGGTCGTCCGTCGAGTACAGCCGGCAGCCCTCGGCGAAGACCAGCGGCACGAGGACGAGCCGCCGCTCGCCGGGCGCGTACTCCGCGTCGATGTGCTTGGTCAGTTCGAGTACGGGCGGCTGCCACCGCCCCCGGGTCTCCAGGCCGGCGAACAGCGCGTCGACGCCCTCGGTCGCGAACGTCCTGGCCCGGACGAGCACTTCGTCCTCGACCAGCCGACGCATCGTCGGCCAGTACGGCTCGATCGCGCCCTCCCAGTAGGCCGCGTACGCGTCGGCGAGCGCCGCGCAGGCGACCTCCGGGTCCTTCAGATAGGGCTGTACGAAGGGTGCGTCGGCCATGCCGGGGTAGCAGACGGCCACCTGGTCGCGGACGAACTCCGGGTCGGTGGACCGCAGCGCGGCGAGCTCCTCGTGGACGTGGACCGTGCCGAACGGCCGGGGCAGCAGGAAGTCGGAGACCGTGTACCGCCCGTCGGCGAACAGGTCCCACAACGGCCGGAGCCGGTCGTCCTCGCGCCACACCTCGCGCGCCTGCCCGACCCACTCCTGGTACGGCCAGGAGGGGTGGCGGCCCGGCAGCGCGAGGTGCATCGCGCAGAACGCGTCCCGCAGCGGGCTGATCGCGATCCGGGTCGCCCCGAGCGAGGCCTCGTCCAGCTCGATCCGTATCAAGCGCCGTCCCCGTCCCCGGTCGGCGCGCCGTCTCCGTTCCCGTCACCGACGGGCAGCAGGAAGCCCTCCTCCACGAGCAGCCGGATCGCCTGCGGGGTGCGGTCCCGCAGTATCACCGGGTCCTCGCCCATCAGCTGCCCGATCGCGTCGAGGATGCGGCCCGCGCTGAGCGTGCCGTCGCAGACCCCGGCGAACCCGGCGCCGACGTGGTCGACCCGGGTGGCGCGGCGCATGCCCCGGTTCTGCCGGAGCACGACGTGCTCCGGGTCCTCGGCGCCGGGGAGTCCGACCTGCTCCTGCACGACCTCGGGGGCGAGCGTGAACCGGTCGGCGAGGAGGGCCGCGTCGTCGTGGGAGCGGAGGTAGTCCTGGCGCTCGAAGTGGGCGAGGACGGTGGGGCCGAGGGGCTGCTCGACGGGGTGCGGCCACTCCTCGACGACGATCGACGGCTCGACGGCGCCGGACGCCACGGCGTCGTTCCGCCGGATCGTGATCCAGCCGAAGCCCACCGCGCGCGTCTTGCGGGCCTCGAACTCGTCGAGCCAGCGCCCGTACGCCTCGCCGTACGCGTCCGGGTCGCCGCGGTGGTCGCCGCTGTCGCGCAGCCACAGCTCGGCGTACTGGGTGATGTCCTGGACCTCGCGCTGCACGATCCAGGCGTCGCAGCCCGCGGGCACCCAGGACCGCAGCCGGTCCTGCCACTCCTCGCCCTCGACGTGCTGCCAGTTGGCGAGGAACTGGGCGTACCCGCCGTCGTTGAGCCGGTCGCCCGCCTGCTGCACGAGCGTGCGGCACAGGTCGTCGCCGCCCATCCCGCCGTCCCGGTAGGTGAGCCGGGCGCCGGGGGAGATCACGAACGGCGGGTTGGAGACGATCAGGTCGTACGTGTCCCCGTCGACCGGCTCGAAGAGCGAGCCGGTCAGCAGCTCGGCCTCCCGGGCCCCGGAGAGCGCGAGGGTGAGCCGCGTGAAGTCCAGGGCGCGCGGGTTGAGGTCGGTGGCCGTGACCAGGGTGGCGTGCTGGGCGGCGTGCAGCGCCTGGATGCCGGAGCCGGTGCCGAGGTCGAGCGCGGAGGAGACGGGCGTACGGACCGTGATCCCGGCGAGGGTGGTGGAGGCACCGCCGACGCCGAGGACGACCCCCTCGTCCTTCTTTCCGATCCCGCCGGCTCCGCCGACGGCGCAGCCCAGGTCGGAGACGATGAACCAGTCCTCGCCGTCCGGCCCGCCGTACGGCCGGATGTCGACCGTGGCGGAGACGGTGTCGTCCTCGCGGACGACCCAGCCGTCGGCGAGGGCCTCGTCGAGCGGGAGCGCGGCGGCGGCCCGCTCGTGCCCGACGCCCTGCTGGAGCAGGAAGAGCCGGACGAGGGTCTCCAGCGGGGAGTCACCGCGGGTGGCGCGCAGCGCGGGCACGGTCTCGCTGCGCGCGAGCGCGGCGTAGGCCGGGGCGCCGAGCAGGTCGAGGAGTCCGTCGGCGGTGAAGTCGGCGGCGAGCAGCGTCTCGCGCAGACGGGCGGCGTGCGCGGGCACCGGGAGGCGGGGAGGCAGGCTGGTCGTACTCACCGCTCCATTGTGACCGCCGCCACCGACAACCGGGCGGCCGACCCGGCGGCGGTCGTCGACGGACCCGGCCGGGACGGCCGTCGACCCGGCGGCACGCGGCGGATCGCCGCTGCCACCGGGTCGGGGCAGGTGCCCTTGGCGGGGAGTCCCGGGCGGGAGGCCCCAGGCGGGAGATCCCGCGATGGAGGCCCGGGCGGGGTGTCCCGAGCAGGAGGTCCCGGGCCGGACTACTCCTCGGCCTTCGCCGACGCGCTCGGCCTGGCCGGCTTCGTCGCGGCCTTGTCGGAGGAGCCGGAGGCGGAGGCGGTGGAGCCGGGCTGCGGGGACGCCGAGCCGGAGGCCTTCGGCGGGGTCGAGGCCGTGGGCTTCTGGCAGCCGGGCTGCTTGGCCATCGCCTGGCCCAGCTCGCCCTCCTCCAGCTTGGACAGGGCGTTCTGGTCCATCTTCTCGATCTTGGTCAGACCGTCGGCGACACCCTGGAGGCCGTCCGCGAACTTCTGCTGGTTCGTCGGGTCCAGCGCGTCGACCTGCTTCTTGAGGCCCTCGTAGGCCACCGCGGTCGCGTTGAGCTCCTTGATCGCGTCCTGCTGGACCTTCTCGCCGTTCTCGACGGGCGGGGCGCCGGCGCTCTCGACGGCCTTGGCCAGCGCCCGGTCGGCGTCGGCGATGTCCTGGAACGCCTTCGAGTCGGCGGCCTGGATCTCGGCTGGCTTGCTGTCCGCGGCCGTCGAAATGATGATCTGGTGGGCGTCGGCCCGCTTCTGGATCTGGGGCTTGGCCTGGTCGCAGAACGTCTTCGCCCAGTCGTCCACCTTGTTGCCCTCGTCGTCGCTGCAACCCGACAGCGCGAGCACGAGTACCGCGCCGCCGGACAGTGCGGCCGCAAGCTTCTTGTTCACCGGATCGGTCCCTTCCAAGGCTCTCGGCCCCGGAACATACACGCCGAACGGGCTACTTCCACCTTTCGTACGACCGATTCAGCCCGTATTGCAGTCTTTTGACCCAAGGGAGAGACCTCTCACGCGACCCCGACGTGCCCGAGAATGAGACGGACACCACGCACGGAGCCGGTGCGCGGCCCGTACGGACGGCACGTCAGGACACCGTCACGGAACGCTTCTTGGAGACCCGTACGGCGGCGATGACGACGATCAGCGCGACCCCCGCGACGGCCGCCCGGAGCCCGGCGCTGGCGTCGCCCCCGTAGCTGAACCGCACGACCGCCGGGGCGATGAGCAGCGCGACCAGGTTCATCACCTTCAGGAGCGGGTTGATCGCAGGTCCCGCCGTGTCCTTGAACGGGTCGCCGACCGTGTCCCCGATGACGGTCGCCTCATGCGCCTCGCTGCCCTTGCCGCCGTGGTTCCCGTCCTCGACCAGCTTCTTCGCGTTGTCCCAGGCGCCACCCGAGTTGGCGAGGAAGACGGCCATCAGGGCGCCCGTGCCGATCGCGCCGGCGAGGTACGCGCCGAGCGCGCCGACGCCCAGCGCGAAACCGACCGCGATCGGGGCCATCACCGCGAGCAGCCCGGGCGTGGCGAGTTCGCGCAGCGCGTCCTTGGTGCAGATGTCGACGACCCGTCCGTACTCGGGCTTCTCGGTGAAGTTCATGATCCCGGGGTGCTCGCGGAACTGCCGCCGCACCTCGTAGACCACCGATCCCGCCGACCGCGACACGGCGTTGATCGCGAGCCCCGAGAAGAGGAACACCACCGCCGCGCCGAGGATCAGGCCGAAGAGGTTGTTGGGCTGGGAGATGTCCATCGAGAGGGTCAGCTCGTTCGCCGCCCTCGCGCCGACCTCGACGACCGAGGTGGCGATGGCGTCCCGGTACGAGCCGAACAGCGCCGCGGCCGCGAGGACGGCGGTGGCGATGGCGATGCCCTTGGTGATGGCCTTCGTCGTGTTGCCGACGGCGTCCAGCTCGGTGAGAACCTGGGCCCCCGCCCCCCGCACGTCCCCGGACATCTCCGCGATGCCCTGGGCGTTGTCGGCGACCGGGCCGAAGGTGTCCATGGCGACGATCACGCCGACGGTGGTCAGCAGGCCCGTACCCGCGAGGGCGACCGCGAACAGCGCGAGCATGATCGAGGAGCCGCCGAGCAGGAACGCCCCGTACACCGTGAGGCCGATCAGGAGCGCCGTGTAGACGGCGGACTCCATGCCCAGGGCCACGCCCGCGAGGACGACGGTCGCGGGGCCGGTGAGCGAGGACTTGCCGACGTCCCTGACCGGCCGGCGGCTCGTCTCCGTGAAGTAGCCGGTGAGCTGCTGGATGAGCGCGGCCAGGACGATGCCGAGGGCGACGGCGACCAGGGCGAGCACGCGGGGATCCCCGGCGTGCTCGCGGATGCCCGGCTCGGTGACGCCCTTGAGCTCGGCGTAGGAGGAGGGCAGGTACAGGAAGGCGGCGACGGCGACTCCGGCGAGCGAGATCACGGCGGAGACGAAGAATCCGCGGTTGATCGCGCTCATCCCGCCGCGGTCGGCGGGCCGCGGGGAGACGGCGAAGATGCCGATCACCGCGGTGATCACGCCGATCGCCGGCACGATCAGCGGAAACGCCAGGCCGTGATCGCCGAAGGCCGCCATGCCGAGGATGAGCGCGGCGACCAGGGTGACGGCGTACGACTCGAAGAGGTCGGCCGCCATGCCCGCGCAGTCGCCGACGTTGTCGCCCACGTTGTCGGCGATGGTGGCCGCGTTGCGCGGGTCGTCCTCCGGGATGCCCTGCTCGACCTTGCCGACCAGGTCGGCGCCGACGTCGGCGGCCTTGGTGAAGATGCCGCCGCCCACGCGCATGAACATGGCGATGAGCGCGGCGCCGAGGCCGAATCCCTCCAGGACCTTGGGCGCGTCGGCGGCGTAGACGAGCACGACGCACACGGCGCCGAGCAGCCCGAGGCCCACCGTGCACATGCCGACGACCCCGCCGGTGCGGAACGCGATCCGGGTGGCCCGGTGGGCCACCTCCGTCAGGTTCTTCTCGGGTTCGCCCTCGGCCGGTGTGGCCTCCCGGGCGGCCGCGGCGACCCGCACGTTGGCCCGTACCGCGAGCCGCATGCCGATGTATCCGGTGGCCGCCGAGAAGAGCGCCCCGACCAGGAAGAACAGGGACCGTCCGGCGCGCTGCGACCAGTTGTCCGCGGGCAGCAGCATCAGCAGGCCGAACACGACGACCGCGAAGACGGCGACGGTACGCAGCTGCCGCGCGAGGTAGGCGTTGGCCCCCTCCTGCACGGCGGCGGCGATCTCCCTCATCCTCTCGGTGCCCTCACCGGCCCTGAGCACCTGGCGGACGAGGAGCCGCGCGACCACCAGCGCGGCGAGGGCGACGGCGCCGACGACGAACACGATCGTCCGGTTCCCGCTCGTGAGCACCGCCGCGGCGAGAGATGTGGGGTACATGGGGACGGATCATAGGGAGACAAACCGACACGTACGGGGATGCCGGAAACCCCCCGCGCGGATGCACCAATCAGGGGGCGGTTTTCGGGGCGGACCGGAGCAGCGGGTCCGAACCGGGAGGCGGGCCGGGCCGGGCCTGGACCGCCGGTGGGCCGGTTCGGGGGTTCGGCTCGGGCGGGGGCCGGTTCTTGGGCCGGGGGCCGGTTTGGGCGCGACGAGAAGAGGCCCTGCGGGGCAGGGCCTCTTCTCGTTGCGCTTCGTGGCTCCGTACGGGGGCTCCGTACGGGTCAGGACAGGACGTCCGCCGAGTTCACCGGCCAGCTCATCCGGATGGTGCCGCCGTCCTCGCCGGCGCTCACCTCGACATCGTCGACGAGCCCGCGGATCACCGCGAGCCCCATCTCGTCCTCACCGTCGGCGTCGTCGAATTCCTCGGCCGGGGCCGCGGCCCGCGCGCCGGGGACACCGGCGGCATCGGCCGCCGCGACCCCCGCACCCGGGACCTCGTCGCCGACCTCGATGGAGAACGTCTTCTCCTCCTCGGTCAGCACGACCCTGATGGGCGTCGTCACGTCGTTGCTGCGGTGCAGCCCGACGGCACGCGAACACGCCTCGCCGACGGCGAGCCGCACCTCGTCGAGGACCGCCTCGTCCACCCCTGCCCGGCGCGCCACCGCAGCCGCCACCAGGCGGGCCGTACGGACGTGCTCGGGCTGAGCGCTGAAGCGGAGTTCAACGGTGGCCATACGAACCCCCTGGGCTCAGTCGACGGCGTTGACGGCCTCGTCGACCGAGGTGTGGATCGGGAACACCTTGGTGAGACCCGTGATCCGGAAAATCTTCAGAATGCGCTCCTGGTTGCAGACCAGACGCAGCGAGCCCTCATGGGCGCGAACGCGCTTCAGGCCGCCGACGAGCACACCGAGGCCGGTGGAGTCGAGGAAGTCCACGCCCTCCATGTCGACAACCAGGTGGTAGCTGCCGTCGTTCACCAACTCGACCAACTGCTCGCGCAGCTTGGGCGCGGTATACACATCAATCTCGCCACCGACCTCGACGACCGTACGGTCACCACCAGCGCCGGACACATTGCGAGTCGACAGGGACAGGTCCACGGATCCTCCAGCACCTTGCTATCGAACGATCGTCCCCACTGGGTCTCCCGGGCGGAGTCAGGGAACTGATCGCCAGCCGCGATGGCATTCAATCACTTACCAGCAGCCATGCACGACGCCTTGGAAGCATTGTCCGTCATGGCAGTGACACACTCGGTGCCGATGGCCAAGAATCAGCGCCCCCGACGACCGGCCGGAGACACGGGCAGCCGCCCCTCCCCCGGCATGGTCCTCGACCGGCTCTCCTCGGGCGAGAGCCGGGCCGCGCGCATCACTCATACGGAGCACATGCCCGCCCGGGAGGGTCGTCATGCCGTCTGGCCGCACCGCATCCGTCCGGAGGTGATCGCGGCGATCGAGGCGGCCGGGATCGAGCACCCCTGGGCACACCAGGCGGAGGCCGCCGAGCACGCCCTGGACGGCGAGAACGTGGTGATCGCCACCGGAACCGCCTCGGGCAAGTCGCTCGCCTACCTCGCCCCGGTCCTGAGCACCCTCCTGGACGGCTCGGAGGCCCCGAACGGTCGCGGGACCACCGCCCTGTACCTCTCGCCCACCAAGGCCCTCGCCGCCGACCAGAGGCGCGCCGTCCGGGAACTGGCCGCCCCGCTCGGCAACCGGATCCGCCCCGCCGTCTACGACGGCGACACGCCCGTCGAGGAACGCGAGTGGGTCCGCCAGTACGCGAACCACGTCCTGACCAACCCCGACATGCTGCACCGGGGCATACTCCCCTCCCACCCCAGGTGGGCCTCCTTCCTGCGCTCCCTGCGCTACGTCGTGATCGACGAGTGCCACACCTACCGGGGCGTCTTCGGCTCCCACGTCGCCCAAGTGCTGCGGCGACTGCGCCGGATCTGCGCCCGGTACGGCTCCGAGCCGGTCTTCCTCCTCGCCTCCGCCACCTCCGCCGAACCCGCGCTCGCCGCCGGCCGCCTCACCGGCCTGCCGGTCACCGAGGTCTCCGACGACGCCTCCCCGCGCGGCGAGCTGGTCTTCGCCCTGTGGGAGCCGCCGCTGACCGAGCTGCACGGCGAGCGCGGAGCGCCCGTACGCCGCACCGCCACCGCCGAGACCGCGGACCTGCTCACCGACCTGACCCGCCAGGGCATCCGCTCGGTCGCCTTCGTACGCTCCCGGCGCGGCGCCGAGCTGATCTCGGTGATCGCCCAGGAACGCCTCGCCGAGACCGACCGCGCCCTCGCCCGCCGCGTCGCCGCCTACCGCGGCGGCTACCTCCCCGAGGAGCGCCGGGCCCTGGAGCGGGCCCTGCACTCCGGCGAACTCCTCGGCCTGGCCGCCACGACCGCCCTGGAGCTGGGCGTGGACGTCTCGGGCCTGGACGCGGTCCTGATCGCCGGCTACCCGGGCACCCGGGCCTCCCTGTGGCAGCAGGCGGGCCGCGCGGGCCGTTCGGGCGAGGGCGCCCTGGCGATCCTGATCGCCCGCGACGACCCGCTGGACACCTTCCTGGTCCACCACCCGGAGGCGATCTTCGACCAGCCGGTCGAGTCGACCGTCCTCGACCCGGACAACCCGTACGTCCTCGCCCCCCATCTGTGCGCCGCCGCCGCGGAGCTCCCGCTGACCGAGGCGGACCTGGCCCTCTTCGGCCCGGCCGCCCCCGGTCTGCTGCCCCAGCTGGAGGGCGCCGGCCTGCTGCGCCGCCGCTCCACCGGCTGGTACTGGACCCGCCGCGAGCGGGCCGCCGACCTCACGGACATCCGGGGCGGCGGCGGCAGCCCCGTCCGGATCGTGGAGGCCGGCACCGGCAGGCTGCTCGGCACCGTCGACGAGGCCGCCTCCCACGCGGCCGTCCACGAGGGCGCCGTCCACCTCCACCAGGGCCGCACCTACCTGGTGCGGGAGCTCGACCTGAAGGACTCCGTGGCGCTCGTGGAGGAGGCCGTCCCGCCGTACTCCACCACCGCCCGCGACACCACCTCCATCGCCGTCCTGGACACCGAGACCGAGATCCCCTGGGGAGCCGGCCGCCTCTGCTACGGCTCCGTCGAGGTCACCAACCAGGTGGTCTCCTTCCTGCGCCGCCGCCTGATCACGGGCGAGGTGCTCGGCGAGACCAAGCTCGACCTGCCGCCCCGCACCCTGCGCACCCGGGCCGTGTGGTGGACGGTCACCGAGGACCAGCTCGACGCCGCCCGGATCACCCCGGAGATCCTCGGGGGCGCCCTGCACGCCGCCGAGCACGCCTCCATCGGCATGCTGCCGCTCTTCGCCACCTGCGACCGCTGGGACATCGGCGGAGTCTCCGTGCCGCTCCACCCGGACACCCTGCTGCCCACCGTCTTCGTGTACGACGGCCACCCGGGCGGCGCGGGCTTCGCCGAGCGCGCCTTCCACACGGCCCGTGCCTGGCTGACGGCCACCCGGGAGGCCATCGCCTCCTGCGAGTGCGAGGCGGGCTGCCCGTCCTGCATCCAGTCCCCGAAGTGCGGCAACGGCAACGACCCCCTCCACAAGCGCGGCGCGGTCCGCCTCCTCACGGAAATCCTCCGCGCGGCCCCGGAGCCCCCGGAAGCCCCGAAGACGCCTGCGGCACCTGAGCCGTCCGAGGGACCTCAGACGCCGCCGATGGAGGCACCGGAGGTCCCGCCCGGGACCTGATCTCCGGCCGGTAGGGGCCGCGCACGACCCTGGCGGTCACCTCCGCGAGCTCGCCCCGCACCGCGCAGCCCACCAGCTCGGCGCCCTGCGCGGCGGCCACCCGGGAGGCGGCGGCACAGGCCTCGGCCTCGCCCCACAGCGCCCGGTCGGCGGCGGCGAGCGCCGCCAGGTCGGCCGCCCCGCCGGCCCGGTGCCTGGCCGCCACCGCCTGCCCGAACGCGAGCACCGCCCCGAACACGACGCACAGCGCACAGGCCGCGAACGCCACCCACACGGTCGCCGCACCCCGGTCCCGGCCGGGCGCGCCGGCCGTCACGACGGACCTCCGCTCTCCGGGGCGCCCGGTGCCGGGCCGCCGATCGTCGGGTCCTCCGCGAGCGCCGCGGCCTCCGCCCGCAGGGTCAGCCCCATGCCCCGCGGGCCCGGAGCCGCTGCCTCCACCGTCACCCGCCACAGCTCCCCCGCCCGCGTCACCGCGACCCGGGCGCCCTCGGGCGCGGCGGCCCGCGCGGCGGACTCGGCGGAGGCCACGGGCTCGGCGCGGGCCGCGACCCGTGCCCCGGCCCGCGCCGCGTCCACACAGCGGATCTGAGCGGCGGCCGCCGCCAGCGCCCAGAGCAGGGTGACCGTGAAGAGGGCGAGGACAGGAAGCACCAGCGCCGCCTCCACAGTCACGAAACCCCGGTCAGAACGGCGCATCGAGAGCCTTCCCGATCATCGACTCCAACGCTCCCGAGACCGTCTCACTGGTCACGATCTTGTACAGGACCGCGGCGAACCCCGCCGCCGCGATCGTCCCCACCGCGTACTCGGACGTGGTCATCCCCTCGTCCCGGCGCGCCGCCTCCCGCCGTGCCCGCCACCAGTCGCCCCACGCCACCTTGACTCCCATGCCGTCCTCCTCGGTCCGTCGTTCTCGTCGTGTCATGCCGTTCATCCGTCCAGAAGTCCCGTCGCCAGGCCGATCACCACCGGGGCCACTCCCACCGCCAAGAAGGCCGGCAGGAAGCAGAGCCCCACGGGCCCGCTGATCAGCACCTGCGCCCGGCGCGCCCCGGCCGCCGCCGTCCGGGCGCGGGCCGACCGCAGCGCGGCCGCGTGCCGGGCGACGGCCTCCGCCGCGGGCGCCCCCGAGGAGCCGGCCCGTTCCATGCAGCGCGCGAGGCCCGAGGCACCCGGTATCGCGCCGAACCTCCGCCACACCTCCGCCGGTTCGCCCCCGAGCCGCAGTTCGGCCGCCGTACGGGTCAGTCGCTCGCCCAGGGGGCCGCCGAGGGACCGCCCGACGGCCTCCGCCGCCTCCCCCGGCCCGGCTCCGGCCGATGCGCAGGCCGCCAACAGATCCGCGGCCAGCGGGAGATGCCGTACCGCCTCGTCCTCCGCGTCCGTCGGCGCGGCGGACCTGCTCGCCGCTCCACGCCGGACGGCCGCGGCCACCAGGACGGCGGCCACCAGACCGCCGAACACCCCGAACAGCACCCAGCCGAGCCCGGCCGCCCCGAGAGGCGCCCCCCACTGCCCCACCCACCGAGGCAGCCCGGCCCGAACCCGCCGCGGCCGCGGGGCCGCAGTCGGGCCCGAGGTCCAGGTCGGGCCATGGGTCGAGGTCCGGCCATGGGACGGGGTCGGGGTCAGGGTCGGCAGCAGGTCTCGCAGCCTCCGCCGCGTCCCGCGCGCCCTCCGCCCGCACACCAGCTCCCGCACCCCCTGCTCGCACCAGACGATCGCCGCGGCCGCCACCGCGGCCACCTGCACGGCCCCCCTCACGCCCGCTCCCCTCCCCGGACGATCCGCGCGGCCCACCACAGCCCGGCCGCTTCCAGAGCCCCGCCCACGACGAGGCAGCCCAGGCCCGCCGGTGTGTGCAGCAGCACCCGCAGCGGGTCCGCGCCCAGAGCCGCGCCGAGCGCGACACCGGCGAGCGGCAGCACCGCGAGGACGGCCACCGTCGCCCAGGCCCCGGCGAGTTCGGCCCGCAACCGCTCACGCTGCTCGCGGTGGTCCCGCAGGGCCGCTTCGAGCCGGTCGAGACCGGCGGCCAGGCCCGCGCCGCCGTCCACGGCCACCTGCCAGCACGCCGCCATGCCCGCGAGCCCGTCGGCGCCGTCCTGCCCGGCCGCTCTCCGCAGGGCCTCCGGCACGTCCCCGCCGAACCGGGCCGCCGCGAGCACCGCCGCCTCCTCGTCGCCGAGCGCGCCCGTCTCGCGGGCCGCGAAGGACAGGGCCTGCGCGGGCTGCCAACCGGCCCTCAACTCCCCCACGACGGCCCCGCACAGGGCCACCACGCGCTCGGCCCGCGCCTCGCGTTCCCGCCGGCGCCCGGCCTCCCGCAGCCGCCGCCCGACGACCGGCACCGCGACCGCCCCCGCCACCAGCGGCAGCGGCGACTCACCGAGCACCGCGACGAGTCCCGCCACCGGCAGACACAGCCAGGCCCGGCGCCCCCGCAGCACGGCCCACCAGCGCGCGGCCACCGCCGACCACACCGCAGGGCCACCGAGAGTCCCCGGAAACCCGGCGGCCTCTCCGGCGAGCACCATCCGCGCCCGGCCCGTGACGCGCCTCCGCTCGGCCACCTCCCACAACGCCGCGACCACGCAGCCCACCGCCGCCACCTGGGCCACTTCCCGTACGGACAACCCCGCCGTGCTCACGATCCCCCTCCGATCAGCGACCTCAGCCGCTCCCAGCCCCGCTCCCGCACGAATCCGTCCTCGCCCCACCGCAACGCGGGAACCGTCCGCACCAGGCCGTCCCGGTCCCGCTCCAGGACGTGCGCCTCGGCGATCCGGCGCCGCCCGTCCCGGTCCCGCGCCAGATGGAGCACGACCGACAGACCGGCCCCCAACTGGCTGTGCAGGGCGGCCCGGTCGAGCCCGGCCGCCGTCCCCAGGGCTTCGAGACGCGCCGGCACGTCCGCCGCGGTGTTGGCGTGGACCGTGCCCGAGCCGCCTTCATGGCCGGTGTTGAGAGCGGCGAGCAGATCGACCGCCTCGCCGCCCCGGACCTCGCCGACCACCAGCCGGTCCGGCCGCATCCGCAGCGCCTGCCGGACCAGGTCCCGCAGGGTCACGAGGCCGGCACCCTCCTGGTTCGCGGGCCGTGCCTCCAGACGCACCACATGCGGATGGTCGGGCCGCAGCTCCGCCGAGTCCTCGGCGAGGACGATCCGCTCCCGCTCCCCCACCAGGCCGAGCAGGGAGGCGAGCAGTGTGGTCTTCCCCGTCCCCGTGCCTCCGCTGACCAGGTACGACACCCGGGCGTCGATGAGTGCGCGCAGGATGGGGGCGCCGCCCGGCGGCACCGTGCCCGCCGCCGCCAGCTCCTCCAGGGTGAAGGCGCACGGACGGACCACCCGGAGCGACAGACAGGTCGAGCCGACCGCCACCGGTGGCAGCACCGCGTGCATCCGGGTGCCGTCGGGCAGTCGCGCGTCCACCCAGGGCCTGGCGTCGTCGAGCCTGCGTCCGGCCACCGCCGCGAGCCGTTGCGCGAGCCTGCGCACAGCGGCGGCGTCGGTGAAGGACACCGGCGCCCGCTCCAGGCCGGCGCCCCGGTCCACCCACACCCGGTCGGGTGCCGAGACCAGGACGTCGGTGACGGCCGGATCGGCGAGCAACGGTTCGAGCGGCCCGGTGCCGATCAGCTCGCATCTCAACTCCTCGGCTACACCCAGCACTTCCGCGTCGCCGAGCAGCCGCCCCTGTGCCCTCAGCGCCGCCGCGACCCGCGCCGGCGTGGGCTCGGACCCGCTTGCCGCGAGCCGCTGCCGCACCGCGTCGAGCAGCCCCGCGCCGCCGCCCGCGCCCCCGGTCACGCCGCACCACCAGGGGCGAGGGCGCGCCCCCAGAAGGCGTCGCAGAACCGGCCGAGGGGGCCGCGGGGCTCGGCGCCCGGCGGCACGCCCGCGTCCTGGTCGGTCACGATCCCCGGGTCGTAGGGGAGTTCACCGGCGAGCGGCAGCCGCAGCGCGTCGGCGACCCACCGCTCGTCGAGCCCGGCCGCGTACGGCCCACGGACCACCGCCCGCAGGTCGCGCACGCCCGTGGAGAGGCTCGACACCACCCGGTGCGCGGCCGCGACGGCCCTCAACTCGCCCGGCACGACAAGCAGTCCGAGGTCGAGCTGGGCCAGGGCCTCGACGGCCGCCGAGTCCGCGGCGCGCGGCAGGTCGACCACGACGACCCCGCCCCGGCGGCGGGCCGCCGCGAGCACGGACCGCACGGCCTCGGCCGGTACCGACGTCGCGGGTTCCCTGCCCCAGCTGAGCACCCGGACGCCCCGCACGGACGGCAGGGACTCCTCCAGGGCGCCGCCGGCGAGCCGGCCCTTCGAGGCCGCGAAGTCGGGCCATCGTCTGCCCTCCTGGCGCTCGCCGCCGAGCAACACGTCGAGTCCCCCGCCCATGGGGTCGCCGTCGACGAGCAGGGTGCGCCGTCCGGCTCGCGCGGCGGCCAGCGCGAGACCACAGGCCAGGGTGGAGGCGCCGGCGCCGCCTCGGCCGCCGACGACCCCGACGGTCATCGCCTGCCGGCCCACGCCCTCGGCCGCGTCGGCGATGCGGTCGACGAGGAGGCCCTCGGCGTCCGGAAGCCGCAGGACGCACTCGGCCCCGATCTCGACGGCGAGCCGCCACACCCCCGAATCGTCGCGGTCGCGCCCGACGAGGACGGTCCCCGGGCGGCGCGCCGCTCCCCGGCATCGCGCCGCGGCGTCGTCGCCGACCAGGACGAGCGGTGGGTCGGTCCAGCTCGCCGGCCGCTCCGGCACCCGGTGGTGCACCTCGGGTTCGACCCCGGCCGCGGCGCACAGCCGCAGGAGGTCGTCGAGCAGCCCGAGGTCCTCGGTGACGATCAACGGCCCCGTACGGCGCTGCTCTTGGAGGCCGGGCCCGTCCGGACCACTCGGTGCCGGGGCCCGATCCACCCCACTCGGCCCCGAGGCCCACCTCGCACCCCTGCCCCCGGAAGTCCTGGATGCCTCCATGACACACACCCCTCTCGTGATTCCTGCCGTTCGCGAACTTCGCGACAGGAATCACCCTGGGGCCCCACCGAAAATCCTGGGGATCTTGCCGAAAAACTGGGGATATCCGAAGCCCTGTGAATATCTTCGTCACCCCTCCGGGGGCTGTCCGGAACGCAGCCTGCCGGTTACTGTGAGTGATGAATCGAGGGCCCGGCAGAGCGCCGGACGATGCGCGGCCGACGGCCGGAAGGAAGGAGGCGGACGATGTCCCACGGCGCCAAAACGGCTCCGGACATGCGACGACCCCCGCCGGGGGGGAGAGCGGGGGTCGTCTCTCCGGCCGACTCGGGGGGGGAGGAGCCGGACCGGGTTAGCACGGTCGCGAACGATCCGTGACTTCCATGGTGTACCCGAGAGCCTTCTCAGGCAAACCCACGCGCCCCAGCGTACGCCGAATGGCGGGCACCTATGCTCAGGCTTGTGGAAAACCACTCCTTGCCGCGCACAGCCGCCTTCTTTGACCTGGACAAGACGGTCATTGCGAAGTCCTCGACGCTGACCTTCAGCAAGTCCTTCTACCGGGGCGGACTGATCAGCCGCCGCGCCGCCCTGCGGACGGCCTACATCCAGTTCGTCTTCCTGGCAGGTGGGGCCGATCACGACCAGATGGAGCGGATGCGTGAATATCTTTCCGCGCTCTGCAAAGGCTGGAACGTGGCCCAGGTGAAGGAGCTCGTCGCCGAGACCCTTCACGACCTGATCGACCCGATCATCTACGACGAGGCCGCCTCCCTCATCGAGGAGCACCACGCCGCCGGCCGCGACGTCGTGATCGTCTCGACCTCCGGCGCCGAGGTCGTCGAGCCGATCGGCGAGATGCTCGGCGCCGACCGGGTCGTCGCCACCCGGATGGTGGTCGGCGAGGACGGCTGCTTCACCGGTGAGGTGGAGTACTACGCCTACGGGCCGACGAAGGCCGAGGCCGTCCGGGAGCTCGCGAAGTCCGAGGGCTACGACCTCTCGCGCTGTTACGCGTACAGCGACTCGGCGACCGACATCCCCATGCTGGAGGCCGTCGGCCACCCGTACGCGGTCAATCCGGACCGGGCGCTGCGCCGGGAGGCCGTGGCGCGGGAATGGCCGGTTCTCGCCTTCGAGAAGCCGGTGCGGCTCAAGCAGCGGCTGCCCGAATTCCGCATGCCGCCCCGCCCCACGCTCGTCGCCGCGGCGGCGGTGGGTGCGGCGGCCGTGGGGGCCGGACTCGTCTGGTACGCCGCCCGGCGTCGGCAGGCCGCGCTCGCCCATCGGCTCGCGGATGACTTTGCCCGAATTTGAGCAATGAGCAGAGAAGTGGAGCCAGCACTTTCGCTTCTACCCCGACAGGAGTAGAAAGGAATCAGGCCCGCGAGACCGAGGACATCCGAGAGGATCACCTGTTGAGCATCAAGGCCCCACGGACCTAGCACAGAAACCGAGCACCCACGCGACGTCGACCCGTCGATTACGGGCCAGCCGCACCAGGCCACGGGCAAAGTTCCCGGCCTGATGGGCACATATTCGAGGACGCATGGTAACTGGGTAGACGTGCCAGCGGCGGTACCAGAACTGGTGCCGCCGCAACCCGTTCCGGGCCCCGCGAGGGGCCCGGATTCGTTTGCCAGGCCCGGGATTCGGACGGGCGCCGCCGCCCGGTCCGGGAATCGGCCCGCGCCACCGTCCGCGCCATCGCCAGGGCCGCGCCGCGCTGGTTCAGGCCGCGCCGCGCTGGAGGGCCTCGCACACGGCCGTCGACTCGCGGACACCGAGCTCGACCGAGCGCCCGCAGTGCGCGATCCAGCCGCCCACGCCCTCCGGGGTCCCCGACAGGTATCCCTCGAACGCGGCGAGGTACGCGGCCCGTCCCTGCTCCGCGTGCCCGACCTCCGCCGGGCAGATCGCCTTGGGGTCGAGGCCGCTGCCGACCAGCGCGATCCGCTCGGCGGCCCGGGCGACCAGACCGTTGTACGAGGTGAAGGGGCGCAGCGCGAGCAGTTCGCCATGGACCACGGCGGCCGTCACGAGCGCAGGGGCCTCGCCGCCCGCGACGATCAGCTCCGCCAGGCCGTCGAGTCGTCCGCCGACCTCGGCGGGCGTCGGCAGCGGGGCCGTGACCAGGGGTTCGTCGACCGTCTCGCCGTCCAGCCGGGGCCGGCCCACCGATGCGCCCGGGTCGCCCGCGGCGACCAGGTGGAGCCGGGCGAGCACCCGCAGCGGCGACTGGCGCCAGATGGAGAGCAGCTGCCCGGCCTCGGCGCCGAGCCGCAGCGCGGCGCCGACCGTGCGGGCCTCGGCGTCGGCGCTGAAGTCGGTGCGGCGGCGGACCTCTTCCAGGGCCCAGTCGGCGCCGGACAGGGCGGCCGAGCCGCGCGCCCCGCGCAGGGCCGCCTCGGAGGAGATCTCGTTGCTGCGGCGGCGCATCACACGGTGGCCGTAGACCCGGTCGACGGCCTTGCGTACGGAGTCCACCGCGTCGGCGACGCCCGGCAGGGAGCCGAGGGCGGCCAAGGGGTCAGAGGCGTGCGTACTCATAAGTAGGGAGGCTACGCGCCCCGGCGGCCCGCCCCACGATGGAGTGGTCTTCTTCACGCATCCCGACCACGCGCCGCGTTCATGCCACTACGCTAGGTGAACATGAAGATCGCTTTCGTGGGGAAGGGCGGCAGCGGCAAGACCACGCTGTCCTCGCTCTTCATCCGCCACCTCGCCGCCAACGAAGCCCCGGTCGTAGCCGTGGACGCCGACATCAACCAGCACCTGGGCGCCGCGCTCGGCCTGCCCGACGAGGACGCCGCCGCGCTGCCCGCGATGGGCGCGCATCTGCCGCTGATCAAGGAGTACCTGCGGGGCAGCAACCCGCGGATCGTCTCCGCCGACACGATGATCAAGACGACGCCTCCCGGGGAGGGTTCGCGGCTGCTGCGGGTCCGCGAGGAGAACCCGGTCTACGAGGCCTGCGCACGGACGGTGCCGCTCGACGACGGCGAGATCCGCCTGATGGCGACCGGCCCCTTCACGGAGTCGGACCTCGGGGTGTCCTGCTACCACTCGAAGGTCGGCGCGGTGGAGCTCTGCCTGAACCACCTGGTCGACGGCGCCGACGAGTACGTGGTGGTCGACATGACCGCCGGCTCGGACTCCTTCGCCTCCGGCCTCTTCACCCGCTTCGACATGACGTTCCTGGTCGCCGAGCCGACCCGCAAGGGCGTCTCGGTCTACCGCCAGTACAAGGAGTACGCGCGGGACTTCGGCGTCGCGCTGAAGGTCGTCGGCAACAAGGTGCAGGGCCAGGACGACCTGGACTTCCTGCGCGCGGAGGTAGGCGACGACCTGCTCGTGACGGTGGGCCACTCGGACTGGGTCCGCGCGATGGAGAAGGGCCGCCCGCCCCGCTTCGAGCTCCTGGAGGCGGAGAACCGCATGTCGCTCCAGGCCCTCCAGGACGCGGCGGACGACTCGTACGCCGACCGCGACTGGGACCGCTACACGCGCCAGATGGTCCACTTCCACCTGCGCAACGCGGAGAGCTGGGGCAACGCCAAAACCGGGGCCGACCTGGCTGCCCAGGTCGACCCCGACTTCGTACTCGGCGAGCCGATGACCGCTCGGCTCGGGTGATCGGCGAGCCGATGACCGCCCAGGCCCTCGGCTGACCGCGTCGGCCGAGGGCCTGGGCGTCGTTCAGCCTGCTCGACGCCCGTCGCCGGGGCGACCGGCGGCCGGGGCCGGGGCGCCTGCCGCGGGGGCGGACGGGGCCGTCGCCGGCTGGGGGGCGAGGAAGGCCTTCCAGCCGGCCGCCGGGGCCTCGCCGACCTTCAGGGTGCGCATCTTGGCGATGACGTCGGGGTCCTGGGCGTCGAGCCAGTCGGCGAGCTGCCGGAAGGACACGCACTTCACGTCCTTCTGGACGCAGACCGTGGCGATGGTCTCCTCGATGGCTCGCATGTACACGCCACCGTTCCAGGACTCGAAGTGATTGCCGATGATCAGCGGCGCGCGGTTGCCCCGGTAGGAGCGCTCGAAGGCCTGCACCAGACCGTCCCGCATCTGGTCGCCCCAGTACTCGCGCTGGGACGGGGCGCCCTGGGTCGTGCCCGGGGACTGGTTGACCATGAAGTTGTAGTCCATGGACAGCGTCTGGAAGGCGCGGCCGGGGACCGGCACGAGCTGGAGCGACAGGTCCCACAGGCCCAGGTCCTTCTTGGGCCAGATGTGGTCGTTGACGCCGCTCGTGTCGTAGCGGAAGCCCAGCTGCGCCGCCGCCTGGACGAAGTTCGTCCGGCCTTCGAGGCAGGGGGTGCGGGCGCCGACGAGCTCCTTGTCGTAGTCGAAGGGCAAGGGCTGCTCGGCGCGCAGCCCCGAGTTGGTCTTCCAGTTCTTGACGAAGGACTTGGCCTGCCGGATCTCGCTCTTCCACTCCTCGACGGACCAGGTGCCGACGCCGCCCTCGGCCCCGCAGAAGTGGCCGTTGAAGTGGGTGCCGATCTCGTTGCCCTCCTGCCACGCGCCGCGCAGTTCGCGGACGGTGGCACGGATGCCCTCGGTGTCGTTGAAGCCGATGTCGGAGCGCCCGGCGCTGTGCTGCGGCGGGTCGTAGAGCTCCCGCTTCTCCTCGGGCAGCAGGTACACGCCGCTGAGGAAGTACGTCATGGTGGCGTCGTACTTCCTGCCGACCTTACGGAAGTGGGAGAAGAGCTTCTGGCTGTCCTCTCCGGCGCCGTCCCACGAGAAGACGACGAACTGCGGCGGGGTCTCGCCCGGCTTGAGGCGCTGCCAGACGGGCTGGTGGGGCTGGGCGCCGGTGAAGGCGGTGGAGCCGTCGCCGATCAGGCGGACGGTGTTCGGCGGGGCGGCGGCCGGCTTCCTGGCGCCCGTACCGCCCGGCGCGCTCTTCGTGACGGTGCCGTCGGAGCCCGAGCAGCCGGCGAGGCCACCGATCAGGGCGATGGCGAGGGCACCGGCGGCGAGCGCCTTCCTCTGGGCAGTGGTCCTTCTCCCGGCGGCTGTCATCCGCGCACCTCTCCTCGGTTCCGTACGAGCGGCGTCAACGTCGCACCGCGACAGCCGGACAGATGAAACGACAAGCGGCAATCCGTTCATCCTTCACCGGAACCGGTGAATCATTGCCCTGTTTGCCCCGAAATTAATGCCGCAGTCTTTACTCTGCATTACGATCCATTTACCGAGCGTTGATCCTCGCCCTGTCGCGGATCCCGCCTTGCCACCGCAATGCATCCCGCCGCTGCACGCCGTGACCCACGGCCGCGAGCCCCCTCGTTCGTCCCGCACGAACCGCGACCGCGCCGCCCCGGAGGAGACGGGAATGACCCTCTGCACCCCTGCCCGCACGACCAACCGACCCCGCGTCCAGCGGCCCCACAGCCCGCCGGGGCCGCCGCGCCGCTTCCGTATCGCCGGCGCCGATCTGTCGGCGTCCGTCGCCGTCTTCCTGATCGCGCTGCCGCTCTCGCTCGGCATCGCGCTCGCCACCGGAGCCCCGCTCCAGTCCGGCCTGGTCGCCGCCGCCGTCGGCGGTCTGGTCGCCGGCCGGTTCGGCGGCTCCCCGCTCCAGGTCAGCGGCCCCGCCGCCGGCCTCACCGTGGTGACCGCCGAGCTCATCCAGCTGTACGGCTGGCGCACCACCTGCGCCATCACCGTGCTCGCCGGGCTCGTCCAACTCGGGCTCTCCGCCCTCCGGGTGGCCCGCTCGGCGCTCGCCGTCTCACCCGCGATCGTGCACGGCATGCTCGCCGGCATCGGCGTCACCATCGCCCTGGCCCAGCTCCACATCGTGCTCGGCAGCACCCCACAGAGCTCCGCCGTCGACAACGTCCTCGGCCTGCCCGCCCAGTTGGCGCACATCCACCCGGCGGCGCTCGGCATCAGCGCCCTCACCGTGGCCGTGCTGCTGTGCTGGCCCCGGCTGCCCGGCCGGGCCGGGAAGCTCGTACGCAAGGTCCCGGCCGCGCTCGTCGCGGTGATCGGGGCGACGGCGGTGGCGGCGTTCGCCGGACTCGCCGTCCCTCGCGTCGACCTGCCCTCGTGGAGCAGCCACGCCCTGCCCGGGCTGCCCGAGGGCCCGGTGCTCGGCATCGCGGCCGGGGTGCTGACGATCACTCTGGTCACCAGCGTGCAGTCGCTGCTGTCCGCCGTCGCGGTCGACAAGCTGGTCGCCGCCCGCCCGGACGGCGGCCGGGGCATCCCGCGCTCCGCCCTCGACCGCGAACTCGCCGGTCAGGGCGCCGCCAACGTGGTCTCCGGGGCGCTCGGCGGCCTGCCGGTCGCCGGCGTCGCGGTCCGCAGCGTCGCCAACGTCTCGGCGGGCGCGGTGAGCCGCGCCTCCACGATGCTGCACGGTCTGTGGATCGTGCTCGCGGCCCTGCTGCTCGTGCCCGTGCTCGACCTGATCCCGCTGCCCGCGCTCGCCGCCCTGGTCATGGTGGTCGGCATCCAGATGGTGAGCATCACCCACATCCGTACCGTCACCCGGCACCGCGAGGTCGTCGTCTACGCGGTGACGCTGTCCGGCGTCGTCCTCATCGGCATCCTGGAGGGGGTCGCCCTCGGCATCGGCGTGGCCATCGCGGTCGCCCTGCACCGGCTCGCCCGGACCCGGATCACCCGTGAGGAGCGGGACGGGCGCCAGCTGCTGCACGTCCGGGGCCAGCTGACCTTCCTCGCCGTGCCCCGGCTGAGCCGGGCCCTGCACCAACTGCCGCACGGTTCGGACGTGGTGGTCGAGCTCGACGGCTCCTTCATGGACCACGCCGCCTACGAGACGCTCAGCGACTGGACCGCGGGGCACCTCGCCCACGGCGGGACGGTCGAGACGACCGGCCCGTCCGGCACGAGGATCGCCGACCCCACCCCCTCGGCCGCCGCCGCGCACACCTGCTGCCGGCCCTGGACGCCGTGGCACAACCACCAGTGCGGCGAGCAGCCGGACGAGCGGCCCGACGAGGACGTGGAGACCCCTCGTACGACGGGTCTGAAGCTGGCCAGCGGCATCGGCAAGTTCCAGCGGAACACGGCCCCGCTGGTGCGGGACGAGCTCGCACGGCTCGCCCGGGAGGGCCAGACCCCCTCGCAGCTCTTCCTGACCTGCGCCGACTCCCGCCTCGTCACCAGCATGATCACGTCGAGCGGCCCCGGCGACCTCTTCACCGTGCGGAACGTCGGGAACCTCGTCCCCCTGCCCGGCGAGGAGAGCGGCGACGACTCGGTGGCGGCGGCGATCGAGTACGCGGTGGAGGTGCTGCGGGTCGAGTCGATCACCGTCTGCGGCCATTCCGGCTGCGGCGCGATGCAGGCCCTGCTCAACGCCGGCCCGGACGACCCGCCGACCCCGCTCCGCCGCTGGCTGCGTCACGGCCGGCCCAGCCTGGAGCGGATGGCGAGCCGGAGACACGCCTGGGCCCGGATCTCCGGGCGGCTTCCGGCGGACGCGGTCGAGCAGCTCTGTCTGACCAATGTGGTCCAGCAGTTGGAGCACCTGCGGGCGTACGAGTCGGTGGCGCGGCGGCTCGCCGAGGGCACGCTCTCGCTGCACGGCGTGTACTTCCATGTGGGCGAGGCACAGGCGTACCTCCTCTCCGGGACGGACGAGGTGCACTCGTACGACGACGTCTTCACCCAGGTCATGCCGACGGAGCCCCTGGAAGCGGCGAGAGCGTCCTGACCACGGGCGGAGCAGCACGTCCCGATCGGGGCGGAGCAGCGCGTCCCGGTCAGGACGGGGCAGAGCTCCTGATCAGGACGTGCAGCGCGTCCTGAACCTTCCGCTCCCCCGGTCCGTGAGACTGTGTGGCCCCTTCTCCGACCGCTCGGGAGAAGGGGCCCCCGCACACCAGACGGCTCACAGGTCTAAACCAATTGCCTGGAGGCTCTTGTCACCCGGGCCTCCGACTGATGAGCTATGACGCGGGACACATACGCACAGAGGACGCCCTGGGAAAGGGAGATGTCGTGAGCAACGAAAGCCTGGCCAATCTGCTTCGGGAAGAGCGTCGATTTTCGCCGCCCGCCGAGCTGGCCGCGCACGCCAACGTGACGGCGGAGGCGTACGAGCAGGCCAAGGCGGACAGGCTGGGCTTCTGGGCCGAGCAGGCCAAGCGCCTGACCTGGGCCACCGAGCCGACCGAGACCCTCGACTGGTCGAACCCGCCGTTCGCCAAGTGGTTCGCGGACGGCGAGCTGAACGTGGCGTACAACTGCGTCGACCGGCACGTCGAGGCCGGCCACGGCGACCGGGTCGCCATCCACTTCGAGGGAGAGCCGGGCGACAGCCGCTCGATCACCTACGCCGAGCTCAAGGACGAGGTCTCCAAGGCGGCCAACGCCCTGACCGAGCTGGGTGTCCGCAAGGGCGACCGCGTCGCCGTCTACCTGCCGATGATCCCCGAGGCGGCCATCACGATGCTGGCCTGCGCCCGCGTCGGCGCCGCCCACTCGGTGGTCTTCGGCGGCTTCTCGGCCGACGCCGTGGCCTCCCGCATCCAGGACGCCGACGCCAAGCTGGTCGTCACCGCCGACGGCGGCTACCGCCGCGGCAAGCCGAGCGCCCTCAAGCCGGCCATCGACGAGGCCGTCGCCAAGTGCCCGCAGGTCGAGCACGTCCTCGTGGTCCGCCGTACGGGCCAGGAGACCGCGTTCACCGAGGGCCGCGACGTGTGGTGGGACGACATCGTCGCCCGCCAGTCCGCCGAGCACACCCCCGAGGCCTTCGAGGCGGAGCACCCGCTCTTCATCCTCTACACCTCGGGCACCACGGGGAAGCCGAAGGGCATCCTGCACACCTCCGGCGGCTACCTCACCCAGGCCGCGTACACCCACCACGCCGTCTTCGACCTCAAGCCGGAGAGCGACGTCTACTGGTGCACCGCCGACATCGGCTGGGTCACCGGGCACTCGTACATCGTCTACGGCCCGCTGGCCAACGGGGCGACGCAGGTCATGTACGAGGGCACCCCGGACACCCCGCACCAGGGGCGGTTCTGGGAGATCGTGCAGAAGTACGGCGTCACCATCCTCTACACGGCGCCGACCGCGATCCGCACGTTCATGAAGTGGGGCGACGACATCCCCGCCAAGTTCGACCTGTCGAGCCTGCGGGTGCTCGGTTCGGTCGGCGAGCCGATCAACCCCGAGGCCTGGGTCTGGTACCGCGAGCACATCGGCGCGGGCAGCACCCCGATCGTGGACACCTGGTGGCAGACCGAGACCGGCGCGATGATGATCTCGCCGCTGCCGGGCGTCACCGAGACCAAGCCGGGCTCCGCCCAGCGCCCGCTGCCGGGCATCGCCGCGACCGTCGTCGACGACGAGGCCAACGAGGTGCCCAACGGCGGCGGTGGCTACCTGGTCCTCACCGAGCCGTGGCCGTCGATGCTCCGCACCATCTGGGGCGACGACCAGCGCTACATCGACACCTACTGGTCCCGCTTCGAGGGCAAGTACTTCGCCGGTGACGGGGCCAAGAAGGACGAGGACGGCGACATCTGGCTGCTCGGCCGGGTCGACGACGTCATGCTCGTCTCCGGTCACAACATCTCGACCACCGAGGTCGAGTCGGCCCTCGTCTCGCACCCGGCCGTCGCCGAGGCGGCCGTCGTCGGCGCCGCCGACGAGACCACCGGTCAGGCGATCGTCGCCTTCGTCATCCTGCGCGGTACGGCCAGCCAGGACGACAACCTGGTCGCCGAGCTCCGCAACCACGTCGGCGCGACCCTCGGTCCGATCGCCAAGCCGAAGCGTGTCCTGCCGGTGGCGGAACTGCCGAAGACCCGCTCGGGCAAGATCATGCGCCGTCTGCTGCGCGACGTGGCGGAGAACCGCGAGCTGGGCGATGTCACGACGCTGACCGACTCCTCGGTCATGTCGCTCATCCAGACCCAGCTGCCGTCCGCCTCCAGCGAGGACTGAGCCCGGCCCGTACGCGACGCGAAGCACCTCGCCCGTACGCGACGCGAGCACCTCGCCCGTACGAACGGGACGCCCGCCCGTACGCAGCGGAACGCCCGCCCCGATCCCGTGGGGGCGGGCGTTTCGCTTGCCCTTCCCCGAAGGGACGAAAGCCGCAAACATCCCTAAAGTGAATCTCACCGGACCCAACCCCCGCTCGTTAGGTAAAGTAAGGATCGCGTCAACGACGCGACAAGGAAACCTAGGTGCGCCGGGAAGTCTGGTCGGCATGTGCTCAGTCCTGCCCACCCGACCGGAGGTTCTCCCCCGTGGCCGCGCCCGCACCCACCGACCGCAAGTTCCTCGGCCGTCTCCCCCTGCCCGAGCGTCAGTACCTCACCGACGCCCTGCGCACCGAGACCGTCGGTGGTGTCCTGCTCCTCGTCGCCGCCGTCGCCGCCCTCATCTGGGCCAACGCCCTCAGCGGCAGCTACGAGGCCGTCAGCGACTTCCACATGGGCCCCGCCGCCCTCGGCCTCGACCTCTCGATCCAGCACTGGGCGGCCGACGGCCTCCTCGCGATCTTCTTCTTCGTCGCCGGCATCGAGCTCAAGCGCGAACTCGTCGCGGGCGAACTGCGCGACCCCAAGGCGGCCGCGCTCCCCGTCATCGCCGCCCTCTGCGGCATGGCCGCGCCCGCCCTCGTCTACGCCCTGGTCAACACCCTCGGCAACGGCTCGATGGACGGCTGGGCCGTCCCCACCGCCACGGACATCGCCTTCGCGCTCGCCGTCCTCGCCGTGATCGGCACCTCGCTTCCCTCCGCGCTGCGCGCCTTCCTGCTCACCCTCGCCGTCGTCGACGACCTCTTCGCGATCCTGATCATCGCGATCTTCTTCACCAGCGACCTGAACTTCGCCGCGCTCGGCGGCGCCTTCGCCGGACTGCTCCTCTTCTGGCTGCTGCTCCGCAAGGAGGTCCGCGGCTGGTACGTGTACGTCCCGCTGGCCCTGGTCATCTGGGGCCTGATGTACAACAGCGGCGTCCACGCCACCATCGCCGGTGTCGCCATGGGCCTGATGCTCCGCTGCACCACCCGGGAGGGCGAGAAGCGCTCCCCGGGCGAGCACATCGAGCACCTCGTCCGACCGCTCTCGGCCGGCCTCGCCGTCCCGCTGTTCGCGCTCTTCTCGGCCGGCGTGAGCATCTCCGGCGGCGCGATCCACGACGTGTTCACCCAGCCCGTCACCCTCGGCGTCGTCCTCGGTCTCGTCGTCGGCAAGGCGGTCGGCATCTTCGGCGGCACCTGGCTGGCCGCCCGCTTCACCCGTGCGGAGCTCAACCCCGACCTGAGATGGCCGGACGTCTTCGCCGTCGCCACCCTCGCCGGCATCGGCTTCACCGTGTCGCTGCTCATCGGCGAGCTCGCCTTCGCCGGGGACGAGGCCCTCACCGACGAGGTGAAGGCCGCGGTCCTCATCGGGTCGCTCATCGCGGCCGTCCTCGCCGCCGTCCTGCTGAAGCTGCGGGTCCGCAGGTACCAGGCCCTGGTCTCCGACGAGGAGCGCGACGACGACCAGGACGGCATCCCCGACATCTACGAGGAGCACGACCCGGCGTACCACCTGCGGATGGCCGAGATCTACGAGAAGAAGGCCGCGGAACACCGTCAGCGCGCCCAACTGGCGGGGGCACCGCGCGACGAGGCCGACCGTCCGGCATGATCTGAGTCGGACCGCGTAGAAGAGAACTCGGACCGCAGAAGAGAAGAGGGAGCAGCGATGAGCGACCCGTACGACGGCACCGAGCGCAGCCTCGGCCAGCTGGTCGCCTCGGCGACCGCCGAGATGTCCGCGCTGGTGCACGACGAGCTCGCCCTGGCCAAGGCCGAGATCAGGCAGGACGTCAAGCGCGGTGTGATCGGGAGCGCGGCCGGGATCACGGCCGCGGTCGTGCTGCTGTTCTCCCTGCCGATGCTGAGCTTCGCGCTCGCGTACGCCATCAACACCTGGACCGGCGGGCACAACGGGAACGGGGGCTGGAACCTCGTCTGGTGCTTCCTGCTCTCCTTCGCGGCGAACGTGCTGCTCGCGGTGCTGCTCGGCGTGATCGCGTACGCCAAGTTCAAGAAGGTCAAGCCGCCGGAGAAGTCCATCGCCTCGGCCAAGAAGACGGCCGCGGTGATCTCCACCGTCAAGCCGCACCCGCGTCCCGAGCCCGCCAAGGCACTGGACAAGGCGCTGGACTCGGCCCCCACTGTGGCACGCTCGTCCGTATGACCCTCCCCGAGAGCAGCAACGGCGGGCCCGTCCGGCTCGACGGGCCGTGGACCCATCGCGACGTGGCCGCCAACGGTGCCCGCTTCCACATCGCCGAGATGGGCGACGGCCCGCTGGTGCTGCTCCTGCACGGCTTCCCGCAGTTCTGGTGGACCTGGCGCCATCAGCTGCCCCTGCTCGCCGAGGCCGGCTTCCGGGCCGTCGCGATGGACCTGCGCGGGGTCGGCGGCAGCGACCGCACCCCCCGGGGTTACGACCCCGCCAACCTGGCGCTCGACGTCACCGGGGTGATCCGCTCGCTGGGCGAGCCGGACGCGGCGCTCGTCGGGCACGACCTGGGCGGCTATCTCGCCTGGACGGCGGCCGTCATGCGGCCCAAGCTGGTGCGCCGGCTCGTGGTCTCCTCGATGCCGCACCCGCGCCGCTGGCGTTCGGCGATGCTCTCCGACTTCGCCCAGTCGCGGGCCGGTTCGCACATCTGGGGTTTCCAGCGGCCGTGGCTGCCGGAGCGTCAGCTCGTCGCGGACGACGCGGCGCTGGTGGGCGAGCTGATCCGGGACTGGTCGGGGCCGCAGCCGGTCCGTCCCTCCGAGGAGCAGGCGATCGAGGTGTACCGGCGGGCGATGCTGGTCCCGTCGACGGCGCACTGCTCGATCGAGCCGTACCGCTGGATGGTGCGGTCCCTGGCCCGACCGGACGGCATCCAGTTCAACCGGCGCATGAAGCGGCCGGTGCGGGTGCCGACCCTGCATCTGCACGGCTCCCTGGACCCGGTGATGCGGACCCGCAGCGCCGCGGGGTCGGGCGAGTACGTGGAGGCGCCGTACCGCTGGCGGCTCTTCGACGGGCTCGGGCACTTCCCTCATGAGGAGGACCCGGTGGCCTTCTCGACGGAGCTCGTCAACTGGCTGAAGGACCCCGAGCCCGACCGCTGACGGCCCCCCGGGCCGGCTCCGGAAGGACCCCGGCCGGCCGCTGACGGTGCCTCTGGCCGCCCCGGGGCGTACAGACTTCCTTCGAACGGCCATGTGCCTCGCGCATACTCCAATTGGCGGGCCCCCGGGCGGTTACCGACCTTGGGGCACGGGCAGACGTCGAAGTATGGGCTGGACGCACGACTACGGTGACACGACAGCACGCAACCGCCGCTCGGCCGCCGGGCAGGGCTCCCGCGAGGGGGTCGGACCGCCGGACCCGGGCGGTACGCACGCCGCGCAGGGGGTGGGGATCTCACGCATCCTCCGCCGCCGGGCCCGCTGGGTCTCGGCCCGGCTCAGGCATCCCCGCGACACCCCGTAACAGCATCCGACAGCACCCCTGACAGCGCCGCGGGCGCCCGTCGCCACAGCGGACGGGCGCCCGCGGTCGCGGAGGTCGCGGGACTACAGCGCGCAGGCCTGGGTGTCGACCTGCTGGTTCGCGGTCCTGCCGAGTTCGATGTCCTCGCGGATCTCGTCGACGGTCAGGGCGTAGCCGGTGTTCGCGTCGTCGAGGGAGCGGGCGAAGATCACGCCGGACACCTCGCCGTCGACGGTGAGGAGCGGGCCGCCGGAGTTGCCCTGGCGGACCGTCGTGTACAGCGAGTACACGTCCCTGCGCACCTCGCCCCGGCGGTAGATGTCGGGTCCGTCCGCGTTGATACGGCCGCGCACGCGCGCCGAGCGCACGTCGTACGAGCCGTTCTCCGGGAACCCGGCGACGATCGCGCTGTCGCCGCTGCGGGCGTCCTCGTCGGTGAAGGCCAGCGGGGTGGCCTTGAGGTCCGGCACGTCCAGGACGGCGATGTCGCGCCGCCAGTCGTAGAGGACGACCTTGGCGTCATAGAGCCTGCCCTCGCCGCCTATCTGGACGGTCGGCTCGTCGACGCCGCCGACGACGTGGGCGTTGGTCATGATGCGGCGGTCGGCGAAGACGAATCCGGTGCCTTCGAGGACCTTGCCGCAACTCTGCGCGGTGCCGACGACCTTCACGATGGAGCGCTGGGCGCGGGCGGCCACCGGGCTCTGGGCGAGCGCCGGGTCGGGAGGCATCACCGGGGTGATCGGCTCGTTGGCGAAGGGGCTGAAGACCGGCGGGAAGCCGCTGCGGGCCAGGGTGGAGCTGAAGTCGTCGAACCAGCGGGAGGCCTGATCGGGCATCACCTGCTCGACGCCGAGCAGGACCTTGGAGTTCCGCACCTCCTTGCCCAGGGTGGGCATGGTGGTGCGGGCGAGGCCCGAGCCGATCAGCCAGGCCACGAGCAGCATCGCGACGACGTTGACCAGGGCGCCGCCGGTGGCGTCGAGGGCGCGGGCGGGCGACCAGGTGATGTGGCGGCGCAGCTTGTTGCCCAGGTGGGTGGTGAAGGCCTGGCCGACGGAGGCGCAGACGATGACCACCATCACGAAGACGACCGTCGCCGTGGTCGAGACCTCGCTGTTGTCGGTGAGCTGGTCCCAGAGAACCGGCAGCAGCAGGACGGCGACGAGGCCGCCGCCGAGGAAGCCGATCACCGACAGGATGCCGACCACGAATCCCTGGCGGTAACCGATGATCGCGAACCAGACGGCGGCGAGCAGCAACAAGATGTCCAGCACGTTCACCGTCAATTGCCTCGCAGATTCGTTTCCGGTCGCCGGGGATCAGCCGTTCCGCCGGGGTTCAGCCTGTCATGAGCGCCAGTCGAGCGGGACCTGCTTGGACCGGTCCCAGGGGCGCTCCCAGCCGGAGAAATGCAGCAGTCTGTCGATCACGCCGGCCGTAAAACCCCAGACCAGAGCGGATGCGACCAGGAACGCGGGGCCCTGGTGGCCGCTCGGATGGACCGCGGTCGCGCGGTTCGCGGGATCCGTGAGATCGGCCACGGGCACGGTGAAGACCCGGGCGGTCTCGCCGGGGTCGACGACCCCGACGGGGCTGGGGGCGCGCCACCAGCCGAGGACCGGGGTGACGACGAAGCCGCTGACCGGGATGTAGAGCTGGGGAAGGACGGCGAAGAGCTGGACGCCCGCCGGGTCGAGCCCGGTCTCCTCCTGGGCCTCGCGCAGGGCGGCGCGCAGCAGCCCGCCGTCCGCCGGGGCGCCGTCCTCGGGGTCGAGGGCGCCGCCGGGGAAGGACGGCTGTCCCGCGTGCGAGCGGAGGCTGCCGGCCCGCTCCATGAGCAGCAGCTCGGGGCCGCGGTCGCCCTCGCCGAAGAGGACGAGGACGGCGGACTGCCGCCCGGCGCCGCTCGCGGGCGGCAGGAAGCGGCTCAGCTGCTCGGGCTCGACCGTGCGGGCGGCCCGGTCGACGGGTTCGAGCCAGTCGGGCAGCCCGTCCTTGCTGAGCAGCCCGCCGGTGCCGGGCCCGTGGATCTCTTCGTCAGTGCGCGTCATAGGCACCCCCGAGTTTCACAACGCGATCGATGTACGGGTTCGTTCCCTCGTGAGCTTTCCGGACGGGCCGGGACGCACTCAGCCGTCGCTCGCGCCCAGCGGGGGCGCCGGGCGGCCCGGGTAGCCGGGCGGCGGGTCGAGCCGCTGGCCGGGGAAGCCGCCCATCTCGTACTTGAGCAGCTTCCTCGCCTTCTCCGGGTCGGTCTCGCCCTCCCCGTACGACGGGCAGAGGTGGGTGATCGGGCAGGCGCCGCAGGCCGGCTTGCGGGCGTGGCAGATGCGGCGGCCGTGGAAGATCACCCGGTGCGAGAGCATCGTCCACTCGCTCTTCGGGAAGATCGTGGCGACCTCGGCCTCGATCTTCACGGGGTCGTCGGACTCGGTCCACCGCCAGCGCCGGACGAGCCGCATGAAGTGGGTGTCGACGGTGATGCCGGGGACCCCGAAGGCGTTGCCGAGGACGACGAAGGCGGTCTTGCGGCCGACGCCGGGGAGCTTGACGAGGTCTTCGAGGCGGCCGGGGACCTCGCCGCCGAAGTCGTCCCGGAGGGCGGCGGCGAGACCCATGATCGACTTGGTCTTGGCACGGAAGAAGCCGGTGGGGCGGATGAGCTCCTCGACCTCCTCGGGCACGGCGGCGGCGAGGTCCTCGGGCGTGGGGTACTTCGCGAAGAGGGCCGGGGTGGTCTGGTTGACCCGCAGGTCGGTGGTCTGCGCCGAGAGGACCGTGGCGACGAGCAGCTCGAAGGGGTTGCGGAAGTCGAGCTCCGGATGGGCGTACGGGAAGACCTCGGCGAGCTCGCGGTTGATCCTGCGGGCCCGGCGGACCATCGCGAGCCGCGACTCGGGCTTGGCGGGCCTCGCCGGCTTGGCGGGCGCGGACCCGGCCGCCTTCGCCGGCTTCGCGGACCCGGCCGCCTTCGCGGGCTTCGCGGACTCCGCGGGCTTCCGATTTGCGGCTTTCGCCCGTTTCGACACGCCGTGTTCGCCCACAGCGGAATTACCTTCGGCCGACACTCTTTCAGCCCCCTTGGCCTGCGCTCTCACCGGCGAGTTGGACACCCGACCAGCCTAGGGGCCACCACCGACATCCGCCCCGGGCGTGGCCGATCAGCGCCCAATCGGGCCCCTGACGTACGGACGAGCGACTCGGTACGTCAAACTTGTTGTGATTGATCGCACGGTTTTGTACGTCCGGCATCATGGGACGCAGGTCCCTGAGCAGGTCGACAGTATGGAGAGAACTCGTGGACGACGTTCTGCGGCGCGCCCCGCTCTTCGCGGCGCTCGATGACGAGCAGGCTGCCGAGCTGCGCGCCTCGATGAGTGAGGCGACGCTCGCCCGTGGCGACGCGCTCTTCCACGAGGGCGACCCCGGCGACCGCCTGTACGTGGTCACCGAGGGCAAGGTGAAGCTGCACCGCACCTCCCCCGACGGCCGGGAGAACATGCTGGCCGTCCTCGGTCCCGGCGAGCTGATCGGTGAGCTGTCGCTCTTCGACCCGGGCCCGCGCACCGCCACCGCCACCGCGCTGACCGAGGTCAAGCTGCTCGGCCTGGGCCACGGCGACCTCCAGCCCTGGCTGAACGCCCGCCCCGAGGTGGCCACCGCGCTGCTGCGCGCGGTCGCCCGCCGACTGCGCAAGACCAACGACCAGATGTCCGACCTGGTCTTCTCCGACGTCCCGGGCCGTGTGGCCCGCGCGCTCCTCGACCTGTCGCGCCGCTTCGGCGTGCAGTCGGAGGAGGGCATCCACGTCGTCCACGACCTCACCCAGGAGGAGCTGGCCCAGCTGGTCGGCGCCTCCCGCGAGACGGTCAACAAGGCGCTCGCCGACTTCGCCCAGCGCGGCTGGCTGCGTCTGGAGGCCCGCGCCGTGATCCTGCTGGACGTGGAGCGCCTCGCGAAGCGCTCGCGGTAGGCGTGCTCGTACGCGAGCGGTAGGCATCCTCGTACGAGAAAGGGCCGCCCCGGCCGTCAGACCGGGGCGGCCCTTTCTCGTACGCCTCAGGGCTTCACGTACGCCTCAGGGCTCGTCGTCAGCGCTTCGAGCCGTCCACGATCACCGGCGCCGAGGAGCCGTTCGCGCAGGGCACGGTGTAGATCGGATTCTTCGCCGCGGCCTCCTTGAACGCGTCGATGCACTGGTTCATCAGGACCCGGTCCGTCAGCGAGTCGTTCAGGATCTTGTTGGCGCGGGCGATGCCCTCCGCCTCGATCCGGCGCCGGTCGGCCTCGGCCTTGGCCGTGCGGGCGGCCTCGGTGGCGCGCTCGGTGGCCTGCTGCTGCTGGATCTTGCGGTCGATCTGGCCCTGGAGGGCGTCCGAGGGCTTCACGTTGCGCAGGTTGACCGTGGTCACGTCGATGCCGCGCGGGACCAGGCGCTCCTTGATCAGGGTGCCGATCTCGGCGTTGATCTTCTCGCGGTCGGAGGCGTAGCCCTGCTCGCTGGTGTAGCGGGCGAAGACGTTACGGACGATCTCCCGGCTGTCGGGGTAGACGAGGCGCTGCTGGATCGAGTCCTCGCTGCCCGCGAGCTTGTAGAGCTCCACGGCCTTGCTCGGGACGACGGCCCACTTCACCGTCACCTCGACGTACATGACGCCGCCCTGCGAGGAGCGGACCTCGACCACGTCCTTGTCGGAGAGGTTGAGGTCGACCGGGCGGGTCGAGAAGGTCGTGACGTCGGTGAAGGGCGACTTCACGTGCATGCCGGAGGTCATGGGCGAGCCGACCTTGCCGAAGGCGACCGGCACACCGACCTCGTACGCGCTGATCACGTACGTCATGCTCACGATCAACGAGAACACGCCGGCCAGGACCGCACCGAGGGCGCCGAACTTCAGCCCCTTGGAGTCGTTGGCGCGACCGACGAAAAAGAGCACCACTGCGGCTATGACCAGCAGGATGGCGATGACGAACACGGGCGTTCCCCCCGAAAGCTACGACCAGAAGTAAGCGGAGCGTAAAGCACAGGTCAAGACGACCGACGCGCCGGGGGCCCGCTCGGTTCCGGATCGTGACCAACTCCGCCCCACCGCTCAGACCAGACCGCGCCCCCTCAGACCAGACCGCGCTCCCTCAGGTACTCCAGCTGCGCCCGTACGGACAGCTCGGCCGCCGGCCACAGCGAGCGGTCCACGTCCGCGTACACATGGGCGACGACCTCCGGGGCCGTCCGGTGGCCGCTCTCGACCGCCGTCTCCACCTGGGCCAGCCGGCTCGCCCGGTGCGCCAGATAGAACTCCACGGCCCCCTGCGCGTCCTCCAGGACCGGTCCGTGCCCCGGCAGGACCGTGTGCACCCCGTCGTCCACGGTGAGCGAGCGCAGCCGCCGCAGCGAGTCCAGGTAGTCGCCGAGGCGCCCGTCCGGATGGGCCACCATCGTCGTCCCGCGCCCCAGGATCGTGTCGCCCGTCAGGACGGCCCGGTCGGCCGGCAGGTGGAAGGAGAGCGAGTCGGAGGTGTGGCCGGGTGTCGGGACGACCCGCAGCTCCAGGCCGCCGACGCTCACCACGTCCCCCGCGGCGAGCCCCTCGTCACCGAGCCGCAGCGCCGGGTCGAGGGCCCGCACGGCCGTCCCGGTCAGCTCGGCGAAGAGCCCGGCGCCCTCGGCGTGGTCCGGGTGGCCGTGGGTCAGCAGCGTGAGCGCGACCCGCTTGCCCAGCTTCTCGGCGGTGTCGATCACATGGCGCAGATGGCTCTCGTCGAGCGGCCCCGGGTCGACGACGACGGCGAGGTCGGAGCCGGGCTCGGAGAGCAGCCAGGTGTTGGTGCCGTCGAGGGTCATCGCGGACGGGTTCGGCGCGAGGACGTTCACGGCACGGTCGGTCGCGGGACCGGAGGCCACGAGTCCGCGCGGCTGGCCGGGCAGGGCGGCGGCGTCGCTCATCGGGGACCCTCCATCGGGATGATCTTGGTGAACTCCTCGTGGCCCGGCCAGCTCAGGACCAGCCCGTCGCCGTCCAGACGCGCCTGCGCGAGCACGGGGGTCATGTCCTGCTCCCGCGCCCCCGCGAGGGCCTCGGCGGCCGTGCCGTACGGCTCCAGGGCGCGCAGGGTCGAGATCGTCGGCGGCATCATCGTCAGCTCGCCCCGGTCATAGCCGGCCGCGGCCTCCGCCGGCCGGATCCAGACGGTCCGGTCGGCCTCCGTGGAGGCGTTCCGGGTGCGCTGCCCGGCCGGCAGGGCGGCCACGAAGAACCAGGTGTCGTACCGGCGCTGCTCGAACTCCGGCGTGATCCAGCGGGCCCAGGCGCCGAGCAGGTCGGAGCGGACGACGAGCCCGCGCCGGTCCAGGAAGTCGGCGAAGGACAGCTCCCGGGCGACGAGCGCCTCCCGGTCCCGCTCCCAGTCCGCGCCGGTCGTGTCGCCGACGACGGTGTCCTCGGTCTCCCCGGCGAGCAGGACGCCCGCCTCCTCGTACGTCTCGCGTACGGCGGCGCAGACCACGGCCTGGGCCTGCGCGGGGTCGTCGAGGCCGAGCCGGGCCGCCCAGGTCTCCAGGGAGGGCCCCGCCCAGCGCACCGGGTGCTCGTCGCGCGGGTCGACCCCACCGCCGGGGTAGGCGTACGCGCCGCCCGCGAAGGCCATCGAGGCGCGGCGGCGCAGCATGTGGACGTCGGGTCCGGCGGCGCCGTCCCGCAGCAGCAGGACGGTGGCGGCGCGGCGCGGGGTCACCGGGGTGAGCTCACCGGCGGCGAGGGCGCGGATGCGGTCGGGCCACTCGGGCGGGTACCACTGACCATTCGACATGGCCGGATGCTATGCGCAAGTACTTGAATGCACGAGAGCCGGTTCTCGCCGGGTGGACCCTCGCGGGCCCGTCAGCGGGAGAACCGGCTCTGTGTCGGCTGTGGCCGTCGGTCAGGCCCCGACCAGCTCGACCTGGACCTCGACCTCGACCGGGGCGTCGAGCGGCAGCACGGCCACGCCGACGGCGCTGCGCGCGTGCACGCCCTTGTCGCCGAGGACCGCGCCCAGCAGCTCGCTGGCGCCGTTGATGACGCCCGGCTGCCCGGTGAAGTCGGAGGCCGAGGCGACGAAGCCGACGACCTTCACGACCCGCTTGATCCGGTCGAGGTCACCGGCGACCGACTTCACGGCCGCGAGGGCGTTCAGCGCGCACGTGGCGGCGAGCTTCTTGGCCTCCTCGGCGGTGACCTCGGCGCCGACCTTGCCGGTCAGCTGGAGTTCGCCGCCCACCATCGGGAGCTGGCCCGAGGTGTAGACGTACACGCCCGACTGCACGGCCGGCTGGTAGGCGGCCAGCGGCGGCACCACGGCCGGCAGGGTCAGGCCGAGTTCGGCGAGCTTCGCCTCGACGGCCCCGCTCACGACTTGGCCCGCTTCAGGTAGGCCACGAGCTGCTCGGGGTTGTTCGGCCCGGGCACGACCTGGACGAGCTCCCAGCCGTCCTCGCCCCAGGTGTCCAGAATCTGCTTGGTCGCGTGCACCAGAAGCGGCACCGTGACGTACTCCCACTTGGTCATGGGCCCGACTGTATCCGCTGACGCGGGGCGGCTCTCCGAGGCCGCCCTGAAGCCGCCCTGACACGGCCCCTAGGGGGCTTCTCCGGGGCGGCCTCCTGATTGGGCGCGGCCGCCAGTGGTTAGGCTCGACAGCGTGAGCAGGCTCCAGGTCGTCAGCGGCAAGGGCGGTACCGGTAAGACGACGGTCGCCGCCGCCCTCGCGCTCGCCCTCGCGACGGAGGGCAAGCGCACCCTTCTCGTCGAGGTCGAAGGCAGACAGGGCATCGCACAGCTCTTCGAGACGGAGGCCCTCCCGTACGAGGAACGCAAGATCGCCGTCGCCCCGGGCGGCGGGGAGGTGTACGCGCTGGCGATCGACGCCGAGCGCGCGCTCCTCGACTACCTCCAGATGTTCTACAAACTGGGCACCGCGGGGCGGGCCCTGAAGAAGCTCGGCGCGATCGATTTCGCGACGACGATAGCGCCGGGCGTACGGGACGTCCTGCTGACCGGCAAGGCGTGCGAGGCGGTCCGGCGGCGCGAGAAGCACGGCGGCCACACCTACGACCACGTGGTCATGGACGCGCCGCCCACCGGCCGCATCACCCGCTTCCTCAACGTCAACGACGAGGTGGCCGGCCTGGCGAGGATCGGCCCGATACACAACCAGGCGCAGGCCGTCATGCGGGTCCTCAAGTCCCCCGAGACCGCCGTGCACCTGGTGACCCTCCTGGAGGAGATGCCGGTCCAGGAGACCGCGGACGGCATCGCGGAGCTCCGCGCGGCCGAACTGCCGGTGGGCCGGGTCGTGGTGAACATGGTCCGGCCGCACGTCCTCGACGAGGCGGCGGTACGGGCCGCCTCCGGCGACCACCGGGAGGCGATCGCCAGGACGCTGGCCTCCGTGGGCGTCGCGGGCGGTACGACGCTCGTGGAGCCGCTGCTCGACCAGGCCTCCGAGCACGCCCGGCGGGTGGAGCTGGAGCGCGCGCAGCGCGCGGTCCTGGACGACATCGGCGTGCCCGCGTACGAGCTCCCGTTCCTGGGGGACGGGGCGGACATCGCGGGGCTCTACCGGCTGGCGAAGGAACTGCGGAAGCAAGGGGTGGGCGCGTGACGGAGAAGTCCCCCGAGACACCTGGGCTCGACGCCGTTCCGGTCCTGGAGCTGGACCCGCTGATCGACGACCTCGGCACCCGCATCATCGTCTGCTGCGGCGCGGGCGGGGTCGGCAAGACGACGACGGCGGCGGCACTCGGCGTGCGGGCGGCGGAGCGCGGCCGCCGGGTCGTCGTCCTCACCATCGACCCGGCCCGCCGGCTCGCCCAGTCGATGGGCATCGACTCCCTCGACAACACCCCGCGCAAGGTCGACGGCATCAAGGGCTCCGACGGCGGCGAACTGCACGCGATGATGCTGGACATGAAGCGGACCTTCGACGAGATCGTCGAGGCGCACGCGGAGCCCGACCGGGCGCGGGCGATCCTGGAGAACCCCTTCTACCAGTCTCTTTCGGCCGGGTTCGCCGGTACGCAGGAGTACATGGCGATGGAGAAGCTGGGCCAGCTCAGGGCGCGCGACGAGTGGGACCTGATCGTCGTGGACACCCCGCCGTCCCGCTCCGCGCTGGACTTCCTGGACGCGCCGAAGCGGCTCGGGTCGTTCCTCGACGGGAAGTTCATCAAGCTGCTCATGGCGCCGGCGAAGGTGGGCGGCCGGGCCGGGATGAAGTTCCTGAACGTCGGCATGTCGATGATGACGGGGACCCTGGGCAAGCTGCTGGGGGGTCAGTTCCTCAAGGACGTGCAGACGTTCGTCGCGGCGATGGACACGATGTTCGGCGGCTTCCGGACCCGTGCCGACGCCACGTACAAGCTGCTGCAGGCCCCGGGCACGGCCTTCCTCGTGGTGGCCACGCCGGAGCGGGACGCGCTGCGGGAGGCCGCGTACTTCGTGGAGCGGCTGGCCGCCGAGGGGATGCCGCTGGCGGGTCTCGTCCTCAACCGCGTGCACGGCAGCGCCGCCGCCCGGCTTTCGGCCGAGCGGGCACGGGCCGCGGCGGAAAATCTTGACGAGGGGCGCATTGTGGATCAGGGGGCCGGGAAGACTGAGCGAGGTGGCTCCCCGGCCACCGAGCCCGAGCCGTCAGACCTCGCCACCGCCGCCACCGCCGCACCTCCCGTACCCCAGGCTGCCCCCACAGCCGACCCGGCACAGGAATCAGCTGGAGACGACGCAGAGCACACAGAGCACGGAGACGACACCGACGTACGCCATCTCACCGCGGGTCTTCTGCGCCTGCATGCCGAGCGCATGCGGGTGCTCGCGCGTGAGCAGCGCACGCGTGACCGCTTCACCGCGCTTCACCCCGAGGTGGCGGTGACCGAAGTGGCGGCCCTGCCCGGCGATGTGCACGACCTCGCCGGGCTGCGGGCCATCGGCGACCGGCTCACGGCCGGTCGTTGACCCTCGTCGCACGGACCCCTGCCGAAGGCCGACCCCTCGTCGCACGGACCCCTGCCGAGGCCCGGCCCCTCAAGGCCCGGCCCACCGGGGCCTAGCCGACCGCGGCGTACGCCTCGTACGTCGCGTCGTCCTCGATCGCCACGGGCAGCAGGCCCGCTCCCCGCTCGTACTCCGTGCGCGCGGTCTCCAGGAGCCTGCGCCACGAGGTGACGGTCGGCCTGCGGCGCAGCAGGGCGCGGCGCTCGCGCTCCGTCATGCCGCCCCACACGCCGAACTCCACGCGGTTGTCGAGGGCGTCGGCGAGGCACTCGGTCCGCACCGGGCATCCGGTGCACACCGCCTTTGCCCTGTTCTGTGCCGCTCCCTGTACGAAAAGTTCATCCGGATCGGTAGTGCGGCAGGCCGCCTGCGCACTCCAGTCAGCTACCCAGCCCATACCGGCGCCGTCCTCTCCCGAATCGAGGCTCCCCCACGGCGGCAGCGGCATATTCACCGCTGCCAGTTGGGACGTTACGGAAGGTGGGCACAGCGCAACACCCCCTTCGGGCCCAATCTTGGATGGCCCGAACGGACTATGTGTGCGCGTCAGATCACCCAGGGGAGTGATCGAAGGACATGCGTGTGATAGCGGACATATCGCCTGGATACGCCCGTCTTCGACGGTGCCACTTCGGACACCGTGTGACGCATGAGCCAGAATCGGACACGAGGTCCCCATGTTTCGGGGTCATGGGAATTCATGCCGACGTCACACCCGGGTCTTGATGCCAGACCACACTGCTGTGACAGTTGGGAGCAGCTTAGGCCAAGGCATATACGTGTGTCCGGCGAATGCGAACGTCGACGGCGCACGCCGCCGGATGTCACGGTCTGGTACTCGAACGCTCCGAGAGGCCCCGCTCCTGCGGATCGCACAGCACTACGGATTAGGCTGCCCCCCATGGCAAAGAAGCGCTCCGGCGGTGGTCTGACCGGGACCCAGCAGGCCGCCAAGTTCCTCGGTGTCAGTGTGCTCGCGGGAGCCGTGCTGGCGGGCATCGCCCTGCCCGCGGCCGGCGCACTGGGCCTGGCCGCGAAGGGAACGGTCGAGGGGTTCGACGAGATCCCCTCCAACCTGAAGACCCCACCGCTGAGTCAGCGCACCAGGATCCTCGACTCCGAGGGCGGTCTGATCGCCACGGTGTACTCGCGGGACCGGACGGTCGTCCCGATCGACAAGATCTCCCCGTACATGCAGAAGGCGATCGTCGCGATCGAGGACGGCCGCTTCTACGAGCACGGGGCGATCGACCTCAAGGGCGTGCTGCGCGCGATCAACCGCAACGCGCAGTCGGGCGGGGTCGCTCAGGGCGCGTCCACGCTCACCCAGCAGTACGTGAAGAACGTCTTCGTCGAGGAGGCCGGTGACGACCCCGAGAAGGTCGCGCAGGCCACCCAGCAGACCATCGGCCGCAAGGTCCGCGAGCTGAAGTTCGCGATCCAGGTCGAGGAGGAGCTGGGCAAGAAGAAGATCCTGGAGAACTACCTCAACATCACGTTCTTCGGGCAGCAGGCGTACGGCATCGAGGCCGCCTCCCAGCGGTACTTCTCCAAGCGCGCCGCCGACCTGAGCCTCGGCGAGGCGGCGATGATGGCCGGTCTCGTCCAGTCGCCCAGCCGCTACGACCCGATCAACGACATCCAGGAAGCCACCAAGCGCCGCAACGTGGTCCTCCAGCGGATGGCCGACGTGAAGGACATCAGCCAGGCCGAGGCGGACAAGGCGAAGGCCGCTCCGCTCAAGCTGAAGGTCAAGACCCCGAGGAACGGCTGCATCACCGCCGTCGACGGCGCCGGCTTCTTCTGCGACTACGTCCGCAAGACGATCCTCAGCGACCCGGTCTTCGGCAAGACCGCCGAGGAGCGGACGAAGCTGTGGAACCTGGGCGGTCTCACCGTCAGGACCACGCTCGACCCGAAGGCGCAGGCGGCCGCGAACGAGGCCGCCGTGGCCAAGGTCAACAAGGACGACCCGGTCGCCACCGCCGTCGTCCAGGTGCAGCCCGGCACCGGCAAGATCCTCTCGATGGGCCAGTCCCGTCCGTACGGCCTGGACCAGAAGCAGCACCAGACGACGCTGAACCTCGCCGTCGGCAGCAAGATGGGCGGCACCACGTTCGGCTTCCCGGTCGGCTCGACCTTCAAGCCGATCACGGCGGCTGCGGCCCTGGAGAAGGGACTGAGCCCGGCGCAGACCTTCGACACCCCGTGGAAGATCAGCATTCCGGAGAGCGACTTCACGCGCTGCGACGGCAGGCCGGCCGGCAACCTCGACTGGTCCGTCCAGAACGAGCTCGAGTCCGAGAAGGGGGTGTACGACATGACGAGCGCCCTCGGCAAGTCCATCAACACCTACTTCGCCAAGCTGGAGCAGATGGCCGGACTCTGCGAGACGCTGACGATGGCGAAGAAGGTCGGCTACGAGCGCGAGCTGGGCAAGCCCATCAGGCAGAGCCCGTCCGCCACCCTCGGCAGCCTGGAGAGCACGCCGCTCGACATGGCATCGGTCTACGCGACCTTCGCCAACCGCGGCATGCACTGCACCCCGATCGTCATCGAGTCCATCAAGGCCGCCAACGGCGACAAGCTCAACGTCCCGGACACCAAGTGCACCCGCGCCATGAGCGAGCGCACCGCCGACACCATCAACCAGATGCTGAAGGGCGTCGTCGAGGACGGTACGGGTACGAAGGCCGGCCTCAGCGACCGTGACAACGCGGGCAAGACGGGTACCACCGAGGGCCGCAAGGACGCCTGGTTCGTCGGCTACACCCCGAACCTCTCCACCGCCGTCTGGGTCGGCGACGACATCGGCGAGCGGCGCGAGATGTTCGACCTCAACATCGGTGGCGAGTACTACGAGAAGGTCTGCGGTGGCTGCCTTCCCGGCCCCATCTGGAAGATCGCGATGACGGGCGCCCTGGACGCCGGCGACACGCCGAAGTTCGCCCCCATCTCCGTACCGCGGGCCGAGAAGCCCAAGGACCCGGAGGGCGACGAGGGCCCGAACAAGCCGGGCAAGCCCGGCAACGGCAAGCCGGGCGACACCAAGCCCCCGACCAACCCGTTCCCGCCGATCACGATCCCGCCGGACCTCCTGGGCGGCGGACACGGCGGCGGCGGTCGCGGAAACCGCTGACGTCCCGCGGGCGACGCCCCTGACGTCACCCGGGCAACAGGAAGGGCGCCCCACCTCGGTGGGGCGCCCTTCCTCGTACCGCCTGTCGCGGCTGCCGGGGTCAGCCCGCGAGGAGCTTCTTCACCGAGGCGGCGACGCGGCCGCCGTCGGCCTGGCCGGCCACCTTCGGGTTCACGATCTTCATGACGGCGCCCATGGCACGCGGGCCCTCGGCGCCCGCCGCCTTCGCCTCCGCGACGGCCGCGGCGACGATCCCGTCGAGCTCCTCGTCGCTGAGCTGCTTCGGCAGGTACGCGTCGAGGAGGATCCCCTCCGCCTTCTCCCGCTCGGCCGACTCCAGGCGACCGCCCTGGGCGAAGGCCTCCGCCGCCTCGCGGCGCTTCTTCGCCTCCTTGGCGATCACCTTCTGCACCTCGTCGTCGGAGAGTTCGCGCTTGGTCTTGCCCGCGACCTCCTCCTTGGTGATCGCGGTGATGGTCAGCCGCAGGGTCGAGGAGCGCAGTTCGTCGCGCTCCCGGATCGCGGCGTTGAGGTCGGCCTGGAGCTTCGCCTTCAGCGTGGTCATGGGGTCAAGTGTGGCAGGTGTGCCGCCCCACCCGCCCGCGCATTTACGCCTGGAGGGTCTGCGACGATGGGGGGATGCGCGCACGGTACGGCATCCCCCTGAAGATCACGGCAGGCCTGACGGCGACGGCGGCCGCGGGAATCGTCTACGCGGCGGGCTTCGAGGCCCGCTCGTTCCGGCTCCGCCGTGTGACGGTCCCGGTGCTCCCGCCCGGCATGGCCGATCTGCGGGTCCTTCAGGTCTCCGACATCCACATGGTGAGCGGCCAGCGCAAGAAGCGCGCCTGGCTCCAGTCCCTCGCCGGGCTCCGCCCGGACTTCGTCGTCAACACCGGCGACAACCTCTCCGACCCGGAGGCGGTGCCGGAGGTCCTCGACGCGCTCGGCCCGCTGATGGAGTTCCCGGGCGTGTACGTCTTCGGCTCCAACGACTACTACGGGCCCCGGCTCCGCAACCCCGCCCGCTACCTCCTGGAGAGGGCGCAGGGCCGGCACGGCCTCAACGGCAACAAGCCGGTCGTCGGCGCCGTCCACAACCCGTGGGAGGACATCAAGGACGGCTTCGACGCGGCCGGATGGGTGGACCTCACCAACACCCGCGGCCGGCTCAAGCTCCCGCAGGCGGACCTCGCGTTCACCGGCGTCGACGACCCGCACATCAAGCGCGACCGGTACGAGCGGGTGGCCGGCGGCCCCGACGCGTCGGCCGACTTCTCGGTGGGCGTGGTCCACGCCCCGTACCTGCGCGCGCTCGACGCCTTCACGGGCGACGGGTACGAGCTGCTCCTCGCCGGGCACACCCACGGCGGACAGCTGTGCATCCCCTTCTACGGGGCGCTCGTCACCAACTGCGACCTGGACACCGACCGGGTGAAGGGCCTCTCCACCCACACGGTCGGCGACCGCACGTCCTACCTCCACGTCTCGGCGGGCTGCGGCACCAGCCGCTACACCCCGGTCCGTTTCGCCTGCCCGCCCGAGGTCACTCTCCTGACGCTGACGGCCCGCGCCTGACCCCTACGGTGGGGGGCATGGTCACGCCGAAGCGCACGCCCGCCGTCCCGGCATCCGCCGTGCTCCCCACCACCCGCAGGCCGTACGCCGCGGTCCTCCGCGGCCTGATCGCGCTCGCCGCGGTGACGGGGCTGCTCATCGAGTGCCTCTACGGGAACGTCCTCGTCGTCCTGAGCTTCTTCACCATCTGGTCCAACATCCTGGTCGCCGTCGTCCTCGGCCGGGGCGCCGTCCGCGCCTGGACCGGCCGTACGCCGCTGCCCGCGCTGTGGACCGGCGGGGCGGTGCTCTGCATCACGGTGGTCGGCCTGGTCTTCCACCTGGTCCTCGACAACCCGGCGAGCGAGTTCAACCAGGCCGCCGAGATCGCCCGGCTGACCGGCGCGAAGGCCGTCGCGAACCAGCTCCTCCACACCGTGACCCCGATCGGCACGGTCCTGGACTTCCTGCTCCTCACCGCCCCGGGCGCCCTCCGGTGGCGCCACGCCGCCCAGTGGCTGGCGGTCCCGGGCCTGTACCTCGCCTTCGCGCTGGTCCGCGGGGCGCTGCTCTCCGCCGACACGCCGACCCGCTACACGTACCCGTTCCTCGACGTCACCGCCCACGGCTACGCGGGCGTGCTCACGAACGCGCTCGTGCTCGGCGCGGGCTTCTACGCCCTGGGCCTCGCGATCGTCGGCCTCGACCGCATCCGACCTGCGCCGCGACCGCCCGAAAACCGGATTTCGCCTCAGCGCGCGCGTGGGCTAAAGTAATCGATGTCGCCGCGACGTGAACAACAGAGCAGCGACATCGGGGTGTAGCGCAGCTTGGCAGCGCGCTTCGTTCGGGACGAAGAGGTCGTGGGTTCAAATCCCGCCACCCCGACAGCCGTATCAGCAGGTGAGGCACCTAGCGACATCGCTAGGTGCCTCACCTGTTTCTGTCTGCGGGCATGAGGTTCTCGTGTCATGGCGCCGGCCGGTGCTGGTGGCCCACCTCGCGGGCGAGGTCCAGTCCGAGGACGCGGTCGAGCAAGGCGAAGGTCTCGAACTTGGCGCCGGCCGGTACGTCGGGGCGGGTCACCAGGGCGGCCAGCATGTCCAGGACCGCGGGGACGCCGAGGTCGTCGGCAAGCACCGCGTGGGCGTGCCGCAGCACGTCGGCGGGAACCGGCCTGGACGGTTCGCGCGCCCAGTCGGCCACCAGGCGCCGCCAGTCCCCCAGGGTCCACCGGGCCTCGTCGAGCGTGGCGTCGGTGACCGTTACCGGTGTGCGGTAGGCGTGGCCGAGCATCAGCAGCCTCACGGCCAGCGGATCGGTCCCCTCCGGGACGACGGCGTCCGGCAGCCCCGGGGCCCGGAGGCGGACATCGTCCGGGACGCCGTTCTGCCCGGGCGCCGGGCCGACCTGGCCCACGCCGACGAGGACCCCGCCGGCCACGTCCTGGGCGGGGGTCCCGGTGGCGTGGATGTGCGCGTCGGCGGCGGCGCACAGCGCTCCGTTCGGCTGGTGGACTCCGACGGTGGCGGGCGGGTGGATGCCGAGGGCGGACATGGCGCGGCCGAGCGCCTCGGTCCGCTCAGCCCGCAGGTCCGGCGCGGTGAGGAACGTGCGGGACTGCAGGCCGTGCAGCTCCGCCGTGCGCGCCAGTACGTCACCGACCAGGAGCGACCGCAGGTCCGGCAGGCCGGTTCCGGCGTCGCCGGCCGACAGGTGGACGCAGATGCTCAGCAGATGGCGGCGTACGGAGGGGATCTCCGCGAGCCGGCCGGTGCGGGTGTCGACGATACGCAGCATGATGCGGAGGCTAGCCGTGGAAACCGCCGCCGTCGGGGAGGACCTGACCAGGCGCTCGGCCTGGGCGTCAGATGACCGGCGGGCGGCCCAGGCGGGTCATGTGGCGGACCGTGGACCAGCGCATGGGGTGGCGGGGGCCGCAGGAGTGACGGACGCCCTCCGCGAAGCCGGCGAACCAGGACGCGAGGCCCGGCAGGGAGCGGGTGCGGGCCAGCGTGAGGAGGGTCCAGACGCCCAGGTAGACAGGGACGAGCAGGGCCGGCAGGTTGCGCTTGGCGAGCCAGACGCGGTTGCGGGCCGTCATCCGGTAGTAGACGGCGTGCCGGGCCGGGCTGGTCCTCGGGTGCTGGAGGAGGAGTTTCGGCTCGTAGACGACCTTCCAGCCCGCGTCGAGGGCGCGCCAGGCCATGTCGGTCTCCTCGTGGGTGAAGAAGAAGTCCTCGGGCCAGCCGCCGATCTCGTCGAGCATCGCCATCGACAGGCCGTGGCCGCCGCCCAGGAAGGTCGTGACCTCCCCGCCGCGCATCGGGTCCTTCGCCCCGAGGCGCGGGACGTGGCGGCGCTGCGTCTCGCCCGTCTCGTCGGCGATGCGGAACGACACGACGCCCAAGGCGTCGTCCCCCTCGTACAGGTCGGCCAGGCGGCGGAAGACGTCCGTGTCGACGAGCAGGCCGTCGTCGTCGAGGTCCACCAGCACGTCGACGTCGCCGAACGCGCGCAGTGTCTCGATCGCGACGTTCCGGCCCCCGGACACGCCCCGGTTCTCGGGCAGTTCGACCCCGGTCACGCCCTCGGGAAGCTCCGGCAGGGTCCCGGTGCCGTTGCCGACGACGACGATCCGGGTGGCGGCCTCGTCCTGCGCCGCGACGGCGTCGAGCAGCGCCCGCAGCTCGTCGGGGCGCGTGCCCATCGTCAGTACCGCCACACCCACACGAGGTCGCGCCACGACTCTCTCCGTTCCACGATCACCGACGTCCGCCGGCACTCATTTCCGGACTCACTCCGGCCCGCGATGCTAACCGTCCGACGCCACCTTCCGTTCACCCGAGCCTCGGTCGTCGTCCATCGCCCCGCCCGTATCACCGGAGTGGGGGTGCCGGACGTGGGCTTCTTCACGGGGGCCGGGGGACGCACCGGGGGACGCGCGGCGAACGGCTTCTCCCGGCGGCTCTACGCTGGTTCCCTTCCGTCAAGTTGATCGATCGTCGAAGGGGTGGTCTCCAGGTGCTGGTCGCGGACCGATATCGGCTTCATGTGTGTATCGGCCGGGGCGGTATGGGTGAGGTGTGGCAGGCCACCGACGAGGTGCTCGGCCGGGACGTCGCCGTGAAGCTGATGCTGGCGCACGGGACCGACCCCTCCGCCGCCGACCGGTTCCGTCTTGAGGCGCAGACCGCCGCCCGGCTGAGCCACCCTCACGTGGTGGGCGTCTTCGACTTCGGCACCTGGGACGGAAAGCTGTTCCTCGTCACGGAGTTGGTGGAGGGCGACAGCCTCGCCGGCAGTCCGTCCGATCCGCTCCTGCTGCCCGCCGAGCGGGTCGCCGTGGTCGCCGCGCACGCCGCCGCCGGGCTCGCCGCCGCGCACCGGCAGGGTGTCGTCCACCGGGACATCAAGCCGGGGAACCTCCTGGTCGACGCCGACGGGACGGTGAAGCTCGCCGACTTCGGCATCGCCCGCTTCGTCGACGACCCCTCGGCGGCGCTCACCACGACGGGCCAGATCGTCGGCACGGGGCTCTACCTCGCCCCCGAGCGGGCCCTCGGGCAGCCTGCCTCGCCCGCCTCCGACGTGTACTCGCTCGGCTGTGTGCTCTACCAACTCCTGACCGGCCGCCCGCCGTTCCGCGCGGACACCGCCACGGCCCTGCTGTACCAGCACATCGACACCGCCCCGGTGCCGCCCGGCCGGCTCGGGGTGGCGCTGCCGCCCGAGTTCGAGACGTATCTGCTGAGCCTGCTGGCCAAGCAGCCGGAGCAGCGGCCGCCGGCGCAGGCCATCGCGGACTGGTTCTCCTCCGGCGCCTGGCGCGCCTATGCCGCGCCCGCCCCGGCGCGGCCCGCACGGCACGTCCCGCACCACACCACCGGCCTCCCGGCGGGCGCCGCCACCCGCTCCGCGCCCCTGCCCGGGGCCTCCCCGCTGCCCGGCGCCGCGCCCATGCCCGTACCGGCGCCGATGCCCGGGCAGGCCCACAGACCCGCGCCCGCGCAGGCGCACAGACCCCCGTCCGCCGGGGCGCCCGCCTCCCGGCGGCGTGAGCGGCCCGGGAGCAGCACCACGGGCGCGCTCGCGGAGCTCTCCCGGCGCCGTCCCCGCAAGACGGCCGCCGTCGCCGGCGCCATCGCCTTCGTGGTGTTCCTGATCATCGGGATGGCCTGGCTCTCCTGACCCGCCGCTCCCGTACGGCCCCGGTGACACCGGGGCCTCTCAGTACGGCCTCGGCGCCATCGCCTGCGGCTCGCCGTCCGCCGTCGCGTACAGCACGCAGCGCGGTGCGCCCGGCCCCGTGATGGCCCGTACGGTCACCGTCGTCGGCGGTTCGGTCGGCAGCTCGACCGGGACCGTGACCGACCGGTCGTCGTCGGGCGTGGCATGGCCCGTCTCCTTGCCGTCGACGAGGACCTCGACGACGGCTCTGTGCCCGGTCTGGACGGTCGCGGAGACCGAGTGCCCGAGGTGGTCGATGTGGAAGTGGTGCCGTCGGCTCATGGGTGACCTCCGTACCTCCAGAGTAGGTACGGACCCCGGATCCCGCCGCCTCCGCGGTGCCCGGTACGGATCACCGCCGGAGTGCGGGCCCACCCGCCCGGTGGTCAGATGGTCCGGTACGCCGATCAGCGCCCCCGCGGAACGGAGCACCCCGATGACCGAGCGCCGGCCTCAGCGGCTCGCCCAGACGAGTGCACCGAGCAGGATCAGGGTCACCAGGATCCCCAGGTTGACCACCTTGTACTGGAGGAAGACCGCGGCGAACTCGCGCATGATCGCCGACGGCCAGAAGTAGGCGGCGGTCGGCGAGCCCACCACCTGGCCGTTCACCCCCGCCCGGCGGGCCAGGATGGCGGCCCGGAAGGCGTGGAAGTTGTTGGTGACGATCACGCACGAGGAGCCCGGCCGGTCCCGCTCCATCAGCTCCCTGCTGAAGATCATGTTCTCCTCGGTGGTCCGCGAGCGGTCCTCGCGCACCAGCGCGCCCGGCGGGAAGCCCCGCTCGACGAGGTAGTCGGCCATCGCGTGGGACTCGGGCACCTCCTCGTCGGGGCCCTGGCCGCCCGAGGCGATGAGGACGGGGGCGTCGCCGGCGCGCCGCTCGTACGCGGACAGCCTCTCGTGCACCTCGCGGCCCCGGTCCAGGCGGCTCGCGAGGAGCGGCGGCACCCGGCGGCCGCCGATCAGGCCGGAGCCGAGCACGACGACGTAGTCGGCGTCGCGGCGGATCCTCATCCGGCCGTACAGGAACGCGTAGCCGACGAAGCAGACGAAGAGGAAGGAGACGTAGCCGAGGACGAGGAGAAGGGTGACGACGAGTGTCCGCAGGGCCCACGAGTCGGTGGCGGCGGCCGTCACGGCCAGGACCATCACGCCGAACATGCCGAGGCCGGCGAGGAGCGAGAGCAGGTTGGACGGGCTCCTGCCCTCCTTGCGGACCATCTTCACGCCGTTCGCGGTGAGCAGCCCCGCGAGGACGATCGGGCCGAGGCCTAGCACCAGCAGCCCGCAGATCATCACCGTCTCGGCGACGCCGGGCGGAGCGTCCTCGATCCCGGCGAGCAGCCCGATCCCGAAGAAGGTGACGGCGAGGCCGAGGAGCACGGCGTTGCCGAAGCGGCGCCGGTCCCGTCGTACACCGAGCGCGAAGAACAGCAGGAAGACCGCGGCGACGGCGAAGGCGTACGACATGACGGCATCGTAGGCAGACCTCAGGCCTCCCCCGCCAGCGTGAACAGGCCGCGCCGCGCGCCCTCCTCGTAGGCGTACCGGAGTTCCCGGCCGCCGAGCAGCAACCGGAGCGCCCGCTCGCTCCGGTCCCGGGTCACCACGCAGAACTCCGCGGGCCGGTACGAGGTGTCGAAGACGGAGCTCCGTAACAGGTCCACCGCGCCCAGCAGATGGGCCGCCGCGTCCCGCCTGCCCGCCGACACCCGGATCTGGGCGAGGAGTTCCGCCGCACCGGCCGCGCCCGCCGCCGATCCCATGCGCAGATGCTCCCGGAGCGCCCACCGGGCGTGCTCGGCGGCCCGCTCCAGATCGCCGTCCCACGCCGCGAGCTCGGCACGGGCGATGTACGACCAGGCCTCGGCGTACAGGTCACGGCCCACCCACGACCACCGGCTCTCGCGGTCCAGGTCGGCCTGGTCGAGGGCCTCCTGCGCGGCCTCCGGGTCCGTACGGCACAGGGCGAGCGCGATGCCCGCCCAGCACGCGTGCCGGGTCGGGCCGAACTCCGGGTACTCCCCCATCAGCGCGAGGGCCTCCCGGAACTCGTCCGCCGCCGCGCGCGTGCGCCCCTGGTAGAGCGCGGTCGAGCCCCGCAGATGGGCGAGGAGCCCCAGGGCTCCGTCGTCCCCGTCCCGTACGGCCGCCGCCCAGGCCCGGACGAGAAGCGGATCGGCCTCCTCCGGACGGCCCGACTCCAGCTCCAGGAACGCGGCGAGCCACAGGGCGCGGGCCGACGGCTCCCCGCCGAGCAGGGAGAGGGCGTGCCGCAGCCGGGTCCGGCCCTCGGCGACCCGACCGCAGACCACCCACAGGAACCACAGGGAGACGGCGATCTCGACGGCGGTGCCCGCCTCGTCCTCGCGCGCGCGTGGCGCGGTCGTCGGGTCCATGGCGGCGGCCAGATCGGGGAGTTCGCGCAGGGCGAGGTCGCGGGCGTCGAGCTGCCGGCCGCCCTGCCACCAGTCGGCGGCCCGCCGGGCGAGCTTCACGCACCACCGCCGGTGCCGCAGGACGAGGTCCGGACGGTCGCCGCGTTCGGTGAGCCGGCGGGCGCCCACGGCCCGCATCGGGTGCGGCATCCAGTAGCGGGGGACGTCGTCCTCACCGGCGAACAGGTCGTCGACCGGCAGGAGGGCGAGCGGCACGAGCCGGTCGAGGACGGCGAGGATCGTCCGCGGGGGCAGCGTCCACGAGGCGCACACCTCGTGGACGGCGTCCCGGCCGAAGGTGCCCTCGAAGACGGACAGCCGCTCCCACAGGAGCCGTTCCGCGGGCCCGCAGCGGGCATATCCGCGCTCGGCGGCGGCGAGCTGGTCGGCGCTCACCGGCTCGCCCCACAGCAGCCGCTCGTCGGACACCGGCCCGCCCCACGAGGGACGTTCCTCGCTCACCGGACCGCCCCACGAAGGGTGTTCCTCGCTCACCGGACCGCCCCACGAAGGGTGTTCCTCGCTCACCGGACCGCCCCAGAGCGTCCGCTCCGCCGGCTCGGGTGGATCCTCGATCCCCATGCGCATCGCCCCCGTCCTCTCCCCGTGTGTGACTTGTGCCTGAGTCCATGGCGAACGACCGCCGTTGCGGCTTGAATGCATATGCCTCGGTTCACCATCCTGGGGCGCCCCGGAACCCACACCCTCGGTTTGCCGGGGATCGACCAGGGAGGGAAATGACGACCGGGGAATCCGTCCTGGGAGAGGCGGATCTTTCGCTGATCCACGCACTGCAGATGGCCCCGCGCGCCAGCTGGACCCAGCTCTCGGCCGTGCTGGAGGCGAGTCCTGACACCCTCGCCCGGCGCTGGGAGCACCTCACGGCCGGCGGGTACGCCTGGAGTTCGCTGCTCCTCGCCCGCCACGGCTCGGACGAGATGCTCTACGCCTGGGTCGAGCTGGAGTGCGCCGCGGGCACCTCCGAGGCCACCGCGACCGAGGTCGCGGGCGACCGGCACACCCTCGGCGTCCACCAGGTGACCGGCGACGCCGACCTCGTCCTGCTCGTGATCAGCCCCGACCTGTACGCCCTCGACGGCTATCTCGCCGGACGCGTGCGACGGCTGCCCGGGGTGCTCCGGTGCCGCACCCAGGTCGTCACCCGGATGCACAACCGCCCGTACCGGTCCCGGATCGAGCAGCTCACCCCCGGCCAGGTCCAGCTCCTCACGGAACTCACCGGCGGGGACAGGCGGCACCGCACGCACGCGCGTCCCGTGCCGAACCTCACGGAGCTCGACCACCGGCTGATCGCGGAACTGGCGGGGGACGCCCGCCGCAGCGCCGCCGAACTGGCCCGGCAGTGCGGTACGAGCGAGTCGACGGTACGGCGGAGGCTGGACGTCCTGTCGGCGGGCGGCGCCCTCCACCACCACTGTCTGCCCGCCCCGAGGTTCTCCGGGCGTCCGATGTGGGCGATGGTCACCACCGACGTACCGCCCCTGGAGGTGCCGGCGACGGTGGCGGCGCTCGCCCGGCTGCCCCAGACCCGGCTGGTCACCTCCGTCACCGGCCCGCACAACCTGGCCGTCGCGATGTGGCTCCGCACCGTCGACGAACTGCACGAGGTCACGTCCGCGTTCGTACGGGCCGCCCCGGCGCTGCGGATCGCGGGCACCGCGCTCGCGCTGCGCACCCACAAGATCGGGGCACAGGTCCTCGGCCCCGACGGGCGGCGGACGCACCACATCCGCCCCGACACCCCCTGACACGCCCGGCAGAGCGTGGTCTGATGGCCGGCATGGAGTTCGCCGTGTTCGTGACGCTGCCCGGTCTGGTCATCCTGCTGACCGCGATCGCCTTCGCCGACCAGATCCTGCGCATGACCGGCCGCGGGAAGCGCCGCGGGCAGATCTCGTCGACCGGCTTCGAGCAGCTCCACGCCACCTTCTCGCAGGGCAAGCAGAACGAGCTCAAGGAGCGGCAGAGCGCCCTGGTGCTGCGCGACGACGAGGAGGACGGCGCCCCGCCGCACCGCTCGACGGTGGACCTCACGGGCGGGCGCGCGGTCATCCGGCTTCCGTGAGCCGTCGCCCACCCGCTCAGGCGGCCGGGCGACTCGCCGTGAGCGCGTACGTCAGCGGGTCGCCTTGACCGCGTACGTCAGCGGCTCGCCTTGATCGAGTACATCATCGGGATGCGGGGCCGGTCCGCCGGGAAGCGGTAGTAGCCGTCCTCGTGCCGCTGGAGCGCGCCGTAGCGCGGGAACAGCGAGGCGTCGTGCTCGTGCAGGAACTCGATCCGCAGGCCGGCCCTGGCGAGCGCGGTGACGACCTCGCCGACCGGGTGCACCCATTCCACGCTGCGGTTGTGGACGGTGGCGGCGTCGAGCTCGGCGTACGTGCCCGGGCTGGTGTCCACCCAGGGTTCGCGGACGAAGTAGTCGTTCACGACCCGGCTGCCGGTCTCGTCGTCGAGCGAGTCGGTGAGCGGATGGAACTCGGCCACGTACAGGAAGCCGCCGGGGGCGACGAGCGAGGCGGCGGTCTCCGCCCAGCGCTCGATGTCGGGCAGCCAGTTCAGCGCGCCGCAGCCCGTGTAGACGATGTCGTACGCGCTGTCCGGGACGGCCTCCGCGGCGTCGTACACATCGGCCGCGACGAAGGCCGCCCGGTCCTGCGTGAGGCCCAGGTCCGCGGCGAGCGAGCGGGCGGTCTCGACGGCCGGCTCGGAGAAGTCCAGGCCGACGACGTGCGAGGCGCCGTGGCGGGACCAGGAGAGGGTGTCGAGGCCGATGTGGCACTGCAGGTGCAGCAGGGAACGTCCGGTGACGTCGCCGACCTCCGCGAGCTCGAAGTCCCGCAGGGCGTCCTTGCCCGCGCGGAACGCGTCGAGGTCGTAGAAGTCGCTCGCGGCGTGGATCGGGACGCGCTCGTCCCAGCGTGCGCGGTTGACCTCGTGCCAGTCTTCGGGCGTCGGCGAGTACATGTCGGCGAGGTTATCCACAGGTTGAGGGTGACGCGACCCGATTGTCCGCCGCGCGGAGCATCATGGGTGCCATGACTGAGAGCAAGAACCCCGAGCCCGACGGCGAGCTCACCGACCAGGCCCCCGCGTGGCAGCGGCGCTTCCGCGCGCCGCGCGTCTCCCTGCCCGAGTGGGCGGAGGAGGCCCCGGACCGCTCGCTCTTCGTGTCGAACGCGACGGGGACGTACGAGCTGTACGCCTGGGACCGGGCGAGAGGGGAGCAGCGCCAGGTCACGGACCGGCCGAACGGCACGACGGACGGCACCCTGTCGCCGGACGGCGCCTGGATCTGGTGGTTCGCGGACACCGACGGGGACGAGTTCGGGGTGTGGATGCGCCAGCCGTTCGCCGGCGGCGCGGACGAGCCGGCCGTGCCCGGCCTCGACCCCTCCTACCCCGCGGGGCTCGCCATCGGCCGGGACGGCACGCTCCTGGTGGGCCGCTCCACGGACGAGGACGGCTCGACGGTCCATCTCGTCCGCCCCGGGGCCGGCGCCCCGGTCGAGATCTACCGGCACCGGGAGTCGGCCGGCGTCGGCGACCTGTCGTACGACGGCTCCCTGATCGCCGTCGAGCACACCGAGCACGGGGACGCGATGCACTCGGCGCTGCGGGTGCTGCGCTCCTCGGACGCGAGCGTGCTCGCCGAGCTCGACGACACCAAGGGCGGCACGGAGGAGCTGGGGCTCTCGGTCCTCGGCTTCGCGCCCGTGGACGGTGACAGCCGGCTGCTCGTCGGGCACCAGCGGCGGGGCCGCTGGGAGCCGATGATCTGGGACGTGGCGGCGGGCACGGAGACCGATCTCCGGCTCGACCTGCCGGGCGACGTGTCGGCCGAGTGGTATCCGGACGGCTCGGGCCTGCTGATCGTGCACAGCTTCGAGGCCCGCAGCGAGCTGTGGCGGTACGAGATCGCGACCGGCGCGCTGGTCCGGGTGGAGACCCCGGCCGGTTCGGTGTCGGACGCGACCGCGCGACCGGACGGCAGCGTCGAGTACCTGTGGTCCTCGGCCGCCGAGCCGCCGGTGGTGCGGTCCACGGACGGCCGTGTCGTCCTCGACCCGCCCGGCCCGAAGGCCCCGCCGTCGGTGCCGGTGGAGGACGTGTGGGTGGAGGGCCCGGGCGGCAGGGTCCACGCGCTCGTGCAGCGCCCGGCGGGCGAGGGCCCGTTCCCGACGGTCTTCGAGGTGCACGGCGGCCCCACGTGGCACGACAGCGACGCCTTCGCGTCGGGCCCGGCGGCCTGGGTGGACCACGGGTACGCGGTGGTGCGGGTCAACTACCGGGGCTCCACGGGGTACGGGCGGGAGTGGACGGACGCGCTCAAGCACCGGGTCGGTCTGATCGAGCTGGAGGACATCGACGCGGTCCGTGCCTGGGCGGTGGCGAGCGGCCTCGCCGACCCGTCCCGGCTCGTGCTGTCCGGCGGCTCCTGGGGCGGCTATCTGACGCTCCTCGGCCTCGGCACGCAGCCGGAGGCCTGGGCGGTCGGGCTCGCCGCGGTTCCCGTCGCGGACTACGTCGCGGCGTACGAGGACGAGATGGAGGCCCTCAAGGCGCTGGACCGGACACTGCTCGGCGGCTCCCCCGAGGAGGTGCCCGAGCGGTACGCGGCCTCGTCGCCGCTGACGTACGTGGACGCGGTGAAGGCCCCGGTGCACATCTCGGCCGGCGTCAACGACCCGCGCTGCCCGATCCGCCAGATCGACAACTACGTCGACCGGCTCGAGGCCCGGGGCGCGGTCCACGAGGTGTACCGCTACGACGCGGGACACGGCTCGCTGGTGGTGGAGGAGCGGATCAAGCAGGTCGGCCTGGACCTGGCGTTCGCCGCGAAGCACCTGGGGGGTGGTCCGGTGGAGGGCTGAGGCGGCCGGGGACCCGGCCGACGGGGGCCGAGGCGGCTTGCGTACCGTGGGGGGCGTGTACCGGTTCCTGAGAACGCCCCGCTGGTGGGGGATCAACGTCTTCGTCCTGCTGGCGATCCCGTTCTGTGTGTTCATGGGGACCTGGCAGCTGGGCAAGTTCGAGGATCGCGTCGACTCCCACGAGGCGGCCGAGCAGCGCCCCGCGGCGAGCACGCTGAAGGCGGAGCCGCTGGACTCCCTGCTCCCGGTGGACAAGGAGACCTCGGGCCGGTCGGCCGAGGCGCGCGGCCGGTTCGGGGAGCAGTTCCTCGTCCCGGACCGTGATCTGGACGGCCGGACCGGCAGCTACGTGCTGACGCTGCTGCGGACGGACGGAGGCAGGTCGCTCCCGGTGGTCCGCGGCTGGCTCCCCACGGGCGCGAAGGTCCCCGCCCCGCCGTCCGGCGAGGTCACGGTCGTGGGTGCGCTCCAGGCCTCGGAGAACGGCGGCACCAAGGGCGTCGGCAAGGCCGGCGGGCTGCCCGAGGGCCAGCTGGGGATGATCAGCGCGGCTTCCCTGGTGAACGTGGTCACGGACGACGTGTACGACGCCTGGATCACGCTCGCCGACTCCCCCGCCGGGCTCACCCCGGTCCCGGCGGCGGCCGCGGCGGGCACGAGCCTGGACGCGAAGGCCTTCCAGAACCTGGGCTACACCGCGGAGTGGTTCGTCTTCGCCGGTTTCGTCCTCTTCATGTGGTTCCGCCTGGTCCGCCGCGAGGCGGAGGCGACCCGCGACGAGGCGCTGGGGCTGTAGGTCAGGAGCCGGCCAGGACCCCGGTCCGGTAGATCGTGCCCGCGCAGGCGTTGGGGATGGTCGTCGACGCCGAGGGTCCGCCCGGTTCGGCGACGTGGCTGACCAGGACGCTGCCGTCCGCCGGGCCGCCGTCCTCGTGGAGCAGCTGGGGCGCGGTGCCGGCTTCCGGGCCGGTGCCCGGGTCGGTGCCGCTCCCGCCGGAGCCCGTGCCCTCGCTGGGGTCGGGGGTGCCGGTGCCGTTGGTCGGGGTGTCCGTCGGCGGCGGTGTGGTCGGCGGCTCGGTCGGCGGCGGCACCGTCGGGGTCGGGGTGGTGGGTGTGGTCGTGCAGGTCTCGCTCGGCACCCAGACGAACCTCACCTCGTAGGAGGCGTTCGGCCTCAGGGCCAGCGCGGAGAACTCCTGGGAGGGGTCGGGCAGTCCGCTGCCCCCGTCTCCCGAGGTGTGCCGGATCACCGAGATCCGCGCCGGGTCGGCGGCGCCGCGGGCCTCGAAGCCGACGACTCCGCTGCCTTCCACGGTGCACACCCGGTCGGAGATGTTGGCGATGCGGAAGGTGCCGTGCACCTTGCCCTCGCCGTCGGGTCCGCCGGCTCCCGCCGAGCTGACGCCGAGCTGCCCGGCCGTGCACGCCGGAAAGGCTCCGGGGCGGGCCTCGGATTCCCGCCGGCTGGTGGAGGACACGCCGGGGCCGGGCCGCTGGGGCTTGCCCGCGGTGCCGTCGCCGGCGCCCTGGCTGGGCGACACGGTGCTCGCGGGGGGCGCGGCGCTCTGGCCGCCCTCGACGCCGGTCTCGGCGCCGGTGCCGCCCTGGGCCTCCTCGCCGTGGCCGGCGTTCACCGGGTTGCCGGCGGCGGAGACGCCGCCGGAGGAGGCGACGTGCACGAAGGCGGGTACGGCGGTGCCGATGAGGACCGCGGCGGCGGCGGCGCCGACGACGGCCTGCCGCTTGCGGGCGCGGCGCGCGGGTACGGCACGGCGCAGGTGGTCGAGCGAGCCGAGGGAGGGTTCCAGGCCGGACACGGCGCTCTGGAACAGCCGCCGCAGCGCGAGTTCGTCGTCCCCGTCGCCCTCGCCGGGGCCGGGCTCGATGTTCACCATGCGCTGTCCACTCAGGTCGTCACGTTCATCAGGGACGTCGTTCTCGACGCTGTCGTCGCCGTTGTCGACGTCCTTGCCGGGTGCCTCGCTCACGACGTCGCTCCCATCGCGACGCGCAGCGACGCGATGCCCCGCGAACCGTACGCCTTCACCGAGCCCAGGGATATCCCGAGCGCCTCGGCCACCTGAACCTCGGTCATGTCCGAGAAGTACCGCAGGGCCAGCACCTCGCGCTGCCGCCGCTGGAGTCCCCGCATCGCCTTGATCAGGTCCTCGCGCTCCAGCTGGTCGTACGCGCCCTCCTCCGCGCTGGCCATGTCCGGCATCGGCTTGGACAGCAGCTTGAGTCCGAGGATGCGGCGGCGCAGTGCGGACCGGGAGAGGTTCACGACGGTCTGGCGCAGATAGGCGAGGGTCTTCTCCGGCTCGCGCACCCGCTTGCGGGCGGAGTGGACGCGGATGAAGGCCTCCTGGACGACGTCCTCACAGGAGGCGGTGTCGTCGAGGAGCAGGGCGGCGAGGCCGAGGAGCGACCGGTAGTGGGCCCGGTAGGTCTCGGTCAGGTGGTCGACGGTCGTTCCGGCCGCCGGGGCGCCCTCGGCACTGGTCCGGGGCGACGGGATGCCGTCGACGGAGCTCGCTCGCGATCCTGTGGGCACGGGGGCGATCACCGGCATGCCGCCGAGCGCGCGCGGCCGGCGGTAGGGAACGACCGCGGGACCGCGGACGGGAAGGGCCGCCGTACCACGTGCGGGTACGACCGCCGTACCGCGTGCGGGTACGACGGCGGCGCTCCGCGCGGGGAGCACAGCGGTGCCCGCGCCGCGCAGCGGAGCGACGGTCGCGATGTCGAGTACGTCTGCCACGCATGTTGGACACACTTCCCCCCGGCAGGGTTGTACGCGTACGCCACCCTTTTCGACGGTGAGTCGTTTGTCCTCATGTGTAACCGTTCTCCCCCGATGCCCCGCTTCACAGCGTGCTCCACGCCACACTGGTGAGTGCACGCAGAGACGCCTCCCACCCAACTACTGGTTGCAGTAAGGGGGAAGAGCATCGTCGACCACGGCATCACCGCAGTTCAAGAGGTATCTGACGCCTATTTGCTCACAGGTCGTTCACAGACCCTACAAATACGTGACAACCGATTCCGCGATCTGGAGGGCGTTGAGGGCGGCGCCCTTGCGGAGGTTGTCGGCGCAGACGAAGAAGTCGAGCGCCCGCTCGTCGTCCATGGAGCGCCGCACCCGTCCGACCCAGGCGGGGTCGGTGCCGACGACGTCGGCGGGGGTGGGGAAGTCACCCGCGGCGGGGTCGTCGTACAGCACGACCCCGGGCGTGGTCGCGAGGATCTCGTGCGCGCGGTCGAGCGGCACGGGGCGCTCGAAGCGGGCGTGCACGGAGACGGAGTGTCCGGTGACGACGGGCACGCGCACACAGGTGGCGGCGACCCGCAGCGCGGGGAGCGCGAGGATCCGCCGGGTCTCGTCCCGTACGCGCTCCTCCTCCGAGGAGGCCCCGTCGGCGCCCGCCGTGCCCGACCAGGGCAGGACGTTCAGCGCGAGGGGCCCGGGGAAGGGCCCGGTGTTCTCGCCGACGGCCCGCCGTACGTCTCCGGGATGGGTGCCCAGGTCGCCATGGCCGGCCACCAGGCCGAGCTGGGCGCGGAGCGCCTCGACACCGGCCTGACCGCCGCCGGCGCCGCTGGCGGCCTGCTGGGCGGTGACGACCAGTTCGGAGAGTCCGAACTCGGCGTGCAGGGCGCCCACGGCGACGACCAGCGCGAGGGTGGTGCAGCCGGGGCTCGCGACGATGCCCCGGGGGCGTACGCGCGCCGCGTGGGCATTGGTCTCGGGGACCACGAGGGGGACGTCGGGGTCCGCGCGGAACGCGGCGGAGGTGTCCACGACGACGGTGCCCTTGGCGGCGGCGATGGGCGCCCAGCGGGCGGCCACCGGCTCGGGCACCAGGAAGAGCGCCAGGTCGACGCCTTCCAGGGCCTCCTCGTCGAGCGCGAGGATCTCGCACTCCTCCCCGCGCACGGCGGCCTTCCGGCCGGCCGAGCGCGGGGAGGCGAGGAGGCGTATCTCGCCCCAGACGTCCGCGTGGTGCGTGAGCATCTGGAGCATCACCGAGCCGACGGCTCCGGTCGCACCGACGACCGCGAGCGTCGGCTTCGGCGTCATCGGCCGGTGCCTCCGTAGACGACGGCCTCGTCCGAGTCGCTGTCCAGGCCGAAGGCCGTGTGGACGGCGCGCACGGCCTCGTTGACGTCGTCGGCGCGGGTGACGACCGAGATGCGGATCTCGGAGGTCGAGATGAGCTCGATGTTCACGCCCGCGTCGGAGAGCGCGCGGAAGAAGTCCGCGGTGACGCCCGGGTTGGTCTTCATCCCGGCGCCGACCAGGGAGATCTTGCCGATCTGGTCGTCGTAGCGCAGCGAGTCGAAGCCGATCGCGGTCTTCGCCTTCTCCAGGGCGTCGATGGCCTTGCGGCCCTCGGCCTTGGGGAGGGTGAAGGAGATGTCCGTGAGGCCGGTGGAGGCGGCGGACACGTTCTGCACGATCATGTCGATGTTGATCTCGGCGTCCGCGACGGCCCGGAAGATGGCCGCGGCCTCGCCCGGCTTGTCCGGCACGCCGACGACGGTGATCTTCGCCTCGGAGGTGTCGTGGGCGACACCCGAGATGATGGCCTGCTCCACCTTCTGATCCCCTTGCGGTTCGTTGCTGACCCAGGTGCCCTGCAGCCCCGAGAAGGACGAGCGGACGTGGATCGGGATGTTGTATCGGCGTGCGTACTCGACGCACCGGTGCAGCAGCACCTTGGAGCCGGAGGCGGCGAGCTCCAGCATGTCCTCGAAGGAGATCCAGTCGATCTTCTTCGCCTTCTTCACCACGCGCGGGTCGGCCGTGAACACGCCGTCGACGTCGGTGTAGATCTCACAGACCTCGGCGTCCAGCGCGGCGGCCAGCGCCACGGCGGTGGTGTCGGAACCGCCACGGCCGAGCGTGGTGATGTCCTTCTTGTCCTGGGACACGCCCTGGAAGCCGGCGACGATGGCGATGTTGCCCTCGTCGAGGGCGGTGCGGATACGGCCCGGCGTGACATCGATGATGCGCGCTTTGTTGTGGACGGAGTCGGTGATGACACCTGCCTGGCTGCCCGTGAACGACTGGGCCTCGTGGCCCAGGTTTTTGATCGCCATGGCCAGCAGGGCCATGGAGATCCGCTCTCCGGCGGTCAGCAGCATGTCGAACTCACGCCCGGCAGGGATCGGGGATACCTGCTCGGCGAGATCGATCAGCTCGTCCGTCGTGTCGCCCATCGCGGAAACCACGACGACCACCTGGTGGCCGTTCTTCTTGGCGTCCACGATTCGCTTGGCGACGCGCTTGATGCCTTCGGCATCGGCAACGGAGGAGCCTCCGTACTTCTGCACGACAAGGCCCACGTGCGCTCCTCGCTCAGTGTGTGCCGCAGCCGGCGCTGCGATCGGCTCAGTCTAACGAGGGACCCGGAAACGCCAGCGTGATATCGAATGGTGAGACGGGGCGCTCACAGAGTGATCAAGCGAGGTGCGCGCGGGGGTTCACAGACGCTCGCGCATGCCCAGCGGTCCGCCGATCTCCTCCGCCATCACACGGCCCGCCTCCTCGGCGAGGTCGTCCTCGGTGAGGTCCTCGTCCGTGTCGAGGCCGTCGAGGGCCGCGAGCGGCTGGTCGAGGCGGACGTGGGCGACGAGGGACTGGAGGGCGCGGAGGGTGGCCGAGGCGGTGGGGCCCCAGTTGGAGAAGTACGAGAACTGCCACCACCACAGGGCCTCGCTGGTGCGCCCGGCGCGGTAGTGGGCCAGGCCGTGGCGGAGGTCGGCGACGATGTCGGCGAGGTTGTCGGAGATACGGGCCGGGACCGGGGCCTTGCGCGGCTCGTACGGGTCGAAGACCTCGGAGAACACGTCGACCGGTTCGAGGAGCACGGCGAAGCGCTCGCGCAGGTCGTCCATGTCGGGCTCCGGGCCCGTGTCCGTCTCGTACCGCTCGTCCGGGACGATGTCCTCGTGCGCGCCGAGCCGCCCGCCCGCGAGGAGGAGCTGCGAGATCTCCAGGAGCAGGAAGGGGACCGCGCTGTCCGGCTCGTCGCCCTTGGCGACCTCGGTGGTCGCGACGATGAAGCTCTCGATGGAGTCGGCGATCTGGACCGCGAAGTCGTCGGGGTTCTGCGTGATCGCGTGCAGCGTGGGGTCAGACATCGAGGAGCCTCCCTGAGAGCGCGCCGGCCCGGTCGTCATACATCTAGCAGCCTCCGTCCCTCGAAGGCACGGCCGAGGGTCACCTCGTCGGCGTATTCGAGGTCGCCGCCGACCGGGAGCCCGCTCGCGAGCCGGGTCACCTTGAGTCCCATGGGCTTGATCATCCGCGCCAGGTACGTCGCGGTGGCCTCGCCCTCCAGGTTCGGGTCGGTCGCGAGGATCAGCTCGGTGACGGTGCCGTCGGCGAGCCGCGCGAGCAGCTCGCGGATGCGGAGGTCGTCCGGGCCGACGCCCTCGATCGGGCTGATCGCGCCGCCGAGGACGTGGTACCGCCCCCGGAACTCGCGGGTCCGCTCGATCGCGACGACGTCCTTCGGCTCCTCGACCACACAGATGACGGTCAGGTCGCGGCGCGGGTCCCGGCAGATGTTGCACTGCTCCTGCTGTGCCACGTTGCCGCAGACCGCGCAGAACCTGACCTTCTCCTTGACCTCCAGGAGCGCGTGCGCGAGACGCCGTACGTCGGTCGGCTCGGCCTGGAGGATGTGGAAGGCGATCCGCTGCGCGCTCTTGGGACCGACGCCGGGCAGCCTGCCCAGTTCGTCGATGAGGTCCTGAACCACGCCTTCGTACACGGAACGCCCTTTCAAGGGGGTGCTTGATTCTTACGGTAGTGGCTGGAACTGCGCCGTAGAAGGTGTGCGGCTCAGAAGCCGAGGCCGGGCACGCCGCCCATGCCCTGGGCCAGCGGGCCGAGCTTGGCCTGCTGGAGCTGCTGCGCGTTGTCGTTGGCGGCCTGGACGGCGGCCACGATCAGGTCGGCGAGCGTCTCGGTGTCCTCCGGGTCGACCGCCTTGGGGTCGATGACCAGGCCGCGCAGCTCGCCGGAGCCGGTCACGGTCGCCTTGACCAGGCCGCCGCCCGCCTGTCCGTCGACCTCGGTCGCGGCCAGCTCCTGCTGGGCACGGGCGAGGTCCTGCTGCATCTTCTGGGCCTGCTGGAGAAGCTGCTGCATGTTGGGCTGACCACCACCGGGAATCACGGTCACTCCTGAGGTTCGGTACGTCCGTATGTCGGTACGCCGAGCCTACGTGGTCCCCGGCCCCCCTGCTCCACCACTCTTTCGGGTGAGAAACTGCGGGCTCCTCTACCTGATCAAGACCCCCTTGCGGGCGGAAATCCTGGGATTCCGGGCCCACCGCCCACCATTCGGCGGTAGGAAGGGCAGGCACCACGTGCACCGCACGTCACAGAAGGACACGAGCGCTGAGCTGAACAGAGGAGTCCCCCGGTGAGCCAGCAGCCGGAGATGCAGCCACCGGGGCCCCCCGGGGGAGACGTCCACCGCGATCTGACCGGTACGCCGTTCCCCCTGGGCGACTGGGGCGAGCCCGCCGAGCGGCTCGACGAGCTGTACCGCTGGGTGGAGTCCAATGCCCTGCGGACCGCCGAGTGGTACCTCTCCGACCGCGTCTGGAAGCGCCGCAGCGCCCGGATCCTGCGGATCGGCACGGCCGCCGGGGTGATCGCGGGCGCCGCGCTCCCGCTGCTCGACCTGACGGGCGTCGCGGAGGGCGTCGCCGGCTGGGGCTATCTCTCGCTGCTGCTCGGCGCCGCCTGCCTGGCCTGCGACCGGTACTTCGGTCTGACGTCCGGCTGGATAAGGGACGTGGCGACGGCCCAGGCCGTGCAGCGGCGACTGCAGGCCCTGCAGTTCGACTGGGCCTCGGAGAGCGTCCGGGAGGTCCTGGGCCCCACGGAGGGCACCGCCAGCGAGGCCGCCGAGCGCTGTCTGGGCGTGCTGCGCCGCTTCTCGGAGGACGTGACCGAGCTCGTACGGGCGGAGACCGCGGACTGGATGGTCGAGTTCCGCTCGGGCCCGGCGCCGCTCGCGCTCCAGTCGGTGGGCGTGATGCCCGCGCGGGCCGAGAGCCATCACCCCTCGGGCCGTTTCCCGCTGCCGCCGGGCACCCGGCCGAACATGCCGCGTCAGCGGCCCCCGGAGGCCCGCTGACGCAGGCCTCCGGGGCCCTCGGGGCCGCGGAGGCGCGGATCCGGCCCGCTCGGGCCGGGCGCACGGACCTCAACTCAGAATGATCATCGATCCCTGGGCCAGGCTCCGGGTCGCCGCCGCGTGCAGCCCCAGCCACACATGACGCTCCCGGGCGAAGGGGCCTCCGTCCAGCTGGATCGGTACGGCCGGTTCCTCCAGGGTGGTCGGCCGCTCCGGCGGTACGGGGGGCGCCGGCGGGTTCGACGGGTCGATGCCGATCGAGGGTGCGACGAATTCCAGCTCGCGCAGCAGGCCGTACGAGGAGCCGAGCGGGCCGCCGCCCTCCAGGAGCTCGTCGCTGGCGAGCGGGACCGGGAAGTCGACCGGCACGTACGCGCCCGCGTGGTCGTAGTGCCAGACCAGGTGCGACTGCTGGGCGGTCGCCTCGAACATCTCCAGGAGCTGTTCGTAGTCCCCGCCGAGCTCGCCGACCGGTTCGACCGGCAGTCCGCACATCTGGAGGAGGTAGGCGCGGCGCAGGAAGTGCAGGGCCTCGTAGTCGAAGCCGGCGATCGGGGCGACGTCGCCGGAGAGCCCCGGCATGTACGCGTAGACGGGCACGGTCGGCAGACCGGACGCGCTGAGCACGGCGTCGTACGCGGCGATCTCTTCGGCGAAGGGGTTGTCGGGGCTGTGGCACAGCACGTCGACGAGGGGGACCAGCCACAGGTCACAGGCCAAGGGAGGCTCGCTCTCCGTCAGTTGCGGGGGACGCTCGCAGGGCGTACGCCAGGCTTTTGCAGGGACGGCCAGGTTAGTCGGCGCCCCACGGACACCGTCCACCCGCTGAGGAACTGCCCCCGGAGGCCCGGCCTCAACCCGAACTCCGGCCCCGGCCCCGCGCGCCCCGCCACTGGTACCCGCCGGCCGGCCCCGGCCTCAGCGGGCCCGAGCCTCCAGATACCCCGCCCATTCCATCGAGTGCGCGTTGTACTCCCGTACGACCGCGACGGCCGATTCCGCGTCGCCGCGGGTGATCGCGTCGACCAGGTCGACGTGCCCGCTCCACAGCCAGCCGAGGACGTCCCGCTCGGAGCGCAGGTAGGGGACGGAGAACACCCAGGCCTGGACGCGGAGCCGGTGGAGGAAGTCGGCGATGTAGTCGTTGGCGGCGACGAGCCGGGCGAGTTCGCGCCAGTACCGGATGTCGTACCCGATGAGGATGTCGAGGTCTCCGGCGCGGGCGGCGCGGGCCGCGGCCTCGCCCCTGCGCCGGATCGAGACGAGGGCGACGCCGACCCCGAGGTCGGGTTCGGTGACCGCGGAGCGGGGCGGCACCATGGCGGCGTCGCGGCGGAAGATGCCGTCGACGACGAGCATCCGGGCCTCGACCATGCCCCGGTAGTCGTCGACCGAGTACTGGTGGACCCGGAAGCCGCGGTGCTGGTCGGAGTCGAGGAGGCCCTGCGCGCAGAGGTCGACGAGGGCTTCGCGCACCGGGGTCGCGGAGACGCCGTACTGGTCGGCGATCTGTTTGACGGTGAATTCCTCGCCGGGTTGGAGACGGCCCGCGAGCACCTCGTCACGCAGCGCGTCCGCGATCTGCTGTCGCAAGGTGTTGCGGGTGACACCTCCGCTCGCGGGCATGGGTCGGCCCCCTCCGTCCGGCTCCGGACACCCTAGTCCAGACGGAAGGGGCCGCCCCGTTCCGCGGTTACGCGGTGTGCTCGTCGGCGACCGTGAGGGCCGCGTCCAGGGCCGCGAGGCCCTCCTTGACCTCCGCCTCGGTGACGTTGCAGGCGGGGACGGCGTGGGTGCGGTTCATGTTGACGAAGGGCCACAGGCCGTTCTTCTTCGCCGCGGCGCCGAAGGCGGCCATCGGCGCGTTGGCCTCGCCTGCCGCGTTGTACGGGACGAGCGGCTCGCGCGTCTCGCGGTTCTTGACCAGGTCGAGCGCCCAGAAGACGCCGAGGCCGCGGACCTCGCCGACGGACGGGTGGCGCTCGGCGAGCTCGCGCAGGCCGGGGCCGAGGACGTTCTCGCCGATGTGGGCGGCGTTCTCGACGACCTTCTCGTCCTCCATCACCTGGATGGTGGCGACCGCGGCGGCGCAGGCCAGCGGGTGACCGGAGTAGGTCAGTCCGCCCGGGTAGGGCCGCTTGTCGAAGGTGGCGGCGATCTTCTCGCTGATGGCGACGCCGCCGAGCGGCACGTAACCGGAGTTCACGCCCTTGGCGAAGGTCATCAGGTCGGGCACGACGTCGAAGTGCTCGGCGGCGAACCACTTGCCGGTGCGGCCGAAGCCCGCCATGACCTCGTCGAGGACGAAGACGATGCCGTACTTGTCGCAGATCTCGCGGACGCCGGCGAGGTAGCCGGGCGGCGGGGTCATGATGCCGGCGGTGCCGGGCACGGTCTCCAGGATGATCGCGGCGATCGTCGCCGGCCCCTCGAAGGCGATCGTGTCCTCCAGGTGCTGGAGGGCCCGCGCGCTCTCCTCCGCCTCGGTGGTGGCGTAGAAGGGCGAGCGGTAGAGGAACGGCGCCCAGAAGCGCACGACGCCGGCGGAGCCGTTGTCGGAGGCCCAGCGGCGCGGGTCACCGGTCAGGTTGATCGCGGTGGAGGTGGCGCCGTGGTACGAGCGGTAGGCGGAGAGCACCTTCGTACGGCCGGTGTGCAGCCGGGCCATGCGGACGGCGTTCTCGACGGCCTCGGCGCCGCCGTTGGTGAAGAAGATCTTGTCCAGGTCGCCCGGGGTGCGCTCGGCGATGAGGCGTGCGGCCTCGGAGCGGACGTCGATGGCGAAGGCGGGCGCGAAGGTGGTGAGCTTCGCGGCCTGCTCCTGGATGGCGGCGACCACACGGGGGTGCTGGTAGCCGATGTTGGTGTAGACGAGGCCGCTGGTGAAGTCCAGGTAGCGGTTTCCGTCGTAGTCCCAGAAGTACGAACCCTCGGCGCCGGCGACGGCGAGCGGGTCGATCAGGCCCTGGGCGGACCAGGAGTGGAACACGTGCGCGCGGTCGGCGGCCTTGACGGCGGCCCCGGCCTGGGGATCGGGTTCGATGACATGAGGGGTCATGGGGTCGAGGGTAAGGAACCGCAGGTAGGGCGAGCCATGGCCATCTTGTCCACCGAGACCGGGGCGGACGCGACACCTTGTTCCGTGCCGTGGAATCCCCGCGGAATCCCCGTGGATACCCACCCATCAATTGACAGCATTCTGTCGACATGACAGCCTGTTGTCATCAGCGGAACCGAGGGATCGACCACACCGACCAAGGGGTCAGCCATGGGAACGAGCACCGGAACGAAAACCGTCCACCTCGCCGTCTACGACACGCTCGCCGACTGGGAGACGGGCCACGCCACCGCCTGGCTGGCCCGCGCCGGCTACACGGTCCGGACCGTCGGCCCGGTCTCCGGGGAGCCCGTCACGACCCTCGCCGGCCTGCGGATCGTCCCCGACCTCGCGCTCGCCGACCTCCGGCCCGAGGACAGCGAGCTGCTGATCCTTCCGGGCGCCGAGAAGTACGACGAGGGCGACGAGCTCGCCGCCTTCCCGGCCGCGGCCCGCGCGTTCCTCGACGCCGGGGTGCCGGTCGCCGCGATCTGCGGCGCCACCGCGGGACTCGCCAAGGAAGGCCTGCTCGACGACCGCCCGCACACCAGCGCGGTCTCCTTCTACCTGGCCGCCACCGGCTACAAGGGCGGTGAGCACTACGTCGACACGGACGCGGTGACCTCCGAGGGCGAGGCCGGGACCGGCGACCTGATCACGGCGGGCCCGACGGAACCGGTCGCGTTCGCCCGGGAGGTCTTCGCGGTGCTCGGCGCGTACGAGGGCAAGCGCGACGCCTGGTACCGCCTCTTCCACGACTCGGACCCGGCGGCGTTCGTCGAGCTGAACTCATGAGCCGAGAGCAGCAGGACGCCCTCTCCCGTACGGCCCTGGGCGTCTTCCGCCTCAACGGCCAGCTCCTCGCCGTCTCGGAGAAGCTGGCCGAGCCGGCCGGCCTGACCGCCGCCTGGTGGCAGGTCCTGGGAGCCGTCCTCCCCGAACCCCTCCCGGTCGCCGGGATCGCCCGGGTCATGGGCATCACCCGGCAGAGCGTCCAGCGGATCGCGGACCTGCTCGTACGGGAGGGACTCGCGGCCTACGAGCCGAACCCGGCCCACCGCCGCGCCAAGCTCCTCACCCCGACCGAGGCGGGCCGGGCGGCCATCGCCCGCATCGAACCGGGCCACGCGGAACTGGCGGCCGCGCTCGCCCGGGAACTGGGCGGCCAGGAGGCCTTCGACGAGACGGTACGGGTCCTGGAGCGACTGTCGGCGGCCCTTGAGGCCGTCGAGGCCGGCCACCCCTAGGCGGCCCGCCGGGACCGGACGGTCAGGACACACCGCTGAACAGCTCGGTCACGGTGCTCCTCAGCAGCAGCGGATGAACGAAGCGGTCCGGCGTCGACGGCGGGAAGCGCCAGGACAGCGGCCAGGTCCTGCCCGTCAACGCCGGCACCGGTACGTAACTCACATGGGCGGGTCCTGCGTTGAACCGGGTCACCCCGCGCGGCCACCGTCTCCGCGCCGTCGACCCCGGCGGCACCAGGAAGTAGACCCCGCGCCGCCCGTTCGCCTCGATCACGACCGGCCCCGGGTCGCCCCCGGTGAGCACCTCCATCCGGTCGGCGAGCCGCCGCCCCTCGTCACCGTCCACCCGAACGGCGTCGAATTGCACCCCGGCCTTACGGAGTTGGAATCCGGAAACCGGAATCCAGTCCACGTTTACTTCCCGATTCTCTTCATTCACGGAGACATGTTCCCGTGCCGCCGCTAGCGTTTTCCACGACTGTGACGGGCGCGTCGGTAACCCCTTGACCTGCACCAACGCACCTTGCAGGCAGTCGAATTCGGCGGGGAGCAGTTGAGACCGGTTGAGATCGGTTGAGTCCGAATGGGGAGCGGGAATGGCGCGAGCGGAGAACAAGGAAGCGGCGGGGCCGGCGGCGAAGGTGGTTGCGGCCCTGGCCAAGAAAATGAGGCTGCGAAAGGGGCTCACCCAGGAGCAGCTGGGGGCGCAGATGGGATATACCGGCGCGGCCATCAGCGCGATGGAGACGCTCTCACAACCGGTGAGCGACGACATGCTGGTCCAGTTGGAGCGGGTCTTGGGCGACGGGACCGGGATCTTCGAGGGCATGCGGGAGCTGGTACGGCTGGAGAAACTGCCGGCGCAGTTCAGGAACTACGCGCCGATCGAGCAGTCGGCCCTGAGCCTGTGCTTGTTCTCGATGCACAACGTGCACGGCCTGTTCCAGACGGAGGCGTACTCGCGGGCCCAGATCGCAGGCGGATACCCCCCTCCCCCCGAGGAGCGCGTCGAGGAACTCGTGATGGCACGGATGGCCCGCAAGGCGATCTTCGACAGGGAGCCCATGGGCTTGATCGAACTGATCCTGGATGAGTCCGCACTGGCCCGGATGTTCGGCAGCGCGGAGGTCATGCGTGAGCAGTACCGCCTCCTGGCAGAGTGCGCGCGACGCAAGAACGTCACCCTCCAGGTACTCGCCCTGGACGTCGGCCTGAGGGGCGAGAACGCAGGCGCCCGAGGTCCCATGTCCCTCATCGAGACCGACGACCACAACCGTCTCGTCTACCTCGAAATCCAAGACGAAAGCGTGCTGGTCAGCGACCCGGCGAAGGTAAGTACATACGCCCAGCGTTATGCGAAGATCCGAGCACAGGCCCTGGACCCTCGCGAATCACTGGGCCTCATCGAGCGGTTGGCAGGAGAGGGAACATGAGCGAGAGCCTGCACTGGTTCAAGTCCAGCTACAGCAGCGACAGCGGCGGCGAGTGCGTCGAGGTCGCCGCCGCCCCCCACGCCGTCCACCTCCGTGACTCCAAGCAGAGCGACGGGCCCACGTTCGCCGTGGAGCCCGTCGCCTGGAGCGTGTTCGTCGCGTGGCAGTAGCCGACTAGCAGGACAGGTTCGACCCCGCGGGGACGCCCAGGATCTGGGTGAACTGCTGGTACTTGGTGACCCGGCTCTGGACCTGGGCCGGGTTGCCGCCGTTGCACTCCAGGCTGCCGTTGATCGCCCAGATGGTCTGGCCGAAGCCGGCCCCGTTGACCATGGCGTTGTGGGCGGTCATCGTGCCCGGGCCGTTCTGGGTGTTCCAGTACCAGAGGCCGGTCATCATGGCGACGGCCGGGTCCTGCTCGACGCGCCACGGGTTGTTCAGCAGGTCGATGCCGAGGGCGTCACCGGCGGCCTTGTAGTTGAAGTTCCAGGAGAGCTGGATGGGCCCGCGGCCGTAGTAGGCGGCCTGGCCGGCGGGGCAGCCGTAGGGCCGGCCCGCGTCGCAGTAGTGCGGGTAGTTGGCCGTGTTCTGCTCGACGATGTGGACGAGGCCACCCGTCTCGTGGGAGACGTTCGCGAGGAAGGCCGCGGCCTCCTGCTTCTTCACCGTGTCGCTGCCGGTGTTCGCGAAGCCGGGGTACGACTTGAGGGCGGCGGTGAGGCCCGCGTACGTGTAGAAGGGGTTCCGGCTCGGGAACATCTGGTTGAACTGGGCCTCGGAGACCACGAATCCGCCGCTCGGCGGCGGGGTGGTGGGCGGGGTGGTGGGTCCGCCGCCGCAGGTGCCCTGGTCGGCCCAGACGCCCCACTCGCCGGTCGTGCCGGGGGTCTCGTTCTGGGTCCACCACTTGGCCTGCCAGTTGTGGCCGTTGTGCGAGGCGGTCATCCCGCCGGTGTAGACGCTGGAGGAGTTCCACGCGGCCGCGCAGGCGGCGGCCGCTCCTGCGGAGGCGGCGGGAACGAGGAGGACGGCGAGTCCGACGGCCGTACAGAACGCGGCCATCATGGTGACCAACTTACGCAGCATGCGTACTTCCTTCCGGGTGGGGCCGGGTGTGGGGAAGCCACAGAAAAGCGCGATTGGTCTGGACCTGTCAAGGTCTAGACCAGAAGTTGTGACAAGGGCCCCGGCCCCCGGGAAAGCGGGGGTCGGGGCCATTCACCTGTCGCTCAAGTCACCTGAATCTAGAGCAGGTTGTAGATCTGGAAGCCGGAGCCGATCTTGACCGGCGCCTGGAACACGGCCGGGACGCTGCCCGAGCCCGAGTACCGGAGCAGGTCACCGTTCGGCTTGCGCGCGATCAGGTCCGTCCGGCCGTCGGCGTCGAGATCGCCGACCGACAACAGGCGGTCGTAGGTGTTCCAGCCGCCGCCGATCTTCGTACGGCCCTCGAAGGGGGCCTTGTAGTCGCCGGTGCCCTTGTAGAGCCACAGGACACCGGTCTTGTCGCGGGCGACGATGTCGGGCTTGCCGTCACCGCTCAGATCGCCCTGGCCCTCGACCTGGTCGTACTGCTCCCAGCCGCCGCCCACGCGGGTGCGCGCGGCGAGCGAGCCGTCCGGGTAGGCGAGGTACGACCACAGGACACCGGTCTTGTCGACGCCGAGGAGGTCGGCCTCCGGGGCTCCGCCGACGCTGCCGGGCGAGAGGACCGTGCGGTAGGCGTTCCAGCCCGTGCCGACCCGCTTGGAGCGCTGCTGGTGATCCTCCGTGAACCAGTGGTAGTCGAGGGCCCCCTCCTTGTTGAGGAACCAGGTGCCGTCCCCCCGCCCGTCCTTGTCGTTGTCGACGTGGATCACGTCGGCGAGGAAGTCGTAGGAGATCTCCAGGTGGTAGCGGGGGTCGAAGCCGCCCTCCCCGTTCGGGAAGTAGAGGTACCCCTCGGTCGTCTCCTTGTGGACGCCCATCATCGAGAAGGTGGGCGTCTCCACCGGGGCGGCCTCGACGGCGAGCGCACCGGCGCGCCGGGCGTCCCCGGCCTGCCGCTCGGCCACGGCCGCGGCCGCGGAGCGCGCCCGGTCGGCGCCGGCCGGGTCGCCGGAGGCGAAGGCGGTGCCCGCGGTGGCGGTCAGGGCGATCGTGGCGGCGGTGGCGGCGAGTGCGCCGCGCAGTGCGCGCCGACGTCGGATGATCATGAAGGTTCCCCCCTGGGATCCACTCGGCTCGTCAACGGACTCGACGGCGGCGCATGGTCGTGCGCCGCCGGAAGTCCAGAAGCCTCTCACAGGGGGCTGACAACGCCCGAACGATGACCGGGGTGGGGGGAGTTGGCGAGCGGACGGGGGCTTCCCTCCGTGTCGGCGCTCCCCTCAGATCATGAGCACGATCCGGCCCGGCCGGTGGCCCGCCTCCGCGCGGCGGTGGGCCTCGGCGACCTCCTCCAGGGGCATGACGTCGGCCACCCGGGTGATCAGCTCGCGGTCCGCCACCTTCTGCAGCGCCTCCGTCAGCCGGGCGGCGTCCGGGCGGGCCCGGACGACCTCGACGCGGATGTTCCGCTCGGCGACCGGTACCCGGTCGGGAGCGATCGCGGCGAACGCACCGCCGTCCTTCAGGAGCGGGAGGACGTTCCCGCCGAAGAGCGCACCGTCGAAGATCCCGTCCACCCCCTCCGGGGCGACCTCCCTCACCCGGGCGGCCACCTCCTCGTGCGTACCGCGCGGGACGGCCTCGTCCGCGCCGAGGATCTTCAGTTCGCTCTCGTCGCCCTCGTGGGCGATGGCCACGACCCGCAGTCCGGCCGCGTGGGCGTACTGGACCGCGAAGCGGCCCACCACGGCACTCGCACCGGACACGAGCAGCGTCGAACCCGCCGGGAGCGCGAGCCGGTCGAGGCCCTGCTGGGCCGTGGCCGAGGCCAGCGGGACGGACGCGGCCACGGTGAACGTCACGTCCTCCGGGATCACGGCCAGCCACTCCGGCTCGACCCAGATGACCTCGGCGTACGTGCCCTCGCCGGTCAGCTGCTCGTACCAGTTGACGAAACCGGCCACACGAGTCCCCTCGGGCATCCCGGGCACGGGATCGAGCAGCTTTCCCGCGAAGTCCGTTCCCAGGACGAAGGGGGGCTTGAGCTCGCCGACCGCGTCGGCGTAGAGACCGGCCCGGATCCGCACGTCGGCCTGGTTCACACCGGCGGCCTTGAGCCGTACGCGCACCCTGCCGGGTGCGTCCCCGGCCACCGGCTCGGGCCGGCGGGCCATTCTGAGGACCTCGGGTCCGCCGTAGGCGGTCACTTCGACGACACGCATGGGGTACTCCTCAGACTGAAGGCCCCCTCGTCGCCATTACACCCACGCTCCACAGCCTCGGGCAACCTCTGATGGCCCGGTTGACGGAAGGACGAACTCCAGGCGGCGGGAAGCGACGTACCCGCCGTAACCGCACAGGCGTCCGTACCGTCGCGCGGGTGGACTGGCTTACCGCTGAGAACATCATCGCCGTGGTCACCGCGCTGGTCGGTGTCCTCGTCTCGATCGCCGCCATCTGGGTCCAGTGGTGGGTTCCGCGCCGCCGCCGGATCGGCTACCGCGTCCAGCTCGACACGTCCATCGGCGCCGGGGCCGCGGCCAGCACCGCCGTGACCGGCCCCGGCGCGACCGTGCGGCGCGGGTACTTCGACACGACCCAGGATCTGACCGACGCCACCATCGTCCTGCTCCGGATCGAGAACGACGGCGGCCTGGCCATCGGCAGCGACGACTACACCGACGGGGGCAGCACCGGGCTCACCGTGCGGTTCGCCGGCCCGGACGGCACCGGCCCCGGCCGCCAGATGAAGGCGATCGTCGTGACCGCCCCCGACCACCCCGGGCTGCTGACCCACTTCGACTCCGCCTGGCAGCCGACCATGGGGGTCGGCTCCATCCGGCTGCCCAAGGTGCCGCTCAACCGGGGCGCCCACTACAAGCTGCTCGTCCTGCTCACCGGCGGGCCGACGGGCGCCCCCGTCGCCGTCGAGGGCACCCTCGACGACGGCGTCGTCCACGTCAACCACAGCACGACCCCCGACGACAAGGCGCCCCTCTTCAGCCGGGTCGCGCGGACCGTCACCATCACCCTCACGCTCTGCATGATCGCCCTCGCCGTGATCATCGTCCGGGAGCGGACCCCGCCGCCGATCGGCTGCGCCAAGGGCAGTCTCACCGTCACCGGGTCGACGGCCTTCGCCCCCGTCGTACGGGACCTCGCGAAGAAGTACGAGAAGGACTGCGAGGGCGCGACCGTGAGCGTGGAGGCGCACGGGTCGACGTCCGGGATACGGCGGCTGGCCGACGAGGGCGCGAAGACGGCCAAGGGCTCCCCCGCGGTCGTCGCCCTGTCCGACGGGCGCAAGCCGGGCGGCTTCCCCGAGCTGCGGGAGAGCATGGTCGCCGTCTCCCTCTACACCCTCGTCCTCAACGACGACGTGCCCGTGGACGACCTGACCCTGGACCAGATCCGCCGCATCTACCGGGGCGAGATCAGGAACTGGGGCGAGCTGGTGCCCGGCATGGACCTGCCGGTCCTGCTGGTCAGCCGGGACGCCAACTCCGGTACCAGGGAGGTGTTCCAGCGCCGGGTCCTCGGGCGCAACGAGCCCGCCAACTCCTCCCTGGACTGCCGGACCAGCAACGACCCCGAGTCGAAGGTCATCCGCTGCGAACTCGACTCCACGGAGCAGGTCCTGTCCACGGTGGCCAAGCTGCCCGGCGCGATCGGCTACACCGAGGTGCGTGGGGGCACCGGCCTGAAGGGCCTGCACCGGGTGGCCGTCGACGGCCGCAGACCGGTCCTGGACGAGCTGGGCGAGTCGAGCTACCCGTACCGGGAGATCGAGTACGCCTACACCTGGCGCGAGCCGGAGGCGGACTCGCTGGCCGCCAGTTTCCTCACCTATCTGCGCTGGGGCAGCGGCCAGGACATCATCCGCGCGCACGGGCACCTGCCCTGCTCGACCCCGAAGGGACTGAGGATCTGTGGCGAGGACTGACCGCGCGTCCGGCGCCGCCGCCCTGCGGTCCGACGGGCGGGGAACGGGGGCGGACGCCCCCTGGTCCGGCACGCGATCGGTAGGGACTGCCGACCCCCGGTCTGGCATGCTCTGACGACGTGGAGCCATTGAACGCGGAAGACCCGGTCAGCATCGGCCCGTTCCGTCTGCTCGGCCGCCTCGGGGTCGGGGGCATGGGCCGGGTGTTCCTCGCGCGTTCGGCCGGCGGGCGGACGGTCGCCGTGAAGATCGTGCACGCGGAGCTGGCCGCCCAGGAGGAGTTCCGGCGCCGGTTCGCCCGCGAGGTCGCCTCCCTGGAGCGGGTCGGCGGCACGGGCACCGCGCCCGTCCTCGGCTCGGACACCTCGGCCGACGCGCCGTGGGTGGCGATCGGCTACGTACCGGGGCCGTCGCTGCGGAACGTGGTCGGCGACGAGTTCGGCCCGCTGCCGCCCGCGACGGTGAAGGCGCTGGCCTCCGGCCTCGCCCGCGCCCTCGTGCACATCCACGCGGCCGGGCTCGTGCACCGCGACCTCAAGCCGTCCAACGTCCTGCTGACCGTCGACGGGCCGCGGATCATCGACTTCGGCATCGCGCGGGCCGTCGACACCGTCGCCGACGGCGGCGATCTGACCACCACCGGCGCGGTCGTCGGCTCCCCCGGCTTCATGTCGCCCGAGCAGGTGCGGGGCGACCGGCTCACCCCCGCGTCGGACATCTTCTGCCTCGGCTCGGTCCTGGCGTACGCGGCGACCGGCCGTTCCCCCTTCGGGACGGCGGACAGCGGCGTGCACGCGACCATGTTCCGGATCGCCCACGACGAGCCCGACCTGACGGATCTGGCGCCCGAGCTGTCGGGGGTGATCCGGGCCTGCCTCGCCAAGGACCCGGCCGCGCGGCCCTCGGCCGCCGAGATCGCGGAGACGCTGCCGATCCCCGACCCCTGGCTGCCGGCGGACGTCCTGGCCCGGCTCGGCCGGCACGCGGCGCGGCTCCTGGAGGCGGAGACGGAGAGCGCGACGGGAACGGGGAGCGGGGCGGCCGGTCACGGTGGCGGTACCGGCGCCGGCGCTCGTGGCGTCGTCCGTGCCGATGGTGACCCGACCCCGCCCACTCCCCTCCCGTCCACCGCCGCCACGGCGCCCCAGCCGCAGGCCGGGCGCCCGCGCCGGACGGGCCTGGTCGCCGGGCTCGCGGCCCTCGCGGTGACGGCCGCGGCCACCCTCACGTACACCTTCTGGCCCGACCCGGACACCGGCATGGACGACCAGAAGAACCGGGCCCCGAGCGCCACGGGCAACGTCGCGGCCCGCCCCGCCGGCATCGTCCCCGCCGCGTTCCTCGGCGCCTGGGAGGGCGTCGTCCAGGGCTCCCAGGACCACCCGCGGGAGACCGCCCGGTTCGAGATCAGCCAGGGAGCGGCGGGTTCCAAGAACGCCGTCTACGTCCAGGTCGCCGAGAACCGCCTGTGCATGGGCCGCTCCCGGCTCGTCTCCGCCGACGAGGACAAGGTCGTCTTCGGCGAGTCCGACGTGACGACCAGCGTGCCCGCCCAGCGCTGCGTCCCCGCCGCGCACCAGACCCTCACCCTGCGCTCCCCCGACGTCCTGGAGTGGACCTCGGGCACGGCCAAGGCCACCTTCCGCAAGGCCCCCACCGGCACCGAGGTCGTCCCCGCCCGCTTCCTCGGCCGCTGGACGCGCATCCCCGCCCCGGAGATCTACGGCGAGAACGACGACCGCTACACCTCGCAGGTGACGATCACCCAGGGCCCGGTCGGCGCCCCCGTGGTCAGCGTCCTCGACGGCTATCCGCGCACCGTCGACGGCGTGCTCATGGACGAGGACTGGTCCTGCGGCACCACGGCCGTCCTCGCGGGCGTCGGCAACCTGCTGATCATCGGCCCCGCCACCCGGGACACCAACGCCTGGGACCGCGAGTGCCAGGAGGGCCTCTCCCGCTACCTCCTCGTCGACAAGCTGAACGGCAAGGACCGGCTCCTCGTCTACCCGATGCTCGACGGCGAACCGAACGAGTACTACCGCTCCTAGGAGCCCGGCCGCCCTGCCTGGTCCGACGGCGCCGTCCGGCTCGCCCGCCCCGGCCTGCCCGACCGCCCCGCCGCCGCCTCGGCGTACGCCCGGACCAGGGGGCGGGTGTCGTCCGCGCGGTGGGCGAGGACGAAGTGGCTGGGGCCGACGCCGTCGACGGGGCGGGTGACGACGCCGTCGCGGGCGAGGAGCGGGGCGTTGCCTGCCGCGACCAGGCAGATGCCGAGGCCGCCGACCAGGGCCTCGTACGTCTCGTCGGCGCTGGCGATCTCCGCGCCGACGACCGGCGGGCGGCCGCCCCGGGCGTCCAGCGCCAGCCAGTGGTCGCGCAGTTCGGGGCCGGTGGCCGGCAGGGCGAGGAACGGTTCGTCCAGGAGGTCCGCGAAGTCGAGGCGATCGCGGGCGGCCAGCGGATGGGTCTCAGGGAGGGCGACGAGCCGGGGCTCGGCGGCCACGACGACCCAGCGGAAGCGTTCCGCCGCGGGCAGCGGAAGCCAGACGAACGCCACGTCGCTGGCGCCGTCGGCGAGTCCGGCCGTCGGGTCCTCCCATCCCACCTGGCGCAGCTTGAGCACGGCCTCCGGATGGGCCTCGGTGAAGCGGGAGCGGATCGCGGGCAGCAGTCCGCCGCGCCCGGGGCTGGTGGACATGCCGACGACCAGCGTGGACCGCTCGGCGGCGCGGGCCCGCCGCACGGCCCCGCCCGCCTCCGCCCAGGCGGCGAGCACGGCACGGGCGTGCGGCAGCAGGGCCGTTCCGACGGGGGTGAGGCGGACGCCGTGCCGGTCGCGGTCGAAGAGGGGCGCGCCGAGCTGCCGCTCCAGGGCCCTGATCTGCTTGCTGAGCGCGGGCTGGGAGACGTACAGCCGCTCGGCGGCGCGGGTGAAGTGCAGCTCCTCGGCGACGGTGACGAAGTACCTCAGGTCACGTCCGTGCACATCCATGGTCATAACCATGGGTTATCACAACAGCTCTTGGACCGGCAACGGCCTTGTGACACAGGCTGGTTGAGTCAGAGAAGCAGGGACGAGAACCGGAAGAGAGATCCCCATGAGCAAGGTCTGGCTGATCACGGGCGCCAACAGCGGTTTCGGACGCGCCTTCGCCGAGGCGGCGATCGCGGCCGGCGACATCGTGGTCGCCGCGGCCCGCCGCACCGAGACCCTGGACGATCTGGTCGCGGCCCACCCCGACCAGGTCGACCCGGTCGCGCTCGACGTCACCGACACGGCGGCGGTCGACACGGTCGTCGCGGAGGTCGCCGAGCGCCACGGCCGCATCGACGTCCTCGTCAACAACGCGGGCCGCACGCACGTCGGTTCGGTCGAGGAGACCTCCGACGCCGAGCTGCGCTCCCTGTTCGACGTCCACGTCTTCGGCCCCGCGGCGCTGACCCGCGCGGTCCTGCCCCACATGCGGGCCCGCCGCTCGGGCGCGATCGTGCAGCTCAGCAGCGTCGGCGGGCAGATGTCGATGGCCGGCTTCGGCGCGTACAGCGCGACGAAGTTCGCCCTGGAGGGCATGTCGGAGGCGCTCGCGGCGGAGGTGCGGCCGCTGGGCATCGACGTCCTGATCGTGGAACCGGGCGCCTTCCGCACGAGCCTCTTCGGCAACCACAGCCTGAGCGGCGACGGCATCGCGGACTACACGGACACGGTGGGCGCGACCCGCGCGTTCGTGCGGACGGGCGGCGGCCTGCAGGAGGGCGACCCGGCGAAGGCGGCGGCGGCGGTGCTGGCCGCGCTGAACGCGGACGAGACGCCGCTGCGGCTGGCCCTGGGGGACGACTCGATCGACACGATCCTGGGGCACTTGGACCAGGTGCGGGCGGATGTGACGACGTGGGAGAAGGTCGGCCGCGACACGAAGCTGGACGGCTGACGGGCGTTGTGGCAGGCGTTCCGCGGGGCGGAACGGGTGGGCACGGCCCACGACGGCGCCCCCTGCGGGTCCGGGCTCGGAAGCCCGAGCCCGGCAGGGGGCGCCGTCCGTCGTGCCCACCGTCCCGCCCTGGGGTCCCCCCTGGACGAAGTCCTTGGGGGAGGGACGGGTGGGCACCACTCGTCTCGCTACAGGAACGAGTTGATCTCGATCGTTTCCGTGCGGCCGGGGCCCACGCCGATCGCCGAGATCGGCGCGCCCGACATCTCCTCCAGCGCCTTCACGTACGCCTGCGCGTTCTTCGGCAGGTCCGCGAAGGTCTTCGCCTTGGTGATGTCCTCGGACCAGCCCGGCAGCATCTCGTAGATCGGCTTCGCGTGGTGGAAGTCGGTCTGCGAGTACGGCAGCTCCTCGACGCGCTTGCCGTCGATCTCGTACGCGACGCAGACCGGGATCTGCTCCCAGCCCGTCAGCACGTCGAGCTTGGTGAGGAAGAAGTCCGTCAGGCCGTTGACCCGGGTCGCGTAGCGCGCGATGACCGCGTCGAACCAGCCGCAGCGGCGGTCACGGCCGGTGGTGACACCGCGCTCGCCGCCGATGCGGCGCAGCGCCTCGCCGTCCGCGTCGAAGAGCTCCGTCGGGAACGGGCCGGCGCCGACACGGGTCGTGTACGCCTTGAGGATGCCGATGACCCGGCTGATCTTCGTCGGGCCCACGCCGGCGCCGGTGCAGGCGCCGCCCGCGGTCGGGTTCGAGGAGGTGACGAAGGGGTACGTGCCGTGGTCGACGTCGAGCAGCGTGCCCTGGCCGCCCTCGAAGAGGACGACCTTGTCCTCGTCGAGCGCGTTGTTCAGGATCAGCGTGGTGTCCGCGACGAACGGCTTGATCTGCTCCGCGTACTGGAGCATCTCCTCGACGATCTGCTCCGCGTCGATGGCCCGACGGTTGTAGAGCTTGGCGAGCAGCTGGTTCTTGCCCTCCAGCGCCGCCTCGACCTTCTGGGTGAGGATCGACTCGTCGTACAGGTCCTGGACCCGGATGCCGACGCGGTTGATCTTGTCGGCGTAGGTCGGACCGATGCCACGGCCCGTGGTGCCGATCTTGCGCTTGCCGAGGAACCGTTCCGTCACCTTGTCGAGGGTGACGTTGTACGGGGTGATCAGGTGGGCGTTGCCGCTGATCAGGAGCTTCGACGTGTCGACGCCGCGCTCGTTCAGTCCACTCAGCTCGGAGAGCAGGACCGCCGGGTCGACGACGACACCGTTTCCGATCACCGGGGTACACCCCGGCGAGAGGATTCCGGAAGGGAGAAGATGCAGCGCGTACTTCTGGTCGCCGACGACGACCGTGTGGCCGGCGTTGTTGCCGCCCTGGTAGCGCACTACATAGTCAACGGATCCACCGAGGAGATCGGTGGCCTTTCCCTTGCCCTCGTCACCCCACTGAGCACCGAGCAGCACAAGTGCGGGCACAGGCGTACACCCCTTCCGGGTGGGGCATGTCCAAGGTCAGGGGCCGAGGCCGCCTCACCGGTGTGCCCCGGAATAGACGAAGCCCCTGGCGCAATAGCGCAAGGGGCTCTTGCACAAAGATGCTACCCGAGGAAGGACCGAGGTGTCGGATCACGACCAGCTGCTGGTCATCGTCGACCCGGTCGCCCGCCGAAGTGACGGCGAGTCCGTACGGATCGCGAAAGATGTGCTGTCCGCGGGCGCGGAGGCGAAGATCTGCCTGCCGGACAGCCCGGAGGAATTCATCCGCGCCCTGGCCAGGCGTGGCTCCCGCCGCCCCGTGGTGCTCGGCGACGACCGCGCGCTGCTGCGGACGGTGGCCCTCCTCCACCGGGAGCGGGAGCTCGCCGCGGGCGCCCTCTCCCTCGTCCCGATCGGCGCCCCCGACGCCCTGGAACTCGCCCACACCCTCGGCGTGCCGCGCTCCACCCCGGCGGCCGCCCGGGCCGTCCTCGACGGGGCCGTACGCCGCCTCGACCTGCTGGTCGACGACAGCGACGGCGTCGTCCTCGGCGACCTCCTGGTCCCTGCCTCACCCGCCCTCGCCGCGGTGTCCCCGACCGTCTGGGGCACCTGCCGCTCCCTCGTCCGCACCCTGGTCCGCCCGGCCCCTACGGCCCTCGCGGTCCGCGCCCACCGGCTGCGGGTGGAGGCGGACGGGGTGCTGCTCAACGATGTCGACACCCCGCTGGAGAGCCTCACGGTCCGCTCGGCCGGCGGTACGGCCGAGGTGGTCGTCCATCCCTCGGCCGCCCCGCCCCGGCACACGACCGCCCGCGTCCTCACCGTCTCGGGCCCGGACTTCCGGTACCGCGCGGACGGCCGCGTCTCGGGGCCGGTCCGCCGCCGGACGTGGACGGTCCTGGGGGACGCGTGGGGTCTGACGCTGCCGAGGGTCTGACGCCTGTCCCGCGGCTCCCTCCGCCCACGGACCGACCTGCCCGTCGGCTGATCGATTAGCGGAGCCGGGCCGGTGCCGAACGGACTGGTGCCGGGGTGCGGCGGCCGTCTAACGTCACGCGTGGGGTGCACGGCACGCGCGACGGGGGATGCGGAATGACACGGGCGTTGGAACTGCCGGAGACGGCGAGGGCTCTGGACCGGTACGGGCGAAGAGCGAGCGGGGTGATGACGGGCGGGTGCGTCCTGTTCGTCCCCGCCGCGGGGGTCGCCCTCGTGGCGCCCGGGGAGCCCTGGGCGGACGACCTGATCGGCGCGCTCGTCGCCCTGGGCGTCCTCGTGGCCGGCGCCGGTGCCGGGTCCTGGGCCCTGGCCCGTCGGATGAGGCGCGTGCTCGGCTCCGGGCCCTGGTCGGCGCATGCCGCGGTGGCCGTGCGGAGCATGCGGAGCACCGAGGCCGTCGTGCTGCGCTCCCCGGCGGGGGACGCGCTGTGGCCGCTCGAGGTGGTCGCGATGCGGCAGCGGTACGAGCCGCTGCGGCCGGGCCCCGACGGAGTGATGTGGTGGTGCGGGGACCCGTCCAGGGGCGGGGTGCTCGCGCCGCCCGGCGGCGGAGCGCTGATCTGGACCAGGCCGGTGAAGCACCGGCGGGCGCGACGGCGGATCGTGGAGCAGGCCGCGGGGACGGGGCTCCTCAAGCGGGCGACCCCGGTCCAGCCGCAGGTGCGGGCCACGGTGCCGAAGGTCCCGGATCCGGTCCCGACCACCGTTCAGACCCCTCGCGTGCCCCTGCCCGAGCGGCCCGAGCCCGACATGTCCGGCGCCCCGACGTACGCGCGGCTCGCGGCTCACGCCGGGCGGCAGGCCGTGGCGCGGACCCAGACCCCGCCCCGGATCCGGAGGAACCGGCGTCCGGAGGCGGACGTCCGCGAGGTGGCGTGGTGGCGCGTGCGGAGCCTGCGGCGGGCCGCCGGGTTCAGCCGGGTGCTGGTGTCGCTGGCCGTCTGCGCGGCGGCGGCGGTCGCCGCGGTCGTCCGGCCGGAGGGCAGCGGCCTGATGAAGCTGTTCCTCGTGGCGATCGTGGGGCTCGCGGCACTCGCCCACTCCTGCCACCGCCTGCTGACCGCCGGGATTCCCGCGGTCCGGCTGATGGCCAGGGCCGCGCACTCCCCCGTACCGGTCCCGCGGCGGTACGTCCTGCTCCACGACCCGCAGGACGGGGTTCCCGTCCTGGTCGTCTTCCCCTCCCACGGCGGCCCGCACGACCTGCCCGAGGGCCTTCTCCCGCTGCTGGCGCCGGGCACCGGCAAGCACCCGTGGCTCGGGTTGCCGGCGGAGCCCACCGGGACCGTCGAGCTGCGCGGCTGGCACGACTTCTCCGCCGGTGGCCTGCCGTTCGTCGTCCCGCGGTTCGAGGGGCGCGCGCTGTGGCCGGCGGGGCCGTACCAGCCGGCCGGCGGGGCGGAGGGCGCCGCGCTCCTCGCCCGGCTCGCCCCGCCCATGGACGCCCCGCCCGCGGACGCCCCGCCCGCGGACGCCCCGCCCATGGATGCCCCGCCCGCGGACACTCCGGACGTGGACGCTCCGGACGTGGACGCTCCGGCCCGTCAGGAGGGGGACTCGGCTCCCCGAGCCTCCTTGTAGGCCGCCCAGCGGTCCATGATCCCCAGCATCTCCCGCTGGAGGAACGCGAAGAACTCGGCCGTCTCGGCCGTCCGCGCGCCCGCCGCCGTCGTCGGGCCGAGCAGTTCGGAGCCCTCGCGGAGGATCTTCTCCCAGCGGACGAGGATCTGGTCGCGCCGGGTGAAGGTCTCGTACCAGAGCTCGTTGTGGAGGACGTACCGCTCACGCCGGGTGCCGGGGTCGCGCTCGCGGCTGACCATGCCGACCTGGCTGAGGTAGCGGATCGCGCCGGAGACCGCCGCCGGGCTGATCCGCAGCTGCTCGGCCAGCTCGGCCGAGGTCATCGAGGCGCCCTCCGAGGCGAGGAGCGCCGCGAAGACGCGGGCGGCCATGCGCTGCATGCCGGCTTCCGTCAGTTCGGCGGCGAAGCGCTCCACGAAGCGGGACACGCCCTCCTCGTTGCCCTCGCCGCTCACCTCGGTGGTCGTCATGCCGGTCATCGTCTCCCTCGCTCGCTCCGCCGCCCCGATTTTATACGCTTCCTTAACTTCACAACTTTGTGAAATAAGCGTACGTTCTGAAACATGACGAAGGCAATCAGCATCGCCGGACTGCACAAGTCCTTCGGGCGGACCCACGCGCTCGACGGCCTCGACCTCGCCGTCGAGACCGGCGAGGTCCACGGCTTCCTCGGCCCCAACGGCGCCGGCAAGTCCACCACCATCCGGGTCCTCCTCGGCCTCCTCCGCGCCGACTCCGGCGGCGTCGCGCTGCTCGGCAGGGACCCCTGGCAGGACGCCGTCGCACTGCACCGCCGGATCGCGTACGTCCCCGGCGACGTGACCCTCTGGCGCAACCTCTCCGGCGGAGAGGTCATCGACCTGTACGGGAGGCTCCGGGGCGGCCTGGACAAGGCGAAGCGCGCCGAGCTGATCGAGCGCTTCGAGCTCGACCCCACCAAGAAGGGCCGCACCTACTCCAAGGGCAACCGGCAGAAGGTCGCCCTCGTCGCGGCCTTCGCCTCCGACGTCGACCTGTACGTCCTCGACGAGCCGACCAGCGGCCTCGACCCGCTGATGGAGGAGGTCTTCCAGAGCTGCGTCCGGGAGGCCCGCGACCGCGGCCGGACCGTGCTCCTCTCCAGTCACATCCTCAGCGAGGTCGAGACCCTCTGCGACCGGGTCAGCATCGTCCGCAAGGGCCGGACCGTGGAGTCCGGTTCACTGACCGAGCTGCGGCACCTGACCCGTACCAGCGTCACCGCCGAACTCGCCGCCGCGCCCGACGGCCTCGCCCACCTCCCCGGCGTCCACGGCCTGGACGTCCAGGGCCTGCGGGTGAGGCTCCAGGTCGACACCGACAAGCTCGACGCCGTCCTGCGCTCCCTGACCGCCTCGGGCGTACGGAGCCTGACCAGCACCCCGCCCACCCTGGAGGAGCTGTTCCTCCGGCACTACGAGGACGAGGACGGGCACGGGCACGAGCACCTCGCGAACGGGGTGACGGCGTCATGAGCACGGTCACCCTCGCCGGCACCCGCACCCGCACCGGAACCGGCACCCTCGCCGGCACCGGCGCCCTCACCCGGCTCGCCCTGCGCCGCGACCGGCTGACGATCCCGCTCTGGGCGCTCGTCACCGGCGGCCTGGTCGCCAGCGGCGCCGGCTCGCTCGAAAGCCTCTACGCCACGGCCGCCGAACGCGCCGAGGCCGCCGCCTCCATGACCGCCAACAGCTCGATGCGCGCGCTCTACGGGCCGGTCTTCGACGACTCCCTCGGCGGGCTCGTCGCCTGGCGGTTCGGCACCTTCGCCGCCGTCCTCGCCGCCGTCGCGAGCCTGATCGTGGTCGTCCGGCACACCCGCGAGGAGGAGGAGACGGGCCGTCAGGAGATGCTCTCCGCCGGCGCGGTCGGCCGCCGGGCCCCGCTCACCGCCGCCCTCCTCGCCGCGCTCGTCGTCAACACCGCCGTCGCCCTCATCGTCACCGCGGGACTCGCCGGGCAGGGCGCGGCCGGGGCGCTCGCCCTCGGCCTGGCGATCGGCGGCACCGGCATGGTCTTCGCGACCACGGCCGCGCTCGCCGCCCAGCTCACGGAGAGCGCACGGCTCGCCAAGGGCCTGACGGGAGCCGCCGTCGGCCTCGCGTTCGTCCTGCGGGCGGCCGGCGACTCCGGCACGGCCGGGGGCACCTTCCAGGACGGAGCCTCAGGGGGAGGTTCGTCCGTCCTGACCTGGCTGTCGCCGATCGGCTGGGCGGAGAACGTCCGCGCCTTCGCCGGCGAACGCTGGTGGGTGCTCCTCCTGATCGCCGCGGCGGTGCTGGTCCAGACGGCGGCGGCGTACGCGCTGACCGGCCGTCGCGATGTCGGCGCGAGCTTCCTCGCGACCCGGCCGGGCCCCGCCGAGGGCGGGCTCGCGACGGCGGGCGCGCTCGCCTGGCGGCTCCAGCGCGGCACGCTCCTCGGCTGGTCGCTGGGGTTCCTGCTCGGCGGTCTCGTCTTCGGCGGGATGGTCGAGGGCGCGGCCGACATCGTCGGCGACAACGAACAGGCCCGGCGGATCTTCGAGCGGATGGGCGGCCAGAGCGCCCTCACCGACGCCTTCCTCGCCACCATGGTGTCCCTCTTCGGGATGGTCGCGGCCCTGTTCGCGGTCGGCTCGGTGCTGCGGCCGCACGGCGAGGAGACCTCGGGCCGCGCCGAACCGCTCCTCGCGAACGCCCTCGGCCGGATCCGCTGGGCGGCCGGCCACCTGCTGATCGCCTTCGGCGGCTCGGCCCTGATCCTGGCCCTCAGCGGCATCGGCCTCGCCCTCTCGTACGGCCACGACGCCGGCCCGGTGCTGGGCGCCTCGCTCGCCCAACTCCCGGCGGTGTGGACGCTGGCCGGGCTCGCGGTCCTCCTCTGGGGCGCGGCCCCGAAGGCCGCGACCGCCGCGTGGGGCGCGGCCGGCCTGTGCCTGGCCCTCGGCTGGATCGGCCCGGCGCTCGACCTGCCGCGGGCGGCGCTGAACCTCTCCCCCTTCGGCCACCTGCCGAAGCTCCCGGGCCCGGAGATGAACTGGACTCCGGTCCTGGCCCTGACGGCTCTGGCGGCGGCCCTGGTGACGGCGGGACTGGCGGGGTTGCGGCGGCGGGACGTCATCAGCTGAGGCGCGAAGCGAGCACCGCTGCTTTGTCAGAGCAGTGCTCACCGCTTCGTCAGAGCAGCGCTCACCGCTTGCCGGAGCAGTGCTCACCGCCAGGTGCAGTGCTCACACCTCCACGAGCAGCTCCTCGAAGCCCCGGATCACGTACCCCGGCTTCCACACGGGCTCCGCCACGAGCCGCATGTCCGGCGCCTGGCGGAGCAACTCGCCGAAGACCGACTGCAGTTCGAGGCGGGCGAGCGGTGCGCCGAGGCAGTAGTGGATGCCCGCCCCGAAGGTGATGTGCGGGTTGTCGGCCCGGGTGAGGTCGAGGGTGTCGGCGGTCGGGCCGAAGCGGGCGGGGTCGCGGTTGGCGGAGCCGAAGAGCAGCGCGACCTCGGAGCCGCGCGGGATGACCTGGCCGCCGATCTCGATGTCGTCGAGGACCCAGCGCTCGAACATCTGGAGCGGGGTGTCGTAGCGGAGAAGTTCTTCCACAGCTGTGGACAACTTTTCGGGATCCGGACGAACGTCGTGCTTCAGCAGGGTCCACCAGCCGTTGACCGTCGTGTTCACGGTGGCCTCGTGGCCCGCGTTCAGGAGCAGGACGCAGGTCGAGATCATCTCCTGCTCGGTCAGCTCCTCCACACCGATGAGCGCCGAGATCAGATCGTCCCCCGGGCTCTTCCGCCGCCGCGCGATCAGCTCCCGCAGATAGTCCGAGAACTCGACCGAGGCCTCGACCGCCCGCCGGGCCGTCTCCTCCGACGGGTTCAGCTCGAACATCCCGCAGATCGCCGCCGACCAGGGCCGCAGCCGCCCCCGCTCCTCGTCGTCCTCGGGAACGCCCAGCATCTGGGCGATCACCGCGACGGGCAGCGGCTCCGCGACCGCCGCCTGGAGGTCGCCGCCGCCCGCCGCCACCAGATCCCCCACCAGGCCGGCGGCGAGCCGCCGTACCGTCGGCGCCAGGTTCTCGACGGTCCTCGGCGTGAACGCCTTCGACACCAGGCGCCGGATCCGGGCGTGGTCGGCCGCCTCCAGATCGAGCAGCCCGTGGTCGTTGAGCGTGTGGAAGGGCTCGTACGCGGCCGGCGGAGCCTCCCGTCCGAACTCCTCGTGGGTGAAGCGGTGGGTGTACGTCCGGCCGAGCCGCCGGTCCCGGAGGAGCGCCGACACGTCCTCGTGGTGCGGGATCAGCCACTGGCGGGTCGGGCCGTGCCAGTGGGCGCGGCCCGCCGCCCGCAGTGCGGCGTAGGCGGGGTACGGATCGGCGGCGAACTCCGGGGAGAAGGGGTCGTAAACAGCCTCGGCAGCGTCCATGACCGGACGCTACCCGCGCGCCGGAGCCCGCTCTACCCGCCGACGCGCACCAGGCCCGCCTCGTACGCGAACACCGCCGCCTGCGTGCGGTCCCGCAGCCCCAGCTTCACCAGGATGCGGCTCACATGCGTCTTGATCGTCGACTCGGCGACGACGAGGTGCTCGGCGATCTCGGAGTTCGACAGGCCCTGCGCGATGAGCACCAGGACCTCCGTCTCGCGCTCCGTCAGCTCCCCGACCTGCGCCATCGCCGGCGGGCGCGGAGAGCTCCCCGGCGCCTTCGCGAACTCGGTGATCAGCCGCCGGGTGACCGTCGGCGCGAGCAGCGCCTCACCGGCCGCGACGACCCGCACCCCGTCGGCGAGCTGCCGGGCGGAGGCGTCCTTGAGCAGGAAGCCGGAGGCGCCGGCGCGCAGCGCCTGGTAGACGTACTCGTCGAGGTCGAAGGTGGTCAGGACGAGCACCTTCGCGTCCGCGTCGGCGGCGACGATCTCCCGGGTGGCGTCGATGCCGTTCAGCTCGGGCATCCGGATGTCCATGAGGACCACGTCGGGGTGGAGGGCGGCGACCTGGTCGACGGCCTCCCGGCCGTTGACGGCCTCGCCGACGACCTCGATGTCCGGCATCGCGCCGAGCAGCACCGAGAAGCCCTCGCGGACCATCATCTGGTCGTCGACGATCAGCACGCGGATCACTGGTCACTCTCCTCACGGCTCACGGGGACGAAGGCCGTCACCTCGTAGCCACCGTCCTCGGTCGCCTCGGCCGTCATCTCCCCGCCGAGCATCGTCACACGCTCCCGCATGCCGGTGATGCCGTGGCCGGCGCCCGGGGAGGGCTTCACGAGACCGCGCGCCGGGCCGTTGGCGATGCGCAGGCCCAGGCCGCCGAGCACATAGCTGACCTCGACCTTCGCGGCGGCGCCCGGCGCGTGCCGCAGCACGTTCGACAGGGCCTCCTGGACGATGCGGTACGCGGAGAGCTCCACGCCCTGCGGCAGCTCGCGCACGGCGCCGGTCACGGTCTTCTCGACGACGAGGCCGGCCTCCTGGACGTTGCGGACGAGCGCGTCGAGGTCGGCGAGGGTCGGCTGCGGGGCGTCGGGGGCCTCGTAGTCCTCGGCGCGGACGACGCCGAGGATGCGGCGCAGTTCGGTGAGCGCGGCGACGGCGTTCTCGCGGATGGTGAGGAAGGCCTGCTCCAGCTCCGGCGGCGGGTTCTCGACCCGGTACGGGGCGGCCTCGGCCTGGATGGCGACGACCGACATGTGATGGGCGACGACGTCGTGGAGCTCACGGGCGATGGTGGTGCGCTCCTCCAGGAGGGTCCGCCTGGAGCGCTCCTGGGCGGTGACGGTCTGCTGGGCGGTGACCTCGCGGTCGGCCTGGCGGCGGACCTGGAGGACGGTGACGGCGAGCAGGACCAGGGCGGCGACGAAGAGCAGCGGGACGGTGTCGGAGCTGCGCCCCACCCCGAGGAACATCTCCGTGAAGAGGGAGAACCCGGCCGTCACGAGCCACATCCACACCGAGGTGCGGGGCCGGGAGCGGGCGGCGACCACGCCGAGGACCACGAGGTGGGTGAAGAAGGCGATGTGCGACCAGGGCCAGCCGCCGGAATCGTAGCCGGTGAGGTAGCCGATGACGGGCGCGGAGGCGAGCGAGGCCCAGAAGGCGAGGACCGGCCGCACCAGGGTGAGCAGCACGATCGCGGGCGCGGTGCAGACGACCATCAGCGTCAGCGGGGCGAAGGTGGTGTCGAACTCCTCGTACCCCAGGGCGAAGGAGATCAGGGCGAGGAACGCGACGACCGTGTGCGGGAACAGTCCGAGGTGCGGTCGTATCCACTTCGGCAGGAAGCGGGCCACCTTGGGGTTCACCTCGACCGGCTGGAGCGGCCGGTAGGCCACCGCGTCGTGGAAGAGGTCCTGCCGCAGCCCGCCGAGGACGACCTGGACCAGGTGGAACTCGGGGGCGCGGCTCGTCTCGGGGGTCTGTGTCTGGGTCACCCGCACCACGGTACGGGCGGCGGGGAACCCGGTCGTCCCGCTCGATGCGGATCCTTCCGGGTCCCCCTTGAGGACTAGGGCCCCTGTTCCCGTCCGTCCCCCGGCTCAGAGGAGGGGGGCCGGGTCCAGCCGGCCGCTCCTCACGCGACGTGGTTGAACTTGGTGCCCTCGCCCGCGTACAGGTTCGTCGTCGTACGGCTGAAGGGGGCGGTGGCGGAGCCCGTGGAGCGGTAGACGTACGTGCCGCCCGTCCCGTACGCGATCAGGTCGGGGCGGCCGTCGCTGTCGACGTCGCCGGCGCCGACGAGCTGGCTGAAGGAGCCCCAGCCGCCGCCGATCTGCACACGGGCGGCGAAGTTGCCGCTGCCGTTGCCCTGGTAGAGCCAGAGGACGCCGGAGGCGTCGCGGGCGACGAGGTCGCCCGCGCCCGTGCCGGCGATGTTGCCGACGGCGGTGAGGTGGTTGTAGGCGCCCCAGCCGCCGCCGACGCGGGCACGGGTCGCGAAGGGCTTGGCGGCGTCGCCCGTGCCCTTGTAGAACCAGAGCACGCCGGTGGTGTCCGTGGCGAGGAGGTCGGAGCGGCCGTCGCCGTCGAGGTCCGAGCCGCCGGTCAGCTTGTTGTAGGCGCCCCAGCCGGTGCCGACCTTGACGCGGGTCTCGAAGGTGCCGTCGGACTTGCCGAGGTAGTGCCAGAGCACTCCGGCGCCGTCGAGGGCGACCAGGTCGCCGACCTCGGTGCCCGCGAGGTCGCCGACGGCCTCGATCTGCTTGTACGCGCCCCAGCCCGTGCCGATCTTGGTGCGGCCGGCGGTCACGACCGTGCCGTTCACCGGCCGGTCCCGCAGGTCGTCGCGCCACAGCGCGCCGGCGGCGTCCCGGGCGAGGACGTCGGTGGAGCCGTTGCCGGTGTAGTCGTGCGGGTTGGTCGCCCGGACGACGGTCATCCGCCAGCCCTGGTAGACGGGGTCGCCGGTGCCGTCGAGCAGCTTCGCCTCGGCCTCGACGGCGTACGCGCCGTTCGGCGCGTCGGCCGCGTCGATGAGGGCGTCCCAGGTGAAGGAGAAGCGGTTGCCCTCGGCGGGGGCGTACACCCGCGTGCGGTACGTCTGCTCCGTGGCCATGTGCGTCAGCGTGACGTCGATGTAGGCGTCGCGCTGCGACAGGGTCCACCCCAGCGTGACCTGGCCGCCGGTCAGGTCGAGGTTCACCCGGTCGGGGACGTGGACCTGCTCGATCTTCAGGTCGGCCAGCGGGGCCTCGTCGGCCGCCTTGGTGACCTTCGGGGTGCCGTCCCCCGCGATCTCGATCCGGAACAGGCCCTTGCCGTCGGCGGCGCGCGCGCCCCGCACGATCGCGGTGCCGTCGGCCGCGGCCGACGCTCCGGTGCCGGAGTCCAGGAGCTGGAGGGTCTCGCCGTCGGTCAGGGAGACGGCCCGGACGGGCGTCGTGGGGTTGCCGTAGACCAGCCAGTCGCCCACGAGGGTGTGGTACCACTCGGCGGTGTGGGGACCGAGGACGGTCTTCTTCTCCGTGCCCGTCGTGCGGTCGACGGACGTGATGTAGTCGCCGGTTCCGGCCTCGTAGCCGAACCAGGTCACGTGGGAGGCGGAGACGTTCAGGCCGCCGAAGCCGAACCCGGACTCGGGGGCGGCGTACGTCGCGGTCACCGTCCCGGCCGCCACGTCGACCAGGGCCCGGCCGCCGGTCCGCTCGTCCGCCGGCCCCGTCTCGTACGCGACGAGCACGGAGCCGTCCCTGACCTCCGAGCCGGAGTAGTCGGTGGCGTTCGCGGGCAGGCCCGAGATCTTGCGGCTGGTCGTCGTGGCGCCGTCCTTGGTCACGACGTGCAGTTCCGCCTGGCCGACCGCGTTCGTCACCTGCGCGAGCACGCTCGTCGGGCTCAGCACGGCAACGTAGTTGCCCTGGAGCGCACCGAGGTCGATGTCGACGCCCGGGGCGGAGGGGGTGGCCATGTTCCGCAGGGTGATCGCCCGCATGTCGGCGGACCAGCCGGCGTCGCCGAGGACGACCACGTCACCGGCTCCGGTGGCCCAGCCCTTGGGCGTGCCGAGCGAGGTCCGGGCGCCGCCGTCGTACGGCGTCCACAGCAGCTTCCGGCTGCTGTCCTCCGCGAAGGAGTACGTGAGGAAGCCGGAGGCGCCCACGCCTCCGAAGCTGGTGCCCTCCGGGTAGACCGGAAGGGCGGTGTCGGCCTGATCGGCCGGGGCCGCGACGGCGGCCGGGGTGGCCGCGAAGGCGCCGGGAGCGGTGGCCAGCGTGCCGGCGCCGAGCGCGGTGACGGCGAGGACGACGGTGACAGCCGTGGCGAGACGGGTGCCGGTGGTGCGGAGCTGCAAGGTGAAACCCCCACGAAGAAGACTCGGACACGGGAGTGCCGCGCATGATCAGACCCGCGACCCGGTCGAATAGTTGTACGCGGATTCCGGAATTCCGCGCTCACCTGGTGGCCCGGGGGCACGCGAATTCCAGGATTCCGCGCTCACCAGGCCAGCTGGGCGATCTCCTCCGCCACCACCGCGCACGCGTCCGCCGCCGGGTCGATCGGCGGGAAGTGGCCGATGCCCTGCAGGAGCGTCAGGCCGATCTCCTCGCCGGCCTTCGCCGCCGCCTCCGCGTACGCCTCGGCCACGGCGTACGGGACGTCGGAGTCCTCGCGGCCCTGCACGACGGTGGTCGCGATCCCCGTCGGCAGCAGCACCGAGGGATCGGTGTGCGCCGCCCGCTCCTCGTACGAGGAGGGCCCGCCGAGCAGTTCGGTGACCGCGCCCCCGCACACCCCCAGTTCGACCGACCTCCCGAAGTGGGCGATGGGAGCGAGGGCGACGACCCCGCGCAGCTCGGGCGGGGCGGGCAGCCGCCACGGGGAGCCGACGGGCAGGACGTGGCGGGCGGCGGCCCAGAGGGCGAGCTGACCGCCCGCCGAGTGGCCGGTGAGCACGATCCGGCCCGTGTCGGCCTGCGGCAGGTGGACGGCGGCGAGTTCGGGCAGGGCGTCGAGCGCGGCCGCCACGTCGTCGAAGGTCTCGGGCCAGCGCCCGGCGACCGGGGTGGCACCACCCTGCCGGGGGATGTCGCTGCCGCGCCGGTACTCGACGTTCGCCACGGCGAAGCCGCGCCGGGCCAGGAAGTCCACGAACGGGGTCAGGTGCTGCCGGTCGTACGGCGCCCGCCACGCCCCGCCGTGCAGGGCGACGACGAGCGGCGCCCGGGTCCGTCCGTCGCGCGGGGCGTAGAAGTCGATCACCTGGTCCGGGTGGTCGCCGTACGCGGCGGTGACGTCCGGGGGGACGGCCGGGTGCGAGAAGGCCGACGCCTCTTCGGCGGCATCGCGCGCGGCGGGGTCCGGCATGCTGTTCCAACCTCTCGGATACGGGGCCGAATTGGCCTGACCTGCGGGGACGGTACCAGGCGTGGAGCCCCCGCAGATCAGACGATCATCGGACCGTTCGAGACCGCGCGCGGCCGCGCGGAACCCGGCCGAGACCTCAGGCCGGCAGGTCCGCCAGGACCTCCGCGAGCACCCGCGCCGCCCGCTCCGCGTCCGCGAAGCCGACGTACAGCGGGGTGAAGCCGAACCGCAGGATGTCGGGGCGGCGCAGATCACCGACGACACCGCGCTTGATCAGCTCGGCCATGACGGCGGGCGCGTTCTCGCAGGCGAGCGCGGTCTGGCTGCCGCGCTCGTCGTGCGCCTCCGGCGTCACGGAGGTGACGCGGCCCTCCGGCACGTACGCGCGCACGCACTCCAGGAAGAAGTCCGTGAGCGCCAGGGACTTGGCCCGTACGTCCTCGATCGCGACGCCGTCCCAGACGTCCAGCGCCGCTTCGAGGGCCAGCATCGAGAGGATGTCGGGCGTCCCGACCCGGCCCCGTACGGCGCCCGCGGCCGCCTCGTACCCGGGGGTCATCGCGAACGGGTCGCTGTGCGAGTTCCAGCCGGGCAGCGGCGAGTCGAAGGCGGCCTGGTGGCGCTCGGCGACGTACAGGTAGGCCGGTGAACCGGGCCCGCCGTTCAGGTACTTGTACGTGCAGCCGACGGCCAGGTCGACCCCGTGCGCGTCCAGGCCGACCGGCAGGGCGCCCGCGCTGTGGCACAGGTCCCAGACGGCGAGCGCGCCCGCCGCGTGCAGCGCGGCCGTGATGCCGGGCAGGTCGTGGCGGCGGCCGCTGCGGTAGTCGACGTGGTTGACGAGCGCGGCGGCCGTCCGCGGGCCGGCCGCCGCGGCCATGCCGGCCGGGTCGACGGGCACGATCCGGTGACCCGTCATCCGCGCCGCGGACTCCGCGATGTACCCGTCCGTGGGAAAGGTGGTCGCGTCGACGAGGATCTCGTCGCGGTCGTCGGCGCTGAGCCGGGCCGCCGCGACGACCGCCTTGAAGACGTTCACGCTGGTCGAGTCGCCGACCACGACCTGTCCCGGGGCGGCGCCGACGATCGGGGCGATCCGGTCGCCGATCCGCTCGGGCGCGGTCCACCAGCCGGACTCGTCCCAGGAACGGATGCGGAGCTCGCCCCACTCGCGGGTGATGACGTCCGCCATCCGGGCGGGGACGTGGGCGGGCAGCGCGCCGAGTGAGTTGCCGTCGAGGTAGACGGTCCCCTCGTCGAGCGCGAACCTCTCGCGGTGCTTGCCGAGTCCGTCCGCGGCGTCGAGTGCGTGGGCCTGCTTCTGGAGGTCTGCCATGGCATCAGTGTCAGACATGGCTGCGCGCCGTCCAGAGCTCCGGGAAGACGTTCTTCTGCGCCCGCTTCTCCAGCCAGGCCACGCCCGCCGATCCGCCGGTGCCGGTCTTCGAGCCCATCGCGCGGCGGGTCGCCACCAGGTGGTCGTTGCGCCATCGCCAGACCAGTTCGGCGACGTCGCTGAGCGCCTCGCCGAGCCGCACGAGCTCGCCGTTCTGGTCGGCGTCCGCGTAGATCCCGGCCCAGACCGCCTCGACCTCGGCGGAGGGCTCGTACCGCTGCGCGAGGTCGCGGCCGAGGACGGCGGCCGGTACGGGCAGGCCGCGGCGGGCGAGCAGCCCGAGGACCTCGTCGTACAGGCTCGGCTCGTGGAGCGCCTTCTCCAGCTCGGCGTGGACGCGGGGCGCGCCCCGGTGCGGGACGAGCATGGACGCGGACTTCTCGCCGAGCAGGAACTCCATCCGCCGGTACATCGCGGACTGGAAGCCGGAGCCCTCGCCGAGCGCGGCGCGGTAGGCGTTGAACTGGGCGGGGGTGAGCTGGGCGAGCGGCCGCCAGGAGTGGTTGAGGGCCTCCAGCTCGCGCACGGAGCGCTTGAGCGCGTCCATCGCGACGGGGACGCGGTCCTCGCGCAGGGCGCGGCTCGCGGTCTCCCACTCGTGGACGATCACCGTGAACCACAGCTCCATGACCTGGGTGGTGACCAGGAAGACCATCTCGCCGGGGTCGTCCGAGCGGAGGTGCTGGAGGTGGGTCAGGACGTCCGCCTGGACGTAGTCCTCGTACGGCGTCGTGCCGGCGAAGTCGAGGTTCGGGTCGTTGGTGACCGAACCGGCTCCGGAATCGGGATTACCCGGGGAGAGTGACATTTCTGTCTCCTCGATACGAACTACCGGGTAGCGGTCTGCTCCACCGTGCGCACGGTCGTCCGTGCGTCACGGGAGCCCCGGTCCCCTCGGGAGGCGGGCTTCGTCGCGCGCCGTCCCAAGCGCATCATGACACGATCGGCCCGGTGATGTAGCTCCCGTCTTCGTCATACGGAAATGCGTTCGACCGACATCCGTCGAGGCCCTTGATCTGCTGCATCATCGCGGGCGCGGGCTTGCCCGGACCCGGGCAGCCCATGTGCTGCCGGATGCCGATCTCGTGCCCGACCTCGTGGTTGATGATCAGGTGTCGGTACTCGGCGGCCTCCCCCGCGAAGGTCGGCGAGCCCAGCATCCACCGCCTGAGGTTCACCACGACCCCGTCGGTGGTCTCGCAGTTCAGCTCGCCGCGGGTGTCCAGGCCCTGCTGCAGGCAGAGCGCGTCGGCCGTGTCCGGGGTGGCGATCCGGATGACGAAGTCGGCGCCCTCCGCGACCAGCTGGAAGCGGCCCCGGCCGTGCGCGGCCCAGCCGCGCGGATGCGCCAGGATCCGCTGGATCTCGGCGGCCGTGTCGCGCGCCGACAGCGCGATGCCCTCCTCGACCTGGACCTGGTAGCGGCGCAGTTCCCCGCTGTCGCCGACCGGCGCGCCGGAGGCCTGCGCGATGGTGAAGGTCCCGGCGCCGGACTTCGGCACGGTGGGCGGCTTCACCGGGACCGACGTCGGTTTCGGCGTCGGCTTCGCTGTCGGCTTCGGTTTCGGGGACGGGGTCGGCCTCGGTTTCGGCGGCGGTTTCGGTTTCGCCGTCGTGGGCCGGGGAGCGGGAGGGGTCTTCCTGGGGGCCGGGCTCCCGGTGGTCGCCGTCGGCGCGGGGGTGATGGCCGGGGCCGCCGTGACCTCGGCGGGCGGGCCCTCGAAGTGGGCGAGGGCGACGCCCGCGCCGAGCGCCACCGTCGTCAGGGCCAGCGTCGGCAGGACGAGCCGTCGCCCGGACCTGCGCCTCCTGCCTGTTCGCCGCCGTCCTGCGGTCGCACCACGCTTGCCCACGACAGACTCCCCCCTCGGGTCCTGCGGTCCCCGGGATCGTACCCGGGTATGTCGAACGCCCTTTCCCCACACGGGAGAAAGGGCGTCCGGCAGGTACGGGGAACGTCAGCCGAGCGTCTCCGCCGCGGTCTCCGAGGAGTCCCGCAGGAAGGTCGTGCAGCGCTCGAACTCGTCCTTCTCGCCGATCTCGCCGGCCGCGCGGGCGAGCGAGTGCAGGGCGCGCAGGAAGCCGCGGTTCGGCTCGTGCTCCCACGGCACCGGGCCGTAGCCCTTCCAGCCGTTGCGGCGCAGCGCGTCGAGGCCGCGGTGGTAGCCGGTACGGGCGTAGGCGTACGACTCGACGACCGAGCCGCGCTCGTACGCGTCGTCCGCGAGCTGGGCCCAGGCGAGCGAGGAGGTCGGGTACTTCGCGGCGACTTCCGCCGGCGCCGTACCGTTCGCGAGCAGCTCGCGCGGACCCGGGTCGTCGGGCAGATGGGTGGGGGCCGGTCCCCCCAGGAGGTTCTCATGCATGGCCATGGGGCCAGTCTGCCTCAGTCCCACCCGCCGGAGACCCCGCGGCGGGCAGGCACCGGGCCCCTCAGGCCGCGGCGTCCCGCTGTCCCGGGTCGAGGGGCGGGGACGTCACCCCGCAGTGCACCCTGCACTCCGGGTGGCAGTCCGCCCGCACCGGGGTCCGCATCGTCGTCCAGGCGATGCCCGCGCCCACCACCAGGATCCCCGCGCACATCGGCATCGCCCGCCGGAACGTCGACCCGAACTCCTCCGCCGAGAGGTACGCCTCCGGGCCCATGCCGGCGAGCATCGGCAGCGCCGCCACCGCGAGCAGCCCCGCCGCCCGCGCCGCCGCGTTGTTGATGCCGCTGGCCAGGCCCGCCCGGGACACGTCCACCGAGGCGAGCACGGTCGCGGTCAGCGGCGCGACCAGGGCCGTCATCCCGAGCCCGAGCACCAGCAGGGCCGGCAGCACGTCCCGTACGTACGAGGCGTCCTCACCGACCCGCAGCATCAGGAGCATGCCCCCGGCGCACAGCAGCGGCCCCACCGTGAGCGGGATCCGGGGCCCGATCCGCTCCCCCAGCTCGCCGGACTTCGCCGAGAACAGCAGCATCAGGACGGTCGTGGGCAGCAGGGCCGTACCGGCGCCGAGCGCCGAGTAGCCGGCCACCACCTGGAGCTGGAGGGCGGCCAGGAAGAAGAAGCCGCCGAACGCGGCGTACACACACAGCGTGACCAGGTTGACCGCGGTGAACATCCGGGACGCGAAGATCGACGGCGGCACCATCGCGCGTTCGCCGCGCCGCCGTTCCACCACCACGAACCAGGCACCGACGGCGACCCCGGCCGCCCCGGCCCACCAGGCCTCGCCGATCAGCGCGTACGTCACGAGCGCGAGCGCCGCCGCGCCCAGGACCGCGCCGAGCACGTCGAAGCGGCCGTGCGCGGTCTCGTCCCGTGACTCGGGGACGTGTCTCAGCGCGACGGGGACGCAGAGGGCGGCGAGCGGCACGTTCAGCAGGAACACCCACCGCCAGCCCGGCCCGTCCACCAGCCAGCCGCCCACGAACGGCCCCATCGCCGCCCCCACCCCGCCGAAGCCGGACCACAGCCCGACCGCCCTGGCCCGGTCGTCCTCGTGGAAACTCGCCTGGATCAGCGCCAGGGACCCGGGGGTGAGCAGCGCCCCGCCCACGCCCTGGAGGGCGCGGGCGGCGATGAGCACGCCGGCGTTCGGGGCGAGACCGCACAGGAGCGAGGCGAGCGCGAACCACACCACGCCGATCACGAAGACCCGGCGCCGCCCGAACCGGTCGCCGAGCGAGCCGCCGAGCAGGATCAGCCCGGCCAGGGTGAGCATGTAGGCGTTGACCGTCCACTGGAGCACGGCCAGGTCGGCGCCCAGGTCCTCGCCGATGTGCGGCAGCGCCACATTGACGACGGTGGAGTCGAGCAGCGCCATGCCGGAGCCGAGGACGGTCGTGAACACGATCCATCGCCCGGCCCCGGAGGCCATCCGCACGTCGCGCTCGCCCATGCCAGCCATGGTCCTCGCCGGGGCGGCCCCGTGCACCCCGGTGCGGGCATCCGGCGCCCGAGGGCGCCCGGGTCAGGCCGTACGCAGCCGCGTGGCCGCCCGGACCAGCGCGGCCACCCCCTGCTGGGCCTTCTCCCGCCGGCAGCCCACGTTCAGCCGGACGAAACCGGGCGTGCCGTACACCCCGCCCGGCATGATCGCGACCTTCTCGACGGTGATCAGCTCCTCCTGCAGCCGGGTCTCCTCGATGCCGAGGGGCCGCAGGTCGATCCAGGCGAGGTACCCCGCCTGCGGGGGTGCCCAGCGGAGATCCGGAAGGCCGAGCGCGAGGTCCTCACGGACCATGGTCATCGTGTCCGCCACATAGGCGCGCAGCTCGTCCAGCCAGGCCGCGCCGTGCCGGTACGCGGCGATGTGGGCGGTCAGCGAGAGCACGGCGGGCGAGGCGAGCCCCTCGCCGGTCTCCATGCGCCGGACGAAGGCCGCCCGCTCGTCGGGGTCGCCGATGATCCCGTAGGAGCCGGAGAGCGCGGGGAAATTGAAGGCCTTGGTGGCCGAGGTGATCAGCGCCCAGCGGTGGCCCCGGCCCCGCTCGGCGATCCGGGTCCACGGGATGTGGCGGTGACCCTCGGTGGTCAGGTCGGCGTGGATCTCGTCGCTGACGACGGCCGTGCCGTGCCGCCCGGCGAGCGCGGCGAACTCCCGGAGCTCGCCCTCCGTCCACACCCGGCCGGTCGGATTGTGCGGGGAGCAGAGCAGCAGGACCTTGCTGTCCGGCCGGGCCAGCTCCCGTTCGAGGGCCTCGGTGTCGCCGACCGGGACGCCGCGCAGCTCGCGCCCGAGCCCTGTGACGGCCTTGCGGAAGCCGTCGTACGTCGGGGTGTGGACGACGACTCCGTCCCCGGGTTCGGTCCACATCCGCAGGAGCTGGGAGAGCTGGTTGAGCACGGAGGGCGCGTACACCAGGGAGTCCGGGTCGATCTCGGTGTCGTACCGGGTGGCGTACCAGTGGCGTATCGCCTCGCGGAACTCGCCGAGCCGCCAGTCGGTGTACCCGAAGACCCCGTGGTCGACGCGGTCGCGGAGGGCCGCGAGGACCTCCGGCGGGGAGGCGAAGTCCATGTCGGAGATGGTGAAGGGGAGCAGTTCGGGGACGCCGAAGCGGTCCGCGATCCCGTCCCACTGGACCGACCAGGTCCCGCGCCGGTCGATCTCCCGGTCGAAGTCGTACGTCGTCGTCACCGCGGTCTCTCCTCCGGACATCGCTCTTCTCCCGACATGCCGAGGGCCCGGCACCCCCACGCCAGGGCGGGGGTACCGGGCCGCTCGTACAACGCTCGCTTCAGCGCTTACTTCAGCTTGGTGCCGGTCGAGCGCAGGGCCGCGCACGCCTCGGTCACCCGGACGGCCATGCCGGCCTCGGCCAGCTTGCCCCAGGTGCGCGGGTCGTAGGTCGACTTGATGCCGACCTCGCCGTCGACCTTCAGGACACCGTCGTAGTTCTTGAACATGTGGTTCGCCACCGGACGCGTGAAGGCGTACTGGGTGTCGGTGTCGAGGTTCATCTTCACGACGCCGTTCTCCAGGGCGGTGGCGATCTCCTCGGCCGTGGAGCCCGAGCCGCCGTGGAAGACGAAGTCGAACGGGGAGGCCTTGCCGTACTTCTCGGCGACACCGGCCTGGAGGTCCTTGAGGAGCTCCGGGCGGAGGACGACGTTGCCCGGCTTGTAGACGCCGTGCACGTTGCCGAAGGAGGCGGCGAGCAGGTAGCGGCCCTTCTCGCCCAGGCCGAGGGCCTCGGCGGTGCGGAGCGCGTCGTCGACGGTGGTGTACAGCTCGTCGTTGATCTCGTGGCTGACGCCGTCCTCCTCGCCACCGGTCGGGGTGATCTCGACCTCAAGGATGATCTTGGCAGCGGCGGCCTTCGCGAGCAGCTCCTGGCCGATGGCCAGGTTGTCGGCGAGGGTCTCGGCGGAGCCGTCCCACATGTGCGACTGGAACAGCGGGTTCTCGCCGCGGGCGACGCGCTCGGCGGAGACGTCGAGCAGCGGACGGACGTAGCCGTCCAGCTTGTCCTTCGGGCAGTGGTCGGTGTGCAGCGCGACCGTGATGTCGTACTTCGCGGCGACGATGTGCGCGAACTCGGCCAGGGCAACGGCGCCCGTGACCATGTCCTTGTTGTACTGGCCGCCCAGGAACTCGGCTCCGCCGGTCGAGATCTGGATGATGCCGTCGCTCTCGGCCTCCGCGAAACCGCGCAGGGCGGCGTGCAGGGTCTGGGACGAAGTCACGTTGATGGCCGGGTAGGCGAACTTGCCTGCCTTCGCCCGGTCGAGCATCTCGTTGTAGACCTCGGGGGTTGCGATGGGCATTCGTCCGCTCCTTGTGATGTGCGGGGTGTGTGCGTTGCTGTCCCTGACCTGGGGGCGACGTCATCGTCGACGCCCATCCTTCCAGACTCTTCTCCGGGCTCCCACGGGCCCGGCACGCCAAGGGGCGGGGTGTTTCACGTGAAACACCCCGCCCCTCGACAAAAACGCAGGTCAGGACAGCAATCACCGATGTCCGGGACCTAAGTCACGACTTCGCGGCGGTTACGCCAGGTCGAGATCGGCCAGCTGGTAGCCCGTGAGGTACGCCAGACCCGCCCCGGCGATGGCCTCGGCGGCGCCCCGGTCGACGATCGTGGCCACGGCGACGACCTCGCCGCCGGCCTCGCGGACGGCCTCCACGGCGGTCAGCGGCGAGCCGCCGGTGGTCGAGGTGTCCTCGACGACGAGGCAGCGACGGCCCTTGACGTCCGTGCCCTCGATACGGCGCTGCATGCCGTGCGCCTTCTGCGCCTTCCGGACGACGAAGGCGTCCAGGCGCTGCCCGCGCGCGGCGGAGGCGTGCAGCATCGAGGTCGCGACCGGGTCGGCGCCCAGGGTCAGACCGCCGACGCAGTCGAAGTCCAGGTCGGCCGTCAGGTCGAGCATGACCTGACCCACCAGCGGCGCGGCCTCGCCGTCCAGCGTGATCCGGCGCAGGTCGATGTAGTAGTCGGCTTCCAGACCCGAGGAGAGGGTCACCTTGCCGTGCACCACGGCCTTGTCCTTGATCTGCTGGAGCAGCTCAGCGCGTACGTCAGTCATGGTCAGCAGCTTAAGGGGCACCGTGGCGCCACGACTCAGAGGAGGCGCCAGCGCCAGGTGCTCTCGACCTCCAGGGGGTCGATCGGGGTGACCAGACGGGGGTGGGTGTTGAGGCCGTTCGGCGGGCCGGACTGCGGCTCGACGCAGACGGCCTCCTCGGGCTCGTCGTAGATCACGACCCACTCGGCGCGGCTGGTGACCTTCAGCTCCAGTTCCTCCGGCCAGGTGAGGGTGACGTCGACGCCCCCGGGCATGCCGAAGCAGTCGTCCCAGGGGCCGGGGGTGGGGTCGATCCGGCGACCGGTCGGGAGGTGGTCGTCCCCGCGCTCCTCCTGCCAGGCCGCGGTGAAGTCGAGCCGCACGTCCTGGCCGCCCCGGCCGAGGTTCCGCAGGAACCAGGGGTGCCAGCCGGCCTGGGCCGGGAAGGAGTCGTCATAGGTCTCGACGCCGAAGCGGAGGGTGAGGGCGTCCTCGGCCAGCTCGAAGACCTGGGTGACCCTGCCCCTGTACGGCCACGGGTCACCGAGCTCGCAGGTGAACACGGCCTCGGTCGCGGAGACCCTGGCGGTCTTCCAGGCGAGGTCGCGGACGGTGCCGTGGATGGCGTGCGGGGGTGCGTTGACCGGCAGCTGGTGGCTGATGGCCCCGTTGCGGAAGCGGCCGTTCTCGGTCCGTCCGCACCAGGGCACCATCGGGAAGGATCCGAACCGCTCGCCCTGGCGCAGCACCTCGGTGCCGCCGATGCGCAGGCTCTCGATCCGGCAGCCGTTCTCGGGGCTGATGGTCAACTCGGCGTCGCCCGCCGTCAGGTGCGTCTGCATGCTCACGCCCCGACCCTAATCGTGTCAGCGGCGTCGGCGCAGCGCGCGGCCGACGACCACGGCGGAGGCGAGCGCGAGGGCCGCTGCCGGGGCGATCCAGCGCAGCGTGGCACCGGCGCTCGACGCCTCGGGCGCGGGCACCGGGGCGTACCGGCCGCGCGGCGGCGCGTGGTCGACCTCCTCGGCGCTCCGGCCGATCATGGTCCGGCGGGCGTGGGCGGCCTCGGCGGCGGGCTGCGGGGCGGGGAACTCGATGGGGGTGTCGCCGAAGTCCTCGTCCAGGAGGGGGTCGAGGGAGGGCGGTGGCACCGGCGCGTCGAAGACGGAACTCCGGCGCGGCTCCTCGACACCGTCGTCGACGCCGTCGTCGTCGGAGTCGGGCTCGACGAGCTCCTCGACACCGGGCTCGACGCGGTCATCGGCGGCGGCCGCTTCTTCGGGAGCGGCCTCCGCCTCCGCCTCCACGTCCGGCTCCGCCGCCAGCGCCGCCAGCCCCTCCACGAACTTGTCGAGCATCCGCGCGCCCGCCGTGGACCGGGCCTCGTCCGTCGCCTCGGCGAGCCGGCCGGCCGCCGTCAGGCCGCCGGTGAAGCTCAGGCTGGTTCCCTCGGCCACCGGAGTGAGGACGACGGTGAGCGACAGCTCCGCCGTGCCCTTGCCCCGGGCCTCGGTCCCGTGGCCCTCGTAGGTGATGGCACCGTCCCGCTCGACGACCTTCAGGGCGCCCCGGTAGGTGATGGTGTTGCCGCCGACCCGCACCTTGAGCCGGCCCCTCAGGGGGCCCGCCTCCGCGTCGGCGTCGCGCTGGAGACCGGGGACGCAGCGCACCACCCGGGCCGGGTCCGTGAGCGTCGCACGCAGAACCTCGGCCGGGACCGGGACGAACACCTCATGCTCCATGGAAGCCGAGCCTACTCAGACGGGGGCGCGGCGTCGCCCGTTCGGCACGGAACCCGGGTCCTTCAGCCTCCGTACCGCGGGTGCACCAGCGTCGACGGGGGCGGTTCGGCGCCCCGGCCGCGCTCGGCGCGGCGCGCGGCGGCCTCCAGGGTGTCCTCGCCGAGCGAGCGCAGCCGGGGCGCGTCGGGGGCGAGGCCGAGGGCGGGCGGGCGGCTGCCCTGTACGGCCAGGAGGAAGCCCCAGTCGCCGGGCCCCCGCCCCGTACCGTCGGTGCGGTCGGCGCGGTCGGGTCCTGCGGCGAAGCCGGGGGTGCGGCCGCTCGCGCTGTAGGGGCGGGTCGCGAAGCCCGCCGCGCGCAGGGTGGCGTCCACGGTCCAGTAGGTGCGGGGCCGGTCGGTGACGGACCCGGCGTGCACGGCGAACCGTCCGGAGGGGGTGAGGACCCGGGCCACGAGCCCGTAGAACTCCTGCGCGTACAGCTTGGCGCTGGGGGTGATCCCGGGATCGGGCAGATCGGAGATCACCACGTCGTACCGTTCCTGCAGATGATCGGTGGCGCCCCGCAGCCAGTGGAAGGCGTCCGCGTGGACCACCCGGACGCGCGGGTCCCGGAACGCCTGCCCGTTGAGCGTGGCGAGGGCCGGGTCCGTCCGGGCGAGGCGGACGACGCCCGGATCGAGTTCGACGACGGTGACGGAGCGGACCCCGGGGTAGCGCAGGGCCTCGCGGGCGGCCATGCCGTCCCCGCCGCCGACGATCAGCACCCGGGTGTGCGGGCCGTTCATCGCGGGGTGGACGAGGGCCTCGTGGTAGCGGTACTCGTCCTGGCCCGCGACCCGGAGGCGGCCGTCGAGGAACAGGTCGGGCGGGCCTTCGCGGCCCCCGGTCACGACGATCTCCTGGAGCTCGGTGTGGACGGCGACCCGCACCCGCTCCCCGTACACCGCCCGGCGCGCGGCCTGTTCGAAGTCGTCGACGAGCACGGTCGCCGTGGCGAGGACGGCGAGGACCGACACGTTCACCGCGACGAGCAGGGACCGGGAGCGGACGGTCAGGTCGCGGCGGAACACCCAGAGGACGAGGCCACCGCCCGCCACGGCGTTGACCGCGCCGGTGACCAGGGCTCCGGTGAGCTGGCCGAGCCAGGGCAGCAGCAGGAAGGGGAAGGCGAGGCCGCCGACCAGGGCGCCCACGTAGTCGGCGGCGAAGAGGTCGGCGACCGTCCCCGCGGCGTCGTCCTGCTTCCCGAGCGAGGCCTTCCGCCCGGACCTGCCCGGCCGGTCGCCCCGCTGTATGAGCGACATCAGGAGCGGGATCTCCGCGCCGATCAGCACCCCGATGGAGAGCGAGAACGCCACGAGGACGTACCGCGACTCGCCGAACCAGGCGAAGGCCGCGTACAGCACCATCGCCGAGGTGCCGCCGATGAGCGCGAGCCCCGCCTCGACCAGGCCGAAGCCGACGGCGGCACGGCAGCGCAGCGCCTTGGCGAGGAGCGAGCCCACCCCCATCGCGAAGACCATGACGGAGAGCACGACGGAGGCCTGGGTGACCGAGTCGCCGATCAAGTAGGAGGCGAGCGCGACCAGTTCGAGTTCGTAGACCAGGCCGCAGGCGGCGCAGACGAAGACCACCGCGAGGACCGGGAACCGCACCGTCTCGCGCGGCGGCTCGGGCCGCCGCACGGGCGCCCGCCGCACCCTCTTGGGTGGCATGGTCACGGTCGGCTCGATCATGCCCGTAACGCTACGTCACGACCAGGGTGCCCCCTGTCACCCACACGAGTGGATCTGGAGCGCCGGGAGGGCGTATCAGAGCGTTGCAGGCATACGTACGCCGATACGTGTCCTGGTCACCACCAACTGCCCTTCCTGCGGGTAGGCGTGCCAGGTGCGCCAGCGCACCTGGCCCTCGTGGCGCTGCGCCAGCATCGCCGTGAAGGCGTGCGGGGAGCCGGGAAAGGTCCCCGCGAGTCCGTTCGGGTGGTCGGCGACGAGCGCCAGCAGCTCCTGCGCCCGGCCCGCGAAGGAGCCGTGCGAGAGCGTCTCGACGCGGGCGGCGAATTCGTATTCCCATTCGCCGACACGCTTGGAGACGCCGAGCGGCAGCGGGGTGCTGCTGCCCGGCATGCAGGCGACGGTCTCCGAACAGCTGCGGCCCTCCTCGTCCAGGAGCACCTGGTGCGAGGCGCCGAGCAGTCTCAACTGCAGCTTGGCGCCGGAGAGTTCGAGATCGAGCACGGCGAGGGCGGGCAGCGGCTCGCGCCCGAGGGCCCAGGCCAGATCGGCCGCGCGGGTATCGGTGTAGGAGGTTTTCAGGCTGGTGAGCATGGGTCGGCTCCGCAAACACGGTTTGACGGGTGGGCCGGGGGCGCCCCGGAGAAGGGTTCAACGGGAGTGGGGAATCGCCGGCTCGGGTCCACACACGGTCCGAGGGCTGTCTCTGTCAGGAGCGAGAGAACCACGGACGCCGGACGACTCGCAGCGTTTTTACCCAACTTGCTGTGTTTTCCAACCCCTTCGGGGACCCCACAGTTCACTTGTTCAATCAGAATTGATCGACAAGTCCCCGCGGCTTGCCCACGTCACGTGCCACACGGCTGCGGAGCCGACTCCCGGTCAGCTTCCGCCGCCGCAGCCGCCCCCGCCGCCGCAGGAGCTGGAGGACCCGCCGCAGGAGCTGGAGCCGCCCCCACAGCCGCCCCCGCCGCCACCGTCCGCCCAGGTGATGCTGCCGCCGCTCGACCTCGACCCCCGCCGCGGCCGCGGCCGCGGCGTGCTGCGGCCGGTGCCGCGGAACTTGCCGACGATCCCCACGACGAGCACGATGCCCGCGAAGATCAGAAAGATGAAGAAGATTTCCATCAGTACTACCCCCGTTCTCTAGTGCGAGGGAGATTCCCTCGGGCGCTCCCCGTCAAAGCGCACTTGAGGAACTCCAGAGCTTCGCCGCAGGATGGCCGTCATGACACGACCGCCGCTCAACCGCCGCCTCGCCGAGTTCGGGACGACGATCTTCGCCGAGATGTCCGCGCTCGCCGCCAGGACCGGGGCGATCAACCTCGGTCAGGGCTTCCCCGACGCCGACGGCCCCGAGGAGATCCGGGAGGCGGCCGTCCGCGCGCTGCGGGACGGCCGCGGCAACCAGTACCCGCCCGGCCCCGGCGTCCCCGAGCTGCGGTCGGCGATCGCCGACCACCAGCGGGACCGGTACGGCATCGACCTCGACCCGGACACGGAGGTGCTCGTCACCGCGGGCGCCACCGAGGCGATCGCGGCGGCCCTGCTCGCCCTCGTCGAGCCGGGCGACGAGGTCATCGCCCTGGAGCCGTACTACGACTCGTACGCCGCCTGTGTCGCGATGGCCGGCGGGACCCGGGTCCCCGTCACCCTCCGCCCCCACGACGGGTCCTACGTCCTCGACCTGGACGAACTGCGGGCCGCCGTCACCGACCGGACCCGGCTGATCCTCCTCAACACCCCGCACAACCCCACGGGCACCGTGCTCACCCGGGCCGAACTGACGGCCGTCGCCGAGCTCGCCGTCGAGCGGGACCTGCTCGTCGTCACCGACGAGGTGTACGAGCACCTGGTCTTCGACGACGCCGAGCACCTGCCGATCGCGAGCCTGCCGGGGATGCGGGAGCGCACGGTGACCATCGGCTCGGCCGGCAAGACGTTCTCGTTCACCGGGTGGAAGGTCGGCTGGGTCACCGCGAGCCCCGAGCTGACCGCCGCGGTCCGCTCGGCCAAGCAGTTCCTCACCTACGTGTCCTCCGGGCCGTTCCAGTACGCGATCGCCGAGGCCCTGCGCCTCCCGGCCTCGTACTTCGACACCCTCCGCGCGGAGCTCTCCGCCAAGCGGGACCTGCTGAGCGAGGGCCTCGCACAGGCGGGCTTCGCGGTCTACAAGCCGGCCGGCACCTACTTCGTCACCACCGACATCCGCCCCCACGGCGCCGAGGACGGCTTCGCCTTCTGCCGCTCGCTGCCCGAGCGCGCCGGGGTCGTCGCCATCCCGAACGCCGTCTTCTACGACCACCGCGAGGCCGGCGCCCCCTTCGTCCGCTTCGCCTTCTGCAAGAAGACCGAGGTCCTGGAGGAGGCCGTCTCCCGGCTCAAGCGCCTCGCCTGAACCCTCGTGCGCGACGAGAGCCCGGCCCCTTCCGAGGGGCCGGGCTCTCGTCGTGCAGCGGGGGAGGCTCAGGCCTCGTCGTCGCCCGCGGCCTTGTCCTCGGGGGACTCCAGGCCGAACTGCTCGACGACCCACTTGTCGAACTCGATGGAGGCGCGGACCCAGCTGACCGTGGAGGACACGAAGTGCTCCAGGGCGACGCCGGTGCCGATCAGCATCTGGGCCTCACCGATGAGGCGGAGGGTGGCGGAGCCGTCCTCCTCCTCGTGCAGGTGCGTGTAGACCTTCGGCCACAGGGTGCGGCGGTTCCAGTCGTCGATCGCGTCGAGGATCTTGGCGCGGTCGTCGGCCGAGTGCGGGCGGTCGTAGAACGTCCGCACCGAGAAGACCTGCTGCTCGTCCTCGCCGCGGAACATGAAGTACGTGCGGAATTCCTCCCACGGCGCCGCGAGGTCACCCTCGTCGTCGACGACGTACTTCAGCTCCATCTGCTCGAGGAGCTGCTTGACGAGGTCCTGGTCGGGGACGACGGGGCCCGCCGGTCCTGCGGCCTGAGGCTGGGGCTGGCCCCCGAAATTCGGAATCGAGGACGGGTCGATGCTCACCGTGTATTTCCCTTCGTACGGATGTCGCCATCCTCCCCCATCCCGGGCCCGTTGTGGCAACCCCGGGCCCGTCGGATGAGGCCGAGCCTGATCATGCGGGCCCGGTCGAGGTCCCTCAGCTCCCCGGCGTCGAGCGTCACAGGGTCTTGCCGGTTCCCGGCCCCACGATCAGGCCGTCCTCGAAGCGGTCCACGCGGACCGTGTCGCCGTCCTGGACCTCGCCCGCGAGGATCTCCTTGGCGAGCCGGTCGCCGATCGCCGTCTGGATGAGGCGGCGCAGCGGCCGGGCGCCGTACGCCGGGTCGTTGCCCTCCTCGGCGAGCCACTCCAGGGCCTCCGGGGTGACGTCCAGGGTGAGCCGGCGCTCGGCGAGCCGCTTGGCGAGCCGGTCGATCTGCAGCCGCGCGATTCGGCCCAGCTCGGCCCGGTCGAGGGCGGAGAAGACCACCAGGTCGTCGAGCCGGTTGAGGAACTCCGGCTTGAAACTGGCCCTGACGACATCCAGGACCTGCTGCTTCTTCACGTCCGCCGAGGTCAGGGGGTCGACCAGGTACTGGCTGCCCAGGTTCGACGTGAGGATCAGGATGGTGTTGCGGAAGTCCACCGTCCGCCCCTGCCCGTCGGTCAGCCGTCCGTCGTCCAGGACCTGGAGCAGGACGTCGAAGACCTCCGGGTGCGCCTTCTCCACCTCGTCGAGCAGGACCACGCTGTACGGGCGGCGGCGGACCGCCTCCGTGAGCTGGCCGCCCTCCTCGTACCCGACGTAGCCGGGAGGCGCGCCGACCAGCCGGGCGACGCTGTGCTTCTCGCCGTACTCCGACATGTCGATGCGGATCATGGCCCGCTCGTCGTCGAAGAGGAAGTCCGCGAGCGCCTTCGCCAGCTCCGTCTTGCCGACACCCGTGGGGCCGAGGAAGAGGAAGGAACCGGTGGGGCGGTCGGGGTCGGCGATGCCCGCCCGGGTGCGGCGCACGGCGTCGGAGACGGCCCGGACGGCCTCGGACTGGCCGATCAGCCGCTTGCCGAGCTCGTCCTCCATCCGCAGCAGCTTCTGCGTCTCGCCCTCCAGGAGGCGGCCGGCGGGGATGCCGGTCCAGGCGCCGACGACGTCCGCGATGTCGTCGGGGCCGACCTCCTCCTTGACCATGGTGTCCTTGGAGGACTCCTGCTGGGCCTCGGCCTCGCTCGCCTCCTCCAGCTCCCGCTCCAGGGCCGGGATCTCCCCGTAGAGCAGCTTGGAGGCGGTGTCGAAGTCGCCGTCGCGCTGGGCGCGCTCGGCGCGGCCGCGGGTCTCGTCGAGGCGCTCCTTGAGCTCGCCGACCCGATTGAGGGACTGCTTCTCCTTCTCCCAGCGGGCGGTCAGGCCACGCAGCTCCTCCTCGCGGTCGGCGAGGTCGCGCCGCAGCTTCTCCAGGCGCTGCTTGCTCGCCGGGTCCGTCTCGTTCTTGAGGGCCAGCTCCTCCATGCGGAGCCGGTCCACGGAGCGCTGCAGCTCGTCGATCTCGACGGGCGAGGAGTCGATCTCCATCCGGAGCCGCGAGGCGGCCTCGTCGACGAGGTCGATGGCCTTGTCGGGGAGGAACCGGGAGGTGATGTACCGGTCGGAGAGGGTCGCGGCGGCCACCAGCGCGGAGTCGTTGATCTGCACCTTGTGGTGGGCCTCGTACCGGCCCTTGAGTCCGCGGAGGATCGCGATGGTGTCCTCGACCGTCGGCTCGGCGACCAGAACCTGCTGGAAGCGGCGCTCCAGGGCGGGGTCCTTCTCGATCCGCTCGCGGTACTCGTCGAGGGTGGTCGCGCCGACCATGCGGAGCTCGCCGCGGGCCAGCATGGGCTTGAGCATGTTGCCCGCGTCCATGGAGGAGTCGCCGCCGGCGCCCGCGCCGACGACCGTGTGCAGCTCGTCGATGAAGGTGATGATCTGGCCGTCGCTCGCCTTGATCTCGGAGAGCACGGTCTTCAGCCGCTCCTCGAACTCGCCGCGGTACTTGGCGCCGGCGACCATCGCGCCGAGGTCGAGCGAGACCAGCCGCTTGTTCTTCAGCGACTCGGGTACGTCGCCCTTCACGATCCGCTGGGCGAGGCCCTCGACGACGGCGGTCTTGCCGACGCCGGGCTCACCGATGAGGACCGGGTTGTTCTTGGTGCGGCGGGACAGCACCTGCACCACGCGTCGGATCTCGTGGTCGCGGCCGATGACCGGGTCCAGCTTGCCCTCGCGCGCGGCGGCGGTGAAGTCCGTGCCGAACTTCTCCAGCGCCTTGTACTGCCCCTCCGGGTCGGGTGTGGTCACCCGGCGTCCTCCCCTGCTCTTCTCGAACGCGTCGAGCAGCTTCGAAGCGCTCGCGCCCTGCGCGTCGAGGATCTCACCGGCCGGGCCGCCCTTGGCCGCGATCGCGATGAGGAGGTGCTCGGTGGACAGGTAGTCGTCGCCGAGCTCCTTGGCCTGCCGGTCGGCGTCGGCGATGACCGCGAGGAAGTCGCGGCTGGGCTGCGGGGGCGCGACCGTGGACCCGGTGACGCTCGGCAGGGCGGCGAGCAGCCGCTCCGCGCCGGCGCGCACGACCGCCTGGTCGGCTTCGACGGCGGCGAGCAGGTCGGTGATGTTCTCGTTGTCCTGACCGGTGAGCAGCGCGAGCAGAAGGTGCGCGGGGGTCAGGTCGGCGTGCCCCTCGGACACGGCGCGGCTGCTGGCCGCGTTGATCGCGTCCCGGCTCCGGTTGGTCAGTTCGGCGTCCACGTGCGGTGCTCCTCCTGGGTTGTTTCGGGTCCTCTCCCTTTATGACTCATCCAGGGTACACAAAGTTGAGTCGATTGCGCTCAAGGTGTCGAAGGGGGCTCCGCCCCGGGTAGTTTCCGTGCATGGCGACCGACCCGAGGAACCCCTCCGACTCGTACCTCAGCTTCTGGCGCGAGTACCACATGTGCACCCTGACCACCCCGCGCCCGGACGGCACCCCGCACGTCGTGGCGGTGGGCGTCACCTACGACCCCGAGGGCGGATACGCCCGGGTCATCACCAACAAGCACAGCCGGAAGGTCGCCAACGTCCTGGCGGCGGGGGCGGACGGCGCGCGGGTCGCGGTCTGTCAGGTCGACAAGGGCCGCTGGGCGACCCTGGAGGGCGTCGCGCACATCCGTACGGAGGCGGAGGTCGTCGCGGACGCGGTGGGGCGCTACGCGGAGCGCTACGGGCGCACGCCGGCGGAGAACCCGGACCGGGTGGTCATCGAGATCGCCCTGACGCGGGCGATGGGACGCGCCTGAGAGACCCGGGCCCGTACGGCGATGCCCGGGACCCGTGCGACAACGTCCGGGCAGCACAGCGGCGCCATCGCGTTTCAGGTCCGCGATGGCGCCGCTGTGTGGGGGAAGTGCCGGAGCGATCTACAACGACGGGGGAATCGCTCAGGCACTGCGGGGGGTGGCGGTGATGGTCTCGGGCTCGATCAGCTGGTGGTCCCGCTGGTCGAGATTGACGAAGATCATGCCGTACCGGATGGCACAGCGGATGGGCTGTGGGGCGCCGCGGGGACGGCGGAGGCAGCGGTAGGCGCGGACGTCCTCGTCCTGCTCCCGTGCCACCACGATCGGCTCTCCGAAGAGGGTGATCTTCAGCGCGTCGCCACGGTGGGGGATTGCCGTGGCGAGGTCGACGAAGTGCCACCCGGACCGGTAGGCCGAAGCCATCTCCCGGCGGAACCTGGGGTCGTCCGGCGGCACGGTCACGCCCCCGCGCCCCTGGAAGCGATCTCCCAGGACGGCTCGTAGGGAGCGGCCCGTACGACGTCCCGGGGAGAGCTCTCCCACGAGGGTTCGCCGGGTCCCGCCACCACGTCGTGTGCCGGGTTGCTCTCCCACGAGGGCTCGTCCGGCCCTGCCACGGAATGCGCCGGGGTGCTCTCCCACGAGGGCTCGCCGACGGCGAGTGCGCCGAGAGCAGCCGCCGCAACGGCTATGGCGCTAAGTGCACGAACCATCCTGGTCATGGCCGATCTCCACCTCTTTTGATCACTACCTCCCCCCCGCGAGTAAGACGATGGCTCACTCCCGACCCTTTCCACCAGCCAACCCGGGCATCATGTTCCTGTAATTCATGACCCTGAGGGGGGTGCAAATGAGGCGAGAATGCGACGAGTCCGGTCATAAGCACAGTCACGGTGAACTATGCGACGTGGGCAAGGAGCTCTATGCGAGTGCGCTCCGCACCGGCCGCATAGCCCGAGCGGACGCCGAAGCCGCCCCCTGCCTGAGGGAACTGTCCCTCCTGCACCCGGACCCGGACGACAGCCAGTGCCTGCGTCCCGTTCCGCCGTCGATCGCCCTCAACCAGCTCGTGCACCCCATCGAGCAGGAGATACAGGTCCGACGGCAGCACGCTATCGCCCTCGCGGACGCTTTCGAGCCGTTCATGGCGATCCACACCCAGGATCCCTCCGGCGCCCAGGCGATCACGGTCCTCGAAGGCCTCAGCGTCATCAACGCCGCCCTCGACCGCGCCATCAACGAGTGCACCGCGGAACTCCTCACCATCCAGCCCGGCAGCGGCCGCCGCCCCGAGACCCTCGAAGCCGCCCTGCGCCGCATGGAACCGCTGCTCGACCGCGGTGTCCGGATGCGCACGCTCTACCAGCACACGGCCCGGCACCATCCCGCCACGCTGGCCTACGTCGAACGCGTCGCGCCGTACGGACTCGAACTGCGCACCCTCGAGGAGATCGTCGACCGGCTGATCATCGTCGACCGCAAGGTCGCCTTCGTGCCCGCGCGCAGCGACCGCCAGGTCGCCCTCGAACTCCGCCACGAGGGCCTCGTCCAGTACCTCGTCGGCGTCTTCGACCAGTTCTGGCTGCACGGCGTGCCGTGGGAGGACGAGATCCCGTACAGCCCCTCCGTCGACGGCATAGGCGGTGTCCAGCGCTCCATCGCCAAACTCCTCGTCGAGGGGCACGTCGACGAGGCCATCGCCCGCCGCCTCGGCATGAACGTGCGCACCTGCCGCGCCCACATCGCCAAACTCGCCGCCGCCCTCGGCAGCGGCAGCCGGGCCCAGCTCGGCTACCTGATCGCGCAGTCGGGCATCCTCGAGGGAGACAACTGACCACCGGACACCTGACCAGCGTCGAACGGGACAACTCACCACCGTGTACGTACAGATCGACCTCGACGGGCCCGCCGGGACCCTCCGCGTCTCCGGGCACGACCTGCCCACCGCGGAGCTCGTACGGGCCCCCGGGACCCGCCCCGACACCCACACGCCGATCGGCACCCGCAAGGCCGCCCTGCTCGCGCTGACGGTGGGCGGGGAACCCGCCGTCATCAGGCCGGCCCGCGCCCGGCTGCTCCGCCGCTCCTACCGGGTGGACGTCCGCGTCGACGGCGTCCGCTACCGGCTCGTCCCCTGCTCGCACCGGGACAGCCGGCTCACCCGGAACGGGAAGGCGCTCGGCACCCTGGAGTCCGCCGGGGACGGCAGGGTCGACGCCGACTGGGACCCGGCGGCCGCCCTCACCCCGCTCGACCACTCCGTCGGCACCGCCCTCGCCGCCGCGTTCGGCACGGGCGCCGCGCCCTGGTGGGAGACGCTCGGCGACATCGTGGCGGAGCTCATCCCGTGACCCGGGTACGGCGAGGCCCCCTCCACACGTCGTGGAGGGGGCCTCGCCGTACAGGAACTACTCTCCGGTGCGCTTCGGGCGCCAGACCACCAGCGCGCTCGCCTGCTGCACGTCCTGGTACGGCACCAGATCACGCCGGTACGAGGCGTGCACCTGGGCCTCGCGCTGCCGCATCGCCGCCGCCGCGCCGTCGACGGCCGCCGACAGCTCCGCGATCCGGCCCTGCAGCGCCGCGACCTGGTTCTCCAGCTCGATGATGCGCTTGATCCCGGCCAGGTTGATGCCCTCGTCCTGCGACAGCTGCTGCACCTGACGGAGCAGCTCGATGTCACGGGCCGAGTAGCGCCGGCCACGGCCCGCCGTACGGTCCGGGGAGACCAGACCGAGACGGTCGTACTGACGGAGTGTCTGCGGGTGCAGACCGGAGAGCTGGGCCGCCACCGAGATGACGTACACCGGCGACTCGTCGGTCAGTTCATACGGATTGCGTCGGCGCCCGTCCACCGGGTCACGCTCCCTTCGCGGCCTGGAAAAGCTCCGCCCGCGGGTCCTCGGAGGCGGTCGCCTCGCGATAGGTCTCCAGGGCGTCACGTGCCTTGTCGTCCAGCTCCTTCGGCACCGCGACCTCGACCGTCACGAGCAGGTCGCCGCGCGTGCCGTCCTTGCGGACCGCGCCCTTGCCCCGGGCGCGCATGGTCCGGCCGTTCGGAGTGCCCGCGGGCAGCTTGAGGGTGACCGCGGGGCCGCCGAGGGTCGGCACCTTGATCTCGCCGCCGAGCGCCGCCTCCGTGAAGGAGACCGGCACGGTGACGGTGAGGTTGTCGTCCTTGCGGCCGAAGACCGGGTGGGCGTCGACGTGCACCACGACGTACAGATCGCCGTTCTGCCCGCCGCGCTCCCCCGGCGCTCCCTTGCCGCGCAGCCGGATCTTCTGGTTGTCGGAGACACCCGCCGGGATGCGGACCTGCATGGTGCGGGAGGACTTGGCCCGGCCGCTGCCCTTGCAGACCTCGCACGGGTTCTCGGCGATGAGGCCGCGGCCCTTGCAGTCCACGCAGGGGTCGGTGAGCGAGAAGCCGCCGCCGCTGCCGCGCGAGACCTGTCCGGTGCCGACGCAGGTCGGGCACACCCGGGGGGTGCCGTTCTTGTCGCCGGTGCCCGAACACGCCGTGCACGGCTGCTGGCTGGACATCCGCAGCGGTACGGTCGCGCCCTCGATGGCCTCGGTGAAGCTGAGCGTCACCTCGGACTCGATGTCCTGACCGCGCCGCGGCTGGGTACGGGTGCCCGCACCGGCGCCGCGGTTGAACAGACCGCCGAAGACGTCCCCGATGCCGCCACCGCCGCCGAAGCCGCCGCCCGCGCCGCCGCCCTGGGTGCCTCCGAAGAGGTCACCCAGGTCGAAGTTGAACGAGCCGCCGCCGGGGCCTCCGGGTGACCGGAAGCCGCCGTTCCCGAAGAGGGCGCGGGCCTCGTCGTACTCCTTGCGCTTCTTGGGGTCGCCGAGGATGTCGTTCGCCTCGGAGATCTCCTTGAAGCGCTCCTCGGCCTTGGCGTCGTTCTTGTTGGCGTCCGGGTGGTTCTCGCGGGCGAGCTTCCGGTACGCCTTCTTGATCTCGGCCTCGGTGGCGTCCTTGGGGACGCCGAGAACCTTGTAGTAGTCCTTCTCGACGAAGTCCTTCGTGCTCATCGACGTCCCTCCTTCCGGACTGCTCCGGGTCGTGTCACCGCTGTGCGGCCGGTCGCGCTACCCCTCCTCGGGGGCACCGCTCTCCTCGTCCGTGGACGACTTCGCGTCGTCCTTGGCCGGCGCCGCGCCCGGCTGGGGCTCGGCGACGGCCACGCGGGCGGGCCGGATGGTCCGCTCGCCGATGCGGTACCCCGGCTGCAGGATCGCCACGCACGTCGTCTCGGTGACGTCCGGCGCGTACGAGTGCATCAGGGCCTCGTGGATCGTCGGGTCGAAGGGCTCGCCCTCCTTGCCGAACTGCTGCAGACCCATCTTGGCGACGACGGTCTCCAGCGATTCGGCCACCGACTTGAACCCGCCCACGAGCTCGCCGTGGTCCCGGGCCCGGCCGACGTCGTCGAGCACCGGGAGCAGGTCGCTCAGGAGGCTCGCGACGGCGATCTCCTTGACCGTGACCCGGTCCCGCTCCACGCGGCGGCGGTAGTTCTGGTACTCGGCCTGGAGCCGCTGGAGGTCCGCGGTGCGCTCCTCGAGCGCCTTGCGGGCCTGGTCCAGCTGCGCCAGCAGAGCTACGTCAGTAGCGTCCCCGGCCGGGGCCGCCCCCTCCGCCTTGTCGGCGGACGCGGCGGCAGCGGCGGTCTCGGGCTCCTCGGGCGTGCCGTCGGCGGGGACTTCGGGCTTCTCCTCGAAGCCCGGGGTCTCCTCCGACATCAGGCAGCGCCGCCCTTCGGCTTGTCCTCGTCCACGATCTCGGCGTCGACGACGTCGTCGTCGGCCTGGGCCTGCTGGCCGGCGCCGGCGTCGCCGCCCGCGGCCTGCGCGCCCTGGGCGTCGGCGTAGAGCGCCTGGCCGAGCTTCTGGGAGACGGCCGCGACCTTCTCGGTGGCGGTGCGGATCTCGGCGGTGTCCTCGCCCTTGAGCTTGTCCTTCAGCTCGACGAGCGCGGCCTCGACCTCGGCCTTGACGTCACCGGGGACCTTGTCCTCGTTGTCCTTGAGGAACTTCTCCGTCTGGTAGACGAGCTGCTCGCCCTGGTTGCGGGACTCGGCGGCCTCGCGGCGACGGTGGTCCTCGTCCGCGTACTGCTCGGCCTCCTGGCGCATCCGGTCGACCTCGTCCTTCGGCAGCGAGGAGCCGCCGGTGACGGTCATCTTCTGCTCCTTGCCCGTGCCGAGGTCCTTCGCGGTCACGTGCATGATGCCGTTGGCGTCGATGTCGAAGGCGACCTCGATCTGCGGGACACCACGCGGGGCCGGCGGCAGACCGGTCAGCTCGAACATGCCGAGCTTCTTGTTGTACGCCGCGATCTCGCGCTCGCCCTGGTAGACCTGGATCTGCACGGACGGCTGGTTGTCCTCGGCCGTCGTGAAGATCTCGGACCGCTTGGTCGGGATCGTGGTGTTGCGCTCGATGAGCTTGGTCATGATGCCGCCCTTGGTCTCGATGCCGAGGGACAGCGGGGTCACGTCGAGGAGCAGGACGTCCTTGACCTCACCCTTGAGGACACCGGCCTGGAGCGCGGCGCCGATGGCGACGACCTCGTCCGGGTTGACGCCCTTGTTGGCGTCCTGACCGCCGGTCAGCTCCTTGACGAGCTCGGCGACGGCCGGCATACGGGTCGAACCACCGACGAGGACGACGTGGTCGATCTCGGAGAGGTTGATGCCCGCGTCCTTGATGACGTTGTGGAACGGCACCTTGCAGCGGTCGAGCAGGTCCGAGGTCAGCTGCTGGAACTGGGCTCGGGTGAGCTTCTCGTCCAGGTGCAGCGGGCCCTCGGCGGAGGCCGTGATGTACGGCAGGTTGATGGAGGTCTCGGTCGAGGACGAGAGCTCGATCTTCGCCTTCTCCGCGGCCTCGCGGAGACGCTGGAGAGCCATCTTGTCCTTGGCCAGGTCCACACCGTGGCCGTTCTGGAACTGCGTCACCAGGTAGTCGACGACGCGCTGGTCCCAGTCGTCACCACCGAGGTGGTTGTCACCGTTGGTGGCCTTCACCTCGACGACGCCGTCGCCGATCTCCAGGAGGGACACGTCGAAGGTGCCACCACCGAGGTCGAAGACGAGGATCGTCTGGTCGTCCTTGTCGAGGCCGTACGCGAGGGCGGCCGCGGTCGGCTCGTTGACGATGCGCAGGACGTTGAGGCCCGCGATCTCACCGGCCTCCTTGGTGGCCTGGCGCTCGGAGTCGTTGAAGTACGCCGGAACGGTGATGACCGCGTCGACGACCTTCTCGCCCAGGTAGGCCTCGGCGTCGCGCTTCAGCTTCTGCAGGATGAAGGCGCTCATCTGCTGCGGGTTGAAGTTCTTGCCGTCGATCTCGATCTTCCAGTCGGTGCCCATGTGGCGCTTGACCGACCGGATGGTCCTGTCGACGTTGGTGACGGCCTGACGCTTGGCCACCTCGCCGACGAGCACCTCGCCGTTCTTCGCGAAGGCGACGACGGACGGCGTGGTCCTGGCGCCCTCGGCGTTGGTGATGACGGTGGGCTCGCCGCCTTCCAGAACGCTGACGACGGAGTTAGTCGTGCCCAGGTCGATGCCGACCGCACGTGCCATTTCGATTCCTCCAGCTGACGTACTTGAGTGGATCTGACTCAAGGATGCATGACGACGCGGACCGCGTCAACAGACCTGAGCGTAGGTGGCTCAACTCTTCACTACCCCCGGCACTCACAGCGCGTGCCGTTCCCCTGTTTGACCAGGTTCGCATGAGAGGGTCCGGACATATCCCAGGATTCCCGCCGAAGGGTGTGAGCGCATGACGGCGAAGCGCGCGGTCGACATGGCGGCCGGACTCCTTCTGCTCCTCGCGCTCTCGCCCCTGATCGCGGGCACCGCCCTCTCCATCGCCCTCGGCGGCAGCGGCGCGGTACTGCGCCGCCGCACGGTGGCGGGCCTGGGGGGAGAACCCTTCACGATGCTGACCTTCCGCACGAAGAGCCCGCTGGCCGCGCTGCCGCTCCTCGTGCACGTCGTCGGCGGCCGGATGTCGCTGGTCGGACCGTGTCCCCTGACCCCGGGCCACCGCGAGTGCGCGGGCGAGGGACGCCGCCGGCTCTCCGTACGCCCGGGGCTGACCGGCCCGTGGCAGATCAGCGGGCGCTCGGACCTGCCGTGGGAGGAGCGCGAGCTGCTCGACCTGCACTATGTGGACCACCACTGGCTGGGGATGGATCTGACGATCCTGGCGCGTACGCTTCCAGCAGTCCGCAGACGTCGCGCGGCAAGGTTTGCCTGAGCGACACAGATCACCGCGAGCGCCGCTACAGCACGGGGCCCCGAACGGGTAATCTCAGCACGGACTCCATAAGTTACCGCTTAGTAGGCCCGCCCGAGGAGCCCCTCATGCAACTCGCCGCGATCATCGTGTCGATCGCCATCACGGTGGTGGCCGTCGCGCTGTTCGGTCGTGCCACCGTGCAGATCTACCGGTTCGTGCGCCTCGGGCAGCCCGTGCCCGCCGGCACCCGCACCGGCGACCCCACCCAGCGCACCGTGACCCTGGTCAAGGAATTCCTCGGCCACACCCGGATGAACCGCTGGGGCATCGTCGGCTTCGCGCACTGGTTCGTGGCGGTGGGCTTCTTCTCGCTGCTCCTGACGATCGTCAACGCCTTCGGCCAGCTCTTCCAGGCCGACTGGCTGATCCCGATCATCGGCGACTGGCTGCCGTACGAGATCTTCACCGAGTTCCTCGGCCTGATGACGGTCCTGGGCATCGTGACCCTCATCGTGATCCGGCAGCTCAGCAAGCCCACCAAGGCGGGCCGCAAGTCCCGCTTCGCGGGCTCCAAGACCGGCCAGGCGTACTTCGTCGAGGCCGTCATCCTGATCGTCGGCCTCTGCATCATGACGCTGCGGGCCCTCGAAGGCGTCCAGCACCACGTCACCAGCTGGGAGCCGGGCTTCTTCGCCTCGTACCCGCTGATCGCGCTGCTCGACAACCTGGACCTGAGCACGATCCAGCACCTCACCTACTTCGTCGCGGCGCTCAAGATCGTCACGTCCTTCACCTGGATGATCACGGTCTCGCTCAACACGAACATGGGTGTCGCCTGGCACCGCTTCCTCGGCTTCCCGAACATCTGGTTCAAGCGGAACGCCGACGGCTCCACCGCCCTGGGCGCCCTCCAGCCGATGACCACGGCCGGCAAGGAGATCGACTGGGAGGACCCGGCCGAGGACGCCGTCTTCGGTGTCTCCCAGGTCGAGCAGTTCTCCTGGAAGGGCATCCTCGACTTCTCCACCTGCACCGAGTGCGGCCGCTGCCAGTCGCAGTGCCCCGCCTGGAACACCGGCAAGCCCCTCTCCCCCAAGCTCCTCATCATGTCGCTGCGCGACCACGCGCACGCCAAGGCGCCGTACCTGCTCGCCGGCGGCGGCAAGGACATGGAGGGCAACGAGAAGGCCACCGAGGAGCAGCTCAAGGACGTCCCCGCCGCCGCGATCGCCGAGGCCGAGCGCCCCCTCATCGGCACCGCCGAGGAGAACGGCGTCATCGACCCCGACGTCCTGTGGTCCTGCACCACCTGCGGCGCCTGCGTCGAGCAGTGCCCGGTCGACATCGAGCACATCGACCACATCGTCGACATGCGCCGCTACCAGGTGATGATCGAGTCCGCCTTCCCCTCGGAGGCCGGCACGATGCTCAAGAACCTGGAGAAGAAGGGCAACCCCTGGGGCCTGGCGAAGAAGCAGCGCGTCGAGTGGACCAAGGAGGTCGACTTCGAGGTCCCGATCGTGGGCAAGGACGTCGAGGACCTCTCCGAGTTCGACTACCTCTACTGGGTCGGCTGCGCCGGCGCCCTGGAGGACCGGGCCAAGAAGACCACCAAGGCCTTCGCCGAGCTGCTGCACATGGCGGGCGTCAAGTTCGCGATCATGGGCGGCGACGAGAAGTGCACCGGTGACTCCCCCCGCCGCCTGGGCAACGAGCCGCTGTTCCAGCAGCTCGCCCAGGAGAACGTCGCCATGCTGAACATGGCGTTCGGCGAGGACGACGAGGACGAGTCGACGAAGAAGCCGAAGTCGGCGAAGCGGATCGTCTCGACCTGCCCGCACTGCTTCAACACCATCGCCAACGAGTACCCGCAGCTCGGCGGCGAGTACGAGGTCATCCACCACACCCAGCTGCTCCAGCACCTCATCGACGAGGGCAAGCTGGTCCCGGTGACCCCGGTCGACGGCCTCATCACCTACCACGACCCGTGCTACCTGGGCCGTCACAACAAGGTGTACACGCCGCCGCGCGAGATCATGTCCGCCGTCCCCGGCCTGCGCCAGCAGGAGATGCACCGCCACAAGGAGCGCGGCTTCTGCTGCGGCGCCGGTGGTGCCCGGATGTGGATGGAGGAGCGGATCGGCAAGCGCATCAACAACGAGCGCGTCGAGGAGGCCCTGTCCCTCGACCCGGACATCGTCTCCACCGCCTGCCCGTTCTGCCTCGTCATGCTGACCGACTCGGTCAACGGCAAGAAGAACGAGGGCAAGGCCAAGGAGTCCGTCACGGTCGTGGACGTGGCCCAGCTGCTCCTCGAATCGGTGAAGACCCCGGTGGACCCGGAGCCGGAGCCGGCCGAGGAGCCGGAGCCGGAACCGGCGAAGTAGGACCCGGTACGTGAGAGAGGGCCGCCCCGCGAGATCGCGGGGCGGCCCTCTTCGTCATGCCGGGGGATCGGTCGCGTCAGGCCTTCTGGGCGACGTACTTCTCGACGAGCCTGCCCTGGAAGTCGTAGACCCAGCTGCCGGCGCCCTGCCGGGGGGTGTCGATGGCGGCGAGCTTGTACTGGTGCTTGCCGGCGTCGACGAGCTTGTACGTCCAGCCGTGGTGGGCGGCGGTCGGGTGCTTGATGTCGAGGGAGCCGAGGGAGCGGCCGTTCTTCTGGGTGAGCTCGATACGGGGCCGGTTCTTGCTCTTGAAGAGCCGGGCGACGTTCCCGTCGGGGAGGGTGACCTTGGCGTCGGGGAGGGCGACCTCGGCGTCGGCGTGCCGCGCGGTGTTCTTCTTCGGCTGCGGGGCGGGCTCGGGGGTCGGCTTGGGCTTCGGGGTGGGGGTCGGGTCCGGCTCGGGGGCGGTCTCGACCCAGGAGCGCACGGTGCCGTCCGGCTGGAGGACGACGTGGAGGCCGTTGTTCTGCCCGTACGCGGGCTGCCCGTCGGTGCTGGTGAGGGTGTCGATCAGGGACCCGCCGGCGTAGATCTCGGCGGAGAAGCGGCCCGGTCCGTCCTGGTAGACCTTGGCGAGCGAACCGTCGGCGAGGTCGACGTTCCGCCAGAGGACCGACTGGTCGCTCGACGTCGGCGCCGGCGCCGGGTCGGGGCCCCGGTCCGGCCCGTCGGCGGCGAAGGCTCCGGCGGCCGGCAGCAGGAGGGCGGCGACGGCCCCGGTGGCGACGGCGGCGGTACGGGCGGAACGACGGGTGACACGCATCGGAAGAACTCCTTGCTCGGGTCGCTGACGTCTCCGAAGCTACGAGTACGACATTGAGGTGATACGTCGGATTTGTAACGACGGTCGCAAGCCTGCCCACCGACCGTGTCACGGCCCACAGCGGGTCCGCTCAACCCCCTAGGGGATGTCACAGCTCAGTGGCAAGGACAGGTCCGGGGAGCGCCCGCACAGCGGAAGCGGGTACGTTCGACGACGTGGCTGGATTCAGGAACGGACGCGGCCGGGACAACCGCCCCCCGCACAATCAACCGCAGCAGGCGCCGTACGGGTACAACGCGGCCCCGCCGCCGTACCCGCAGCAGCAGTGGCAACAGCAGCCACCGCAGGGGCACCAGGGACACCAGGGGCCTCAAGGGCACCAGCGCGGGCAGCAGGGGCACCAGGGGCAGCCCTACGGGGAGCCGGAGTACTTCGGCGAGCCGTACGGCCAGCCGCAGCACCCGCACGCGGCGACGGCCAACAACCCGGGCCACACCCAGATGTTCAGCGTCGACGACCCCTACGGCGACGCCGCGACCCACCACGCCGGCGCCGCGCCCGTCCCGACGGGCCCCCGGCTCCCCTGGAAGGCGCTCCTGAGCGGCATCGTGCTGCGCCCGGCGGACACCTTCCTGCGGATGCGGGACCACGCGGTGTGGGGCCCGGCGCTGATCGTCACCTTCCTGTACGGGCTGCTCGCGATCTTCGGCTTCGACAAGGCGCGCGACGAGGCGATCAACGCGACCCTCTCGACGGCGATCCCGTACGTCCTGATGACCGCCCTCGGCTTCGTCGTCGGCGGACTGATCCTGGGCTCGGTGACGCACACGCTCGCGCGCCAGCTGGGCGGCGACGGGGCGTGGCAGCCGACGGTGGGCCTGTCGATGCTGATCATGTCGATCACGGACGCGCCGCGGCTCGTCTTCGCGCTCTTCCTGGGCGGCGAGAACGGCCTGGTCCAGGTGATCGGCTGGCTGACCTGGCTGGCGGCCGGGGCGCTCTTCACGATGATGGTGAGCCGCTCGCACGACCTGCCGTGGCCGAAGGCGCTGGGCGCGTCGGCGATCCAGCTGGTGGCACTGCTGGGCCTGATCAAGCTCGGCACGCTCTGACGATACGGAACGCACGCGAAGAGGCCCCCACCGGTGCGGTGGGGGCCTCTCGTCATTCCGTCACGCGGGCTCAGGCGTCGAGCACCTGACCCTCGCGCTTGACGACGGGCGGCTCGACCGACCAGGGGAAGTTGATCCACTCGTCGGTCTTCTTCCACACGTACTCGCACTTCACGAGGGAGTGGGACTTCTCGTAGATGACGGCGGAGCGGACCTCGGCGACGTGGTCGACGCAGAAGTCGTGGACGAGCTTGAGGGTCTTGCCGGTGTCGGCGACGTCGTCGGTGATGAGCACCTTCTTGTCGCTGAAGTCGATCGCGTCGGGCACGGGCGCCAGCATGACCGGCATCTCCAGGGTGGTGCCCACACCGGTGTAGAACTCCACGTTCACGAGGTGGATGTTCTTGCAGTCCAGGGCGTAGGCCAGACCGCCGGCGACGAAGACGCCGCCGCGGGCGATCGAGAGCACGATGTCGGGCTCGTAGCCGTCGTCGGCGATCGTCTGCGCCAGCTCACGGACGGCGCGCCCGAAACCCTCGTACGTCAGGTTCTCGCGTACTTCACTCATGCCTGCGACCGCCTCACACCTGGGTCCGATGGAAGTTCATGAACGAGCGGGAGGCCGTCGGCCCCCGCTGGCCCTGGTACCGGGAGCCGTATCGCTCGCTCCCGTACGGGAACTCGGCGGGCGAGCTCAGCCGGAACATGCACAGCTGCCCGATCTTCATGCCGGGCCAGAGCTTGATCGGCAGGGTGGCGAGGTTCGACAGCTCCAGGGTCACGTGCCCCGAGAAACCGGGGTCGATGAACCCGGCGGTCGAATGCGTCACGAGCCCGAGCCGCCCGAGGGAGCTCTTCCCCTCAAGGCGCGACGCGATGTCGTCCGGGAGGGTGATGACCTCGTAGGTCGAGGCGAGCACGAACTCGCCGGGGTGGAGGATGAACGCCTCGTCACCCTCGGGCTCGACCTCGCGGGTCAGGTCGAGCTGCTCGACGGCGGGGTCGATGTGGGGGTAGCGGTGGTTCTCGAACACCCGGAAGAAGCGGTCAAGCCTCACGTCGATGCTCGAGGGCTGCACCATGGATTCGTCGTACGGGTCGATGCGCACCCGTCCGGCATCGATCTCGGCCCGGATGTCCTTGTCTGAGAGAAGCACGCCCCCACGATACGCAGAGGGCGCGGACCTGCCCCAATCGGCAGGCATCCGCGCCCCGGGCGCTGGTCAGCGCCGTCCGGACTCCACCGGCACCGCATGCCGCAGCCGCGCACAGCGCGGACACCGGATGAGCCGCCCTGGCCCGATCCGCCCGGCCCCGAGCTGCTGCAGCGGGAACGAAGCGGTACTGAACACATGCCCTTCGGCACAACGGACGACGGTGCGCTCCATCGAACCCATCAAGTCCCTTCCCCTACACATGTGGTGGACGGGAAGCCACATTAGGGGATCAACGGGACACCCTCCAGGCGGCACTCCGCACCCGAAAAGGCGCAAGCTTCGCCGCAAGTGGCGCATGGGGTACAGTGTGCAACGATGCGGCACCGTTCATCGGGCCGCTGTGCGGATGTAGTTTAATGGTAGAACATGAGCTTCCCAAGCTTATAGCGCGGGTTCGATTCCCGTCATCCGCTCTTGAACGAAGCCCCAGGTCAGCGACCTGGGGCTTCGTCGTTGTCTAGACCTATCAGGGCCTGCCGTGCCCTCCGTGTGCCCCATCTCGAACGAAGACCCTGTTCGGAGGGCACGTGGCGCACCGTCTCGCCCCGAGAGACCCCGGTCGCCGAACACATGCCAGGCCGCAGCCCAGCTCATCGCCTCCGGCAGCACCAGGACCACCTCCTGGCTGATCACCCCGTGGCACGACGGTCCGTCCACCTGGGACGTCTCCCCCACCTTCACCCCCTCAGGGACCTTCCATGGCGGTCTTCCCCACATCTTGGCCCCCGAACTGGCCGCCGAGATCGAAGCCGGCCACCGCCCGGTCAGGGTCACCCCCGCCACCGAGGTCTACGCCCTCGCTGCCACCGTCTGGAATGCCGCCACCGGCCTTGGCATCGCGACTGCACGGCGGCCGGCATCACCCCCGGCCGTCTAGCCGGGCCTGAAATCCGCCGTCTCGTCGCCCGTCGGCAGTTGCCCATCGCCGATGCTCCTCAGTGGCCAGACCTGCTCGCGATCCTCCGAGATGCCGTCTCTGCGCGCCCGGGTCAGCGCCCCACCGCGCTGGATCTGGCGACTGCGCTGTCGGACCAGTCGTCGCAGTGACGCCGCTTTCGATTCCTGGGGAATCGTGACGGCGGCACCGACTTCGTCAGAGCCCGTGTCCCCATGACCGCGCGTCAAGGGGAGATTGTGGGGAATCTCAGCCACCCAGCATGTTGATGTGACGAACTCTCGACCGAAACCCCACTGATCGTCGATCAACCGCCACTGCCCTTCCTACGATCACGGTCGCCTTTGTCAACTTCCCAGGGGGGAAACCCGTGAGATCTACACGTCTCACCGGCCTGCGTAAGTCCGGCCGTCGAAGAGGTACCGTTGGTCTTGGTGTCGCCGCTGTGCTTGGCATCCTCACCCCGCCGGCCCAGGCGGCAAGCTGATCCAGCTCTCTGACGGGGGTTCTGCCCGGCTACGAGTCTCGCCGTTGGTACGACACCGGTGGCACGACCACGATCAAGTTCACCGGCTGCGACAGCAATGGCACGGGCACCGACGTCCGCCTCCGCAAGGACACCTTCGGGCCCGACCCGGCCTACGCGACGGCGTCGTTCACCCAGTGCTTCGCCAGCAGCACCTCCACCTCTACCGGCAACTGGTCAGATCACGGCTCCGGGGACTACTACTTCGCCGTGAACGAGGCGGGAGTAAACCTCTGGCTGACGGTTAAGTCGCTTACCGTCACCTACTGACATTCCTGTTCCTTCGGCCCCACGCCTTGCGCGCGTGGGGCCGAAGGTGCCTCCTCACTGCGCCGAGGTACCACCCATGCCCTTGCAGTACCAGTCTTGTACCTTCCGCTATCCCCGCACATCCCGCCCCGTTCTAGACCGGCTCGACCTGGAGTTCGTCCCCGGACACACCGTTCTCCTCGGGCCCAACGGTGCAGGAAAGAGCACCCTCCTTTCCCTCGGCGCCAGCGCCCTGCAACCTCAGTCGGGACTTGTCCGGTACGGGCGGCTCGACCCGACAAACCGCCGGCACGTGCAGAATTACCGACGCAAGGTGTCCTGGTTGCCGCAGCGCCCCGGATTCCTCCCGGGATTGACGTGCAGGGAGCATGTGGCGTACGTCGGCTGGCTCAAGGGCATGGGGGAGGGTGCCGCCTGGCGCGCAGCGCCCGAGGCAATCGAGAGAGTCGGCCTCACAGACAAGATGAACAACAAGGTCAAGGCTCTGTCCGGTGGCCAGCAGCAGCGGATCGCCATTGCTCAAGCGCTTGTCCATGAAGCTGATTTGCTGCTTCTCGACGAACCAACTGTCGGGCTTGACCCTCACCAGCGGCGTCGGTTCCTCGATCTGCTGATCTCACTGCGCGGCACCGTCAACGTGATCGTCTCCACCCATGACATCGGCGACCTCGACGAAGCCTTTGACGAGGTCGTCGTCCTGGAGTCGGGCCGGTCAAGGTTCAGAGGAACGGTCGAGGAATTCGCCGCGCATGCCCAACCCGACTGCGCGCCGGGCCGGCGCCTGGAGAGCGCGTACGCCTCGCTGCTGGAGGCGAACGAGTGATCACCTGGGCGAACCTCCGTTCCTCGGCCGCGCTGTGGCTGGCTCTGCCTGCCATGTTCTACGCCGGTTTGTACATCGACGACGTCACCTATACCGCGCCGTCGGAATACGGGGTGGAGTCCGGAGAGCTCGCGGCCTACGGCATGGCAATCATTGCCCCGGCAGTGGCCGGGGCCGCCGCATGGGAAGCGGGCCGCCACCGTCTACTGGGCGATGTGCGAACCGTCAGCGCACGACCCCTTGCTCAACAGCTTTTCCGGGCCGCCACTCCCGCATTGCTCCTGCACCTGCTCCTCATTGTTGAGGCGCTCGTGATGGCCCGTAGGGCCGTGGGTGTGTGGCCGAGTGATGCCGGGTGGCTCGCCGTAGCGCATCTGATCGTGGTTCCCCTCGGCTGGCTGATCATCGGTTGGTGCCTGGGAATGGTGCTGCCCAGGAGTATCGCGGCGCCCATTGCCGGGCTTGGCTGCTGGGCCTGGCTCTCGATACCGCACACCTTGGCCAACCCGTGGGTCCGCCACCTCGGAGGCTTCATCGACGGAACGTCGAGCGTCACAGACGTACGCACGTCTGCCGTGTACACCGTGCCGTGGGCCGTCGTCGCCGGGGTGGCCCTTGCCCTCTGGCTCTTCGTCCATATGCGCCGGCGCGCCTGGGGCACAGCCGCCTGTGTCTTCGTGCTGGCGATCACGTTCGTCACCGGCCGCATCCTGGTCGCCGACTGGGGCTACCAACGCCCGACGAGCCCCCGAAGCGTCGCCATGACCTGCGTGGGAGCCGCCCCAAGTGTGTGCGTGCCGCCGGAATACAAGCAGTACGCCGAGCAGCTGCGCCGGGATGCGCTGGTCCCCCTTTCGCGGCTCAAGGCCGCAGGAGTCACCCCGCCCCTAGAACTTCGCGTCGCCTCCGATGCGGTCCCGCTCAAGCCGGGTATCTGGCCGCTGTACTGGTCGATCCCACCGGTCCACTCCCAGCCCGACGCCGGCCAGTACGCGGTGAGTCTGGCCCAGTCGGCAGTAGTCGGCACAGCCGCGCTCGCAGGCGGGTCCGACTGTCGCCGACCCAGCGCCGTCGCATCCGCCTGGGCCGCGCTGGTGATCGGCGTGGACGAACAGGCCATGCGCCAGGCGATGCTCGATACCGACTGGGCCGCACTCCAGAAGGTCCGCCGTCTTCCTGCCAAGGAACAGCTCGACTGGTTCGACAAGACTGCGGTGAGCGGAGGGCACTGCCCCAGGGGCATCTCATGAACCGCTATGCGATCATCGTGCGCCGCTGGTGGACCGTGCCCTTGGCGATCTTCCTTCTCGTTCTGGTGAGCGGGACAGTGGGAACCAGCGAGGTTCCCGTTCCGAGTCTGACCGGCGGCATGGCCAGCGCTCACGTCGCCTACTTCACTCCCGTTGTGATCGTCATCGCGGTCATGTACTCCCTGGAACGGCGGCTCCCCTCAGCGGAGAGCACGGCGGTGGTCCCCGTCCACCGGTTCGACCAGGGCGCCGTGATCCTCACCACGGTGCTCGCACACGGAGCAGGACTGGTGGTGGGACTGGACGTCGCCCGCAACATCACCCTCCTCCTCGCCATCGCCCTCATCACGTGGCGACTCGCCAACGAGGCGACCGCAGCAGCAGCCGGACTGCTGTTCCTCATCCTCAACCTCATGCTCGGCCGCGCCTACGATGCCAGTGGCCACGCATCGCACACGTGGTGGGCTCTCGCCCTCTACCCGGCCCGAAGCGTGAGCGCATGGCTGGTGGCGGCGGCCCTCTTCGCCGTCGCACTGAAGGTGTCGACGACGAAGCGCCGCGGTGTCTCATCGTGAGGTGAGCGCTTCCCGAGCACAGCGCGCTGAACAAGGCGTGCCACTACGTGCCAGTCAGGACGGTAAACAGCGGTCACGAAAGGGCGGTCCGGGCCCCTCCCATCCATCGCCGGACAGCACGTTTTTGCAGGTCAGGTGCCCTTTACCTCGGAAGTGCCGGGTGATTCCCAAGCTTATAGCGCGGGTTCGATTCCCGTCATCCGCTCTTGAGAGAAGGCCCAGGTCTCTGACCTGGGCCTTCTTCATGGTCCGGTACCGGCAGTTACAGGGCGCCTCCGGCTGTTCGGCCGTGGGGCACGCGGGCCGCCGCGCCTCCCGGCCACATGTCCTGGGGGCGCTGGGCCACGGGGCTGAAGCGGGTCGCCGCGGCCATCACACGACCGGCCAGGACAGCGTCCTGTACATCTGCCGGCCGCCGCCCAGACGCGGCCACCTTCCGCACCCACGTGGACCGACGCCGCGCCGCGTCCGGGACGCTCGACTTCACGACCCCCGACGGGGGGTACAACCCGCTCAGCGTCTATTCGGAGGACCGGGGCCTGATCGTCGTCCCTGACACCGAGGTCGGCGCGTTCTGGAACTTCTCCGACTACTGAGCCGCACGAGCGCAGCCCTGACCAGGTGCTTCGAGAGGATGCCCACGCGCCGGCCCGCTCCGCTCCCGGCGGGCGGAGAGAGACGCTGCACCCGACGTGAATGAATACCTGTGTCCGCGGCCGGAGAATTTAGCGGCCCCGGCAGGGAGGGTTTTTGTCGGCACCACGCAGGGGGAAATACTCGCCGCACAAATACTGCGACGGCGTGCTACTGTCGAAGTCAGTTGCAGTTTTGGTACCCGAAAATCTTCAAGCGCCTTCGGTCGGCTACGCCGCACGGAAGCGCTTTATTTCCGGTCATTTTCCGGGCAGGGCATCATCGCGGCGACACGGCATCCGTACGGTACGGACGCCGGCGTACTGCCCCAAAGGAGACATGACATGGCTACTGGCACTGTGAAGTGGTTCAACGCGGAAAAGGGCTTCGGCTTCATCGAGCAGGACGGTGGCGGCGCCGACGTGTTCGCCCACTTCTCGAACATCGCCGCCCAGGGCTTCCGCGAGCTGCAGGAAGGCCAGAAGGTGAGCTTCGACATCGCGCAGGGCCAGAAGGGCCCGACGGCCGAGAACATCGTAACCGCCTGACGCTGACGCACGACTTGTAGCTGGGGCCCGCATCCCTCGGGGTGCGGGCCCCAGCTGCATCCATTTCGCAGGTTTCCGCCTGCACCCGGCCCGCGCTCACCACCCCTTTTCTCCACGCGGTTGCGCGCCGGCCTTTCTCTTTCCGAGCAGGCAGATCTGCTCTCTTTCGCATTTCATTCGGCCCGTGCCTGTGATTCCCAGCGCTGTTCATCCGCTCCCGGAATTCCTCGATACGCGCCGTATCAAGGAAGGTTCTGCATGAACCCCACACGCACGAACAGCCGTTCCTCCCGTGCCCGCCGCAACGGCGGCAGCCACGCGTACGGCTCCCCCGCCGGTTCGGGCCGAGGCAGTCGCTTCGGTTCGTCCGCCCCCAGTCGTACGGGAGGTCCGAGCCGTTCGGGCGGCCACAGCCGCCGGCCCGCCGCCGTACAGGGAGAGTTCGCCCTCCCTAAGACGATCACCCCCTCGCTCCCCGCCGTCGAGACGTTCGGCGAGCTCGACATGCCCAGGGAGCTCCTGGCCGCGCTCACCGCGCAGGGCGTGTCCGTGCCGTTCCCGATCCAGGGCGCGACCCTGCCGAACTCCCTCGTGGGTCGTGACGTGCTGGGCCGCGGCCGCACCGGCTCCGGCAAGACCCTCGCCTTCGGCCTGGCCCTCCTGGCCCGCACCGCCGGGCAACGCGCCGAGCCCCGCCGGCCGCTCGCCCTCATCCTCGTCCCGACACGCGAGCTGGCCCAGCAGGTGACCGACGCCCTCACGCCCTACGCACGCGCCGTCAGGCTGCGCCTGGCGACCGTGGTCGGCGGCATGCCCATCGGACGCCAGGCCGGCGCCCTGCGCGGGGGCGCCGAAGTCGTCGTCGCCACGCCCGGCCGCCTCAAGGACCTCATCGACCGGGGTGACTGCGGGCTGAACCAGGTCGCGATCTCCGTCCTGGACGAGGCCGACCAGATGGCCGACATGGGATTCATGCCCCAGGTCACCGCCCTCCTGGACCAGGTGCGCCCCGAGGGCCAGCGGATGCTGTTCTCCGCCACCCTGGACCGCAACGTCGACCTCCTGGTCCGCCGCTACCTCAACGACCCCGTCGTCCACTCCGTCGACCCCTCGCAGGGCGCGGTCACCACGATGGAGCACCACCTCCTGCACGTGCACGGCGCCGACAAGCACCGGGTGACGACGGAGATCGCGGCGCGCGAGGGCCGGGTGATCATGTTCCTGGACACCAAGCACGCCGTGGACCGGCTCACCCAGGACCTCCTCGACAGCGGAGTGCGCGCCGCGGCACTCCACGGCGGCAAGTCCCAGCCGCAGCGCACCCGTACCCTGGCCCGGTTCAAGACCGGACACGTCACCGTCCTGGTCGCCACGAACGTCGCTGCCCGTGGCATCCACGTCGACAATCTCGACCTCGTCGTCAACGTGGACCCGCCGACCGACCACAAGGACTACCTCCACCGCGGCGGCCGCACCGCCCGCGCGGGCGAGTCCGGCAGCGTCGTCACCCTGGTCACCTCCAACCAGCGCCGCGGCCTGACCCGCCTCATGGCCGACGCCGGCATCGTCCCCCAGATCACCCAGGTCCGCTCCGGCGAGGAAGCCCTCCACCGGATCACCGGCGCCCGGACCCCTTCCGGCGTCCCGGTCACCATCACCGCGCCGGCGGCCGAGCAGCGTAAGCGCGGACCGGTGTCCCGCGGTCGGCGCAGTCCCGCCGCGGCGGCCCGCCGCGTGAGCACGCGGCAGCCCGCCGTCGACGCGGCGGCCTGAACGCCGCGTGAGCAGGAAACCGACCCACCTCTGCAGGAGGCACCTTTGACGCTGGTCCAGACGCAGCCCCGCTCAGCGAACGCCACCCCCGCGCACAGGACGGTGGCCGACGCCATGGACATGGCCGCACCACAGGTCGGCGACGACATGACCGTCGAAGTGGCCCTGTCCGTCATGATCAGTGCCCGCGCGGGGCATCTGCTCATCTGTGACGACGACGGGCTGTGCACCCGGCTGATCACCCGGGCCCAGCTCGCCGCCGTCCGTGACAGTGACGCGTACACGGACCGCGTCCGGCTGCGCGACGTCCCCGGCGACCGCGGGCCGTTCACCGCACCCCGCACCCCGATGAGCCACCGCCGGCCCGACGCCCTGCCCCTCGTGGCCGGACAGGGCAGCGCTCCGGGCGTCCTCGCCCCCGCCTGAACCACCTACCGCGGCCGGACCCTTCTCCCCTTCTCCCTGTGAGGCATCATGCGCTGCGTCATCGCCCGGTTCCCGTTCGATCTGACCAAGAGCGGCGTCCTGGAATCCATGAAGGGCATCAAGCCCGAGGAGATCATCGGCGAATCCGTGATCATCGGCCGCCGCACCTACCCCGTCAAGCAGGTCGGCCAGGTCATCACCCGCCAGGACCGCCGCGACTTCAGCGCCGGCGAAGTCCTGCGGGCCATGACCCGGCTCGGCTTCACCTGCCGCGACCTTCCCCGGAACGCCGCACCGGCACACGCCATCACCTCGGTCCAGCAGGCATCCGCGCTGCTCGGCACGCCGATGACCGTCTGACCGACGGGACCGGCGCGAGCCGCCACCGGAACAGCGAAGAGGGCCCGACCAGCACCCGTGCTGGTCGGGCCCTTCCGCATGTCGGGACCTCCCGCGTGCCGGGGCCCTCCCGCATACCGACAGGTTGTCCCACGCGGCGCCGTATGAGTGGTCGGTGACCATCGGGAGGGCACTCACACGCGCTCTGCTGCGGCCGGCCCGAGCCCCTGACCTGCAGTGCAGGTGCTCCGCAGATCCTGGACCGACCACGAAGGTCTAGCTCTCTCCAGGAAGCACGAAAATCTATCGCGGCCAGAGTAGACATTGGGCAGTGACGTGGTTATGGTTTCTCTCGTAACGCAGAGAGACAAGACAGCCTGGCAGAGACGAACTGCCGGGCCGCGGTATCCACAAGTGCAGTTGGCAGGACGGTGCGGTGGTGGAGTTCCGAAGCCAGGGTTGTTGCAGGACGGCGACGGGACTGGCGACCGGACCGGGTGGCCCGCAGTAGTCAGGGGCCGCCATCAGCGGGACCGCTGTCATGGCAGTCGAGGTGCCCGCGAGTGCAGTACGCAGTCCCCCGTTGGGTAAGCAGTTGATCGCCGAGGGAAGAACGGAGGAGCCAGCGCCATCAGGATCGCCCGGGCGGAATTCTTGAGCCCGGGTACCGCAGGACATCGATAGTGAGGTGGTCTCCGGTCAAGCAACCGCGATCCCCGCGTGCCCGACAGCGTCTCGGTCGGGTCGGCGGAAACAGAAGGCCGGTGCAGTATCAGGACCGGCGGATGGTGTAGTAGTTCCTTCGGGGCCCTGGTGCCGTACGGCACCAGGGCCCCTCAACGCGTTCACCAGAGAGGTGCAAGTGACAGCAGGCGACTCCTTCGACCGTCTCGACGACGACGACTACCCCGCCTACACGATGGGCCGGGCCGCCGAGATGATCGGCACCACCCAGGGATTCCTACGCGCCCTCGGCGAGGCGCGCCTCATCACCCCGCTCCGCTCCAGCGGCGGCCACCGCCGGTACTCCCGCTACCAGCTGCGCATCGCCGCACGCGCCCGGGAACTCGTCGACCAGGGCACGCCCATCGAGGCCGCCTGTCGCATCATCATCCTCGAAGACCAGCTCGAAGAAGCCCAACGCATCAACGCCGAGTACCGCCGCGCTGCCGGGTCGTCATCCCCTCCGCCGGCCTCGGACTGAGTCGAGTGTGCCCGTCGGTATCGGCGGGCCCCGCTTCTCCACGGGTTCCCGTCATCGGCCCTTGAACGGCGCCCGGGTCAGCCGCCCGGGGCTCTCACCGTCCAGCGCAGCTCGCCCGTGGGGCGGGTCATCGGACCGGGCGGCGGGCGGCGCGGCGCATGCGCATGGTGATGTAGATGAGGTCCGCCACGAGCAGCACGATGCCGATGATCAGCAGGAAGAGCAGCCCGTCGGCGACCGCACCGATGATGCCCAGCACGATCGCGATGATGATCAGGGCCAGGAAGAGCGTCATGAGGACTGGTCCCCTCGGTCGGTCGGAGGCTCAGCGGCGGGCCAGCTGGCGTTCACCGTTCGCCCCGGGCTCGTAGGGAAGTTCGTAGTGCCGGAAGACCGCTTCCTCGTCCTCGGCGGGAAGTACGTCGTCGGTGCCGATCGAAGGGCCCTGCTTCACCAGCGCCTTGTCGTACGCGACCCTCACATAGCCCGGCCCCGCCGTCGCACCGTCAAGGGGAACGAACACCAGATGGTGTCGTGTGGGCAGGCCGACACGGACCGTGGCCATGGCCGGCTCGTCGGTGCTGGTGTCGACGTAGATCGCCTCCAGCTCTCCGATCCTGCGGCCGCGCGAGTCCACGACGTCGTGGGTGCGCCACTCACGGATGTCCGCCATCTGGATCATGTCGGCTCCTCGCGGTCGGTCACTGGTTCGGGAAGCGCGTCGAGAGGGATCTCGGCGGTTCGGGTGATGTCGTCGGCGTGGACCGCACGGGCCATCGCCGCGCGGGCCGCATCCGCCGGGGTGACCGGCGGGACGGGGCGGCCGACACCTCATGGCGGACGAGAAACCGCCGTGGTCTCACGGTACTCCGGGTGCGTGCGATCCCACCCGACTCCGGGCGCCCGCGATCCCACCCGCGAGCATCGGCCGGGCGCTGTCACCGGCCTCACCGGCCGCACATCGCCTCTCAGAAGCTGCTCGTCCGCCACGGGCGGAGTCCAAGCTTGAATCGCGGGTTCGTTCCCCGTCCTCCGCTCTTCGACGCAGCCCCAGGTCATCGACCTGGGGCTGCGTCGTCGGGGCGTTCACCGGGCCCACGGCCCGGCGGACCAGCTCGCTCAGCTCGGCCAGTTCGCCCGGGTCGAGGCCGGGTTCCTGGATCACGACCCGCGTGCCGGCACGCTCGTCGCCGTCGACGGCGACGAATCCGCGGCGCCGGACGACCTCATGGCCCCGGGATCGCCCGGTGGCGATCCGGAAGGCGGCGGAGTTACGGGCCTGACGCATCGATGCCTCGGCCAAGGCCACGGACGCGGCCCGGTCAGCGGAAGTCGATCTTGCTGTCACGGCGCCCACGGTACGGAGCAACCGTCACACAGGTGCTTTCCCTGCGCGCCGACCGCTGCTCACCGGCACTCGTCGCGCCTGTCGTGCGCCGGGTCGGGTGCGCACAGCCAGCCGTTGACGGCGAAACGGCTGTCCTCGTGCCGACCTCCGGGGCACACGACGGGGCGCACCTCGTGCCAGGCGGTGGGCAGGAAGAACACGATGCTGTCGTGCTCGGGCTGCCAGTCCCGCCAGGTCCGTTCCTCCCACTCCCCGGTCGTCTCGGTGTGCAGCGGCAGGGCGGCGTCGAAGACGCGCAGCTCGCCACCGCCGAACGGCCGGGGCGTGCGGTGCAGGTAGTACACGAACGTGAGCAGACGGCGGGGGGCGTACGCGGCGCTGGTGTCCTGGTGCGGCCCGTAGAAGTCCCCGTCGTTGTGCACGTTGAGGCCGTAACTTGGCTCGGTGTAGCGGCAGTCGACCCCCAGCGTGTGCTCGACCGCCTCCCGGACGTCGTCGATGGCCGCCAGGAGCTCAGGCGCCCGGAAGTCGGGGCACGACCGGGACCTGCGCAGGTCGGGGGCCAGCTCCCGGTCCCGGACCAGGGAGGGCCCGAGCCGGTCGCCCGTGGCGGCGACGGCACGCTCAAGGAGGAGGCCGGCTGTCCGCTCGCCCAGGAACCCGGTGATGCGGCAGACCGTCACCGGAAGCCGCCAGATCGCGTCCGTGGACACCGGCGACAGTCCGTGCGCCGTCATCGCCCCGCCTCGGACGGAGTCGTGGCCACGGCCTCGCGCAGCCTGGTGACTTCGGCCCTGAGCTCCTCCACGTGGCGTTGGAGCGCCTGGACGCAGACCAGGGCCACGCCGAGGCCGTCGACGACGGGGATCCTGGTGTCGTCCCGGTTGAAGCCGAACGCGGCGTGCCAGTCCTGGGCCATCGGCCCGAGATGACGGACGTCCTCGGGCTCCCAGAGGTAGCGCCAGGTGCTGACCGGCAGCGCGGCCACGGTGTCCAGGACGGCGAAGCCGTTGACCGCGCCGACCGGAGCCACGGCGGTGCCGTCCCGCGGACCCGCCGCGGCAGGGTCCGGAGCAGCGGCGTCGGCCGCCCGGGCCCGCCTGCTGAGGATCCGCATCGTCACCGGCTCCAGTCGACCGGGACCACGTCCTGCTTGAGCCCGCGGTCGCTGCAGAGCGAGCAGGGAGCGCCCGGCACCCCGGGCCCCTGGTCGGTACCGACGGTGATCGCCCCGTGGGCCCCGACAGGAGCGTGCACGCCGTCGCCGACGAGCGCGGCCTCGTAGCCGCCGAGCAGCTCCTGAAGGGTTCCGGGCCCCAGGTTCTCCGGGGCGGTGATCGAGGCCACCCCGTCGTAGTCGGTGAAGGCGGCCCCCAGCGTCCGGCCGCCGACGGTGGCGAACACGATCTTCGCTCCCCGGATGGGCTCCCCGGTGATGGCGTCGGAGGCCATCGCGTGGATGTTCTCCAGTTGCATCTGGGTGACGTTCAAGGTGGCCTGGCTGGTCGTGAGCCTGACCGGCTTGAGGCTGGGGCATTCCGCGCCGCTGCACGGCGCGGGCGACGAGGGGGCGGCGGTCGCGGCGACACCGCTTCCCGCCCCCAGCGACGCCAGAGCGGCTGCCATCACCGCGACGGTCCTACGACCGACAGAACCCATGTCCACTCCCTGGGAGCCGCTCGGGCTCGCTCCGCACCGGCGCGGAAGGCCGGGACGGTCCTGGCGCGTGCGGCACTCGACCGATGCCGCCCCCGTGGGACGACGCGAACGACCGTAGCCACACCCGTCCGACGTACGCGTCCGATGAACACGAGTACGCACCATCTGATGAATCGCCGACGGCACTGTGACGAACGCGGACGATTCATATCGGCCAACGAAGCCCCGGGTCGCGAGGGTGCAGGAACTGGAGCCGTACCGGGGAGAGCCGACCCCGGTACGGCTCCCGGGCGCCGAGGACGCCGTGCGGCAGGCCCTCGTCCCGGCGACGACGCCCGCCGGGACGAGGGCCGGTCAGCGGCCGGCCGGAGCGCCGATCAGCCGAGCCGTGACCACGCTCAGCCACAGCAGGCCGAGGCCGGCGCCGGCGGTGAACGCCAGGACCGAGGCGGCCGAGAGCAGGAAACCGGCGAGAACGGCCACGGGCACGACGCGGGACGCGACGGCCCACCCTCGCGGGCCCCGGGCGGCGAGCGGACGGGCCAGCACGACGAACGCGGCACACAGGGCGAGATAGCCGATCGTTCCGCCGAACATGTGGACGGCGCCGTGCCCGCTCATCACGGTCGCCTCGGGCGCCCCGACGGGAAAGCCCGCACCGGCATCGGCCGGGAAGGCCGCCGCGGTCCAGAAGGAAACGCCGAAGACACCGACCAGGGCCGGCCCCCACGTCCCGCCGGGGCCACCACGCAGCGCCCGCCGCAGTCCGGCCGCGCCGACGGTCAGCAGCGCGCCGGTGAGCAGGAAGCTCACCGTCTGGACCCAGCCCCACTCGCCGAGGGCGAGCTGGCTGATCGCGTTCCGGGTGAAGTCGAAGCCGTCGCGGGCGAGGCCCTGGGCGAGACCGGCCACCAGGAACAGCGGGCCCGCCACCACACCACCGGCGACGGCCCACCGGGCCGCCGATCGCGACGCGGGCGTGGCGGAGAGGACGTGGCGGGGCGGGGTGAGGGTGTCGGTCATGGCGGGCCTTCCTCGCTTCGATGATGTCGTCCCTATGACCGATGGCACGGAGCGGAGTCATCGGCCCACCGATGTGCACCGGATCACACGGTGGTGCGTCGACTGCCCGCGCGCGCCCAGCTGGTGATCGCGGCGTACGAAGCGGGAGTCGTGGCGCCCGCCCGGGGCGGGCCGGGAGCACGCCGAGAGGGCACGGGTCCCGGCGTACGGTCTCCACCGCGTACGGCCGGCCGCGGCGCCCCGCGCGACGGGTGGACGCGGCCCGTGTGCGGGACCGATCATGGGCGGATGTCGCTCCGCACGTACGAGGCCGATCTGTTCGAGGGTTCCAGGGGACGTCTGCAGGCCATCGCCTACCGGATGCTCGGGTCCGCCGGTGATGCCGAGGACGTCGTGCAGGAGACGTATCTGCGCTGGCACGCGGCGGACCGGGAACGGATCGAGACGCCCGAGGCGTGGCTGACCAAGGTGCTCACCAACCTCTGCCTCAACCAGCTCACCTCCGCGCGGGTCCGGCGGGAGACCTATGTCGGGCAGTGGCTGCCGGAGCCGGTGCTCGCCGGGGACCCGATGCTGGGGCCGGCCGACACCGCCGAGCAGCGCGAGTCGGTCTCCCTCGCGATGCTCACTCTCATGGAGCGGCTGTCGCCCAACGAGCGCGCGGTGTACGTGCTGCGCGAGGCCTTCGGGTACGCGCACCGCGAGGTCGCGGAGATCCTCGACCTCACCGAGGCGAACTGCCAGCAGATCCACCGGCGCGCGAAGCAGCACCTCGCCACCGGCCGGGCCCGTACCGAGATCGACGCGGTCGCCGCACGGAAGGTCGTCGAGGAGTTCCTCGCCGCGGCCCTCAGCGGCGACACCGAGCCGCTGATCCGGCTGCTCACCGACGACGCGGTCGGCGTGGCCGACGGTGGCGCCAAGGTTCCGGCCCGCAGGACCCCGGTCATCGGCGCGCTCGGCATCGCGCGCTACCTGCGGGGGCTGTTCCGGCCGAGCCCCGCCAAGCGGACCATCGCCGGCGGCGACCCCGAACTCCACGTCGCCGTCGTCAACGGCGGTCCCGCCGTGCTGGTCTCGGTCGGCGAGCGGATCGCCGGGGTCATCTGCCTCGACACGACGCCGGACGGTGTCGTCGCGGTCCACCTCCAGGTCAATCCCGACAAGTTGGAGCGCCTCACCCGCCAGTGGGCGGCCGCCGGTCCCCATCGCCCGCTCAGGGACATGTGGTGACCCACGTCACACGCGATTCCTGTCAGGGATCGCGCGGCTGTCCGGTTCAGGAGGTGAGTCCAACCGGATAGGGAGCCAGCCATGAAGCACCGCATCGTTGTCCTCGGAGCCGGGTACGCCGGAGCGACCGCCGCCGGCCGCCTCGCCAAGCGACTGCACCGCGACGACGTCGAGATCACCCTCGTCAACGGCGAGACCGAGTTCGTGGAGCGGGTCCGTCTGCACCAGCTCGCCGGCGGACAGGACCTGCCGAGCCGCCCGCTGCGCGACGTGTACGCGGGAACCGGTGTGGAGCTCCGGTCGGCGTGGGTCACCGCCGTCGACGTGGACAGCAGGACCGTCGAACTCACCGGTGAGCAGGGCGCCGAGACCCTCGGCTACGACACCCTCGTGTACGCCCTGGGGAGCACCGCCGGCGCCCTCGACGTCCCCGGTGTCGCCGAGCACGCGCACGGCGTCGCCGGGAAGCAGGACGCGCTGCGACTGCGGGCGCGCCTCGGCGAGCTGGAGCCGGGCGGCACCGTGCTGATCGTCGGCGGCGGCCTCACCGGCATCGAGGCGGCCACCGAGATCGCCGAGGCCCGCCCGGACCTGAAGGTCGCCCTCGCCGCCCGCGGCGGTGTCGGCGACTGGCTCAGCGACAAGGCCCGGCGTCATCTGCGCACCGTCTTCGACCGGCTCGGCATCACGGTCCACGAGGGCGCCGACATCGTCCGTGTCGAAGCGGACGGCGTCGTCACCGGTGAGGGCCGGGAGATCCCGGCCCGGCTGACCGTGTGGACCGCGGGCTTCGCCGTGCACCCGATCGCCGCCGCCACGACCCTGGAGGTGTCCGGCACCGGACGGATCGTCGTGGACGCCACCATGCGCTCGGTCTCCCACCCCGACGTGTACGCCGTCGGCGACGCCGCGCTCGCCGAAGGGCCGGGCGGCAAGCCGCTGCGGATGTCCTGCGCCACGGCGAGCCCGATGGCGTGGCAGGCCGCCGACTCCCTCGCCGCGCGCCTGACCGGCCGCAAGGTTCCCGAGAACTCGATCGGCTACGCCGCGCAGTGCATCAGCCTGGGGCGCCGCGACGCCATCTTCCAGAAGGTGACCCACGACGACGAGGTCACGTCCACCGTCATCACGGGCTGGGCCGGCGCCCGTATCAAGGAACTCATCTGCACGGGCGCGGCCTGGAGCGTCTCCCACCCGACGATGCTGCTGCCGAGCCGGCGCCGCCGCCTCACGGCGACCACCGAGCCGGCCGCGCCGCGCCTCGCCACCCGGTGAGGAGGCCGTACGGACTCCCCGCCTCCTCCGCCCGAGCCCCCGGCCCGCTCGCTCGTCCGCCGGGACGGGGTTCGGGCGGGGCCGGTGACGACCTCGACGGGATCCGGGGCCGCGCCCAGCGGTCTCATTCCGTCCAGGGCTGGAGCTTCTCGGGGTTGCGGACCGCCCAGATGTGCGTGATCCGGTCGTCCGCGAGGCCGAACGCCGCCACCGTCACGGTCGTGCCGCCGCGGCGGGCGACCAGGCCGGGGCGGCCGTTGACCGAGCGGACCTGGAGCGTCATGCCGGGTGCCATGTCGCCGATCGCGACGATGTAGCGGGCGATCTCTCCGGCACCGGTGATCGGGCGGAGTGCCGCGCCGACCAGGCCGCCGCCGTCGACGACCACCGTGGCGTCGGGGTTGAGCAGGCCGACCAGGGCCGCGATGTCCTGGGCCTCCCACGCCTGCTTGAAGTCCTTGATGACACGCGCCTGCACTCCGGTCGGCGGCTCCGGTTCCCGGGCCGCCCGGACGCGCCGGCGGGCCGACGAGGCGAGCTGCCGGCAGGCCGCGGGTGTGCGGCCGACGATCGTGGCCAGTTCGGTGAACGGGTACCGGAAGACGTCGTGCAGGATGAACGCGACCCGCTCGGCCGGGGTCATGGATTCGAGGACGACGAGGAAGGCCATGTCGACGGACTCGTCGAGGGCGATCCGGTCGGCGGGGTCGGTCCCGCCGTCGCCCGGCCGACCGTTCAGCCACGCCGTCGTGTCGGGCAGGGGCTCCGGGATCCATTCGCCCACATAGCGCTCGCGCCGCGCCCGCGCCGAGCCGAGGACGTCCAGGCAGATGCGGCCGACCACCGTCGTCAGCCAGGCGCCGGGCGCCTCGATGGCCTGCTGCTGGGGGCCGGGCATCGCGTACCAGCGGGCGAAGGCCTCCTGAACGGCGTCCTCCGCCTCCGCGAGGGAGCCGAGCAGGCGGTAGGCGACATTGATCAACTGCCGGTATTCGCCCTCGGGGTGGGCGGATGCGGGCGCGAGCCCGCGTTCTGGTTCCGTACGACTGCCGCTCATGGTGGTGGTGTCCCCCTCCGTTCGATCCGCGCTCGCCATGATCGGTGAGACGCGCATCACTCCGTAACCCCGGTACCGCGCCTCACATTCTCGGGGGCCGCGTCGTCGGACTGTCGAGAGAGCGACCGGCAGCGGAAGGACGGGATCACCATGGTCACGCGGACGACAGCGGGGACGACGGCGTCGATGACGGCAGCGGACACGGCGGCGGCATCGGCAGCGGTGGTGGCGGGGCGGGGCGACGGCCGGTTCGCGGGGTTCGTGCGCGCCTCGATCGCCCTGCAGACGGCGGGCATCTTCTTCCAGGCCGTCACCGCCGGAATGGCACTGACCTCGGAGGTCGGATCGACCCTGCACGACCTCGGGTCCAAGGGCATGTACGCGATGTCGATGCTGTACCTGCTCGCCGCGATCCTGGCGTGGCGGCCGGGCGGCGGCCCGGGCCGGCCCGCCCTCTACGCGACCGGCTTCCTGCTCCTCGGGACGCTGCAGGTGGTGATGGGCGTCAACCATGTGATGGCCGTCCATCTCCCTCTGGGGGTCCTGATGTTCGGCCTGAGCCTGCTCGATCTGGGGCGGGTCGTCCTCCAGCGGACGCGTCCGACGGCGGAGGCCGCTGTTTAGGGGGTCTCTTGCCGAGCCAGGGCCGCCTCCACGATGGCCGCCGCCGTCCTGGACGCCGACTGAGCGTCCCCACGGGCGGCCGGAAGGACGGACGGGCGGCCGGGCGGCCGGGCGGGCGGAAGGACGGGCCGGCGGGCGGGCCGCGCTCCACCGCCCGGAGCTTCGCCGCGCCGAAGGAGACGACGAAGCGGTCGCACCCCCACCGGCTCGCGACGGGCTTACCGCCACATTCGTCAGGAATCGAGAAGCGGGGGCGTACGTGCCCAACTAGCTTGTGGGCATGGACATCACCATTCACACCACCGTCCTCCCGCACGAGGATCCCGACGCCTCCCTCGCCTTCTACCGCGACGCCCTCGGCTTCGAGGTGCGCAGCGACGTCGGCCAGGGCAGGACCCGCTGGATCACCGTCGGACCCGTCGGACAGCCCGGTACGTCGATCCTCCTCGCGCCGCCCGGCGCCGACCCCGGAATCACCGAGGCCGAGCGGCGCACCATCGCCGAGATGATGGCCAAGGGCACCTACGGCTGGATCCTGCTCGCCACCCCCGACCTCGACGCCACCTTCGAGAAGGTGCAGGCCGGGGACGTCGAGGTCGTCCAGGAGCCGACCGACCAGCCGTACGGCGTGCGCGACTGCGCCTTCCGCGATCCCGCGGGCAACCTCGTCCGCGTCCAGCAACTCCGCTGAAAGGATTCCCCTCATGTGTCATCCTGCGTGGATGAGCGCACTGACCGAGGCGCAGCGCCTGAGTGATCTGGCGCGGCTGCGCCGCGTTCGCGACCGGATCGACCGGGAGTACGCCCAGCCGCTGGACGTCGAGGCGCTCGCCCGCGGGGTGAACATGTCGGCCGGGCACCTCAGCCGCCAGTTCAAGCAGGCGTACGGCGAGGCCCCGTACTCGTACCTCATGACGCGGCGCATCGAGCGCGCGATGGCGCTGCTCCAGCGCGGCGACCTCAGCGTCACCGACGTCTGCTTCACGGTCGGCTGCTCCTCCCTCGGCACCTTCAGCACCCGCTTCACCGAACTCGTCGGCGTCTCGCCCAGCGTCTACCGACGCCAGGTCGCCGACGGCGAGGCCGGGCTGCCCTCGTGCGTGGCGAAGCAGGTCACCCGACCGGTCAGGAATCGAGAAGCACCGGTGGCCGCCCCGCAACTAGCGTGATTCTCATGAACGCCATCGCCTCCCTCACCCTTGAGGTGGCCGACCTTCCGGCCGCCGACCGCTTCTACTCCGCCTCCGGTCTCGGCGCCCATGTGCGCCTGCGGGCCTCCGACGCGCCGAGCACCGGCTTCCGGGGCTTCTCGTTCTCCCTCACGGTGGACCGGCCGGCCGACGTCCGGCACTTCGTCGACGCGGCCCTCGCCGCCGGCGCCACCTCGCTCAAGCCCGCCTCGAAGTCGTTCTGGGGCTACGGCGGCGTCTTCCAGGCCCCGGACGGGACCATCTGGAAGGTCGCGACCTCGAACAAGAAGGACACCGGCCCGGCCACCGGCCGCGTCGAGTCCTTCGTCCTCCTGCTCGGAGCAGCGGACGTCGCCGCCAGCAGGGCGTTCTACGTCGAGCACGGCCTGACCGTCGGGAAGAGCTTCGGCCGCAAGTACGTGGAGTTCGCCGCCGCCGAGGGCAGCCCGGTCAAGCTCGCCCTGTACGGGCGCCGCGCCCTCGCGAAGGACGTCGGCGTCCCGGTCGACGGCGAGGGATCCCACCGGATCGCGCTCGGCGGCGAGGGCACCGGCGCCTTCACCGACCCGGACGGGTTCACGTGGGAGCCCGCTTCCGTGGCCGCCGCGTCCTGACCCGTACCCCGGTGGATCAGTAGACCGCACCCCCCTCCCCTCCCCTTCCCGTACGCAGTAGCCATCCCCAGCCAGCCTTGTGAGAGGAACCCCGTCATGTCGAACACGCGGTCGTCCACCAAGAGCACCAGCACCGGCACCGGCACCACCGCCGAGGGCAAGAGCAGCGCGAAGTACGACGGCTTCACCGAGGAAGAGCGCGACGCGATGAAGGAGCGCGCCACGGAGCTCAAGAGCACCACTCGGCGTGGCTCGCGCTCGGCCAAGGCCGACGGGGAGGCCGATGCCCTGGCGAAGATCGCCGAGATGACGGACACCGACCGGGTGCTCGCCGAGCGGATCCACGCGATCGTCAAGGAGCACGCTCCGGGCCTGGCCCCGAAGACCTGGTACGGGATGCCCGCGTACGCCAAGGACGGCAAGGTCGTCTGTTTCTTCCAGAGCGCGCAGAAGTTCAAGAGCCGCTACGCCACGCTCGGCTTCAGCGACCTCGCCCAGCTCGACGAGGGCACCATGTGGGCGACCAGCTACGCCCTGACCGAGCTCACCGAGGCCGACGAGACCCGGATCGCCGCGCTCATCGCGCAGGCCGCCGGCTGACCGTCGCGCACGGGCGGTACGTGGCCGGCGCGCGGCTCGGGCCGAGCGCGCCGGCCGCCCGTTTCGGGGTTCCCCACAGGAGAATTTCCGCGATCGCCCCGTGAGAATTCGAAGCTACGCGCGGTGAAAATTTGTCATGTAAACACACGGGATGCGACAGGGCGAAATCTTCACCCCGCACGCTCCGCCCCGTCGTGCTACTGTCGATATCAGTTGCAGTTGTGGGTCCCGAACGTACGAGTGCCCTTCCGGTCTTTCCGGCGCTGGGCACCCTTTTTCATTTCCGGGCTTTTTTCCGGACGGGGCGATCATCGCAGCGACACGGAGCACACACAGTGTGCGCTCCGAGCACTGCCCCGAAGGAGAATTTGGTATGGCGACTGGCACCGTGAAGTGGTTCAACTCGGAAAAGGGCTTCGGCTTCATCGAGCAGGACGGTGGCGGCCCCGACGTCTTCGCCCACTACTCGAACATCGCGTCCTCTGGCTTCCGTGAGCTGCAGGAAGGCCAGAAGGTGAGCTTCGACATCGCGCAGGGCCAGAAGGGCCCGACCGCCGAGAACATCGTCCCCGCCTGACACCCGGCGCTGACGCGTAGCACAAGCTGACGAGCTGAGGCCCGCACCTTTGGGGTGCGGGCCTCAGCTCTTTGCAACCTTACTCTTCAGTACCCCTCATCGGCTGCGGGAATTTCCTGGCCGGCCCCCTACTGGACCACTTCTCCGCAGGAGTCACCATGCGCTGTGTCATCGCCCGCTTCCCGTTCGAGCTGACCAAAGCCGGCGTGCTCGAAGCCATGAAGGGCGTCAAGCCCGAGCCGGCCATCGGTGATGTCGTCGTCATCGGGCGGCGCCAGTACCCCGTGAAGCAGGTCGGCGAGGTCGTCACCCGCCAGGACCGCCGCGACTTCAGCGTCGGCGAGGTCGTGCGGGCCATGACGAAGCTCGGCTTCACCTGCCTCACGGTCACCGCCGAGGAGCAGGCTTCGCCCTCCGAGACGACCTTCTGATCGGTCGGCGGCCTTGATCGGTCGGCGGCCTTGATCGGTCAGTGGCCTTCTGGTCGGTCAGCGTCCTTCAGGTCGGTCAGTGATCGAAGTAGCTGAAGTCGCCCACCGTCCAGGCGCTGACGTCCTCCAGGGCGACGCGGTACATGCCGCCGGTCTCCGGGATGCCCACCGTGCCCTGGAGGATCCGGGCGAGGTGGAAGTGCAGGTGGGTGGGTGGCCCGTCGGCGCGTTCGGAGGGGCTGAACACACCGGAGAACTCGCCCAGGCGGGCGGAGTCCGTCAGGACCTCCGACACCCTCTGTCGCCACAGGGCTTCCGGGGCCAGTCGACCGGTGAGGACCACGCCCCCCGCGACCACCGTCATGGACATCTGATTGCTCTGCCCGGACTCCACCGTGGCGGCAATGTCAACGAGCAGCTCGTCAGGCTTCGACATGGAAGTCCATTCTAGGCGGCCCCGCGACCCCCCCGGCCGTACCCCGGGAGGACCACCGCCCAGCCGCCCGCTACAGCGGCGCCGTGTCGTCCGCCGGGAACGCCGGGCCGTGGCCCGGGACGATCACGTCGGCCGTGGCCAGGACGCGCAGGCGGGAGTCCTTGAGGACCGTGTGGTCGGGGGCCACCGGGTCCTCCACCGGGCCGTTCGGCCGCCACCACAGGTCACCCACGAAGGCGACGACGCCGGCGTCGGTGCCGGCGAGCAGGGTGATGTCCTCGGGGCTGTGGCCGGGGGTACGGATCAGCCGCAGCGCAGGGGCCAGCTCGTGGCCCTCCGCGTCGCGGTCGGTCCACTGGTCGTTCTCGTAGATCGCCTTGTGGTCGTGGACGCGGGCCCGGCCGAAGAGGCCGACGTTCATGGTGTTGTCGGGGTGGTGGTGGCTGAGCACCACGTCGGTGATGTCGTCCGGTCCCAGGCCGAGTTCGGCGAGCGGGCCGAGGATCCGGTCGCGGCTCGCCACCATGCCGGGGTCGACGATCACGTGCCGGTCGCCGTCCCGCACGTACGAGACGGTGGCGGCGACCCCGGGGCCCGTGGAGAGCGTGTATCCGGTGGTCAGGATGGTGTAGGTGGCGGTGCGGGCGCTCGGTGCGTCGTGGTTCGTCATGTCCCCAAGTCTTCTGCGCGGCGCGGATCTTCACGAGTGGCCGTACTGCCACCGATCGCGGGAATCGTGCCATCGTCGTTCCGGCCACCGGGCTCGGCATCGCGCCGGGGCCGCGCCCACGTCCCGTGCCGCTCATCGGCGCCACCGTCGTCGGTGTCTCTCCCGGCCCCCGTGCCAGACTCGGCCCCATGCCGCCCTTCGTCACCGTCGCCGCCTACGCCCCGCACGGGGTCGGCATGCTCGGCGCGGGCATCGTCTCGGAGGTGTTCGACGCGCGCGGCGGAGGTCTTCCGCTCTTCGACTTCGCGCTCTGCACCGACCGGCCGGGAAACGTCCGCACCGATGTCGGCCTGCCCCTCGTGGTCGAGCACGGTCTGGACCGGCTGGCCGCCGCCGACCTGGTGATCGCCCTGCCCTGGGCCGATTTCCGTACGCCCCCGGGGCCCGCCGTGCTCGACGCGCTGACCGCCGCCCACGCGCGCGGAGCGCTCGTCGCGGCCCACTGCGTCGGCGCGTTCGCGCTCGCCGCGGCCGGGCTGCTCGACGGGCGGCGGGCCACCACGCACTGGCGGTTCGCCGGACTCCTGGCCGAACGCCACCCGGACGTCACCGTCGAACCCGACGCCCTCTACGTCGACCAGGGCACCGTCGTCACCGGCGCGGGCGCCGCCGCCGGCTTCGACCTCTGCCTGCACCTGCTGCGCCGGGAGTACGGGGCCACCACGGCCAACGCCATCGCACGGGACCTGGTGCTCCCCTCCCACCGGGACGGCGGCCAGGCCCAGTACCTCGCCACGCCCGTACCCGAGGACAGCCGGGACGACCGGCTCACCGACGTCCTCGCCTGGGCCAGGGAGCACCTCCACGAGCCGCTTCCCGTCGCGGAGCTGGCCCGCCGGGCGCTGATGAGCCGCCGCTCCTTCGCGCGCCGGTTCGCCGCCTCCACGGGCACCACCCCGCACGCGTGGCTGCTCTCGCTGCGGCTGAGCAGGGCCGAGGAGCTCCTGGAGACCACGGACCTGCCGGTCGAGGAGATCGCCCACGCGGTCGGCTTCGGGAGCGCGGCGGTGCTCCGCGCCCAGTTCGTCCGCCGCCGCGGCGTCCCGCCCCGGTCGTACCGCCGCTCCTTCACCCGTACGCCCACCACCTGAGACCACACCGGCCGGCCGCCGTCCGGGGGTCCCCCGTACGGACGCCCTCCGCTTGTGGGAGGCCCCCGCACGATCGAGCTTGGGCTCATCGCGCGACCTGAGGGAGGGCCCCATGAGCAGCATCGACACGCCGGCCGACGTACCGAAACCGCGGGCGGCGACGCGGCCGGCGCCCGCCACCCTCACCTGGGTGACGCTCGCCCTGATGACCACCGCGTCGGTGGCGAGTCTGCGGGCCGCGCCCACCATGGCCGTCTACGGCCTGGCCTGTGTGTTCCTCTACCTCGTCCCGGCGATCGTGTTCCTGTTGCCGACCGCCCTGGTCTCCGCGGAGCTCGCCTCCGGCTGGAACGGCGGCGTGTACCGCTGGGTGTCGGAGGGGCTGTCGAAGCCGCTCGGATTCCTGGCCGTGTGGTGCCAGTTCGCGATGACGATCTTCTACTACCCGAGCCTGCTCGGGTTCGTCGCGTCCACCATCGCCTTCATCATCGACCCGGCGCTCGCCTCCAACGGCCCGTACACCGCGATCGTCATCGTGGTCCTCTACTGGACGGGCGTGTGGATCTCCTCGCGCGGCACGAAGGCACTGGCCGGCCTCGCCAGCTGGGGTCTGATCATCGGGACCCTGATCCCCGGCACCCTGCTGGTGGTCCTCGGCATGGTCTTCCTCGGCCAGGGCAACCCCTCGGCCGCCCCGATGACCGCCGCGAACATCTTCCCGCAGTGGACGGGCCTCGCCAGCCTCGTCCTGATCGTCAACAACTTCCTGTCGTACTCCGGCATGGAGATGAACGCCGTGCACGTCTCCTCGCTCAAGGACCCGCCGAGGGAGTACCCCAAGTCGATGTTCCTGGCGATGGGCCTGGTGCTGCTGATCTTCATCCTGCCGGCGCTCGCCATCAGCTGGGTCGTCCCCGCCGACCAGCTCAGCCTCACGGCGGGCGTGATGCAGGCCTTCGACGCCTTCTTCGCGTACTTCCACATCGGCTGGCTCACCCCGATCGCAGCCGTAGCCCTGGTGTCCGCCTCCCTCGCCGGCATGCTCACCTGGCTCGCCGGCCCCTCCAAGGGCCTGCTGGAGATCTCCCGCCAGGAGGGCTACCTGCCGCCGTTCCTGCAGAAGCTGAACAAGAACGGCATCCAGCAGAACATCCTGGTCACCCAGGGCGTCGTCACCACGCTCATCGCCCTCGGGTACGCGCTGATCCCGAACGTCTCCAGCGTCTACTGGATCTTCTCGGTCATCACCACGCAGGTGTACCTGATCGTCTACCTGCTGATGTTCGCCGCGGCGATGCGGCTGCGGAAGACCCAGCCCGACCACCCCCGCGGCTATCGCGCACCCGCGCTCGGCGTGCTGTGCGTCGTCGGGCTGCTCGCCTCGCTCGCCGCCCTGTGCATCGGCTTCATCCCTAGCTCGCAGTTCGGCAGCGGCAGCGTCTGGTCGTACATCGCCATCGTCGGCGGCGGCCTCGTCATCCTGGGCCTGCTCATCCCATGGGCCTTCCTGAAGTTCCGCAAGCCGAGCTGGAAGACGGCCCGCGCCACCGCCGCGAGCGAGGGAGAGCAGGCATGAGCCCCACCCGGTTCGCCTCCGAGCACAAGTGGATCTACTGGGGCGCGATCGTGATCCTCGTCGGCCTCGTCATCACCGGCCTCCTCCGGTACGAGACCGTGGCGACGAGCAACGAGTCCGCGTCCAAGGCCAACCGGCTCCAGGAGGAGCTGGTGAGGGCGGGATACCCGTCCCCCGACACCGACACCGTCGAACAGGTGCTGGGCACCGACGGCGGCCCGGTCTGCGACGATCCGGGCAACGCCCTGAAGACGGCGTTGTGGAAGATCCAGCAGGGGAACGGCGCCACCGGCCCCGGGATGCGTCCCGTCATCACCGACACCAAGGCCGTCGAGGTCGAGCGGATCGTCCTCCAGGTCTACTGCCCCGACGAGGTCGACGACTTCGAGGACGCCCTGAACGACCTCAAGACCGACGACACCGTCCGTCGGTGAGGCGCGGGGGCCCGGCCCGATCGGACTCCGGGCCGCCACGGCCGCAGCCGGTGGGGGCAGCCCCCACCGGCTGCCCGAACCGGCCGTGCGCGATCATGCCGTCATGAAGCCGCGCTGCGCCGTACTCGACGACTACCAGGGCGCCGCCCTGACCTCCGCCGACTGGAGCCCGCTCGCCGACCGCGTCGAGGTACGCGTCCTGCGCGAGCACCTCACCGACCGGGACGCGCTCGTCGCCGCCGTCGAGGACTGCGAGATCCTCGTCGTCATGCGGGAGCGGACCCCCGTCGACGCCGAGCTCCTGGCCCGGCTCCCCCGGCTCCGGCTCCTCATCACGTCCGGGATGCGCAACGCCTCCGTCGACGTCGCCGCGGCACGCGCGCGCGGGGTCACCGTCTGCGGCACGGACAGCAGTTCCGAGCCGCCCACCGAACTCACCTGGGCGCTCCTCCTCGGCCTGGCCCGGCACGTGCCGGCCGAGGCGCGGGCGCTGCGCGAGGGCGGGCCCTGGCAGTCCACCGTCGGCGCCGACCTGGCGGGCCGGACCCTCGGGCTCGTCGGTCTCGGCAAGATCGGCGCCCGGGTGGCGCGGATCGGCCTCGCCTTCGGGATGGACGTGCGCGCGTGGAGTCCGAACCTGACGGAGGAGCGGGCCGCCGAGCACGGCGTACGGCGCGCGAAGGACAAGCGGGAGCTGTTCGCGGACAGCGACTTCGTCTCGCTCCACATGGTGCTCTCGGACCGGACCCGCGGCCTGGTCGGGGAGCCCGAGCTACGGGCGATGCGCCCGCACGCGTACCTCGTCAACACCTCCCGGGCGGGGCTCGTCGACGGCGGTGCGCTGCTGCGGGCGCTGCGCGAGGGGTGGATCGCGGGGGCCGGGCTCGATGTCTTCGAGACGGAGCCGCTGCCCGCGGACGATCCGCTGCGGTCCCTGCCGAACGTGCTCGCGCTGCCGCACCTCGGCTATGTGACGGAGGGGAACTACGGCCGGTACTTCGGGCAGGCGGTGGAGGACATCGAGGCGTTCCTGGCGGGTGCGCCGGTACGGGAGTTGGGCTGAGCCGACCGGCGGGTCGGCCCGGCTGGGGGCCGGCCGGGGCACGGCTGAGCGCCCGGCTGGAGGCCCGGCTGGGGCCCGGTCCCGGCTCGTCCGTGCAGGTGCCGGTGACCTAGGTCAGGCTCGTCCGTGCCAGTTCCACGAACTCCTCGTCCGTCAGGCCCAGTTCGCGGGCGTCCGCCGCCGCCTCGCGGAGCCGGGAGACCAGCCGGGCGCGGTCCGGGGCGGTGGCGCCGGGGACGATGAGGGCGCCGCGGCCCCGGCGGAGCTCGATCAGGCCCTCCTCGCGGAGCCGCTGATAGCCGCGGAGGACGGTGTGGACGTTGACGCCGAGGGAGTCGGCGAGTTCCCGGGCGGCCGGGAGGCGCTCGCCGGGCGCGGCGGAGCCGTCGGCGAGGGCGCCCCGGACACAGGCGGCGATCTGGTCGCCGAGGGGCACGGCGGAGGCCGGGTCGACACGGAAGAGCACGGTCAGACCTTCCCATGCCGTTCGGCGAGCGTGTTGAGGAGGGCGGCGGCGGTGTGCGCGTCGGGAACGGTGACCGCGAACTCGCGGCCGCTGTCCCGCCGTACGACGAGGGCCTCGCCGGAGTGCAGCACCACGCCCGTACGGCCGGCGCGGACCCGGTAGCCCCAGCCGCCGTAGTCGGCGAGCACGGCGGCGGTGTCGAGGTCCCGGACGCTCGCGCCCGCGACCTCGTCGAGCGGCACGCGCACGCGTGGCCGGGGGAGGAGCGAGGGCCGGACGGTGACGCCGCGCCGGTCGACGGTGACGCGGACCCGGGCGAGGGCCAGCCCCGGCACGCCGACGACCAGGCCGAGCAGCGCGAGCAGGGCGCCGGGCCAGGGCGCGAGGACCAGGCCGACCGGGACGGCGACGAGGGTGAGCGCCGCGAGGACGGTCAGCGGCCGGGAGGCGGTGGCGCGGGTCCAGCCGGCGACCTCGTTCGCGCCGAGCGTGAGCCGGGGTGCGTCGGGCTCGCCCTCGGGGGTGTCCGGTCCGTCCCCGGCCGGTACGAGGCGGGTCAGCGCCCAGCCGGCGAAGGCGCACAGGGCGGCGACCGCCGCGCCGAGCGCCAGGTTGGTGAGCGGGGAGTCGACCCGGGCCGGGTCGACGGCGTCCAGGTTGTCCCGTACGAGGAGGACGAGCAGCGTTCCGGCGAGACCGGCCGTCGCCCACGCGCCCCAGAGCGCGGTGCGGCGGACGAGGGCCGTCCAGCCGGTGCCGAGTCCGATGAGCAGGGCGACGCTGATGACGGCGAACGCGGTGCGGCCGGTGAAGCCGTCGGCCCGGCCGCCGTCGCCCCCGGAGAAGTGGGTGGCGAGGGTGTCGGGGATCCGGTCGTCCCAGACGGCGAGGAGCGTGAGGTAGCCGACGAGGGTGAGGACGAACGGGAACGCGGCGAGCGCGCGAAGGCGGCGTGGTGCCACCGGAGTCGACGGTGTGTTCATGAGGAACCCTCCTTTGTTCGCATCAGGATAGAACAAGTTGTTCGCACTTCGCTAGAACAACTCGTCTCTTCTTCCGGATGCGGACTCCGCCCACGGCTCGCCGGACGCGGACCCCGCCCACGGCTCGTCGAGTGGGCCGTGCGGCCGGGGCTCGGAAACGTCGACGCGGCGGCGGCCGTGAAGGCCGCCGCCGCGACGAAGGGCTGACGCGGAAGGTCAGACGCCGGTCCCGTCGAGGACCGCGCGCAGGGCCTCCGCGAACTCCGCCGGAGCGCCCTGCTGGCCGAACTCACCGCCCAGGAAGCCGCCGTGGTGGCTCGGGAAGACGGCGAGCGGGGTGCCGACGCCCTCGGCGACGGCGACCGCCGCGCGGGCGGCCAAGGTGCCTTCGGACTCCTTGCCGGCCGCGACGACGATCCGGGTCGGCGCGGCGCGCAGGGCGGTGAAGTCGGGGACGTAGGAGGTGCAGCCGCGCATGTTCTGGCCGAGCAGCGGGTCGCCGCGCGAGCCGTCGTCCTCGGTCGGCAGGCCGAACGCGGCCGGGGAGGGGGCGGGCTCCTCGGCCCAGTTCGCCGGGATCTCGCCCTCGCGGGCGGTCAGCGCCAGGAACTTGGCCATCGCGGGACCCCAGCCGTCCCGCAGATAGGTGGCGTGGACGTCCGCGCAGACCTCCAGGGCCGCCTCGCGGTCCGGGACGACCTGGGCGGTCGGGGGCTCGTGCGCGACCAGGGTGTGCACCAGGTCGCCGCGCCGCGCGACCAGCGCGAGGGCGTTGACCGCGCCGCCGCTGCTCGCGAAGACGTCCACGGGTCCGGCGCCGAGCGCCTCGATCAGCCGGGCCAGGTCGTCGGCGTGCTCCTCGGGGAGCGTCTCCGCCGCGCCGTCGGTGCGCTCGCTGCGGGACACCCCGCGGGGGTCGTACGTGACGACGGTCCGGTCGGCGAAATGGGAGGCGAGCGTGGTGAAGCCGGTGGCGTCCATCGGGGAGCCGATCATCAGCAGGGGGCGCTCGCCGGCCCCGGCGCCGGGGCGCACGTCATAGCGCAGGATCGCGCCGGCGGTGTCCAGGACGCGGGTGTCGGTCTCGACCATGGTCATCTCCTCGGTGGTGGGCCGTGCGGCTGTTCATGGGGGTAGACCCCCGACCCCACCGAAACTCATCGGTCGCGCGCACCCCGAGTGGATTCCTTACCCGGCGTCGCAGTCGTGATCGGCCGGGTCCACGACGACCCGGTCCAACAGGCCGCGCAGCAGGACCTGTTCGGCTTCGGTGAGGTCGCCGAAGAGCTCGCGCTCGGCCGCGCTCACGGCCGCGTCGACCCGGTCCAGGGCGGCCGCGCCCGCCTCGGTGATCTCCACGATGTGGCGGCGCCGGTCGGCCGGGTCGCGGCGGCGCTCGGCGAGCCCCTCCGACTCCAGTTCATTGAGGATCGCGACCAGTTGGCTGGGGTCGACCTCCATGGCGGCGGCCAGCTCGCGCTGGCTCATGGACCCGGGGGCGAGCCGCATCAGCGTCATCGCGTTCCTCGGGTGCAGTCCGGCGACGCCCAGGGCGGCGCGGATGCGCGCGCCGGTGAGTTCCCCGCGGAAGGAGAGGAGGAAACCGAGGCGGTCGGTCGGGAGAGCTGCCATGTCGTCCACCGTAGCAGCGGCCCTATTGTGGAGCGAGGGAAACCGTTGATAGAGTTCAACGATTGCAGCACTCGGATCATTGGAGTACGTCCATGTTCATCGGTTATGTCGTCGTCGCCGCGCTGCTCGCCCTCGCGCTCTCGGCCTCGGCCTTCCTGACCTTCACCCGCAACCCGCAGATCGTCGGCAGCATGACCAAGCTCGACGTGCCGGAGTCCTGGCTACCCCGCCTCGCGACCCTGAAGGCGGCGGGCGCGCTCGGCCTGCTCGCGGGGCTCGCGGTGCCGGCGCTCGGCGGGGCGGCCGCGATCGGCGTCGCGCTCTACTTCATCGGCGCCTTGATCACCCACCTGCGGGCGAAGGACTACGAGGTGGCGCCGGTCGTGGTCATCACCCTGCTCGCGATAGCCGCGCTGGTGCTGCGCACGGCCTCGGCCTGACTCACGGTCCGACGCTCACGGTCCGACGCTCACGGCCCGGCGCTCCCGACCCGGCGCCCCTCCGGCACTCCCCGCCTGTCGCCCCTACCCGGCACCCCGCCCGGCGCTCCCGACCCGACACCTCCAGCCCAACGAGACGGAACGTCTTGCGCAGGGGTCGCGACTGGCGTACCGTCGACGAGGTGAGACGAGACGTATCGTCTCTATCTCGCTCCGATCCGTCGTCGACGTACAGGAGATCGCCCTTGTTCCGTGTCCAACTCACCGACGTCAGCAAGCGCTACGACGACCGGCACGGCCGGCACCGGGTCGTGCTGGACCGGGTCTCCCTGACCGTCCGCCCCGGTGAACGCCTCGGCGTCGTCGGCGACAACGGCTCCGGGAAGTCCACCCTCCTCCGGCTCCTCGCCGGTCTGGAGACCGCCGACGACGGCACGGTGACCGTCGAGTCCCCCGGCGGCCTCGGCCACCTCGCCCAGACCCTGGACCTGCCCCCGACCGCGACCGTCGGTGACGCCGTCGACCACGTGCTCGCGGACGTACGGGAGCTGGAGCGGGCGATCCGGGCGGCCGAGGCGGAGCTCGCCGGGACCGGTGACCTCGCCGGGTACGCGGAGCTGCTCGCCGCCTACGAGGCGCGGGGCGGCGCCGGGGCCGACCGGCGGGTCGAGACCACGCTCCGGCGGCTCGGCGAACCCGGCCCGCTCGACCGGGCCCGCCTCCTGGGCACCCTCTCGGGCGGACAGCGGTCGCGGCTCGCGCTCGCCGCCGTCCTCGCCGCCGAACCCGAACTGCTGCTGCTCGACGAGCCGACCAACGACCTCGACGACCAGGCCGTGGCCTGGCTGGAGGAGCGGCTGCGCGCCCACCGGGGCACGGTCGTCGCCGTCTCCCACGACCGGGTCTTCCTCGACCGGGTCACCACCGCCGTCCTGGAGGTCGACGAGGACCGCCACACCGTCCGCCGCTACGGCAACGGCTACAGCGGCTATCTCGCCGGACGCGCCGCCGAACGGGCCAGCAGACAGCGGGAGTACGAGGAGTGGAAGGCCGAGCTCGCCCGGTACAGAGCGCTCGCCGACACGAACATCGACCGTTTCTCGGCCATCCCGCGCAAGGCACCGGCCTCGTTCAGCGGGGCGGGTGCGTTCCGGGCCCGGTCACGGGCGCACGGGGCGATGAGCCGCATTCGGGCCGCCCGCGAGCGGCTCGCCCGGCTGACCACCGACCCGGTGCCGGCGCCCCCGGAACCGCTGCGGTTCCGCGCGGAGCTCGACGGGGAAGGCGCCCCCGTCGACCTCGCCGACGTCCGCGTGGACGGCCGGCTCCGGCTCGACGCCCTGCACCTCGACGCGGGCGGGCGACTCCTGGTCACCGGGCCGAACGGCGCCGGGAAGAGCACCCTCCTGAAGGTGCTCGCGGGTGAACTCGCCCCGGATACGGGCACGGTGAAGGTGCCGGCCCGGGTGGGGGTGCTCCGTCAGGAGACGGCCTCGCCCGCCGACCCCCGTACGGTGGGCGAGGCCTTCGGAGCGGACCGTACGGACGAACTGCTCGCCCTCGGTCTCTTCTCCGCCGGGGACCTGACGACCCCGGTCCGGTACCTGTCGACAGGACAGCGCCGGAAACTCGAACTGGCGCGTCTCGTCACCGAACCGGCCGATCTGCTCCTCCTCGACGAGCCGACCAACCATCTGGCCCCGGCGCTCGTGGAGGAGATCGAGGCCGCGCTCGCGCACTACCCGGGCACGCTGGTCGTGGTCACCCACGACCGGCGCCTCAGGGAGGGCTTCCGGGGCCGCCGCCTTGAACTGGCACCGGCCCCCGCCCTGATGAGGACCTGGTCCTCGTGAGGACCTAGTCCTCGTCGGCGGAGCCTTCGAGGTCGCCCTCGGTCTCCAGGAACACCTGGCGCAGCGCGGCCAGGGTCTCCGGGTCCGGCTTCTCCCACATGCCGCGCGACTCGGCCTCCAGGAGCCGCTCCGCGATGCCGTGCAGGGCCCACGGGTTGGCCTCCTTCAGGAAGGCCTGGTTCTCCGGGTCGAGGACGTACTCCTGGGTGAGCTTGTCGTACATCCAGTCGGCGACGACGCCGGTCGTGGCGTCGTACCCGAAGAGGTAGTCGACGGTCGCCGCCAGCTCGAACGCGCCCTTGTAGCCGTGGCGGCGCATCGCCTCGATCCAGCGCGGGTTGACCACACGGGCGCGGAAGACCCGGGAGGTCTCCTCGACGAGCGTCCGGGTGCGGACGGTCTCGGGGCGGGTGGAGTCGCCGATGTACGCCTCGGGGGCCGTGCCCTTGAGCGCGCGGACGGTCGCCACCATGCCGCCGTGGTACTGGAAGTAGTCGTCGGAGTCGGCGATGTCGTGCTCGCGGGTGTCGGTGTTCTTCGCGGCCACCGCGATCCGCTTGTACGCCGTCTCCATCTCGGCGCGCGCCGGGCGGCCTTCGAGCCCGCGCCCGTACGCGTACCCGCCCCACACCGTGTACACCTCGGCGAGGTCCGCGTCGGTGCGCCAGTCGCGGGAGTCGATCAGCTGGAGGATGCCCGCGCCGTAGGTGCCCGGCCGGGAGCCGAAGATCCGGGTCGTGGCGCGCCGCTCGTCGCCGTGCTCGGCGAGGTCGGCCTGCGCGTGCGCCCGGACGTAGTTGTCCTCCGCGGACTCGCCCTCCAGACCGGCGACCAGGCGGACGGCGTCGTCGAGGAGACCGATGACGTGCGGGAACGCGTCACGGAAGAAGCCCGAGATGCGCAGGGTGACATCGACGCGCGGCCGGCCGAGCTCGGCGAGCGGGATCGGCTCCAGGCCGTTCACCCGGCGCGAGGCCTCGTCCCACAGCGGGCGGACGCCCAGCAGGGCGAGCGCCTCGGCGACGTCGTCGCCGGCGGTGCGCATCGCGCTGGTGCCCCACAGGGAGAGGCCCACGGACGTCGGCCACTCGCCGTTGTCGGTGCGGTAGCGCTCCAGGAGCGAGTCGGCGAGCGCCTGACCGGTCTCCCAGGCGAGCCGGGACGGCACGGCCTTCGGGTCGACCGAGTAGAAGTTCCGGCCGGTCGGCAGGACGTTGACCAGGCCGCGCAGCGGCGAACCGGAGGGGCCGGCCGGGACGAAGCCGCCGTTCAGGGCGTGCACGGCGTGGCTGAGCTCGTCGGTGGTGGCGGCCAGCCGCGGCACGACCTGCTCGCAGGCGAAGCGGAGCACGGCGTGCACCTCGGAGCCGTACGCGGCGGCGACCGAGGGGACCGCGTCCACGGACCAGTCCGCCGCCTCCATCGCCTCGACGAGCTCGCGGGCCTTCGCCTCCGCCTCGTCGGCGGTGGTGCGGGTCGCGGCCGACTCGTCGAGACCGAGGGCCTCGCGCAGACCGGGCAGGGCCTGCGTGCCGCCCCAGATCTGGCGGGCGCGCAGGATCGAGAGGACCAGGTTGACCCGGGCCTCGCCCTCCGGGGCTCCGCCGAGGACGTGCAGACCGTCGCGGATCTGGGCGTCCTTGACCTCGCACAGCCAGCCGTCGACGTGCAGCAGGAAGTCGTCGAAGCCGTCGTCCTCGGGGCGCTGTTCGAGCCCCAGGTCGTGGTCGAGCTTGGCGGCCTGGATCAGCGTCCAGATCTGGGCGCGGATCGCGGGCAGCTTCGCCGGGTCCATGGAGGAGATCTGCGCGTACTCGTCGAGCAGCTGCTCCAGGCGCGCGATGTCGCCGTACGAGTCGGCGCGGGCCATCGGCGGCACCAGGTGGTCGACGAGCGTGGCGTGCACACGGCGCTTGGCCTGGGTGCCCTCGCCCGGGTCGTTGACCAGGAACGGGTAGATCAGCGGGATGTCGCCGAGGGCCGCGTCGGGGCCGCAGGCGGCGGACAGGCCGGCGTTCTTGCCGGGCAGCCACTCCAGGTTGCCGTGCTTGCCCAGGTGCACCATGGCGTCGGCGCCGAAGCCGCCGTCCTCGGCGCGGGCCGCGATCCAGCGGTAGGCGGCCAGGTAGTGGTGGGACGGCGGGAGATCGGGGTCGTGGTAGATCGCGATCGGGTTCTCGCCGAAGCCGCGCGGAGGCTGAATGAGGATCAGCAGGTTCCCGCGGCGGAGGGCCGCGAGGACGATGTCGCCCTCGGGGTTGCGCGAACGGTCCAGGAACATCTCGCCGGGCGCGGGGCCCCAGTGCTCCTCGACATGGGTCCGCAGCTCCTCGGGGAGCGTCGCGTACCAGCGCTTGTAGTCGGCGGCCGGGATGCGGACCGGGTTCTTGGCGAGCTGCTCCTCCGTCAGCCAGTCCTGGTCGTGGCCGCCGGCCTCGATGAGGGCGTAGATCAGCTCGTCGCCGTCGCCGGAGACCAGGCCGGGAAGGTCCTCGACGGGCCCGAAGTCGTACCCCTCCGCGCGGAGGCGGCGCAGCAGCGAGACGGCGGAGGCGGGGGTGTCGAGGCCGACGGCGTTGCCGATGCGGGAGTGCTTCGTCGGGTACGCGGAGAGGACCAGCGCCAGCTTCTTCTCGGCGTTCGGGATGTGCCGGAGCCGGGCGTGCCGGACGGCGATCCCGGCGACGCGGGCCGCGCGCTCGGCGTCGGCGACGTACGCGGGCAGCCCGTCCTCGTCGATCTCCTTGAAGGAGAACGGCACGGTGATGAGCCGGCCGTCGAACTCGGGGACGGCGACCTGGCTCGCGGCGTCCAGCGGGGAGAGACCCTCGTCGTTCTCCTCCCAGGCGGCGCGCGAACCGGTCAGGCACAGCGCCTGCAGGATCGGCACGTCAAGCGCGGCCAGCGCGCCCGCGTCCCAGGCCTCCTCGTCGCCGCCGGCCTGCGCCTCGGCGGGCTTGGTGCCGCCCGCCGCGAGGACGGTGGTGACGATCGCGTCGGCGGTACGGAGCCGGTCGAGCAGCTCCGGCTCGGGGGCGCGCAGGGAGGCCACGTACAGCGGGAGGGCCTGGGCGCCGGCGTCCTCGATCGCGGCGCAGAGCGCGTCGACGAAGGCGGTGTTCCCGCTCATGTGGTGGGCGCGGTAGTAGAGCACGGCGACGGTCGGGCCGGCCGTCGTGCGTGCGGCGCGCTTCAGCGGGCCCCAGGTGGGGGCGGCCGCCGGGGACTCGAAGCCGTGCCCGGTGAGCAGGACGGTGTCGGAGAGGAAGCGGGCCAGCTGCTCCAGGTTCGCGGGGCCGCCGTGCGCCAGGTAGGCGTGCGCCTCGGTGGCGACGCCGACGGGGACGGTGGACGCCTCCATCAGCTGCGCGTCGGGGGCCTGTTCGCCGCTGAGGACGACCATCGGCTTTCCGGCCGCGCGCACCGCGTCGAGGCCCTCCTCCCAGGAACGGAGGCCGCCGAGGAGCCGTACGACGACGAGCTCGGCGTCGGCCAGGAGGCCGGTGAGGTCGGCGAGGGGGAGACGGGCGGGGTTGGCGAAGCGGTACTCCACCGGGCCGCCGGCCGCGCGGGCGCTGAGCAGGTCGGTGTCGGAGTGCGACAGCAGCAGAAGCATGGCGAGCGCAGGCCTTCCTCGGGGTTGTCCGCGCCCCGGGTGGTCGTATGGGTTGGGGCCTCCCCTTGCTCGAGCGAAGCCGAGAGCTTGGGGAAGGGAGTTCCTGACTCACCGGGCCCGGGATCGCGCGGACGCGCAGCCGGGCCGGCTCACAGTGGCGGGACCGCGCCGGATTCTCACCGGGCTTCCTCCCCGGGGTCCTGGGACCCCATGCCGTCTGCATAGTAGATCGTGCGGTCGACGGCCCGGGTCGGGTGAGGGAGTCGGCCGGATCACACTGCGGGATCACGCTGCGGATCGCCCGGCGGACGGAACCCCCGTTCCCGACCGCGGCCGGACCGGCCTCCGGCCTCGGCCGGCCACCGCGTCGGCCGGCCCGCGGTCGGAGGCCGGCCCGCGGTCGGAGGGCGGGCCGCGGTCGGAGGGCGGGCCGCACTGGCGGCCGGATCGCGCCCGGTGGCCGACCGGGGGCCCGTCGGTATGCTCGCCGCCATGCCGCCCACCCCGCCCCCGACGCCCGACCCGGGCGAACCTCGCATACGGGACCGTGGCGACGCGTGCCCCGGGGCGCTGCGCCTGCACTCCGCCGACGACGGCCGCCTCGCCCGACTCCGTCTGCCCGGAGGTCGCTTGACGCCACGTCAGGTCGAGACTCTGGCGGACGCGGCGGAGACCCTGGGCGACGGACGGCTCAGCATCACCTCGCGCGGCAACGCCGAGCTGCGCGGCCTCGCCGACGACTGCGGGGCCGAGCTGGCGGCGCTCCTCGGCGAGGCGGGCCTGCTGCCCTCCCCCACCCACGAACGCGTCCGCAACATCGTCGCCTCCCCGGCCTCGGGCCTCGACGGACTCGGCGCCGCCGACGTGCAGTTGTGGGCCCGCGAGCTGGACGCCCACCTCCGCTCCGCGCCCTGGGCGGCGGCCCTTTCCGGCCGCTTCCTCTTCGTCCTCGATGACGGGCGCGGCGATGTCGCCAGGCTCGGCGGGGATGTGACCTTGGTCGCAGTGCGGGGCGGAGAGGCGGAGCTGCACGTCGGCGGGCGAGCCGTCCGGCTCGCTGGCTCCGACGCGCCCGGCGCGGCCCTGGCGGTGGCGGGCGGGTTCCTGGCCGCGGCACGGGAGGCCGGAACCGGGGCCTGGCGGGTCCGGGAACTCCCGGAGGGGTACGCGGTGGACCCGGCGGAGTCGGGGGTGACGGCGCGACCCGTACCCGCGCCGGAACTCCCCCAGGGCCCTCCGCCCTCCCCCGGCGTCCTCGGGCCCGCCGCCCTCTCCGTACTCGCCCCGCTCGGCCGCCTCACCGCCGCCCAGCTCCGGGCGCTGCTCCCCGCCGATGAGGTCCGCCTGACCCCCTGGCGCGGGGTCGTCGTGGCCGGGGCCGGCGCCGACCGGCTGCCCGCCCTCGACGCGGCCGGCCTCATCACCCGCCCCGGCTCCCCCTGGGCCGGTGTCACCGCCTGCACCGGGCGGCCCGGCTGCGCGAAGTCCCTCGCCGACGTCCGCGCCGACGCCGTCCCCGGACACCCCGGAGGCCTCGGGCACATCGAGGCCCCCGTCCGCCCCGTCCTCCCCGTGCACTTCTCCGGGTGCGAGCGCCGCTGCGGACACCCGCACGGCTCCTGGACCGACGTCGTCGCCACCGCCGCCGGCGACTACCTGGTGGACGGCGTCCCCACCCCCCGTACCGCCCTGCCCGAAGCCGTGACCGCGGCCCGCACGACGAGATGAGCGAGAGCAACAGGATGTTCGACTACGAGAAGGACGGGGCGGAGATCTACCGCCGGTCCTTTGCCACGATCCGCGCCGAGGCGGATCTGGCGGGCCTGCCCGCCGATGTCGCCCAGGTGGCGGTCCGGATGATCCACGCCTGCGGCATGACCGACCTCGTACGCGACATCGCCTGGTCGCCGCGGGTCGTCACGAACGCCCGCGCCGCCCTCCGGGCCGGAGCGCCGATCCTCTGCGACGCGCAGATGGTCGCGAGCGGCGTCACCCGGCGCCGGCTGCCCGCCGACAACGAGGTGATCTGCACCCTCTCGGACCCGTCCGTGCCGGCCCTCGCCGCCGAGCTCGGCACCACCCGCTCCGCCGCCGCCCTCGAACTGTGGCGGGACCGCCTCGAAGGCTCCGTCGTCGCCATCGGCAACGCGCCGACCGCCCTCTTCCACCTCCTGCAGATGGTCGCGGAAGGGGCCGGAAGGCCCGCAGCCGTCCTGGGCATACCGGTCGGCTTCATCGGCGCCGCCGAGTCCAAGGACGCCCTGGCGGCGCAGGACCTGGGCCTCGACTACCTCGTCGTACGGGGCCGGCGCGGCGGCAGCGCCATGACGGCCGCCGCGATCAACGCGATCGCCCACGAAGCGGAGATTCAGAAGTGACCGGCAAGCTGTACGGCGTCGGGCTCGGCCCCGGCGACCCGAACCTGATGACGGTGGCCGCCGTGAAGGCCATCGCCGCCGCCGATGTGATCGCGTACCACTCGGCCCGCCACGGCCGGTCCATCGCGCGCTCGATCGCCGCCGAACACCTCCGTGCGGACCACATCGAGGAGCGGCTGATGTACCCGCTCACGGTGGAGACCACGGACCACCCGGGCGGCTACCGGGGCGCCCTGAACGACTTCTACGAGGAGGCCGCGGCCCGCCTCGCCGCGCACCTCGACGCCGGCCGCACCGTCGCCGTCCTCGCCGAGGGCGACCCGCTGTTCTACGGCTCGTACCAGCACATGCACAAGCGGCTCGCGGGCCGCTACGACACGACCGTCATCCCCGGTGTCACCTCGGTGTCCGCCGCCGCCGCCCGGCTCGGCGAGCCGCTGTGCGAGGCGGAGGAGGTCCTCACGATCATCCCCGGCACCCTGCCGGAGGACGAGCTGACGGCCCGCCTCGCGGGCACCGACTCGGCGGTCGTGATGAAGCTCGGCCGCACCTTCCCCACCGTGAAGCGGGCCCTGGAGCGGGCCGGCCGGCTCGACGACGCCCGGTACGTGGAGCGGGCGTTCATGGCGGGCGAGCGGACCGGCGACCTGGTGGACGTCGACCCCGAGTCGGTCCCCTACTTCTCCGTCGCCGTGCTCCCCTCCCGCATCGACCGCGAACCCGCCGTACGCGAGCGGGGCGAGGTCGTCGTCGTCGGCACCGGCCCGGCCGGCGCGCCCTGGCTCACCCCCGAGTCGCGCGGCGCGCTCGTCAACGCCGACGTCCTCGTCGGCTACACCACCTACCTGGACCGGGTGCCGGTGCTGCGCCCCGGGCAGATCCGGCACGGCTCGGACAACAAGGTGGAGTCCGAGCGCGCCGAGTTCGCCCTCGACCTGGCCCGCCGCGGCCACAAGGTCGCGGTCGTCTCCGGCGGCGACCCGGGTGTCTTCGCGATGGCCACGGCCGTCCTGGAGGTCGCCTGCGAAGCGGAGTACGCGGACGTGCCCGTACGGGTCCTGCCGGGGGTGACCGCCGCCAACGCGGCCGCCGCCGCCGCGGGCGCCCCGCTCGGCCACGACTACGCGACGATCTCGCTCTCCGACCGGCTCAAGCCCTGGGACGTCATCGAGGCCCGGCTGCGCGCCGCGGCGGCCGCCGATCTGGTCCTCGCGCTCTACAACCCGGGGTCGAGGTCCCGTACGCACCAGGTGGCCGCCGCCCGCGACCTCCTGCTCGAACTCCGGGCGCCCGAGACCCCGGTGGTCGTCGCCCGTGACGTCGGCGGCCCCGAGCAGTCGGTCCGGGTGGTGACCCTGAAGACCCTGGAGCCCTCCGAGGTCGACATGCGCACCCTGCTCCTCATCGGCTCCTCGCAGACGCGGGCGGTCGAACGGGCCGACGGCCGGACGATCACCTGGACACCGCGCCGGTACGGGTGACGCACCGCCAGGGGTGACGCACCGCCACGGTCGGCGCCGCCACGGCTGACGGGCCTACTGACGGGCGAAGGTGCCGAGACCCGTCTCGTCCAGGTACTCGACGCGCACGGTCTTCCCGTCCGCGGAGAACGTGACGCCGGTGGGGCCGACGGCGTTCTCCCCGCGCGTCGGGAAGCTGAACGTGTCGCCGTCGTAGTGCGTGAGCTTGTACGACTGGGGCTCCGGCCCCAGTCGCAGGACCAGACCGCCGTTCTCCTCGGCCACCGTCAGGCGGCCGTAGTAGTCGCTGCGGTACGTGCCGGTGTAGGCGCTGTTCGCCTTCGCGGGCGTCGCGTCGGCCGGCGGCTTCGCGAAGTCCGTGGCCGAGCGGCCGGCGTCCGCCTCCTGCTCGTACAGGGCGTTGACGATCGGCAGCCAGTCCCGGCTCGGCTTCCCGTCCTGGGCGGTGTCGAAGAAGTCGAGGGCGACGGCGTCGGCGACACCGACCGGCGCGCCGTTGGTGAGGACGACGATGCCGAGCTGCTCGCCCGGCAGCATCGTGACGTTGGTGTGCGCGCCGAGCGCGAACGCGCCGGTGTGGGAGAGACGGAGCCGGCCCTCGTCGTCGTACGACACGTTCCAGCCGAGGCCGTAGAAGCCGGTCCGCGCGGCGGGCGCGTGCGCCGGGTTGGCGACGGACTCGGGGTGGTGCGTGAGGTCGAGGGCGTCCTCGGCGACGATCCGCTTCCCGTCGAGCGAGCCGTTGGCGAGCTGGAGCCGCAGCCAGGTCGCCATGTCACGGGCCGAGGAGCTGACGCCGCCCGCGGGGGACTGGGCGTCCGGGTCCCGGACGAACTGCGCCTTCCAGGTCCCGTCGGCCTGCTTGACGTGGCCGTGGGCCCGGTCGGGGTTCGAGACGAAGTCCTGGAAGCTGGAGCTGGTGTCGTTCATGCCGGCGGGCTTGTAGAGGGTGTCCTCGGCGAGCTTCGCCCAGGGCACGCCCTGCTGCGCGGCGACGGACTCGGCGGCCGCCGTCAGGCCGAAGTTGGTGTACGCGTAGCTCGCGCGGAACGGCGCGAGGGGCTCGTACCGCAGGTGGGACAGGATGTACTCCTGGTCGTAGCCGAGGTCCTCCAGCAGGTCGCCCGCGTGGTCGGGGAGGCCGCTGCGGTGCGAGAACAGGTCGGCGACGGTCACATGGCCGGTCACCCACGGGTCCTTCAGCCGGAACCCGGGGAGTTCGGGGTTGACCGGCTTCTGCCAGCCGTCCACGCCGACCGCCCCGGAGACGACGGTGGAGGCGATCGGCTTCGACACGGAGGCCAGCTGGAAGACGGTGTCGGCGTCGACCGCGCCGGCCCTGCCGACCTCGCGCACGCCGTACCCCTTGATGTGGACGACCTCGTCCTTGTGGACGACGGCGACGGAGACCCCGGGGACCCCGGTCTTCCGCATCAGGTCCGCGACGCTCGTGTCCAGCCGGTCGACGGCCCGGTCCACGTCCGCCCGGTCGAGCAGGGGCGGCGGCTGGGCCGGAGGAGGCTCGGGGCTGGGGGTGGGGGTCGGGGTGGGACCGGTCCCGGCGAGGGAACCCAGGCCCAGAACGGACACGATCCCCGCGGTGACCAGCCATCGGACGGTAACCACGCTTCCATTGAACGCCTGCCCCCTTCACCTGTCGCGCGGAGGGGACGACGACCCGCTACGCGAGCCCCCGCACCCACGCGGCGGCCTCCTCGGGCGTCGCCGCCACCGGTACGCCCTCCGGGACCGGGGGGCGGCGGACCACGACGACCGGGACGCCCGCCTCGCGGGCCGCGGTCAGTTTCGGGGCGGTCGCCGCGCCGCCGCTGTCCTTCGTCACCAGAACGTCGATCCGGTGGCGGGCGAGGATCTCCCGCTCGCCGTCCAGGGTGAACGGCCCCCGGTCGAGGAGGATCTCGGTGCGGTCCGGCATCGGGCCCTCCGGGGCGTCCACCGAGCGGACCAGGAACCACTCCGGGCGGTCCGCGAAGGCCGCGAGGCCCATCCGGCCGGTCGTCAGGAAGACACGGCCGCCGAGGCCGTCGAGGGCCCCGGCCGCCGCCTCCAGGGACGCCACGGAGCGCCAGTCGTCGCCCTCCCCCGGGACCCAGCCGGGGCGACGCAGCGCGAGCAGGGGAACATGGGCGGTGGCGGCCGCCCGGGCCGCGTTGAAGCTGATCCGCCCGGCGAAGGGATGCGTGGCGTCGATGACCGCGTCCACGGCGTGCCCGCCGATCCACTCCACGAGCCCGTCGACGCCGCCGAACCCGCCGATCCGCACCTCGCCCTCGGGCAGCCGGGGGCTCGCCACCCGCCCCGCGAGGGAGCTGGTGACCCGGGCCCCGGCGTGCAGCAGTCCCGCGAGGGCGCGGGCCTCGGTGGTCCCCCCGAGAATGAGTATGTGCACAGGAGCCTCTTCGTGACTTCAGGCGGCGGGCGTGAGGCCCAACTCAAGCACACGGGTCTCCGCCCGGGGTGGACGACGGGTGCCTGCGCGACGGCGGCGACGACGGCCGCGTACACGGCGCTCCTGACCGGCGATTTCCCGGATCCGGTGACCATCACGCTGCCGAAGGGCCAGACGCCGGCCTTCGCCCTCACGGCGGAGTCCCTCGACGCCGGCGCCGGTACGGCCATGGCCGCCGTGACCAAGGACGCGGGCGACGACCCGGACGTCACGCACGGCGCCGTGATCCGCTCGACGGTACGGCTCCTGCCGGCCGGCTCGGGCGTCGTCTTCCGGGCCGGTGAGGGCGTCGGCACGGTCACCCTGCCCGGCCTGCCCCTGGAGGTCGGCGAGCCGGCGATCAACCCGGTGCCCCGGAAGCTGATGCGGGCGCACGTGGCGGAGGTCGCGGCCCGGCACGGCGGGAGCGGCGACGTCGAGATCACCGTCTCCGTCGACGACGGCGCCGAGATCGCCCGCTCCACCTGGAACCCCCGGATCGGCATCCTGGGCGGGCTCTCGATCCTCGGCACGACGGGGGTCGTGGTCCCGTACTCGTGCTCGGCGTGGATCGACTCGATCCGCCGGGGCGTGGACGTGGCCCGCGCGGGCGGTCTGACGCACGTGGCGGGCTGCACGGGCTCGACGTCGGAGCGGACCGTCGCGGCCCTCTACGACCTGCCGGAGATCGCGCTCCTCGACATGGGCGACTTCGCGGGCGCGGTCCTCAAGTACATCCGCCGCCATCCCGTCGACCGCCTGACGATCTGCGGCGGCTTCGCGAAGCTCTCCAAGCTGGCCGCCGGCCATCTGGACCTCCACTCGGCCCGCTCCCAGGTCGACAAGGGCTTCCTGGCGGAGCTGGCCCGCACGGGCGGCGCGTCGGAGTCCCTCGCGGCGGAGATCGCCGGGGCGAACACGGGCCTTGCGGCCCTCCGCCTCTGCGAGGCCGCGCACGTCCCCCTGGGCGACCTGGTGGCCGCCCGGGCCCGCGACGAGGCCCTGGCGGTGCTGCGGGGCGCGCCGGTGGCGGTGGACGTGATCTGCATCGACCGGGCGGGGACGGTGGTGGGCCGGTCGTCGACGGCGGGACCGGGCGGCGCCTAGCCGGCCGTCGACGGTGGCGTGACCGGGCGGCACGTAGCCGGCCGTCGGTGGCGGGGCCGGGCCGGTGAGCGGCGTCAGGCCGTCGGGTAGCCGATCTCCCGTACGTCCTCGGCGAGGTCCGCGAGCGTCACCTCGGGGTTGAGGGCGGCGACGACCTCCGCCGTCAGCGGGCGCAGGGCGAGGACGTGCCGGACCGCGTCGAGGTCGACCGGGCGCTCGTAGTAGTCCGAGGCCCACTCCGCGTACGCCTCCGCCGAGCGGTCCGTCAGGTGGTGGAAGAGGCCGCCGGAGCCGTCCGGGTCCTCGTGGTCGTCCAGGTCCGTGAACTCGACCGGGCCCGTGTGCCAGGCCGTGTCGGCGGTCTGGCGCCACAGGCAGGCGGTGGTCACGTGGACCCCGTCCTCGTCCGTGAACGCGGGCTCCGTCAGGTACTCCCTGAACACCTCGGGGACTCCGTCGAGCACCCCGGGCCAGGTCTCCCCGTCCGCCACGGCCCCGAACGGGCTCATCGGCGACTCGTGGTCGAAGCCCCGTGCGAAGGCCCCCGCCGCGGACAGGACGATCGTGTACTCGCCGCCCTGGCCGTCCTTCATCGACGCCAGCTGCTCGGTCTCCGACCAGTGCGCGTCGTAGGAGTAGTACCGGCTCTCCCACTCCGGGCTCAGCACGGCCTCCACCATCGCGAGCCCCCGGCTGTGGTCGCGCAGTTCCTCGATGCCCGGCAGCGCCCGGGCCACGTCGTAGACAGTCACGCATCCATGAGACCGCACCGCCGCCGAGGGCCGACATGCGGCCCCTGGGTCCCGAACCTAGGCTGGCGAGGGCACACCCCCCGAGCGAGAGGGAGTCCCATGGCCAAGCGAGGCAACAAGCGGCGCGCCCGCAAGAAGAAGAACGCGAACCACGGCAAGCGGCCCAACGCCTGACGCCGTCCACGCGCCGGGGCCCCGGGGATCGGACTCCCCGGGGCCCCGGCGCGTCCGTGCGCCGCCGGCGTCAGCACGCGTCGGCGGGTGTCAGCAGGCGCGCGTCAGCACGTGTCGGCGGGTGTCAGCAGGCGCGCGTCAGCAGGTGTGGCGGTCCCGCGCCGGGTCGTACAGGTGGCTGTCGCGGAACTCCGAGGCGCCCAGCGTGCGGCCGACCAGGATGACGGCCGTCTTCGTGATGCCGGCCTCCTTCAGCTGGGCCGCGATGTCCTCAAGGGTGCCCCGCAGCACGATCTCGTCGGGGCGGCTGGCCATCGCCACGACCGCCGCCGGGCAGTCGAGCCCGTAGTGGGGGACGAGTTCGGCGACGACCCGGTCCACGTACCGCGCGGCCAGGTGCAGGACGAGCAGCGCGCCGCTGCGGCCCAGCGTCGCCAGGTCCTCGCCCTCGGGCATCGGCGTGGCCTGCTGGGCGATACGGGTGAGGATGACCGTCTGGCCGACCGTCGGGACCGTGAGCTCCCGCTTCAGCGCGGCCGCGGCGGCGGCGAAGGCCGGGACGCCGGGGACGACCTCGTACGGGATGCCCGCCGCGTCCAGGCGTCGCATCTGCTCGGCCATCGCGCTGAACACCGACGGGTCGCCCGAGTGCAGCCGGGCCACGTCCTGGCCGGCGTCGTGGGCCGCGGCGATCTCCGCGACGATCTGGTCCAGGTCCATCCGCGCCGTGTCGACGAGCCGCGCGTCCGGCGGGCACTCGGCGAGCAGTTCGGTCGGGACGAGGGAGCCCGCGTACAGGCAGACCCCGCACGTCGCGAGCGTCCGCGCGCCGCGCACGGTGATCAGGTCGGCCGCGCCGGGACCCGCGCCGATGAAGTAGACGGTCATCGCTCTTCAGAACCTTTCGTTACGGACCACTGCGTGACCGGCATCGCCTGGCGCCAGCCGGTGAAGCCGCCGACGGGGACGGCGGCGGCCACGGCGAGCCGGACCAGTTCGCCGCCGTGGCGGCGGTAGCGGTCGGCGAGCAGCGCCTCGGACTCCAGCGTCACGGTGTTCGCGACGAGCCGGCCGCCGGCGGGCAGCGCGTCCCAGCAGGCGTCGAGGAGGCCGGGGGCGGTGAGGCCGCCGCCGATGAAGATCGCGTCGGGGGCCGGGAGGTCCGCGAGACCCCGCGGGGCCGCGGCGGTCACCACCCGCAGGGCGGGCACGCCGAGGCGGTCGGCGTTCCGCGTGATCCGCGCCGCGCGTTCCTCCGACTTCTCGACCGCGATCGCCCGGCAGGAGCGGTGGGCCCGCATCCATTCGATGCCGATGGAGCCGGAGCCGCCGCCGATGTCCCAGAGGAGTTCGCCGGGCGCGGGCGCGAGGGCGGCGAGCGTGGCGGCGCGCACGTATCGCTTGGTGAGCTGGCCGTCGTGTTCGTACGCCTCGTCCGGCAGCCCCGGCACCGCGCCGAGCCGGAGCGTGTCGGGGTCCCGTACGCAGTCGAGGGCGAGGACGTGGAGCGCGTCGGTCCGCTCGTACGGCCAGTCGGCGGCGGTCCCGTCGAGGACCCGCTCGCGGTCCCCGCCGAGCTGCTCCAGGACCCGGATCCGGGTGTCTCCCCAGCCGGTCTCCCGGAGCAGGGCCGCGACGAGGGCGGGGGTCCCGGGTCCCTCGCCGAGGACGAGGAGCCGGCGCCCGGGGTGGAGCGCGGCGGACAGCGCGGCGAGGGGCCGGGCGACGAGCGAGACGGTCTCGACGGCCTCCAGCGGCCAGCCGAGGCGGGCGGCGGCGTACGAGACGGAGGACGGGTGCGGGTGGATCCGGAGGCGGTCGGCGCCGACGGTCTCGGCGAGGGTGCGGCCGATGCCGTGGAAGGAGGGGTCGCCGCTGGCGAGGACGGCGATCGCGCGGCCCGCGTGGGCGGCGAGCAGTCCGGGGACGGCGGGGCGGAGCGGGGAGGGCCAGGTGACGCGCTCGCCGGGGCAGTCGCCGCCGGGGAGGAGGCCGAGCTGACGGGGGGCGCCGATCACGACCTCGGCGGTCCGCAGGACACGGCGGGAGCTCTCGGGGAGCCCGTCCCAGCCGTCCGCGCCGATTCCGACGACCGCTATCGCACCGTTCACCTGCGCGACTTTACGTGAGGGCCGCTTTCCGGCGGTACGTGGCGGGCCCCACTCGGGGACCCGCCGGGGGCTCGCTCGCCGACCCGCCCGGGGCTCACTCGGGCCTTCGCCGGGGACGTCGCCCGGTCACCCGCCCGGCCCCTCGGGCGACGCCTACTTCTGGGCGTTCTGCCCCACGTAGAACAGGATCCAGACGAAGCCGGCGAACGCGTGCGTCGCGAAGACGTAGATGAAGACACGGAGCATCACTCCGCGCTCTTTCCAGCGCTCCAGGTCGGTCATGCGCTCCAGGGTACGGGCCGGAATAGACGGAGGGGTGGCACCGTTGAGCCGGATAGTTTAAGCTTCAACCACTAGCCGCGAGGCACCAGGAACGCGAGAGGTGAGCACGATGCAGTTCGGGATCTTCACCGTCGGCGACGTGACGACCGACCCCACCACCGGCCGCACCCCCACCGAGCACGAGCGGATCAAGAACACCGTCGCCATCGCGCTCAAGGCCGAGGAGGTCGGGCTCGACGTCTTCGCCACCGGTGAGCACCACAACCCGCCGTTCGTGCCGTCCTCCCCCACCACCCTCCTCGGGCACATAGCCGCCCGCACGGAGAACCTGATCCTCTCCACCTCCACCACGCTGATCACCACCAACGACCCGGTGAAGATCGCCGAGGACTACGCGACCCTCCAGCACCTCGCCGACGGCCGCGTGGACCTGATGATGGGCCGCGGCAACACCGGCCCCGTCTACCCGTGGTTCGGCCAGGACATCCGGCAGGGCATCCCGCTCGCCATCGAGCACTACGCGCTCCTCCACAAGCTGTGGAGGGAGGACGTGGTCGACTGGGAAGGCAAGTTCCGCAGCGCCCTGCAGGGCTTCACCTCCACCCCGCGCCCGCTCGACGACGTCCCGCCGTTCGTCTGGCACGGCTCCATCCGCTCCCCCGAGATCGCCGAACAGGCGGCCTACTACGGCGACGGGTTCTTCGCGAACCACATCTTCTGGCCCAAGCAGCACACCGAGAAGATGGTCCGCCTCTACCGCCAGCGGTACGCGCACTACGGCCACGGCACCCCCGAGCAGGCGATCGTCGGCCTCGGCGGCCAGGTCTTCATGCGCAAGAACTCGCAGGACGCGGTACGGGAGTTCCGCCCGTACTTCGACAACGCGCCGGTCTACGGCCACGGCCCCTCCCTGGAGGAGTTCTCCCGGGAGACCCCGCTGACCGTCGGCTCGCCGCAGGAGGTCATCGAGCGCACCCTGTCCTTCCGCGACTACGTGGGCGACTACCAGCGCCAGCTGTTCCTCGTCGACCACGCGGGCCTGCCGCTCAAGACCGTCCTGGAGCAGCTCGACATCCTCGGCGAGGAGGTCGTGCCGGTGCTCCGCAAGGAGTTCGCCAACCTGCGCCCGGCCGGCGTCCCGGACACGGCGCCGCTCCACCCCGCCGTCCTCAAGACCCGTACCGAGAAGGAGTCGTAAGCCATGCGGACCCTGAAGCTGGTCGCCGTCTCCGCCGGCCTCAGCTCCCCCTCCTCCACCCGGCTCCTCACCGACCGGCTCCTGCAGGCCGCGCGGTACCGGCTCGCCGAGCAGGAGTACGCCGTCGACGTCCAGGTCGTCGAACTGCGCGACCTGGCCGTGGACATCGCGAACAACTTCGTGACCGGCTTCCCCTCCGGGCGGCTCCAGGACGCGATCGACGCGGTGACCGGCGCCGACGGGGTCATCGCGGTGACCCCGGTCTTCACCGCCTCGTACAGCGGTCTGTTCAAGTCGTTCTTCGACCTGATCGACCCGGCCGCGCTGACCGGCACCCCGGTCCTCATCGGAGCGACCGGCGGCACCGCCCGGCACTCGCTCGTCCTGGACCACGCCCTGCGGCCGCTCTTCGCCTATCTGCGGGCCCTCGTCGTCCCGACCGCCGTCTACGCGGCGTCGGAGGACTGGGGCACGGGCGGCGACGAGGCCTCCCCGACGGGATGGGGGGACGGGCTGCCCACCCGGATCACCCGGGCGGGGAACGAGTTCGCCGACACGGTCGCGGCCCGGCCGTCCCGACGGCTCGACGACGACGAGGTCGTCCCGTTCGAGAAGCAACTGGCCGATCTGCGCCTTGATTGATCCTTTTGTTACGTTGTGGGAGAGGGTTCCCGACAACGAACGGAGGTCGGCGATGGCCGGCAGGATCGTGGTGGGCGTGGACGGCTCGGAACCGTCCCTGAAAGCGCTGCGGTGGGCGGCCGCCCAGGCCGCCCTCACCGGGGACTCCCTCCAGGCGGTCATCGGATGGGAGTACCCGGCGTCCTGGGCGGCAGCGCCCGGGGTACCCCCGGACTTCAACCCACAGGAGCTCGCCGAGCAGTCCCTGGACGAGTCCCTGGCCAAGGCGCTCGACCCGGCCGTCGCCGCCGGCGTGACCCGTACCGTCGTCAGCGGCAACCCGGCCCAGGCCCTGATCGACCAGGCCGAGGGCGCGTCCCTGCTGGTCGTCGGCGACCGCGGCTACAGCGGCTTCAAGGCAGCGGTCCTTGGCTCCGTCTCCAGCAGGGTGACCCAGCACGCCCCGTGCCCGGTGGTGGTCGTACGGGGCACGCGGGACTGACCCGCCCTCCTCAGGCGGGCACCACGTCCGCCACCACGCACGCCACGTTGTCCGGGGCGCCCAGGCCCCGCACCAGCGCGACCAGGGCCCCTGCCGCCTCGTCCGGACCGACGCCCGCGGCGAGCGCGCGGCGGATGTCATCGGCCGGCGCGACCGCCGAAAGCCCGTCCGTGCACAGCAGATAGCGGTCGCCGGGCCGCGTCTCGTGCACTCCGAGCTCCGGCTCGGGCGGCACGTCCCCGCCGTCCAGGGCCTTCAGGAGCAGCGCCCGGTCGGGGCGGTCCGCCGCCTCGGCCGGGTCCAGTTCGCCCGCGTCGACGAGGGCCTGGACGACGGTGTGGTCGCGGGTGAGGCGGACGAGCGCGCCGTCCCGCAGCAGGTACGCCCGCGAGTCGCCCACGTGCGCGAGGGCCAGGCGGCCGCCCGTCCACACGGCCGCGGTCAGGGTCGTGCCCGACTCGGCGAGGCCGGAGACCGCCCCGTCGGCCGCGCGTACCGCGTCCTCCAGGGCGTTGAGCACGTCCCCGGCGCGCGCCGAGGGGGCCGGTGGCGGTACGGCCTCCAGCGCTCCGACCGCGGCCGACGCGGCCCGCCCGCCCTCGGGGCCGTACCCGTCGGCGACGGCCAGCAGGTGCGGGCCCGCGTGGGCCGCGTCCTGCTGGGCGGTGCGGACGAGGCCGCGGTCGAGCCGTACGGCGGTCCGCAGGACGAAGGCGGGCCGGCCGGTCATGCCGGTGACCGCCCCGCCGCTCGCGGTGCTCACGCCGTGGGTCACCCCGCCAACCGTCTCGTCGCTCCTCTCGTCGGTCATCTCGTCAGTCATGTCGTCGGTCATCTCGGTGGGTCCCTTCAGCCGGTCCACCAGGGAGGTCGCCAGGTCTCGCCGTGCCGCGGTCTCCGACTCGACCCGCGCCCAGTAGCCGCGGATCGCGCGGGCCGCGCCCGCCGCGTCCGCCCCGTACAGCGCGCAGACCTGTCCCACCTCGGCGAGCGGCATGCCGATCCGCCGCAGCCAGGCGATGAGCCGGGCCCGTTCGAGCTGTTCCCCGGCGTAGTAGCGGTAGCCGGTGAACGGGTCGACGCGGGCGGGCGGCAGCAGGCCGAGCTCGTCGTAGCGGCGCAGCGCCTTGGCGGAGAGCCGGGAGGCACGGGCGAAGTCCCCGATGGTCAGCATCGGCCCGGACACGGGTGCGGGCATGGGCTCTTCGTCGCGCACGGATCGCTTCTCCTCCCTGTGCCGGGCCTTCCGCCCGGCACGTCCGATGCTGGGCCTTCCCCGCGGGGGAAGGTCAACCGCGAGGCGGCGCACGTCGTGCGTCGGTCCGCCTCCCGGCGCATGATGCCCTCATGGACATCAGACTCGAACTGATCGGCGTGCCCGTCACCGACATCGACAGGGCCAAGGCCTTCTACGAGCGCGTGGGCTTCCACGCCGACCATGACATCCCGGTCAGCGACGACATCCGCTTCGTCCAGATGACGCCGCCCGGCTCGGCCTGCTCGATCGCCTTCGGCAAGGGCATCACGGAGATGGCCCCGGGCTCCCTGGACAACATGCAGGTCGTCGTCACGGACATCGAGGAGGCCCACCGCGAACTCACCGCGCGCGGGGTCGAGGTCAGCGGGATCGACGACCAGCCCTGGGGTTCCTTCGTCTACTTCGCCGACCCCGACGGCAACCGCTGGGCCGTCCAGCAGACCACCCCACGAGGGCAGTGACTACTTGCGGTTGTAGAGCCGCATGGTGATCGCCCCGAAGACGAGCACGAGCGCCGCCGACCACCCGAGCGACCAGGCGATGTCCGCGGCCGGCCAGTTGCCCGCCATCAGTTCGCGTACCGCCGTCGCCAGATGGGTCACCGGGCTGTTGTTGACGAAGGCCTGGAGCCAGCCCGGCATCGTCTTCGGGTCGACGAAGACGTTCGACAGGAACGTCAGCGGGAAGATCACCATCATCGAGACGCCCATGACGGACTTCTCGCTGCGCAGCAGCAGACCGAACATGGTCCAGATCCACGAGAACGCGAACGAGAAGACCACCAGCAGCGCGACCCCGAGCAGCACGCCCACGATCCCGCCGTCCGGCCGGTAGCCGATGAGCATGCCGACGGTCAGCATCACGGCCGAGGCGATCAGATAGCGGACGACGTCGCCGAGGAGATAGCCGACCATCGGCGCGGGCCGCCAGATCGGCAGGGTGCGGAAGCGGTCGAAGACGCCCTTCTCGATGTCGGTGTTGACCGAGACCCCCGTGTACATCGTGATCATCACGACGCTCATCACGAGGATGCCGGGCAGCAGGAACTGGATGTACGACGAGACGGAGCCGGCCAGCGCCCCTCCGAAGAGGTACGTGTACATCAGCACCATCATGATCGGGAACGCCGTCACGTCGAACAGCTGCTCCGGCACGTGCTTGATCTTCAGCATCGCCCGCCAGCCGAAGGTCATCGAGGCGGAGAGCGCGCTGGGGCGCGGCGGACGGGTGTGGCCCACGAGCAGCGCCGCGAGTTCGTCCGCCTTCGGGGCGACGAAGTCGAGCGTGTCCGTCGTCGGGGTGTCCTTGCCGGTGGTGACGGTCATGCCGTCGTTCCTTTCCTGTCCGTCAGTGCCAGGAAGACCTCGTCGAGGCTGGGCTGGCCCAGCGCGAAGTTGTCGACGGTGATCCCGGCCCGCGCCAGCTCCGCCAGTGCGCGCGCCGCCTGCTCGGCGGCGCCGAGGTCCGTCCCGTGGCCGTTGACGGTGGCGGTGAGCGCGACCGGGTCGGCGTCCAGCTGGACGGTGGCGTTCAGGGCGTCCACGAGGACCTGCCGGGCCTCGGGCCGCTGCTCGGGGTCCCGGAGGCGCACGTGCACGGAACCGGAGCCGACGGAGGCCTTCAGCTCGCCCTTCGTGCCCTCCGCGATCACCTTGCCGTGGTCGATGACGGCGATCCGGGAGGCCAGCTGGTCGGCCTCGTCCAGGTACTGGGTGGTCAGCAGGACGGTGGTGCCCTGGGCGACCACCGCGCGGACGATGTCCCAGACCTGGTTGCGGCTGCGCGGGTCGAGGCCGGTGGTCGGCTCGTCGAGGAACAGCAGGTCGGGGGTGTTGAGGATGGACGCGGCGATGTCGATACGGCGCCGCATGCCGCCCGAGTAGTTCTTGACCTGCTTGTCGGCGGCCTCCGCGAGCCCGAACGCGGCGAGCAGCTGCGCGGAGCGCTCGCGGGCGGCGGGCCGGGTGTGGCCGAGCAGCCGGCCGAGCAGGACGAGGTTCTCGGTGCCGGTCAGGTCCTCGTCGACGGAGGCGTACTGCCCGGTGAGGCTCACCCGGCCCCGCACGGTGTCGGCGTCCTTGACGACGTCCTTGCCGAAGACGCGGGCCCGGCCGGCGTCGGGGCGGAGCAGGGTGGCGAGCATCTTGACGGCGGTGGTCTTGCCGGCGCCGTTCGGCCCGAGGACCCCGTACACGGTCCCGGTGGGCACGCGGAGGTCGATGCCGTCGACGGCGCGGTTGCTGCCGAAGACCTTGACCAGGCCCTCGGTCTCGATGGCGAGGTCGGTCATGCCGTGGATCCTCCGGGGGAAGAGGGCGCGGAGCAGACGCGCGCGAAAGAGAGCGCTCCTCCCAGTCTCCGTCGACCACCGCCGGATCGCCAGAGCGGCGGAGGCGGGTCTTCCGCGCGGCGGCGTCCTCGCCTCCCGTCCGCCCCCCGTCTCCCGGAGGACCCCGGCTCCCCCGCCCGGTGGAGGCGGAACGGTCTCCGGGGCGACGGCCGGGGGCGGGGGCCGGCGGGACGCTGGTCCCATGATGAGAATCAAAGCCCTTCCCGACGTGCCCCGTTGGGCCGCCCTCGCCGCTCACGCCGTTCCGCTCGCCGTCCTCCCGTCGGGTCTGTGGCGGCTCGCGCTCGTCGCCGGCCTTCCGGTCATGGAGGACGCCGGGTGGAACGCCATGGGCGTGGGGGAGTCCCTGTACGTCGTCTCCCTCAGCGTCGTGTCCGAGCTGCTCGCCTTCCTCACCCTGGGGCTCGTCCGTCCCTGGGGCGAGGTCTTCCCTCGCTGGATGCCGTTCCTCGGCGGGCGCCGGGTGAACCCGGCCGCCGCGACCGGCGCGGCCCTGGCCGGGGTGGCGGGGCTGTGCGCGATCGCCGCCTGGGGCGTGTACGCCGCGTACGCGGGCCTGGGGCCCGGTACCCCCTCCACACCGGCGCAGGACGCCGTGCTGGTCGTCTGCTACGCGCCGCTCCTGGCCTGGCCGGTGCTGCTCGCCGCCGTGGCGGTCGCCTACCGCCGGCGCCGCCGCGGCGAGGAGCGACGGGGTGGGGGTCGTCAGTACGGCGCGGGCCGCCCGGCGGCGTCCTCGTGGGTGTAGAAGAGGTAGTAGGCGGCGGTGGCGGTGACCGCGCCGAAGGCCAGTCCGAGCCCGCTCGACGACAGGATGCTGGCATCGGACAGGCTGAAGAGGAAGCCGACGGCGATGCCGGAGAAGGCACCCCAGGCGGCGGCCCGCACCTCGCGGGGCAGGACGTGGCCGTGGCGCCGGAGCAGGTGGATCCCCGCGGCGAGGACGATGGCCGAGATGAGGCCGAGCCACAGCTGCCCCCAGGTGAGGGGGCCGCCGTCGCGCGCGATGGTGGGCGCCCAGAGGCCGTACAGGACACCGAGGGTGACCGGCACTCCCCAGCCGTGGGTGCTGAACTGGCGCCCGACGGGCACCGCTGCGTGTGCGGCCATGGCAGGAGCTCCTTCGTCTCTCGCCCCCCTGCTGCTTCCCGCACCCTCAAGGGCACACCCGCGCCCGGCGCCCCGCAAGTGGATCAGGCGGCGGGCCGGGCGGTGGGGTCGGACGGTGAGGTCAGCCGGCCGGGCGTACGGCGACCGCGTCGATCTCGAAGAGCATGCCCGGCAGGGCGAGCGCCGCGACGCCGCTCAGGGTCTGGGCCGGCAGCCGCTCGCCGAAGTGGGCGTGCAGGCCCTTGCCGAGGGCCTCCCGCTTGGCCATGTCGTGGTCGACGATGTACGAGCCGAGGCGGACGACGTGCTCCAGGCCGAGGCCGAGGCCGACGCCTTCGAGGGCGAGCCGCAGGTTGGTGAGCGACAGCTCGACCTGGGCGGCGAAGTCGCCGGGGACGGGCGAGCCGGACGCGTCGGAGGCGTACTGGCCGCCGATGAAGACGAGCTCGCCGGGCGCCGAGACGGCGTGGCTGTAGCCGAAGGGGGTCGGGTCGTGGAGGGTGCCGGGGTTGGTGATGACCCGCTGGTCGGCGGCAGCAGCCCGGCGCCGGCGATCGCCGAGTCGCCGAGCGGGAAGCCGGCGAGGAGGACGGTGCCGAGCGCGGCGGCGATGACCGCGAGCGTACTCGGACGCCTGTTCAGACCTCCGCCGCCAGCGCCGCCAGCCTCCCCAGCGCCTCGTCGAGGACCGCGCGCGGCGGGGACGCGAGCCCGATCCGGACCGCGTCCGGCGCCGTCCCCGTACCGTCCCGGCCGCCCACGGCGAAGGCCCCGCCCGGGGTGACCGCCACGCCCGCGCGTGCGGCCGCCGCCGCCGTGAAGGTCTCCGCCCGCCAGGGCGCGGGCAGCTCCCACCAGCAGTAGTACGCGTACGGGGAGGTCCGGACGACCTGCCCGGCGAGCCGTCGCCGGACCAGGGCGTGCCGGACCTCCGCGTCCGCCCGCTTGGCCGCGACCACCTCGGCGACGGTCCCGTCCGCGGTCCACCGGGTGGCGGCCGCGAGGGCCAGCCCGCCCGCCGTCCAGGCGCCGGAGCGCAGGGCCTCCGCCACCGCCGCCCGGAACCGTCCGGGGACGACGAGATATCCGACGGTCAGACCGGGGGCGAGGCGCTTGGAGAGGCTGTCGACGAGGAGGACCCGCTCGGGGGCGTGCGCCGCGAGCGGCGCGGGGGCGTCCGGCACGAGGAAGGCCCAGGTGGTGTCCTCGACCGCCGTCAGGTCCAGATTCCGCAGCAGCTCGGCCAGTTCGGCCCGGCGGCCCGCCCCCGCCGTCGAGGAGAGCGGGTTGTGCAGGGTGGGCTGGAGGTAGACGGCGGCCAGCGGCGCCGCCCGGTGGGCCTCCGCGAGCGCCTCGGGCCGTACCCCCTCCTCGTCGAGGGCGAGCGGTACGAGCCGGATGCCGAGGGTCTCGGCCACCGCTTTGACCAGGGGATACGTGAGGGACTCGACGCCCAGCCGGCCGCCGGGCGGGACGAGGGCGGAGAGGGCGGCGGCGATGGCCTGCCGGCCGTTCCCGGCGAAGAGCACGCTCTCGGTGCCGGGCGCCCAGCCGGGCCGGGCGAGCACGGCCGCCGCCGCGTCACGCGCCTCCGGGGTGCCGGTGGCGGCGGCCGGCCGGGAGACGGCCTCGGCCAGCACGTCGGACCGGGCGAGCGCCGCGAGGGCCCGGGCCATCAGCTCCGACTGCCCCTCTGCGACCGGGTAGTTGAGCTGGAGGTCGACGGGCGCGGCGCCGGTCGCCTCGGCGAGCGCGGGCCCCGGGAGCGGGGGCGCGGCCCGGACGAAGGTGCCGCGCCCGACCTCCCCGACGACGAGGCCGCGCCGGGCGAGCTCGCCGTACACGCGGATGGCCGTCGAGTTCGCGATGGCGTGCCGGCGGGCGAAGACGCGCTGCGGCGGCAGCCGGTCACCGGGGCGCAGCCGCCCGTCCCGTACGGCGGCCTCGACCCGGTCGGCGATCCTCCGGTACTCCTCCACAGCCGCCCGCCCCCTCCAGGAACACGATTGCACCGAGAGCAAAGATCTTATTGCACCGAGCAGTTGCGGCTGCCTAGCCTGCGGACATGGACGTCACCCGTACCGTCAACGCCGAGATCCACTACGCGGACAAGGGCGAGGGCCCGGCCCTCCTCCTCGTCCACGGCCACCCCTTCGACCACACGATGTGGCAGCCCCAGCTCGACCACTTCTCGCGGACGCACCGCGTGATCGCCCCGGACCTGCGCGGCTACGGCGCCACCCCGCTCGGCGCGCACCCCGACTCCACCGACCTCGGTGTCTTCGCCGAGGACCTCACCGACCTCCTGGACGACCTGGGGATCCACGACTGCGTCCTCGCCGGCCTCTCCATGGGCGGCCAGATCGCCATGGAGCTCTACCGCCGCCACCCGGAGCGCGTCCGGGGCCTCGTCCTCGCCGACACCTTCCCCGCCGCCGAGACCGACGAGGGCAAGGCCGCGAGGAACGCCATGGCCGACCGGCTGACCGCGGGCGGCGCGGAGGCGATGCGCGGGTACGCCGACGAGGTCCTCGACCGGATGGTGGCCCCCTACAACACCCACGCCGCCCCGCACGTGCACCGCATGATGTGCGCGACCGACCCGGCCGGGGCGGCGGCCGCGCTGCGGGGCAGGGCCGAGCGCCCGGACTACCGGGAGACGCTGACGACGGTCCCGTTCCCCGCGCTCGTCGTGGTCGGCCGGGACGACTCGTACACCCCGGTCGCGGACGCGGAGGACATGCACGCGCTCCTCCCCCACTCCACGCTCGCCGTGATCGAGGAGGCCGCGCACCTGCCGAACCTGGAGCGCCCCGACGCGTTCAACGCCGTACTGGAGGACTACCTCCGCTCACTCGTACGGCCCAGCTGAACATTCGGAACGGTACGAACGCTCCGACGATGGGTCCATGAGCCAGAACACGGCACCACCCCGCAGGCCCACGTCCTCCTCCGCCGCCTGGGCGAGCGGCGGCACGCTCTTCGCGGGCGTCCTCATGCTCGTCACCGGCTTCATGGACGTCCTCCAGGGCATCGCAGGCATCGCCGAGGACGACGTCTACACCCGCGTCGGCGACTACGTCTTCAAGTTCAACCTCACCACCTGGGGCTGGATCCATCTGATCCTCGGCATCGTGGTCGCGATCGCCGGCTTCGGGATCCTGAAGGGAGCGGAGTGGGGCCGGGTCGCCGGTATCGCGCTCGCGTCCCTGAACATCCTGTTCCAGTTCCTGTTCCTGCCGTACCAGCCAGGGTGGGCGCTGTTCTCGATGGCCATCTCGGTCTTCGTGATCTGGGCGCTCGCGACGGACGAGGCGTACGGCCGGGAAACGAAGTCCTGAGGGGCGGGCGGACGATGAGACGCACGGCAGCGGCCCTCTCCCTGGCCGCCACCACCGCGCTCGCCCTCACGGTCACCGGGTGCGACACCGTCAAGGACACGGCGGGAGACATCGTCTCCTCCGCCACGGCGGCCGTCGCCTCGGCCGCCGAGGAGAAGATGAACGAGGTCAAGGACGGGGTGAACGCCACCGGCGACGTGAAGGCCGGGCCGACGAGCACCGACGGGGACCGGACGGTCGCCGAGATCACGGCGACCAACCCGAAGGACGCGAACGCCGACTACACGATCATGGTCATCTTCCGGGACGGGAACGGGAACTTCCTCGACTCCGTCGTCCTGGACATCGACGCGGTGGCACCCGGGAAGTCCAAGACCGGTACGGCACGCAGCAATCGGACGCTCTCGGGCGAACCGAAGGCGGAGATCGCGCAGGCCCTGCGACACTGACGGGGTGGACCGAGTCCAGACCGCGGAGCACGGGGAGACGGCGGAACCCGTGAACAGCAGCGCCGCCGACGCGACCCCGGAGCCGAGCCCCGAGCCGACGCCCGAATCGCCTTCCGGGCCGACACCCGGTTCGGCCTCCGGGGTGACCCCCGGGCCGCCGCCCCTGCGGCCCAGGCACCGTGTCATGGCCTGGGCCGCGGGGCTGCTCATGGTGGTACCGGCCCTGGTCACGGCCTGCCGCGCCCTGGACACGGACGCGGTGACCCCGGTCCCCCAACTCCTCGCGTTCCTCCCCTGGCTGACGGTCCCCGCCGCCCTCGCCCTCCTGCTCGCCGCCGTGACCCGGCGCCGCGTGCTGACCTTCGTGACGGTCCTGGTCCTGGGCGCGACCGCCTGGAGCACCGTGCCGTACATGCCGCAGACCGTCATCTCGTACGGGCTGCCGCTGGCGCGGGTGAAGGTCATCGCGGCGAACGTCGAATTCGGGCAGGGGACGGGGGCGTTGGTCGAGCTGGTGCGGCGGGAACGCCCCCAGCTCGTGTTCGTGTCGGAATGCGACCGCGCCTGCCGGTCCACCCTCACGAAGACCTTCGCCGCCGCGCTCCCCCACTACGCCTCCGTCGAGGGAGAGGGGTCGACCGGCTCGATCGTGCTGAGCTCGTACCCGCTGACCGACTGGCGGATGATCCCGGCGGCCATGGGCATGCCCGGTGCCACGGCCGACATCGCGGGCGTGCCGGTACGGCTCCAGCTGGCGCACCCGCTGCCGCCGGTACCGCGGCAGGTGTCCCTGTGGAAGCGGGAACTGGGCCGGGTGAAGGACGCCGTCGCGACGCAGCGCACCGGGCCGATGCTGGTCGCGGGCGACTTCAACGCCTCGCAGGACCACGCGGCGTTCCGCGCGATCCTCGCGGCGGGCGGGCTCCAGGACGCGGCGCGGCGGGCTGACCGGAGCCGCGCGCCGACCTGGCCGGCGGAGGGCCCGCTGCCGCCGTTCGTCCAGATCGACCACGTCCTGGTCAGGGACTTCAGCGTCCGCGAGGTCCGCTTCCTGGACATCCCGGGCTCCGACCACCGGGCGGTCCTCGCGGATCTCGACCTGCGCGGGCCGCGCTGATCGTCCACCCTTGAGGACATGGAGAACGAGGAGATCCTGGACGACATCGGCGCCCTCGTCGAGGAGGAACGCGCCCTACGGCAGCGCACGGGCGGCCTCCTTCCGGAGGAACGGGCCCGGCTGTCGGAACTGGAGGTGCGGCTGGACCAGTGCTGGGACCTGCTGCGGCAGCGGAGGGCCAAGGCGGAATTCGGCGAGGACCCGGACACGGCGACCCTCCGCCCGGCCACCGAGGTCGAGTCCTACCGCAACTGACCCCACCCTGCGGGCCCCCTCCGCCACCCCGCCGCCCACGCCGCGGGCACACCCCCGCGTTGTGGGCAACTGTTCCGCTGGGGCGTGAGGTCCCCCGGACGGAGTCTGGGGGGACGACTGCCCACACGGCGGTGGGCGGGGGTCGCGGGCGCAGCCCACGCGGCGGACAGCGGGCGCAGCCGCGGGGTGTGGGGGGCGCGGACAGTACGTTGGGCGCATGGCACGACCCGTAGGGACCCGCCTCACCCCGCCCGCCTGGCTCACCGCCGGGTTCAAGCCCGCGCCCACCCCCATCCCCTGGGCCGCCGTCGCCCGCGCCGCCGTCGCGTTGTCCGCGCCGCTCGCCGTCGGGCTGGCCGTCGGGCAGCCGGCCTACGGTGCGCTCGTGTCCATGGGCGCGCTCTCCGGGGTCATCGGCGACACCGCCGACGCCTATCGGATGCGGATCCTCAACATCGCCGTGCCGCAGTTCTTCGGCGCCGTCGGAGTCACCCTCGGGACCCTCGTCTTCGGGCACGGCTGGCTCGCCGTCGCCGTGCTCACGCTCGTCGCGCTGGTCTCCGGGATGATCTCCTCGATCGGCGCCGTCGCCTCCGTCTCCGGGCTGCTCCTGCTCCTCAACGCCGTCGTCGGAGCCGGGCTCCCCATGCCCGACCCCTGGTGGAAGGCACCCCTGCTGCTCGGCCTCGGCGGGCTGTTCGTGCTGCTCCTCACCCTGCTCGGCTGGCCCTTCCGCCGCGCCGCGCCCGAGCGGTCCGCCGTCGCCGCGACCTACCGTTCCGTCGCCGCGCTGTACGAGGCCACCGGCACCCCCGCGTACGACGAGAAGCGGCAGGCCGTCACCGCCTCCCTCAACCAGTCCTACGACCTCGTGCTGGCCCGGCGCGCCCGCCAGCACGGCCGCGCGCCCTCCCTCGTCCGGCTGCTCGCGCAGCTGAACGTCGCCGTCCCGCTCGTCGAGGCCGCCCCCGCCGCCCATCTCCGCGCCCAGCTCCACGGCCCGCTGTCCGCCACGATCCCGGCGGCCGTGCGCGAACTCGCCGACGCCGTCGAGGAGAGCCGCACGGGGGCACCCGTACTGGATCTGCCGACCCCGGAGCGGCCCGCCGAGAAGGCCGTCGACCACGCCCTGCGGTACGCCGCCACCGTCGTCCACAAGGCCGAGCCCGACGCCTACAACGTCGACGACCGCCTCGGCCGCCCCGCCGCGCTCCGCGTCCGCGTCCGCCGGACCACCCGCGCCGTCCTGTTCTCCGAGGCGTCCTGGCGGTACGGGCTCCGGCTCGCCCTGTGCATCGGGCTCGCACAGGCCCTCGTGTCGCTGATCCCCGTCCCCCGCTCGTACTGGGTGGCGCTCACCGTCACCTTCGTCATGAAGCCCGACTTCGGCTCGGTCTTCTCCCGCGCCGTGCTCCGCGCCTTCGGCACCGCCGCCGGGCTCCTCCTCGCCGCCCTCGTGCTCGCCGAGGTGCCGCGCGGCTGGTGGGACGTCCCCGTGATGTGCGTGCTCGCCGCCCTCATCCCGGCCTTCTCCGCGAAGGGGTACGCCTTCCAGACGGCGGCCATCACCCCGGTGATCCTGCTGCTCTCCGACACCCTCAACCAGCAGGGCTTCGACCTCGTCATGCCCCGCCTGTACGACTCCTTGATCGGCTGCGGCATCGCGCTGATCGCCGGCTATCTCCTCTGGCCCGAGTCCTGGCACTCCCGGATCGGCGACCGGCTCGCGGACGCCGTCGGCGACACCGCCGCCTATGTGACCTGCGCGTTCGGTGGGGAGGAGGACCAGGGCGGGCGGCTGCGGGCCCGGCGGAAGCTCTACCGCGATCTCTCCACCGTCCGCTCCGAGTTCCAGCGCGCCCTCACCGAGCCGCCGCCGACGGGGACCCGCGCCGCCGCCTGGTGGCCGCTCGTCGTGGCCGTCGAGCGGATCGTGGACGCCACGACAGCCGCCCGGATCAGGGTCGATCACGGCGCCCCCGACCCCGACCCCGACGAGGTCGCCGCCGTCGAGCGGGAGCTGCGGGAACTCGCCCAGGGGATCCGGGAATCGGACACCCTGGTCGAGGTCCGCAGCGCGCTTCCCGGCGACGAGAACGGAGTCCTCGCACCGCTCCGCCAGGAGGTCAGCGCGGCCCGCGCCATCGCCGGTCCCGACCTGCGGTAAACCTTCCCCCGGGGGCGTACGGGAGGACTTACCGGCGGTCACGGAACGGAACCCTCCCCACCGCCGTTACCCGGAGCCGATCGGGCGACTACGATGCGCTCGATCTCACCGTGATCCGCCTCCGCCGCCGTCGGCAACCGGCGCGGCGGACGGGCCACTTCGTCCTGCCTCACCCCCCGCGCCCCGAGGACACCGCCATGCGCACCACCACGAACAGAGGGCTCCAGCCCAATGTCCTCGGTACCTTCGACACGATCGTGATGGCCGTCGCCGGCAGCGCCCCCGCCTACTCGCTGGCCGCGACCACCGCCGTGCTCTTCGGAGCCGTCGGCTACGCGGGGCCCGCCGCCCTGCTGTACTGCGCGATACCGATGTTCGGCATCGTCCTCGCGTACGCCCGCCTCGGGCGGATCGACGTCAACGCCGGTGCCGGCTACTCCTGGGTGGGCCGCACCCTCCACCCCTTCCTCGGCTTCCTGTCCGGCTGGGCCCTCGTCTTCGCCGCCACCGTTTTCATGGTGGCCGGCTCGCTGCCCGCCGGTTCCCTCACGCTCGCCCTGATCGACCAGGATCTCGCCGACAGCACCCCGCTCGCCGCTGCCGTCGGCGCAGGCTGGTTCCTGATGATGCTGCTCGTGGTCCTCGGCGGCGCCCGGCTGACCGTGCGCGCCCAACTGATCATGTCCGGGGTCGAGATGCTGATCCTGGTCGGCTTCATCCTGGCGGCCGTGGCGCACCGCGGGCGGGCCACCGCCTTCGACTGGTCCTGGTTCGGCCTCGGCCAGTTCGACGGTACGCAGGGCTTCGCTGCCGGCGCGCTGATCGCCGCGTTCTACTACTGGGGCTGGGACGTCACCAGCAACCTCAGCGAGGAGACCCGGAACAGCCGCCGTACCGCGGGACTCGCCGCGCTCGTCGGCGTCGGCTTCGTCTTCCTCCTCTTCGTCGCCGTCACCGTCGTCGTCAACGTGCTGCTGAGCGCGGAGGAGATCCGCACCGCGGGACCCAACGTCCTCGCGGTCGTCGGCCAGGAGGTGTGGCCCGGGGTCGGCGGCAAACTCCTCGTCGTCGCCGTCCTGCTGTCGACCGTCGCCACCCTGGAGACCACGCTTCTCCAGGTCACCCGCTCGCTCTTCGCGATGGGTCGCGACCGGACCCTGCCGACCGCGCTCGGCACCGTGCACCGCCGCTGGAACACCCCGTGGGTCGCGATCGCCGCCGTCGGCGGCGCCGCCCTGCTGCTGTTCGCGGCCGCCGCGGCCGCCGGCTCGGTGCAGCAGATCCTCCGCGACGCGGTCTCCGCGATCGGGCTCCAGATCGCGTTCTACTACGGCCTCGCGGGCATCGCCGCCGTCGTCGCCTACAAGTCGGTCCTCCTCCGCTCCGTACGGAACCTGCTGCTCGGCGGCGTCTGGCCGCTGCTCGGCTCCACGTTCATGCTCTGGACCTTCGTCGAATCGCTCGGCGAGCTCTCCACCACCGCCCTCACGATCGGCCTCGGCGGCCTGCTCCTCGGCGTCGTCCCGCTGGTCGTGTACTGGCGCAAGGGTAGCGACTACTACCGCCCGGCCCGTCTGGACGCGGCCCGCGCGATGGCGGCCGCGGAGGGCTCGGGCCCGGCCACGCGCGCGCGGAGCGGAACCAGGGACAAGAGCTACGCAACGGATTTCTGATCCCGGCCATCACCAAGGGCACAGAACCGAGAGCACGGGAACACAAGCGAGTCACCACTTCTGACGGCAGCCGAACCCGAAGGAGGCCCCCGATGGCCGTACGCCGCCGCTCCGCGCGCTCGGCACGTCAGGAGCGCTTCGCGCCCGACTTCGACCCGGACTTCGGGGACCGCGCCCTGACCGAGGCGCGCCACGACATCGTCATCGGCCGCTGGCAGGGCGTACGGGACCTGCTCGCCGCCACCGGTGACCACTGGGCGCGCCGCACCCACCGGCTGCGGCTCCTCTCGCACGCGGCCGCGGGCAGCTCCACCGTGGAGACCTGGCGGGCCGCCGAGCCGGGCAACCCCGACGCGGCCGTGCTGCGGGCCGCGACCGAGGTGGTGCGGGTCTTCGACGCGGCGATCGCGGCCGGCCGGGGCGCGGCCGTCGAGCGGGGCCGGATCGACGCCGCCGTCGACGCCTGCCGGGGCGCGGCAGAGGCGGCGCCCGCCGACCCGATGCCGTGGGTGTCGCTGCTGTCGGTGGCCAGGCTGTACGAGGGCGGGGTGCCGCGCCGCGAACTGCGGCACTGGTTCGACGAGTTGCGGCGCCGGGACCCGTACAACACGGAGGGGCACATCCAGGTGCTGCGCTACTGGTCGGCGCGGTGGCACGGGACGCACGGCAGCATGTACGACTTCGCGCGGGACGCGGCGGGGGTGGCACCGCCCGGCTCCCCGCTGCCCGTGCTCGTGCAGGTGGCACGGGTGGAGGAGTACCGGTACATCGCGGACGGGGCGCTCGGCCGGGGCCCGGTGCGCGGCTTCGACCAGCACTGGAAGCACGAGCTCGCGGTGACGGAGCTGCGGCGCACCCACGCGCGCTGGATCGGCGGCCGCGATCCGGGGGCGCCGGTGGCGCCGGAGGAGGTGGGTGACCTCAACTTCCTGGTGCACGCGGCCTGTTACGCGGGTCAGGTGGAGATCGCCCGGGAGCTCCTCGGGATGCTCGGCGCACGGGCGGCGTGGGTGCCATGGGCGTACACCGGGGACCCCGAGGAGCAGTTCGTCCGGTTCAGGGAGGGCCTGGGGGTGGAGTGAGCGAGCACCCCACCCCCCGGCCGTGATCCGCCGGACAGGCCCTAGACGCCGATGTCGCGGCCGTCCGTGCGCCACACGGCGACGACCGACGGGCGGACGATCTTGCCGGGTCCGTCGGGCCACTCCGACTTCGGGTTCTCGACGGAGGCGCCGTCGATCTCGCCCGGGTGCTGCACGGCCACCAGGACACGGCGGTCCTGGATGATCGGGCCGCAGGTCTCGGCGCCCTTGGGCACGGTCAGGAACTGCTTGAGCTCACCGCGGCGCTCGCCCTGCGTCGCGACGCCGAACAGGCCGTCGTGCGAGCCGAGCTGGGCGCCGTCCGTGGAGATCCACAGGTTGCCGTGCGGGTCGAAGGCCACGTTGTCCGGGCAGGAGATCTGGGAGACCTTCTCCTTGGGGTAGCCCGCGAAGTAGGTGGCCGGGTCGTTCGGGTCACCGGCGACCAGGAAGAGACGCCAGGCGAAACCGTCGGAGGACGGGTCGTCCCAGTTCTCGGCGAGCTCCAGGATCTGCCCGTGCTTGTTGAGGTTGCGCGGGTTGGCCTCGTCGGCGCCGGCCTTGCCGGCCTTGCCGCGGTCGGTGTTGTTGGTGAGCGCGACGTAGACGCGACCGGTGCGGGGGCTCGGCTCGACGTCCTCGGGGCGGTCCATCTTCGTGGCCCCGACCTTGTCACCGGCGAGACGGGTGAAGACGTACACCTCCTCGGCGGTCATGCCGGGGACGTGCGAGACGTCACCGGTGGCGAGCGGGATCCACACGCCGGAGCCGTCGAACTCGCCGTCGGTGGGGTGCTTGCCGGTGCCGTCGATCTCGGCGGCCGGGGAGTCACCGGTCAGCTTGGCGACGTACAGCGTGCCCTCGTCGAGCAGGGTGAGGTTGTGCTCGCGGGCGGCCCGCGAGTTCCCCTTCTTCATCCGCTTGCTGGAGACGAACTTGTAGAAGTAGTCGAACCGCTCGTCGTCGCCCATGTAGACGACCGGACGGCCGTCGGCGGTCAGGCGGGGCTGCGCGGCCTCGTGCTTGAAGCGGCCGAGCGCGGTGCGCTTGCGGGGGGTGGAGTCGGGGTCGTACGGGTCGAGCTCGACGACCCAGCCGAAGCGGTGGACCTCGTTGGGCTCCTGCTTGAGGTCGAAGCGCTTGTCGAACCGCTCCCACTTGCGCTCGGTGGCACCGGTGCCGACGCCGTAGCGCTTGTCGGTGGCGCTGGAGCCGTTGGCGAAGTACTGGTTGAAGTTCTCCTCGCCGTGGAGGGTGGTGCCCCACGGGGTGGTGCCGCCGGCGCAGTTGTTGAGCGTGCCGAGGACGGTACGGCCCTCGGGGTCGGCGGAGGTCCTCAGCAGGGCGCTGCCGGCGGCGGGGCCGGTGACCTCGAACTCGCTCGTCGTGTGGAGGCGGCGGTTGAGGTGGTGGCGGGAGACCGGGGTGAGCTTGCCCGTGCGGTGCTCCTCCTGGACGACGACGACCGAGAGGCCGTGCGCGGCCCAGGCGATCTCGACCTGCTCGCGGGTCGGGTTCGCGGCGTCGTAGTTGCGGAACATCAGGACTTCGTCGGTGTACTCGTGGTTCGCGACGAGGACCTGGCGGTCGTGCTCCCCGCGCAGCGGCAGCAGGGAGAGGAAGTCGTTGTTGTAGCCGAACTGGCCGGCCTGGGCCTTCGCCGTCTGCTTCTCGGAGTCGAAGGCCGGGGCGCCGCGGAGGATGGGCTCGCCCCAGCGGATGACCACGTTCTGCGCGTAGCCGGACGGCACGGTCACCTTGTCGGCGGTGTTGGGCGCGACGGGGGTGAAGCGGAGACCGCGGGCGCCGTCGACCTTGCCGGAGCCGTGGCCGTGACCGTGACCGGGGCCGAAGGTCTCCGGGCCGGCGACGGCCTCGGGCGCGTTGCCGAACGCGATGGCGCCGCCGGCGGCGGAGGCGACCGTCACGACGGCGGCGGCACGGAGGGCCGAACGGCGTGAGAGGACACCGGCTATGACGTCGCCGGCGTACTCGTTGTCGCTGGTGTTGGGAACCTCGTGGAAGCAGGCGTCACCACAGCGGTAACGGCAGGTGAGAGCGGAACGTCCGCCTCCGTGGGGGTTCGTGCTCAGCAGCGGCAGCAGTTTGCGCACTTCGTCCTCCTCCGGCGCACGCTGCGCCGACATGGTGTCGGGTAAACCTTCGGCGGCGACGCTATGTGCGCACATCTGCACAGGGACGGCGACGGGGTGAACGACGAATGAATGCACGGCAACCGGGGGCGACCGGGTCGCCGAGGAGGGGAGGAGTGGCCGCTAACCTTACGTGTCCGCCCTGGCCAGGGATGAACGTCCCGAAACACCCAGTACGGACATTCACACGCACCCCACTCATGCGAAAGGGTTCGCCCATGGGTATTCGGAGCATGCTGCGCAAGGTGTTCGGCCGAGACCGCGAGGAATCCCCGGCGACCTCCGTCGTCCCGCCCCAGACGCGTGAGACCACGTCGACGGAGACGGCGACGGCTTCGCCCTCGGAGACGGTCACGGCTGAGGCGACGGTCACCACTTCGGCCGCGGCGACGGTCCCGGCCAGGTCGACGGCGTCGTCCGGGTCCGGGTCGTCGGACACCTCGGAGGCGGTGGCCCGCCAGGCGGCGGACGACCTGGTGGCGGCGTCGTTCGACAACCCGCAGATCCCGCGGGCCCGGGCGAAGACGCCGTCGCCCGCGCCGGAGAAGCCGGCGGCGCCCGCCGCTGCGGAGACGCCTGCCGCCGAGGTGGAGGTGACGGCCGAGGCTGAGGCGCCTGCCGCCGCGCCGGTCGAGGCGGACGTCGAGTCGACGGATGCCGAAGCCCCGGCGGAGCCGGAGGCGGCGGCCGACGCCGAGCCCGAGGCGGAGACCGCGTCCACGGAGGCGGCCGAGCCCCAGGCCGTGGAGTCGGTGGAGGCGCCGGTGGCCGAGGAGCCGACCGAGCCGCAGGCCGAGGCCGACGGGGTGGAGCCGGAGGCGAGCACGACCGTCGCCGCCGAGCCCGACGCGACTGCCGACACGGCCGAGCCCGAGCCCGAGGCCGAGCCGAGCGCGGCCGCCGACACGGCGGAGGAGCCGGAGCCGGCCCTCGCCGCCGAGGCGACCGGCGTCGTCGCCGACGACACGACCCCGGCGGCAGAGTCCGCCGGGGAGCCGCAGGCGGAGCCCGAGGCCGTCACGGCCGGGCCGCAGGCCGACGAGCCCGCCGCCGAGCCCGCCGCCGAGCCCGAGGCCCAGGCGACCGACGCCGCTGACGCCGACCTTGCCGAGGAGCCTGAGGCCGCCGTCGTCGCCGACGACACGACCCTGGCGGCAGAGTCCGCCGGGGAGCCGCAGGCGGAGCCCGAGGCCGTCACGGCGAAGCCGCAGGCCGACGGGACCGCCGCCGAGCCCGAGGCCGAGCCCGTCGTCGCCGAGGCGACCGACGTTCCCGCGGCGGAGGCCGAACCCGCCCCGGAGAAGCAGGGCACCGAGCCCGAGGCGCTTGCGGCCGAGCCGCAGGCGGACGAGCCCGCCGAGCCCGAGGCGACCGCCGCCGCTGATGCCACCGCTGATGCCGCCGAGGAGCCGGAGGCCGCTGTCGTCGCCGACGACACGACCCCGGCCGCGGAAGCCGCCGAGGAGCCCCAGGCCGAGCCGACCGAGCCGCAGGCCGACGAGGCCGAGGCCGTTGCCGCCGAGCCGCAGGCCGGCGAGGCGCTCGCGCCCGAGCCGGAGTTCGTCACCGCCGCGGCCGAGGTGGAGCCCGCAGCCACCGTCACCGCGCCGGACGCGACCGTCGCCGTCCCGGCCTCCGGCGGCGGCCTTCCCGCGCACCTGGCCGACGCCCACGCCGCCGCCGCCGCGCAGCTGGAGGCGCAGGGGCTCGCCGGGGCCCGGGCCGCCGTGTACCTCGTGGTCGACCGCTCCGGCTCGATGCGCGGGTACTTCAAGGACGGGTCCGTGCAGCGGCTCGCCGAGCAGGTGACCGCGCTCGCGGCGCACCTCGACGAGGACGCCACCGTCACGACCGTGTTCTTCTCGACGGACATCGACGGGACGGTCGAGCTGACCCCGGCCGGCCTCACGCCGACCCGTATCGACGAGGTCAACTCCACCCTCGGCCGCCTGGGCCGGACCAACTACCACCGCGCCGTGGAAGAGGTCCTCGCCCACCACGAGAAGGCCGACCCGACCCGTACCGCCCTGGTCGTCTTCCAGACGGACGGCGCGCCCGAGTCGAAGACCGCCGCCACCGCGGCCCTGGCCGAGGCGGCGGAGCGTCCGCTGCACTGGCGGTTCGTGGCCTGGGGCGAGGAGGACAACAAGGCCTTCGACTTCGTCCGCAAGCTCGACGGCACTCCCCGTACCGGCACGTACTTCGCGGGCACGTCCCCGGCCGAGACCGCGCACGCGGCCTTCTACGCCGGCCTGCTCGCGGGCCTGGAGTTCTGAGGGTCCGAGAAGGAGTTCCACGGCGCGGGCCGGGTCCGGGATCTTCCCGGACCCGGCCCGCGGGCGTGAGTCCGCGCGCGTGAGTCCGCGCGCGTGAGCCCCCGGCAGAATCCTTTTTCTCTTCCCGTGCGGCATTCGGGTGATATTCAGCATCCGCTGAGTTTCGCCACCCCTAAGATCCACTCTCGTGACAGAGAGTCAACGTCCTTTATCCGCGCCGGACATGACCCGCTCCGCCGATGTGGTCATCCTCGGCGCGGGCCCCGCCGGGCTGGTGCTCGGAAACCTCCTCCTCCGCGACGGCGTCGACTGCGTCGTCCTGGAGCGGGCGAGCCGCGAGCACGTGCAGCAGCGGGCGCGGGCCGGTTTCCTCGCCCCGCACACCGCGCGGGTCCTGGCCCGGCACGGCCTCGACGAGGGGCTGCGGAAGCGCGGGCAGGAGCACGCCGTCTGCGAGTTCCGCACCGAGGACGGACGGTTCCGCCTCGACTACGGCCGGCTGGGCAAGGGCGAGCCGCACACCGTCTATCCGCAGCACGACCTGGTCACCGATCTCGTCCGGCTCTTCCTCGGGGCCGGCGGACGGATCCGCTTCGACACCGAGGCCGTCGACGTGACCGGCCTCGACGGGCCGCGCCCCTCGGTGGCCGTGCGGGAGCCGGACGGCCGTACCGCGCACTGGCGGGCGCGGTACGTCGCCGCCTGCGACGGACGGTACGGAGCGGGGCGCCGCGCGCTGCCGCCCGGCGCGGTACGGCACCACCACCGCGACCACGGGGTCTCTTGGCTCGGACTCCTCGCGGAGGCGCCCCCGAGCCTCGACGCCGTCGGATACGCCACGCACGCCCGGGGATTCGCCGGCCACATGGCGCGCTCCCCCGAGGTCACCCGGTACTACCTCCAGTGCCCGCGCGGCACCGTGCCGGACGACTGGCCCGACGAGCGGGTGTGGGACGAGCTCGGCCTGCGGATGCGGGCCGACGAGTTCGGGCCGCTGAGGCGGGGGAGCATCCTGCAGCGGACGGTGGTCGACTTCGAGTCCGACGTCCTCGAACCGCTGCGCCACGGACCGCTGTTCCTCGTCGGTGACGCCGCGAGCCTGCTCAGCCCCTCGGCCGCGAAGGGGGCCAACCTCGCCGTCCTTGAGGCCGACCTCCTCGCCCGCGCCCTCGCCGACGACCTCCTGCACGGGGACTCCGGGGGACTCGACGCGTACTCGGCGCGGTGCCTCGCCCACATCTGGCGCGCCCAGGAGTTCTCGCACTGGATGATCCAGCTCCTCCACCGCGTGCCCGGCCCCGACGGCGGCACCTCCCCCTTCCAGGAGGGGCTGCGGCGTGCCCGGATGGACGCGCTGCGGAACTCCCGTACCCAACAGGAATGGTTCGCCGAGAACTACGTCGGCGTCTGACCGTCCGCCCTCCCTCTCTCCTCTCTCCCTGCCTGCCTCCCTCCTTCCTTCCGTACGGCCGTGGAGAGCCCGGTCCCGCCCCAGGGGCCGTGGCTCCGCCCTCCCCTGCCCGCATTCCGCCGTCCCTTCCCCTCCCCGAAGGAACCCCCGCGATGACGACCACCACCACCCCGGCCTCCACCGACGTCGAGCGTCTGCGCGCCGCCGCCGATTTCGTACGGGAGCAGGAGACGCCCGACCTGTTGGCGCGCGTCCTGCCCGGACTCGACGGCCCCGAGCTGCGGGCGATGACCGAACGCTGCCGGTTCGCGCACGCCGCGCTGCTTGTCTTCCCGCCCGGCGAACGAGCCCTCCGGGCGGAGCTGGCCGCCGCCGGACTGTCCCCGGACGGCGAGGCGCGGCCGAGCGTGGTGGTGCGGGAGCGGCTGGCGGCACGGCACGGGCTGGGGTACGCGGGGGAGCTGGACGTCCGGATCCTCCGCCCGGCGGTGTACGGGCCGGGCGGCGAGGGGCGTGCGGTGGAGGTGTTCGCGCTGACGGCCCCGACAGGATCGGCGGGATCGGCGGCGACGATCGCCGCCGAGGAGCGGGCCGCGGACCGGGAGGCGCATCTGGCCTTCGACGTCGAGCGGCCCGACCCCCTGGTGCTGCGCGGGCTGCGCGCCGGCTTCCTGCGGCACGGCGCGGCGCCGGACGGCGGCGGTTACAACCCGCACGAGGACGGGACCGTCTTCTACTTCGCCGCGCCCGACGAGACGAAGACGCCCTACCGGCGAGTGGAGCTGTACGCGCGCGGTGACCACCGGGACGTCCTGGCCGAGCACCTCGACGAGCGGCGAACCGCGCATCCGGCGGAAACGCTCCTTCGCCTGCTGACCGGCGCCTGGACGACGCAGGCCCTTGCGGCGTGCGCGGAGCTGCGGCTGCCGGAGGCGATGAGCCCGTCCACCGCGCGCGGGGCCGAGGAGCTGGCACCGGTGGTGGGGGCCCGGCCGGAGAACCTGGCGACGCTGCTCCGGTACCTCGCCATGGTGGGTGTCGTGGCCGAGGAGCCCGGCGCGCGCGGCACGTTCCGGCTGACGGAGGCGGGGCTGCTGCTGCGCGAGGACGCGGAGGGGTCGGTGCGGTCGCTGGCCCTGATGTACGGGGGGCCGTTCTACGAGTCCTTCGCCCGGCTCACGCACACCGTGCGGACGGGAGAGCCGGGGTTCGAGGACCGGTACGGCGAGAACCACTTCGACCACTTCGCCCACGACCCCGAGCTCGCCGCCCGGTTCGACCGGTCCATGACGGCGAGCGCCCCGATGTTCGACCCGCTGCCGCGGCACCCTGTCGTCACGGCGGCGGCCGCCGCCCCCGGCGGCCGTACCGTCGTGGACATCGCCGGAGGCACCGGAGAACTCCTCGGGCGTCTCCTCACCGCGCACCCCACTCTGCGCGGGGTCCTCCTCGAACGCGCCCACGTGGTCGAGGCGGCCCGCGCCCGGCTCGGCACCGTGGCGGAGCGGTGCGCCTTCCTGACCGGCGACTTCGCGGACGTACCGGCGGACGGGGACGTGTACGTGCTCTCCCGGGTCCTGCACGACTGGGACGACGAGCGGTGCCGGGCGATCCTGCGCCACTGCGCGGCCGCGATGCCGCCGGAGGCCGACCTCCTGATCGTGGAGCGCCTCCTGCCCGTGGACCCCTCGCCTTCGCTGGCGACGGCGTGGGACCTCCACATGATGTGCAACACGGGAGGGCGGGAGCGCACGGCCGCCGCGTACGCCCGGCTGCTCGCCGACGCCGGACTCGCCCTCGTCGGCCACAGCCCGCTGCCGCTGGAGGCCCACGTGCTGCACGCCCGTCGGCGGTAGGGGCGGCTCAGGGAGCGAAGGGGCCGGCGGGAGACGCGGCGGGGGAAACGGCGGAGGTGGCGGTGACCGGCAGGGTCACCGTCACCACCAGGCCGCCGCCCTCCCCCGCGCCCCGGGCCACCGCCCGCACCCGCCCTCCGTGCGCCTCCGCGATCGACCGCACGATGGACAGGCCGAGCCCCGCGCCCGGCCCCATCCGGTCCCGCCCCTCGCCGCGCCGGAAGGGTTCGAAGAGCCCGGCCACCTCGTCGGGCGGGACGACCGGTCCCGTGTTGGTCACCGTGAGCACCCCTCCCTCGGCCCGTACGTCGACCGTGCCGTCCGGCACGTTGTAGGCGACCGCGTTCGCGACGAGATTCCGTACGAGCTGCCCGAGCAGCACCCGGCTGCCCCGTACGACACCGCCGCCGGCCACCACGGACGCGTCCGCCCACTCCTCCTCCGCGAGCTCCCCGAGCCGCACGTCCTCGCGTTCGGCGAGCCCCCGCTCGCTGCGGGCGAGCAGCAGCAGACCGTCGATGAGGCGTTCGCTGCGACGGTTGGCGTCGAGGAGCACCTGCCGTACGTCGCAGTCGTCGTCGAGACCGACCTGGATCGCGACGCGCTGGGTGGCGAGCGGGGTGCGGAGCTCGTGGGAGGCGTTGGCGATGAACCGGCGCTGGCTGTCGAAGGCGGTCTCCAGGCGGCCGAGCAGCGCGTCGATGGTGTCGCCGAGTTCCTTGAGCTCGTCATCGGGTCCGGTGACGGCGATCCGGTCGTGCAGGTTGCGTTCGGAGAGGCGGGCGGCGCGGGCGGTCATCTCGTGCACGGGCCGGAGCACGCGGCCGGCGATCCACCACCCCACGACGACGGCGCAGCAGGCCATGACGAGCAGGGCGAGGCTCGACCACATGAGCATCTGCTCGCCGGCGGCGCGGCTGATGTCGTCCCCCAGCTCGTACGCCTCGACGACGGCGACCCCGTTCGCCGCCGCCCCGGTCCCGGTCACGGCCCCGTTGGCGCGTGCCACGATCGCGTCGGTCTCGTCGTCCGTCCCGGCGAGGACGAGCAGGTTCACGACGAGCAGCAGCACCGTGCCGAGGACCAGGAAGACACCCCCGTACACGAGCGCGATCCGCGTCCGGATGGTGGAGCCGGACCCCAGGTAGCCCGCGTCGCCGCCCGGCCTCACAGCTGGTACCCCACGCCCTGCACCGTCCTGATCAGCGCCGGCTCGCCGAGCTTCGCGCGCAGCTTGCTCATGCAGACGCGTACGGCACCGGTGAAGGGGTCGGCGTGGGCGTCCCAGGCGCGGTCGAGGAGCTCCTCGGCGGAGACGGCGGCCCCGTCGCCCTCCAGGAGGATCTGGAGGACGGAGAACTCCTTGGGGGAGAGGTCAAGGTCCCGCCCGTCGCGGGTGGCGGTCCGCCGCACGGTGTCCATGCGGAGCCCGTACCGCTCCAGGAGCGGAGGCAGGGGCGCGCGGGCGGAGCGGCGCCGCAGGGCGCGGACCCGGGAGACCAGCTCGGGGAACTCGAAGGGCTTGCCGAGGTAGTCGTCGGCGCCCAGGTCGAGGCCGGTGACGCGGTCCTCGGTGGCGGTCGCGGCGGTCAGCATGAGGATGCGGGTCGGGGAGCCCTCGGCGACGAGGCGGCGGGCGACGTCGTCGCCATGGACGCGCGGCAGGTCGCGGTCGAGGACGAGGACGTCGTACGGGTGGAGCCCGAGGTGGTCGAGGGCGGCGTCGCCGCTGTGGACGGTGTCGACGGCGAAGCCGGCGCGCCGCAGTCCGGTGGCGACGAGCTCGGCGAGGGGGCGTTCGTCCTCGGCTACCAGTACACGCATGACCTCCATCCTCCTCGTGCCCGGCCCGTCGCCCGCCCCCGGGTTTATCGATGTGAGTGGATCTTCGTACGACCGTTAGGATTTCGACCATGGCGGCCACTGGATCCGAGAAGCAGGGGGCGAAGGCGTTCTACGTCACGACCCCCATTTACTACGTCAACGACGCTCCTCACCTGGGCCACGCCTATACGACCGTCGCAGGCGACGTGCTCACGCGCTGGCACCGTCAGCGCGGCGAGAAGGTGTGGTACCTCACCGGCACGGACGAGCACGGTCAGAAGATCATGCGCACGGCCGAGGCGAACAACGTCACGCCCCAGGCCTGGTGCGACAAGCTCGTCGAGGAGGCCTGGAAGCCCCTCTGGGAGCACCTGAACATCGCGAACGACGACTTCATCCGCACCACGCAGAAGCGTCACACGGACCGCGTCCAGGAGTTCGTGCAGGACCTGTACGACAAGGACGAGATCTACAAGGGCGGCTACGAGGGCCCGTACTGCGTGGGCTGTGAGGAGTACAAGCTCCCCGGCGACCTCATCGAGGCCGAGGACGGCACGAAGCTGTGCGCCGTCCACAAGAAGCCGGTGGAGATCCTCAAGGAGGAGAACTACTTCTTCAAGCTGAGCGAGTACGGCCCGAAGCTCCTGGAGTTCTACGAGGCGAACCCGGGCTTCATCCAGCCGGAGTCGGCCCGCAACGAGGTCGTGAACTTCGTCAAGCAGGGCCTGGAGGACCTCTCCATCTCGCGCTCGACGTTCGACTGGGGCGTCCCGGTGCCGTGGGACGAGAAGCACGTCATCTACGTGTGGATCGACGCGCTGCTCAACTACGCGACGGCCGTCGGCTACAACGAGAACCCGGCGAAGTTCGACGAGACCTTCCCCGCGAACGTCCACCTCATCGGCAAGGACATCCTGCGCTTCCACGCGGTGATCTGGCCGGCGATGCTGATGGCGCAGGGTCTGCCGGTCCCGGGCCGGGTCGCGGCCAACGGCTGGCTGATGGTCGGCGGCGAGAAGATGTCGAAGTCGAACCTGACCGGCATCAAGCCGCAGGACCTGACCTCGCACTTCGGCGTGGACGCGTACCGCTGGTACTTCCTGCGGGCGATCGCGTTCGGCCAGGACGGCTCGTTCTCGTGGGAGGACTTCTCCGCCCGCTACACGTCCGAGCTGGCGAACGACTACGGCAACCTGGCGTCCCGCGTCGCGGCCATGGTCGGCAAGTACTTCGACGGCGCGCTGCCGGCCTCGACCGCCGACGGCGACGCGGAGAAGGCGATCCACGAGGGCCTGGCCAAGGCCGTCGCGACGGCCGACGCGAAGATCGGCGAGGAGCTGGACTTCCAGGCCGGCATCCTGGCGATCTTCGACTTCGTGAAGCAGGTCAACGGCTACATCACGGAGCAGGAGCCGTGGAAGGTCGCGAAGGACGAGTCGGAGGAGGGCCGGGCCCGCCTGGCGACGATCCTCTACACGGCCGCCGAGTCGCTCCGCGCCGTCGCCGTCCTGCTGAACCCGATCATGCCGGAGACCTCGCAGGCGCTCTGGGAGTCCCTGGGCGCCGAGGCGTCCCTGGGCGCCCTGGCCGCCCAGCCGGTCCAGTCCTCCGCCACGTGGGGCCAGCTCCCCGCGGGCGCGACGGTGACGAAGGGCGCGGTGCTGTTCCCGCGCCTGGAGGAGCCGAAGAAGGACTGACGTCCGCACGGCACGTCGTACGGCGAAAGGCCGCCGCCCCCTCTCCGGGGGCGGCGGCCTTCGTCGTCGCGGGTGGCTCAGACGATCACGAGGACGGCGACGGCGGGCGCCATGTAGATCAGCGGGAAGGGCACGTGGCCGTAGGAGCGGGCGCGGAGCACGGTGATCACGGCCCCGGCGAAGTACAGGACCAGCCCGATCGCGGCGAGGGTCCCGACGACGGGCACGAAGAACCCCACGACCAGCCCCACCGCCCCGGCGGCCTTGGCGGCGCCGAGCCAGTTCCACCAGGCCTGGGGAACGCCGTACTGGGCGAGGGGCTCGACGACGAACTTCGCCCGGAAGAAGATCGAGGCCCCGGAGAACCCGGCCATGAAGGCGGCGACGGCGGTGACGACGACAGCGGTGGTGGACATCTCGGTGAACATCGCGACGGCTCCTTCAGCCTCTCCGTATCCGCCTCGACCGAGCCGGACACAGCACTGACGGAGCCCGGCCGGGAAGTGTGACGGCCCGCGCGAAGAACTCTTCGCACCGGTGGGTGACGGAGCGGGCGTGGCGGGATCAGCCGGCCGTCGCGTACGAGACGAAGCCCGCCCAGGCACCGGGCAGGAACGCGAGCTGCGGGCCGTCGTGGCACTTGGAGTCGCGGACGTGGACGGTGGCGGGGGTGGTGGCGACCTCGATGCAGGAGTCACCCTCGCTGCTGCTGCTGTAGCTGCTCTTGAACCAAGCCAGTTCGGAGGCGTCCCCAGCAGAGGTGTTGCGGATCATGTCTCTCCCAGCAGTTGCTCAATGAAGGCGGTCGACTCACGTGGAGTGAGGGCCTGAGCCCGGATGATGCCATACCGCAACTCCAGGATATGGAGCTGTTTCGGCTCGGTCACGGGCCGCCCATTGGCCACGGCTGCCGAGCGTCCCACAGCCGATCCGTCCTCGAATTTCAACACCTCGATACCACCAGCGAGTCCGGCGTGCTCCTCGCGGTCCAGCGGCATCACCTGAAGCTCGACGTTCCGCAACTGCCCCACCTCCAGCAGGCGCTCCAGTTGAGGACGCCGCAGACTCCGCCCGCCCAGCGGGCGGCGAAGCGTCCACTCCTCCAGAACGAAGCTGATCTCCGGGGCCGGGTCCCGCTGGAAGATGCTCTGCCGCGCCATCCGACCGGCTGCCATCCGCTCGACCTCGTCCTGCGTGTACGCCGGCCGCCTCATCATCAGCAGCCCACGCGCGTACTCCGGCGTCTGCAAGAGGCCGTGGATGTTGAGCGGGTCATAGAGCTGAATCTCGACCGCCTTGCCCTCCATCTTCGCCAACGCCCGCACCTTCTTCGGGTACCGGACCTTCGCCACGTCCTCCTTCATGGCCGAGAGCAGACCACCCGCCCCCAGCACCTCGTCCGCCTTGTCCAGGAACTCGGGGCGCGGGATCCGCTTGCCGCTCTCGATCTTGTAGATGAGGTCCTCGCCGTAGCCGGTGGCCGTCCCCAGCTCGGCGGCCCGCATCCCCACCGCCTCCCTCCGGAGCCTCAACTGCCGCCCCACGGTGGCGACCACGGCCACGCCCCAGTCGTCGTCCGGGTCGACCTCCCACCCCGGTTCGTCCGCCTCGGTCTTGAGCCGCTGTGCCGCACCATCCACCGACATACCGCACCCTTCCCTCGCCCCTTCGTGGCGCGACGCCCCTACCCGTGAAGAGGGTCCGGACAGCCCGGACAGCAGTGGACAAGCTCCGGACAACGGCTCTACGCATCGACGTCGTCACTGTTCACGGTAGTCAGGAGCAGCCACGCTCGGTGACGTGAATCAGCAGAACGTGACGCAAGTCCACGCGCCCGCACGCCACTTCAGCGTGCTCCTGTCCCCCACGCCCCGAGGGGCCCGGCTCGCCCGGCTGCTCGCCGTCGCGTGGATGCGGGACCTCGACGTCCCGTACGGGCCGACGGAGTCGGCGACCCAGGTCGTCGCCGAACTCGCCGCGAACGCCGCGACGCACGGACGGGTCGCCGGCCGGAGCTTCCGGCTGGCCCTGCTGTCGCGACCGGACACGCTACGGATCGAGGTGACGGACACGCGGGGCGAGGATCTCCCACGCGCCCGACCTCACCACCCCGAGAGCGACTCGGGACGAGGACTGCTCCTGGTCGAGGCGCTGGCCGACCGGTGGGGCGTCGAGCTCGGTCCGGTACCCCGGAAGACCGTCTGGGCGGAACTCGACCTGCCACGCCTTTGACCGTGTCTGACCTGCACAAAGGGCCTGGCCACCGGATCCCGTGATCTCGGTCGCCGGTCGGGTGGACGGCCTCCCAAAGAAACGACCACCGGGGGAAAGAAACCGAACCAAACCCCACCCCTCCTCCCCGTTCGGACCGGTCTCACTCGCGAGGGTGAATATGCCAACTCAGCTGGCTTTGGGGTGGGTTGCCTGATCTACGCTCTGCCCAACAGATCCGGACGCAGACATGCGTCGGCCCTCGCCGGGACGGCAATCCCAATGCGAGGGCCTGACCACCAAGGAAGAGATCGCTTCCCGATGGCTAACGAAAACCCTAGCGCGCAGGCCCTTGCCACGTCCCGCAGCGGCATGAAGAACCACCCTTCCCGGGGTACTTCCTGCGGAGTGGTGCACGAGAACACCCATCACTCCACTCACTTCACGGTCGTCGGCAACCACCTCGCGCAGCACGCGGACCTCTCGCTGACGGCGATCGGACTGGCGACGCACATCCAGTCGCTGCCGGCCGGATCGCCCGTGGACATCCGGTCGTTGGCCCGGCGCTTCCCGGAAGGCACCACACGGATCGCCGCCGCCCTGCGCGAGCTGGAGGCCCACGGCTACCTGCGCCGCACCAAGGAACGCACGGCGACCGGGCGGGTCGTGACCCGCACGGTCTCCTGCAACCGGCCGGGCCGCACGGGCGGCGGCCCCCGCCGCACGAGCGCCCCGTCGCCCCGTCCCACCAAGGGGGACGGCCCCCCTCCGAGGCCCGTGGCGGAACCTCCGCCACGACGGCGCGAGCAGCGCGAACCCCGCCGACGGGCCGCCCTCCCGGCCGTACCGGAGCCCGTGTACCCGACGCCGGATCTCGTCCGGACGGCGATCGGCGTCCTCTCCGGTCTCCGCCGCACCGATCCGCGGCTGCTGATCTCCGCGACGGACGCCGAGCACCTCGTCCCGGGCCTCGCCGCCTGGCTCGAACGCGACCTCACCCCCGAGGACGTGCACCGCGCGCTGACCACCGCCCTGCCACCGGAGCCCCTGCACCGGCCTGCGGCCCTGCTGGCCCACCGCCTGGCGGCCCAACTCCCGCCCCTGCCACCGTTCCGCGCGGAGAGACCGTCGGCGAGACACCCGCTCCAGAACTGCGACACCTGCGACCGCGCGTACCGCTCCCCCGAACCGGGCAAATGCGGCGACTGCCGTAGCTGACCACCGCCGACCCCACTCCGTCCCGAGAACGTCGCCGACCCGATCATCGAATTCACCGCACAGGGGCTGAGCAAGCGCCCGGCCCAGGACCTCTGGAGGACGCTGGTGGCTGTGGACCTCTCCTTCTACAAGTCGTGCCTCTCGGAGGAGATCCGAGACGAGGGCCGAGCCGAGGGCCGCGCCGAGGGACGGGCCCAGGCCAGTGCCGACGCCATACTGCTGGTCCTGGAGCAGCGCGGTATCGCCGTGACCGACGGCGTCCGCGACCGCGTCACCGGCTGCTACGACCCCGAGACGCTGCGCGCCTGGCTGATGCGCGCCGTCACGGCGGACTCGGCCGAGGAGATCTTCGCGGACGAGTAGACCGGCGACTACGCATCCGGTTCGGACGAGACCGAATCGAACGCAAGCTCGTTGCTCATGTGAACGAGCGCATGGCAGCATGCGTGGGTGAATGACAACGGGGGCGGGGGACCGAAGTCCCACCAGGTTTCAAGACTGTCGGAGTTGGCGGAAGCGCACGTCGAAGTGGCGCGGCCGGACCTGGAGACGACTTCGGAGGACCGGGCCGCACGGGCCGTGCCGCATCCGGAGCCGGCCGACGGGGTCGTCGAGGCACGGCGCCGGTTTGCGCGGTTGCTCGGCGAATTCCGGCGTACGGCCGTGCTGGTGCCGTTCGACGACCAGGACAGTCTGTGGACCGCGGACTTCAACGGGGTGCGGTGGATCTGCGCGTTCTCGGACGAGGAGGCGCTGGGCAGGTTCGCGGCGGCCCGGGGAGACGCCGGGCGGGATTGGACGTACCGCACGATCCTGGGCGCGCGGCTCCTCGACGTGATGGTGCCGATGCTGCCCGGCCCCGGCGGGGTCGCGCTGGACGCGGGCAGTGAAGACGGAATGGTCTTCCCGCCGGTGGCGGGCATCGTCCCGGACGAGGCGGCGGTGGACCTGGAGGACACGGTGGATCTCGGGGGAACGGGGACGCGATGAGTGGGAACACGCCTGACCTGGCGGCGCCGGCGGCGGCGCTGACGGAGATAGCGAAGGGCATCGACCTGGCGCACGCCGAGCTGAAGGAGCTCGGCATGATCGGGGAGGCGTCGACGGGCCGCGGCTTCTCCGATCTGGCCCTGTCCGGACTGGAGTTGGGGCACGGCGGCCTGACGTCGGAGTTCGACACCTTCTGCAGCCGGTGGGAGTGGGGCGTACGCGCGCTCACCCTGCGGGGGAACGGCTTCGCGCAGGCGGTCGGCCTGTCGGCCGGCTCGTTCGCGGAGCAGGAGCAGTACATCAAGGACTCGATCAAGATCGGTGTGAACTCCCTCAACGGGAACCCGCACCTGTCCGAGGACGAGGTCAAGCAGAAGAGCTGGGACAGCATCCGCGACCAGCACATGTGGGACGGCGCGGACTGGAGCGGGGAGTCCTTCAGCGACGCTCACGACGAGGTCAAGCAGACCTGGAAGAACACCGGTTACGACGTCATGGACGCACAGCTGGACTCGATGGAGCGCAGCGGAATGATCGACCCCGCGGTGCGTGACCGCCTGGACGGGCGGCTCAAGGAGGACCTCGACCCCGACCAGGCGACCGTCGAGCAGGCCGAACAGCCGCGCTGGGGGGAGAACCGCTGATGGTGGACTGGGGAGGTCTGGTCGACAAGGGCATCGACAAGATCGGTGACGGCATCGACAAGGGCAAGGAGCTCGTCGGTGAGGGCGTCGACTATGTGACCGACAAGGCCGGCCAGGGCCTGGACAAGATCGGTGCGCACGATATCGCGGACTCGGTCGAGGACTGGGGCGACGAGACCGCGTCCTCGCTCGGCGCGCAGGTCGGGGAGCAGCAGCTCGGGCAGACCGAGGAAGCGAACGAGCTGATCCACGGGAAGCCGGAGAAGATCGCCGAGGCGGTGAAGAACCTCCGGGACTTCCAGAAGGCATTCGACCTGGTCGGCAGCGGCATGCGGAAGCTGGACTCGGGTCACTGGAAGGGCGAGGCGGCCGACGCGTTCCGGGAGAAGTTCTCGACGCTGCCGACGGACTGGCTGCACGCGGCGGACGCGATGGAGAACGCGGCCAAGGCCCTGGAGACGTACTCCAAGGCGGTCGTGAGCGCACAGGGCAAAGCGCGCGAGGCGATCGCCCTGTATAAGGAGGGCGACGGGGACTCCAAGGCGGCGGTCGCCACGTACAACAAGAAGGTCGACGCCTACAACGCGGCGCGCACCGGGGACAGTCCGCTGCCGGACCCCGGGCCCTTCTCCGACCCCGGCAAGGCCAAGCGGCAGCGGGCCAAGGAGATCCTGAGCGACGCGCGGAAGGCCCGCGACGAGGCCGGGGACACCGCGAAGGCTGCCGTCGGCGCCGCCCTCGCGCACGCGCCGAAGGAACCGACGGGCCGCGAGCGGGCCAAGCTGGAGCTGATGGACTACGGCCTGGGGCAGGGCATCGAACTGGCCCACTTCGGCGGTGGCATCGTCAAGGGCACGGCAGGCCTGCTCAACTTCGTCCGCTCGGTCAACCCGGTGGACCCGTACAACCTGACCCACCCGGCGGAGTACTACAAGGGCGTCAACATGACGCTCGCCGGCCTGGTGTCCACGGCGGCGAACCCGGACCGGGCGCTGAAGAACGCCTGGGACGCGGCGAAGGGCGACCCGTCGGAGTTCTTCGGGCGGCTGGTGCCGGAACTGCTGGGCACGAAGGGCGCGGGAGCCCTCCGCAGCGGACTGCGCGCCGGGCTGAACGGCACCAAGCACCTGCCCGGCGGAAAGAAGCCGCCCGGCGGACGCGGAGACCACGAGAAGAACCCGGACAACAACAGCAATCAGTGCCGCAAGAACGTATGCGACGGCGACCCGGTGGACATGGCATCCGGCCGTGTTCTGTTGCCGCAGTTGGACATCGCCCTCCCCGGCTCGCTTCCGCTCGTCTTTCAGCGCACCTTCGACTCCTCGCGCCGCTCGGGACGTTGGTTCGGCCCCACGTGGTCATCGACGGTGGACCAGCGCCTTGAGATCGACTCGGAGGGCGTGGTCTTCAGCTGTGACGAAGGCAGCCTGCTCGCCTATCCGCACCCGGCCCCCGGTGTCCCGGTCATGCCGACCCACGGCAGGCAGTGGCCGCTGGACCGGGTCGAGGACGGCTACACGATCACCGACCCCGACACCGGAACGGTCCGGCACTTCGTCGACCACACCGACGAACTCGCGCTCCTGGCCCAGATCGACGACCGCAACCGCCGCTGGATCGCCTTCGAGCACGACGAGGCGGGCGCCCCGACGGCGATCGTCCACCACGGCGGCTACCACCTGAGGCTCACCACCAGCGAAGGCCGCATGACCGCCCTCCACCTCGTAGGAGCGGCGGCGGACGGGTCCGACCAGGAGATCCTTCGCTACGGCTACGTCGACGGGCATCTGACCGAGGTCACCAACTCTTCCGGGCGCCCGACGCGCTTCGGCTGCGACGAACACGGCCGCATCACCTCGTGGACCGACACCAATGGAAGCCGCTTCGACTACGTCTACGACGACCGGGACCGCTGCACCTACCAGTCCGGAACCAACGGACACATCGAAGCGCGTTTCGCCTGGGACGACACGGATCTCGAGACCGGCCTGAGGACGACCTCCATCACCGACGGCCGGGGACACACGAAGAGGTTCGTCGTCGATGAACACTCCAGGGTCGTCGCGGAGATCGATCCCCTGGGGGCAGTCACCCGCTTCGCGTACGACCGTCACAACCGCCTGCTCTCCCGAACAGACCCGCTCGGCCACACCGCCCGGTCCGTCTACGACGAGGCGGGCCGGCTGACCGAGGTGATCCGCCCGGACGGTCGCAGCGTCCACGTCGAACACGACAGGCTCGGACTACCCGTTCGCATCCGGTACGCGGACGGAACCGTCGTGCGGCAGACCTACGACGAGCATGGCAACCGCACCTCGCACACGGACGTCTCCGGCGTGACGACTCGCTTCGTCCATGACGAGGCCGGACACCTCGCCTCGGTGATCGATCCGCTCGGGAACACCGTGCACGTGGAATGTGACCGGGCCGGACTGCCGGTGGCGATCACCGATCCGCTCGGCGCCGTCACTCGATACGAGCGGGACGCCTTCGGCCGTCCTGTGGCGATCACCGATTCACTCGGAGCCGTGACCCGGGTGGAGTGGACCGTGGAAAGCCAGGCGGCCCTGATGGTGGAGGCCGACGGCAGTCGCCAGACATGGACGTACGACGGCGAGGGCAACGTGCTTTCGCACACCGATGCCATAGGCGGGACCACACACTTCGAGTACACGGACTTCGACCTCCTGACGGCGCGGACCGGCCCTGACGGCGAACGGCACGAGTTCCAGCACGACTCCCAGCTCCGGTTGACACGGGTCGTCAGCCCTCTGGGACTGACCTGGGACTACGAGTACGACCCCGGGGGTCGGCTGGTGTCGGAGACCGACTTCGACGGACGCACTCTCCGCTACGCCTTCGACGCCGCCGGACGTCTGACCGCCCGCACCAACGCTCTCGGGCAGGTGATCACGTACGAGCGGGACAGCATGGGCCACGTGGTCCACAAGGACAGCGACGGCAGCGTCACCACGTATGACTACGACGTCTTCGACGAGCTCGCGGTGGCCACCGGACCCGATGCCACGCTGGTGCGCGTCCGCGACCGGTACGGGCGCCTGCGGTCGGAGACGGTGAACGGGCGGAAGCTGTCCTTCGATCTCGACCGTCTCGGCCGTCGCACCGGCAGGACCACCCCGACCGGGGCCGTCAGCACGTGGGGGTACGACGCGGCCGGCAGCCTCCTGGAGCTGACCGTCTCCGGCCGTACGATCGGTTTCCACCGCGACGCGGAAGGCAGGGAGCTTGAGCGTCACATCGGGGATCACGTGAGCCTGGCCAACACCTTCGACACGGTCGGCCAGCTCATCGACCAGCGGGTGACGGGTCGTGGCAACGACATCCAGCGCCGCTCCTACACCTACCGCGCGGACGGCCACGTCGTCGGAATCCAGGACCGCCTCTCCGGCAGCCGCCGCTTCGACCTCGACGCGATGGGCCGTATCACCGCCGTCCACGCCGTGGGTTGGTCCGAGACGTACGCCTACGACGCGGCAGGGAACCAGGCCACCGCCTCCTGGCCGGCCGCTCACCCCGGGCAGGAAGCCACCGGAGCGCGGGCCTACACGGGCACGCGCATCGACCGGGCAGGGAAGGTCCGGTACGAGCACGACGCGCAGGGCCGCACCGTACTCCGGCAGAGGGCCCGTCTGTCACGCAAGCCCGACACCTGGCGCTACACGTGGGACGCGGAAGACCGGGTCACCTCGGTCGTCACGCCGGACGACACAGTATGGCGCTACCTGTACGACCCGCTCGGCCGCCGCATCGCCAAGCAACGCCTTGCCGAAGACGGCCGCACCGTGGCGGAGGAGGTCACGTTCACCTGGGACGGGACAACGCTGTGCGAGCAGACCAGCAGCGGGGAGTCGTTCCCTAGTCCCGTCGCCGTCACCTGGGACTACGACGGTCTGCGTCCGCTCACCCAGACAGAGCGACGGCTGGCCGCCGACGAAGCTTCCCGCGAAGATGTGGACGAGCGCTTCTACGCGATCGTCACCGACCTCGTCGGCGCCCCGACCGAACTCGTCGACGAAGCGGGAGAGCTGGCCTGGCGAACCCGTGCCACCGTGTGGGGCGCGACTGCCTGGGCTGCCGCGAGCACGACCTATACCCCCCTTCGGTTCCCGGGCCAGTACTACGACCCGGAGAGCGGTCTGCATTACAACTTCCATCGCCAGTACGATCCCGAGACGGCCCGCTACCTGAGCACCGACCCTCTCGGGCTCGACCCCGCGCCGAACCCGGTCGCGTACGTGGACAACCCGCATACAGCGTCCGACCCACTCGGCCTCAAGGCCTGCAAGATACGAGTCTCCCCGATGGCCTCCGACTGGGCGACCAAGGGCGCCCACGTGCACATTCCGCAGAAGAAGGGTGCGGAGCACGAGGTGCGCATCTACGTGGACGACAAGGGCAACCTGGCTGCCGACCCCATTCGGCTGAGTACGGGCCTGGCCTCGGAGAAGAGTGTGCGGGCGGCTCTGGACGCGGTGAACAACGACCCGGCTCTCCGTGCCGACCTCTTGGCGAAGAGCAAAGCTGCCAAGGCCGAAATGGACGACCACAACTGGGGCAACAAGCAGAACCGCTCCGCCGAGATGCAAGCACTGATCGACAAACTGGAGAACTGGCCGTGACCGGCGTTGAATTCCTCGCCTCCTTCCTCACTACCGGAGAGCTGCATGGCCTCCGCATCGGCTCGACACTCGAAGAGGTCGACCGGACCATCCACCATCCCTTCGTCGATGTCGTCGGCGAGGAGAGGGAATGGCTCCGGCGGGACTACGGGCTCGTCGAGTTCGCCTTCAATCCAGAGCCGGAGTGGGTCATGGCCACCGCTTCGATCCAGTTGCACCGCCTCGCGTCGGACGACGAGCTGGCTCAGACCTGGGCACGGAGCACGGGTGTCGAGTTCTCCCGGTACACCTCCTGGAAGGAATTGCACGACGAACTCTCCCGTACGCACGGCGTCCCGGAGCTGAAGATCACCGATCAGGGCGGAATCCTCCAGTACCGGGCCGCGTCGTCGAATGTCTCCGTCCTCGTCGTGGACGGGGAGGACGAGGAGCGCGGCTACCGCGTCGGCAATGGCGACGTGTGGAGCCTCGATCTGTGGGCGCCGTTCCGGGCGGGCTGACAACCGCCCGGTACCCGATGCCCCTCCCCGAACCGGAGTGGGTCGCAGGTCTGCGAGTCCTTGATGTCGAGGGGCTTTCCGGCGAACTCGGCGACTAAGTTTGGGACATTCGGGAGGACTAGGCGCTTCGACCGAGAGGCCTGGGGTCCGAGGCTCCCGGGCCCCTCCCTCCAGGTCCGTCCACGATCTCGGAGACAGGATCCTGACCATGGCCAATGCCCTCACACGTCTACTTGAGATCTCCCCGGCGCCGGGCGAGCCACGGCGCAAGAACTGGGACGAGGTGGAGTACCTGCTCGGGGTCCGGCTTCCCGCCGACTACAAGGAGCTCATTCGCGTCTACGGGGGAGGCAACTGGGACGAATACCTGTACGTCCTGGAGCCCGGCTGCCCCAACGAGAGCTATGACCTCGTCACATGGGCGGTGCAGCAGGCCGAAGACCTGGAAGGCCTGTGGGAGTTCGAGAAGAAGCCGGCGGAACTGGCGGTCGGCGGGGCCCGGGTCGTCCCGTGGGCGACCACGGACAACGGAGAGTGCCTCTACTGGCTCGTCCGCCCCGGCTTCGACGCGGACGAGTGGACCGTCATGGTGAACGAGGCCAGGGGCGGCCGGTGGGAGCATTTCGCCGTGTCCTGTACGCAGTTCCTCGTGTCGGTTCTGGCCGGAGAGCTGCGCTCGGCCCTTCTCTCGTCCCGGTTCCCCCTCGCCACCCATGAGTTCCGCCGCATCGGTGCGGCATAGCCGAAGGGCCCGGAATCCGTGAGGATTCCGGGCCCTTCCAGTCTGCTGTCTCCTACCGCGCCGCGTCCGGGTGGACCGCGTCCGTGACGTCGACCGTCTTCTTCTCGACCGGCTTGCGGAGCTGGAGGTTCAGCTCGCGCAGGCGGGCCTCGTCCAGTTCCGTCGGGGCGCCCATCAGGAGGTCCTGGCCGTTGCCGTTGAGCGGGAAGGCGATGATCTCGCGGATGTTGGGCTCGTCCGCGAGGAGCATCACGATGCGGTCGACGCCCGGGGCGATGCCGCCGTGCGGCGGGGCGCCGTACTCGAAGGCGCGGAGCATGCCCGCGAACTCGTGCTCGACCGTCTCGCGCGAGTAGCCCGCGATCTCGAAGGCCTTGAACATGATCTCGGGCTCGTGGTTCCGGATCGCGCCCGAGGAGAGCTCGATGCCGTTGCAGACGATGTCGTACTGCCAGCCGAGGACGTCCAGCGGGTCCTGGGTCTCCAGGGCCTCAAGGCCGCCCTGCGGCATCGAGAAGGGGTTGTGCGAGAAGTCGATCTTGCCGGTCTCCTCGTCCTTCTCGTACATCGGGAAGTCGACGATCCACGCGAAGCGGAAGACGTTCTCCTCGAACTGGCCGGCGCGCTTGGCGGCCTCGACCCGGACCGGGCCCATGATCTTGGATACCTCGTCGAACTCGCCCGCGCCGAAGAAGATCGCGTGGCCGGGCTCCAGGCCGAGGCGCTCGGTGAGGACCTTGACGTTCTCCTCGGTGAGGAACTTGGCGATCGGGCCGGTGAGGGCGTTGCCCTCGCCGACGCGGACCCAGGCCAGGCCCTTCGCGCCGAGGGAGACCGCGAAGTCGCCCAGCGCGTCGAAGAACTTGCGCGGCTGGTCGCCCGTGTTCGGGACGGCGAGCGCGCGGACGTGCTTGCCGGCGAAGGCCTTGAACTCCGACGCCTCGAAGACGTCGGAGATGTCGACGAGTTCGAGGGAGGTGCGCAGGTCGGGCTTGTCGTTGCCGTACTTCAGCATCGACTCGCGGAACGGGATCCGCGGGAACGGGGAGGTGACGTGGCGGCCGCCGCCGAACTCCTCGAAGATCTCCGTCATGAGCTTCTCGATCGGCTGGAAGACGTCCTCCTGCTCGACGAAGCTCATCTCGACGTCGAGCTGGTAGAACTCGCCCGGCGAACGGTCCGCGCGGGCGTCCTCGTCGCGGAAGCAGGGCGCGATCTGGAAGTAGCGGTCGAAGCCGGAGATCATGAGCAGCTGCTTGAACTGCTGCGGCGCCTGCGGCAGCGCGTAGAACTTGCCCGGGTTCAGACGGGACGGGACGACGAAGTCGCGGGCGCCCTCGGGGGAGGTCGCGGCGAGGATCGGGGTCGCCATCTCGTTGAAGCCGAGGGCCACCATCTTGGAGCGGATGGAGGCGATGACGGCGGAGCGCAGCATGATGTTGCGGTGCATGCGCTCGCGGCGCAGGTCGAGGAAGCGGTACTCCAGGCGCCGCTCCTCGTTGACGCCGTCGTCGGCGTTGATGGTGAAGGGGATCTGCTTCGCGGCACCCAGGACCTCGACCGTGGCGGCCTCGATCTCGATCTCGCCGGTGGCGAGCTCCGGGTTGACGTTGTCCGCGCCACGCGAGACGACCTTGCCGTCGATGCGGACGACGGTCTCCTTCGTCAGCTTGTCGAGGACCTCGGCGGCGGCGGTGCCGGGCCGGGCGACGAGCTGCGTGATGCCGTAGTGGTCGCGCAGATCGATGAAGAGGATGCCGCCCAGGTCGCGCCGATTGTGCAGCCAGCCGCTCAGCCGGACGTCGGTGCCGACGTCAGAGGCGCGGAGCTCGCCGCAGGTGTGGGACCTGTACCGATGCATCGTCGTTCATCCAGTCTTCGGGATCTGTGGTCGTGGGGCGCCGCCCAGTGGCCCATGTCACAGATGTCACAGGACACGCGGGCAGACCCACCCAGAGTACCGGCCGGGCCAAGATCGGTTTTCGAATACGCTCAGTGGCGATCTGGTGTCCGATATTCATAAAGTGGGGCAATGCGCACCGAGGACGTCCTGGCCGCGATCGCGACCGGCATGTGGCGCTGGGACAACGCGTCCGGGATCGTCTCGCTCGACGCCGAGGCCGCCCGGCTGCTCGGGCTGCCCGCCGAACCCGTTCGGCTCACCGAGGCGGCCGTCCGCTCGCGCTTTCATCCCGTCGACTGGAACGAGATCGACGGGGTCGTGAACCTCGCCGTCGCCGAGGGGACGCTCGCCGAGGCACGGCTGCGGATCATGGACGAGCACGGCCGGGTGCTCCGTACCGTACGGAGCAGGTCGAAGCCGCTCATCGAGGGGAACGACTACCAGCTGGTCGGTACCCTCCAGGAGGTCGCCGAGCAGGTGCCGGGGACCGCCGCGCACACGCCGATCACGGGTGACTGGCGCCGGTCCCGCGAGGCGTTCCTCCTCGACGCCGGGCGGGCGCTCGCGGAGGCCCGGTCGACGGCCGAGGTGCTGCGGGTGGCCGCCTCCCTCTCGATGCCCGGGTTCTCGCCGGACGGGCTCGCGGTCTTCGGGGTGGCGGGCGACCGGCTGACGGTCATCGGCCATCACGGGCACGGTGAGGGCGACGAGGGGCCGTTCTCGTCGATGTCGCTCGACACGGACTACCCGGCGGCGGAGGTCGCGCGGACGGGCCGGGCGATCTACCTGCCGAGCCCCGACGAGTACCTGCGCCGCTTCCCCGTGACCTGGCCGCTCGCCCAGCGCTTCGGCCGGCGTTCCTGGGCCTTCGTGCCGCTGGTCGTCGCCGGCCGCACGATGGGGGCCTGGATGGCGGCCTTCAAGCATCCGGTGGCCTTCACCCCCGACGAGCGGTCGGTGCTGACGACGGTCGCCCGGATGCTCGCGCAGGCCCTCGCACGCGCGGGCGTGGCCGAGTCCGAGCGCGAGCTGTCGCTCGGACTGCAGCGGACGATGATGCCGGTCCTCGGGCCGGGCATCCCGGGCATCCAGGTGGCCGCGCGGTACGTGCCGACCGGCGGCGGGCTCCAGGTCGGCGGCGACTGGTACGACATGATCCGGCTGCCCGGCGGCACCTCCCGCACCGGCGGGCGCGGTGCCGGGCGCATCGCCCTGGTGATCGGCGACGTCCAGGGCCATGACGTGCGGGCGGCCGGCCTCATGGGGCAGCTGCGGATCGCCCTGCGCGCGTACGCCTCCGAGGGCCACCGGCCGGACGCCGTGCTGTCCCGCGCCTCACGCTTCCTGTACGGGATCACCGACGGCGACGACGGGGAGGGCGAGGCCGGTCCGCGCTTCGCCACCTGCCTCTATCTGGAGGTCGACCTGGAGAGCGGGACCGTCGACATCGCGCGCGCGGGGCATCCGGACCCGGCGGTACGGATGAACGACGGAACGGTTCTCCTGAGGCCCACCGCGGGCGGCCTGCCCCTCGGCATCGACCCCGACACCGACTACCCCACCACCCGGCTCACCCTGGAACCGGGCGAGACCCTGATGATCTGCACCGACGGCCTCCTGGAGACCGGCGGGCACGACCTCGACACCGGCTGGGAGCGGGTCCGCGCGCTCCTGGAGTCCCACGACGGCGAGGACCTGGAGGCGCTCGCCGACACCCTCGTGGAGGCCGTCCACGGCCCCGGCTCCCACTACACGACCGGGCCGCTCGCCGACCGCCGCGAGGACGACATCGCGGTCCTGCTGCTCTCCCGCCGGCCCGCCGGCGCGATCCCGGAGGCGCCGCGCCGCACCCTGATGACGATCGCGCAGGCCGAGCCGGAACGGATCGCCGCGGCGCGCGAGCAGGTGCGGCAGCTGCTGCACGACTGGCGGGACGAGGACCAGCTCGACTCGGCGGTGCTCATGGTCTCCGAGATGGTCACCAACGTCCTCGTCCACACGGACGGCGACGCGCTCCTCGTCGCCGAGGTGGCCTGCGGGGAGAAGGCCCGGCGGCTGCGCGTCGAGGTCTCGGACGGGAGCGACGAACTGCCGCACAAGCGCCACCCGGGCGAGATGGCGTCGAGCGGGCGCGGCCTGGTCCTGATGGAGATGCTCGCGGACGCGTGGGGCGTCGACCCGCGCGGCGAGGGCAAGGCGATCTGGTTCGAGCTGAACGAACCGGACGCGGGGCAGGGCTGCTGCGGGTAGCCCGCGGGACGGCCTCGCGGGCCCCGTGTGCGGGGCTGTCGTGTGCGGCGCAGACTGGTGGCGTACGGCCGTCCGGGTGATCCGCGCGGCCGGGGTACCTTCACCGGGGGGACCACGGAGCATGCCATGGACACCCACAAGGTCGGCAGCGACACCACCGTGCTGGCCGACAGCCTCGAAGTCCCGGGCATCGGGCACCTGCCGATCAACGCCTATGTCGTCACCGCCACCGAGCCCGTCGTCGTCGACACCGGCGTCTCCCTCCCCGACCGTGACTTCGTCGCGGCGCTCGGCGAGGTCGTCGATCCGGCCGACGTGCGCTGGATCTGGCTGACCCACCCCGACCGGGACCACACCGGCGGGATCTTCGACCTCCTCGACGCCGCCCCGGACGCGCGGGTGATCACGACGTTCCTCGGGGCCGGCGAGATGTCCACCGAACGCCCGCTGCCCATGGACCGGGTGTACTTCCTCAATCCCGGCCAGTCCCTGGACGTCGGCGACCGCGCCCTGCACGCCTTCCGGCCGCCGCTCTTCGACAACCCCGCCACCGTCGGCTTCTACGACGACCGCACCCGGTTCTGCTTCAGCTCCGACTGCTTCGGCGGGCCCATGCCGAGCGCGGAGGTCGCGGAGAGCGGGCACGCGAGCGACCTCAAGCCGGAGGACCTGCGGCAGGCGCAGCTGATGTGGGCGACGCTCGACAGCCCCTGGGCGCACCTCGTGGACCCGGAGAAGTACCGGGCGACGATCGAGCCGCTCCGGGAGATGGGCCCGGAGATCGTGCTGTGCACGCATCTGCCGCCGGCCGTGCGGATGCTGGACCGGATGATCGAGACGATCGCGATGGTCCCGGACTCCGACCCGTTCGTGGGACCCGACCAGGCGGCCCTCGAACAGCTCCTGGCCTCGTTCCAGCCGGACGGGCCGGTGCCGGCCTAGGCGGCGCCCGTGGTGCCTGTGCCGCCCGTGGTGCCCGGCGGGTCGTCGGGGGTGTCGCGGGGAGCCCCGTACCGCGTCCGCAGCTCGCCGAGGATCCCCGTCGCCGCGGCCGTCAGCGGTACGGCGAGCAGCATGCCCAGGATGCCCGCGACGGACGCCCCGGCGGTGATCGCCAGCATCACCGCGGCCGGGTGCATCCGCACGGTCCGGCTCTGCACCATCGGCTGGAGCAGGTAGCCCTCGATCATCTGGACGGCCAGGACGATGCCGAGCACCCACAGCGCGATGGCGAAGCCCCGGTCCGCGAGCGCGACGAGGACGGCGATCGCGCCGGAGAGGAAGGCGCCGAGGTACGGGATGTAGGCGGTGACGAAGACGAGGGCGGCGAGCCCCACCGCACCGGGTACGTCGAGGACGACGAGGCCGAGGCCGATGAGGACCGCGTCGACGAGGGCGACGAAGGTCGTTCCGCGCATGAAGCCCTCGACGGCCTCGAAGGCGCGGCGCGCCATGGCCTCGACGAGGTCGCCGGTGGTGCGGGGGGCGAGGGCGCGCAGGGCGCCGACGGCACGGTCCGAGTCCCGCAGGAAGAAGAAGATCAGGACCAGGGAGAGGGCGGCGGTGGCGAGCATCCCGCCGACCACGCTGAGGCCGGTGACCACGCCCGACGCGGCCGTGCCGCCGAACTCCTTCAGGAGGCCCTCGGCGTTCTCGGCGAGGTCGTCGAGGGAGGTCCCGGCCGGGCCGAGGTGCTCGGCGATGTCGGTGGCGGCCTGCCGGAGCGAGGCGATGATCTGGTCGCCGGTCTCGATGAGCGCGGCGACGACGATGTACGTGGCTCCGCCGACGACGGCGAGGACGGCGACGACGGTGAGGGCGGCGGCGGACGACCTCCTGACCTTCATCCGGAGCAGGCGCCGGTAGAGCGGCCCGAGGAGCGCGGTGCCGAGGATCGCGAGCAGGACGGGGGTGACGACCGTCTCGAAGACGACGCACAGCCAGATGCCGACTCCGGCGACCCCGGCGGCGAGGAGCAGGACGACGCACCAGGCGGCGCCCCGGCGGACGGGTTCGGGAAGGAGCGGCGACGACGTCTGCACCCGACCACCGGACCACGCGCTCCGGCGTGTCGTCGCGCGCGGACCGACCGTACGGGTGACGGAGCGTCAGCGGCGGCCCGCGCCATGGGTGTCCGTACGCGCGCGTACGGATGCGAGCTCGCGCCGTACGGACGCCCCCACGCGCGTACGAGCGCAAGTTCGCCCCGCGCGTCCCCGCGTGCGTGTACGGACACGGTCGGCCCCCGCCCCGTACGGACACCTCCACGCGCGCGTACGGGGCCGGGCGCGCCGCCCGACCCCGTACCGGTCCCCCCGTTGCTCGGCCCGCCGGGCCTACTCGCCCATTCCGTGCACCGCCGGGATCGTCCCGAGCCGGCCCGCCTGGAAGTCCTCGAAGGCCTGGCGGAGTTCGGCCTGGGTGTTCATGACGAACGGGCCGTAGTGGGCCATCGGCTCACGGATCGGCTGTCCGCCGAGGAGCACGACCTCCAGGTCCGGGGTGTTCCCGTCCTGCTTCTCGTCGGCGCGGACGGTCAGCGAGCCGCCCTTACCGAAGACGGCGGTCTGGCCCGTGTGGACCGGGCGCCGCTCCGCGCCCACGCTGCCGCGGCCCGCCATGACGTACGCGAGGCCGTTGAAGTCCTCGCGCCACGGCAGGGTGATCTCGGCGCCCGGTCGCAGGGTCGCGTGGATCATCGTGATCGGGGTGTGGGTGATGCCCGGCCCGTCGTGGCCGTCGAGCTCGCCCGCGATGACGCGGAGCAGCGCGCCGCCGTCGGGGGAGGTGAGCAGCTGGACCTGGCCGCCGCGGATGTCCTGGTAGCGGGGGGCCATCATCTTGTCGCTCGCGGGCAGGTTCACCCACAGCTGGAGGCCGTGGAAGAGGCCGCCGCTGACGACGAGGGACTCCGGCGGCGCCTCGATGTGGAGGAGGCCGGAGCCGGCCGTCATCCACTGGGTGTCGCCGTTGGTGATGGTGCCGCCGCCGCCCTGGGAGTCCTGGTGGTCGAAGGTCCCGTCGATGATGTAGGTGACGGTCTCGAAGCCCCGGTGGGGGTGCCAGGGCGTGCCCTTGGGCTCTCCGGGCGCGTACTCCACCTCGCCCATCTGGTCCATCATGATGAACGGGTCGAGGTACTGGTAGTTGATCCCCGCGAAGGCGCGGCGGACCGGGAAGCCCTCGCCCTCGAAGCCCGAGGGAGCCGTGGTCACGGCGAGTACCGGGCGCGGAGTGGCGTCGGCCTGGGCGGCCACGCGCGGCAGGGTGAGCGGGTTCTCGACAGTCACTGCGGGCATGACGGACCTCCTAGAGCGGCCTTCTCCGACCTTGTACGTCCACTTTAGTTGAACAGTGAACTTCTTGCCACCCGTAACGCGGAGCGCCCGGGAGGAATTCCTCCCGGGCGCTCCCACGTCTTGGGTCAAGCCTGCGTCAGCCGTACATCCGGCGCATCGCGAAGTCGACCATCTGCTCCACGGCCTTCGCGTCGAAGACCATCCGGTGGTCGCCCTCCATGTCGAGGACGAAGCCGTAGCCGGTCGGCAGCAGGTCGATCACCTCGGCGCCGGTGATCACGAAGTACTTCGACTCCTTGCCCGCGTACCGCCGCAGCTCCTTGAGCGAGGTGAACATCGGGATGACCGGCTGCTGGGTGTTGTGCAGGGCCAGGAACCCGGGGTTGTCGCCGCGCGGGCAGTAGACCTTGGAGGTCGCGAAGATCTGCTGGAAGTCCTCGGGCGCGAGCGTGCCGGTCGTGAAGGCGCGGACCGCGTCGGCGAGGGAGGGCGGCGAGGGCTCCGGGTAGAGCGGGGGCTGCTGCCCGTACCCGCCCTGCATGCCTCCCTGCATCCCACCCTGCATACCGGCCTGCATCCCGCCCTGCTGCGGCGGGGCGTACTGCTGCTGGGCACCCGGATTCTGCTCGTAGCCGTACATGGGGCCAGCCTATCGACCCGGGGACGGTCGCAGCACTGTGCGCAGGTCACACCCGTCCCGCCCGCCACTCGTACGCGTTTTCGTGCGCAACGCCGCCTCTTGCTAGGTTCGCGGAAGCAATTTCTGGCACCACGGGGGTGGAACATGGCGCTGAACGCCACTTGGGAAGAGTTGTTCGGCGAAACCGGCGGAGCCGGCGGAGCCGCACCTCCCGGAGCGCTCGCACCGCCCGGACAGCTCGCCACGATGACCCTCGCGGGCGTGCCCGCCCCCGACTCCGGCGGTGGCGGCGGCAACGCGAACCTGAAGGCCGACGTGGGCCCGTGGCACGAGGCCGGGAACACCGCCGGTGAGCTGCGCACCTCCACCACCACCTCGCTCACCGACCTCGACACCGCGAACGAGGGCGTCGGCGGCGGCACCGCCGGCTTCGCCTCCTCGGGCGCCCTCACCGAGATCCTCGGCACCTGGAAGGCCCGCCTCACCGCCGTGCGCGACGAGTGCGGCCGCCTCGAAGGCGCGCTGAAGAGCGCCGGCCGGGACTTCGGCGAGCGCGAGACCGCGACACAGCGCAAGATCGCCGCCGAGGCGCCGGCTCCCGCGCGGAAGGAAGGCTGACCCGTGCCCACCTGGCAGCAACTGCGCGATGTGAAGCTCGACGAGTACACGGACGCCGCCGACGGCTGGGGCAAGGTCAGCTCCCGCGCCAACTCGGACAAGGACCGTGTCGACAACGGCATGTTCGCCAAGATCCACCACTCGCAGAAGGGCGAGGCCGCCACGAGGGCGGGCGGCGACGTCCAGCAGCTCTCGCGCAACTACCAGTACCTGCACACCGAGTGCGGACTGATCCGTACGGCGCTCAACGGCCTCGCCACCGAAATGGCGGCCCCGCAGCGGAAGCTGAAGCAGGCCCTGGAGGACGCGGAGAACCTCAGGTTCACCGTGAAGCCCGACGGCTCGGTCGAGTACCCGACCGATTCCTTCGTTCTCTCGCCCGGCAGCCACACCGCCGAGCACGGCGCCCCCGTCCCGCTCGCGCCCGGCGAGGGCGAGGGGGTCGGCAGCGCCGACGCCAACAAGGGCAAGGCCGAGGACATCGCCCAGCGCATCGGCGACGCCGTCCGCGAGGCCGACGAGATCGACGGCCGGTACGCCGCCGCCCTGCGCAGGCTCAAGGCCGACCCCGGCCTGGAGGTCAGCGCCGAGGACCTCGTCGACGCAGCCGCCGACACCAAGGCCCTCCAGCAGGCCGCCGGGAAGTACGCCGACGACGACAGGATCCCGCACGGCAAGTCCGCCAAGGAGAACGCCGACTGGTGGAACGGCCTCAGCCAGGAGCAGCGCGACGAGTACGCCACGCTCTATCCGGCCTCCGTCGGCGCCCTCGACGGCCTCCCGTCCACGGTCCGCGACGACGCCAACCGGATGGTCTTCGCCGAGAACCGGGCGCAGATCCAGACGGACCTGAACAAGCCCGCGCCGAACCAGTACGTCCCGAACCCGAACGGCAGCTACCCGGCCGCGGTCCTCAGCCCCGAGTACAAGCAGTGGCAGAAGGAGCAGGAGCGGCTGAAGGAGCAGCTCAAGGGCAGCGACTCGATCCAGGCCCGCTTCGACGCCACCGGCGAGGGGGGCCTGCCGGAGGCGTACCTCCTCGGCTACGACAAGGAGGGCATCGGGCGGGCGATCATCGCCAACGGCAACCCCGACACCGCCGACCACACCGCTGTCTACGTACCGGGCACGACGACGAACCTGAATGACTTCGACGAGGACATCAGCCGGATGACCGACATGTGGCGGGAGACCCAGAAGTGGGCGCCGGGCGAGAGCGTCTCGACCATCACCTGGTTCGGCTACGAGGCTCCGCAGTCCGTCGTCACCGACGCCACGCAGAAGGACTACGCGTACGACGGCTCGCCCAAGCTGCTCCGGTTCATGGACGGCCTGGAGACCGCGCAGGGCGGCCCGGACAACAGCCACACGACGATCATCGGACACAGCTACGGTTCGACGGTCGTCGGCGACGCCTCCAACAAGGGCGATCTGGCCGCGGACGACATCGTGGCGGTCGGCAGCCCCGGCATGCTCACCGGCAGGGCCGAGGACCTCGACGTCGGCGCGGACCACGTGTGGTCCGAGGCGGCGACGAGCGACGTGGTGCCGGCGGGCGGCAAGGTCGCCGGGCTCGGCGGCTACACGTGGGGCGTCGAGACCTGGAACGGCGTCCCGTTCAACGCGGGATACGTGCAGACCGTGCCCTCGGACGAGCTGTTCGGCGCGCACCGGATGGACGTGGACACCAGCGGTCACACCTCGTACTGGGAGAAGGACTCGGAGAGTCTCTCGAACCAGGCGAAGGTCGTGGTCGGTGAGTACGACAAGGTGAACGAGGACGACTGATGACCATCCGCAACCACCCCACCAGAGTCCGCGGGGCGGCGTTCGGCGCCCTCGTCCTCTGCCTCACCACCCTCGCGACGGGATGCTCCATGAACGACGCCGGCGGCGCCGACGACCTCGGCTACACCCCCACGACCCTCGATGTCGCGGATGCCAGGAAGCGGACGAAGGAGGTCTCCAGCGAGATCTTCGACATGATCGGCCTGCCCCGCGCCACGTCCACGCCGGTCGGCCCGGGCGCCTCCACGTGCCCGGAGGACCGCGAGCACCTCTTCAAGATCCGTCACCCCTGGTCGGTGTACGGCGTCTCCGAGGAGGAGCTGAAGCAGGGCTTCGAGCGGCTCCGGCAGGCGCTCCCCGCCAGGGGCTGGAAGGTCGTCTCGTACGGCCCGAACAACAGCAAGGCCAAGAGCCTGGAGCTCGTCGCGGAATCCGAGAAGGAGCACTTCGCCGTCAACGCCGAACTGTGGGTCGGCAGCACGGACCCGAAGAAGAAGAACCTGATCGGCGTCTCCGTCGTCTCGGGCTGCTTCCGCGCGCCCGAGGGGACGGACCTGAAGGGTCTGTACTGAGGGCGCTCATGGCGTGAGGGAGGCCCGGGGCACATGCCCCGGGCCCTTTTTCTGCGGCTCGTGTCACAGATGGCCGGATAGGGGTTGCTCTTATTACCGGTGGGTAGCATCATCGTAGAGAAGCGTGGGCTACTCACCGGTAGTACGAGCACGGCCACGCCCGCGTACCAGGACATCCGCCTCCCCGAGCCTTTACGGAGCCGTCGCCATGGGGCACTACAAGTCGAATCTCCGCGACATCGAGTTCAACCTCTTCGAGGTCCTCGGCCGCGACAAGGTGTACGGCTCCGGGCCGTTCGAGGAGATGGACGTCGAGACCGCCAAGAGCATCCTCGACGAGATCCGCCGCCTCGCCGAGAACGAGCTCGCGGAGTCCTTCGCCGACGCCGACCGCAACCCGCCGGTCTTCGACCCGGAGACCAACACCGCCCCCGTGCCGGCCACCTTCAAGAAGTCGTACAACGCCTTCATGGAGTCCGAGTACTGGCGTCTGGGCATCCCCGAGGAGATCGGCGGCACCGTCTCCCCGCGCTCCCTGATCTGGGCGTACGCGGAGCTGCTGCTCGGCTCGAACCCGGCCATCTGGATGTACTCCTCCGGCCCGGCGTTCGCCGGCATCCTCTACAACGAGGGCAACGAGGCGCAGAAGAAGGTCGCGCAGATCGCCGTCGAGAAGCGCTGGGGCTCCACCATGGTGCTCACCGAGCCCGACGCGGGCTCGGACGTCGGCGCCGGCCGCACCAAGGCCACCCAGCAGGAGGACGGCTCCTGGCACATCGAGGGCGTGAAGCGCTTCATCACGTCCGGTGAGCACGACATGGAGGAGAACATCCTCCACTACGTCCTCGCCCGCCCCGAGGGTGCCGGCCCCGGCACCAAGGGCCTCTCCCTCTTCCTCGTCCCGAAGTTCGAGTTCGACTGGGAGACCGGCGAGCTGGGCGAGCGCAACGGCGTCTACGCCACCAACGTCGAGCACAAGATGGGCCTCAAGGCGTCCAACACGTGCGAGATGACCTTCGGCGACCAGCACCCCGCCAAGGGCTGGCTGATCGGCGACAAGCACGACGGCATCCGCCAGATGTTCCTCATCATCGAGTTCGCCCGCATGATGGTCGGCACGAAGGCGATCTCCACCCTCTCCACGGGCTACCTCAACGCCCTGGAGTACGCCAAGGAGCGCGTCCAGGGCACCGACCTGGCGAACTTCATGGACAAGGCCGCGCCCAAGGTCACCATCACGCACCACCCCGACGTCCGCCGCTCGCTCATGACGCAGAAGGCGTACGCCGAGGGCATGCGCTCCCTCGTCCTCTACACGGCCTCCGTGCAGGACGAGATCGCGATCAAGGAAGCGGCCGGCGAGGACGCCAAGGCGCTGCACGGCCTGAACGACCTGCTGCTCCCGATCGTCAAGGGCTACGGCTCCGAGAAGGGCTACGAGCAGCTCGCGCAGTCGCTCCAGACCTTCGGCGGCTCCGGCTTCCTGCAGGAGTACCCGATCGAGCAGTACATCCGGGACGCCAAGATCGACACCCTCTACGAGGGCACCACGGCCATCCAGGGCCAGGACTTCTTCTTCCGCAAGATCGTCCGCGACCAGGGCGCTTCCCTGAACGCGCTGTCCGAGGAGATCAAGAAGTTCCTCGCGGTCGGCACCGGCGGCGAGGACCTGGCCGGCGCCCGCGACGCGCTGGCCAAGGCCGCCGTCGACCTGGAGAGCATCGTCGGCACGATGATCACCGACCTCACCGCCACCGGCGAGGACGTCAAGAACATCTACAAGGTCGGCCTCAACACCACCCGCCTGCTGCTGGCCTCCGGCGACGTCGTCGTCGGCTACCTGCTGCTGCGCGGTGCGGCCGTCGCCGCCGAGAAGCTGGCCGCGGGCGCGACCGGCAAGGACGTCGCGTTCTACCAGGGCAAGATCGCGGCCGCGAAGTTCTTCGCCGCCAACATCCTGCCGGGCGTGAGCGCCGAGCGCGCCCTCGCCGAGGCCGTCGACGGCTCGCTGATGGACCTGGACGAGGCCGCGCTCTAGGACGCGCCCCCGTTCACACAGGCACGGCCCGTCCCCGGGGAGGGGGGCGGGCCGTTCCCTTGCGCGCGGCCGGGCTGCCGGCACGGGGCGGGCTTCTTCGTGCGGGAGCCTCCTACGAGGGGCGGCCGCCGAACTGCCAGTCGTGCACCTCGACGGCGGCGTACGCGTCCGGGGTCGACAGGACGCCGCGGGCCGCCCCCGGGTCCTGCGCCCTGACCAGCGCCGCCGTGCCCAGCCAGGTGGCGCCGTCGTCGGAGAGCAGCGGCCCGTAGGCGATCAGGTCCTCCCGGTCCTCCCAGTCGGACGGCGCCTCCAGGTCGACGGCCTCCGCCGTCGCCGTGGCCACGCCGAGGCCGATCACCAGGAAGCGGTCACCGCCGGTCCGGCCGCCGGGGAAGTCCCACATGGTGCGCCCGAGGACGTTGCGCCAGCGGCGCAGCATCACGTCCCGGTAGGCGCCGGCCTGGTGGTTGGGCTCGTCGAAGGCGAACGCGCGGGCCGCGCCCGCGTCGGGCAGGTCGAGGATGTGCACGCTGCCGGTCAGCGTCTCGCCGTCGTCGCCGAAGGTCGGCCCCCGGGCGATCATCTCCTTGGCGTACCGGTCCATGTAGGCCAGGTGGGCCTCGTTCAACGCGAGGCGCAACGGCAGGGAGCCGGTCCGGTCCCGGTGGTAGCAGAGGAATTCCATGACCGAAGGATCTCCTCGCGCGGGGGCGCGGGGCGAGCGTTTTGCGGGGCCCCGTATTCGTATACCGGGCCCTGCGTAAGGTGGAACCCATGAGCAGCGCAGCCTCCCGTCCCGCCGCGGGCCCCTTCGACCGCGGACACACCGACGACCTCATGGCCTTCCTGACGGCCTCGCCCTCGCCGTACCACGCGGTCGCGAGCGCCGCCGAGCGCCTGGAGAAGGCCGGGTTCCGCCGGGTCGAGGAAACAGCGGCCTGGGACGCGACGAGCGGCGGGAAGTACGTGATCCGCGGCGGCGCGATCATCGCCTGGTTCGTGCCGGAGGGCGCCTCCGCCCACACCCCGTACCGGATCGTCGGCGCCCACACCGACTCCCCCAACCTGCGCGTCAAGCCGCAGCCCGACATGGGCGCGCACGGCTGGCGGCAGGTCGCGGTCGAGATCTACGGCGGCACCCTCCTCAACACCTGGCTCGACCGCGACCTCGGCCTCGCCGGGCGGCTCACCCTCCGCGACGGCAGCCACCACCTGGTCAACGTGGACCGGCCGCTGCTGCGCGTCCCGCAGCTCGCGATCCACCTCGACCGGGGCGCCAACGACGGCCTCAAGCTGGAGCGCCAGCGCCACATGCAGCCGATCTGGGGCATCGGCGAGGTCCACGAGGGCGACCTGATCTCCTTCGTCGCCGCCGAGGCCGGCGTCGACGCCGAGGACGTGAGCGGCTGGGACCTGATGGTGCACGCCGTCGACGCGCCCGCCTACCTGGGCCGCGACCGCGAGCTGCTCGCCGGGCCGCGCATGGACAACCTGCTGTCCGTGCACGCCGCCGTCGCCGCGCTCGCCTCCCTCGCGGGCCGCGACGACCTCCCGTACATCCCGGTCCTCGCCGCCTTCGACCACGAGGAGAACGGCTCCGAGGCCGACACCGGCGCCCAGGGCCCGCTCCTCGGAAACGTCCTGGAGCGCTCCGTGTACGCGCGCGGCGGCTCCTACGAGGACCGCGCCCGGGCCTTCGCCGGCACGGTCTGCCTCTCCTCCGACACCGGCCACGCCGTCCACCCGAACTACGCGGAGCGCCACGACCCGACGCACCACCCGCGCGTCAACGGCGGCCCGATCCTGAAGGTGAACGTCAACCAGCGGTACGCCACCGACGGCAGCGGCCGCGCGGTCTTCGCCGCCGCCTGCGAGAAGGCGGGCGTGCCGTGGCAGTCGTTCGTCTCCAACAACGACATGCCGTGCGGCACGACGATCGGCCCGATCACGGCCGCCCGCCACGGCATCAAGACGGTCGACATCGGCGTGGCGATCCTCTCCATGCACAGCGCCCGCGAACTCTGCGGCGCCAAGGACCCCTACCTCCTGGCCAACGCCCTGGTCGCCTTCCTGGAGGGCTGACGCCCGGCGGCCCCGGTCGCGAAACATTCGCGAAAGGGGCCTCTCGGCAGGCTCTCCTCATGCATCGTCATGAGGGCCCTTCCCGGGGCAGGTTCTTCGCGGGTGTCGGCGGGGCCGTCGTGGTCGCCACGGCGGTGGCGGGGGCGTTGATCGGCACGTACAACGACCGGCCGCCGTGGGGGACGGACATCGCCTACGAGGGCGGTTTCGTCATGGGTTCCCGGATCCGCGGGTACGACGTGGACGGCTCGCGGACGAAGGCGCTGCTCGCCGGGGAGTGTGCGCTCATGGAGCGGCAGGGCATGGGCGGCGACCGGGCCGTGCACGACCCGGCCGCCTGGGTGGAGGGGTGCCTGGACGCCGCCGCGGGGCGGCAGTCCAGGAACCAGGGTCTCGTCCGCTGACTACGCGTCCATGCCGGCGAGGATCAGCGGCAGCCGGGACACACCCGCCTCCGTGATCTTCACCGGGACGCCCCAGTCCTGCTGGTGGACGTGGCAGGCCGGGTACTCGTTCGCCGGGTCGTCGTCGCAGGACGCGGCCATGGCCGAGACGTGCAGGACGCCCTCGGTGAGCTCGGGGTTGAGGTCGAGCTCGCGGAAGAGGTCCGTGCCCGTGCCCTCGCCCGCGAGGAGCAGTTCCGGCGGGGTCGAGGAGACCAGGAGGCGGGTCGAGGGGCCGTACCGCTCGTCCAGCTTCTGGCCGTTGGGCGCCTGGAAGACCACGTCGAGCCGGAGGCGGCCCGGGGCGACCTCGGTGGCCTCGCGCCGGGTGCGGTGGGCGACGGCCTCGACCTGTACGGCCTCCTCGGGGAGGCGCAGCCGGGTCAGCCGGTGCCGGGCGGACTCGACGACCACGATGTCGCCGTCGACGAGGACCGCGTCGCTGGGCTCGCGCAGGTCCGTGGCGAGCGTCGTCACCTCGCCGGACGCCGGGTCGTAGCGGCGCAGGGCGTGGTTGTACGTGTCGGAGACCGCGACCGAGCCGTCCGGCAGGGCGGTCACGCCCAGCGGGTGCTGGAGCAGGGCCTGGCCGGCGGCGCCGTCGCGGTGGCCGAAGTCGAAGAGGCCGGTGCCGACGGCGGTGTGGACCACGCCCTCCGTGTCGACCCAGCGCAGGGCGCTGGTCTCCGAGTCGGCGACCCACAGCCGGTCCTCGGTGGCGGCGAGCCCGGAGGGCTGTGCGAACCAGGCCTCGGCGACGGGCCCGTCGACGAGCCCCTCGTTGGTGGTGCCGGCGGCGACCTCGACGGTCTTCGTGGCCGGGTCGTACGTCCACAGCTGGTGGACGCCGGCCATGGCGATCCACACCTTGCCCTGCCACCAGGCGACGTCCCACGGCGAGGACAGGTCGACGTCCAGGGCGGGCCCGGACGTGGGGGAGCCCTGCCACCACTGCTTCCCGGTGCCGGCGATCCGCTCGATCGCGCCGGTCGCCGGGTCGAGGACGCGCAGGGCGTGGTTCACGGTGTCCGCGACGACGACGGTGCCGTCGGGCAGCTGCGCGAGGCCCTGCGGCTCCCGGAAGACGCCCTCGCCGATCCGGCGTACGACGGTCTCGCCGTCGGCGGCCAGCTCGACGAGCTGGTGCCGGGTGGTGTCGGAGACCAGGAAGTTCCCGGAGGGCAGCAGGATCGCCTTGCCGGGGAAGCGCAGATCGGTGGCGACGGGCTCGGGCGCCACGTACGGCCCGTCGCCGCGCCGCAGCGTCCCCTTGGCCTCGTGCTCGGCCTCCAGCTCCTCGACGAGCGTCCGGATCGCGTTGGCGTGCCCCTCACCGGCGTGCTGGGCGACGACGTACCCCTCGGGGTCGATCACGACGAGCGTCGGCCACGCGCGCACGGCGTACTGCTTCCAGGTCGCGAGCTCCGGGTCGTCGAGCACGGGGTGATGCACCTCGTACCGCTCGACGGCGTCGACGACGGCCTGGTGCTCGGCCTCGTGCACGAACTTCGGCGAGTGCACACCGACGATCACGAGCGTGTCGCGGTGCTTCTCCTCCAGATCACGCAGCTCGTCGAGCACATGCAGGCAGTTCACACAGCAGAACGTCCAGAAGTCGAGAAGAACGATCTTTCCTCGCAGGTCGGCGAGGGACAGATCGTCCCCACCCGTGTTCAGCCAGCCACCCTTGCCGATCAGCTCGGGGGCGCGGACACGGGCACGGCGGGACGCGGGCGCGGGAGTGGGCGCCGAAGCGGCATCGTTCATGCTTCAAGCTTGCCATCCGGGTGTGAATGCCGGATCACGCCCGTACGTCAGGGGTGCCGTGCGGGTGGGATCCGGGCGAGAGTCACCGCTCGTGCGGGTGGGATCCGGGTGAGAGACACCGCTCGCGCGGGCAGGCATGGCGGCGTGAAATATCTCGTACGGGACAAGATCTTCGCGATCGGCGACGACTACTGGATCGAGGACGAGCAGGGCCGCCACGCCTTCCTCGTCGACGGCAAGGCCCTGCGCCTGCGCGACACCCTGGAGCTGAAGGACCCCGGCGGGCAGGTCCTGATCACCCTGCGGCAGAAGATGTTCAGCCTTCGGGAGGCCATGACGATCGAGCGCGACGAGCGGCCGCTCGCGACCGTCCGCCGCAAACGGCTCTCGCTGCTGCGCAACCACTACCGGGTGACGCTGGTCGAGGGCACGGAACTCGACGTCAGCGGCCGGATCCTGGACCGGGAGTTCACCGTCGAGTACGAGGGTGAACTCCTGGCCCACATCTCCCGGCAGTGGTTCCACGTCCGCGAGACGTACGCGGTGAACGTGGTCCGCGAGGACGCGGACGCCGCGCTGCTCGTCGCGGTCGCGGTGTGCGTGATCCGGATGGCCGAGCGGGAACGGGAGGACTGACCCGGCGGCCGCCTAGCCGGCCGTCCTCAGCGCCTGCTCCAGCGCCTGCTCCAGGTCCGCCCACAGGTCCTCGACGTGCTCGATGCCGATCGAGATCCTGACCGTGCCGGGGCCGATCCCCGCCGCTTCCAGGGCCGTCGCGTCGAGCTGGTGGTGGGAGGTGGAGGCCGGGTGCATCACCAGGGTCTTCACATCCCCGAGGGAGACGCTGAGGGAGGCGAGCCGGACCGCCTCGACGAAGGTGCGGCCCGCCTCCCGGCCGCCCGCCAGGTCCACCGAGATCACGCCGCCTCCCCCGTCGGGCAGCAGGCGCGCGGCGATCGCCCGGTCCGGGTGGTCGGCGAGGGCGGGGTGGCGTACGGCCGCCACCGCCGGGTGCGCGGCGAGCCGGGCCGCCAGGTCGGCGGCGCTCGCGCACTGGCGCTCCATGCGCAGGGACAGGGTCTGCATGCCGCGCAGCGTGAGCCAGGCGGCGAACGGGTCGGTGGACGCGCCCTGCTCGACCGCGTAACGGCGGACCCGCCCGTACAGTTCGGCGTCCTTGAAGACGGCCATTCCGCCGAGGACGTCGGCGTGCCCGGACAGGTACTTGGTCGCGGAGTGGATGACGATGTCGGCGCCGTGGTCGAGCGGCCGGAAGAGGAGCGGCGAGGCGAAGGTGTTGTCGACGGCGACCGGGACCCCGGCCCCGGCGGCGACGGCGGCGAGCGCGGGCACGTCGGAGACCCGGGTGGTCGGGTTGGCGATGGTCTCCAGGTAGAGCAGCCGGGTCTCGGGGCGCAGCGCCGCCCGGACCTCCTCCGGGTCGGTGCCGGAGACGTACGTGACGTCGACGCCCCAGCGGGTGGCGAGGTCGGTGAGGACCCCGTACGTGCCGCCGTACAGGCAGGTCTGGGCGATGACGTGGCCGCCGCTGCCGAGCAGGCCGAGCAGGACGGCGTTCACCGCGCCCATGCCCGAGGCGAAGGAGACGCCTGCGGTGCCGCCTTCGAGGCGGGCGACGGCGTCCTCCAGGGTGCGGACGGTGGGGTTGCCGTGGCGGCTGTAGAGGAAGGCCTCCGTGGAGGTGAAGGCGGTGGCGAGGGCGTCGGCCGAGTCGAAGGCGAAGACATGGCCCTGGTGGAGCGGGACGCCGAGGGGCCGGCTGCCGGTGATCTCCACGTGCGGCGGGTGGACGGCGAGGGTCTCGGGGCGGGGGGACGGCGAGGTCGTGGACGAGGCCGTGGGGGAAGGGGCGGAGACGGCGGGTGCGGCGGACACGGCGGACGGGGAGTCGGTGCTCATGAACTCAGTCTGTGGACACGGCGTTTGCCTTCCCAGGTCCAATCCCGGCAGATTGGTTCGGCCATGAAGCCAATCGGTCACTCCCCTGATCCCGACGACCTCGTCTCGCGGCTCGGTCGCTGGTCCGCCGGCCGCGGGCCCCTCTACCTGCTGCTCGCGGCCCGGCTGCGCCGCCTCGTCGACGAGGGCGCGCTGCCCCCGGGCACCCTGCTGCCGCCCGACCGGCGGCTCGCGAAGGCCCTGGCCGTGGGCCGTACGACGGTGGTCGCGGCGTACGACACCCTGCGCCAGGAGGGGCGGCTCGTACGGCGGCAGGGCAGCGGGACCCGGGTCGCGCGGGCCGCGCTCGCTCCGGAGGCGCCCCGGGCGGGGGAGGCGTCCCGCCTGACGGAGACGTCCAACCCGCTGTTCCTGCACCTTTTGGAGGCGCCCGACGACGTCCTCCTGCTGAGCTGCGCCGCCCCCGTGGAGCCGCCGCCCGAGCTGGCGGAGGCGTACCGCTCGCTCGTCCTGCCGGGCGGGGACCTCGGCTACCACCCGGCCGGTCTCGGCGTACTGCGGGAGGCGGTGGCCGCGCGGTACGCCGAGCGGGGCGTGCCGACCGGGCCCGGGCAGATCCTGGTCACCACCGGTGCGCAGCAGGGGCTTTCGCTGCTCGCCCGGCTGCTGCTGGCGCCGGGGGACGGGGTGCTGGTGGAGGCCCCGACGTATCCGGGGGCGCTCGACCTGTTCCGGGAGGCCGCGGCCGTACCGCTGCCGGTGGCGGTCGGGCCGGACGGGCTCGACGTGGCGGAGGCGGTACGGGTGATGGAACGCCACCGTCCTGCCCTGGCCTACGTGGTGGCCCGCTTCCAGAACCCCACGGGCACGGTGCTCCCGCCGCTCGCCGGGCGCCGGCTCGTGGAGGCGGCGAACGCGCTGGGGGTGCCGCTCGTGGACGACGAGGTGCTGGGCGACCTGGCGTTCGGCACGGCGCGGGAACCGCGACCCCTGTCCGCGTACGGCGAGGTGATCGCCGTCGGTTCGCTCAGCAAGGTCGTGTGGGGCGGGCTGCGGATCGGCTGGGTGCGCGGCCCGGCCTCCCTGATCGCCCGGCTCGCCCGGCTGAAGGCCCTGCACGACCTGGGCTGCGACGTGCCGTCCCAGCTGGTCGCGGCGCGTCTCCTCGCCGACTTCGCGCCCGTACGGGCCGCCCGGCTGCACACCCTCCGCGCGGGTCACGCCCATCTGCGGGCCGAGCTCGCCCGGCTGCTGCCGTCCTGGTCCTGCGCCCCGGCGACCGGCGGCCAGACCCTCTGGGTGCGGCTCCCGCACGGCGACGGTGTCTCCTTCGCCCAGGTCGCCCTCCGGCACGGGGTGGCCGTCCTGCCGGGTGCGACCACCGACGCGCTCGGCGGCAGTGTCCGGCACCTGCGGCTGCATTTCCTGCTGCCGCCGGACGTGCTCTCGGAGGCGGTACGGAGACTGGCGGCGGCCTGGGCGGAGTACGCGCCGGCCCCGAGAACGAAGCCGGGCGGGAAGTCGGGAACGGAGTCGGACGGGAAGCCGGACGGGGAGCCGGACGGGCAGGGGGACACGAAACCGGACATCGAACCGGGCGCGTCCCTTCAGGGCATCACGCTCTGACCAGGCAGGAACGATCCAGCCTTGCATCCCGGGCTTCGCCACGGAAGCATACGGTGCACCTGCAAAGTGATGATCATTCTTTTTCATGGGGGCGCAGCGGCATGGGTTTTGACGAGGACTGGGCCGGAATACGGTCCGGCGTGACCGAACAAACCCCCGTCGGAACGCGGTTGAACCAACTCGACGGCGGCGGCGGTGGCGGAGGCACGTCCGGTGGGCCGCCCAGTCTCGCTACCGCACCAGCAAAGAAGAAGGCCGCGGCAAACACCATCGAGAACGAGCTGGAACCGGACACCGCGAAGGCCGCCAAGGTGGCCGACGCCGCCACGACCGCCGCCGTCGGCGGCTTCGAGGGCTGGGCGACCGCGGCCGGCCTGAAGACGGTCGAGACCACCTGGGACAACCAGGTGAAGAACCTCCTCGCCCGGCTCGCCTCCGAGAAGACCGCCCTGCGCAGCACCGCGGTCACGTTCGGCCAGCAGGAGCTCGACACCCGGGCCCGTATCGCCGGGGTCAGGCCGACCTCGCGCATCGAGCAGTACTGAGGGGGCGGACGTACATGCTGACGTACTCCGAGATCATGACGACCGACCTGGGCAAGCTCGCCTCCACCGCCGACAAGTGGACCGAGATGGCGGGCGACCTGCACAAGGTGGAGGAGCGCTACCGCGACAGCGTCGAATCGCTGACGACCTCCCAGGCCTGGCTGGGCGAGAGCGCGACCGCCGCGCAGACCAACTTCGCGGCCACCCGCTACGAGTACCAGGCGGCCCAGACCCAGGCGAAGGCCACCGCGACGGTGCTGCGCAACGCCCACGAGCAGTTCACCGAGCTGAAGAAGCAGCTGGAGAGCGCCCGCGCCGACGCCGTCAAGGCCGGGATGAAGGTGTCCGAGCAGGGCAGGGTCGCGTACGACTACGAGCGGCTCTCGCCGAGCGAGCGCAGCGCCCTGCACCACGACCCGGACGGCGCCAAGAGCGTGCGGGAGGCCGAAACGGCCTGGACCGAGCACATCGACAGCTGCGTCAAGGCCTTCGACCTCGCCGACCAGGACCTGAAGAAGGACCTGGAGGCCGTGGTCAAGGACGGCTACGGCAACAAGAACGACGCGACCGTCGGCACCGGGTTCAACGGTGACGCCGGGAAGGTCGCCGCGGCCGACGACAAGGCCAAGGACGACCGGATGAACCTGGCCTGGCTGAAGATGAAGGACGACGAGACGCTCGACGACTACGTCCAGCGGCTCCAGCGCGACGGCATCGCCAAGCTCACCGGCAACGAGAAGCTGGCCGACCTGGTCGCGGGGTTCACCAAGGGCACCGTCACGGCGGGCGCGTTCGCGGGCGCCCTGACCGCTGCCGGCCTGTACTCGTACAAGCTGTCCAAGGCGATCCGGCCGCCGTTCGTCCATCCGACCGCGCCCGGCACCTTCCTGTCCAAGCAGTTCAACATGCGGCTCGCGGGCGCGGCTCCCGGCAGCCTGCTCAGCAAGGTCCCGCCGGGTCTCGCGACCGCGCTGACCGGCTCGGACGAGGCCGCCATGCTCGGCGGGTTCATGCGGAACAACGCCTTCTTCATGCCGACCGCCGCCGAGGCCAACCTCCTGAAGGTCGCGCAGAACGGCGGTCTCGCCAACGCCGCCAAGGCGGCCGGCGTGCTGCGCGGCGCCGGTGTCGTCGGCGGCGTCGCGGCCACCGCGTACGGCGTCGCCAACCTCGCCACGTACAACACGGACATGATCAAGGCCGACCCGGCGAAGTTCGCCTCGGACCTCACCGGAACGGCGTTCAGCGCCTCGATGACGATGCTGACCGTCGCCCCGACCCCGGTCACCCTCGGCATCGCCGTCGGCACCGGCGTGGCCTACGGAGCCGCGCTGATCTGGGACAACCACGAGGCCATCGGGAAGGGTATCGAGCAGGCGGGGGACTGGATCGGCGACAAGGCGTCCGACGTGGGCTCCGGGATCGCGAGCGGGGCGAAGAAGCTGGGCAGTGCCCTGAACCCCTTCGACTGAGCCGGCCGCGAGACCCCGAGATCCCTGAGACCGAAGAGGAATCCGTTCATGCACACCCAGGTCAGCCCGTTCGAACTCCAGGCGTGGAAGGAGGGGAACCGGCACAACTACAGCGCGGGCTGGAAGGGGGTCTCGCCGGAGTTCGGCGAGATCACGCTGACGGCGCCCCTCCCCCGCACCAACCCCGAGACGCTCGTCTCGGAGGTGCGCGGCGGGCTGCTCCCGGTGGCCTCTTTCGAGGCCCGCGGCATGCACGCCGAGGGGCTCAAGCTGCCGACCCTGAACCGGTCCACGCTGCGGGTCGGCGACCGGATGGTGTACGTCTCGCGGAACCGCTTCGGCGCCACGCTCGACCAGCGCGCCCTGACGATGAAGTACGCGGGCGACCGCTACCGGCTCGCGGCCCTCGACAAGAACGCCTACGTCCTGACCCGCGAGCCCGACGACGAGGACCCCGGGGTCAGGATCACCGTCCGCGAGTCCGGGCGCGGCAAGAACCGCCGGCTCTCCGTGCGGGTCGAGGGGCGCGCGGAGGGCGGGGACCTGGCCCTCGGCCTGATCTTCGCGGGCGTCGACCGGTCGGCCCTGACGCGGATCGGCGCGGTGAAGGCGGGCATCTCCCGCGTGACCCACTTCTGGACCGAGGCGACGTACTGATTCCCCGGCGGGGTCCGGTCCGGACCCCGCCGGAGCCCGGTACGAACCCCACCCGCCGCACCCTCCCCACACGCCCTACCCGCCCTACCCGCCCTACCCGCCCTACCCGAGTGAGCGACACATGCCTTCCTTCGACGTGACCCGATCCCGTTTCCGGCTGACCGACGACGAGGTCTTCGTCCTCGCCCAGCTGGCGACCGGTCAGCCGGTTCCGGAGTCCATGGCGCCCGCCGAGGCGCGGCTCCGGGACGCCGGGCTCATGAGCGGGGCCGGGGAGCTGTCCACGCTCCTGCTGCCCCTGATGCAGACCCTCGTCAACCCCACCGTGATCGTCTCCCTGGAGGCGGCCGGCCGGCAGGGCGCCCTGCACCACGGGCTGCTCATCGGCGACGACCACGTCGTCGTCCACGAGACCTGGCCGGGCGAGGAGGAGGCGGTCTACCGGCTCGTCGAGCCCCGGACCGTGGTGTGGACGCTGGCCGACCTGATCGCCCTGCGCCAGTCCGACGCGGCGGGCGCCGACCAGGCCGAGGAGCAGGTCGTCGAGACGACCATCGGCGTCCTGGAGGCGGGCCTCCAGGCCCTGGAGAAGGCCGCGTCGACGCCCGGCGCGGACGAGCGGCACCTGGTCGTCGAGGCGCTGCGGGCGGCCGGGACGGCGGAGGGCACCGCCACGCGGCTCGCACAGCTGATCGTGGAGGTGCGCTCCAACTGGCGGATGACCGCGGCCTGGCAGGGCCGCCAGGACGGGGTGCAGGGTGTGACGGCCCGTGTGGTCGCCGCCTGGGACTGCGGTCCGCTCGGCTACTGGCTGCGCGAACTGCCCGCCGAGCCGGTGACGGAGGGCGAGGTGACGGCCGGCAGCCCGTTCCGGCTGCGCCGCGTCGCCCCGAAGCGGATCTGGCAGGAGCTGACCGGCCTGCTTCCGGAAGAGTCGGAGATCGTACGGCGCGAGGCGCCGGCGCAGCCGTAGCGGGCCTGCTCCGCAGAGCTCGTACGAGAGAAGACATCGGCCCCGCATGCGGCCCCCGCGCCGATGGGGACCGCCTGCGGGGCCGGGGCCTGTCCGGGGCCGGGGCTTGGGCCGGGGCCGAGGCTTGGGTCGGGGCCGGGGCCGGGGCCGAGGCTTGGGCCGGGGCCGAGGCTTGGGTCGGGGCCGGGGCCGGGGCCGAGGCCGGGGCCGGGGCCGAGGCTTGGGCCGGGGCCGGGGCCTGGCCCCGGGCCGGAACCGAGGCCGGAACCGAGGCCTGGCGCCGGGGCCTGGCGCCGGGGCCGCTTCCGCCGTCTGCGGGCCCGGGGCCGCTTCCGGCACCTGCGGGCCCGGGGGCTCTCAGCCCCGCTTCGGCGGTGCGATGCCCAGCACCCGGTCCTTCAGCGCCGGGAACTGCTCGCGGGTCGTCGTGACCTTCGCCGGGTCCAGGACCACCCGGAGGATCTCCTCGTCCGGGCCCGCCTCGGCGACGGTCTCGCCCCAGGGGTCGACCACGATCGAGTGACCGGCCTGCTCCACCCCCGCGTGCGTGCCCGCCGTACCGCAGGCGAGGACGTACGCCTGGTTCTCGACGGCGCGGGCCCGGGCGAGCAGGCTCCAGTGGGCGCGGCGGCGGGCCGGCCAGCCGGCCGGGACGACGAAGGCCTGGGCGCCCGCGTCGACGAGCCCGCGGAACAGCTCGGGGAAGCGCAGGTCGTAGCAGGTGCCGACGCCGACGGTGAGGTGCGGCAGGTCGACGGTGACCAGGTCCTCCCCGGCGGCCATCATCACCGCCTCGCCCTTGTCGAAGCCGAAGCGGTGGATCTTGCGGTAGGAGGCGGCGAGTTCACCGTCGGGGGAGAGGACCAGCGAGGTGTTGTACAGCGCGCCGCCCTCCGCCTCGACGAACGATCCGGCGTGCAGCCAGACCCCGGCGTCGCGCGCGGCGGCGGCCATCGCGCGATGGGTGGGGCCGTTCAGCGGCTCGGACTCGGCGGCGAAGGACTCGTACGCGAAGGCTCCCATGGGCCACAGTTCCGGCAGGACGACGAGGTCGGCGCGGCCGGACTCCTCCCGTACGAGACGGGCCACGCGGGCCCGTCGGGCGTCGACCGGTTCGTCCGGGTCTACCGCGATCTGGATCAGCGAGGCGCGCACACTACCACCGTCCTGGCATTCGAGCCGTCAACACCGGCCTACGATCGTCACACGAAAGCACTGCCGGGGTGCCTTCGGGCAGCGTAACTTAGCGTCCGAGCCTCCCACCCAGTCGTGTTTTCAGCCCGCGCACCGAAGAACCGCCGAGGGGTCCCGTGACCGTCCATCCCAGCCTCCAGAACTACGCCGACGCCTGGACCCACTCCATCGAGGCGATAGCCGAGCTGGTGCAGCCGCTCGTGGAGGGCGAGTGGAACCGGCCCACACCGTGCCCCGGCTGGTCGGTGCGGGACATCGTGTCCCATGTGATCGGCATGGAGACGGAGATGCTCGGCGACCCGCGCCCGATCCACTCCCTGCCGCGCGATCTCTACCACGTACGCAGTGACTTCGCGCGCTACATGGAGGTCCAGGTCGATGTGCGGCGGCACCACACCGCGCCGGAGATGACCTCGGAGCTCGAGTACATCCTGATCCGCCGGGCCCGGCAGCTCCGCAACGAGAACCGCTCCCCCGAGCACCTGATCCGCGCCCCCCTCGGCGCCGAGCAGTCCCTGGAACTGGCGTACCGGATGCGCGCCTTCGACGTGTGGGTGCACGAGCAGGACCTGCGGGTCGCGCTCGGCACGCCCGGCAATCTGGACTCGGCGGGCGCCCACGTGACCCGTGACGTGCTCCTGGAGGCCCTGCCGAAGGTCATCGCCAAGGACGCGGGGGCGCCCGCCTCTTCGGCCGTGGTCATCGACGTCAGCGGCCCGGTGGAGTTCCTGCGGACGGTACGGGTCGACGCGGAGGGTCGGGGTTCCATCGACGGCGCGCCCTCGCTGGGCCCCGCGGTGACGCTCGCGACGGACTGGGAGACGTTCGTGCGTCTCGCCTGCGGCCGGGTCCGGTCGGCCGATGTGGCCGACCGGGTCAAGACGGAGGGCGACGAGGCGCTGGCGCAGGCCATCCTCGACAACTTCGCGGTGACTCCGCGCTAGTTCGCCCCGCGGCGGTTCAACCCCGGTGGTGCGCTGTCCGGTGGTGCGCTGTTTGGCGGTGTGCTGTCCGGCTGTGCGCTGTTTGGCGGTTCGCTGTGCGGCGGTCGCCTAGACGGGCACGTGTACGGCTTCCACCCGGCTGGCGACGAGCCGCTCCCGTTCCCTGCGGTGGGTGCGGGCCTTGAGGCGCAGGATCTGCACGACACCCAGGGCCTCCAGGACGAAGACCGACGAGAACGCGATCCGGTAGTTGTCGCCGGTCGCGTCGAGCAGCACGCCCACGGCGAGCAGCGTCGTCATCGAGGCCACGAAACCACCCATGTTGACGATGCCGGACGCGGTGCCCTGACGCTCCGGCGGATTCGCCGGGCGGGCGAAGTCGAAGCCGATCATCGAGGCCGGTCCGCAGGCGCCGAGGACCAGGCAGAGGGTGACGAGCAGCCACATCGGGGCGTGGTCACCGGGGTACGCGAGGGTGGTCGCCCACAGCAGGGCGGTCGCGGCGACCGTGCCGAGGGCCAGCGGGGCGCGGGCCGTGTGGTGACGGGCGATGATCTGCCCGTACGCGAGGCCGACGACCATGTTCGACAGGACGACCAGGGTGAGCAGGGTCCCCGCGGTCGACCGGGACAGGCCCTGTGCCTCCACCAGGTACGGCAGTCCCCACAGCAGCAGGAAGACCATCGCGGGGAACTGGGTGGTGAAGTGCACCCACATGCCGAGCCGGGTGCCGGGTTCCCGCCAGGACTCGGCGATCTGACGGCGCACGAAGGCGGCACCCGCGTGCGTGGAGGGCTGCGGCTCGTATCCCTCGGGGTGGTCCCTGAGGAAGAGCAGCAGCAGGACCAGGACGACGACGCCGGCGAGGGAGCTGCCGACGAAGGTGGTCGTCCAGCCGAGGCCGTGCAGGGCGCGGGCGATGAAGACGGTGGAGACGAGGTTGCCGGCCATGCCGAAGAGCGCGGCGACCTGCCCGATGAGCGGGCCCCGGCGGGCCGGGAACCAGCGGCTGCCGAGCCGCAGGACGCTGATGAAGGTCATGGCGTCGCCGCAGCCGAGCAGGGCCCGGGAGGCGAGCGCGGTGCCGTACGAGGGGGAGAGCGCGAAGCCCAGCTGGCCGAGGGTGAAGAGGACGACGCCGAGGGCGAGGACCTTCTTGGTGCCGAGCCGGTCGACCATGAGGCCGACGGGTATCTGCATGCCCGCGTAGACGAGCAGCTGGAGTATGGAGAAGGTGGAGAGCGCGGAGGCGTTGACGTCGAAGCGGTCGGCGGCGTCGAGTCCGGCGACCCCGAGGGACGTGCGGAAGATGACGGCGACGAAGTAGACGGCGACGCCGACGCCCCAGACGAGGGCGGCGCGGCGGCCGCCGGGCGGATCGCCGGGGAGCGTGACTGCGGAGCCGTAGCCGTTGCGGTTGCTCATCGGTCCTCGCCCCGGACCAGGACCTTGACCCAGCTGAGGTGCTGTCGGACGCAGCGCGCCGCGCCCTCGGCGTCTCCGGCTCTTATCCGGTCGAGGATCTCGGCGTGCTCGGTGATGTTCTTCGCGACGCGGTCGGGCTGGGACTGCATCACGGCGACGCCCATCCGCAGCTGGCGGTCGCGGAGCTGGTCGTAGAGGCGGGAGAGGATCTGGTTGCCGGCGTGCTGCACGATCTCGGCGTGGAAGCACCGGTCGGTGATCGCCACCTCGGCGAGGTCCCCGGCCGCGGCCCGCAGCTTCTGCTCCTCCAGGAGCTCCTCAAGGCGCTCGATGAGCGAGGCGGGCGCGGGTACGGCCCGGCGGACGGCGAACTCCTCGACGAGCAGCCGGGTCTCGACGACGTCGGCGATCTCCTGCGCGGAGACGGCGAGGACGAGGGCGCCCTTCTTCGGGTAGAGCTTGAGCAGCCCTTCCATCTCCAGCTTGAGCAGCGCTTCACGGACGGGCGTCCGTGACACCCCGACGGCGAGGGCGAGTTCGCCCTCGGTGAGGAGGGTGCCTCCCTCGTAGCGCCGGTCGAGTACGGCCTGCTTGACGTGCATGTAGACACGGTCGGCCGCGGGGGGTTGCCTGGTGGGCTGCGGGGCGGGACCGGCTGGCGCTGAGGGCATGCGCACAGCATAGATACAACAGAGGTGCAACAGAGAGCCCCGTCCACATCATGGACGGGGCCTCATGTTTCACGTGAAACGGGCGAACCCGCGCACTACGCCCAGCTGATGAGCCTCTTCGGCTGTTCCAGGATCGCGGCGACGTCCGCCAGGAACTTGGAGCCGAGCTCGCCGTCGACCAGTCGGTGGTCGAAGGAGAGGGCGAGCGTGGTGACCTGGCGCGGCTTCACCTTGCCCTTGTGGACCCACGGCTGGAGCTTGATCGCACCGACCGCGAGGATCGCGGACTCGCCGGGGTTCAGGATGGGCGTACCGGTGTCGACGCCGAAGACGCCGACGTTGGTGATGGTGAAGGTGCCTCCCTGCATCGCCGCCGGGGTCGTCTTCCCGTCGCGGGCGGTGGAGATCAGCTCGCTCAGCGACGCCGAGAGCTCGGGCAGGGTCTGCGCGTGCGCGTCCTTGATGTTCGGCACGAGCAGACCGCGCGGGGTGGCCGCGGCGATGCCCAGGTTCACGTAGTGCTTGAGGACGATCTCCTGCGCCGCCTCGTCCCAGGCCGCGTTGATCTCCGGGTTGCGCCGGACGGCGACCAGGACGGCCTTGGCGATGAGGAGCAGCGGGTTGACCCGCAGGCCCGCCATGTCCGTACCGGACTTGAGCTCCTCGACCAGCTTCATCGTGCGCGTGATGTCGAAGGTCACGAACTCGGTGACGTGCGGGGCGGTGAAGGCCGAGCCGACCATCGCCGCCGCCGTGGCCTTCCGTACGCCCTTGACGGGGATACGGGTCTCCCGGGCGTCGGTCGACACGACGGGAGCGGCCTGCACGGCCGCCGGGGCGGCCACGGGCTGGGCGACGGGCGTCGGGGCCGGGGCCTCGACGGCCGGCGCGGGCGCCGGAGCGGCCGCCGCGTGGACGTCCTCCCGGGTGATGATGCCGTCCGGGCCGGTCGGGACGACCGTCGCCAGGTCGACGCCGAGGTCCTTCGCGAGCTTCCGGACCGGCGGCTTGGCCAGCGGGCGCCCGGCGCCGTGGCCGTGCCCGTTGAGCTGCTCCGGCACGGAGACCGGAACGGCGACGGGGACGGCGGCCGGAACGGCCTGCGCCGGTGCGACGGGAGCGGCCGGGACCGCGCCCTGTGCCCCCTTGCGCGGGCGCCGCTTGGTGGAGCTGGCGGCCACGCCGTAGCCGACGAGGACCGGCGTACGGCCCTGCGGCTCGGCCTCCTCCTCGACGACCGGAGCGGCCGGAGCGACCGTGGCGGGCGCCGTGGCCTGGGCGACCGGAGCGGCCTCGGCCGCCGCCCCGCCGCCGACGTTCACCGAGATGATGACCTGGCCGACGTCGACCGTGGTCCCCTCGGGGAAGCACAGCTCGTGGACCGTGCCGTCGAACGGGATCGGCAGCTCGACCGCGGCCTTGGCCGTCTCGACCTCGCACACGATCTGGCCGTCCTCGACCGTGTCACCGGGCTGGACGTACCACTTGAGGATCTCGGCCTCGGTGAGGCCCTCGCCCACATCGGGCATCTTGAATTCGCGGATCGTCACGGTGCTCTCCTCAGTACGCCAGCGAGCGGTCGACGGCGTCGAGCACGCGATCGAGACCCGGCAGGTACTCCTCCTCCAGGCGCGCCGGCGGGTACGGCGCGTGGTAGCCGCCGACCCGCAGGACGGGGGCCTCCAGGTGGTAGAAGCTGCGCTCGGTGATCCGGGCGGCGATCTCCGCGCCGGCACCGTAGAAGACCGGGGCCTCGTGGACCACCACGAGGTGGCGGGTCTTCTCGACGGACCGCTGGATGGCGTCGAAGTCGATCGGGGACATCGAGCGGAGGTCCAGGACCTCGACCGACTTGCCCTCCTCCTGGGCGGCCGCGGCGGCCTCCAGGCAGACCTTCACCATCGGGCCGTACGCGGCGAGCGTGAGGTCGCTGCCCTCGCGCGCCACCCGGGCGTCGTGGAGCGCGCCGGGGATGGCCTCGGTGTCGACCTCGCCCTTGTCCCAGTAGCGGCGCTTGGGCTCGAAGAAGATGACCGGGTCGTCGCTCTGGATCGCCTGCTGGAGCATCCAGTAGGCGTCCGACGAGTTGGACGGCGACACGACCTTGAGGCCCGGGACGTGCGCGAAGAGCGCCTCGGGGGACTCGGAATGGTGCTCGACCGCGCCGATGCCGCCGCCGTACGGGATACGGATGACGACGGGCATCTTGACCTTGCCGAGCGCACGGGCGTGCATCTTGGCGAGCTGCGTGACGATCTGGTCGTACGCGGGGAAGACGAAACCGTCGAACTGGATCTCGACGACCGGGCGGTAGCCGCGCAGGGCCAGACCGATCGCGGTGCCGACGATGCCGGACTCGGCGAGCGGCGAGTCGATGACCCGGTCCTCGCCGAAGTCCTTCTGCAGACCGTCGGTGACCCGGAAGACACCGCCGAGCTTGCCGACGTCCTCGCCCATGATGAGGACCTTGGGGTCGGTCTCCAGTGCCTTGCGGAGCGACTCGTTGAGCGCCTTGGCGAGCGGAAGCTTCTGTACTGCCATGGTTACTTGACCTCGCCATCCGCGAAGGACGCCTGGTAGGCGGCGAACTGCGCGCGCTCCTCGTCGACGAGCGAGTGCCCGTCCGCGTACACGTTCTCGAAGATCGCCATGTCGTCCGGGTCGGGCATGTTGCGCACGCCCTCGCGGACGCGCTTGCCGAGCGCCTCGCTCTCGGCCTCCAGGGCCTCGAAGAAGGCCTCGTCGGCGTGGCCCTCCCGCTCCAGGTACGCCTTGAGGCGCAGGATCGGGTCCTTGGCCTCCCAGGCCTCCCGCTCCTCGTCCCGGCGGTACTTCGTCGGGTCGTCGGAGGTGGTGTGGGCACCCATGCGGTAGGTGAAGGCCTCGACGAGGGTCGGGCCCTCGCCGCGGCGGGCGCGCTCCAGGGCGGAGCGGGTGACGGCGAGGCAGGCCAGGACGTCGTTGCCGTCGACCCGGACACCGGGGAAGCCGAAGCCGCGGGCGCGCTGGTAGAGCGGGACGCGGGTCTGCTTCTCGGTGGGCTCGGAGATCGCCCACTGGTTGTTCTGGCAGAAGAACACGACGGGCGCGTTGTAGACCGCGGAGAAGGTGAACGCCTCGTTCACGTCGCCCTGGCTGGAGGCGCCGTCGCCGAAGTAGGCGATCACGGCGGAATCCGCGCCGTCCTTGGCGATACCCATCGCATAACCCGTGGCGTGCAGGGTCTGGGAGCCGATGACGATCGTGTAGAGGTGGAAATTGTTGCTGTTGGGATCCCAGCCACCGTGGTTCACACCGCGGAACATTCCCAGCAGGTTCGTCGGGTCGACGCCACGGACCCACGCGACACCGTGTTCGCGATAGGTGGGGAAGACGTAGTCGTCGTCCCGGAGGGCGCGGCCCGAACCGATCTGGGCGGCCTCCTGGCCGAGCAGCGAGGCCCACAGGCCCAGCTCGCCCTGCCGCTGCAGCGAGGTCGCCTCGGCGTCGAAGCGACGGGTGAGGACCATGTCGCGGTAGAGACCGCGCAGCTCCTCGGCGCTCAGGTCGATGTCGTAATCGGGGTGCTGGACGCGCTCTCCCTCGGGCGTCAGCAGCTGGACGAGCTCGGGCTCTGTGCCCTGTGCTGCCGGTGCCTTCTTCGCGCTCGCGGCGCTGGTGGTGCGCTTGGCGCCGCTGCTGCGTCGCGTCGTCTTGCGCGCGGCAGTGCTCTCCACGGTCACGTGCGTGCTCCTCCGTCGGTCCGGCCTCCGGGTTCGCCGGTAAGCCAGTGCGGCTCCGCCTTATCCGTACCCTTCGCACGGGGTGGGTGCGACGCGGCCGGAGTCGGGCGTGACAGGTGCCCCGGCGAGCGCCGTCATAGGCACGTTACCCATAGTGCGGCATTCCCGCGAAACCCTCCTTGACCTGCGATTTTGCTTGGATTTCCAAGTAAATCGAGAAAAGGGGGACCCGCTGCTGGTCAGCGCGTGGACAACGGCCCGACGCCGTCGTCGGAACACCCGGCACGTTATCCCGCGCACCCCGGGCGCGGGAAGAGCCAATATGTGAGACTGACAGCGTGCGCGAAGAAGGAAAAATCCGGGTATTTCTGCTGGACGACCACGAAGTCGTCCGGCGCGGCGTCCACGAGCTGCTCTCCGTGGAGGACGACATCGAGGTGGTCGGAGAGGCCGGGACGGCGGCGGACGCGCTGGTCAGGATCCCCGCGACCCGCCCGGATGTCGCCGTGCTCGACGTCCGGCTGCCGGACGGCAGTGGGGTGGAGGTGTGCCGGGAGATCCGTTCGCAGGACGAGGGCATCAAGTGCCTGATGCTGACCTCGTACGCGGACGACGAGGCGCTCTTCGACGCGATCATGGCCGGAGCCTCGGGTTATGTCCTCAAGGCCATCCGCGGCAACGAACTCCTGAACGCGGTACGGGACGTGGCGGCAGGCAAGTCGCTGCTCGACCCGGTGGCGACCGCACGCGTCCTGGAGCGGCTGCGCGACGGCAACAATCCGAAGGGTGACGACAAGCTCGCCAACCTGACGGAGCAGGAGCGCAAGATCCTGGATCTGATCGGCGAGGGCCTGACCAACCGGGTCATCGGCGAGCGGCTCCACCTCGCGGAGAAGACCATCAAGAACTATGTCTCCAGCCTGCTGTCGAAGCTGGGCATGGAGCGGCGCTCGCAGGCCGCCGCCTACGTGGCGCGGCTCCAGGCGGAGCGCCACTGACGCCCGGCGGGGCCCCGGAGCGGGCCGTCCGGCGTCGATGACGCGGGGCCGGTCGGGCGGGCCCCTCACCCGGACGGGCCAGAGCGCGGCCGGCGGCCCCGATTCGGGACCTACGTCCCCGTGAAACCGGGGCAGGGGCCCCTTTTCCGACACGGTGCCGGTGGCGGAGAGTGGATGCCATGTCCACCGACGAGATCCGCGCCATCGAGTTGCTCAGCCGCGTGTCGTACGGCCGGGTGGCGACGAGCATGCGGGCGATGCCGTTCGTCGCCCCCGCCCGCCACATCGTGGCCGACGGACGCGTCCTGCTCCGGCTGCACCGGGGACTCGGCTACCACCGCGCCTGCAACGGCAGCGTCGTCGCCTACGGCGCGGACAACTTCAGCTCCGGATCCGCGAACCTCTGGTCCGTGCAGTTCACCGGCACCGCCGAGATCGTCGAGCCGACCGCGGAGGAGCTCGCGGAGTTCGGTGCCGAGCCGGAGCTGGTGGACGGCGAGGCCTTCGACCCGGTCTACATGCGGATCGAACCGCAGTTCGTGACGGTGCACGCGCTCGACTACGCGAGCGAGACCCCGGGGACCCGTCCCGCCCCCCACTCCGTGCGGCGACACCTCCACCACGTAGCGTGATCTAACATCTGGCGGGTGCCGCGCTCATCTGAAACGCTCACTCCACCGGCCGAACCGCCCGCTCCACGGACCGGTGGTCGCCCGGGCGCCGCCCGGCCCGTCGGCGCCCCACCCGCCCCACCGGTCGGCGCCCTGCTCCGCCGCCACCGGCACGCCGGAGAACCCCTCTCCTGCGTGCCCGTCGCCGAGGGGCTGCTCAACCGCGGCTTCCGCCTCTCCACCACCCGCGGCACCTACTTCCTCAAGCAGCACCTGGACGCCCCCACCGCCGACCGCGCCACCATCGCCCGTCAGCACCGCGCCACCCAGCGGCTGCACGCCCTCGGCCTGCCCGTCGCCCCGCCGCTGCCCGACGCCACCGGCCGCACGGTCGCCGTCGTCGACGGCCGCTGCTACGCCCTGCACCCCTGGATCGACGGCCGTCACCGCGACGGCGCCCAGCTCTCCACCGGCTGCTCCCGGCGCCTCGGCACCCTCCTCGGACAGGTCCACACCGCCCTGGACCGGGTCATGGAGCCCTCGGGGCCCGACGGCGCGCCCGGCACCACCGCCGACGACGGCGTCTGCGCCAGCGCCGACCTCCAGGACACCTTCCGGGCCATCGACGAGCTGATCCGACTGGCCCGCGCCCACCGCCCCCACGACAGCTTCGACGCGCTCGCCGAGCACCGGCTCAGGGAGCGCCGCCGGCTCCTCGCCCAGCACGCCCACCACCGGCCGCCGCCCGCCGCGGCCGCCGGCTGGGTGCACGGCGACTTCCACCCGCTGAACCTGCTCTACCGGGGCGCCGAGCCCGCCGCGATCGTCGACTGGGACCGGCTCGGGGTCCGCCCGAGGGCCGAGGAGGCGGTCAGGGCCGCCGCCATCTTCTTCGTACGGCCGGGGGGCGAGCTGGCCCTGGAGAAGGTGCGGGCGTACGCGCGCGCCTACCGGCGGGCGACCGGCGCCGACCGCGCCGAACTGGCGGCTGCGGCGCACCGGGTGTGGTGGGAGCGGCTCAACGACTTCTGGACGCTGCGCTGGCGCTACCAGCTGCACGACCGAAGGGCCGACCCGCAGTTTCCCGCGGTGTCGGCCCTGGCGGTCTGGTGGACCCGCGAGTACGAGGCGGTGAGCGACGCGTTCGCGGGGTGAGGCGGGTCCGGGCCGGTACCTGGGCGGAGCCCGGTCAGCCGGTCTGGGCGCCGCCCGTCGGCGGCGGGTCCGAGTTGTTGCCGCCCCCGGTGGGATCGGTGGGCGTGTTGGTCGACGGGGTGCCCGTGGGATCCGTCGGCTGATCCGTCGGATCCGTCGGCTCGTCCGTGGGCTCCGTCGGCGGCTCGGTCGTCTTCGACGGCTCGGTCGTCGGCGGAGTCGTCGTCGGCGGCCGGGTCGTCGGCTCGTACGTGGTCGGCGGCGGCCACGGTGCTTCCGTGACGCCCCCGTCGCTCGTGCCCGAGTCGGTCGACGGCTGCTCGGAGGGCTCGTCCGAGGGGGTCGGCTCCTCCGACTGCGTGGACGGCGAGGTGGAGACCGTCGGCGTCGGCGTGCCGCCCTTGTGGTTGCCCGTGTCGCCCGCCTTGTCCAGGGCGTAGACGACACCGGCGACGACCGCGACCAGCGCGAGCGCGGCGAACAGCAGGATCTTGCCGCGGCGGCCGTTGCCACCGCTGTGCGAGCCGTACGAACCGTTCTGGCCGTAGCCGCCGTTCCCGCCCGTACCGCCGTCGTAGCCGCCGTACCCGCCGACGCCGCCGTCCTCCGGGTTCCGCGGCGGAAGGATCGGGCGCTGCGCGGTCTCGCCGTGCATGGGGTGGCCCATCGCGGTCGTCGCGGCCATGCCGCCGACCGGGGTGTGCCCGCCCTCGTGCATCTCGACCGGCCCGGTGTTCCACGTGCCGGTGTGACCGCCCTGCTGCTGGAGCATCTGCAGGCCGTACTGGATGAGGCCGCGCATCTCCTCGGCGCTCTGGAACCGGTCGTCCGGGTCCTTCGCGAGCGAGCGCATCACCAGACCGTCGAGCTCCGGCGGCACGGACTGCGTGACGTCGGACGGCGGGACCGGCGCGTCCTGGACGTGCTGGTACACGACGGACAGCGGGGTCTCACCGGTGAAGGGGGGCCGCAGCGCGAGGAGTTCGTAGAGGAGACAGCCCGTCGCGTACAGGTCGGAGCGGTGGTCGACGGCCTTGCCGAGCGCCTGCTCCGGGGAGAGGTACTGCGGGGTGCCCATGACCATGCCGGTCTGGGTCATCGTCGACTGCGCGCCGTGCAGGGCGCGGGCGATGCCGAAGTCCATGACCTTCACGGCGCCGCCGTCAGTGATGATCACGTTCGCCGGCTTGATGTCACGGTGCACGATGCCGTGCTGGTGCGAGTAGGCCAGCGCCTCCAGGACTCCGGAGACAATGATGAGGGCCTGCTCGGGCCCGGGGGCCTCGGCGCTGAGCAGCAGGTCGCGGATGGTGCGGCCCTCGACCAGCTCCATCACGATGTACGGCACGGGCCGGCCGGCCACGAGGTCCTCGCCCGAGTCGTAGACCGCGACGATGGCGTGGTGGTTGAGCCCGGCGACCGACTGCGCCTCACGGGTGAAGCGGGCCTTGGAGACCGGGTCCTCGGCGAGATCGGCGCGCAGGAGCTTGACCGCGACCGTACGGCCGAGGCGTACGTCCTCGGCCGCGAAGACCTCGGCCATGCCGCCGCGCCCCAGACGGTGCGTCAGGCGGTAGCGGCCGTCGCCGACGACTCCGCCGACGCCCCAGGACTCCGCCGACGACTCCGGCACACCGCCGCCTGCTCCGGATTCGGGTGCCATCAGTCCTCGCCGTCGTCTGTCGTGCCGTGTCCAGTCGTCACGCTACAGGCTCCGTACGACACCACGGTCCGAGATGGACCGGCCATCCAACCCCTTCCACGTACACCTGTGCAAATTCGACAGGATTCCTCCGCCCCCGCGTGAACGGTTCGGGGAACCTTCCTGTGCGGAGGGTCACGGAACGGGCACCCGGCTTGACGTGTCACTGCCCTCGGGCAGACTTGGCCAGGAAATTCCGGATCAACGCCGCCACGCGCGCGTAGGGGGAAGCACAGATGAGCCAGGACGGCGCACAGGGCCGCTATGCGGGCGGTTCGGTCGCGGGCGGCCGGTACCAGCTGCGCGACCTTCTCGGCGAGGGCGGCATGGCGTCGGTCTACCTGGCCTACGACAGCGCCCTCGACCGCCAGGTCGCCATCAAGACGCTGCACACCGAGCTCGGCCGGGAGCAGTCCTTCCGCGAGCGCTTCCGCCGCGAGGCGCAGGCGGTCGCGAAGCTGTCGCACACCAACATCGTCTCGGTCTTCGACACCGGCGAGGACACCCTCGACGGCGCCGTCATGCCGTACATCGTCATGGAGTACGTGGAGGGGCAGCCGCTCGGCTCGGTCCTCGCCTCGGACATCCAGCAGTACGGAGCGATGCCGGCCGACAAGGCGCTGAAGGTCACGGCCGACGTGCTCGCCGCCCTCGAGGTCAGCCACGAGATGGGCCTGGTCCACCGCGACATCAAGCCCGGCAACGTGATGCAGACCAAGCGCGGCGTGGTCAAGGTCATGGACTTCGGCATCGCGCGGGCCATGCAGTCCGGCGTCACGTCGATGACCCAGACCGGCATGGTCGTCGGCACCCCTCAGTACCTCTCCCCCGAGCAGGCCCTCGGGCGCGCGGTGGACGCCCGTTCCGACCTCTACTCGGTCGGCATCATGCTCTTCCAGCTGCTGACGGGCCGACTGCCCTTCGACGCCGACTCCCCGCTGGCCATCGCCTACGCGCACGTGCAGGAGGAGCCGGTCGCCCCGTCGACCGTCAACCGGGCGGTGACGCCGGCGATGGACGCGCTCGTCGCCCGCGCGCTGCGAAAGAACCCGAACGAGCGGTTCCCGAGCGCGGCCGCGATGCGCGACGAGTGCCTGCGGGTGCTCTCCGCCGGTCAGACCGGTGCCCCGGTGATCGTCGCCGGCGGTCCCGTCAGCAGCGGTGCGGGCGTCGGCTCGGCGGTCTTCCCGCCCGTCGGCCAGACCCCGCCGCCGGCCCCGCATTCCGGACCGCACGGGGTGCAGCACCCCTACCAGCCGCCGACGCCGCAGCCGGGACCGTACGGTCCGGCGACCCCGGCGCCCGCCCCCTCGTACGGCTACCCGCAGCAGGCGCCGACGCCCGCTCCGGCGTACCAGACCCCGGCCCCCTCCCCTCAGTCCTCGTACCAGGCGCCGACCCCCGCCCCGTACGCCCCGGTGCACACACCCGTGCCCGCCCCGGCGGGCGGCGGTTCGCGGCGGAACACGCCGGTGATCGTGGGCGCGGCGGTCGTCGCGCTGCTCGCGATCGGCGGTCTCCTCGTGGCCCTCAACCTCGACAAGGAGAAAGACCCCCAGGCCGGCGGCACGGGCGGCACGGAGACCCAGCAGAGCCAGTCGGCGGCCCCCGGCCACAAGGGCCCCGACCTGACCAAGACGATCGACCCGAAGAAGTGCACGCAGCCGACCGAGTCGAGCGACGACCCCGAGAAGTTCGAGGTCCCCAACTTCACCTACAAGAACATCCAGTCGGTGAAGGAGTGCATCCAGGCGGCCGGCTGGAAGCTCATGACCCAGCGCCCGGTGGACGAGGCGACGTACGGCGAGGGCACCGTCCTCGAGCAGTACCCGCCGGCGGGCCAGGACATCGAGTCCAAGGACGCCGAGTTCACCCTGAACATCTCGACGGGCAACCCGGGGCAGTAGGACGGGCCCGACGGTCCGGCCCCCGCTCCCGGACCCGTCCGGGTTCCCGGGGGCTCCGCCCGCCCTTCTCCTGACACGCCTCCCTCCTCAGGACGCTCCTCCCCGCTTCTGGCGCTGCTCAGGCCTTCTGACGCCCCTTTACGTCTGCTGACCCCGTCCCGGATGCCAGAAGTGTCCCGACATGTGACGCTGAGTTCACTACCTCGGCGGCTCGGTATCGGGAGGGGGTCACCCGGTGACTCCAGCACTCCGCAGGGCACGGGCGCGGCTCCTCGGACCCGCTCTCACCTGCGTGTTCGCCTGCGCGTGTGCCCTGTACGGGGAGCCGCTCGCGTACGGAGCCGAGGCGCCCGGCAGCTCGGTGGGGGCCACGGCCCCGACCGCGCCGTCGGCCTCTGCGCCGCTCCCGTCCTCCCCCTCCTCGACTCCCGTCGCGCCGTCGCCCTCCTCCGTCGCACCCTCCGCGACGGTCACACCCTCCCCTTCCTCCTCCGCCTCCGTCTCCGCCTCGCCGGGGCGGACCGGGGGTGCCGGCAGGCCCGCGCCTCCCGCGCCCACCGGCACCGGGACGGGAGGTACGGGCCTGCCGGCACCCCCCGCCGCGCCGAGCGCCGGGCCCAGCGACGCGCCCTCGCCCGAGGGCTCCGCCTCACTGGCGGGCCGGCCGGCGGGGGAGGGGCGGCCGCGCCCCGGACGCTCCGTGCCGCCGTCCCCCGCGGGCGACACCACCCCGTCGCCGGAGGCCTCTCGTACCGAAACTGCAACAGACCCGGAGAGCCCCGAGGGCCCCGAGGACGTCGCACAGGAGGCCGAGGGGGTACGCGAGGAGGAGGCCGTCGTATCGGAGGCGGCGCACGCCAGCCGGCCGGGCGCCGCGCCGCGGATGGCGGCCGAATCCGCGCCGCCCCTCGTCGACCAGCGGATTCCCGTGCTCACGCTGGGGGTCGGGCTTGCCCTGATGGGGCTCGGAATCGGCTTCCTCGGACTCCGGATGCGGCGCCGCTGAGCCCCTCCGGACCGCCCGGGTCCCCCTTGAGGGGGACGTGGCCCTTCCCTCTCAGGACGGTTGTCCGCGACGGCATACCCGGTATACATACTGAGTATGTCGATCCGCCACGGGCTTCTCGCCCTCCTCGAACGCGGCCCTCGGTACGGCTCCCAGCTCCGTACGGAGTTCGAGTCCCGCACCGGTTCCACCTGGCCGCTCAACGTCGGCCAGGTCTACACGACCCTCAGCCGGCTGGAGCGCGACGGCATGGTCGCCCAGGGCGGCGAGGACGCGGCCGGGCACGCGCTCTACGCGATCACGGACAGCGGCCGCGCCGAACTCAGGACCTGGTTCGAGAAGCCGGTGGACCGCACCAGCCCCGCCCGTGACGAGCTGGCCATCAAGCTCGCCATGGCCGTCGGCGCTCCCAGCGTCGACATCCGCGATGTCATCCAGTCCCAGCGCCGGCACACCGTGAAGGCCATGCAGGACTACACCCGCCTCAAGGCCCAGGCGCTCATCGCCGTCGAGAGCGGCGGGGCGCGGGAGCGGGACGACGTCGCCTGGCTGCTCGTCCTGGAGCAGCTGATCTTCCAGACCGAGGCCGAGGCGCGCTGGCTCGACCACTGCGAGTCCCGGCTGATCCGCCTCTCGGCGACGGCGACGGCCGCGGACACCGGGTCCGGCACGGCGACCACGGCCGGGGGCCCCGCCGGGGGCGCTGCCGGGTCCGGGACCGCCGAGGCAGCGTCCGCGACCGCCCAGACCGGCGCCGGGACGGCGCCCACCGAAGCCGCACCACCCGAGGCCGCGTCACCCGTGGCCGGGGCGCGCTGACCGCACGGTCGCACCCCGCCACCCGTACCGCTCGCGCCTCACCCGCCGTACGGCCCGCGCACCGCCCGCCGTACCACTCCCGCATCACCTTTCCACCGCTCGCTCCCGTACCCGGCCGACCGCCGGGTACGCCCAAAGGGGGACCCCTCATGTCCGCACAGCAGCCCGTGCTGCAACTCCAGAACCTGACCCGCGTCCATGGCGCGGGTGCCACCGAGGTGCATGCCCTGCGCGGCATCGACCTCGCCGTGTACCCGGGTGAACTCGTCGCCGTCATGGGCCCGTCCGGCTCCGGCAAGTCCACGCTCCTCACCATCGCCGGCGGCCTCGACACCCCCACCTCGGGTCACGTGATCGTCGAGGACACCGACATCACCAAGGCGAGCGTCAAGGAGCTCGCGGCCCTGCGCCGCCGCAGCATCGGCTACGTCTTCCAGGACTACAACCTCATCCCCGCCCTCACCGCCGCCGAGAACGTGGCCCTGCCGCGCGAGCTGGACGGGACCTCCTCCCGCAAGGCACGCGTCGAGGCCCTCAAGGCGCTGGAGGAGATGGGCCTCGGCCACCTCGCCGACCGCTTCCCGGACGAGATGTCCGGCGGCCAGCAGCAGCGTGTGGCCATCGCCCGCGCGCTCGTCGGCGAGCGCCGGCTCGTCCTCGCCGACGAGCCGACCGGCGCCCTCGACTCCGAGACCGGCGAGTCCGTGCTCGCCCTGCTCCGCAGCCGCTGCGACGCCGGAGCCGCCGGTGTCCTCGTCACCCACGAGCCGCGGTTCGCGGCCTGGGCGGACCGGGTCGTGTTCCTGCGGGACGGCGCCATCGTCGACCAGACCGTGCGCAGCGAGGCCGATTCCCTGCTGTCGGGCCAGGTGGCTGAGGCGTGAAGACCTGGCTCCACTCCTGGCGGGCCGCGATCCGGATCGCCCGCCGCGACGCCTGGCGTTCCAAGGGCCGCAGCGCCCTCGTCCTGGCCATGATCGCCCTGCCGATCCTGGGCGTCAGCGCCCTCGATCTGACCTTCCGCAGCTCCCAGCTGTCCCCCGCCGAGCGGGCGGACCGCATGATCGGCGCGGCCGACGCCCAGTTCAAGGACCCCGGCTACGGCGGGGTGCCGGTCTTCCAGGACCCGATCGGCGAGATGAGCACGCCGGCCAAGGACTACGAGGACACGGCGTGGCCGAGCGGCCCGACCGATGTCACCAAGACCTTCCCCGCGGGTTCCACGGTCCTCACGGACAGCTCCGGCACGGCCAAGCTGACGACGAAGCACGGCCTGCTCGTGACCCAGGTGCGTGAGCTCAAGACGGCCGATCCGATCGCCCGGGGCATCACGACCCTTCTGGAGGGGCGCTACCCGGAGAAGAACGACGAGGTCATCGCGACCTCGCACTTCCTGGAGAGCAGCGGCCTGTCGGTCGGCTCGACCCTTTCCGCACGCAATTTCGACCGCCCGTACCGGATCGTCGGCTCGTACGAGATCCCCGACGACCTGAACGCCGTCCAGGTCAACGCGCTCCCGGGGGCCTTCCTCGCCCCGCACGCGAAGGCCGTCGAGAAGGCGGGTCTGCAGAAGCCCGACACCAGCACCACGTACCTGGTGCGCAAGTCCGGTGGTTTCACGTGGAACATGGTCAAGGAGATCAACGCCAAGGGTGTGATCGTCTCCTCGCGTGCCGTGATCCTCGACCCGCCGGCCAAGTCCGAGGTCCCGCTCTACCAGAAGGAGCACTGGGGCGACTTCGAGTCCAGCGCGGTGGGCAACGCCGCCGAACTCGCCGCCATCGGCACCGTCGTCGGTCTGGCGATGCTGGAGATCTGTCTGCTCGCCGGTCCCGCCTTCGCGGTCGGCGCCCGTCGCTCGCGCCGCCAGCTCGGTCTGGTCGGTGCCAACGGCGGAGCCCGCAGCCACATCCGGGCCATCGTGCTGAGCGGCGGTCTGGTCATCGGTGTCGCCGCGGCGGTCACCGGTACGGTCCTCGCCCTGATCCTCACCAAGGCCCTCCAGCCGTACCTGGAGGAGACCATGGGCCAGCGGTTCGGAGCCTTCGACATCCGGCCGCTCGAAATCCTCGGCATCGCGCTGCTCGCCGTGCTGACCGGCCTGCTCGCCGCCATCGTGCCGGCGATCACCGCCTCCCGGCAGACCGTCCTCGCCTCGCTCACCGGCCGGCGCGGTGTCCGCCGCAGCAGCCGGGTGCTGCCCCTGGTCGGCCTCGTGGCCCTCCTGATCGGCGGCGCCGTCGCACTCTTCGGCTCCATGGTCACCCAGCAGTTCATCGTCGTGGCCGGCGGCTCGGCCATCGCCGAGCTGGGCGTCGTCGCCATGACCCCGGCCCTGGTGGGCCTGTTCGGGCGGGCCGGGCGCTGGCTGCCGCTGTCGCCGCGGCTCGCGCTGCGGGACGCCGTGCGCAACCGGGGCCGTACGGCACCCGCCGTCGCCGCCGTCCTCGCCGCCGTCGCCGGTACGGTCGCCGTCTCCACGTACATGGCCAGCGAGGAGGCCCAGCGCAGGTCCGAGTACACCGCCCAGATGCCGCACGGGACCGTCGCCGCGTTCGTCACGGAGGAGGGCGGCCGGGACGTCCCCGCGGTCCGCGAGGCGATCGAGCGGTACGTCCCCGTCGACGTCCGCGCGGATGTCGCGCGCGTCTCCGTCGGCAAGCCCGGCTGCCAGCCGTGGGACAGCGGCCCGGGCTGCGGCCGCTTCGAGGTCGTCGTCCCCCCGGCGAACGAGTGCCCCATGTACGCGACGCTCCCCGGCGGCGGAGACCCCTCGGAGAAGTACACGCCCGAGCAGCGACGGAAGATGCTCACCGACGACTGGCGGTGCAAGCAGGGCCGGAGCAGCGGGATGTACGTCTCCGACGGCGGGCTGCTCGTCGGTGACGCCGCGCTCCTGAAGGTGCTCGGCCTCGACGACCCCGCGACCGTGAAGGCCCTCGACGAGGGCAAGGTCGTCAGCTTCAACCCCGTCAACGTCGACAAGAACGGCACGTACGGGATCAAGCAGATCACCGACCTCGCCGCCGCCGACAAGGCCTCCCAGGAGGGCAAGCCCGCTCCCGGCAAGATCGTCTCCCTGCCCGCCTACCAGGTGCCCGGGGACGAGAAGTCCTACGGCGTGCAGGCCCTCATCAGCCCGGCCACCGCCAAGGCCGCCGGTCTCGCGACGGTGCCGCTCGGCACGTACGCCAGCACCGACCGGCTGCCCGACACCGAGGCGCGCCAGAAGCTCGACGGCGAGCTCACCAAGCTCGGCAGCAACGTCGAGCTCCATGTGGAGGAAGGATTCGTCAACGCCAACAGCCTCATCCTGCTGTCGCTGGCGATCTTCGCGGGGCTCGTCACCGTCGGCGCCGCCGGCATCGCCACCGGACTCGCCCAGGCCGACGCCGAGGCCGATCTGAAGACGCTGGCCGCCGTGGGCGCCCCGCCACGGGTCCGCCGGACCCTCAGCGGCTTCCAGTGCGGTGTCGTCGCCGCGATGGGTGTCCTCCTCGGCTCGGCCGCCGGAGTGCTGCCGGCGATAGGCCTCCGGCTCAACGAGGAGCGGCAGCAGATCAGCTGGCACGAGGACTCCGTCGCCCAGGGCTGGAGCGCGGCCTCGGACGTGCCGTACGTCCCGATCGTCATCCCCTGGGAGACCCTCGCCGGCCTGCTCGTCGCCGTACCCGTGGGTGCCGCGCTGCTCGCCGCCCTGGTGACCCGCTCGCGCGGCGCGCTGTCCCGGCGCGAGGCGACCTGACGGTCTTCGTTGTCGTCCTGTGCCCCCGCACGAGGGTGGATCACCCTCGTGCGGGGGCACACCTCGTGGTGACGCATGTGTACGAGAGAATGGCGGCATGGAGATGCCGAGGAATGACAGGTCGCAGGAGAGCCCCCAGGTCCTCATCGTGGGACAGGACGGGATGGCGCTCGGCGGCACTCAGGGCGACGACGAACCCCGCGAGGTCCCGGTGACGGAAATGGTCGAGCAGCCTGCGAAGGTCATGCGGATCGGCAGCATGATCAAGCAGCTCCTGGAGGAAGTACGCGCGGCACCTCTCGACGAGGCCAGCCGGGTCAGGCTCAAGGACATCCACGCCAGCTCCGTGAAGGAGCTGGAGGACGGGCTCGCGCCGGAGCTGGTCGAGGAGCTGGAGCGTCTCTCCCTCCCGTTCACGGACGAGGCGATCCCCTCCGAGGCGGAGCTGCGCATCGCGCAGGCGCAGCTGGTGGGCTGGCTGGAAGGCCTCTTCCACGGCATCCAGACGGCGCTCTTCGCCCAGCAGATGGCGGCCCGCGCCCAGCTGGAGCAGATGCGCAGGGCGCTCCCGCCGGGTGCGTCGCACGACGATGACGACGACGGCGGCCACGGCCACGCGGTCCGCTCGGGGCCGTACCTGTAGGCCGCCGCGGAAGACACGCGTGAGGGGCCCGGCACGAGCTGTGCCGGGCCCCTCACGCGTGTGCAGGGGGAGGGCGGGGCCGGCGGGGAAGGCGAGGGCGATGCGGGGAGGACCTCGCCCGCCGGGCCTGGCGTCGTGCCCGCCGGCCTTGAGGCCGTGCCCGCCGGTCCTGGGGTCGTGCCCGCCAGCCCGGCCCGCCGGGCCTGGCGTCGTGCCCGCCGGCCTTGAGGCCGTGCCCGCCGGGCCTGGGGCCGTGTCCGCCGGGCCTGGGGCCTCGCCCGCCGGGCCTGAAGGCCGTGCCCGCCCGCCGGGACTGAGGCCGTGCCCGTCAGGCCTGCGGGGCCACGAGGAGCACCTTGCCCACGTGGGTGCCGGACTCCAGCGCCCGGTGGCCCTCGGCGGCGCCGTCCAGCGGCAGCGTCCGGTCGACGACCGGCCTGACCGTGCCCGCTCCGATCAGCGGCCAGACGTGCTCCCGTACGGCGGCGACGATCGCCGCCTTCTCCTCCGCCGGGCGGGAGCGCAGCGTGGTCGCCATGACGGCGGCGCGCTTCGCGAGCAGCGCCCCGAGGTTCAGCTCGCCCTTGACGCCACCCTGGAGGCCGATGACGACGAGCCGGCCGTTCACGGCCAGCGCCTTCACGTTCCGCTCCAGGTACTTGGCTCCGACGATGTCCAGGATGACGTCCGCCCCCGCCCCGTCCGTCGCCTTGGCCAGCTCCTCGACGAAGTCCTGCTCGCGGTAGTCGATCAGGATGTCCGCGCCGAGCTCGGCGCAGCGCGCCAGCTTCTCGGGGCCACCGGCGGTGACCGCGACCCGCGCCCCGACGGCCTTCGCCAGCTGGATCGCCATCGTGCCGATCCCGCTGGCACCACCGTGCACGAGCAGCGTCTCGCCCGGCCGCAGGTGCGCGATCATGAAGATGTTGGACCAGACGGTGCAGGCGACCTCCGGGAGCGCCGCCGCCGTGGTCAGGTCGACGCCCTCCGGCACCGGGAGCAGCTGCCCCACGGGGACGACGACCTTCTCCGCGTAACCGCCACCGGCGAGCAGCGCGCAGACCTCGTCGCCGACGGCCCAGCCGGACACCCCCGGCCCGAGGGCGGCGATCCGGCCCGAGCACTCCAGGCCGGGGTACGGCGAGCTGCCCGGCGGCGGGTCGTAGAAGCCCTGGCGCTGGAGCAGATCGGCGCGGTTGACGGCGCTCGCCACCACCTCGACGAGGACCTCGCCCTCGCCGGGTACGGGATCGGGCACCTCGGCCCAGACGAGGGCCTCGGGACCACCGGGTTCCGGAATCGTGATCGCATACATGGCGGCGAGGCTACTCCCGCACCGGCAGGGAGCGCGGTGCCGCGGGCTCAGTCCTCCGGCGGTGTCCTGAGCGGGGTGACCGGCGCGGCGCGCACGATGGTGATCACCCGGTCGGTGAGCTGGAGCGGGCTGGCCGCGGGATCGTCGTAACCCAGCAGCCGGTGGCCGCGGAGCACGCTCACGACCAGGTCACCGGTCTCCCGCACGCTCTTCCCGGCCTCGCTCTTGGTCACCGGGCGTTCCACCAGGTCCAGGCCGGAGCCCTGCTGGATGAGGTCCTCCATCACCGTGCCGGCGCTGGGGCTCAGCACGGAGAGGCCGAGCAGGCGCCCGGCGGCGCTGGCACTGGTGATGACCGCGTCCGCGCCGGACTGGCGCAGCAGCGGCGCGTTCTCCTCCTCGCGGACCGCGGCGACGATCTTCGCGCCCCGGTTGAGCTGCCGGGCCGTGAGGGTGACCAGGACGGCCGTGTCGTCGCGCTGAGTGGCGATGACGATCTGCCGGGCCCGCTGCACCTCGGCGCGGAGCAGGACGTCGCTGCGGGTCGCGTCGCCGATCACGCCGACGAAACCGTCCGCGTTCGCCGTCTCGATCACCTTGTTGGAGGGATCGACGATGACGATCTGCTCCTTGCTGAGTCCGGTCGCGCAGAGCGTCTGGATCGCGGACCGCCCCTTGGTGCCGAAGCCGACGATGATGGTGTGGTCGCGCAAGGTGGACCTCCAGCGGTTCAGCCGGAACTCCTCGCGGGTCCGCTCCGTGAGGACCTCGAGGGTGGTGCCGACCAGGATGATCAGAAACAGCACGCGCAGGGGCGTGACCAGCAGGATGTTGGCGAGCCGCGCCGAGTCGCTGTACGGGACGATGTCGCCGTATCCGGTGGTGGAGAGCGTGACGGTCGCGTAGTAGGCGCAGTCGAGGAAGTCGAGCGTCTCGTTGGCGTTGTCGTGGTAGCCCTCACGGTCGACGTAGACGATGAGGACCGTCACCACCAGCACGCCGAGGGCCATCAGGAGCCGCTTGCCGACCTGCCGCAGGGGCCGCTCGACCTCCCGGCGCGGCAGCTTGATCTGCGGTCCGGAGATCCGCTCGTCCGCGTGGCGGGCCATCACGTCACGACTGGGAAGTTTCACGTGAAACACGCTCCTTGGGCCGGTACGGCCCCCTCGGCCGCCGGCCAGGGAAGGTCGAGGACATCCAACTCTTGGCCGGGGCGGGCGCCGCCGGGCGGGACGACGGCCAGGCCGTCGGCGGCGGCGATGCCCCGGAGCATGGCCGGTCCGTTGTAGCGCAGGGGCACGGCGCGTCCACCACGGCGGACGACCGGGACGAGCCGTGTGTCGTACGGATGCCCGTGCACCTCGTCCTGGACGGGAACGCGGGGCGGGGCGGCCGCCTCTGCCGCGGCCACGGCCGGGGCGGTCAGGGCGGCCAGGAGCGGCTGCGCCAACGTCAGAAGCCCGGAGACGGCCGCGAGCGGGTTGCCGGGAAGCCCGACGAGGTGACGGACACGCGGAGGCCGGGCGGGCTCGGACGGTGTGGGCTCGGGTCGAGCGGGCTCGGCGGCGAGGCGGGCCAGCAGCATCGGGTGGCCGGGGCGGACCTTCACGCCGTCGACCAGGAGGGTCGCGCCGGCCTTGTCCAGCACGCCGTGGACGTGGTCCACGGGCCCGGCGGCGGTCCCGCCGGTCGTGAGCACCAGGTCGGCGGCGGAACCCGCGACGGCCGCGTACAGCTCCTCCGCGTCGTCACCGATCCTGCGGGTGGCGAGGACGTCGGCGCCGAGCGCCGTGAGCCACGGGCCGAGCATGGGGCCGAGGGCGTCGCGGATCAGGCCGTCGTGGGGGAGACCCGCCGTGAGCAGCTCGTCGCCGAGGACCAGGATCTCGACCCGGGGGCGCGGCGGTACGGGGAGCTCGTCGTAGCCGGCGGCCGCGGCGAGGCCGAGTACGGCGGGGGTCACGACGGTGCCGGCGGGCAGCAGCTCGTCGCCGGCCCGGCACTCCTGGCCCCGGGGCCGGATGTCCTGACCCGGCACGACCTCGCGCAGGGGGTGCAGCAGCGCGTCCTCCGTGCGTGAGCGCGCGTTGCTTGAGCGCTCGCGTGAGTGCTCGGTGCGTGAGTGCTCGGTGCGTGAGTGCTCGGTGCGTGAGTGCTCGGTGCGGACGACGGCGGTGGTCCCGGCGGGGACGCGGGCGCCGGTGGCGATCCGTACGGCCTCGCCGTCGGCCGCCACGGCCGCGGACGCCTGCCCGGCGAGGACGGCGCCCTCCGCGCGTACGGTCCAGGGGCCGGGACCCGCGACCGCCCAGCCGTCCATGGCGGAGGTGTCGAAGGGCGGCAGGTCGGTGAGGGCGAGCAGCGGCTCGGCCAGGACCTGGCCGAGTGCCTGCCCGAGGGGTACGCCGAGCGGCGCCCGGCCGACCCGCGCGGAGGCCCCGGCGCGGACGGCCGCGGCGCGGGCCTCGGGCCAGGCCGTGGCCCGGTGCGGCTGTCCGGCCCGCGCGTCGTCGGTCGCGGGGGCCACCGGGAGGGGCTCCTTCAGGGTCATCCGGCCTCGTCCTGCTCGGCGGCCCAGCGCTGGGCCAGCGCTGCGGCCTTGCGGGCTGCCTCGGCGACCGCCTCGGGACCGCCCTCGCCGCTCTCGCCGCCCGCGCGCGCCGCCGCGTAGCCGACCAGGAAGGTGGTCAGGGGTGCGGCGGGGCGGGCCACTCCATGAGCGGCGTCGCGGGCCAGATCGAGCAGTACGCCGGTGTCGACGTCCAGCTCGATGCCCAGTTCGTCCTTGACTGCGGTGATCCATTCATCCAGCACGGTCCCATGCTCCCTGATGCGGGCCCGGGCCGTGGCGATGTCCTCCCAGGTGTCGCAGTCGAAGGAGGCGAGGGGCCCGGCGGCGACCCGGGTGAGGCGCAGTGCGCCGGTGAGCCGCCGCAGCGGGCCGCCGGCGAGGGTGCCGCGCTCCTCGGTGATCCGCGCCAACTCCCGGCGGAGCGGGGCCACTCGGTAGGCGGCGACGAGCGGCTGGTCCCTTCCCCCGGCGTCGGTGAGGAGCGCGGCCTCGGCGTCGGGGGCGTCGGCGAGTGCGCCGAGCAGCCGGTGGACGGTGCCCTCGTCGAGGAAGGGCAGGTCGGCGGAGAGGACGAGCAGAACGTCGGCCCCGGTCTCCCCGACTCCGGCGCGCACCCCCGCGTCGAGGGCGGCGAGCGGCCCTCCGCCGGGCGGGTCCTCCCTGGTCCAGCGGACGGGGTGGACGGTCGGACGGGAATCGCCGACGACCACGGTCCGGCCCGCGCCGCGGCACGCGGCGAGGACCCGGTCGAGGAGCGCCCGGCCTCCGACCCGTACGCCGGGCTTGTCGGCACCGCCGAGTCGCTGGGCGGCGCCTCCGGCGAGTACGACGGCGTCATGTGGGGTGGTCACCCCAGCAGTATGGTCCGCCGCCCCTTCCCGCCGTCGGGCGCGTCTCGCGGAACGGACGGCGGACGGGTCCGGAGCCCAGTCCGGAGGCGGCTCCCGCGGAACCGGGAGCAGGTCCGGCGGGACCGGGCCGGCCCGGCGAGCCAGGCGGCTCCGGCGGAACCGGGCAGGTCCCGCCGGAGCGCCCGGCGTCAGAGCGTGCGGAGCAGGACCGCGGGCTGCTCGACGCAGTCCGCCACGTACCGCAGGAAGCCGCCCGCCGTGCCGCCGTCGCAGACCCGGTGGTCGAAGGTGAGCGAGAGCTGCACCACCTGACGTACGGCCAGTTCACCCTGGTGGACCCAGGGTTTCGGGATGATCCGGCCGACGCCGAGCATCGCGGCCTCGGGGTGGTTGATGATCGGCGTGGAGCCGTCGACCCCGAACACCCCGTAGTTGTTCAGGGTGAAGGTGCCCCCCGTCAGATCGGCCGGGGTGAGCGCCGACTCCCGTGCGGCCTCCGTCAGCCGGGCGAACTCCGCCGTCAGCGACTCGGCCGTCCGGGTCCCCGCGTCCTTCACCACGGGGACGACCAGTCCGCGCGGGGTCTGGGCGGCGAAGCCGAGGTGCACGGCCGGCAGCCGGACGATCTCCCGGGCCGCCATGTCCACGGTGGAGTTGAGCTCGGGGAACCGCGCCAGGGCGTGGACGCAGATCCGGGCGAGGAGCGCGAGCAGGGAGATCTTCGGCCCGCCCGCCGCGTTCATCGCGGCGCGCGCGGCCATCAGCTCGGTCGCGTCGGCGTCCACCCAGCAGGTGGCGTCCGGGATCTCCGTACGGCTGCGCGACAGCTTGTCCGCGACGGCGCCGCGGACCCCGCGGAGCGGCACCCGCTCACCGGCCGAAGCGACCGCCGGAGAGGGCGCCGGAGCAAGCGCGGGAGCGGGCGCGGCGGCCGGGGCGGCGACGGGCCGCTCCTGGGACGCGATGGCCAGCTCCACGTCGGCCCGCAGGATCAGGCCCTCGGGCCCCGATCCGCGCACCTCGCGCAGGTCGAGCCCCCGGTCCCTGGCCAGCTTCCGCACCAGCGGCGAGATGACCGGCACCGGGCCGTCGTGAACCGAGCCGGCCACGGCGGCGGGAGCCGGAGCGGCCACCGCGGTCGGGGCCGCGGCCGGGGCGGGCGCGGGGGCCTTCGGCACGGCGTGGCTCTCGTGCCGTACCCGGCGGCGCCGGGCGGCGGGCCCGGCCGTGCCGTACCCGACGAGCACATTGCCCGAGTACTCGGACGACACGGCGGACTCGGCGGCGGTCTCCCCCACCGTGGGGGCGGCTCCCGGAGCCGCCTCCGCGAGCTCCTCCGGCGCGCCCGTGCCACCCACCGCGACCGTCAGGAGCGGCGCGCCGACGGGCAGTTCGGTGCCCTCCTCGCCGTACCGGGCGGTGACGACACCGCCGTACGGGCAGGGCACCTCGACCATGGCCTTGGCCGTCTCGACCTCGACGACCGGCTGGTCGATGGCGACGACGTCGCCGACGGCGACCAGCCAGCGGACGATCTCCGCCTCGGTGAGTCCCTCACCGAGGTCGGGCAGCTTGAACTCGAGCACCTGTGCCATCAGCTTCCCGCCTCCCACTGCAGTCGCGCCACCGCGTCCAGGACCCGGTCGACGCCCGGCAGATGGTGCCGTTCCAGCATCGGCGGCGGGTACGGGATGTCGAAGCCCGCGACCCGCAGCACCGGCGCCTCCAGGTGGTGGAAGCAGCGCTCGGTGACGCGCGCGGCGATCTCCGCGCCGGGGCCGCCGAAGCCCGTCGACTCGTGGACGACGACCGCGCGGCCGGTGCGCCGCACCGAGGCGCAGACCGTCTCGTCGTCGAAGGGGACGAGCGAGCGCAGGTCGACGACCTCCAGGTCCCAGCCCTCGGCCTGCGCGGCCTCCGCCGCCTCCAGACAGACGGGCACGGAGGGGCCGTAGGTGATCAGCGTGGCCCCGGTGCCCTGCCGTCGCACCACGGCCTTGCCGATCGGCTCCACGGCCGCGGGCGCCTCGGGGGACCAGTCGGACTTGGACCAGTAGAGCCGCTTGGGCTCCAGGAAGACCACCGGGTCGTCGGAGGTGATGGCCGCGCGCAGCAGCCCGTAGGCGTCCTCGACGGTGGCCGGGGTGACGACATGGAGTCCCGGGGTGGCCATGTAATAGGCCTCGGAGGAGTCGCTGTGGTGCTCGACGCCGCCGATCCCGCCGCCGTACGGGACGCGGATGACGATCGGCATCGGCATCGCGCCGCGCGTCCGGTTCCGCATCTTCGCCACGTGGGAGAGCAGCTGCTCGAACGCCGGGTAGGCGAACGCGTCGAACTGCATCTCGACGACCGGCCGCAGGCCGTACATGGCCATGCCGACGGCCGCGCCGAGGATGCCGGCCTCGGCCAGCGGGGTGTCGGTGCAGCGGTCCTCGCCGAACTCCTTCGCGAGCCCGTCGGTGACCCGGAAGACCCCGCCGAGGGTGCCGACGTCCTCGCCCATCACATGGACGGTGGGGTCTTCGGCCATCGCGTCGCGCATGGCGCGCTGGAGCGCCTGCGCCATCGTGGCGGGCTTGGCCTTCCCGGCCCCGCCGCCCTTGCCGGCGGCCCCGGCGGTCCTGCCCGCCGTGGATCCGGTCGTCGCCGTCGTCATCACGCCTCACCCTCGGCTTCGAGCTCGGCGCGCAGCTGCGCCGCCTGTTCCCGCAGCTGCGTGGTCTGCTCCGCGTACACGTGCGAGAAGAGGTCCATCGGGTTCAGTACCGGGTCGGCGTTCATCCGCTCGCGCAGCTCCGCGGCCATCGTCTCGGCGGCCTCGGCCGCCGTGCGCCTGCCGTCCTCGTCGAGCAGGCCGCGCTCCGTCAGTTCCCGTTCGAGGATCAGGATCGGGTCGTGCGCCCGCCAGGTCTCGACCTCGCCGGCCGCGCGGTAGCGGGTGGCGTCGTCGGCGTTGGTGTGGGCGTCGATCCGGTACGTGATCGCCTCGACGAGGGTGGGGCCGCCGCCGCGCCGCGCGCGGGCCACGGCCTCGGTGAGCACCTGGTGGACGGCGATCGCGTCGTTGCCGTCGACGAGCCGGCCGGGCATCCCGTATCCGACGGCCTTGTGGGCCAGGGACGGGGCGGCGGTCTGCTTGGCGAGCGGTACGGAGATCGCGAAGCCGTTGTTCTGCACGAGGAAGACCACGGGGGCCTGCCAGACGGCCGCGAAGTTCAGCGCCTCGTGGAAGTCGCCCTCACTGGTGCCGCCGTCGCCGACCATGGCGAGCGCGACGACGTCGTCGCCCTTGAGCCGGGCGGCGTGGGCGAGGCCCACCGCGTGCGGGAGCTGGGTAGCCAGCGGCGTGGAGAGCGGCGCGATGCGGTGCTCGTGCGGGTCGTACCCGGTGTGCCAGTCGCCGCGCAGCAGGGTCAGGGCCTGCACGGGGTCGAGGCCCCGGGCGACCGCGGCCAGGGTGTCGCGGTACGAGGGGAAGAGCCAGTCCCGCTCCTCCAGAGCGAGGGCGGCGGCGATCTCGCACGCCTCCTGGCCGTGGGTGGACGGGTACACGGCGAGGCGGCCCTGCTTGGTGAGGGCGGTGGCCTGCGTGTTGTACCGGCGGCCGCGGATCAGCTCCGCGTAGAGCCGGAGCAGCAGCGCGGGGTCGGCGTCGGCCACGGCGTCCGTGCCGAGCACGCGCAGCGGCTCGGTGTCGGGCAGCAGCGGGGCGGGGTCGGTACGCGGCTGCCACGCCGGCGGCGGGGCCGGCCGGTAGGCGGGAACGGCACCGGGCGGCTCTTGGACTGTCGAACTGCGCTGTTGCAACGAGTCCACCTCCTCGTGGGAGCGGGCATAAGACCCGAAGGCGGGTGGCGCGAGTGTGGCGCGCCTCACCTACCGATTGTTCGGTCGTGGAGGCATTTTGGCTACAGGCACCTGCAGCCTGTGGACAAACGGTTCTCCACAGCCTGGGATGAGTACAGGTCGTCCACCGGAGAGAGGCGGGGGGACATGGCGGATGAACAAATGGCCGTCGACCGGAGCGGGGCTCCGGGCGACGACACGGGCGGCGACCCGGGCGGCGCGCTCCGCGGGACCGGGAGCGAGGTGCCCGGCGAGGCCCTGAGCGCCCCGATCGGCACGCCGACGGGCGCCCTTCCGGCACGCCCGCTGGACGCGATCGACCGGGACATCCTGCGACTGCTGCAAACGGACGGTCGCGCCTCGGTACGCTCCGTCGCCGAGCGGGTGCACGTCTCCCGGGCCAACGCCTACGCGCGCATCAACCGGCTCATCGACGACGGGGTGATCCGCGGCTTCAGCGCCCGGGTCAACCACGAGCGGGCGGGCCACGGCGCCTCCGCCTACATCACGCTCAAGATCGTCCAGAACTCCTGGCGCACGGTCCGCGAGCAGCTCGGCGCACTGCCGGGGGCCACGCACATCGCACTGGTCAGCGGCGATTTCGACGTCCTGCTGCTGGTGCACACGCCGGACAACCGGACGCTGCGCGAGCTGGTGCTCACCCGGATCCAGGCGATCCCCGAGGTGCTGTCCACACGCACGCTGCTGGTCTTCGAGGAGACGGACCTCAACACGGATCCGCACGCCTGACGACGACGAGAGGGCGGCCCCGGCAGGGGGCCGCCCTCCCGTCAGCTGTCCGAGCCCTTCAGCGGGCCGTCCTGAGCCCGTCGAACGCCAGGTGCGCGACGGTCTCGGCGAGCTGCTCGCGCTCCACCGTCGCGTCCGGATGCGGCCGGTACCACTCCACCAGCGAGTTGATCATCCCGAAGAGCAGCCGGGTCGCGAGCCGGATGTCCACATCGGCCCGCAGATCGCCCTCCTCGGCGGCCGCCTTGAGCAGATCGGCCACCTTGTGGTCGAACTCGCGCCGCCGCTCCATGGCCCACCGCTCGGTGCCGGTGTTGCCGCGCACCCGCAGCAGCAGCGTCACGTACGGAAGCTCCGCGATCAGCACCTCGACCGTGCGGCGCGTGACGTACTCGACCCGCTCGACGGCCCGGCCGCGCCCCGCGTCCGGCTCGTCGAGGATCGCGAAGAGCCCGTCGAGCGCCCGGCTGACCGCCCGCCGCAGCAGCTCCTCCTTGCCGGCCACATGGTGGTAGATCGACGACTTGGAGATCCCGGCCGCCTTGGAGAGGTGCTCCATGGACGTGCCGTCGTAGCCGCGCTCGTTGAAGACCCGCACGGCCACCGAGAGCAGCGTCTCGGGGGTGTAGGTGTCGCGCTTGGCGGTGGTCATCGGGAGTCCTCCGCGTCCTCGGCGTACCCCCGGCGGACCGTGGCCAGGCTCGGCGCGTACCGGCCCGTGGGGTAGCGGTCGTGCATCGCGGCGAGGAGGTCCCTCACGCGCGCGTGGCCCACGTTTCCTGCCCACTCCAGCGGGCCGGCCGGATAGTTGACCCCGAGCCGCATGGCCGTGTCCACGTCCTCGGCGGTGGCGACGCCCCGGTCGACGGCGTCGGCGGCGAGGTCGGCCAGCATGGCGACCGTACGGCCGACGATCATGCCCGGCACGTCGCCGATCACGGACACCTGCTTGCCGAGCGCCTGGAAGAGACCGACCGCCTCCGCGAGCGTCTCGTCCGAGGTCCCCTCCCGGGTGGAGAGCACGATCCGGGACGCGCGCGCGTAGTCGAGCGCCAGGTCGAAGTAGATGATCTCGTCGGTGTCGTACTCGAAGGAGGTCTCGCCGTCGACGAGGCCGAGCTTCCCACCGCCGGGCAGCAGGATGTAGCCGTTGCCGCCCTTGCGCCGGACGGTGATCCCGGCCTCCTCGAAGAGCCCGATCAGCGGCTCCGCGGGCCCGAGGTCGCCCCGTACGACGATCCTCTTCGGCGCCTCCGCCGGCGCCGCCGCGTGCGGCTCGGGCCGCTCGGCGCCTTCCGCGTACGAGAACCAGCCCTGGCCCGTCTTGCGGCCGAGGCGCCCCGACTCCACGAGCCGCCGCTGCGCGAGCGAGGGCGTGAACTTCGGGTCCTGGTGGAAGGAGTCCCAGACGGACCGGGTGACGGCCTCGTTCACGTCCTGGCCGATGAGGTCGGTCAGCTCGAACGGGCCCATCCTGAAGCCGCCGCACTCGCGCAGGGCCGCGTCGATGGTGGCCGGGTCGGCCGCGCCCTCCTCGAAGACCCGCAGCGCCTCCGCGTAGAAGGGGCGGGCGACCCGGTTCACGATGAAACCGGGGGTGTCCGCGCAGCGCACCGGCGTCTTGCCCCAGCCCCTCACCGTCTCGTACGCGCGCGTGGCGACGTCCGGCTCGGTGGCGAAGCCGCTGACGACCTCGACGAGGGGGAGCAGCGGCGCCGGGTTGAAGAAGTGCAGTCCGACGAACCGGCCGGGCAGCCGCAGGCCTCCCGCGATGGCGGTGACGGAGAGCGAGGAGGTGTTGGTGGCGAGGACGGTGTCGTCGCCCACGACCTTCTCCAGGTCGGCGAAGAGCTGCTGCTTGACGGGCAGCAGCTCGACGATCGCCTCGACGACGAGCGCCGCGTCCGCGAGCTCCGCGAGGTCCTGGGCGGCGTACAGGCGTCCGACGGCCGCCTCGCGCGCGGTGGCGTCGAGGCGCCCCTTCTCGACGAGGCGGTCGAGGCGTGCGGTGAGGGCGGCCACGGCCTCCTCGGCGCGGCCGGGGGCGCTGTCGTAGAGCCGCACGGGGTGGCCGGCGACCAGCGCGACCTGGGCGATGCCCTGGCCCATGGTGCCGGTGCCGACGACGGCGACGGCCCGGTCCCGACCGACGGGGCCCGGGGCCCCTCCGGCGGCGGCTTCGGATGCTTCCACGGCGGCGGCAGGCTCACTGGCGGTCACGTCGTCGCTCCCCCTGACGGTCACGTTGGCGCTCATAGGAGTGATCCTCCCCGATGGGTTTTCCACAGGATCGACAGGCCCCCTTGTCCCGACCGATCGTTCGGTTACTCTAACTCCGTACGTGTCTCCCTGCCCAGCTCGACGAGGAGTTGGTCCACCCATGGCCACCGTTCTGCCGACCACCGACCGTCTGGCCGAGAAGCACCGGTCCACGCTCGACCAGGCGCTCGACACCATCCGGACCCGTGCCTACTGGTCGCCGTATCCCGAGCACCCGAAGGCGTACGGGGAGGACGGCTCGCTCGACGCGGCGGCCGGTCTCGCCGCCCACCAGGCCGTGCTGAACACCCGCTTCGAGCTCGACCAGCCCGGCACGGACGGCTGGACCGGAGGCGAGACCTCGCCGTACGGCCCCGAGCTCGGCATCGAGTACCCGCACGCCGACATCGACGTCCTGCTCCCCGCGATGCGCGCGGGCATGGGTGCCTGGCGCGACGCCGGGGCCGAGACCCGCGCCCTGGTCTGCCTGGAGATCCTCGCCCGGATCTCCGCCCGCACCCACGAGTTCGCCCACGCCGTCATGCACACCAGCGGCCAGGCGTTCATGATGGCGTTCCAGGCCGGCGGCCCGCACGCCCAGGACCGCGGCCTCGAAGCCGTGGCGTACGCCTACGCGGAGCAGACCCGCACCCCCGCCGGACGGGCCGACTGGTCCAAGCCGCAGGGCAAGCGCGACCCCCTGGAGCTGAGCAAGGAGTTCACCCCGGTCGGCCGCGGCATCGCCCTGGTCATCGGCTGCAACACCTTCCCCACGTGGAACGGCTACCCGGGCCTGTTCGCCTCCCTCGCCACCGGCAACCCGGTCCTGGTCAAGCCGCACCCGCGCGCGGTGCTCCCGCTCGCGCTGACCGTGCGGGTAGCCCGTGAGGTGCTCGCCGAGTCCGGCTTCGACCCGAACCTGGTCGCGCTCGCCGTGGAGCGGCCGGGCGAGGGCATCGCCAAGGCCCTGGCCGTGCGCCCCGAGATCCGGATCATCGACTACACCGGCTCGACCGCCTTCGGCGACTGGCTGGAGGCCAACGCCCGCCAGGCGCAGGTCTACACCGAGAAGGCCGGCGTCAACACGGTGGTGGTCGACTCCACCGACAACTACAAGGGGATGCTCGCCAACCTGGCCTTCTCGCTGTCCCTGTACAGCGGCCAGATGTGCACCACCCCGCAGAACCTGCTGATCCCCCGCGACGGCATCACCACCGACCAGGGCCCCAAGTCGTACGACGAGGTGGTCGCCGACCTCGCCGCGGCGGTCGGCGGTCTGCTCGGCGACGACGCCCGGGCGAACGGTCTGCTGGGCGCCCTGGTCAACCCGGACGTTAAGGCGCGCCTGGAGGCCGCCTCGGGCCTCGGCGAGGTGGCGCTCGCCTCCCGCGAGGTCGTCAACCCGGAGTACCCGGACGCGGTGGTCCGTACGCCGGTCCTCGTGAAGCTGGACGGCTCCAAGCCGGACGCCCAGGCTGCGTACTTCTCGGAGTGCTTCGGCCCGGTCTCCTTCGCCGTCTCGGTGGACTCCACCGCCGACGCCCTGGAGCTGCTCCGGCGCACGGTCCGCGAGAAGGGCGCGATGACGGTCGGGGCCTACACGACCTCGTCGGACGTCGAGCGCGCGGTGGAGGAGGTCTGCCTGGAGGAGTCGGCGCAGCTGTCGCTGAACCTCACGGGCGGGGTCTATGTGAACCAGACCGCCGCGTTCTCCGACTTCCACGGCTCCGGCGGCAACCCGGCGGCGAACGCGGCGCTGTGCGACGGCGCCTTCGTCTCCAACCGCTTCCGGGTGGTGGAGGTCCGCCGCCAGGCCTGAGACAGACCCTCGTGGAGGCCCCCAGGGGCCTCCACGCGGCTCCCCCGGGGCCCTCGCGTCTAGGGGGTCTCGATCTCCGCGTAGCGCTGGACCCACACGTGCATGGCGATGGCGGCGGCCGCTCCCGCGTTGATCGAGCGGGTCGAGCCGAACTGGGCGATCGAGCAGACCCTCTCCACATGGGCGCGGGCCTCCTCGGTGAGCCCGGGGCCCTCCTGCCCGAAGAGCAGCACACAGCGGCGGGGCAGCACGGTCCGCTCCAGCGGTACGGCGCCCGGCAGGTTGTCGATGCCGATGACCGGGATGCCCTCGGCCGCCGCCCACGAGGTCAGCGACGCGGTGTCCGGGTGGTGCCGGACGTGCTGGTAGCGGTCGGTGACCATGGCTCCGCGCCGGTTCCAGCGCCGCCGGCCCACGATGTGGACCTCCTTCGCCAGGAACGCGTTGGCCGTCCGTACCACCGAACCGATGTTGAAGTCGTGGCCCCAGTTCTCCACGGCCACGTGGAAGTCGTGCCGCCGGGTGTCCAGGTCGGCGACGACCGCCTCCCGCGTCCAGTACCGGTAGCGGTCCACGACATTGCGCCGGTCGCCCCCGGCGAGCAGCTCGGGGTCGTACCGCTCGCCCTCGGGCCACGGCTCGGGGTGCGGACCGACGCCGATCTCGGTGCCGAAACCCTCGTCGTACTGGACCGGCTCCGACGCCTCGGGCGCTGCCGTCTCTTCGGTGGTGCTCACCCGACGAGGGTACGGGGACCGTGCTCCTCACCCGTACGGCGCTGCTCGGGCACCGCCCCGGCGGGCGTCCGCCGCCACAGCCGTTCCCTGCCCCGTACGACCCGGGCTCCGAGCGCCACCAGGAACGGCGTCGGCAGGAACACGGCGTCGGCGGAGATCATCGCGAGCGAGAAGACCGGCAGCCCGAGGAGCACCGCGATCCCGGCGTGCTCCAGCATCATCGCGACGAGCAGGACGTTCTTGACCTTGCGGTGGAAGAGCGTGAACGGGAAGGCGACCTGCACGATCACCGTGCCGTAGGTCAGCAGCATCACCATGACCCCGCTGGTCCCGAGCAGCTCGGAGAGGGCGGGCCAGGGTGTGAAGTAGTCGAGGTGGAGCGGGTAGAACAGCGCGGTGCCGTCCTGCCAGCGCGAGCCCTGGATCTTGTACCAGCCGGCCGTGGCGTAGATCAGGCAGACCTCCGCCATGATCACGACGAGGGCGGCGTTGTGCGCGAGGTGCGCGAGGGCGTCGAGCAGGGTGCGCGGCTCCCCGGGCGCGAACCGGCACACCAGCCACCACAGGCCGTTCCCCAGCCACAGGACCCACAGCAGCACCGGCAGCCACCACTCGCCGGTGACCTGGCTGAACCAGGTGGTGGCGAGGAGGAAACCGCCGAGCACCGTCCACAGGAGGGGACCGACGCGATCGTGGCGCGGGGGCTCACCGGCGGCCGCGGCGCGGGCCTCGCGGGCGGCCCGCCGGGCGTCGAGGGACCACACCTGGGAGCAGCGGGTCAGCACGAGGTAGATCGCGGCGAGGTGGAGGACGTTGTCGCCGCCGTCGCCGACGAAGACGGACCGGTTCTGCAGCGAGAGCACGCCGGCCATGAAGACCACCGACACGGCGCGGGTGCGCCAGCCGAGCAGGAGCAGTACGGCCGAGAGCACGGCGAGCCCGTAGACGAGCTCGAACCAGAGCCGGCCGTCCGACCACATGAGCACGGTGAAGGACCGGTTGTCGGCGATCAGCCGGCGGGCCATCTCCCAGGACCAGGGGCCGTCGGGGCCGTACAGCTCGTGCCGGAACGGCAGCTCGCGCAGCAGGAAGACCAGCCAGGTCAGCGAGAAGCCGATCCGCACGATCGCGGTCTGGTACGGGCCGAGGGAACGGCCCGTGACGGCCTGGACGGCGCGCGCGAGCCGACGGTCGAAGGGCTCGCGGGCCCGGCCACGCGCGGGCGTGGGGGCGGGAGGGATGGGAGTGCTCACCGGCCCGCCTCCGTGCGGCTTCTGTCGGCACCGGCGGGCCGGTCGGCTTCGGTGACCGGCCACCACGGGAAGTCGCGGTAGGAGGGGGCGGTGTCGGTCTTCTCGGAGCTCCACGCGGGGGCGGGGACCGCCCGGGTGACGGTGCGCAGCTGGACGCGCCGCACGTCACCGGACCGGTCCGCGAGGCGGAGCATCGCGATCCGGCGCATGTACTCCTCCGAGAGAAGGCCGCGCATCCCGTTGGGGGTGTGGTCGTCGGAGTGCGAGTTGAGATAGAAGTCCACGGCCCGCCGGAGCTCGTTCTGCTGGGCGTGGCTGGGCATCGGGTTGTGCCGGATCGCCTCGGCGTCCTGCGCGGTGAGGTCGATCCAGCCGGTGGTGCGGCGACTGCCGTCGGCGGCGGCAAGTTCGGCCCGGACCTCGACGGAGACGTTCTGCTGGAGCGGGTTGGGCGCGAAGAGCTTCCAGTTCTGTTCGAACTCGGGATAGACCCAGTCGTCGACGGCCTGGCCGTGCCGCTTGGTCAGCGTGTTGGACGGCGCGACGTGCAGGAACACCATCGCCAGATGGACGCACGCGAAGACCCCGGCGACGGCGAGGGCCACGGCGAGGACGACCTGGTAGGGCATCGACAGGGCCATGATCCCGGTGCCCGACGGGGGCGTCGGACGGCCGTCGTCCGCGTCAGCGGCGCCTTTTTCGACGTACGCGTCCATCCCGCCCCGATCTCGATCGGCCCACCTCGGTTATCCACAGGGTTGACACCATACGGGCCGCCGACTCACCATTGAAGCTATTCAACCGAACGATCGGTCGGTAGGGAGTCCGATGACCGCAGTGACGGCAGGGATGGCAGAGACCACGGGCACGCCCGGCGTGTCGGACGCGGCCGTGGCGGCGGAGCAGGCCGCCTACGAGGCCGTGTTCGACGCCGCAGTGGCCGCCGACGAGCGGATCGAGCCGCGCGACTGGATGCCCGAGGCCTATCGCGCCTCGCTCGTCCGGCAGATCGCGCAGCACGCCCACTCCGAGATCATCGGCATGCAGCCGGAGGCGAACTGGATCACCCGCGCGCCCTCGCTGCGGCGCAAGGCGATCCTCATGGCCAAGGTCCAGGACGAGGCCGGCCACGGCCTGTACCTGTACAGCGCGGCGGAAACCCTCGGCACCAGCCGCGACGAGCTGCTCGACAAGCTCCACTCGGGCCGCCAGAAGTACTCCTCGATCTTCAACTACCCCACACTGACCTGGGCCGACGTCGGCGCGATCGGCTGGCTGGTGGACGGCGCCGCGATCACCAACCAGGTCCCCCTCTGCCGCTGCTCCTACGGGCCGTACGCCCGCGCGATGGTCAGGGTCTGCAAGGAGGAGTCCTTCCACCAGCGCCAGGGATACGAGGCACTGCTCGCCCTCTCCCGTGGCACCGAGGCCCAGCACGCCATGGCGCAGGACGCCGTGGACCGCTGGTGGTGGCCCTCCCTGATGATGTTCGGCCCGCCGGACGACGAGTCCACCCACACCGCCCAGGCGATGGCCTGGAAGATCAAGCGGCACTCCAACGACGAACTGCGACAGCGCTTCGTCGACATCGCCGTGCCCCAGGCCGAGGCCCTCGGACTCACCCTCCCCGACCCCGACCTCCGGTGGAACGAGGAGCGCGGACACTACGACTTCGGCGCCATCGACTGGACCGAGTTCTGGGACGTCCTCAAGGGCAACGGCCCCTGCAACGAGCAGCGGCTCAGCCGCCGGCGCCAGGCCCACGAGGACGGCGCCTGGGTCAGAGAGGCCGCGGCGGCCCACGCGGAGAAGCACCGCGTCGACAAGCACCACGGCGAGCAGCACCAGCACACCGGCAAGCACGGGGAGGCACAGGCATGACGAGCGACGGTTGGCCGCTGTGGGAGGTGTTCGTGCGCTCCCGCCGCGGACTGTCCCACACCCACGCGGGCAGTCTCCACGCCCCCGACGCGGAGATGGCCCTGCGCAACGCCCGTGACCTGTACACCCGCAGGAGCGAGGGCGTCTCGATCTGGGTCGTGCCCTCCACGGAGATCACCGCCTCCTCGCCCGACGAGAAGGACCCGTTCTTCGAGCCGGCCGCGGACAAGCCCTACCGCCACCCGACGTTCTACGAGATCCCGGAGGGGGTGAAGCACCTGTGAGCACCACCCCGGCCACGAACGAGGCCGCCGTGATCACCGGCGCCGCCCTCGCCCTCGGCGACGACGCCCTCGTCCTCTCTCACCGCCTGGGAGAGTGGGCGGGCTCCGCCCCCGTCCTGGAGGAGGAGGTCGCCCTGGCCAACATCGCACTCGACCTCCTCGGCCAGGCCCGCGTCCTGCTCTCCCTCGTCGGCGACGAGGACGAACTGGCGTACCTCCGCGAAGAGCGCTCCTTCCGGAACACCCAGCTGGCCGAACAGCCCAACGGCGACTTCGCCCACACCATCGCCCGGCAGCTCTACTTCTCCACCTACCAGCACCTTCTGTACGGGCAGCTGGCCTCCGGCGACGGGCCCTTCGCCGGCCTCGCGGCCAAGGCCGTCAAGGAGGTCGCCTACCACCAGGACCACGCCGAGCACTGGACGCTGCGCCTCGGCGACGGCACCGACGAGAGCCACCGCCGCATGCAGCACGCCTGCGACGCCCTCTGGCGGTACACGGGCGAACTGTTCCAGCCCGTCGAAGGAATCGACGTGGACCACGCTGCCATGGAGAGCGCCTGGCTGGCCTCGGTCACCGACGTCCTCGGCCGGGCCACGCTCACCGTGCCCGAGGGACCGCGCACCGGCGCCTGGGCCGCGGGCGCCGGCCGGCAGGGGCTGCACACCGAGTCGTTCGGACGGATGATCGCCGAGATGCAGCACCTCCACCGCAGCCACCCGGGAGCGTCATGGTGACCATGACGGCCCTGGAGGAGGAGCTGAGCCGGATCGCCGGCGCCGTCCTCGACCCCGAACTGCCCGTCCTCACCCTGGCGGAGCTCGGCGTCCTGCGCGGCGTCCACGTCACCGGACCCGGCAAGGTCGAGGTCGCCCTCACCCCGACGTACACGGGCTGCCCCGCCGTCGAGACCATGTCCTCGGACATCGAGCGCGCACTCCACGAGCACGGAGTGCCCGACGTCTCCGTCGTCACGGTCCTCGCCCCCGCCTGGTCCACCGACGACATCAGCGAGGAAGGGCGCCGCAAGCTCGCCGAGTTCGGCGTCGCCCCACCGCGCCCCCAAGGCCCGGCCGGCGGCCCGATACCGCTGACCCTGGCGATCCGCTGCCCGAACTGCGGCTCCACCGACACCGAACTCCTCAGTCGCTTCTCCTCCACCGCGTGCAAGGCCCTGCGCCGCTGCACCGCCTGCCTCGAACCGTTCGACCACTTCAAGGAGCTGTAGATGGAGTCCTCAGGCGTGGGCGCCCGGGCCGGCGGACGGGCCGGGTTCCATCCCCTCAGGGTGAGCGAGGTCGAGCAGCTCACGGACGACTCCGTGGCGGTCACCTTCGCCGTCCCGCCCGAGCTCCACGACACCTACCGGCACCTCCCCGGCCAGCACCTCGCCCTGCGCCGCACCGGCGAGCACGGGGAGGAGATCCGGCGCACCTACTCGATCTGCGCCCCCGCCACCCCGGCCGGCGAGGAACCCGTCCTGCGCGTCGGCATCCGGCTCGTCGACGGCGGCGCCTTCTCGACGTACGCACTCAAGGAGCTGGCCGTCGGCGACCTCGTCGAGGTCATGGAACCGATGGGCCGCTTCTCCCTCGCCCCGCGCCCCGGCCACTTCGCGGCCGTCGTCGGCGGCAGCGGCATCACCCCGGTCCTGTCGATCGCGGCCACCCTGCTCGCCCGCGAGCCCGAAGCCCGGTTCTGCCTGATCCGCAGCGACCGCACCGCCGCGTCCACCATGTTCCTCGACGAGGTCGCCGACCTGAAGGACCGCTACCCCGACCGCTTCCAGCTGGTCACCGTCCTCTCCCGGGAGGAGCAGCAGGCGGGCCTGCCGTCCGGCCGGCTCGACCGCGAGCGGCTCGCCGCGCTCCTGCCCTCGCTGCTGCCCGTCGAGGCCATCGACGGCTGGTTCCTCTGCGGCCCGTTCGGGCTCGTCCAGGGTGCCGAGCAGGCCCTGCGCGGCCTCAAGGTCGATCGCGCCCGCATCCACCAGGAGATCTTCCACGTCGACGACGGCTCCGCGCCCGCCCCGGTCGCCACCGCCGACACCCCCGCGCACGCCACGCTGACCGCGACCCTGCACGGCCGGTCCGGCACCTGGCCGGTGGACCGCGGCGAGACCCTCCTCGACACGGTGCTCCGCTCCCGCGCGGACGCCCCGTACGCCTGCAAGGGCGGAGTGTGCGGCACCTGCCGTGCCTTCCTCGTCGGCGGAGAGGTGCGGATGGACCGCAACTTCGCGCTGGAACCGGAGGAGACCGACGCCGGATACGTCCTGGCCTGTCAGTCCCACCCGGTCACCCCGGACGTGGAGCTGGACTTCGACCGCTGACCCAGGAGAAGCCGGCGCCACACCCCGAGCCAACTGTGGCGCCGCCATTCCCTTCCACTAGAACCTGTTCTATCTTGACGAACCGTCAGGACCAGCAGGGGCACAACGGGAGGGCAGGGCAGTGGACTTCACCTTCACCGAAGAGCAGCAGGCGGCCGTCGAGGCCGCCAAGGCGGTCTTCTCGGGCGTCACGCCCGACGCGGTACCGAGCCCCGCCCTCACCCCGGGCGCCGTGTCCGAGGACCTCGACCGACCGCTCTGGTCCCACCTCGCCGCCGCCGACCTCCTCGGCCTCGTGGTGTCCCCGGAACACGGCGGCGGCGGGCTCGACCCCGTCGCCCTCTGCCTCGTCCTGCGCGAATCGGCCCGCGTCCTGGCCCGCGTCCCCCTCCTGGAGACCAGCGCCCTCGCCATGACCATCGAGCGGTACGCACCCCCGGAGACGGCCGCCGGACTCCTCCCCCGCGTGAGCCGCGGCGAACTCGTCCTCACCGCAGCCTCCCAGGGACGCACCGGCCACGACCCCGCCGAACGCGCCGTCACCGCACGCCGCGACGGCACCGACTGGATCCTCGACGGCCTGCAGACCGCCGTCCCCTGGGCCCACGGCGCCGACATCATCGCCGTACCGGCACACACCCCCGACGGCGCCACCGTCCTCGCCCTGCTGCCCCGCACCCACGACGGACTGACCCTCACCGCGCAGTACTCCACCAGCGGCGAACTCCTCGCGGAACTACGGCTCGACGCCGTCCGCCTCGACAGCACCGACGTCATCGACACCGAAGGCGCCTGGGACTGGCTGCGCGGACTCCTCACCACCGGCACCTGCGCGCTCGCCCTCGGCCTCGGCGAGGCCGTCCTCACCATGACGAGCCAATACACCGGAAAACGCGAACAGTTCGGCCACCCCGTCGCCACTTTCCAGGCCGTCGCCGTCCAGACCGCCGACCGCTACATCGACCTGCGCGCCATGGAGGTCACCCTCTGGCAGGCGGCATGGCGTCTGTCCAGCGGAGCCGAAGCGGCCCTCCCCGCCGAAGGGGACATCGCCGTCGCGAAGATCTGGGCCTCCGAAGGCGTACGACGCGTCGTGCAGACCGCTCAGCATCTGCACGGCGGCTTCGGCGCCGACACCGACTACCCGCTGCACCGCTTCCACGCCTGGGCCAAACACCTGGAGCTGTCGCTCGGCCCCGCCGCGGCCCACGAGGACGCCCTGGGCGACCTCCTGGCCGCCCACCCCCTCGACTGAGACCCGCCGAAGCCGGCCGGCACGGGCCCGGGGAACGTCAGAGAACGAAAGCCGGGTTTCCGGTACCCGTCACCATCGGACGCCCGGCACCGTCCCAGGCGAGCATTCCGCCGTCGACGTTCACCGCGTCGAAGCCCTGCTGCACCAGATACTGCGTGACCTGCGCCGACCGACCACCCACCCGGCACATCACGTACGCGCGACCGCGCTCGGCCACCGCCTCGGTCACCTCACCGAAGCGGGCGACGAAGTCGCTCATCGGCACGTGCAGCGCGCCCTCGACATGCCCGGCCGCCCACTCGTCGTCCTCCCTGACGTCCAGCACCAGGGCATCGGCCGGCACGGACGCCGCGTCCACCGAGGGCAGAGGGGAGAAATTCATGGGACCGGCCTTCTCTCGATCAGTACCGCCCGATGAGTCTCGAGCGCACGGAAAAACCTACTGCACCAGCCCGGCCAGCTCGCTCTCCCGCTCGGAGACCTGCGCGAGCAGCTGCTCCGCGATCTCCTCCAGGAGACGGTCGGGGTCCTCCGGCGCCATCCGCAGCATCGCGCCGATCGCGCTCTCCTCCAGCTCGCGCGCCAGCGTCGACAGCATGTCCTTGCGCTGCGCCAGCCACTCGAGGCGCGCGTACAGCTCCTCGCTCTCGCTGAGCCGCTCCTCGGCCGGCACGGGACCGGCCTCCCACTCGGCGGACAGCTCGCGGAGGGCGGCTTCGTCGCCGCGGGCGTAGGCGGCGTTCACCCGCGTGATGAACTCCTCGCGCCGCTTCCGCTCGTCCTCCTCGCGGGCCAGGTCGGGGTGGGCCTTGCGGGCCAGCTCCCGGTAGAGCCTGCGGACCTCCTCGTTGGGGCGGACCCGCTTCGGCGGCCGCACCGGACGGTCGGTGAGCATGGCCTCGGCCTCGGGGGAGAAGCCGTCGGAGTCGATCCAGTCGTGGAACAGCTCGTCCACCCCGGGCATCGGCATGACCGCGGCCCGCGCCTCCTGCGCACGCCGCAGGTCCTCGGGGTCACCGGTCCGTGCCGCCCGCGCCTCGGCGATCCGCGCGTCGAGCTCGTCGAGCCGCGCGTACATCGGGCCGAGCTTCTGGTGGTGCAGCCGCGAGAAGTTGTCCACCTCGACGCGGAAGGTCTCGACGGCGATCTCGAACTCGATCAACGCCTGCTCGGCCACCCGCACAGCCCGCTCAAGCCGCGCCTCAGGCCGCTCGTCCCGCTGCTCGGCCAGCGGCACCCCGCTCGCAGACGCCTCGCCCCGGCCCGGCTCCTGCTGCGGCGACTCGCTCCGGGACGGCTCGTCCTGAGGCCGCTCGCTCTCGGGGCCCTCGTTCGCACCCTGGTGCACGCTCACGTCTACGCCCGCCCACGTCCTCGTTCCGGCTCGTCCCACCCAGCCTACGGTCCTTCCGAGGGGGCCTCCCCCCTCCCCTCCCCCTCCCCACCCTCCCCCTCGTGCCCCGGACGGGGGCAGCAGGCCGCCACGCCTGTGGTCCCCTCGCCGCAGGGGTCGTGCCCCGGACGGGGGCAGCAGGCCGCCACGCCTGTGTTCCCCGCGCCGCGGCGTCGCGACCGCGCGGCCTCCGGCATTCTCGGGGCGTCGGTCAGACGCCCAGTTCCGCCGCGATACGGCCCGCTCGGACGGCGGTGAGCAGGTCGGCGTGGTCGGCGGTGGTGCGGTCCGCGTAGGAGACGGCGAACGCGGCGACGGCCTCGTCGAACTCCTCGTTCTTCCCGCAGTACCCCGCTATCAGGCGCGGGTCGGCGCTGTGGGCGTGGGCGCGGGCGAGCAGGGCCCCGGTCATCCGGCCGTAGTCGTCGACCTGGTCCACGGTGAGTGCGGAGGGATCGACGCTGCCCTTGCGGTTGCGGAACTGGCGCACCTGGAAGGGGCGCCCTTCCACGGTGGTCCATCCGAGCAGGATGTCGCTCACGACCTGCATCCGCTTCTGCCCGAGCACCACGCGCCGGCCTTCGTGGCCGGGGTCCGGCACGGTGAATCCGGCGGTCGGCAGATGGGGCAGCAGGGCGGACGGACGGGCCTCCTTCACCTGGAGGACAAGTGCCTCGCCCCGGTGGTCGAGGAGCAGCACGACATAGGAACGGGTACCGACGCTGCCGGTGCCGACGACCCGGAAGGCGACGTCGTGGACGGCGTACCGCGCGAGGAGCGGCAGCCGGTCCTCGGACACGGTCTCCAGGTAGGGGCCGAGGGAGACGGCGACGGCGGCCGCCTCGGCGTCCGGAACCCTGCGCAGGACCGGGGGAGCGTCCACGAAGCGGCGGCCGCCGCCCTCGGCGTCGGGGACGGCCTCGGTGGAGCGGGCGGCGAACCGGGCGCTGGTGTTGTTGCGGGCCTTGGCGGAGACCCGTTCCAGGGTGCCGAGGAGGTCACGGGCGTCGGTGTGGGAGACGAGTTCCTCGTCGGCGATGGCGTTCCACGCGTCGAGGGCGGGGAGCCGGGCGAGCAGCCGCATGGTGCGCCGGTAGGTGCCGACGGTGTCGAAGGCGGCGGCCCGGCACACGTCCTCGCTCGCGCCCGCTTCCCGGCCGACGAGGACGAGGGAGGTGGCGAGCCGCTTGAGGTCCCATTCCCAGGGGCCGACGACGGTCTCGTCGAAGTCGTTGAGGTCCATGACGAGTCGGCCGCGCGCGTCTCCGTAGAGCCCGAAGTTGGCCGCGTGGGCGTCACCGCACAGCTGGGCGGCGATCCCGGTGACGGGGGTGCCGGCGAGGTCCTGGGCCATGAGCCCGGCGGCTCCGCGCAGGAAAGTGAAGGGGCTGGCCGCCATCCTGCCGACCCGGATCGGCGCGAGTTCGGGGACGCGATCCCGGTTCGACTCCTCGACGGCGCGGACGGCGTCGGGCCGGTCGGCTGCGAGGGCGGGCTGCCGGTGGGAGGAGCGCGGGACGCGCTCGCGCAGGGCCTTGCCGCGCTCCTTGGGGGAGGCCGCGTCCCCGGCGGCCCCGCCGGGGACGGCGGTGCGGCGGGCGAAGCCCGGCACGTGCGGCACGCGCATGCCGTCCGACCCGCCTTCTGGTGCTCCGTCCGTGCCGTGCTGTCCTGGCACGACGACCTGGTTGTCGTCCATGGCCTGCCCTCCCCCGATACGAAAGTCCAACATCATCCGGCCTGACGGTACCGCCGCATCCGAGTGGTCGTCTCCCCCTGTGGACAAGGGCCTGTGGACAACTCCTCGGACGGTGACGGCCCCTCCTCCGGCTCCTCCTCCACCCCGCTCGCCGCCCCCACCAGCGGCGCGCCTCGGCCCGCTCCTCCTACAGCCCCGCGTCCCGGGCGAGCAGTGCCGCCTGGACGCGGTTCTCGCAGTCCAGCTTGGCGAGGATCCGGCTCACATACGTCTTCACCGTGGCCTCGCTCATGTGCAGCCGCTTTCCCGCGTCCGCGTTGGAGAGCCCTTCGCCGAGCAGCGCCAGCACATCGCGCTCCTTCTCGCTCAGGCCCGCGACCCGCCCCCGCGCCTCCTCGGCGCGGGCCGCCTCCCGGCCCGTGGCGAGCCGCTCCACGACGTGCCGGGTCGCCGCCGGTGACAGATACGCGTCGCCGGCCGCGGCGGCCCGTACGGCCCGGATCAGCTCCGCGGGTGCCGTGTCCTTCAGCAGGAACCCGGCGCCCCCGTGCTCCAGGGTCCGCAGGACGTTGTCCCGCTCCCCGAACGTCGTCAGGACGATCACCCGGGCCGCCGGCGCCGCCCGGCGCAGCTCCGGCAGCGCGGAGAGGCCGTCGAGCACCGGCATCTGGATGTCGAGCAGCACCACGTCGGCGGCGTGCGCCCGTGTCGCCTCGACCGCCTCCCGGCCGTTGGCGGCCTCGGCGACGACCTCGATCTCCGGGTCGGACGTGAGGATCATCCGGATCCCGGCCCTGATCAGCGGCTCGTCGTCGGCGATCACGACCCTGATGGGCTGCCCTGCCACAGCTACTCCCCACGGCTCCGGTACGGGCGGGTCGGCGCTAGCGCGCCTCGACCTCGTACGACTTCTTCTCGATCAGCTTGCCGTCCTTGAAGCAGAACCGGAAAACAGGCTCCTTGTCGAAGGTGTCGCTGAACTCCGAGGACATCAGCACCAGGCAGTCGGCTCCCTCCGGCTGCGCCGGTCCCTTGCCGCTGAGGCCTGCCGTGGCGATCGTGTCGCCGGACGGGAGCTGGCCCCGTACCTCCTTCTCCGGAGCCCCGACCTTCACCGCGTCGTACTGCGCGGGCTCGATCATGCCCTCCTTCACCGATCCCATCAGGAAGTAGAGACCGAAGCCCGCCGCGACCAACAGCAGGACGAGCGCCGCGAACGCGATGCCGCAGCCCAGCGCGATCGAACCGCCCGTGCTTCTGCCTCTTCCCCCGCGCACCGCCATGGCCAGCTCCCGCTCCGTGAATGTCCAGTCGGCCGGTCCGACCACGACCGGACGACCATCACCCACCAGCGGCTTCGTGGTCTGCTGCCGGAAGTCGTCGGCCTCATCGACCAAAGGCGCTGCTTCCGCGAGGGGCGCCGCCCCGTAGGGCAGCATCCCGGCCACCCGGAACCCGCCGCCGTCGGCCGGACCCGCGTGACACATGCCGCCCACCAGCCGGGCCCGCTCGGCGAGACCGGTCAGCCCCTGCCCGCCGCTCACCACGTCCTTCGCGGGCTCGTCCGTGGGCTTCTCGTTGAGGACCTCGACGACGAAGGTGTCCGGCTCGTACCGCAGGTCGACGCCGATAGCCGCCCCCGGCGCGTACTTGTAGGCGTTGGTGAGGGCCTCCTGCACGATCCGGTACGCGGCGTGGTCGGCGGCCGGGGCCAGTGTCCGCTCCTCTCCCGACCGTCTCAGGCCGACCGAGGTGCCGGCCGTGCGCGCCGCTTCCACGAGGCCTTCGATGCCCGCGATCCCCCGCGCCGCGCGGCCGGTCTCGTCCCCGGACCGCCCGGGCGCCGCCGCCGAGCCGTCGGCGGCCTCGATCCCGTCGCGCAGGATCCCGACGACCTCCCGCAGTTCGTGCATCGCGGTCACCGACGCGTTCCGCAGGACGCCGACGACCTCGCGCTGGCGCTCGCTCAGCTCCCGGTCCACCTCCAGGGCTCCGGTGTGGACGGCTATCAGGGCCAGTTGGTGCCCGAGGCTGTCGTGCATGTCCTGGGCGATCCGCTGCCGCTCCCGCAGCCGTGCCTGCCCGACGACCATGGTCCGTTCCCGCAGCAGCTGGGCGTTGCGCTCCTGGAGCGCGTGCAGCAGGGTCCGCCGTTGGGTCCAGTAGCGGTGGGCGAGCCCGGGGGCCAGGGTGGTGCCCAGGTAGTAGAGGGTCGCCGTGAGGGCGATGGTGAGCAGCCGGCCCCCCTCCCAGGGCCCCACGAGACTCCCTCCGACGTTCAGGACGAAGGCGGCGATGAACGCGGCGAGCGCGCGGCCGGCCCCCGCGATGTACCGGCCGGAGGACCAGCCGACGACCAGCAGCAGGGGACCGAAGCCGGGCACGAAGGGCGTGAGTCCCGCGGTCAGGACGAGCACGCTCGCGGGAAGTCTGCGCCGCACGAGGGACAGCAGGGCGGACCCGGCGGCGACGACGCCCAGGACCCATCCCTCGCCGCCCAGGAGGTCCTCGGTGCCGGCGCCGAGCAGCGCGACGACCGCGGCGAGTGCCACCTCACCGGTGATCCTGCGCCCCGACCACTGCCCCGGCACCGCGAACCACGCCCACCCTGTGGCGAGCGCGGCCCCGATCCCGTACGAACTCCGGGTCCCCGACTTCGACATAACGTCCACGCTCGCACCGTAGGCGGCAGCCCGGTTCCGGGTCGTCCCACTTTCGTCGCGGCCCCCGTCGACAAAAGTCGCACCCGTGGGACGCCCACCCTCAGGGCGCCGGCCGCACGCCGCGGGCCGCACACCGCAGCCCTCAGGATGCGGGAGCTATCTGGTCGAGCGATCCCAGAACGGCGACCGCCCGCTCCAGGTACTCCTCGAACCGCGCCCGTTCCTCGGGCGTGAACTCGGCGCCCAGCGCCCCCTCGACGCGAAGCGCCGCCTTGTCGGCCTTCTTCACGATGGCCCGGCCGGCCCGGGTCGCCCTGTTGACCACGACCTTCTGGTGCAGCTCCGAGGGCTCCCGGACCACCAGGTCGGCCTTCTCCAGGTTGGTCAGAACCGTGGCCATCGTCTGCGGCGTGACCATGCACTCCCGTGCCAGCTGCGCCGCGGACATGCCGTCCGAGACCGACAACAGCATCAGGACCGCGTACTGCGGCACCGTCAGACCGAACTCCCGCAGCGCCTCCGTCTTGCGCCCGATCAGAGCCTGCTCGGCCCTCTTGATCGTGTGCCCGAGCCGACCTGCGGCGACCGTCTCCGTCGTCGTCTTCGCCATGTCAAGAGTCTCCCATATGACAGAGGACGAACCAGGGGAACGCGTCACCGCCACACGCCCCTCGCCCGCCGCTCCACCAGCGGACCGAGTATCGCAGCCCTCTGTCATACACAAGATGCCTGACTCTGGTCTTGATCCATGTCGTATGACAGAGTTCTGCCTGCACATGACGGGGCGTCTGTCACGCGAGACGAGCGGACAGGGCTCCACGGGGGCACAACGGGAGAGGCGGTGCGCACGACCATGCGCAGAATCCAACTGGGCGGCTCGCGGCGGACCTTCGCGTCCGTCGGCATCGGCTGCATGGGCATGTCGTGGGGGTACGACGAGCTGGGCCGGGACGAGAGCGAGTCCATCGCGGTCGTACGGCACGCCATCGACCTCGGCGTCGACCTGATCGACACAGCGGACCAGTACGGCCCGTTCACCAACGAACTGCTGGTCGGCAAGGCGCTCAAGGGCCATCGCGAGAAGGTCCTGCTGGCCACCAAGGGCGGGCTCGTCGTCGACGACCCGGCCACCTACAAGAGCCACCGCGACGGCCGGCCCTCGCATCTGCGCGCCGCCGTCGACGCGAGCCTGCGGCGGCTCGACGTGGACCACATCGACCTCTACCAGCTGCACCGCATCGACCCCGAGGTGCCGGTGGAGGAGAGCTGGGGCGCGCTCGCGGAGCTGGTGAGGGAGGGCAAGCTCGGCGCGATCGGGCTCTCCGAGGCCTCGGTCGCGGAGATCGGCCGTGCCCACGCGATCCACCCGGTGGCGTCCGTGCAGAGCGAGCTCTCGCTGGGGAGCCGGGACGCCCTGAAGGACGGGGTGGTGGAGTACTGCGGCCGCGAGGGCATCGCGTTCATCGCGTTCGCCCCGCTCGGCCGGGGGTTCCTGTCCGGCCTGATCGGCAGCCCGCAGGACCTGCCGGCGGCGGACGCGCGGCACCGGATCCCGCGGTTCCAGCCCGAGGCCATCACCGCCAACCAGAGAATCGTCGACCGGGTACGGGCCCTGGCCGACGGCCTCGGCGCGACCGTCGCCCAGGTCGCGATCGCATGGGTGCTGGCCCAGGGCGGGCACGTGGGTGTCATCCCGGGCACCAAGACCCGTCGCTACCTGGAGGACAACGTGAAGGCCGGCTCCCTGACGCTCCCGCCGGGGGCCCTTGCCGAACTCGCCGCCCTGCCGGATCCGGTCGGCGCGCGCTGAACGTACGGGATCCCACGCCATGCGCACGCTCGTCCTGTCCACCACCACCGGCATGTTCGGAACGAACGTCCACATCGTCGCCGCCGGACCGGGGCATCCCTGCCTCGTCGTCGATCCCGGACATGAATCCCGCGAGGCGGTCCTACGGGCCGTCCGCGCCCACCGCCTCGAACCCGAGGCCATCCTCATCACCCACGGCCACATGGACCACACCTGGGACGCCGTTCCGCTCGTCCGGCACTACGGCGTCCCGGCCTGGATCCATCCGGCCGACCGCTACCAACTCGGCGCTCCCGCCGAGGGGCTGCCCGACTCGTTCCCCCGCGACCTGCTCGTCGGCCATCCGGACCGGGAGCCCGACGAGGTGCGCGAACTCCCGGAGCGGGGCGGTGAGCTGGCCTTCGCCGCCGGCACCGTCACGGTGCTGCACACGCCGGGCCACACCAGCGGCTCGGTGATGTTCCGCTTCGACGGCGGCGACGAGCCGCCCCTGCTCGCCACCGGCGACACCCTGCTCGCGAGCGGCCGGGGGCGCGCGGACGCGCCGACCGCGAGCCCGACGAGCATGGAGGACTCCCTCCGCACGGTCACCGGTCTCTGCCCGGAGAACACCCGGCTGCTCACCGGGCACGGTCCCGGGTCCTCGCTCGGCCGGACGGGAATCCGATGACGCGGACCACCCCCGGGGGCCGTTGTGACGTTGGTCATGGCGGGCGGGAGGGGGCGGGCTCGGACTTGTGTAGAGTGGCATCACCGACGCGGGGTGGAGCAGCTCGGTAGCTCGCTGGGCTCATAACCCAGAGGTCGCAGGTTCAAATCCTGTCCCCGCTACGAGAAGGAAGGGGCCCGGCACCAGCCGGGCCCCTTTCGCGTTCCTCCGACGACAGCCCGAGTTCCAGGTGTGCGAGCTACCTCACACCCCACCCGAGGTCGCGCCACCTCGTCGCATCAACTCGCCCCATCAAGGCTCGTCACATCGAGCCTCGTCACTTCAGGGGACAAACGAAACGGTCGGCATCGTGATCACGATGCCGACCGTTTCTTACTTGTGCGCGAGGGGGGAGTTGAACCCCCACGCCCTTTCGGGCACTGGAACCTGAATCCAGCGCGTCTGCCTATTCCGCCACCCGCGCATTGGGTGTGCTCCGGACTCTCTCACTTTGCGGTGCGAGCGCCTGGCGACATCAGAAGATTAGCACGTCGCAGACCGTGGATTCACATCCGTTGTTTGGCCCCCGCTCACGCAGACCAAGGTGAGGGAGGGACAGATGCGCGGAGGAGGGAAGGAGAGGGAGGGAGAGGGAGGGAAGGACGCCAGGAGAAGGAGAGACGGGAAGGAAGGCAGAGGGAAGGCAGAGGGAAGGTGAGGGATGAAGAGGAGGAAGGGGGAGAAGAGGGAGGAGAAGCAAAAAGAGGGATGCATCACCCGGCACCGTCCCGGACCGCCCTCGAACCGCCCCCGATCCGGCCCCGGATCGACGCCGAACCGGTCTCGGACCGCTCCCGACCGCCCCCGAACCACCCCCAGACCTCTACCGAGCCCCCGCTCCCACAGCCGGGTGCGGGACACTGTCCACAGGCCGCCTCTACGATCCGTGGGGAAAGCTTGTGAGAGGTGACACTCGTCCACAGGGCAGAGAAGGGGAACCAGCCGATTTCCCGACGCGTGGATACGATCAGTAAGCAGTACCAGGACGACAACGACGGAGGAGGTGCCCCATGGGAGTCCTGAAGCGTTTCGAGCAGCGTCTCGAAGGTCTGGTCAACGGCACCTTCGCCAAGGTGTTCAAGTCCGAGGTCCAGCCTGTCGAGATCGCCGGCGCGCTCCAGCGCGAGTGCGACAACAACGCGCAGATCTGGAACCGCGAGCGGACCGTCGTCCCCAACGACTTCATCGTGGAGCTGAGCGCGCCGGACTACGAGCGCCTCAGCCCCTACTCGGGTCAGCTCGGCGACGAGCTCGCCGGCCTGGTCAGGGACTACGCGAAGCAGCAGCGGTACACCTTCATGGGACCGATCAAGGTCCACCTGGAGAAGGCCGAGGACCTCGACACCGGTCTGTACCGCGTCCGCAGCCGCACCCTGGCGTCGAGTACGTCACAGCCGCAGCCGCCCGCGGGCGGCCAGCAGCAGCCTCACCAGCAGCAGGGCCAGGGACAGGGCCGCGGCGGATACGGGTACCCCCCGGCCGGCGCCCCGCCCATGCCCGCCTCCCCGCCTCCCGGCGCTCCCGGCCACCGGCCGGCGGCCGCCGCGGCGGGCCGTCCCGCGGCCCCCGGCCCCGGTACGCACGGGGGAGCGGGCACCCAGGTGCGCCGCTGGATCGAGATCAACGGCACCCGCCATCAGATCTCCCGCCCGACCCTGGTCCTCGGCCGCAGCACCGACGCGGACGTGAGGATCGACGATCCCGGCGTCTCCCGCCGGCACTGCGAGATCCGGACCGGAACGCCCTCGACGATCCAGGATCTGGGTTCCACCAACGGCATCGTGGTGGACGGGCAGCACACCACCCGCGCTACGCTCCGCGACGGCTCGCGGATCGTCGTGGGCAGCACCACCATCGTTTACCGGCAAGCCGAAGGGTGAAGCGGGGGCAATGTCAGAGCTGACCCTGACGGTCATGCGGTTGGGTTTCCTGGCCGTTCTGTGGCTGTTCGTCATCGTGGCCGTCCAGGTCATCCGCAGCGACCTCTTCGGTACGCGGGTCACCCAGCGCGGTTCACGGCGCCAGGAGGCGCGACCGCAGCAGCAGCAGGCGCGGCAGGCCGCCGCGCCTCCGCAGCAACGCGGCCAGCAGACCGCGGGCGGTGGGCGGCAGCGCCGCGGCGCCCCGACCAAGCTGGTCGTGTCCGAGGGCACCCTCACCGGCACGACCGTCGCCCTCCAGGGGCAGACGATCACGCTGGGCCGGGCCCATGATTCGACGATCGTGCTGGACGACGACTACGCGTCCAGCCGGCACGCCAGGATCTACCCGGACCGGGACGGCCAGTGGATCGTCGAGGATCTCGGGTCCACGAACGGCACGTACCTCGACCGGACCCGCCTCACCACCGCCACACCCATTCCGCTGGGCGCGCCGATCCGCATCGGCAAGACCGTCATCGAGCTGCGGAAGTAGTGCTACATCATGAATAGGCGCGAGCGGAGCGAGCGAGTCGGGACGGTCCCCGCCACAGACCGTGCCGGGCTCCCGACCGGAGCGACTGAAGCGACCGGCGTGACCGGAGCGACCGGAGGGTGGGCAGTGTGGGTCGAGACCGGCTGTACCCCGATGCAGCGTCGACAGGGCAGGTGCGCATGACTCTGTCCCTGCGATTCGCCGCGGGCTCGCACAAGGGCATGATCCGCGAGGGCAACGAGGACTCCGGCTACGCCGGCCCCCGGCTGCTCGCCATCGCCGACGGCATGGGCGGCCAGGCCGCCGGTGAGGTCGCCTCCTCCGAGGTGATCTCCACCCTCGTCACGCTCGACGACGACGTCCCCGGCTCCGACATCCTCACCTCGCTCGGTACGGCGGTGCAGCGCGCCAACGACCAGCTCCGGATGATGGTCGAGGAGGACCCGCAGCTCGAGGGCATGGGCACCACGCTCACCGCCCTGCTGTGGACCGGCCAGCGGCTCGGTCTGGTGCACGTCGGCGACTCGCGCGCCTATCTGCTCCGCGACGGTGTGCTGACCCAGATCACCCAGGACCACACCTGGGTCCAGCGGCTCGTCGACGAGGGCCGGATCACCGAGGAAGAGGCCACCACCCACCCGCAGCGCTCGCTCCTCATGCGCGCGCTCGGCAGTGGCGACCACGTCGAACCCGACCTCTCCATCCGTGAGGTCCGGGCCGGCGACCGCTACCTGATCTGCTCCGACGGCCTGTCCGGCGTGGTCTCGCACCAGACGCTCGAAGACACCCTCGCCAGCTACCAGGGCCCGCAGGAGACCGTGCAGGAGCTGATCCAGCTCGCCCTGCGCGGCGGCGGCCCCGACAACATCACGGTGATCGTCGCCGACGTCCTGGACGTCGACGGCGGCGACACCCTCGCCGGTCACCTCAGCGACACCCCGGTCATCGTGGGCGCGGTCGCCGAGAACCAGGCCGCCCAGCTGAACGACGGCGGGGCGATGCAGACCCCCGCGGGCCGCGCCTCCGGACTCGGTCGCCCGGCCCCGCACCCCCAGCCGCCCGCCGGCGGGTTCGGCCCGCCCGGAAGCGGCGACGGCCACGGCTACGGCGGAATGCCCCCTCAGGGCTCCTTCGAGTCGTACACCGACGACGATTTCGTGAAGCCGCGCAAGGGCCGCAAGTGGCTGAAGCGCTCCTTCTTCCTGATCCTCGTCCTCGCGATCATCGGCGGCGGGCTGTACGGCGGCTGGCGCTGGACGCAGACCCAGTACTTCGTCGGGTCCAAGGACCAGCACGTGGCGCTGTACCAGGGCATCAGCCAGGACCTGGCCTGGGTCTCGCTGTCGAAGGTCGAGAAGGACCACCCCGAGATCGAACTCAAGTACCTCCCCGCGTACCAGCAGAAGCAGGTCGAGGACACGATCACGGGCGGCAGCCTCGCCAAGGCCGAGACGAAGATCGCCGAGCTGGCCGTGCAGGCCTCGGCCTGCAAGAAGACCGCGGAGCGCCGCGCGGCCGCCGAGAAGGCGGCCGACCAGGCGAGCAAGCCGCCGGCCGAGACGCCGGACGGCGCCGCCACCCCTGACTCCAAGCCCACCACAGCCGCTCCGACCCCGGGTCCCACCCTCACCGCGGAGGAGCAGAAGCTGGCCTCGAACTGCGGCAAGCAGTAAGCACCCGTAGGGGGCCTTTCACCACCATGAGCGTTGTCACCAACACGACCACCATCGGCGCGATCGAGGCGCCGAGCCGCCGCAACACCGAGCTGGCGCTGCTGGCGTTCGCCGTCATCATCCCGGTGTTCGCCTACCTCAACGTGGGCCTGGCCATGGACGGCAAGGTCCCGGCCGGCATGCTCGGGTACGGACTCGGCCTGGGGCTGCTCGCCGCCGTCGCCCACCTCGTGGTGCGCAAGTGGGCCCCGTACGCGGACCCGCTGCTGCTGCCCCTGGCGACCCTGCTCAACGGCATGGGCCTGGTGCTGATCTGGCGCCTCGACCAGTCGCCCCGGCTGATCGCCACGTCGATGCGCCGCTTCGGCACCTTCAGCCCCGACGCGCCCAGCCAGATGATGTACTCGGCGGTCGGCATCGCCATGTTCGTGGGCGTGCTGCTGCTCCTGAAGGACCACCGCGTCCTGCAGCGCTACACGTACATCTCCATGGTGGTCTCGCTCATCCTGCTGCTGCTCCCGCTGGTCCCGGGCCTGGGGGCGGATGTCTTCGGCGCCAAGATCTGGATCCGGATCGGCGGCTTCTCGATCCAGCCCGGTGAGTTCGCCAAGCTGGTGCTGGCGGTGTTCTTCTCCGGCTACCTGATGGTGAAGCGGGACGCGTTGGCCCTGGCCAGCCGCCGCTTCATGGGGCTCTACCTGCCGCGTGGCCGTGACCTCGGCCCGATCCTCACGATCTGGGCGGTCAGCCTTCTCATCCTGGTCTTCGAGAACGACCTCGGTACGTCGCTGCTGTTCTTCGGCATGTTCGTGATCATGCTGTACGTGGCGACGGAGCGGACCAGCTGGATCGTCATGGGTCTGCTGATGGCGGTCGCCGGTGCGGCGGTCGTCGGCTCGACGGCCAGCCACGTGAAGTCCCGTGTGGCGGCCTGGCTCGACCCCTTCGGCTGTCTGGAGACGGCCACCGACCAGAACATGCTGAACGCCTGCGACCAGATGACGCAGGTGCTGATGTCCTTCGGCTCCGGCGGCATCCTCGGCACGGGTCTCGGCCAGGGCAACTCCGACCTGATCCAGTTCGCCGCCAACTCCGACTTCATCTTCGCCACCGTCGGCGAGGAGCTCGGGCTGGCCGGCGTCATGGTCTTCCTGCTCCTCTACGGACTGATCGTCGAGCGCGGCATCCGCACCTCCCTCGCCGCCCGCGACCCCTTCGGCAAGTTGCTCGCGATGGGTCTCTCCGGCGCGTTCGCGCTCCAGATCTTCGTCGTCGCCGGCGGTGTGATGGGGCTCATCCCGCTCACGGGTATGACGATGCCGTTCCTCGCGTACGGCGGATCCTCGGTGATCGCCAACTGGGCTCTGATCGGCATCCTGATCCGGATCAGCGACACCGCGCGCCGCCCCGCGCCCGCGCCCGCCCCGTCCCCCGACGCCGAGATGACCCAGGTGGTCCGTCCGTGAACAAGCCGCTGCGCCGGGTCGCGATCTTCTGCGGCCTGCTCATCCTCGCCCTGCTCGTGCGCGACAACTGGCTCCAGTTCGTCCGTGCCGACGAGCTGAACGCCCACCCGAAGAACACGCGCGTCCGGATCGAGCGCTACGCCAACGAGCGCGGCAACATCATCGTCGACGGCAAGCCGATCACCGGCTCGGTCGACTCCGGGGACGAGTACTTCAAGTTCAAGCGCACCTACACCGACGGCCCCATGTGGGCCCCGGTCACCGGTTACGCCTCGCAGGCCTACGACGCCAACCAGATCGAGAAGATCGAGGACGGCATCCTCACCGGCAACGACGACCGGCTCTTCTTCGACCGCACGCTCGCCATGTTCACCGGCGACAAGAAGAAGGGCGGCGACGTCGTCACCACCCTCAACGGGGCCGCGCAGAAGGCCGCCTTCGAGGGCCTCGGCAACAAGACCGGTGCCGTCGTGGCCATCGAGCCGTCGACCGGCAAGATCCTGGCGATGGCGTCCACACCGTCGTACGACCCCTCCTCCTTCGCCGGCTACTCCGCCAAGGACGAGAAGGCCTGGCTGGCTCTGGAGAAGGACAAGAACAAGCCGAAGCAGAACCGGGCGATCCGTGAGATCTACCCGCCCGGTTCCGTCTTCAAGGTCGTCACCGCCGCCGCCGCGCTGGAGAACGGCAAGGTCAAGGACATCAACGCGGCGACCGACACCCCCGAGGGCTGGAAGATCCCCCTCTCCACGAAGGAGATGATCAACCACGCCAAGGGCTGTGCCAACGCCAGCCTGAAGCGGGCCCTCGACATCTCCTGCAACTCGGTCTTCGCGAAGCTCGGCGACGACGTCGGCCGCGACAAGATGGTGGAGATGGCCGAGAAGTTCGGTTTCAACGCCGAGCAGTTCACCCCGGTCCGTTCCTCCGCCTCGGTCTACGACAAGACGGCCGACCGCGGTGGCAACGCGCTCTCCTCCATCGGCCAGTACAACACCGCGACCACCCCGCTCCAGATGGCGATGGTCACGGCGGCGATCGCCAACGACGGCAAGCTGATGAAGCCGTACATGATCGACGAGCTGCGCGCCCCCAACGTCGACCTGCTCAAGAAGACCGAGCCGGAGGAGATGAGCCGCCCGGTCTCGCAGGAGAACGCGCAGCTGCTCCAGCAGATGATGGAGAGCGTCGTCACCAACGGCACCGGCGGCAACGCCGACCTGAACATGGACGGCGTCAAGGTCGGCGGCAAGACGGGTACGGCCCAGCACGGCGAGAAGAACGCCAAGCGCCCGTACGCCTGGTTCATCTCGTACGCGAAGACCGCCGAGGGCTCCCCGGTCGCGGTCGCCGTGATCGTCGAGGACTCGGCCGGCACCGACCGCCAGGACATCAGCGGTGGTGGTCTCGCCGCCCCGATCGCGAAGGCCGTGATGAAGGCGGTCCTGAAGACCCGGGGCTGACGTCTCGGGCCCGTACGTGCCAGGTACCGGTCAGGTATCAGGTACCGGCCCCGGGCGGATCGTCTTCCCGGGGCCGGTACCGTATGCGCGAACAGCACACACCGCCGGACCACCCATGGGTGCGGTCGGGACAGACGGAGAGGGCTGGATTAGCTATGGAAGAGCCGCGTCGCCTCGGCGGCCGGTACGAGCTGGGCTCGGTGCTCGGCCGTGGTGGCATGGCCGAGGTGTACCTCGCCCAGGACACCCGGCTCGGCCGCACCGTCGCCGTGAAGACGCTGCGGGCCGACCTGGCCCGCGATCCGTCCTTCCAGGCCCGGTTCCGCCGTGAGGCACAGTCCGCCGCCTCGCTGAACCATCCGGCGATCGTCGCGGTCTACGACACCGGCGAGGACTACGTCGACAACGTCTCCATCCCGTACATCGTGATGGAGTACGTCGACGGGTCTACCCTGCGTGAGCTGCTGCACTCCGGGCGCAAGCTGCTGCCCGAGCGCACGCTCGAGATGACGGTCGGCATCCTCCAGGCGCTGGAGTACTCGCACCGTGCCGGCATCGTGCACCGTGACATCAAGCCGGCGAACGTCATGCTGACGCGCACCGGCCAGGTCAAGGTCATGGACTTCGGCATCGCGCGCGCCATGGGCGACGCCGGCATGACCATGACGCAGACCGCCGCGGTGATCGGCACGGCCCAGTACCTCTCCCCCGAGCAGGCCAAGGGCGAGCAGGTCGACGCCCGCTCCGACCTGTACTCCACGGGCTGCCTGCTGTACGAGCTCCTCACCGTCCGTCCCCCGTTCATCGGTGACTCCCCGGTCGCGGTCGCGTACCAGCACGTGCGCGAGGAGCCGCAGCCGCCGAGCAACTTCGACCACGAGATCACGCCCGAGATGGACGCCATCGTCCTGAAGGCGCTGGTCAAGGACCCCGACTACCGGTACCAGTCCGCCGACGAGATGCGCGCGGACATCGAGGCCTGCCTCGACGGTCAGCCGGTCGCGGCCGCCGCCGCGATGGGCATGGGGATGGGCATGGCGGGTGCCCCCGCGTACGGCGGGGGCTACGGCGGCTACCCGGAGGACCAGCCGACGACGGCGCTGCGCCAGGCCGACCCGGCGGGCCAGACCTCGATGCTGCCCCCGATCAACCAGGACGACAGTGGCTACGGCTACGACGACCGCCCGGACCGGCGTCGCGGTGGCCAGAAGAAGTCGAACACGTCGACGATCCTGCTGGCCCTCGCGGGCGTCCTGGTGCTCGTCGGCGCGATCTTCATCGGTGTCTCGCTGTTCGAGAAGAAGGACGGCACCCGGCAGGTCGCCATTCCGCAGCTGGTCGGCCAGAAGCTCGATGTGGCGAAGGAACGGGCGACCAACGCGGAAGTGAAGGTGCAGGAGACCGGCACCGAGCGCTGCGAGCAGCCCAAGGGCGCGATCTGCCGCCAGACCCCGGTCGCGGACGGCACCTCGAAGATGGACACCGGCGGCACGATCCAGGTGGTCGTCTCCGAGGGCTCGCCGCTCGTGGAGGTTCCGGACGTCCAGGAGCAGTCCCAGGAGCGCGCCGAGCAGTCCCTGAAGGACAAGGGCTTCAAGGTCAAGGTCGAGCAGCAGGAGTCCGATGAGGACCCCGGCACGGTCCTGCAGCAGAATCCGGACGGCGGCACCCGGGCGGAGCAGAACTCCGAGGTGACGATCACGGTCGCGAAGCAGAAGCTGCTGCAGCTTCCCGATGTGAAGACGCGGAGCTACGACCAGGCCGTTCAGCAGCTGAACGGGGTCGGCTTCACCAACATCACCAAGGAAGAGGTCGACTCGGACCAGCCCGCGGGCACGGTCATCGACCAGACTCCGCAGGGCCCCTCGGACCAGTCCAAGGAGACCCAGATCACGCTGAAGGTCTCCAAGGGCCCGCAGCAGACCCAGGTCCAGATCCCGACCGGTCTGACCGGCAAGCAGTTCAAGGAGGTCAGGGACGTGCTGCAGGGCATGGGCCTGACCGTCGTGCAGCAGGGCTCGGACAAGGAGGACGCCATGGTCCTCAGCACGAACCCCCCGGAGGGTTCGATGGTTCCCACCACGCAGCCGATCACCGTCATCACGCTCGGCGGCGGCCAGGGCGGCAACCCCGGCGGCGGTGGAGACAACAACGGTGGCGGCGGCGGCTTCTTCGACTGACCCGCCACGACCGTTCGAAGGGGAGAGCCCCGGCATCCACTGGATGCCGGGGCTCTCCCCTTTTCCCGTTCTCCCGCGCAGGTTGTCCCGCGCAGGTTCTCCCGTTCCCCCCGCGCAGGGCGCTTCGGCTTCTCCCGGAGGCGGGGCGCTGAAGCGCAGCGCTTCAGAGCAGCTCCGCCGGAGGCGTCCGGTCGCGGTCGACCTTCTCCGTGCGCACCAGCTCGCCCCAGACGATGTACCGGTAGTCGGAGGTGTACATGGGGGTGCAGGTGGTCAGCGTGATGAACCGGCCGGGCTTCGTCTTCCCCGACTCCTTGGGGACGGACTGGAGGACGTCCACGTTGTACTTCGTGGTCTCCGGCAGGGTCTTGTAGACCTTGTAGACGTACCAGGTGTCCTTGGACTCGAAGACGATCGGGTCGCCGTTCTTCAACTTGTGGATGTTGTGGAACTTGGCGCCGTGTCCGTCCCGGTGCGCGGCGAGCGTGAAGTTGCCCTGCTTGTCCTGCGGGAGCGCGGACTTGATCGGGTCGGTGTAGTAGCCGGCGACGCCGTTGTTGAGGATGGCGCTCTTGGTGCCCTGCTTGACCAGGACCTCGCCGTTGCCCATCGCCGGCACGTGGAGGAAGCCGATGCCGTCCTTGGTGTCGAGCGCTCCGGGTCCGTCGGCCCAGCGGTCGCGGACCTGGGCGCCGTCCTGGTCGGCGGCGCGGTCGGCGAGGACGTTGGTCCACCACAGGGAGTAGACGACGAAGAGGCCGAGCACCAGGCCCGCCGTGATGAGGAGTTCGCCGAAGAGGCTGATGACTCCGGCGATCCGATTACGCACGCGTGCCACTAGGTCGTCCCGTCGTCCCGTCCGGAGGTGTGGGGTCTCAGCCTACGAGCGCTTTCGGCTTTCCCTCACTGCGCGGGCGTTCCTCGACCAGCTTCCCCCACACGATCATGCGGTACGTGCTGGTGAACTCGGGCGTGCAGGTGGTCAGCGTGATGAACCGGCCGGGGCCGGTGAAGCCGGAGCCCTTCGGCACCGGTTCGATCACGGAGACGTTCGAGGGCGCGGTCTGCGGGAGGATGCTCGCCATCTCGTAGGTGTAGTACGCGTTCCGGGTCTCGACGACGATCGGGTCGCCGGGCTTCAGCCGGTTGATGTAGCGGAACGGTTCGCCGTGGGTGTTGCGGTGGCCGGCGACGGCGAAGTTGCCCTGCTTGTCGGAGGGCATGGCCGTCTTGAGCTTGCCCTCGGCGTAGTGGCCGACCATGCCCTTGTCGAGGACCTTCGCCTTGTTGATGCCCTCGGCGACGGGGACGACGACGTCCAGCTTGGGGATGTACATGATGGCGAAGCCCTCGCCGGGCTCGAACGCCCCCGGCTCGCTGTCGTCCTTGTCGGCGTCGTCCTTGGCCCAGGTGTCCTCGATCTGTTCCTTGGCCTTGTCGGTCTCCTGGCCGGCGAGGATGTTCGTCCACCACAGCTGGTAGGTGACGAAGAGCAGCATGACGACGCCGAAGGTGATGAAGAGTTCTCCGACGGCGCGGCTGGCGATGACGCCGACGCTGTCCTTGGCGGCGCGGGCGGCGCGCCGGGCCTCGACGCGGGAGAGCGGTGCCGCGGGTGCGGCGGTCGGGGCGCCGGCCGTGGTGGCGGGCGGACCACCTCGGCGGCTCCTGCCCCGGCTGCCGCCCTTGGCCGCGCGGCGGCGTTCTGCCCGGCCGGGCCCGGGAAGGGGTTCCACGGCCTCCAGAACGGTCGTGTCGTCCGGGGAGGACTCAGAGGTCTCGGGCGCCTCGTACGGCTCGTACGGGGGCGTGTGGGCGTCCTCGTGAGGAGTCGCGCGGGGTGCGTCGTAGGTGGCCGCGTAGGGGGGCTCGTACGGGGCCTCGTAGACGGGCTCGGGCTCCTGGTACGCCTGGGTGGGCTCCCCGTACGTCCGTGTGGGTTCCTGGTACGCCTGCGCGGGGTCCTGGTAGGGCTGTTGGGGCTCCGGGTAGGCCTGCTCGGTGTACGGGTACGGGGACGGAGCCGGTTCCTGGTACGGCGAGGAGGCCCCGTAGGAGGGGTCCGCGGGTATCGGCTCGGGCTCCGGCTCGTTCGTCGCCCGGAACCACGGAGAGCCCGTCGTCACGCGACGGCCTTGCCCACCACCGGCGCGAGCCCCGCCGACCGTCCGACCGCCCCCTTGTCGCCGCACTGCTCCAGCCAGTTGGCGAGCATCAGGTGTCCGTGCTCGGTGAGGACCGACTCGGGGTGGAACTGGACGCCCTCGACGGGCAGTTCGCGGTGGCGCAGGCCCATGATGATGCCGTCCTCGGTCCGCGCGGTCACTTCGAGCTCGGCCGGCAGCGCGGCGGGCTCGGCGGCGAGGGAGTGGTAGCGGGTCGCGGTGAACGGCGAGGGCAGTCCGGCGAAGACGCCCTGTCCCTCGTGGGTGACGAGGGAGGTCTTGCCGTGCAGCAGCTCGGGTGCCCGGTCGACGACGCCGCCGTACGCCACGGCCATCGACTGCATGCCGAGGCAGACGCCGAAGACGGGCACGCCGGTGTCGGCGCAGTGCCGGACCATGTCGATGCAGACCCCGGCCTGTTCGGGCGCGCCGGGGCCGGGCGAGAGCAGGACGCCGTCGAAGCCGTCCTGGGCGTGGCTCAGCTCGACCTCGTCGTTGCGGAGGACTTCGCACTCCGCGCCGAGCTGGTAGAGGTACTGAACGAGGTTGAAGACGAAGCTGTCGTAGTTGTCGACGACGAGAATTCGCGCGCTCACTGGCCGTCCACCGTCACATCGTTGAACGGAAGCAGCGGCTCCGCCCAGGGGAACACGTACTGGAAGAGGACGTACACGACCGCGAGGACCAGCACGATCGAGATCAGCGCCCGCACCCACGCGTTGCCCGGCAGATGCCGCCAGATCCAGCCGTACATGACGTCGACCGCCCCTTCCGTTCGTTACGGGGACCAGAGTACGGGGCGTGGGGGCCGTGGGGGGTCAGCTGTCCAAAGCCTGTGGACGGCCGTCGGCGACCGGCCGGGTGGCGTCGAGGTGCGCCCAGACGACGAGCCGGTGGCTGCTGCCCCACTCGGGTTCGCAGGTGGTGAGGGTGAGATAGCGGCCGGGGCCGTCGAATCCGGACTTCGCGGGTACGGGGTCGATGACGCCGACGTCGGTGGGCACGGTCCGGTAGGGGGCGCGGTCGACGCGGTACGTGAACCAGGTCGTCCCGTCGGTGAGGACGATCGCGTCGCCCTTCCGCAGCCGGGGGAAGTCCTTGAAGGGGTCGCCGTAGGTGCGGCGGTGGCCGGCGACGGCGAAGTTTCCGGTCGCGCCGAGGCGGGCGGTGCCGGCGTAGTGGCCGAGCCCCTTCTTCAGGGTGCCGGCCTCGGTGCCCTGGAGGACGGGCCACTCCCAGTCCTTGCCGAGCCGGGGGACGTACATGACGGCGATGCCCTTGCCGGGGGCGTACGGCACGGCTCCGGGGGTGGGGGCGGGAGCGGCGGCCCGGGCCGGGGTGCCGGTCCACTCGCGCTGGAGGGTGTCGATCTGGCCGGCGCTCGCGCTCGCGGCCTGGACCCCGGTCCAGTACAGGACGTACGCGACGAAGAGGACGATCAGGGTGCCGACGGTGATGCACAGCTCGCTGAAGGTCCTCACGACGAGACGCAAGCGCCCCTCCCGCGGTCGGCTGCCGGCGCTGCCACCCCGGCTGTGCGCGTGGTGTCAGCTCACCGGCTTCGCTTGGTGGAGGTCCACTGTGCCCGAGTACCCGGGAAGAGTCACCGCCCTGTGCTCGTCGACTTTCCAGCCGAGCCCGTACGCCTTCACGTACAGCTGGTAGTTCTGGATCGCCGGGGAGCCCGCGAGCGCCTTGGTCAGCTTTCCCCGGTCACCTACGGCGGTGATCTTGTACGGGGGCGAGTAGACGCGGCCCTGGAGGATCAGGGTGTTGCCGACGCAGCGGACGGCGCTGGTGGAGATGAGCCGCTGGTCCATGACCCGGATGCCCTCGGCGCCGCCCTGCCACAGGGCGTTGACGACGGCCTGGAGGTCCTGCTGGTGGATGACCAGGTCGTTGGCCTGCGGCTCGGGGTAGCCGGGGGCTGCCTGGGCGTTCGGCGGGGCGTCGTTGAGGGTGACGGTGAGACCGGAGCCGGAGACCTCGGTGGTGCCCGCCGCGGCCTCCAGCGCGGCGAGTCTCGCGTCCTCCGCGCGCGTGGAGCCGTCGTCACGGGCGGCGAGGGAGTCGACCTGGGCGCGGAGGGCGGAGGTGGACTCGTCGAGGCCGGCGTTCTTGTGGCTGCGCTCCTCGATCAGGTCGGAGAGCCGCAGGAGCGAGGCGTCGGTGCGGATGTTGGTGCCCTTGGCGGTGTTGAAGCTCGTGACGAAGATCAGTCCGGCGAGGGCGAAAACGGCAAGGGTGAGCACCTGGACGGGGCGCCACCTCGCGGTGCGGCCAGGCCCTTCGGGAGTGCCGACGGAATTGCTCAACGTACCCTGATCCCCTTCGGTGCCGCGGAACCACTACGCTAACGGACGCCTGGGGGACGCAGTCGTCCTCCTTCGTCACATCCCGGCGCCAGCCACAGTTCCCTGCGCGGTCACGCAGCGCATCGACAGGAGAGTCCCTCGTGCCGAAGTCACGGATCCGCAAGAAGGCCGACTTCACGCCCCCGCCCGCGAAGCAGGCCACCTCGATCAAGCTGACCAACCGCAGCTGGGTGGCGCCGGTGATGCTCGCGCTGTTCGCCATCGGTCTGGTGTGGATCGTGGTCTTCTACGTCACCGACGGCTCGATGCCGATCGAGTCGATCCGGAACTGGAACATCGTGGTGGGCTTCGGCTTCATCGCGGCCGGCTTCGGTGTCTCCACGCAGTGGAAGTAGCGGCGAACAGCAGGGGTACGGCGGCCGTCTAGCGTCCGTACCGGCTGCCCGTCAAGCTCTCCCCTGAACTTATCCACAGCGTTGTGCACAGCACTGGATAACTTACGAAGATCTGTGGATAACTCGCACGAGGTTGACGCCGGTATGACCGGAATCACCCTCGCCGGAGACCATAATGCCCCTCGCCTCCCTGGAGAAACACCAGGTCAGAGGCGAGGGGCGCGGCCTTTCCCCACAGAATGGGGAGGCACCGCCACGCACTGTGGATAACTCTGGGGAAAGCTCACAGAGAAGCTCGTCCACAGCCCTGTGCGCTCAGGTGAGCGCCGCCGTGCGGGCCAGCACGATGCCCACGTCGAGCAGCAGCACCAGGGCCAGCGCCCCGTACTGCACCAGGTCCCGGCGGGCCCTCGGCGCGTGCACGAGCGCGTACGTCACCACGACGCCCGCGACCAGACCACCGACGTGGGCCTCCCAGGAGATCCCCGGTCGGGTGAATGTCATCAGCAGCGACAGGGCCACGAAGAGGACCACCGGCCGCATGTCCTGACGTCGCCGGCGGGCGAGCACCACCCAGGCGCCGATCAGGCCGTAGACGACGCCGGAGGCGCCGAGCGAGGGCTGGTTCTGCGCGGCGACGAGATAGGCCAGCACGGAGCCGGAGAGACCGGAGAGCAGGCACAGGGCCGCGTACCGGGCCCGGCCCAGCTCGGGCTCGACGATCCCGCCGATCACCCACAGGCCCAGCACGTTGAAGAGGATGTGCCAGACCTCCTGGTGGAGGACGGTCGAGGTCAGCAGCCGGTACCACTCGCCGTCGGCGACCCCGACGAGCTCGCCGAGCGCCGGGCTGTAGGCGTAGCCGATGAGCACGAGCTCGTCGACGAGCCGGTCACCGAACACCAGCACGGCCAGGTACACCGCGAGGTTGATCCCGATGAGGATCTTGGTGACCAGGCGGTCGTCCGCCGCGACCCGGCCGCCCGCGAGCGTCCGCGGCTGGTTGGCGTCCGGGGCGTGACCGGTCCCCGAACCCTGGCGTACGCAGTCGGGACACTGGAAGCCGACGGAGGCGGAGACCATGCACGCGGGGCAGATCGGCTTCTCGCAGCGCGTGCAGCGGATGCCGGTCTCCACCTCGGGGTGGCGGTAGCAGCGCGGCAGACCGGCGTGCGCGTTCTCGGAGGGTTTCGGTTCCATGAGAGGTGCCGTCCCTTCCGCCTCAGCGCTTCTCGATCACCACGGACTCGATGACCACGTCCTGCAGCGGTCGCTCGGTGTGCGGGTCGGTCGCGGTGGCCGCGATCGCGTCCACGACCTTCCGGCTCTCCTTGTCGACGACCTCGCCGAAGATGGTGTGCTTGCGGTTCAGCCAGGTAGCGGGGCCGACGGTGACGAAGAACTGCGAGCCGTTGGTGCCCGGGCCGGCGTTGGCCATGGCCAGCAGATAGGGACGGTCGAAGAAGAGCTCCGGGTGGAACTCGTCGGCGAACTCGTAGCCGGGCCCGCCCGTGCCGTTCCCCAGCGGGTCACCGGCCTGGATCATGAAGCCCTTGATGACCCGGTGGAAGACCGTGCCGTCGTACAGCGGGTCCGAGGAGACCGTGCCGGTCGCGGGGTGCGTCCACTCGCGCTCACCGCCGGCGAGCTCGACGAAGTTCCTGACCGTCTTCGGGGCGTGGAACGGCATCAGCCGCACCTCGATGTCACCCAGGCTGGTCTTGAGGATCGCGTACAGCTGCTCGGCCACGGTCGCCTTCCGTCCACGTCATGTCGCGTGATGCCCACGTCTGTCTCTGGCGTGTCCGATCCTCGCATGCCCCGGATGCCCACCCCACATGCCGTACCTGGCTCCGGGGGGCATGATTTCGAAAAGGATGGAAAGGCGAAAACCCGACATCGTCGCCACCGAGGAGGAGGAATCCCGTGACCCGCATGGAGAGCGTGCGCGCCGCGTCAGATTCGGCGAAGGAGAGCGTGCTGCACGCCGCGGAAGTGGTGGCGCCGTACGCCGGCACTGCAAAGGACCAGGCGGCGCACTACGCCCAAGAGGCGCGTGTGCTGATCGCGCCGAAGGTCTCGAAGGCCGCTCATCAGGCACGGGTGCAGGCTCGTGCGCAGTACGACTCGTATGTCGCACCGCATGTACCGCCGCGGGTCGACGCGGCCGCACAGCGTGCGGCGGTCAAGACCCGCTGGGCCTGCCGTCAGGCGGCCGACTACACCGTTCCTCGTGTCGAGCAGGCGGTCGCCGCGACCGGTCCCGTCCTTGAGGAGGCCGGGTCGCGTTCGACTGCCGCCTGGGCCGCGCTGCGCGGTCAGGTGACACCGAGGGAAATCCAGAAGATCGTGAGGAAGCACGAGCGCCGGGCACGGGCCGGACGCCTCGCCAAGGGCCTCTTGGTCCTGGGCGTTCTCGCCGGCGGCGCGTTCGCCGCCTGGAAGTGGTGGGACAAGCAGGCCAACCCCGACTGGCTGGTCGAGCCGCCCGCTGCCACCGAGGTGGAGGAGGAAGGTTCCGTAGTGACGTCCTACGACGAGGGTGGGGATGTCCTCGCCCCGGAGGTGGAGGCCAAGGAGTCCGAGGCCGAGGCCGAAGCCGCGGCCGCAGCCGAAGAGGCCGCCGAACGCGACGAGCGCCGCTGACCGACCGGGGTGCCGCCGGGTGCTGCCGAGGTCCTACCGGGTTCCACCAGGGCCCTGCCGCTGTCTGCCGGGGTCCTGGTTCCTGCGGGGTCCTGCCGAGTTCCGTCCACAGGGCTCCTGCCGGGTGCTGTTGCCGCAGGGGTCCTGCCGGGTTCCGCCGGGGTCCGGCTCGGCTCCGCGGAGGTCCTGCCGGGTCCTGCGGGTTGTGCCGGGCCGTACGAAGCGGAGTCGTACGAGGAGGTACGGATACGGGTACGGGTACGGGTGTGGGGAGTGCGCATCGTCGTCTCCCCGCGCCCTACGCCGCCGCGGCGAGCGCCAGCTCCGTCAGCGCGGCCGGCTCGTCGCTCTCGGCCACGGCGGTCACGCCTGCGGCGGAGCGGTTCCGGGTGGCGGGAGAGGAACCGTGGGCCTCGGCGGCGATGCGCTGCTTGATCGTGGGCGGCAGGGAGCGGTCCCCGGCGAGCGGCCACCGGTGAGCCCTCTGCGCCGGTACGGAGGCGAGCGCGGCCCGCTTCTCCCCGACGGCGGGTGCGGCCGTGGTGGGGCCGGCCGGCTCCTCCGGCTGCTGGACGGCGGGCTGCTTGGCCGCGGCGGCGGTGCTCGCCAGGCCGACGGAGGCGAGCAGGGCGAAGAGGACGGAGATGAAGGCGGTCCAGAACTGCTTGACCTTGGCGGTGGCCATGGCCCCTCACTTTCGTGACGTTCTCGAATGGTTCATTTCGGTTTGCGCGCTTTACGTACTTTCCTCATGATGTGGATGCGCTCCCGATTTCCACGGAACGTCGCCGCCGTCGCGCAGTTCTTCCGATGAACACCACCCGTCCGGAGCAATGGCCCCCGCACGACGGGAGCGTATGGCCGTCGGACTCGTCCGGGAGCAGTGCCCCGAATCGGGATCCAGGGCAAGGAAGCGTGAAGAACGGCTACCCGACGAAGCCGGTGACCGTGACATCCGCGGCCGACGAGACCGAGGCGCTCCCGGACGGGTCCTCCGCCCACGTCTGCCTGCGCATCGGCTCGGTCGCGTCGCACATCTTCACGTCCGAGACGGGAGCCAAGGACCTGGAGTACGCGGCGAAGATCCAGGTCGGCCGCGTCAGGGAGGTAGCGGCGGGCAAGAACCCCGACCGCCGACCCCGGGCCTTTCCGGCACCAGCACGCGAAGCACCCCCTGTGACCTGCGTTTCCGCAGTTCACAGGGGGTGCTTGTCGTGGAGCCTAGGGGAGTCGAACCCCTGACATCTGCCATGCAAAGACAGCGCTCTACCAACTGAGCTAAGGCCCCGGAACGAGAACAGCGTACCGGGTCACCCCCCATGCCCGGCAAAAGGATTGGGACTCCCGGTCGACGACCACTCTCCGTAAGATGCTGATCGAGGTTCGCAGTGGCGAACCTAGGGATGGGGAGAAGAAATGGACGCAGCGCAGCAGGAAGCCACGGCGCGAGCCAGAGAGCTTCAGCGCAGTTGGTACGGAGAGCCGCTGGGGGCGCTCTTCCGTCGGCTGATCGACGATCTCGGACTCAATCAGGCCAGGCTCGCGGCCGTGCTCGGATTGTCCGCGCCCATGCTGTCCCAGCTGATGAGCGGCCAGCGGGCCAAGATCGGGAACCCGGCCGTCGTCCAGCGCGTCCAGGCGCTCCAGGAGCTCGCCGTGCAGGTCGCCGACGGCACCGTCAGCGCCGCCGAGGCCACCGACCGGATGGACGAGGTCAAGAAGTCGCAGGGCGGCTCCGTCCTCACCAGCACCGGTCAGCCGGCCACCGGCTCGGGCGCCCCGACCGTCCGCCGGGTGGTCCGCGAGATCCAGTCGCTGCTGCGCTCCGTAGCCGCCGCGGGCGACATCATCGACGCCGCCGACTCCCTCGCCCCGGCCCACCCGGAACTGGCAGAGTTCCTCCGGGTGTACGGCGCGGGGCGCACCGCGGACGCGGTCGCGCACTACGAGTCGCACCAGAACTGACGCGGTCGGCCGTCGGCCGGCGTCGTCCACAGACGAGGCAACGGGGAGCGGACACAGCACGATGGGTGAGGTATTCGCTGGTCGGTACGAGCTGGTCGACCCGATCGGACGGGGCGGGGCGGGCGCCGTGTGGCGTGCCTGGGACCACCGGCGGCGCCGCTATGTGGCGGCCAAGGTGCTCCTGCAGAGCGACGCGCACACGCTGCTCCGCTTCGTCCGCGAGCAGGCGCTGCGGATCGACCATCCGCACGTCCTCGCCCCGGCCAGCTGGGCCGCCGACGACGACAAGGTCCTGTTCACCATGGACCTGGTCGCCGGCGGCTCTCTGGCGCACGTCATCGGCGACTACGGCCCGCTGCCGCCCCGGTTCGTCTGCATCCTGCTCGACCAGCTGCTCTCGGGCCTGGCCACGGTGCACGCCGAGGGGGTCGTGCACCGCGACATCAAGCCCGCGAACATCCTGATGGACGTCACCGGGACCGGACGGCCGCATCTGCGGCTGTCCGACTTCGGCATCTCCATGCGCAAGGGCGAGCCCCGTCTCACCGAGACCAACTACGTGGTGGGCACGCCCGGATACTTCGCGCCCGAGCAGCTCCTCGGCGCCGAACCCGACTTCACCGCCGACCTCTTCGCCGTCGGCCTGGTCGCCCTCTATCTGCTCCAGGGCCGCAAGCCGGACTCGCAGGCGCTGGTCGAGCACTTCCTCACGCACGGCACTCCCGGCGCCCCCGAGGGCGTCCCGGAGCCCTTGTGGCAGGTGCTCGCCGGTCTGCTGCAGCCCGATCCGCAGGCCCGTTTCCGGACGGCCACGGGCGCGCGCAAGGCCCTGACCGCCGCCGTCGACATGCTTCCCGAGCCGCGCCCGGACGAGGAGCGGGTCGAGATCTTCGACCAACTCGGGCCCCTGCCGTCCGGCTTCGGCCCCCAGGGCCCGACGGGCACCGCCGGGCCCACCGCACCCGCCGGCCCGGCCGTCGGAGCGGCCACGGCCGCCCAGGGCGCCCCTGTGAGCGCCTCCACGGCCGCCGCGCCCGGCGCCGTACCGACGCCCGCCGCCGCCCCCGTACCACCCCAGCAGCAGCCCCCACAGCCGCACTACCGGCCCCAGCACCCGGTCACCCCGGCCACGGCGCCGCTCGCCGCCCCGGCCGCGGCTCCCGCGCCGCTGCCCGGGCCCTCCGAGACGGGCAGCTTCCACCTGCCCCCGCCGGTCGGCCACCCGACCCCCTCCTTCGACCCGGCACCGATCTCGGCGATGCCGTACGGACAAGCCCCTACTCATCCGTACACCGCTCGCCCCGGTCAGGTTCCCGCGTGGCCCCCGGCCGCCGCGGGAGCCCCCGCGGCGCCGTCCGCCCCGGCCCCGGTACGCCGACCGGGACCGCCCCCGAAGGTGACGATCCCGGTCCTGCTGCTCGCGCTGGTCTGCTTCGCGGTGGGCTTCTGGGCCCTCGCCCAGACCTGAGCCGTCCGCTGACGGGCGAAGGGCCGGCCCCGCCCTACGCCGCCCGCCTCCGCGCCATCAGCGTCCACCCGCCGAGCCCGAGGAGCAGGACCGTCCCGCTGCCGATCCCGGCCGCCGCGACGACCCGCATGGAGTCGCTCCCCGACGCCTCCTGCGCGCCCGAGGTGCCCTTCTCGGCGGCCTTCTTGTCGTCGGCGGTCACGCTGAACTGCCCGGGATCCCCGTCGTACCCGGGCCCCGGCTCGGCGTTGCCCCGCAGCGAGACGCGCAGGGTCAGCGGCACCGTCCTGTTCCCGTACTCCTTGGCCATCGCCGGGTTGAGCGTGGCCGACAGGTAGTACCAGCCGGCGAAGCGCATCCCGCTGGTGGCCTCGTCGTAGGAGCCGCGGTTCTCGTGGGCCACCGGCCGCAGCGCGTCGAGCGCGAGCGTCGCGGGCTTGCCGCTGTAGCTGACGGTGTTCTCGTCGACGTGGCCGAGCGCGGGGTTCTCCAGGGAGAGGACCAGGGCGTGGCCGATGTACTCGTCGCCGGTGGCGCTGCTGCCGAGTTCGGCGGTGGCGAAGAGCTGCTGTCCCCAGTCGACGGGCACCCGGTAGAAGAGCGTCTGGCCGGGCAGGATGTCGGACCGCCACTCGCCCTGCGTCAGCGAGGTGGCGTCGTACACGCCGGAGCCTCCCCGGCGCGGCTGCGGGTCGCCCGCGGGCGGCCCGGGTGTGCCGGAGGCCCAGACCTCGGGGAGCTCGGTCGGTCCTGCCTTCTTCAGCACGGGCTCGGACGCGTAGCGGATCTCCAGCTCCCAGTCGTCCGTGCTCGCCTTCGACTCGCGCTCGACGAGGACGTAGTAGGCGCCGGCGCGCCGGCAGGTGGAGCTGTCGGCGTCGACGATGCGGCGGGCGTAGGCGGCGAGCGGCCGGGTGTACTCGCTGGAGGAGAAGTTCGCCTGCTGGTATCCGCATTCGGCGCCGGAGCCGTCCTGCATGCTCACCTTGAAGCCGTCGCCGTACTCGACCTTGCCGCCGGCCTTGGGCACCGCGACGACGGAGACGTACGCGTTCTGCTGATCGAGGTCGACCCGGTAGTAGACCTTGCCGTTCCTCTTGAGCGTGTCGCGGTAGGTCTGCCCGGTCCTCAGCTGCACGGCGTCCGAGCTCGAGGCGGCGCCCTGGACGCGCTGGGCCGAGCTGTCGAAGGTGTACGGCGGAATCGCGCCCCCGGTGGCTCCGGCTCCCGCGGCCGCACCCCCGGCGACCGCACCCCGGGCCGCCGCGGCCGCCGTCTGCCCGGGAAGCGCCACGACCGCTCCCACCGCCGCGACCGCCGTGATCAGGGCCCCCGCCCTCCGGCCGATGCCGGACTGCCTCTTCACGCGCTGCTCCTCTTCACTTAAGCAAGTCAAAAGTTTGCTCAGGCAAAGCGAAGCCCCGGCCCGCTCTCGCGCGGCCGGGGCTTCACCCACAGACGGTTTTCGTCTCAGACACCGGAACCTGCGGGCACGGAGTCGGTCGCCTCCGTCCACAGATCCTGCTCGGCGCGATCCGCCTGGATCTGGCGGTACACGAGGAGCCCGCCGATGGCGGCCAGTGCGACCAGGAGAAGCTTCTTCACCGCGCGACCTCGTCTTTCGTTGACGTAGGAGACTTCTGACGCCCACTCTACACATCGACCGATACCGATCGGTGACCTGTGCGAGGTTCAAACCTTCCAAGGCCCCCGGACAAACAAATCGACCCGGACGGAGGAACCGTCCGGGTCGATCAACACTGTGGGGCTAACAGGATTTGAACCTGTGGCCTCATCCTTATCAGGGATGCGCTCTAACCAACTGAGCTATAGCCCCGCCGCGCTCTGCGGTGTGTGTCCCGCGCGCTGACTCCTGAACATTAGCGCACAGGGGGGCCAGTCCCAAAATCGGTAACCGACCGGCCCCCTCGCAGGTCACTCGCCCGTCACTCGTCCTCGGCGAGCGTGAGCTCCACGCCGCCCACGAAGCCGGCCGACAGGTTGTAGACGAACGCGCCCAGCGTCGCCAGCGCGGTCATCAGGACCACGTCGATCACGGCGATCACCGAGGTGAACATCAGCACCCGCGGCAGCGACAGGAACGACTGCAGATCGAAGCCGTTGGACTCGTTCGAGCCCGTGGCCTCGCTGATCGTGCCGCCGACCGTCGAGAAGACGCCCATGGCGTCCATGACCATCCACAGCACAGCCGCCGCGACGATCGTGCAGATGCCCAGTGCGATGGAGAGCAGGAAGCTCACCTTCATCACCGACCACGGGTCGGCCTTGGCCACCCGCAGCCGCGCCTTGCGCGTACGGGGCGTCGTGCGGGCCCCCGTACGCGGCCGGCGCACGGCACCGGTCTGTCCGCCCGCCGTACCGCCCGGCGCCGGAGCACCGTACGCCTGCGGCGGGTGGTAGGGCCCGCCCGGCTGCTGCGCACCCGTGCGCTCGCCGGGCAGCGGCCCGTTGTAGGTCTCGTACGAGGGCTGCTGCCCCCGAGTGTCCGTCACCGCAACCCCCTGGGAGTCCGTGGCGGGGCCACGGGCGCCGTTCGCTCCAGCACCAGCAGAAGCTCCGGCAGCCGCCGATGCGGCGCCCGTGGCTCCACTCACGCTCTTACTCCTCGTGCTCCCCGGCCGAGGGCTCCGTGCCCTCGACTGCCTCGGTCTCGACCACGACGGTCTCGACCACCGCTGCCTCGGGCGCCTCCACGGCTCCCTCGGCGTCGACTGCCTCGTCGATGTCGTCGTCCTCGCTGCCGGCCTCGGCGTTCCGTGCGATGCCGACGACGGCATCACGCTTGCCCAGGTTGATCAGCTGAACGCCCATGGTGTCACGGCCGGTCTCCCTGACTTCGTTGACTCGCGTACGAATCACACCGCCGGACAGCGTGATGGCGAGGATCTCATCCGTCTCCTCGACCACCAGCGCGCCCACGAGCGAGCCGCGGTCCTCCACGATCTTGGCGGCCTTGATACCGAGGCCGCCACGGCCCTGGACGCGGTACTCGTCGACGGGGGTGCGCTTCGCGTACCCGCCGTCGGTCGCGGTGAAGACGAACGTACCGGGCCGGACGACATTCATCGAGAGCAGCTCGTCGTCGGCGCGGAAACTCATTCCCTTGACGCCCGAGGTGGCACGTCCCATCGGACGCAGCGCGTCGTCGGTGGCGGTGAAGCGGATCGACTGCGCCTTCTTGCTGATGAGCAGCAGATCGTCCTCGGCCGAGACCAGCTCGGCCCCGATCAGCTCGTCGGCGGTGCCTTCGGCGCCGTTGTCCGTCTCCCGGAGGTTGATCGCGATGACACCGCCGGAACGCGGCGAGTCGTAGTCCTTCAGCGCGGTCTTCTTGACCAGGCCGGCCTTGGTGGCGAGCACCAGGTACGGCGCGGCCTCGTAGTCGCGGATCGCCAGGATCTGGGCGATCTGCTCGTCCGGCTGGAAGGCCAGCAGGTTGGCCACGTGCTGGCCGCGGGCGTCCCGGCCGGCGTCGGGCAGCTCGTACGCCTTGACGCGGTAGACCCGGCCCTTGTTGGTGAAGAAGAGCAGCCAGTGGTGGGTGGTGGAGACGAAGAAGTGGTCGACGATGTCGTCCTGCTTCAGCTTCGTGCCCCGCACGCCCTTGCCGCCGCGCTTCTGCGAGCGGTAGTCCTCGGTCTTCGTCCGCTTCACGTAGCCACCGCGCGAGATGGTGACGACGATGTCCTCCTCGGCGATCAGGTCCTCGATGGACATGTCACCGTCGAAGGGCACGAGCTTGGACCTGCGGTCGTCGCCGAACTTCTCGACGAGCGCGGCCAGCTCCTCGCTGACGATCGCGCGCTGACGCTCGGGCGAGGCCAGGATCGCGTTGTACTCGTTGATCTTGGCCTGGAGTTCGTCGTGCTCGGCGACGATCTTCTGGCGCTCCAGGGCGGCGAGCCGGCGGAGCTGCATCTCCAGGATCGCGTTGGCCTGGATCTCGTCGATCTGGAGCAGGTCCATCAGGCCGCCGCGGGCGACCTCGACCGTGTCGCTGCGCCGGATGAGCGCGATGACCTCGTCGATCGCGTCGAGCGCCTTGAGCAGACCGCGCAGGATGTGGGCGCGCTCCTCGGCCTTGCGCAGCCGGAAGCGGGTCCGGCGCACGATGACCTCGATCTGGTGCGTCACCCAGTGGCGGATGAACGCGTCCAGCGAGAGGGTGCGCGGCACGCCGTCGACGAGCGCCAGCATGTTCGCGCCGAAGTTCGTCTGCAGATCGGTGTGCTTGTACAGGTTGTTGAGGACGACCTTGGCGACGGCGTCGCGCTTGAGCACGATGACGAGGCGCTGACCGGTCCGGGACGAGGTCTCGTCGCGGACGTCGGCGATGCCGCCGATCTTGCCGTCCTTGACCAGGTCGGCGATCTTCTGCGCGAGGTTGTCCGGGTTGGTCTGGTACGGGAGCTCCGTGACCACCAGGCACTGGCGGTTGTGGATCTCCTCGACCTCGACGACCGCGCGCATCGTGATCGAGCCACGGCCGGTGCGGTACGCCTCCTCGATGCCCTTGCGGCCGACGACGAGCGCGCCGGTGGGGAAGTCCGGGCCCTTGATCCGCTCGATCAGGGCGTCGAGGAGCTCCTCGTGGCTGGCGTCGGGGTGCTCCAGCGCCCACTGCGCACCGGCCGCGACCTCGCGGAGGTTGTGCGGCGGGATGTTGGTGGCCATACCGACGGCGATGCCGGCGCTGCCGTTGATCAGCAGGTTCGGGAAGCGGGACGGCAGGACCGTCGGCTCCTGGTTGCGGCCGTCGTAGTTGTCCTGGAAGTCGACGGTCTCCTCGTCGATGTCCCGGAGCATCTCCATCGACAGCGTCATGAGCTTGCACTCGGTGTAACGCATGGCGGCGGCCGGGTCGTTGCCCGGGGAGCCGAAGTTGCCGTTGGAGTCGACGAGCGGCATGCGCATCGACCAGGGCTGGGCGAGGCGGACGAGCGCGTCGTAGATCGAGGAGTCGCCGTGCGGGTGGTACGTACCCATGACGTCACCGACGACGCGGGCGCACTTGTAGAAGCCCTTCTCGGGCCGGTAGCCGCCGTCGTACATCGCGTACAGCACGCGACGGTGGACGGGCTTGAGGCCGTCCCGCACGTCGGGCAGCGCGCGGGACACGATGACGGACATCGCGTAGTCGAGGTACGAGCGCTGCATCTCGGTCTCGAGCCCGACGGGCTCGATCCGCAGCACGGGCTCTTCTTCGGTGGTCCCGGTCGGGGTGGTTTCGTCGGCCATTGCTGGTCGTCAGTCCTTTCGTACGGTCAGCTGAGACCGACTCAGATGTCGAGGAAGCGAACGTCCTTGGCGTTGCGCTGGATGAACGAGCGGCGTGCCTCGACGTCCTCGCCCATCAGCACCGAGAACAGGTCATCGGCCTGCGCGGCGTCGTCCAGGGTGACCTGGCCGAGTACGCGGTGCTCGACGTCCATGGTGGTGACGCGCAGCTCCTCGGCGTTCATCTCGCCGAGACCCTTGAAGCGCTGGATCGAGTCTTCCCTGATCCGCTTGCCGCTCTGCTTGCCCAGCTCGACGAGCGCGTCGCGCTCCCGGTCCGAGTAGGCGTACTCGAAGTCGTCCCGGCCCCACTTGATCTTGTAGAGCGGCGGACGGGAGAGGTAGACGTGACCGGCTTCGACCAGCGGCCGCATGAAGCGGAAGAGGAAGGTCAGCAGCAGGGTGTTGATGTGCTGACCGTCGACGTCGGCGTCCGCCATCAGGATGATCTTGTGATAGCGGAGCTTCTCGATGTCGAAGTCCTCGTGCACACCGGTGCCGAAGGCCGAGATGAGCGCCTGGACCTCGGTGTTCTGCAGGATCTTGTCGATCCGGGCCTTCTCGACGTTCAGGATCTTGCCGCGGATCGGCAGGATGGCCTGGTACATCGGGTTGCGGCCGGACTTGGCCGAGCCGCCGGCGGAGTCACCCTCGACGATGAAGATCTCGCACTTGGCCGGGTCGTTCGACTGGCAGTCGGACAGCTTGCCCGGCAGCGACGCCGACTCGAGCAGGCCCTTGCGACGGGTCAGGTCGCGCGCCTTGCGCGCGGCCACGCGCGCGGTGGCGGCCTGGATCGACTTGCGGATGATGTCCGCGGCCTCGAGCGGGTTGCGGTCGAGCCAGTCGTTGAGGTGCTCGTAGACCGCTCGCTGGACGAAGGTCTTGACCTCCGTGTTGCCCAGCTTGGTCTTGGTCTGGCCCTCGAACTGCGGCTCGCTCAGCTTGACCGAGATGATCGCGGTCAGACCCTCGCGGATGTCGTCGCCCGTGAGGTTGTCGTCCTTCTCGCGGAGCAGCTTCTTGTCGCGCGCGTACTTGTTGATCAGCGAGGTCAGCGCAGCGCGGAAGCCCTCCTCGTGCGTGCCGCCCTCGTGGGTGTGGATGATGTTGGCGAAGGAGTACACGCCCTCGCTGTAGCCGCTGTTCCACTGCATCGCGACCTCGAGGGACAGGGCCTTGTCCTTGTCCTCCGCCTCAAGGTCGATGACGGTGGGGTGGACCAGCTCGCCCTTGCGCGAGTTGAGGTACTTCACGAAGTCGACGATGCCGCCCTCGTAGTGGTACTTCACCGTGCGCGCGGCCGGCTCGGCGGCCGCCTCGGCGTCCGGGTCGTCGGCGCCGACGGTGGCCTTGGCGGACTCGCGCTCGTCGGTGAGCGTGATCGTCAGGCCCTTGTTGAGGAAGGCCATCTCCTGGAAGCGGCGCGAGAGCGTCTCGAAGGAGTACTCGGTCGTCTCGAAGATGTCCGGGTCGGCCCAGAACGTGACCGAGGTGCCGGTCTCGTCGGTCTCCTCGTGCTGCGCGAGGGGCGCGGTCGGGGCGCCCATCTTGTAGTCCTGCGTCCAGCGGTGGCCGTCCGTCTTGATCTCGACGGAGACCTTGGTGGACAGGGCGTTCACGACCGACACACCGACACCGTGCAGACCGCCGGAGACGGCGTAGCCGCCGCCTCCGAACTTTCCGCCCGCGTGGAGCACGGTCAGCACGACCTCGACAGCCGGCTTGCCCTCGGAGGCCACGATGCCCACGGGGATGCCACGGCCGTTGTCGACGACGCGCACGGCGCCGTCGGCCAGGATCGTCACGTCGATGGTGTCGGCGTGGCCGGCCAGGGCTTCGTCGACCGAGTTGTCGACGACCTCCTGCACCATGTGGTGCAGACCGCGCTCGCCGGTCGAGCCGATGTACATGCCAGGGCGCTTGCGCACCGCATCCAGGCCTTCGAGGACCTGGATGTTGCTGGCGGTGTACTGGTTGTTCTCGTTGGGGTCGCCGGAATCGGCCACGAAGCGCCCTTTCTGGCACAGCACAGGCCGTTCTCCGGGCATGCGGGAGCGGCTGCGTCGTTCGACTTGTTCCGCAGGGTGGCGGGATTGTCTCCCAGTCTACCGGTAGCGCCGACAGTCATGGGGGTTTGCCGGTGCCTGAGTCCGCATGTGCCGCCCTGAGCGGGAGCCAAACGACTCCCCATATCCGGACAGGGGCTTCAGAGCCCCCTGACGGCCACCCAGCGCTTCGAGCTGTGACGGCGAGTGGCACCGGCCGCGGGCCGTCGTTCCGCAGGGCGGAACAGGTGGGCACAGCCCATCGCGCGGCGCCCGTCGCCTGGACCCGCGCCGTGCCGCCCGCCCGCGCCGAACGGCTATCCGTACGTGTCCCCGGGCCCGACGGACCCCGGCGCCCTGAGCGGCCCGTACCCCCGCCGCGGCGCCCCCGGCCCCAGCACCTTGATCATCCGTACGGTGCCGTGCCCGAGGTCCTCGTTGAGCCGTGCCACCAGCGTCGGCGCGAGCAGCCTCAGCTGCGTGGCCCACGCCGTCGAGTCGCACTGCACGGTCAGCACCCGCGCGTCCGGCTCGTCGTCGAACCTCACCGGTACGCAGTGCTTGGCCAGGTCCTCGCCGACGATCTGCGGCCAGCGGCCCATGACCCCGCCGACAGCCGCCGGCGTCTCCCAGCCCCGCTCGGTGATCAGCCGGTTGATCGCGGCGCCGAGCGCCATCGGGTCGCGCCCGTCGGCGCGCGCGCCGGAGCGCAGGCCGCCCCCGCGCCGGGCCTGCTTCTTCTGCTGGGCGGCGGCGCCCTTGGCCTTCGCCTGTTCCTTGGCGGCGCGCAGCGCGACCCGCGCGAGATCCACACCCGAGGGTTCGGGAACGGACGGCACCGGAGGAGTATCCACAGGCTGGGGAAGGTTCTCCTCGCTCATACGCGCTCCACCGTCCCTCCGGCCACCTGGTACCGCGTCCCCGCGAGGACCCCCGGTACGTCGTCGTCCACAGCGGCCGTCACCAGGACCTGCTCGCCGCCGGCCACCAGCTCCGCGAGCCGCTCGCGCCGCCGCGCGTCCAGCTCGGCGAAGACGTCGTCGAGGACGAGGACGGGCTCGTTGCCCTCGGACCGCAGCAGGTCGTACGAGGCGAGCCGCAGCGCCAGCGCGTACGACCAGGACTCGCCGTGGCTGGCGTACCCCTTCGCGGGCAGCTCGCCGAGCTTGAGGAGCAGCTCGTCGCGGTGGGGTCCGACGAGGGTGACGCCCCGCTCGATCTCCTGCTTGCGCACCTCGGCCAGCGCGGCGATCAGCTGTCCGTACAGCTCCTCGCGGGTGTGCCCGGTGCCCGGCGCGGAGGGCCGGTACTCCAGGAGGATCGGTCCGCCGCCGGGCGCGAGCTGCTCGTACGCCTTGTCGGCGAGCGGCTGCAGTACGGCGATCAGGTCGAGCCGCTGGGCGAGCAGCTCGGCCCCGGCCCGGGCCAGGTGCTGGTCCCAGACGTCGAGGGTGGACAGGTCCATGCCGCGGCCGCCGTGCCGGCGGGCCATCGCCGCGGACTTCAGGAGCGTGTTGCGCTGCTTGAGCACGCGCTCGTAGTCGGAGCGCACGCCCGCCATGCGCGGCGTGCGCGCCGTGATCAGCTCGTCGAGGAAGCGTCGGCGCTCGCCGGGGTCGCCCTTCACCAGGGCGAGGTCCTCGGGCGCGAACAGCACGGTCCGAACGATGCCCAGCACGTCACGCGGTCTGACCTGCGAGGACCTGTTGATGCGGGCACGGTTGGCCCGGCCCGGGTTGAGTTCGAGCTCGATCAGCTGGGAGCGCTCGCCCTGGGTGACGGCGGCGCGGATCACCGCGCGTTCCGCCCCCATCCGGACGAGCGGGGCGTCGGAGGCGACGCGGTGGCTGGAGAGGGTCGCGAGATAGCCGACGGCCTCGACCAGATTGGTCTTGCCCTGGCCGTTCGCGCCCACGAAAGCGGTGACGCCCGGGTCGAGCGGGACCTCGACCCGGGCGTAGGAGCGGAAGTCGGCCAACGACAGATGCGTGACGTGCATGGTTGGGCGCCGACCTTCTTCCCCCGGCGGCTGTGCACCGCGGGGTGCACAGCCTGTGGATTACTTCTTCGTCTCGACCGCGTGGCCACCGAACTGGTTGCGCAGCGCGGCGATCATCTTCATCTGCGGGGAGTCGTCCTGGCGGGAGGCGAACCGCGCGAACAGCGAGGCGGTGATCGCCGGCAGCGGAACGGCGTTGTCGATGGCGGCCTCGACCGTCCACCGGCCCTCGCCGGAGTCCGACGCGTAGCCGCGCAGCTTGTCCAGGTGCTCGTCCTCGTCCAGGGCGTTGACCGCGAGGTCAAGCAGCCAGGAACGGATGACCGTGCCCTCCTGCCAGGAGCGGAAGACCTCGCGCACGTCGGTGACGGAGTCGACCTTCTCCAGGAGCTCCCAGCCCTCGGCGTAGGCCTGCATCATCGCGTACTCGATGCCGTTGTGGACCATCTTCGCGAAGTGGCCGGCACCGACCTTGCCGGCGTGCACGGAGCCGAACTCGCCCTCGGGCTTGAGCGCGTCGAAGATCGGCTGGACCCTCGCGACGTCCTCGGCGGAGCCGCCGTACATCAGCGCGTAGCCGTTCTCCAGGCCCCAGACGCCACCGGAGACGCCGCAGTCGACGAAGCCGATGCCCTTGGCCGCCAGCTCCTCGGCGTGCTTCTCGTCGTCCGTCCAGCGGGAGTTGCCGCCGTCCACGACGATGTCGCCGGGGGAGAGCAGATCGGCCAGCTCGTCGATGGTGGACTGGGTCGCGGCACCGGCCGGAACCATGACCCACACGACGCGGGGCCCCTTGAGCTTGCCCACAAGCTCCGAGAGGCTGTGGACATCGGCGAGGTCCGGATTGCGGTCGTATCCGATGACGGTGTGGCCTGCGCGGCGGATGCGCTCGCGCATGTTGCCGCCCATCTTGCCGAGACCGACGAGACCGAGCTCCATCAGAGATTCCTTAAGCGTCGTGTGCGGTTTACCCGGATCCGAGCCTACGCCCGGACCCGGGTGCACACCTGTGGGGTCAGCCGCTCAGGCGATACCCCGAAGAGACCCGCTGTCAGCCGGCTCAGCCGCTGAGGCGGACCGGCATGATCAGGTACTTGTACGCCTCGTCCGCCTCGGCGTCCACGGCGGGCTTGCCGCTCAGCAGCGCCGGCTTGGTGGAGGTCGTGAAGGAGAGCTGGGCGACCGGGGAGTCGATCGCGCTCAGGCCGTCCAGGAGGAAGGTCGGGTTGAAGGCGATCGAGATGTCGTCGCCCTCGAGCTGCGCGTCGACGCGCTCCACAGCCTGTGCGTCGTCGCTGGAGCCGGCTTCCAGGATCAGCACGCCCTGCTCGAAGCTCAGCCGGACCGGGGTGTTGCGCTCGGCCACCAGGGCCACACGCTTCACGGCCTCGACGAACGGCGCGGTCTCGATGACCGCGACCGAGTTGAACTCGGTGGGGAACAGCGTCCGGTACTTCGGCAGGTCGCCCTCGAGGAGACGGGTGGTGGTGCGGCGGCCCGCGCCCTCGAAGCCGATGAGGCCCTCGCCCTTGCCGGAGCCCGAGAGCGCCAGGGTGACCGTGTCGCCGCTCGTGAGCGCCTTGGCGGTGTCCAAGAGGGTCTTCGCGGGCACCAGGGCGACGGCGGAGGCGTCCGGGGACTCCGGCTTCCACAGGAACTCGCGGACCGCGAAGCGGTAGCGGTCGGTGGAGGCCAGGGTGACCGTGTCGCCCTCGATCTCGATGCGCACACCGGTGAGCACGGGCAGCGTGTCGTCACGGCCGGCGGCGATGGCCACCTGCGCGGCGGCGGAGGCGAAGACCTCACCGGGAACGGTGCCGGTCGCGGTGGGCATCTCCGGCAGCGCCGGGTACTCCTCCACAGGCAGGGTGTGGAGGGTGAAGCGGGAGGAGCCGCAGACCACGGTCGCCCGTACACCGTCTGTGGAAATCTCCACCGGCCGGTTGGGGAGAGCGCGGCAGATGTCGGCGAGCAGTCGGCCGGAGACCAGGACGGTGCCGTCCTCCTCGACCTCCGCCTCGACGGAGACACGGGCCGAGACCTCGTAGTCGAAGCTCGAGAAGCTCAGCGCGCCGTCCTCGGCCTTCAGCAGAAGGCCCGCGAGTACGGGAGCCGGCGGACGGGCCGGGAGGCTGCGGGCCACCCAGGCCACCGCCTCGGCAAGTACGTCGCGCTCCACCCGGATCTTCACCGGAACCGCCTCCTGCTTGTTGCTGGCTCTTCGTCGACTGCGGGAACCAGTCTGACGTACGCCGCCGACACTCGGTGCTGCTCGGGGTCAAGTCGCGACGAGGGCGCGGCGGAGCTCCGGCGCCGAGTTGTGCACAGGCCCCACTTCGAAGCGGATTCCTAGCTAACTCTAAGTGGGAGTAGTAGTAGGGCCTGTGGAAACGGTGGATAACGTCGTTTTCGCAGGTCAGGCCCGGTTTTTTGTCCACTGCGCCTGTGGGTGGAGCCGGTGGACAACTGGGGTTCTCTGTGGACACCCGAAAGTTCTGCACACCCGATACACAGGCCATGGGGAGTTCTCCCCAGCGCTGTCCCCAGCTTTACCCACGTTCCCCACAGCCCAACCGTCCTCCTTGGTGTGACGGCTTTCACTCGACGCGGTGAGAGCGGGCGATTCGTTGCCGAACAGTGGACAGGGGTGTGGAGAAGCTGTGGGCAACGGACCCCTCCCTGTGGGCAGCCGGTGGACAACCTTCGGGAGCCCCTGTGGACGAAAGTTCTGTCCACAGCCTGTGGAGATCTTTTACCAACAATTCCACAAGGGTCTGACCTGGGGTGATGATCTGTCAGCAGTCCGGCCTGTGGACACAATCCGGATAACTCAATAGTCCCCACCCTGTGGACGGGAGATCATCCCGCAATCTGTGGAGAACCTGCCACCGGAACGGAGTAATCGAACAGCCCGTCCCCCGGACGCGGTGCTGGGCGGCGGTCGCGAGCGCTCCGAGAGGGCTTCAAGAGGGCTCTTCGGCGTCTTCCGGAGGGCCCGGGAAGGCTGTCGGTGGGTCCTGTGGACGGCCTTACGACGGCTCCAGGAGAACTTCGGGAGAGCCTCGGGACCGCTTCAGGACCGCCTTCGAATCGCCTCGGGACCGCTTCAGGACCGCCTTCGAATCGCCTCGGGACCGCTCCCGGGAGTGCCGGGGAATGCCGAAGGGCGCCCCGGGAGGTGTCCCGGGGCGCCCTTCGGAGGCCGGCCGCAGCCGGCCCTCAGCCGTTCTTGATGCGGTTGGTGAGCTCAGTGACCTGGTTGTAGATGGAGCGCCGCTCCGCCATCAGCGCGCGGATCTTCCGGTCCGCGTGCATCACCGTCGTATGGTCACGGCCGCCGAACTGCGCACCGATCTTCGGCAGCGACAGGTCCGTGAGCTCGCGGCACAGATACATGGCGATCTGCCGGGCCGTCACCAGGACGCGGCTGCGCGAGGATCCACAGAGGTCCTCCACCGTCAGACCGAAGTAGTCGGCGGTGGCCGCCATGATGGCCGGTGCCGTGATCTCCGGCGACGAGTCCTCGCCGCCCGGGATCAGGTCCTTGAGGACGATCTCGGTGAGCCCGAGGTCCACCGGCTGCCGGTTGAGGCTCGCGAAGGCCGTCACCCGGATCAGCGCGCCCTCCAGCTCACGGATGTTCCGCGAGATCCGGGACGCGATGAACTCCAGTACCTCCGGCGGGGCGTTGAGCTGCTCCTGCACCGCCTTCTTGCGGAGGATCGCGATGCGCGTCTCCAGCTCCGGCGGCTGCACATCGGTGGTGAGACCCCACTCGAAACGGTTGCGGAGCCGGTCCTCCAGGGTCACCAGCTGCTTGGGCGGCCGGTCCGAGGAGAGCACGATCTGCTTGTTCGCGTTGTGCAGGGTGTTGAAGGTGTGGAAGAACTCCTCCTGCGTCGACTCCTTGCTCGCGAGGAACTGGATGTCGTCGACGAGCAGGATGTCCACATCGCGGTAGCGCTTGCGGAAGGCGTCGCCCTTGCCGTCGCGGATCGAGTTGATGAACTCGTTCGTGAACTCCTCGGAGCTCACGTACCGCACGCGCGTGCCCGGGTAGAGGCTCCGCGCGTAGTGCCCGATCGCGTGCAGCAGGTGGGTCTTGCCGAGGCCCGACTCCCCGTAGATGAAGAGCGGGTTGTACGCCTTCGCGGGCGCCTCGGCCACCGCGACCGCGGCCGCGTGCGCGAAACGGTTCGAGGAACCGATGACGAAGGTGTCGAAGAGGTACTTGGGGTTCAGGCGCGCGTGCTGCTCGCCGGGAGCGCCGGCGCCCTGCGCGGCGGAGGAACCGTGGCCGCCGCCCGGGCCGCCACCGCTCGGACCGCCGGGCCGGGGACCGGGGCGGGCGCCGTGGTTCTGCGGGTCGGGCAGCTCGGCGCGCTCGGGCCGCTGCTGCTCGTAGCCGCGGGGCGGCTCGTCGTACCGCGACGGCCGGGACTGCTCGGGGCCGGTCGGGCCGGTGTACGGAGCCCGCTCCTGGTAGCCGCCCAGCCGGGGCTGCTGCCAGGACAGGTCCTCCTGGGTGCGCGGCCAGGCGCCGGGGTCGGGGCGCTGCTGCGAGTAGTCCGGGTAGGCCGGGCGTGCGGTGGGCAGCCCGTCGTCGGGCATCGGCCGGTGGCCGTAGCCGCCGTCGTACTTCTCGTACGGCTCGGGCTGCTGGCGCTCGTCGTAGCGCGGCTGCTGCGACTGCTGGAGCGGGGGCGCCGGCGGGGTCGGCTCGCCGACGGAGTCGTCGACGGTGATCGCGATCCGGATCGGGCGGCCGCACTCACGGCTGAGGGTCTCGCTGATCAGCGGGGCGAGCCGGCCCTCGAGGACGCGCTTGCCCCACTCGTTGGGTACGGCGAGGAGCGCCGTGTCGGCGACCAGGGCGAGGGGCTGGCAGCGCTCGATCCACTGCTTGTCCTTGGGCTCGATCCCCTGCTGGCCCTCTGCGAGGAGATGCTCGAGGACGCGTGGCCACACTGCGGCAAGATCAGCAGGTACGTCAGCCACAGGGCACGCTTTCTCGCAGGTCCCACGATGGTGTGGTTCTCGGGGGACGGTGGGGCGATGTCCGTGAGGACAGACCCGTGAGGACAGGTAAGGACAGAACGGAAAAGATTGTGGAGTCCAACCACGGTAGTCGCGGCGGCTGACGTGGTTCAAGTTGTTGTCCACAGCCTGTGCACAATGGGGGGTGGCGACAGGTCGGTTTGACCGGATGGCGTAGCCGCGCGTACCGTGACCAGGTCGAGTTGTCGATGGCTGCTGCCGCCTGCCTCCGATGGGCAAAGATCACGGTCTGTGAACGTGTAGCGGTGCACTCGGGCGTATTGCGAGCTACTCGTGGGCGCACGGTGACAGCCAGGCGATGTCCCGCCATCTACGAATCATTTCTGGAGCCCCCGAGTGAGCAAGCGCACCTTCCAGCCGAACAACCGTCGTCGCGCCAAGACCCACGGCTTCCGCCTGCGGATGCGTACGCGTGCCGGCCGAGCCATCCTTGCGAACCGCCGTTCCAAGGGTCGCTCTGAGCTGTCCGCCTGATCTGCTTAACAGGTCATGACGTGCTGCCTACCGAGAATCGGCTGAGGCGGCGCGAGGACTTCGCAACCGCGGTACGCCGAGGTCGCCGGGCCGGTCGCCCGCTCCTCGTCGTCCACCTACGCAGCGGTGCAACGAACCCGCACGCGCCTGGGGAGAGCGCTCCCCCGGCACGTGCGGGTTTCGTCGTGAGCAAGGCCGTGGGCGGTGCGGTCGTACGCAACCAAGTGAAGCGTCGTCTGCGCCACCTCGTCCGCGACCGGCTCGCCGAGCTGCCCCCCGGTAGCCTGGTGGTCGTACGGGCGTTGCCCGGAGCCGGCGACGCCGAACACGCACAGCTGTCCCGAGACCTGGACGCCGCTCTTCAGCGGCTGCTGGGAGGGGGCGCGCGATGAAGTACCCGCTGCTGGCTCTCATCAAGCTGTACCAGTGGACGATCAGCCCGCTTCTCGGGCCCGTCTGCCGGTACTACCCGTCGTGTTCCCACTACGGATTCACGGCCATCGACCGGCATGGCGCGATCAAGGGCACGGCCCTGACCGCCTGGCGCATCCTGCGGTGCAACCCGTGGTCGCCCGGCGGTGTGGACCATGTCCCCCCGCGTAAGCGCCCCCGCTGGCACGAAATGCTGAGGAACGCGCTGCGCGGCGACAAGGGCGGGTCCACCGCCGAGACGAGCCCGGCCGCAGAGACCTCGCCCAATGCTCAAGGAGCCTGATTAGTGGACACGATTGCCAGTCTGTTCAGCTTCATCACCTGGCCCGTTTCCTGGGTCATCGTCCAGTTCCACAAGGTGTACGGGGCGATCTTCGGCCCGGACACAGGGTGGGCCTGGGGCCTGTCGATCGTGTCCCTCGTGGTGCTGATCCGGATCTGTCTGATCCCGCTGTTCGTCAAGCAGATCAAGTCGACCCGGAACATGCAGGCGCTCCAGCCGAAGATGAAGGCGATCCAGGAGCGCTACAAGAGCGACAAGCAGCGTCAGTCCGAAGAGATGATGAAGCTGTACAAGGAGACGGGTACCAACCCGCTCTCCTCGTGCCTTCCCATCCTGGCGCAGTCGCCGTTCTTCTTCGCCCTTTACCACGTGCTCTCCTCGATCGCCTCGGGCAAGGAGATCGGCGTCATCGACGGCCCGCTGCTCGCCAGCGCCCGTCAGGCCCACATCTTCGGTGCCCCGCTCGCGTCGAAGTTCACGGACTCCGCCGCCGAGGTCGCCGCTCTCGACGCCTCGCTGACCTCCGTCCGCATCGTCACCGCGGTCATGATCGTCATGATGTCGGCCTCGCAGTTCTTCACCCAGCGCCAGCTGATGATGAAGAACGTCGACCTCTCCGTGAAGACCCCGTACATGCAGCAGCAGAAGATGCTCATGTACATCTTCCCGGTGATCTTCGCCGTCATGGGCGTCAACTTCCCCGTCGGTGTCCTCGTCTACTGGCTGACCACCAACGTGTGGACCATGGGCCAGCAGATGTACGTGATCAACCAGAACCCGACCCCGGGCAGCAAGGCGCAGGACTCCTACCTGCAGCGTCTGCTGAAGAGCATCACGCAGCACGAAGAGGTCCGCGGCCGTCGCCGGAAGACCATCGTCAAGGTCATCGTCGCCAAGGGCAGTGACCGCAACGAGAACGAGCGCCGCTTCTTCGCGGGTCTGACCAAGGCCGGCTTCGCCGCCCAGGCCGACGGCACCGTGATCAAGAGCGACACGATCGTGGCCGACGCCGAGGGCGGGCCCGCCGCCAGGCGTCAGCAGCCCAAGCGCCAGACCAAGGCCCAGCGCCAGGCCGCCGCGGCCCAGCACGCCACGGCGAAGGACACCGAGGAAGCTTCCGAGCCGGCCGCCGAAGAGGCGCCGACCACCTCGCTCGAGAAGAAGCCCCAGGGTTCGGCCAAGGCCGCCGCCAAGGAAGAGCCCAAGGGCGAGGCCCAGAGCGAGGCGCAGGGCGACAAGCCCGCGCGTCCCCGCGCCAACTCCGGAGGGTCCCGCCAGCAGGGCAAGTCCGGTCAGCGCAAGGGCCAGCAGCGGCCCAAGCACCCGTCCTCCAAGAAGTAAGCCTCGCCGAAGCAAGAAGGAGTCCATCCGTGACGGAAGGCACCACCTCCGCCGCCGCCGAGGGTGGCGACACCCTGACCCGCCTGGAGCAGGAGGGTGAGATCGCGGCCGACTACCTCGAGGGTCTGCTCGACATCGCCGATCTCGACGGCGACATCGACATGGACGTCGAGGCGGACCGGGCCGCGGTCTCGATCATCAGCGACTCGGCTCGTGAGCTGCAGAAGCTCGTGGGCCGCGACGGCGAGGTCCTGGAGGCGCTCCAGGAGCTGACCCGGCTGGCCGTGCACCGGGAGACCGGTGACCGCAGCCGTCTGATGCTCGACATCGCCGGATTCCGGGCCAAGAAGCGTGCCGAGCTCGCCGAGCTGGGCGCCAAGGCCGCGGGCGAGGTCAAGTCCACCGGCCAGCCGGTCAAGCTGGACCCGATGACGCCGTTCGAGCGCAAGGTCGTGCACGACGCGATCGCCGCCGCCGGTCTGCGCAGCGAGTCCGAGGGCGAGGAGCCGCAGCGCTTCGTCGTTGTTCTCCCGGCCTGAACCCTCACGTAGTGTCGGCCCCGTCTGTTCGCAGGCGGGGCCGATCTTTGTCAGCCTTGATAGTCAGCCACCACAGTGCGCCCGCACACGATGCGTGCGGTACGGAAGGACGGTTCCCGTGACGGAGGAAGCGGAGCTCCCCGAGGCTCCGGAGCAGGCGCGGACAGTCTTCGGTGAGTACTTCCCGGAGGCCGTGCGGTACGCGGAGCTCCTCGCGGACGCGGGTGTGAAGCGCGGTCTGATCGGCCCGCGTGAGGTCCCGCGACTGTGGGAGCGGCACCTGCTGAACTGTGCCGTTCTCTCCGAGGTCGTCCCCGAGGGCGTCACCGTCTGCGACGTGGGCTCGGGTGCCGGGCTTCCCGGTATCCCTCTGGCGCTGGTCCGGCCCGACCTGAAGATCACGCTCCTGGAGCCGCTTCTGCGTCGGACGAATTTCCTCCAGGAGGTCGTCGAGCTGCTCGGCCTCGATCATGTGACCGTGGTCCGCGGTCGCGCGGAGGAGATGCTCGGCAAGATCACGCCCGTGCACGTGGTGACGGCCCGCGCGGTGGCGCCGCTCGACCGGCTGGCCGGCTGGGGCGTTCCCCTGCTGCGCCCGTACGGGGAGATGCTGGCGCTCAAGGGCGACACCGCGGAGGAGGAGATCACCGGGGCTCGCGCCGCGCTCTCCCGCCTCGGCGTGGTGGAGACCTCCGTGCTGCAGGTGGGCGAGGGGATCGTCGATCCGCTGTCCACCGTCGTCCGAGTGGAGGTCGGCGAGAGCCCGGGTGGTGTGAGGTTCGCCGCCAAGCGCGCCAAGGCCGCCCGGACGAGCAAGACCCGTCGACGCCGCTGAGCGTCGCATTCGTACCATTTCGGAGTGTCGAACGGTCCCGGCCGGGCAGCAGGGGCATGGTGTTTCACGTGAAACGTCGCTCACTGCTGCAGGGGATCATCAGCCGCGGTCGCGCGGCTGCCACGCCCCGGGACCGTAGACCCCGCGTGAACCCACCCGCGAGAGTTACGGAGATGTCCACAGAGGTGGATTCATCCACAGAACCACCGGGCTCGCTGGTTCACGACCCCGAAAGCATGGCAGGCTCTCCCCATCGCGAGCCTGAAGCCGAGGAGAGTGAATCCTTGCGGTCCGACGCCAACATCGCGGGACCGATGACCGATCCGGTCCCCGGTCCCCGAACCGAATCGGTGGGGGAGGATGTTTCACGTGAAACACCGCCCCCGATGGACGACACCCCCATTGGTCGTGCTGCCCAGCTGGCAGTAGAGGCACTGGGTCGTGCCGGCGAGGGTCTTCCCCGCCCGGCGCAGACTCGCGTGATGGTGGTCGCCAATCAGAAGGGCGGCGTGGGCAAGACGACCACGACGGTCAACCTTGCCGCGTCCCTCGCCCTGCACGGGGCCCGGGTCCTGGTCATCGACCTCGACCCGCAGGGCAACGCCTCCACGGCGCTCGGCATCGACCACCACGCCGAGGTCCCCTCGATCTACGACGTTCTTGTCGACAGCAGGCCGCTCTCCGAAGTCGTCCAGCCGGTCATGGATGTCGAGGGCCTGTTCTGCGCCCCCGCGACCATCGACCTCGCCGGCGCGGAGATCGAGCTGGTGTCGCTCGTGGCCCGCGAGAGCCGACTGCAGCGGGCGATCCAGGCCTACGAGCAGCCGCTCGACTACATCCTGATCGACTGCCCGCCCTCGCTCGGTCTCCTCACGGTCAACGCGATGGTGGCCGGAGCCGAGGTGCTGATCCCGATCCAGTGCGAGTACTACGCCCTGGAGGGGCTCGGTCAGCTCCTGCGGAACGTCGACCTGGTCCGGGGGCACCTCAACCCGGCGCTCCATGTCTCGACGATCCTGCTCACCATGTACGACGGCCGGACGAGGCTCGCCTCCCAGGTCGCCGACGAGGTGCGCACCCACTTCGCCGAGGAGGTGCTGCGGACCAGCATTCCGAGGTCCGTCCGTATCTCGGAGGCACCGAGCTACGGGCAGACGGTCCTCACCTACGACCCGGGCTCCAGCGGCGCCCTGTCGTATCTCGAAGCGGCCCGTGAGATCGCCCTGCGGGGGGCCGCCGTGCACTATGACCCGCAGCACGCCCATGTCGGGCACCAGAACCACCAGCGCAGCATGTCGGAGGGGATCCAGTGAGTGAGCGACGTAGGGGATTGGGGCGTGGGCTCGGTGCGCTGATCCCCGCTGCTCCCCAGGAACGGCAGTCGCCGTCGGGTGGCGTGGGCGTGGCCTCGCAGGGTGCGGCCCCCGCCATGCCCGCGGGCCGGGGGGTGGCGGCCGCGAAGCTGGCGTCACTGCCGCAGAGCGCGCAGTCCCCGGAGTCGGCTCCGTCGTGGAACGACGCCGAGCCGGCGGTCCGGCCGGAGCCTCCGGCGGGTGCCTACTTCACCGAGCTTCCGCTCGACTCCATCGTTCCCAACCGGCACCAGCCGCGTGAGGTCTTCGACGAGGACGCCCTGGCGGAGCTCGTCGTCTCCATCAAGGAGGTCGGCCTCCTCCAGCCCGTCGTCGTGCGCAAGACCGATGACGAGGGCTATGAGCTGGTCATGGGTGAGCGGCGTCTTCGGGCGTCCAAGGAAGCGGGTCTTGAGCGGATCCCGGCGATCGTCCGGGACACCGACGACGAGAAGATGCTCCTGGACGCGCTCCTGGAGAACCTCCACCGCGCCCAGCTGAACGCGATCGAAGAGGCGCACGCCTACGAGCAGCTGCTCAAGGACTTCGGCTGCACCCACGATCAGCTCGCGGAGCGGATCGGGCGCTCCCGGCCGCAGATCTCCAACACGCTGCGACTGCTGCGTCTCTCCCCGCCGGTGCAGCGCCGGGTCGCCGCCGGAGTGCTCTCCGCCGGCCACGCGCGGGCGCTGCTCGGTGTCGAGGACCCGGAGGCCCAGGACAAGCTGGCGTACCGGATCGTCTCCGAGGGCCTCTCGGTGCGCACCGTCGAGGAGATGGTGAGCCTCATGGGCTCCGAGGAGCCCGGCGGTGCGGTCAAGCCGACGAAGCCGCGCGCCGGTGGCCGGGTCTCGCCCGCGCTCACGGATCTCGCCTCTCGTCTTTCGGACCGCTTCGAGACCCGGGTGAAGGTCGACCTCGGTCAGAAGAAGGGAAAGATCGTCGTCGAGTTCGCCTCGGTGGAGGATCTGGACCGGATCCTGGCGACCCTGGCCCCCGGTGAGGGACGGGTCATGGACCAGAAGAACGCCGAGAAGGGGGCGGAGGGCTGACGCCTTCCGCTGTCCAAGGCCGCTGAGGGCGGGCCGTGCTCCGGTTTCACCGGAACACGGCCCGCCCTTTGCCTGTGAGCGGTGTCGTCCCGATCAGCCGATCGATACGATTCCAGCAGGCGTATCCGTGCTCGATCGCGAGGGAAGTGAGGCGCGGCCGTGGGGCGTCGGCTCGTACCGCTCACACTGGACAACCTTCCGGATCTGCCCAAGCGGTGTCGCTCCTGTGTCTTCTGGGAGCTCGACCCGGTCAGTGGAGAAGCCGCGGTGAAGGCGGGGCGTCCGGAGCTGGAGAAGGAGGCATGGATCTCGGGGGTTCTCCTGGAGTGGGGCTCCTGCGGCCGGGTGGTCTATGTCGACGAGGTGCCGGTCGGCTACGTCCTCTACGCTCCCCCGGCCTATGTGCCGCGTTCCACGGCCTTCCCCACGAGCCCCGTGGCGGCCGATGCCGCGCAGTTGATGACGGCCTGGATCATGCCCGGCTATCAGGGGCAGGGGCTCGGCCGGATGGTCGTACAGACCGTGGCCAAGGATCTGCTGCGGAGGGGCTTCAAGGCCATCGAGGCGTTCGGGGACGCCCGGTGGAAGGAGCCGGCCTGTGTGCTGCCGGCCGATCATCTGCTGGCGGTGGGCTTCAAGACGGTGCGGCCGCATCCGGCCTTCCCCCGGCTGCGGCTGGAACTTCGGACGACGCTCTCCTGGAAGGAGGACGTCGAGATGGCGCTCGACCGGCTCCTCGGCGCGGTCCAGAAGGAACCCGTCCTGCGGCCTCTGTAGCGTCGGGACACGAAGACGATCCGCTCGGGACACGAGAACGGCCCGCCCCTTTTCAGGGGCGGGCCGTTCTGTGTTTCACGTGAAACGCTGCTTCTGTTTCACGATTTCACGTGAAACAGAGCGGCAGCGTCAGGCCTTGGTCGGCTCGACGAAGCCCTCGAGGTCGCGCAGGATGGCGGCCTTCGGCTTGGCGCCGACGATCGTCTTCACGACCTCGCCACCCTGGTAGACGTTCAGCGTCGGGATGGACATGACGCCGTACTTGGCAGCCGTGGCCGGGTTCTGGTCGATGTTGAGCTTCACGATCTCGATCTCGCCGTGCTCGGCGGCGATGGCCTCCAGCGACGGGGCGATCTGGCGGCACGGGCCGCACCACTCGGCCCAGAAGTCCACCAGGACGGGCTTGTCGCTCTTGAGGACGTCCTCTTCGAAGGAAGCGTCGGTCACAGTCTTCAGGGCCACAGCGGCCTCCTTGATCTCGCGGGGTGTGGGGTGGGGAGAGACGGGGTCAGACCGCGGGGGTCTCGGCCAGCTTCTCGCTGTCGGCGAGGGCGGCCAGGAAGCGCTCGGCGTCCAGCGCGGCGGAGCAGCCGGTGCCGGCGGCCGTGATGGCCTGACGGTAGGTGTGGTCGACGACGTCGCCGGCGCCGAAGACACCCGTGAGGTTGGTGCGCGTCGACGGGGCGGCGACCTTCAGGTAGCCCTCCTCGTCGAGGTCCAGCTGGCCCTTGAAGAGCTCGGTCCGCGGGTCGTGGCCGACGGCGATGAAGAGGCCGGTGACGGGCAGCTGGCGGGTCTCGCCGGTCTTCGTGTCGCGCAGGGTCAGGCCGCTGAGCTTCTGCTCACCGTGGATCTCGGTGACCTCGCTGTCCCAGGCGAAGGAGATCTTCGGGTCGGCGAAGGCGCGCTCCTGCATGGCCTTCGAGGCACGCAGGGTGTCCCGGCGGTGGACGATGGTGACCGTCTTGGCGAAACGCGAGAGGAAGGTGGCCTCCTCGATCGCGGTGTCGCCGCCGCCGACGACGGCGATGTCCTGGTCCTTGAAGAAGAACCCGTCGCAGGTGGCGCACCAGGAGACACCGCGGCCGGAGAGAGCGTCCTCGTTCGGGAGGCCGAGCTTGCGGTGCTGCGAGCCGGTGGTGACGATGACGGCCTTGGCGCGGTGCACGGTGCCGGCGGTGTCGGTGACGGTCTTGATCTCACCCGACAGGTCCACGGCGATGATGTCGTCGGGGACGAGCTCGGCGCCGAAGCGCTCGGCCTGGGCCCGCATGTTGTCCATCAGGTCCGGGCCCATGATGCCGTCACGGAAACCGGGGAAGTTCTCGACCTCGGTCGTGTTCATGAGCGCGCCACCGGCGGTGACGGCACCTTCGAAGACCAGGGGGTTCAGCGACGCTCGGGCGGTGTAGAGCGCAGCGGTGTAACCCGCGGGCCCGGAGCCGATAATGATCACGTTACGGACGTCGCTCACGGGTTTCTTCCTCGTCTCTGCAGACTGGCACTGCCTACGGGGGCGGTTGTCTCGGTCACTCTCACCCCACCCAACGGATCCTAAGGGGCGTACATTCCCGAAACCGCCGCGCGGCACCGTCGCCGGACGGGGAGAGAGGTCAGGAGCGGGGGTATGTCCCGCTGAACAGCAGATCAGCGGTCGGGCTTCCGCTCCCGGTGGTCCGCTCCGCGCACGAGGCGTCGACCACATAGGCCTGGACCCGCTTGCTGTCCGCGGGATCGGTGAGGACCAGCAGATAGGCGGACTTCCCCTGGTATTCGCCCTGCTCGTGTTCCAGGACCGCGTCGGAGCGGCCGGTGCCGGCCAGGACACAGCCGGGGACGGCGCTGTCCCTGTTCCGCTGGGGGGCCTTGGTGCCGGTCTCGGCGGACATCGATTCCGGTCCGATCGCACGGGGTGTCCCGGCGGGCACGTCCTCGGTCAGGAGCGCGCGGACCCGGTCCTCGACCGGGGAGCCGGAGAAGGGGCTCAGGGCCGTCCCGGCGACGGTGTCCGCCTTCTTGGTGTCGGCCGCCTCACCACCGGCGGTCACATGGCCCGCCTGGCTGAGATAGAGGCTCGTACCGAGGACCACGGCACCGAAGGCGGCGCCGAGCGTCGAGAGCAGGGCGATGCGACGGCGGCGGGGCTTCCCCGCCCGCCCGGGGCCGGTGGCGGCACCGGAGCGGCCGGCGGGGCGATCTGCGGCACGGCCGGCGGGGCCGTCCGTGACAGGGACGGGAGGGTCCGTGGGAGCCGCCGCGGCCGTGGCGGGCGGTGTTTCACGTGAAACGGGGGTGTCGCTCTCCGGCGTGGTGGCGTTGAGGAGGGCTTCGGCGGCGAGGGCGGCATCGATCCGTCCGGCGATCTCCGCGGGCATGCGAGGCGGCCCGGGGAGGGTGCCGAGCAGTCCTCGGATCTCCTCCAGGGAGGTCCGTACGTCCGCGCAGAGGGGGCAGCCGTCCAGGTGCCGGCGGACGGCGGCCGAGCGGGTCGGTGAGAGGAGCCCCTCGGTCAGATCGGAGATTTCCGAGACGTCCGGGTGCTGTGTGGCGTTGGCCCTGCCGGCCGTGGAAGTCACGTGCGCCCACCTCCGCCCTTCACAGCAGCTGGATCAGTCGGTCCGGTGTCCGTCGGCCCCGGCACCGGTGGGACGGATGTCCCCGCCGTCCGGTTCCTTCCCCCATCGGGGGCTTCGTTACCCACGGTGTCGACGCGCAGATGAGTGACCATCGGAAGCAGTCGTGCCCGCCCGCGCGCGCAGCGGCTCTTCACGGTGCCGGTGGGAACGCCGAGGATACGGGCCGCCTCCGCGACCGGGTATCCCTGCATGTCGACCAGGACGAGGGCGGCGCGCTGATCGGCGGGGATCGAAGCCAGTGCGGCGAGGACTTCACGGTGGACGTCCTGCCGTTCCACGGGGGCCTCGGCGGACTCGTGCGGTTCGAGGAGCTGCTCGAAACGGTCGTTGTCGTCGACCGGCGAGGTCCTGCGCGAGGCCGTCTTGCGGAGACGGTCGAGGCAGGCGTTCACCGTGATGCGGTGGAGCCACGTCGTGACGGCCGACTGGCCGCGGAAGGTATGGGCTGCCCGGAAGGCCGACAGCAGGGCGTCCTGGACGGCGTCAGCGGCCTCCTCGCGGTCCCCCAGGGTGCGCAGGGCCACCGCCCAGAGCCGGTCGCGATGGCGCCGTACGAGCTCACCGAAGGCGTCGGGATCGCCGGCGACATGACGAGCCAGGAGTTCCTGGTCGTCCGTGGCGTCGTCTATCGGTCGGTCCAACGGTGAGCCCCCTCCCCTGCGGTCGTCAGCCCATGATCTTGACTTCGCTCAGCTTGCCTCGGTAGCCCCCGTCGTTGGAGGGCAGTTCCGTCAGCCACACGAGAACGTAGCGGGTCGTGACGGGCTTCTCGAGCTTCAGCGCCACCTGGCTGCCGTCTCCGGCCGCCTGGGTCGTGTACGCGTCGGGCAGGGTCGGCTCCGACGTCGCGTCCGAGGGCGCCGTGCGCAGTTCCACCGAGGTGCGGCCCACGAACGACAGGTCGACCGCGCTGATCTTCTGTACCTTGCCGAGGTCGAGCACGAGGCCCACGCCGGTCTTCAGATTGGCGAATCCGGGGCCGTGGTAGTTCTCGGTGTACCAGGACGTGCTGGGGTCGCCGTCGTAGGCGAGGTCTATGGCCTGGGGCTTTTCGGAGCCGTTGCCCAGCGGGTCGAAGTCGTGGGCCGACTCGATGGTGACCGGCTTGAGCGGTGCGGGCTTCTCGTCGACCTTCGGTGCCGGGACCGGAACTTCCTTCTGACTGGAGTCCGGCGCGAGGAGCCGGTCCGCGATCTGCCAACTGCCGAGGCCCAGGGCCGCGATCAGGAGGGCCGAGACGGCCCACTTCAGCGCTTTGCCGGTACGGCTCTGCAGCGGGGGCGGCGGGACGACCACCGGCTGGGTGATCGCGGGATGCGCCTGGGGACGCCCGTACGTGCCCTGCTGGTACGTCGTGCGCTGGTACTCGGGCGGAGCGGTGAACTCGGGCTCCGGGGGCTTCACACGGGGCATGGCGGCCACGGCCTTGGCCAGCTCGTCCGGAGTGGTGCAGGGCGGCTCCTGGCGCGAGGCGGTGGCCCCGTCGTTGGCCAGGGCACGCATGGCGATCTCGGAGAGGCCCCGGTGGACGCCGGCGCGGACCTGGTCGGGCGGGAGCAGGCCGACGCCCTTGGGCAGGCCGGAGAGCCCATAGGCGTCGCTGTCGTACGGCCAGCGCTGGGTGAGCGCGGCGTACAGGAGCGCGCCGATGGCCTCGGTGTCGTTGCGCTGCGGACGTTCGGCGGTGATGCCGCGCAGGGCGGCGTTCACGGCCAGGCCGCGGATCCGGTACTGGCCGGTGGAGCTGCGCAGGACGGCGCTCGGCGTGAGGCGGAGGTGGGCGAGGCCTTCACGGTGGGCGGCGGCCATGGCCTGGGAGACCTGGCTGACGAGCTGGTAGGCGTCGTGGGGCTCCAGGGGGCCGGCCGCGAGCAGCGCGGTCAGCTCGGTGGAGTCGGGCAGCCACTCGTGCACGACGTACACGAGGTCGTTCTCCTCGACGGCGTCGAGGACCTGCACGAAGCGGGGGTCGCCGAGGAGGGCCGAGGAGCGGGCCGCGGCCAGGACCGAACGGGCTCTGGGGTGGTCGGCGGGCAGCAGGTGGACCCCGACGGCACGCCGTAGTTTCTCGTCGACGGCACGCCAGCTGCTGAATCCGTCCAGACGGGTGACGCACTCCTCCAGCCGGTACCGTCGGGCCAGTTTGTGGCCGCTGTGCAGTTCCGGAGCCGTGGTGGAGGGCTGTTCGCCGCTCTGTCGTTCGACCGCCTTCTTGTCCGTGGCCTCGGCGGGCTGTTCCGCCGTCTTCCTCTTGTCCGCCACCCCGTCGGTCGCGGCCGTGTCCGCCTTGGCGGTCAGCGGGTCGTCACCGCTGTTGTCGGCCACGTCGACGGCAGCCGTGCTACGTTCCGCCACCGTCGTTCCTGCCTCCCCATCCGTTGCGCCACATCCAACAGCCAAGCCAATTGTGCCCACAGTCGGACGCTATGCACGACACGCGGTTCCCCCCGATGGTTGTGCGGGAGCTGTCGGCTCAGCGTCCCAGGCGTCCGCGCACCATTCCGACCAGGGTGTTCAGCTCCGCGATCCGCATGCGCTTGGCCGCGACGAAGAAGACTCCGAGGAGCACCGCACCGCCGACGATCAGGGCGACGAGCGAGCCCAACGCCCCCTCGCCGAGGAGCTTCAGCAGGCCGAAGCCGACGGCGCCGGAGACGATGGCGGCGGGCACGGAAGCCATGCACAGGCGGGCGTAGGTCCGCAGCACATGGGTGCCGTCCAGGTCGCCGCCCAGCCGCTTGCGGAGGCGGCGCCAGGCGATGCCGACACCGACGGCGTAGGCGAGGCCGTACGAGGCGGCCATGCCGACGACGGCCCACTGGGCGGGCAGGACGACGTAACAGATCGCGGAGGCGGCCGCGTTGACGGCGGCGACGATGACCGTGTTGTAGAAGGGCGTCCGGGTGTCCTCGTAGGCGTAGAAGCCTCGGAGCACGACGTACTGGACGGAGTAGGGGATCAGGCCGAGGCCGAACGCCATCAGGATGAAGCCCATGCCCTGGGCGGCCTCGACGCCGCTGGAGGCGTAGAGCAGGGTGCACATCGGGACGCCGAGCGCCAGGAAGGCGAAGGAGACGGGGACGATCGCGACGGCCGAGTTGCGCAGGCCCTGCGAGATGTCGTCCCGGACGGCGCCCGGGTCGTTGTCGTGGGCGGCGCGGGAGATTCGCGGCAGCAGCGCGGCCATGACGGAGACCGTGATGATGGCCTGCGGCATGCCCCAGATCAGCTGGGCGTTGGAGTAGGCGAGGAAGCCCGCACCGTTCTTCCCGGACTCCTCACCGGCGGCGGTGGCGAGCTGGGTGACGACCAGGACGCCCGCCTGGTTGGCGAGGACGAAGAGCACGGTCCACTTGGCGAGCTTGACCGTCTTGCCGAGCCCGTGGCCCTTCCAGTCGAAGCGGGGCCGGAAGCGGAAGCCGGTCTCCCGGAGGTACGGGATCATCGCCAGGGCCTGGACGACGAGTCCGAGCAGGGTGCCGATGCCGAGCAGGCGGATGCCGTCGTCGGGGATGGTCTGCACACCCATGTGGGACTCGGCGGAGGTGCCGTAGACCCAGATGAACAGGCCGAAGGTGACGATCATGACGATGTTGTTGAGGACCGGGGTCCACATCATCGCGCCGAACTTGCCGCGGGCGTTGAGGATCTGACCCATCACCACGTGCACACCCATGAAGAAGATCGTGGGCAGGCAGTAGCGGGCGAAGGTCACGGCCACGCTGTTGGCCGCGGCGTCGTCGGCGATGGTGTTCGACATCAGCCTGATGAGCAGCGGTGCCGCGAAGACGGCCAGGACCACGATCGCGCCGAGGGCCACCATCACCAGGGTGAGTAGACGGTTGGCGTAGGCCTCGCCGCCGTCCTCGTCGTTCTTCATCGAGCGGACGAGCTGCGGGACGAAGACCGAGTTGAGGCCGCCGCCGACGGTGAGGATGTAGATCATCGTCGGCAGGGTGTAGGCGATGGTGAAGGTGTCACCGAGCAGGGCGGCGCCGAGCGCACCGGTGATCACCAGGCTGCGGACGAAGCCGGTGAGCCGGGAGACCAGGGTGCCGGCGGCCATCACCGCGCTCGACTTCAGCAGGCCTGAGGCGCGGCCGGACTTCTTGGGTGCGGGGGCGGGCATGGGATCCGGCTCCGGGGCGGGCGGGGGCACCTGGCCGGGCGTCTGCTGGTCGCGGTAGAGGTGCGCGAAGGCGTCCGGCTCGGGCTCCTCCTCGCCGGCCCGGGTCACCAGGTCGTCGACGCCGGTGAACTGGACGGTGCGCGCGTCGTCGCCGTACGGCAGGTGGCGGGAGGGGCCCTCGGGCTCCGGCGCCGGGGTCTGGGCCCACACCCGTGGGTCGGGAGCGTGGTGGGGTGCGGCCGGCTGCTGGTAGAGCGGCTGCGGCTCCTGGTACGTGCCGGGCGGGGGCGGCGGATGCGCGGCGCGGTCGTAGAGCGCCTCGGTCACCGGGTCCTGCGCGGACAGGTCCTGGGCCCGGTACGGGTCATGGGTGAACACGTCCTGGACGTAGGGGTCCTGGGCGTACGGGTTCTGCTGGTGGCCGTCCGGCGCGTAGCCGTCCTGCGGGTAGGGGGCGTGCCCCTGCGGGCCGGCGGCACCCGGCGGCGGGGGCGGCACCGGCGGGTGGCCGGAGCCGGGAGGTGCCGCGGGCGTCCCACCGGACGGCGGGGTGCCGCCCGCACCCTGGCCGCGGTCACCGTCGTACGGCGCGTTCATGGTTACCCCACCTCATCGTCCCCGGCCGACCGGCCACGACATAGCTCAACGGTCCACTTTCTCACCCGGGCCCGACGGGTCGCCGCTTTCGGGCCCGGTGTCCGGTGTCGGGTCACTCGGCTGCTCGGGTTCGTCCGCGTCGCGCCCGTCCGAAGCGGCCTCCGGCTCCTGCGGCGGGACCGCCGCGGGTTCCACCTCGGGATCCGCCCCGGATTCCGGCCGCGGCTCCGACTCCTCCGGGGTGGTGCCCGTCTCCTCCGCCTCGGCCTCAGCCTTCCGAGCGGCCACCCGCTTGCGCTGGCTGTACATCCGCACGCCGGCCAGGACGAGGAGGAGGACACCACCGGCGATCACGAGCATCACCGTGGCGGTGATCTCGGAGACCTTCACGGTGAACGTCATCGGCTGCCCGTAGGGAGTGCCGTCCTCGGTGTAGAGCTGGGCCGTCATCGGCACCTGGCCGTTGACGTTGGCGGAGGCGGAGAACTTCACCGACTGGCTGTGGCCGCCGCTGATCCTCACGGGCAGCTCTTTGTACCTCTCGCCGTTCAGGTTGAGCCGGTTCTTGCTGCCGGAGGTGAGCCGCAGCACGAGATGCACGTCCTGCAGCAGCTTGTTCTGGACGGTCACGGGGATCGTCGCGCTGCGGCCGGAGAGGGTGAGGTCGGACTTGTCGACCAGCTGGACCCCCTCGGTGAGGGTCTGCAGGTATTCCAGGACGTTGATCCGGTAGAGCGCGGCGGCCCGGGCCTGTCCCCGCCAGGAGGTAGACATCTCGCGGTTGATCGCGTTGGTGAACGGGGGCACGACGCGGTACTGGGCGGTCAGGATGACCTTGAAGTCGTCCAGCTCGTCGCGCGTGGTCTTCATGTCGCGGAAGGCCTGGACCGGAAGCTCCCGGTCGCGCAGCTTCTTCGGGTACCGGGAGCCGGCGGGCACCGCGGTGGAGGCGTCGGGGTCCGGCTTGGCCGCGGCGGCCGCCAGGAGGTCGCTCGGCTGGCTCCACCGCTTGGCGGAGAGCCCGCGCAGGGCGGTCGCCATGGTCTGCGCCTGCGCGGCGGTCGGCACCCGCTGCGGGGCGACGACGATGCTGCGCTGGGCCTCCGGCTGCTCCAGGGTGATGGCGAGGGACTGGGCGAGGAACTCCTGGACCGCGAGGGTCGAGTTCTCCGTCCGGACCATGTCCCCCTCGAAGGCCGTGGACAGGAGCGCGTCGCTCACCACGGCGTTGGTGCCGTTGCTGAAGGGGCGGGCCGCGGTGGGCGTGTAGGGGAGGTCGTCGCGGACGCTGTCGCTGCGTGCGATCACCTTGTCGGCACCGGCCGAGGTCGCCACCGACAGGATGGACGGGTCGACGGCCCCGTCGACGGGCCAGGCGAAGTCGGTGGCGGGCTGGACGTGGAGGATGGTCTCGACCGTCGTCCCGGCCAGGGCGGTCGCCGACTGGAGGTGCCCCAGCGAGCCGGGGACGTCCTTGCCGCGGTGGGCGAGGGAGGCGAGGTCGGGGTCGGCGAAGGGCAGGGCGACGACCTTGTGGCCCTGGACGGCCTTCTCCAGCGAGTCCAGCCACCGCTGTGCGACGGCCTGGTGCTTGCCGGGGAGGCGCAGGGTGCCGCCCTTGACGCGGTAGCCGTTCGCCATGGCGTCGACGGAGGCCAGGAGATCCGGATCGACCACCCAGGTGACCGGGAGGTCCTTGCCCAGCGAGACGAGCTCGTCGAGCCGCCCGCCCGGCTTCAGCTCGTCCGCCAGGGTGTCGTCCTCGAACACCGGGGTCTGCTGGTCGTCGGTCGCCGTCTCGGCCGACACATGGGCCGAGGAGATCAGCGGCCAGAGGTACGTCAGCTGGGTCTTCTTCTCGGTGGCCTCGGGCTGGTACGGGAGGAAGGTCCGCTCGATACCGAGCACCCGGTCGGAGCGGCGGTCCGAGGTCTGCCCGGTGAGCGAGACGCCCAGCTGGTAGACGCCGGCCTCGTCGAGGCCGAGCTCGGAGACCGGCACGGAGAGGGAGAAGCCCGCACTGAGGCCGGGGCCCAGGCGGGGGATCTTGACCGTGGGAGCGTCGTCGAGGGGGGCGGGGTCGCTGTCGCTCCGGTAACCGGTGCGCCCCGTCACCTGCTCGATCTCGCTGCGGCTCGTCATCTGCGGCCCGACGCGCAGGTTCACGGTCGCGTCGGTCACCGTCTTCTTGCTCCGGTTGGTCACCGAGCCGGTGATCGTGACCGTGTCCCCCTCGACGGGCGCGCTCGGCGCCAGCGTGTCGAGAGACACATCGACGGTCTTCGAGTCGACGGCCTTCGAGCTGGTGGCGTCCTCGGCGGCGAACACCGGGGAGGACGTGGCCGGGGCCTGGAGGAGGCCGGCGAGGAGCGGCGCCCCGAAGGCGACGGTGATCGTGCGCCGCAGCCATCGGCGGGCAGGTGAGGGACCGGTTCCCTGGATGTCTGCCGCCTCGGCCACGCGTTCGCCCGTCCTCGTCGTTGTCTCTGGTGTGAGTGGAGTAGGTGGTTCCCGGTTGCTGTGTCCAGGCATGGTAACGAGGCACGCTGGGAGCAAGTGCCGGGGACTGCTCCAGCCGATCTTCGACGGGGCCCGTCCGGTGGCTCCCTGTGCATCGCCCACGGGAAAACGAGGACGTCGGCGCGGGCCGGGGCACGTACCCTTTTCTGTTGTGCCGAACGCCAACGAAGACACCCCGACTGCACTGAGCCAGGTGCAACGCCGCGCGGTCAGTGAACTGCTGCGTGTGTCCCCTGTCGCCGACGACCTCGCCCGCCGCTTCCAGGAGGCCGGGTTCAGCCTCGCGCTGGTCGGTGGCTCGGTACGGGACGCGTTGCTCGGCCGGCTCGGCAACGACCTGGACTTCACCACCGACGCCCGCCCCGAGGACGTACTGAAGATCGTCCGTCCATGGGCCGACGCGGTGTGGGAGGTCGGCATCGCCTTCGGGACCGTCGGCTGCCAGAAGGAGGCCCGCGTCGGAGACGTCGATCAGAGCTATCAGATCGAGGTCACCACGTACCGCTCCGAGGCGTACGACCGGACCTCGCGCAAGCCCGAGGTCTCCTACGGCGACTCCATCGACGAGGACCTCGTCCGGCGTGACTTCACCGTCAACGCCATGGCCGTGGCGCTCCCGGAGAAGGAGTTCATCGACCCGTACGGCGGTCTTGAGGACCTCGCCGCCCGCGTGCTGCGTACGCCGGGTACGCCGGAGGCGTCCTTCTCCGACGACCCGCTGCGCATGATGCGGGCCGCGCGGTTCGCCGCTCAGCTGGACTTCGAGGTGGCCCCCGAGGTCGTCACGGCGATGAAGGAGATGTCCGGCCGGATCGAGATCGTCTCCGCCGAGCGGGTTCGTGACGAGCTCAACAAGCTGCTGCTCTCCTCCCACCCCAGGAAGGGCCTCGGGCTCCTCGTGGACACGGGGCTCGCCGAGCACGTGCTCCCCGAGCTGCCGGCGCTGCGTCTGGAGAGCGACGAGCACCACCGTCACAAGGACGTCTACGAGCACTCGCTGACCGTGCTCGACCAGGCCATCGACCTGGAAGAGGACGGTCCCGACCTGGTGCTGCGCCTCGCGGCCCTGCTCCACGACATCGGCAAGCCGCGCACCCGCCGCTTCGAGAAGGACGGCCGGGTCTCCTTCCACCATCACGAGGTGGTGGGCGCGAAGATGACCAAGAAGCGCATGACCGCGCTCAAGTACTCCAACGAGATGATCAAGGACGTCTCGCGGCTCGTGGAACTGCATCTCCGCTTCCACGGCTACGGGACCGGCGAGTGGACCGACTCGGCCGTGCGCCGCTACGTCCGGGACGCCGGGCCGATGCTCTCGCGTCTGCACAAGCTGACCCGCTCGGACTGCACCACCCGCAACAAGCGCAAGGCGGGCGCTCTCTCCCGTGCCTACGACGGCCTGGAGGACCGCATCGCCCAGCTCCAGGAGCAGGAGGAGCTCGACGCGATCCGTCCTGACCTCGACGGCAACCAGATCCAGGAGATCCTGGGCATCGGTCCCGGTCCCGCCATCGGGCAGGCGTACAAGTTCCTGCTGGAGCTCCGGCTGGAGAACGGGCCGATGGAGCACGACCAGGCCGTGGCCGCGCTCAAGGAGTGGTGGGCCACGCAGGGCTGAGCCTCGTCCGTGAGCCTCGATGTTTCACGTGAAACATCGGTCACGCGACAGCCGTGAGGGGTGATGTTTCACGTGAAACATCACCCCTCGGTGCGTTCCCCCCGCAAGGCCAGCGCGATCACCGCGTAGATCAGGGCCACCAGCACGACCAGGAGCGAGGAACGGCCGTCGGGCGGCAGCATCAGCGCGGCGACCCCTGCCGCGGCCACGAAGGCGACGTTGAACAGCACGTCGTACAGCGCGAAGACCCTGCCCCGGTAGGCGTCGTCCACGGACGTCTGCACCACGGTGTCCGTAGCGATCTTGGAGCCCTGGGTGGTGAGCCCGAGGACGAAGGCGGCGACGAAGAAGGGCATCGGGGCGAAGGTCAGGCCCAGCACCGGTTCGAGCACGGCTGCCGTCGCCGCGCACACCGTCATCCAGCCGAAGGGCCCGAGCCGTCCCACCGCCCACGGGGAGAGCAGGGCGGCCGCGAAGAATCCCGCGCCCGAGACGCCGACGGCGATTCCGAGGAGCCCGAGCCCTTCGGACTCCGTGGAGCCCCACTCGTAGCGGCAGAGCATGAGCACGGTGACGAGCAGGGCGCCGTAACAGAAGCGCATGAGACCCACCGCGATGAGGGCGCGCGCGGCGGGCCGTCGTTCCGAGAGGTGTCGCAGTCCCTCGCCCAGTCCTCGCGCCGTGGAGGCCAGAGCGGAGCCGAGTCGCTGGGGCGCGAGGGCCGGATCGGGGCCCAGGAGCTCCCGGGACATCTGTAGCGAGGCGAGGGCGGAGCAGAGGTAGAGGACGGCGCCGAAGGCCACCACGGCCGCGTCGGACCTGTCGGCGATCAGCTGGATGCCGAACGCGAGTCCGCCGCCCACGGTCGCGGCGAGGGTGCCGGCGGTGGGCGACAGCGAGTTCGCCACGACCAGCCGTTCGTCGTCGACGACACGCGGGAGCGAGGCCGAGAGCCCCGCGAGGACGAAGCGGTTGACGGCCGTGACAGAGAGCGCGGAGGCGTAGAAGAGCCAGTCGGGCACGGAAGCGAGGATGAGTACGGCGGTGCCGCCGGCGAGGAGGGCCCGCAGGAGGTTGCCGTACAGGAAGACCTGGCGGCGCTGCCAGCGGTCGAGGAGCACCCCCGCGAAGGGCCCGACGAGCGAGTACGGCAGCAGGAGCACCGCCATGGCGGAGGCGATCGCGGCGGGGGAGGTCTGCTTCTCGGGGGAGAACACGACGTACGTGGCCAGGGCCACCTGGTAGACGCCGTCGGCGCACTGGGAGAGCAGCCGGACGGCGAGCAGGCGGCGGAAGTTCGTCAGGCGCAGGAGTACGCGCAGATCACGTACGACGGACATGGCAGCAAGACTCACATACGAAGAGGGCCCCCGGGCAGTGCCGCGGGGACCCTCGATCGACAAGCGTGCGGCGCTTTAGCGCTCGACCTCACCCTTGATGAACTTCTCGACGTTGGCCAGGGCCTCGTCGTCGAAGTACTGCACCGGCGGGCTCTTCATGAAGTAGCTCGACGCGGAGAGGATGGGGCCGCCGATGCCGCGGTCCTTGGCGATCTTCGCGGCGCGCAGGGCGTCGATGATGACACCCGCCGAGTTCGGGGAGTCCCACACCTCGAGCTTGTACTCGAGGTTCAGCGGAACGTCGCCGAAGGCGCGGCCCTCGAGGCGCACGTACGCCCACTTGCGGTCGTCCAGCCAGGCCACGTAGTCCGAGGGACCGATGTGGACGTTCTTCTCGCCCAGCTCGCGGTCGGGGATCTGCGAGGTGACGGCCTGCGTCTTGGAGATCTTCTTGGACTCGAGGCGGTCGCGCTCGAGCATGTTCTTGAAGTCCATGTTGCCGCCGACGTTGAGCTGCATCGTGCGCTCAAGACGGACACCGCGGTCCTCGAACAGCTTCGCCATCACGCGGTGCGTGATGGTCGCGCCGACCTGCGACTTGATGTCGTCGCCGACGATCGGGACGCCCGCCTCGGTGAACTTGTCAGCCCACTCCTTGGTGCCGGCGATGAAGACCGGAAGCGCGTTGACGAAGGCGACCTTGGCGTCGATGGCGCACTGGGCGTAGAACTTCGCCGCGTCCTCGGAACCCACCGGCAGGTAGCAGATGAGAACGTCGACCTCGCGGTCCTTGAGGATCTGGACGACGTCCACCGGCTCCTCGGCGGACTCCTCGATGGTCAGGCGATAGTACTTGCCGAGACCGTCGAGGGTGTGACCGCGCTGGACCGTGACGCCCTTGTTCGGGACGTCGCAGATCTTGATGGTGTTGTTCTCGCTGGCGCCGATGGCGTCCGAGAGGTCGAGGCCGACCTTCTTCGCGTCGACGTCGAAGGCCGCGACGAAGTCGATGTCACGGACGTGGTAGTCGCCGAACTGAACGTGCATCAGGCCGGGGACCTTGGCCGCCGGGTCGGCGTCCTTGTAGTACTCGACGCCCTGAACCAGCGAGGCGGCGCAGTTGCCCACGCCGACGATGGCTACGCGAACCGAACCCATTCCGGTTGCTCCCTGTGTGATCGTGGAAGCCCTGCTGTGCGCAGGGTTTCACTTGGTGGTGTCGTCGGACGGATCCGGCCGGGTACTGCCCCCGTGCCGGGGCAGGCCGCCCGTGTCTCCAGAATCGTTGTCGTGCAGAGCGGGGGCGTCGGGGCCGGATCGCTGATCCCGCCCTGCCCGCTCGCTCTCGATGAGCTCGTTCAGCCAGCGCACTTCGCGCTCCACGGACTCCATGCCGTGGCGCTGCAGCTCAAGCGTGTAGTCGTCGAGGCGCTCGCGGGTGCGTGCCAGGGAGGCGCGCATCTTCTCCAGGCGCTCCTCCAGCCGGCTGCGGCGGCCTTCGAGGACCCGCATCCGCACCTCGCGCTCGGTCTGCCCGAAGAAGGCGAAGCGTGCGGCGAAGTGCTCGTCCTCCCAGGCGTCCGGGCCGGTGTGGGACAGGAGCTCCTCGAAGTGCTCCTTACCCGCGGCCGTCAACCGGTAGACGATCTTGGCTCGGCGTCCTGCGAGTGAAGCGGCGAGGGCTTCCTCGGGAGCGCTGCCCGGTTCCTCGATCAACCAGCCGTTGGCGACCAGCGTCTTGAGGCAGGGGTACAGCGTTCCGTAGCTGAAGGCCCGGAAGACGCCCAGCGAGGTGTTGAGGCGCTTCCGCAGCTCGTACCCGTGCATCGGAGCCTCGCGCAGCAGGCCGAGGACGGCGAACTCGAGGATGCCGGAACGTCTGCTCATTCGTCGCCTCCTCCGCCTTCGGGGCCCTTATGCCGTGCTGATGTATCGGCTCGATACATCAGCACGATAGAACGGCCCGAAGGTCCCGACAAGTGGGCCCGCCGTGACCGGCGTCACATCGTCAATTCACAGCGTTCGACTTGCCTGATTTGGGGTGAACTCCGGCCCTAGGTGGGTTTTGGCCGTGCGTAGGCTGTGCCGCATGCAGAACACCGGGAACCGAGCGCTGCCGAGGGGCGTCAGTGCTCCGGGTGACCGGCTGCGATACGGAGGGGCCTCCGATGGGGCTCCGGCCGTGCGCATTTCGGGGGGACCGGAACTCAACTGCCGCTTCCAGGCGTTCACGCCTGCCCGAGGAGTAGTCGTTCGATGAGCGAGCATCGTCGCAAAATGCCGCCGCAGCAGCCGCCGACGGGCGGTCGCGCGGCGGCACGGCGCGCTGCCCAGCAGCCGGTGGGCCGCAGGTCGGCCCCCACCCAAGACGTCGGTAGGGAGGCCCCTTCGGCCTCGTACGGACCTCCTTCCTCCCCTGGGGAGGAGCAGCGGCCCTACGGGGGCCGTGCCGAGGCCCGCAGGGCTGCCCAGCGCGGCAGCCGCCGAAAGGGGGCCGAGGCCGGCCCCGGGGGTCCCGGTGGTCCCGGGGGCGGGCGGCGAGGTGGCGGCGGTGGCGGCCGCGGCAGCGGTCCCGGCCGTGGCTCCGGCGGGCGTCCGCCGGGCAAGAAGCGCATCATCGACTACCCCCGTCACGGAAAGTACGGATGGCGTCGCTGGATGCCGTCATGGAAGCTCGTGACGGGCACGTTCCTGTTCTTCATGGCCAGCCTGATGGGCGCGGCCGCGATCGCGTACTCGCGGGTGGAGATTCCCAACGAGGCGCTGACCGCGAAGTCGCAGAACAACATCTACTACTGGGCCGACGGATCCCGGATGGTCGCGACGGGCAGCGGCGCGAACCGCCAGATCATCCCGTTCGCCAACATCCCGAAGTCCATGCAGAACGCCGTGATCTCGGCGGAGAACAAGACCTTCTGGGACGACTCCGGAATCGACCCCATGGGTATCGGCCGTGCCGTGTGGAACATGGCCAAGGGCGGCGAGACCCAGGGTGGTTCGACGATCACCCAGCAGTACGTCAAGAACAACCGTCTCGACGACCAGTCGCAGACCCTCAGCCGGAAGGTGAAGGAACTCTTCATCTCCATGAAGGTCGGCGGCGAGGTCGAGAAGGACGAAATCCTCGCCGGCTATCTGAACACCGCGTACTACGGACGTGGCGCCTACGGCGTTCAGGCGGCGGCACGTGCGTACTTCAACGTCGACGCCGAGGATCTCGACCCCAGCCAGTCGGCGCTGCTCGCCGCGGTGCTCAAGGGCGCGACGTACTACGACCCCGCCGGCCTCCCCGAGGTCGACCCCGAGGCCACGCCCGAGAAGAACACCGTGCGGGCCACCGAGCGGTGGTCCTGGATTCTCGACGAGATGCAGAAGGACGGGCACCTCCCGGCCGCGGAACGTGCGAAGTACACGACGTTCCCCAAGATCGAGAAGCCCAAGAAGAACGCCAACCTCAGCGGTCAGATCGGCTATCTGGTCAACACCGCGAAGGCGAACATCAAGGCCCAGTTCGATATCACCGAGCAGGATCTGGAGCGCGGCGGCTACGAGATCTACACCACCTTCGACAAGCAGAAGGTGGCCACTCTGGAGAAGTCGGTCACAAAGATCCTGGACGAGCACATCGACCCGAAGAAGCGCCCGAAGGAGGACACCAACGTGCAGTTCGGCGGTGCCTCCGTCGACACCGCGACCGGGAAGATCGTCGCCCTCTACGGCGGCGTGGACGCGACCAAGCACTTCCGGAGCAACGCCGACAACACCGGTGCGCAGGTCGGATCGACGTTCAAGCCCTTCGTGCTCGCCGCCGCGATGACGGACGGGGTCCGGGACAAGAAGCTGGGTGCGGAGCAGGACGCGTCCAGCCGCACGATCGTGGACCCGGACAAGAGCCGCTACTCCGGCAAGAACGGGCTGACGATCCGCAGGTACGACGGCGAGGTCTGGCACGACGACAAGGGCAAGGAGTGGCGCCAGACCAACGACGACGACGCGGACTACAAGGACATGACCCTGCGCCGGGCCATGGTCAAGTCGGCGAACTCGCCGTACGTGCAGCTCGGCATGGACGTCGGCATCGACAAGGTCCGTGATGCGGCCGTCCGGGCGGGCCTGCGCCCCGACTCGCTCGTCCCGGGTGAGTTCCCCTCCTTCTCCCTCGGTGTCTCCAGCCCGAGCGCCATCCGGATGGCCGGTGCCTACGGGACCTTCGCCAACCAGGGCAAGCAGAACGAGCCCTACTCGGTGGAGGAGGTGCGCAAGGGAGGCGCCCCCTTCAAGAAGCACAAGCAGGACGAGAAGCTCGCCTTCTCGCCCGCGGTGGCCAACAACGTCACCGACGTCCTCCGCTCCGTCGTGGAGGACGACGAGGGCACCGGTCGCAAGGCGCGTATCCCGGGCCGTGACGTGGCCGGCAAGACCGGTACGACCGACGGCAACAAGTCGGCCTGGTTCGTCGGCTACACCGCGCAGCTGTCGACCGCGATCGACATGTACCGGTTCGACGACGACGACACGAAGAAGAACCGCGAGTTCCAGGAGATGTTCGGCACGGGTGCCCAGCCCCGGATTCACGGTTCGTCGTTCCCGTCCCAGATCTGGCACGACTACATGACCCAGGCCGTGAAGAACGACGACGTCAAGGCCTTCCCGAAGCCGGAGAAGCTGGAGGGCGCCGAGCCCGTCTTCGGCGGTGGCGCGGCCAGCCCCACGCCGACTCCGACGGCCACCCCGACGCCGACCGAGAGCTCGGCCACGCCGACGACGTCCGCGCCGACCACCACGCCGCCGCCGACGACGACCGCACCGACCACGACGCGGACGCCGAAGCCGGGCAAGACGACCTGTGGTGTCTGGGGCTGGGGCTGCACGGAGGATCCGGGCGATCCCGGCGGCAACACCGGGCAGCCCACGACCGCGCCACCCACCACCGGCACACCGACCGGGACCGGCACGCCGACGGACGACGGGAACGGTCCGGGCGGGGGGAACGGCAAACCCGGCAGCGGGGTCTGGGTCCCCTGACCCTCCGGCGGGGCACTCCCCGGTTCCCCGCCGACGCGTGATCCGAGGGCCGTCGCGTCCGATCCGTACCTTTCCGTACGGGCCGGCCGCGGCGGCCCTCGCCGTTTTCCCGGAGCCGTACGGCAGGATGTCCCCCATGCCGAGCCTCCAGAAGACGAGCGCGCCGCAGGACCGGCCCGAGGGCCGCTCGCAGACGGTCATCCCCACCCACCGGGACAAGGTGGCCGCCGCGGGCAGCGAACTGATCGGCGGCCCCTACGGCCGGCGGGCGAGGACCGGCACCGGGCAGTTCTCGCCGGTGCGGGTGATCGCCCTCGTGGCCATCGGCATGTTCGCCCTCGGCATGGTGCAGAAGCTGCCCTGCTACAACTGGGCCTGGTTCCGGGGCACGACCTCCCAGTACACCCACGCCTGCTACTCGGACATCCCGCACCTCTTCACGGGGCGGGGCTTCGCCGAGGGCCTGGTGCCCTACTTCGACCGGCTGGGCGGCGACATACCGTTCCTCGAGTACCCGGTCCTGACCGGGCTCTTCATGGAGGTCGCGGCCTGGCTGACGCCGGGCGGCGGCGACACGATGCAGCGCGAGCAGTCGTACTGGTTGGCCAACGCGGGTCTGCTGATGGTCTGCGCGGCTGTCCTCGCGGTCTGTGTGACCCGGACGCACCGGCTGCGGCCCTGGGACGGACTGCTCGTCGCCCTGGCGCCCTCGATCGCGCTGACCGCGACGATCAACTGGGACATGCTGGCCGTCGCGCTCACGGCCGCCGCGATCCTGATGTGGTCGCGCGAACGGCCGCTGGCCTTCGGGATCCTGCTCGGCCTGGCCACCGCCGCCAAGTTCTACCCGATACTGCTCCTCTGCCCGCTGCTGCTGCTCTGCTGGCGGGCCGGGAAGTGGCGGGAGTACGGGACGGCGGTGCTGGCCGCCGGCGGCGCGTGGCTGGTGGTGAACCTGCCGGTGATGCTGCTCGCACCCGAGGGCTGGAAGCAGTTCTACCTCTTCAGCCGGGACCGGAACGTCGACTTCGGTTCGATCTGGCTGCTGGTCAGCCAGCGGACGGGCGACGCGATAACGCCGGGCCAGGCCAATCTGTACGCGCTGCTGCTGATGCTGGCGGCGATCGGAGGGCTCGCCTATCTGGCGTTCACGGCGCCCCGCAGGCCCCGCTTCGTCCAGCTGGCGTTCCTGATCGTCGCCGCGTTCGTCCTGACCAACAAGGTCTACTCACCGCAGTACGTGCTGTGGCTGGTGCCGCTGGCGGCGCTCGCCCGGCCGCGCTGGCGCGACTTCCTGGTCTGGCAGGCGTGCGAGGTCATGTACTTCGTGGGCGTCTGGATGTACCTGGCGTTCACGACCAGCGGCAACAAGCAGGGTCTGCCGGTGGACGGCTACCAGTTCGCGATCGTGCTGCACCTGCTCGGCACCCTGTACCTGTGCGTGATGGTCGTACGCGACATCCTCACGCCCGAGAAGGACCCGGTCCGGCAGGACGGCGCGGACGACCCCTCCGGAGGCGTCCTGGACGGCGCCGAGGACGTCTTCGTGGCGGGCAGGGCCGCCCATCCCGCCCGGCACGCGGCCCCGGCCGCGGAGGACGGGCTTCTGGTGGAATGGGGAACCCCCAGGAGCTGAGCTCCCGGGGGCGTGGGGCGACCGGCCGGCTCAGCGCTCGACGAGCCGGTCGAACTGCGTCGTGGTGTGGCGCAGATGGGCCACGAGCTCGTCGCCGACCCGGGGCTCCTGGGCGTCGGCCGGCACGAACAGGATCGACACCTGCATGTGCGGCGGCTCGGCGAACCAGCGCTGCTTCCCGGCCCAGACGAAAGGCGAAAGGTTCCGGTTGACGGTGGCGAGACCGGCCCGTGCGACGCCCTTGGCGCGCGGCATGACGCCGTGCATGGCCTTGGGGGCCTCCAGGCCCACACCGTGCGAGGTGCCGCCGGCGACGACGACCAGCCAGCCGTCCGACGCGGCCTTCTGCTGGCGGTAGCCGAACCGGTCGCCCTTGGAGACCCGGGTCACGTCGAGGACCGCGCCCCGGTACTCCGTGGCCTCGTGGTCGCCCAGCCACAGCCGGGTGCCGATGCGGGCGCGGAAGCGGGTCTGCGGGAACTGCTGCTGGAGCCGCGCCTGTTCCTGGGCCCGCAGATGGCTGACGAACATGGTGTGCAGCGGCAGCCGGGCGGCCCGCAGCCGGTCCATCCAGCCGATGACCTCCTCGACGGCGTCGGTGCCGTCCGGGCGGTCCAGCGGGAGGTGGAGCGCGAAGCCCTCCAGGCGTACGTCCTCGATGGCGGAGTGGAGCTGCTGGAGCTCCTCCTCGCGGACGCCGTGCCGCTTCATCGAGCTCATGCACTCGATGACGACCCGGGCCCCCACCAGGGCGTGGACGCCGTCCACGGACGACACGGAACGGATGACCCGGTCGGGCAGCGGAACCGGTTCCTCACCCCGGCGGAAGGGGGTGAGGACCAGCAGGTCGCCGCTGAACCAGTCCTTGATCCGCGCGGCCTCGTACGTGGTGCCCACGGCGAGCATGTCGGCGCCGAACCGGGCCGCCTCGTCCGCGAGGCGTTCGTGGCCGAAGCCGTAGCCGTTGCCCTTGCAGACCGGGATGACACCGGGGAACTGGTCGATGACGGTCTTCTGGTGCGCGCGCCAGCGAGCGGTGTCGACGTAGAGGGAGAGCGCCATGGCCGGCCCGGAACCTTTCTGATGGCAGCGGTGTGTCAAAGGTATGTACGAGACTACGGAAACGTCAGCGGCACGACACGGGTCAGCGGCGCGACATGTAGATGTCGAGCGCCTTGTGCAGCAGCTTGTTCAGCGGGAAGTCCCACTCGCCGACGTACTCGACGGCCTCGCCGCCCGTGCCCACCTTGAACTGGATGAGCCCGAAGAGGTGGTCGGTCTCGTCGAGCGAGTCGGAGATGCCCCGCAGGTCGTAGACGGTCGCGCCCATCGCGTAGGCGTCGCGCAGCATGCGCCACTGCATCGCGTTCGAGGGCCGGACCTCGCGGCCGATGTTGTCGGAGGCGCCGTAGGAGTACCAGACGTGGCCGCCGACGACGAGCATCGTCGCCGCGGAGAGGTTCACACCGTTGTGGCGGGCGAAGTAGAGCCGCATGCGGTTGGGGTCCTCGCTGTTGAGGACGGTCCACATGCGCTGGAAGTACGAGAGCGGGCGCGGCCGGAAGTGGTCACGGACGGCCGTGATCTCGTAGAGCCGCTGCCACTCGGCCAGGTCCTCGTAGCCGCCCTGGACGACCTCGACACCGGCCTTCTCGGCCTTCTTGATGTTGCGGCGCCACAGCTGGTTGAAGCCCTTGAGGACGTCGTCGAGCGAGCGGTTCGCGAGGGGGACCTGGAAGACGTAGCGGGGCTGCACGTCGCCGAAGCCGGCGCCGCCGTCCTCGGCCTGCTGCCAGCCCATCTTCCGCAGCCGGTCCGCGACTTCGAAGGCACGCGGCTCGATGTGGGTGGCCTCGACGTCCTTGAGGCGCTTGACGTCCGGGTCCTGGATGCCGGACTTGATGGCGGCCGAGTCCCAGCGCCGGATGACGACCGGCGGGCCCATCTTCACCGAGAAGGCGCCCTGCTGCTTGAGGTGCGCCAGCATCGGCGTCAGCCAGTCGTCGAGGTTGGGCGCGTGCCAGTTGATGACCGGGCCCTCGGGCAGATAGGCCAGGTAGCGCTTGATCTTCGGGAGCTGGCGGTAGAGCACCAGGCCGACGCCGACGAGCTCGCCGCTCTTGTCGAACCAGCCGAGGTTCTCCGAGCGCCACTCGGTCTTCACATCAGCCCACGCCGGGACCTGGCAGTGGCTCGCCGCGGGCTGGCTCTGGATGTACGCCAGATGCTGCTCACGGCTGATGGTCCTCAGGGTCAGGCTCATGCGGGGCGCTCCTCGGCAGGTGTGTCCCCATCGGTCAGGGGCTCCGGCTCTCGCGCCGAAGCCTACTGTGACCGAGGAGCGCCCCGAAGTGGGTGTGTGCGTCCTGACGTGGCCCTGGACTCAGCTGACGACCCCGCCGAAGAGCCCGCCGTGGGCCATGCCGAGGTAGAAGCCGAACGCCGACGCGCCGAGTCCGAGGATCAGCAGGAAGCGCTCGCGTGTCGTCACGGAGATGAACTGTCCGTAGCCGCCGGTCAGGATGCCGATGAGCCCCGTCCAGGAGCTCAGCAGGTGCAGGCTGTGGAACTGCGCGGTGATGAAGGCGATGACGCCGAGGACCAGCGTCACTCCGACCAGGGCGTCCTGGATGGGGTGCGGTTTGCCGTCGGTGGCGAAGAGGGAGTGGCCGGGGTCGGGTCGCATTGCCTGTGCCATGGGGCACCTCCTGGCGTAGCTGCCGGAAGGCGGCGCATCGTAGCGCCGCCGACATCCGTTGTGTACAGATTGCGTCCCCCCACCAGTGAATTTCAACCGCAGGGGGATGAGCGGGTACTCTGTACGGTCTGCACCGGTGTCTGCCCTGGTCCGTCTGGATCCCGGCAGTGCTCCTCGTTCGCCGAGGGGGACTGTCAGTGGTGGCGGATACCGTTGCTTACGCATCACGACCCTCCTGCCACGGAACGACCGTGGCCGCTGAGTCCAAAGGAGGTGGGTTCCACATGCGTCACTACGAAGTGATGGTCATCCTCGACCCCGATCTCGAGGAGCGCGCTGTCTCCCCGCTGATCGAGAACTTCCTTTCCGTCGTCCGTGAGGGCAACGGAAAGGTCGAGAAGGTCGACACCTGGGGCCGTCGTCGTCTCGCCTACGAGATCAAGAAGAAGCCCGAGGGCATCTACTCGGTCATCGACCTGCAGGCCGAGCCTGCGGTCGTCAAGGAGCTCGACCGACAGCTCAACCTGAACGAGTCGGTCCTCCGGACCAAGGTCCTCCGTCCCGAGACCCACTGAGCGACTAGCTCAGTGGTCTTCGGATCCGAGTAGCAGCAAAGCAGCCAGAAGCAATCCCGCCGAGAGGTTCCCCCATGGCAGGCGAGACCGTCATCACGGTCGTCGGCAATCTTGTCGACGACCCCGAGCTGCGCTTCACCCCGTCCGGTGCGGCGGTCGCGAAGTTCCGTATCGCGTCCACCCCCCGCACCTTCGACCGTCAGACCAATGAGTGGAAGGACGGCGAAAGCCTCTTCCTCACCTGCTCGGTCTGGCGTCAGGCGGCGGAGAACGTCGCCGAGTCGCTTCAGCGAGGCATGCGCGTCGTCGTGCAGGGCCGACTGAAGCAGCGGTCCTACGAGGACCGTGAGGGCGTCAAGCGCACGGTCTACGAGCTGGATGTCGAGGAAGTCGGCCCCAGCCTCAAGAACGCCACGGCCAAGGTCACCAAGACCACCGGTCGAGGCGGCCAGGGTGGTTACGGCGGGGGCGGCGGCGGCCAGCAGGCCGGCGGCGGTGGCAGCTGGGGTGGAAACTCCGGCGGTGGCCAGCAGGGTGGTGGCGGTGCTCCCGCCGACGACCCGTGGGCGACCGGCGGTCCCTCCTCCTCCGGCGGCGGCCAGCAGCAGGGCGGCGGAGGCGGCTGGGGCGGAAACTCCAGCGGCGGCGGCTACTCGGACGAGCCCCCCTTCTAGGGCACGCCCTCGAAGCAGCTCGTACCCCCATTCTTGATCACACAGGAGAAACACCATGGCGAAGCCGCCTGTGCGCAAGCCTAAGAAGAAGGTCTGCGCGTTCTGCAAGGACAAGACCCAGTACGTGGACTACAAGGACACGAACATGCTGCGGAAGTTCATTTCCGACCGCGGCAAGATCCGTGCCCGCCGCGTGACCGGCAACTGCACGCAGCACCAGCGTGACGTCGCCACGGCCGTCAAGAACAGCCGTGAGATGGCGCTGCTGCCCTACACGTCCACCGCGCGATAAGGAAAGGGTGACCGAATAATGAAGATCATCCTGACCCACGAGGTCTCCGGCCTCGGCACCGCCGGCGACGTCGTCGACGTCAAGGACGGCTACGCCCGCAACTACCTGGTCCCGCGTGGCTTCGCCATCCGCTGGACCAAGGGTGGCGAGCAGGACGTGGCGCAGATCCGCCGCGCCCGCAAGATCCACGAGATCGCGACCATCGAGCAGGCCAACGAGATCAAGGCCAAGCTCGAGGGCACGAAGGTGCGCCTGGCCGTTCGCTCCGGCGACGCCGGCCGTCTCTTCGGCTCCGTGACCCCGGCCGACATCGCCTCGGCGATCAAGGCCGCGGGTGGCCCCGACGTCGACAAGCGTCGCGTCGAGCTCGGTTCGCCGATCAAGACCCTGGGCTCGCACCAGGTGTCCGTGCGTCTGCACGCCGACGTTGCCGCGAAGCTCGGCGTCGAGATCGTCGCCGCGTAACGCTGCCGCCGGCGCTCTGCGCTGAGCAGTGAGGAAGGGCCGCACCCCTCGGGGTGCGGCCCTTCCGCTGTGTTTCACGTGAAACGCCCTGTTCCACGTGAAACATTCAGCGAGTGGCGCCGGTGACGATCCAGCGGCCCGAGCGGGAGCGGAACCAGAGCGTGGCCATCCGGACGGACATCATCAGCGTCATCGCCCACCAGAGCGCCGTCAGGCCGCCGCCGAGGACCGGGACCAGCAGGGCCACCGGGGCGAAGACGGCGAGCGTCAGCAGCATGGCCCAGGCCAGGTAGGGACCGTCCCCCGCGCCCATCAGGACGCCGTCGAGGACGAAGACGACCCCGGAGATCGGCTGCGAGAGCGCGACCACGAGCAGGGCCGGGAGCAGGGTGTCCTGGACGGCTGTGTCACCGGTGAAGAGCGGAATGAACAGGGGGCGGGCGACGATGAGCAGCGTGCCGAGCACCACTCCGGAGACCACGCCCCACTGGACCATGCGGCGGCAGACCTGTCGGGCGCCCTCGGCGTCGTTCGCGCCGAGATAGCGGCCGATGATGGCCTGGCCCGCGATCGCGATGGCGTCGAGGGCGAAGGCCATCAGGCTCCACAGGGACAGGATGATCTGGTGGGCCGCGACCTCCGCGTCCCCCATCCGAGCCGCGACGGCCGTGGCGATCATGAGGACCGCGCGGAGTGAGAGCGTACGGACGAGGAGCGGTACTCCGGCCTGGGCGGAGGCGCGTATGCCGGCCGCGTCGGGGCGGAGGGAGGCTCCGTGGCGGCGGGCGCCCCGTACGACCACGACGAGGTAGGCGACGGCCATGCCGCACTGGGCATTCACGGTGCCCCAGGCAGAGCCGGCGATCCCCAGACCGGCGCCGTAGACAAGGCCGACGTTGAGCGCACCGTTGGCCGCGAAGCCTCCGATGGCCACGTAGAGCGGTGTACGGGTGTCCTGAAGGCCGCGCAGGACGCCGGTGGCGGCCAGGACCACCAGCATGGCGGGGATGCCGAGGCTGGAGATCCTGAGGTACGTGACGGCGTAGGGTGCGGCGGTGTCGGAGGCGCCGAAGAGGCTGATGAGCCAGGGCGCCGCAGGCAGGGTCAGCGCGACGACGGCGGCCCCGAGGAGGAGGGCGAGCCAGATGCCGTCCATGCCCTGCCGGATCGCGGCCTGGAGGTCCCCGGCGCCGACGCGGCGGGAGACCGCGGCCGTGGTGGCGTAGGCGAGGAAGACGAAGACGCTGACGGCGGTGGACAGCAGCGCGGCGGCGATCGCGAGACCCGCGAGTTGGGGGGTGCCGAGATGGCCGACGATGGCGCTGTCGACCATGAGGAAGAGCGGCTCGGCGACAAGAGCGCCGAAGGCCGGCAGGGCGAGGGAGACGATCTCGCGGTCGTGCTGTCGGCGGACGGCCTTGGGCGTCGCGGGGGCCTGGGTCATGGGGTCAATCTAATCTTCCACAGGTAAGAGATGCAATGCATCTGTGATCCTTACTTGTCGGGGGCAAGGCGCTTCGGGTGTGGGTCGTTTGTTCTGATCTTGGTCCAGGGAGAAAAGTTTTTCTCCCCCACAGCCCGTGGATGGGGAAAGTGCAGGTCAGAACCGTGGGGCTAGGGGGTCTATGAGTTTGTCCACATGGCTGTCCCCCGGTCCGTGCACAGGTTCCGGCGAGTTCTCCACAGGCTGAGGCCCTTCACCCACAGGGCCTGTGGATAACCAGATTGGCTGACGCCTCTCACGGGCCTACCGTGGTCCGGCGCCCGACGCGCCAGAAGCGGTCGCAAAGCCACTCGTTGATCAAGCCCGTGGCGTAAGAAAGAGTGGCATGGCGAGGTCCGCGGAGCGGACGGGAGGAGGTGCTTGGTGAGCATTCCCGAGCCCCTGGACGACCCTTGGGCCGACAGCGGACCGAGCGACCGACTGCCCACCCGTACCCGAGGCGAGGGGCGCGGTCGCGGCCGCGGACGGGACGACCAGCACGAGCGGGGCGGTGAAGGCGGTCCCTGGGACGGAGGGCTCTCCGGCTTCGAGCGGGTTCCCCCGCAGGACCTCGACGCCGAGCAGTCCGTCCTCGGCGGCATGCTGCTCTCCAAGGACGCCATCGCGGACGTCGTGGAGATCATCAAGGGCAACGACTTCTACAAGCCCGCCCACGAGACCGTCTACGCCGCGATCCTCGACCTCTACGCCAAGGGTGAGCCGGCCGACCCGATCACGGTCGGTGCCGAGCTCACGAAGCGCGGCGAGATCACCCGCGTCGGCGGTGCCTCCTACCTGCACACCCTGGTCCAGTCGGTACCGACGGCGGCCAATGCCTCGTACTACGCGGAGATCGTCCACGAGCGGGCCGTCCTGCGCCGCCTCGTCGAGGCCGGTACCAAGATCACGCAGATGGGCTACGCGGCCGACGGAGACGTCGACGAGATCGTGAACTCGGCCCAGGCCGAGATCTACGCGGTCACCGAGCAGCGGACCACCGAGGACTATCTGCCGCTCGGCGACATCATGGAGGGGGCGCTCGACGAGATCGAGGCGATCGGCTCCCGCAGCGGTGAGATGACCGGTGTGCCCACCGGCTTCACCGACCTGGACTCGCTCACCAACGGTCTGCACCCCGGTCAGATGATCATCATCGCGGCGCGTCCCGCCATGGGTAAGTCGACCCTCGCCCTGGACTTCGCGCGTGCGGCGTCCATCAAGCACAACCTGCCCAGCGTCATCTTCTCCCTCGAAATGGGCCGCAACGAGATCGCGATGCGTCTGCTCTCGGCGGAGGCCCGGGTCGCGCTGCATCACATGCGCTCCGGCACGATGACCGACGAGGACTGGACCCGGCTCGCCCGCCGGATGCCGGACGTCTCCCAGGCCCCGCTCTACATCGACGACTCCCCGAACCTGTCGATGATGGAGATCCGGGCGAAGTGCCGCCGGCTCAAGCAGCGCAACGGGCTCAAGCTCGTCATCATCGACTATCTGCAGCTGATGCAGTCCGGTGGTTCGAAGCGGCAGGAGAGCCGTCAGCAAGAGGTCTCCGACATGTCGCGAAACCTGAAGCTCCTCGCCAAGGAGCTGGAGCTGCCGGTGATCGCGCTCTCCCAGCTGAACCGTGGCCCCGAGCAGCGCACCGACAAGAAGCCGATGGTCTCCGACCTGCGTGAGTCCGGCTCGATCGAGCAGGACGCGGACATGGTCATCCTGCTGCACCGCGAGGACGCGTACGAGAAGGAGTCACCGCGAGCGGGCGAGGCCGACATCATCGTCGGCAAGCACCGTAACGGCCCGACGGCCACGATCACCGTGGCCTTCCAGGGCCACTACTCCCGCTTCGTGGACATGGCTCAGACCTGATCCCGCCCTGTGTAGGGTCTCAGATTTCGCGTCACAGTCTCACGCTCCGCACTCGGCTGGATGTGTTCGCGTTCGATCCGTTCACACTCAGGCTGCCGCCGGATGGGCATCTCGATCCAGCCTGCCCGGCTGCGAACGGGCCGGGACAAAGGGCCGGTTGAGCGCTATTTCCGCACCCGATTCGGGAAAAGCGTCATCGCGGCCGCCCAGAAGATCCCGACTGAAGGTGGGCGCAAGGCCACGAGATGATCGATTCATGACTGAGATAGTTCTGATGTCCGACCCGAAGGTCGCAGCCGTGCCTGTCCACGAGTGCGGTGAACGGCTCGTAGACGTGCGACGAGAACGCTCCTTGCTGGTCGACGAGCGGAAGTGGCAAGACTCCGCCGGTGCCTTCGCCCACCTGCGGGAAGGAGTGCTCGACCGGCTCCTCGAAGCACAGTCGCAGCTGCCTCAAGGAATGCGGCTGCTGTTCGTCGAGGGATACCGTCCGCCCTCCCTTCAACGTCGCTACTTCGACGAATACGCAGCCCAACTGCGCGCGGAACACCCGGAATGGACTGTTGAACAGGTCCGCTCGGCAGCCAGCCGCTACGTGTCTCCGCCCGAGATTGCACCGCACAGCGCCGGGGCAGCTGTCGACCTGACGCTCGCTGGTGACGACGGGCGCGAGCTTGAGATGGGCACTCGGATGAACGCGACTCCGGAGGAGAGCGCGGGGGCTTGTTACACGCAGGCCGGGAGCATCAGCGACGAGGCTCGCTCTCATCGGGACATCCTGGGCACTGCGCTCACCGCTGCAGGCCTGGTCAACTACCCCACAGAGTGGTGGCACTGGTCATACGGAGACCGCTACTGGGCCTTGCAAACAGGAGCGGAAGTCGCCCACTACGGGCCCAGGGAACTCGACTGACCGCAGATCTGGCGAAGGTTTCGAATCGCAAGAATTCGCTCTGGTTGCAGGCCGGAGACCTCGGCCTGCAACCGAGGAAACGACACGTGCCCTGAGACAGACTCGCCATGACATGACGTGAGACAGCTTGAAGAGCCGCAGGTCAGGGCGATGCGCTATGACACCGATCGCGAGACCCTACACCCTTTGTAAGGCAGTCCGTGATCCCGCGGACGCCCTGGTCGCGGGCACCCCCCCGATTGTTTTCCTAGGGCCCCTAGGTTAAAACTAGGATCTCAAGGATCTTGGGAGGGTGCATGGTGCGGGCCGGGCTGACAGCGGAGCGGGTGACGGTCGCGGGCGCGGAGCTGGCGGACGACGTCGGGCTCGACCACGTGACCATGTCGCAGGTGGCGCGGCGACTGGGCGTGAAGGACGCGAGCCTCTACACGCACGTCCGCGGCCTGGAGGATCTGCGCGGTCGGATCGCCCTGCTGGCGGCGGACGAGAAGACCATCCGCATCGCGGAGGCGACCGCCGGGCGAGCAGGCAAAGACGCGCTCGTCGCCTTCGCGAATGCCTGGCGGGAGTACGCCCACCAGCATCCGGGCCGCTACATGGCAACGCAGACCCCGATCCAGATCGACCCCGAGCTGGCCGCAGAGGCGCCCGGACCACGACGGGCGGTCGAGCTGACCTACAGCATGCTGCGCGGCTACGGACTGGCCGAGCCGGACCTGACCGACGCCGTCCGGTTGCTGCGCAGCACGTTCCACGGGTTCGTCGCCCTGGAAGCGGCGGGCGGCTTCGCGCACGAGCGTTCGCCGCAGCAGTCCTGGATCCGCGCGCTCGACGCCCTGCACACCCTCCTGGAGCACTGGCCCCCGTTCCGAGAAGGAGACTCCTCATGACCGCCCCGACCATCGGCAGCCTGCGTGTGAACGGCGCGACCCTGCACTACGAAGTGCGAGGCCAGGGCCCGCTCCTGCTGTTGATCCCCGGAGGGACGGGCGGCGCGGCATCCTTCGACGGCATCGCCGAAGACCTGGCCGCCGAATACACCGTCGCGACCTACGACCCGCGCGGCATGTCCCGCAGCACGCTGGACGACCCCGACGCCGAGCAGCAGGTGGCCGAGCACGCCGATGACGCGTTCCGGATGCTGGAACTGCTGTCGCCCGGCGAGGCCGCCCGAGTGTTCGGCGCCAGTTCGGGCGCGATCGCCGCCCTGCACCTGCTCACCGCCCACCCCGAACGCATTGCACGCGTTGTGGTGCACGAGCCGCCAGTGGTGGAGGTCCTGCCGGACGCGGCTGAACACCGCGCACTCATCGCACAGGTGCGGGACACGTTCCGTACCCAGGGGCTCATGCCGGCGATGGCCGTGTTTGCTGCGGGCCTGAAGAAGGACGGCGACACCACCGAGCCGGAGGCCGAGATCAAGCTTCCGACCCGGACAGCGGCGCGGGCCGAGCGGACGATGGCCAACCTGCCGTACTTCGTCGGTCGGATCGTGCCCAGCTTCATGTCCTACGCGCCGGACATCCGTCGGCTGGAGGGGGTGTCGGACCGTCTCGTGATCGCCGGTGGCCAGGACTCACGCGGTGAGCTGCCCCACCGCTCGGCAGCTTTCCTGGCCGAGCGTCTCGGCACGGAGCTCCAGCCCTTCCCCGGCGGGCACATCGGACTGACCACGCACCCCGCAGAGTTCGGCGAGCTCCTGCGGAAGGCCCTCGGAGCCTCGATCTGAATCGTGCATGACCTGGTGAACTCCGTCGGAGGCGGTCGAACGAAGTGCCACGAACCTGAGACTCAACTCATCCGTCACTGCCTGAGACAGGTGGGAGAACAGCAGGTCACAGCATCGCCCTATGACAGCGAACCGGAGAACCTACAGCCCGAGGAGCGCGGGAACGACCTCGTTCCAGACCTCGCGGGGGAACACCTCGTGGCCGGTCCGCTCCAGGGCGAGGAATCGGGCGCCGGGGATCTCGGCGGCGAGGGCGCGTCCGTGTTCCAGAGGGAACAGCGGGTCCTCGGTGCCGTGCAGGACGAGCGTCGGAGCCGTGATCGCACCGAGGCGGTCCCTCCAGGGCGCTCCGGCGTCGATCAAGAAGGGGTTGGTGACCTGCGCGGCGATGTCGCGCGCGTGGTCGACGACCCGCCTCGCCCAGGCGCGCGTGGCGTCGGTGTCGAAGGGGCGTGAGGAGGCGGCGAAGGGACGCTCGCCCTCGACGAGCCAGTCGACGACGGCGGCCCGGTCGTTCCAGTCGGGCACCGGGGCGTCCTCGGCGAAGACCGCAAGCAGGGCCTCGGTGATCGGCGGCAGATCGGGCTGGTCGTGGCCCGGTCCTCCGGGGGTCGAGGACGCGAGGGCGAGCGCGGCGACCCGGTCCGGGTGGTCGAGGGCGAGCAACTGGGCGACGGCCGCGCCCTGGGACATGCCGACGATCTCCGCGGACGGCCGCTGGAGCGCGTCGAGCAGCCCGGCGGCATCGGTGACCAGGTCGCTTAGGTCGTACGGCGGCTCGCCCGCGGGGAACACGGTGGAGCGGCCCGCGTCCCGGCTGTCGTAGCGGATCACGCACCTGCCGCCGGCGACGAGGCGCCGGACGAACTCCTCGTCCCACGCGAGCATCGAGTGGCCGGCGCCGTGGATGAGGAGGAGGGGCGTGCCGGCGGGGTCGCCGAAGGTCTCGGCGCACAGTTCGACGCCGTTGGTCCGGATGAGGTGTTCGGTGCCTCGCATGGGGTGCCGCCTTCCCGTCGTCTCGTCACCTGTGACGAAGGTTCCTGCAGCCTGGCACGCGGAGGGCGCACCGGTAATCCGGAGGCCATCGTTCGGAGGATCACGTTGGATGGGGCTCATGACGACAACTTTCGAAGCCCTGCTGCCCGGTACCGAGCGGGCTCTGCTGCATCGCGTCGCGGTGGCCCAGTCCGAGGGTCGGGCGCCCTCCTTCGTGGGGGCCGTGGTGCGCGACGGCGCGCTGGTGTGGAGCGGTTCGCGCAGTTGTGTGGACGGGCACGCGCCGGACGCCGACACGCAGTTCAGGATCGGGTCGATCACCAAGGTGTTCACCGCCGTGCTGGTGATGCGGCTGCGGGACGAGGGGCTTCTCGGCCTCGACGATCCGCTGGAGCGGCACCTCAAGGGCACGAGTGCCGGGGAGGTGACGATCGCACAGCTCCTCGGCCACAGTGGTGGTCTCGCGGCCGAGACGCCCGGTCAGTGGTGGGAGCGCTCGTCCGCCGCACTGCGGCCGGAGCTCTCCGACGTCCTGGGGGAGCGGCCCTTCCTCCAGGCGCCGGGGCGCCGTCACCACTACTCCAACCCTGGTTACACGCTGCTCGGTTCACTGATCGAGGCCGTGCGGGGAGTGCCGTGGGAGGAGGCGCTGCGGCGCGAGATCCTGGAGCCGCTCGGGATGAGCCGTACGACGCTCGATCCGGTCGCTCCGCACGCGGGCGGCTGGGCGGTGCACCCCTGGGCCGATGTGATGCTGCCGGAGCCGTCCGAGGACCTCGGGCTGATGGCGTCGGCCGGGCAGCTCTGGTCGACGGCGGCGGATCTCGCCCGCTTCGCCGCCTTCCTCGCGGCAGGTGACGAGCGCGTGCTCATCGCGGCCTCCGTGGCGGAGATGCGGGCCCCGGCCGCCGCGGTCGGGGAGGGGGACTGGGAGGGAGGCTACGGGCTCGGTCTCCAGCTGATCCGCAAGGACGGCCGGACCCTGGTCGGTCACACCGGATCGCTGCCCGGCTTCGTCGCCGCCCTCTGGGTGAGCGTGGAGGACGGGCTGGCGGCGATCGCCCTCGCCAACGCCACCTCGGGGCCGCTGACGGGGGCCGTGGCCGCCGATCTCGTACGGATCGTGGCGGAGGCGGAACCGCGGTTCCCGGAGCCCTGGCGCCCGCTTCCGGAGGCCGAGGCCGACGAGGAGCTGCTCGCCCTGACGGGGCCCTGGTACTGGGGCACGTACGCCTACGGTCTCCGGATCGGCCCCGAGCGGAGTGTGGTGCTCGAACCCCTGCGGGGAGCCGGGCGGCGGGCCCGCTTCCGGGCGCTGCCCGAGGGCGGCTGGCTCGGACTGAACGGCTACTACGAGGGGGAGACGCTCCGGGCGGTGCGGCGCGCCGACGGCACCGTGAGCCATCTCGACCTCGGCTCCTTCGTCTTCACGCGGGAGCCGTACGCGCCGGCGGACGTGGTGCCGGGTGGCGTGGACGAGGCGGGCTGGCGCGGTCTCTGAGCCGTTCTGCGGTGTTTCACGTGAAACAAGCCCGATCAGCGCGTGCCGGGGTGGTGTCCCGGCACGCCGGCCGAGTGCTCCGCTGCCTCAGAGGTTCTTCTTGAAGCCCAGGTGAGAGGCCTCGAAGCCGAGCCGCTCGTAGAAGCGGTGGGCATCGGTGCGGGTGACGTCGGAGGTCAGCTGGACGAGTCGGCAGCCCTGGCGGCCGGACTCCTCGACGGCCCACTCGATGAGCAGGGTGCCCAGGCCGCTGCCGCGCTCCTCGGCGTGGATGCGGACGCCCTCGATGATCGAGCGGGTGGCGCCCCGGCGGGAGAGGCCGGGGATGATCGTCAGCTGGAGCGTGCCGACGACCTTGGCCTCGCGGACGGCCACGACGAGGTGCTGCTGGGGGTCGTCCGCCAGGCGTTCGAAGGCCACGAGGTACGGGGCGAGGTCGTCCGGGGATTCGCGCTGCGCGCCCAGCGGGTCGTCGGCGAGCATCGCGACGATGGCTTCGAGGTCCTCCGGGGTGGCGGGACGTATCTCAAGATCGCTCATGCCCCGCAGGGTACGCCGGGGGATGTCGCCGCATCACCGAGGGCGTGCCGTGCGGGTCGGACCGCCGGTGCCTAGGCGGGAACGCTCGCGCCTTCCACGACCTGGACCAGCGGGGCCAGCTCAGGGTTCTTGGCGGCCTCGTCGAGCGCCTCGCGCAGAGCGCTGTCGTTGGTGGGGCGGGCCTCCGCCAGGAGCTTCTGGCCGGATTCGGTGACATCGGTGTAGATACCGCGCCGGTCGGTGGCGCAGAGGTACCGGGTGAGCAGACCCCGGTCCTCCAGCCGGGTGACCAGCCGGGTGGTGGCGCTCTGGCTGAGGACGACCGCGTCGGCGACCTGCTTCATCTGGAGGTGCCCGCCCGGTCCGCTGTGCTGGCGGCTGAGGACGTCGAGCAGGGAGTACTCCCGCACGCTCAGGCCGTGCCGCGACTCCAGGGCGCGCTCGATGTGCGACTCGATCCTGCCGTGCAGCAGGGAGAGGGCGCACCAGCGCTGGGAGAGCGCGGTGAGTGCGGGGTCCGTCGCGGTCATGGTCTCTCCTCGGTCTCTCCTCGGTGCGGAGTGGTTCTCGACCCAGGGTAGACGATGCGACGCAATAATGCGCGTGTGCAAGTAAATCTGGGCGGGTGGACCTGATCCGCCCTGAAGCCTGGCCAGGCAGGGCGGGCGGACCGAACGCCGCCCTAACCGGCGGCGACGGTCAGGGGAGCGAAGCGGCGGCGCCAGTCGCCGGGGAGGTCGGGGAGGGAGCGGACCATCACCGCGTTGGAGGCGATCGCGTCGAGACCGTTCTCCTTCACCCAGCTCAAAAGGGCCGAGTGCCGCACGTCGATGTCCGTGCGCAGCGGGCGGTCGGTGGCGGCCGCGAGCGAGGCGATCAGGGCCTGGGCCGTGGCGGGGTCCCGGGCGATCAGGGGTCCGACGACATGGGTGTCCATGTTGGGCCAGGCCGCCGCGAAGCCGGTGATCTCGCCGTCCTCCTCCGCGACCCGGAGGTGGTCGGCGAACGCGGGTAGCCGGGTGATCACATGGGTGCGGTCCAGGCCGAAGATCTCGTGGTCCAGCCGCAGGATCGCCTGGAGGTCCTCCGCCGTCGCCGGGCGGACCGGAACGGCCGGGGCGGGCGCGGTGAACGTGAAGCGCCCGCTCACCATCTCCGCGCGGCCCGTCTCCGTGAAGCCCAGCTGCTCGTAGAGGGGCTGCCCGTACGGCGTGGCGTGCAGGGTGAGCGGAGTGTCCCCGGCTTCCGCCAGGACGTGCTCCATGAGCCGGCGTCCCACCCCTTGGCGCGCGTACCGCTCGGCGACGAGCACCATGCCGATCGCGGCGAGCCCCGGGCCGTACGACGTGACCACGGAGCAGGTGATCAGCCCGGCTCCGGAAGGGTCGTCGATGCCGTAGCCGGTGCCCGCGGCGAGGAGGAGGCCCCACTTGTGTTCCTCACGCGGCCAGCCCCGGTTCTCGGACAGGTCGGCGCAGGCGAGGAGGTCGTCCACGGTGAGGCGCCGGATGGGGAGCTGTGCGAGCGAGGAGGGGGAAATCGGCATGGTGTCAGGCTCGCCGACGCGGTGATCTTCCGTCCACCGCTTTAGCTGATCTGGCCGATACATGTGCGCGGCATGGTGCAGGAGGGGAAGCGGCGGGGGACCGGCGGACGATGGGAGTCGGCCGGAGGAGGGCGTTGATTCCATGTCGTGGGACGGAGACGATGTTTCACGTGAAACCGCGACAGCAGCGACTGCACCTCTTCGACCTCGACGGCACCCTGATCCGCGGGTCGGCCGCGGCGGTGGAGATCTCCCGGCAACTGGGTGTCGACGAGGAGATCGCCGCCCTGGAGAAGAGCTTTCTCCTGCGAGGGCTCACACCGGACGAGTTCGCCGTCCGGGCCCGCGAGCTGTGGTCCGCGCTCACCGTGGAACACGTCGCGGCGGCCTTCGAAGGGGCGCCCTGGCTGCTGGGCATTCGCGAGGTCTGGGCCGACATCCGGGACCGGGGCGACCGCTGTGCGGTCATCTCGCTCTCTCCCGACTTCTTCGTCGAGCGCCTTCTCGACTGGGGTGTCGACGCGGCGCACGGGTCGCTCTGGCCGGCCGTCCCCTTCACCGAGCCGATCCACCGGCCCGGCATCCTCGACGCGCGGGCGAAGGTGCGGATCGCACGGGAACTCTGCGCGGAGTACGGGGTGGACCCCTCCCACTGTGTCGCCTATGGCGACTCGATGTCCGACGCGGAGCTCTTCGCGATCGTGCCGGACACCGTGGCGGTGAACGCGGACCACCATCTCGCCGGGCTCGCCCGGCACAGCTACGCCGGAGGGGATCTGCGCGAGGCCTACGCCCTGGTCCGAAACAGCGCAGCTTAGTCAGAAACCCTGCTGTTTGGCCCGAGAACGCCGCTTTCCCTCCGGAGCGGCGTTCGGAGGGGTCATGCTGCGTCCACGGAAGCCGGCCAGCGCGAGGGCGAGGCACATGATGGATGCTCCGACCACCACGAGGGCAGCGGAGGACGGGGACGGGCCGGAGCGCCCGGCGGGGGGCGGCACCGGGCCCCGCCGCCCGGCGGACGACGGGAACGAACCCCGAATACCTGCGGAAGCCTCCGCCGACGCTGTACTCGTCCGCCGCACCCTCGCGGAGATCGCGCCGGTCGCCGACCGGGTGACCTCCTACTTCTACGCCCTGCTCTTCATCGGGAACCCGGGGCTGCGCGAGATGTTCCCCGCGGCCATGGACACCCAGCGGGACCGGCTCCTGAAGGCCCTGCTCACCGCGGCGGAGCATATGGACAACGCCCCGGTGCTCACCGCGTATCTGCAGAACCTCGGCAGGGGCCACCGCAAGTACGGCACCCACTCCGCCCACTACCCGGCCGTCGGCGAGGCCCTCATCGGCGCGCTCACGCGGTACGCGACGACGACCTGGGACGAGGAGACGCAGGCGGCCTGGGTCCGTACGTACACGACGATCTCCCAGATCATGATCGACGCGGCGGCGGAGGACGAGCGCTCGGCGCCCGCCTGGTGGCAGGCCGAGGTGGTCTCCCACGATCTACGGACCCCGGACATCGCCGTCGTCACGCTCCGGCCCGACCAGCCGTACTCCTTCCTCGCGGGGCAGTACACGACGCTGGAGACCCCGTGGTGGCCGCGCATATGGCGTCACTACTCGTTCGCCTCGGCGCCCCGGCCCGACGGACTGCTCTCCCTGCACGTGAAGGCGGTTCCGGCCGGCTGGGTGTCCAACGCGCTGGTCCACCGGGCGCGCCCCGGGGACGTCCTGCGCCTCGGCCCGCCGGCGGGTTCCATGACCGTCGACCACGACACGGACACGGGCCTGCTCTGTGTGGGAGGCGGCACCGGGATAGCGCCCATCAAGGCCCTGGTCGAGGACGTCGCCGAGCACGGGGACAGACGTCCGGTCGATGTGTTCTACGGGGCCCGCAACGGCCACGACCTCTACGACATCGACACGATGCTGCGCCTGCAGAAGACCTTCCCCTGGCTCTCCGTCCATCCGGTCACCGAGGAGCAGGGACGGCTCCCGGAGGCCGTCTGCCGTTACGGCTCCTGGAGCGAACGCGACGCGTATCTCTCGGGGCCGCTCGGCATGGTCCGTCGTGGGGTGGACGCGCTGCGGGGAGCGGGGGTCCCCGCGGAGCGCATCCGGCACGACTTCCTCGCCGAACTGGCCCCGACGGCCGACGATCAGCCCAGGTCGGGGGCGTGCATGGCGCGGACGCCCTCGATGTTGCCGTCGAGGTAGTGGCGCAGCGAGAGCGGGACGAGGTGCACGGCGGCGATGCCGACCCGGCTGAAGGGCACCCGGACGATCTCGTACTCGCCGACGGGTTCGTCCATCTCCGGGCCGTGCCGCAGGGAGGTGTCCATGGACTCCAGGCGGCACACGAAGAAGTGCTGGACCTTCACCCCGGAGACCCCGCCGTCGACGATGTGCTCGACGGTGTCGACGAAGCAGGGCACCACATCGACGATCTTGGCGCCGAGCTCCTCGTGGACCTCGCGGTGCAGGGCCTCGACGACGGTGGCGTCGGTGGCTTCCACGCCGCCACCGGGCGTGAGCCAGTAGGGGTCCATCCCCGGCTTGGTGCGCTTGATGAGGACGAGGTCGTCCCCGTCGAGCAGGATGGCGCGTGCGGTGCGCTTGATCACGGGCCGTTCGTTCATGGGAAGAAAATGGCCCGTCCGGGGTGTCCTGAAACTCGCCGTCCCCGGCGGAAACTCACCAGTCCCCGCGGAAGGTCGCGGTCGCCCCGCGGAGACTCACCAGTCCCCCGCGGCCCGCAGCAGTTCCTCGTGCGCGCGGGCGATGGGCGACAGCGCGAGCGTCCCCGTCCGCACGACCAGGAAGTAGGTCCGCAGCGGAGGGACGGGAGGATCGAGCAGCGCCACGAGCCGGCCCTGCTCCAGGGCCTCCTCGCAGAGATAGCGGGGCAGGACGGCGAGTCCGGCGCCGGAGGCCGCGGACTCCCGGACGGCGCGCAGATCGGGGGCGATCACGGTGGCGGCGACCGCCGGCTTGGTCTCGAAGACGCTCGCCCAATAGCGGGCCACGAACGGCAGCGACTCGTGCACCTCGACCACCGGCAGCTGCTCCAGGACCACCGCGCCCTTGCGGAGCAGGACGTCGGGGGAGAGCCGGGCCGCCCAGCGCGGGGCCGCGACCAGCACGTACTCCTCGTCGCAGAGCGGGGTGGAGACGAGCAGGCCGCCCCGGGGCCGGGCGGTGGCGACGGCCAGATCGTGGTGGCCCGCGGCGAGCCCGTCCAGGATCTCCTCGGTGTTTCCGAGGAACGACGCCCGTACGGCGAGGCCCTGGCCGACCAGCGGGGTGAGGGCCGGCAGGACACGGAGCGCGGTGAACTCCGGGGGACCGGCGACATGGAGGGTGCGGACACCGCTCTCCTCGTCGAGGCCGGTCCCGGCGATCTCGACGAGGGCGTCCAGATGAGGGGCGGCGCGGTGGGCGAGCTCGTCGCCGATGGTGGTCGGCGTGACGCCGCGGGCCTGTCTGAGGAAGAGGGGGCGCCCGAGCTGTCGTTCGAGCGTCCGGATCTGGCTGGTGACGGCCGGCTGGGAGAGCCCGAGGAGCGCGGCGGCGCGGGTGAAGGAGCCGGCCCGGTGCACCGTGACGAACGTGCGCAGCAGGGCCAGATCCATGTCCGCCCCCTCCCGGCCGTGCGGCCGTTCGACTCAGGCGGTCGGCTGACTGCGCCTCAGGACCGTCCAACTATAAATAAGTCGATAGGTCTCTGTCGCTACCGTGATTGGACACTGACGCACAGTCAACTAGCCTTGGTCAGGCGGTCTCCGCGCGTGGAACCGAGGCGTTCCGAGCCACGAGGGGGGAGGCTCGGAGCGCCTCGTTCTGTGCGCCCGGGACCGGCGCGGACCGTGCCCGGGACGGGCACGGGTCGTGCTCAGCGCCGGCGCGGGCCGTGCTCAGCACCGGTAACGGCCGGCTGCCGGACGGGTCGGCACCCCGTCGGGTGCGGGAGCCGGACCGGTCTACACCCCGGCCTCGTCGAGCGCCCGCAGCACATCGGCGATCAGGTCCTCCGGATCCTCGGCGCCGACCGAGAACCGGATGAAGCCCTCCGCGACCGCGTCCCCGCCCCAGCGCCCGCGCCGCTCCGCCGTGGAGCGCACGCCGCCGAAGCTGGTCGCGTCGTCCACGATCCGCAGCGCGTCGAGGAACCGATCGGCCCGCTTCCGGTCCGCCAGTTCGAAGGAGACCACGGACCCGAAGCGCCGCATCTGCCGGGCGGCCACCGTGTGCGAGGGGTCGTCGGGCAGCCCCGGGTAGCGCAGCCCGGTCACGTCCGCGCGCCCCGCGAGGGTCTGCGCGAGCGCGAGCGCGGTGGAGCACTGGCGGTCGATCCGCAGCTGCAGCGTGGCGAGCGAACGATGGGCGAGCCAGGCCTCCATGGGGCCGGGGATGGCGCCGACGACCTTGCGCCAGCGTCGTACCTCCGCCGCCCGCTCGGGATCACGACAGCTGACATGACCGAGCAGGATGTCGCCGTGCCCGGTCAGGCCCTTGGTGTCGCTGGCGACGGAGAAGTCCGCGCCCAGTTCGAGCGGGCGCTGGCCGAGCGGGGTGGCGAGCGTGTTGTCGACGGCCACGAGCGCCCCCACGGCATGCGCCTCGCGCACCAGCCGCCGGATGTCGCAGACGTCGAGCCCCGGGTTGGACGGGGTCTCGATCCACAGCAGCCGGGCCCCTTCGAGGACGGCGAGCTGGCCGTCGCCGCCGGTGGGCGCGGTGCGGACCTCGATGCCGTACGCCCTCAGCTGCTCGTGCAGCAGGGGCAGCGCCTGGTAGCCGTCGCCGGGCACCACCACGGTGTCGCCCGTCCTCAGCTGCGAGAGGAGGACGGCGGAGATCGCGGCCATGCCCGAGGCGAAGACCAGCGTCTCGACGCCCTGCTCCCCCGGTGCCTCCAGCTCGCCGATCGCCCGCTCCAGATGCGTCCACGTCGGGTTCTCGTCGCGGCCGTACGCGTATCCGCCGGTCGGCTCGCCCGGCAGATGGAAGTGGGCGGCGAAGACCGGCCCCGGCAGGGTCGGCTCGTACTTCACGGGTTCGGGCAGCCCTGCCCGGACCGCGCGTGTGCCGTCGCCGTAGTGCTTGTCGGTCACGGTGTCCGTTCCTCCAGTTCACGGCGTACGGCCGCGAGCAGTTCTCCGCTCGCGGCCTCCACCATCTCCAGGCACTCCTCGAAGCCCTCGCGGCCCCCGTAGTACGGGTCGGGGACGTCGAGGCCGTCCCCGGCGGCCGGGTCGTAGGAGCGCAGCAGTCGTATCCGCGCCGCCTCTTCAGGCGTCCGGGCGAGCTCGCGGAGCTCTCGCAGATGTCCTTCGTCCAGCGCGATCACCAAATCGAGGGCGGAAAACCAGGAGGGCCGGAACTGGCGGGCGGTGTGCGCCGAGGTGTAGCCGTTCTCCTCGAGGACGGCGACCGTGCGCGGGTCGGCGCCGTCGCCCTCGTGCCAGCCTCCGGTTCCGGCGCTGTCGACCTCCACCAGTCCGGCGAGGCCGGCGTCCTCCACGTGTCTGCGGAAGACGTGCTCGGCCATCGGCGAGCGGCAGATGTTGCCGGTGCAGACGAAGCAGACGCGGTAGGTCACGGTCTGTCCTCAGTCGCCGTCGGGGAGCACGACGTTCAGCGCCCACGAGACGACGGAGATGATCAGGCCGCCGAGGACGGCGGTCCAGAAGCCCTCCACGTGGAAACTGAGGTCGAACTGCTCGGCCAGCCAGGACGTGAGGAGCAGCATCAGGGCGTTGACCACGAGGGTGATCAGGCCGAGCGTCAGAATGAAGAGCGGGAGCGTCAGCAGTTGGACGATCGGCTTGACCAAGAAGTTCACGAGCCCGAAGACCAGGGCGACGAGAATGAGGGTGAGGGCCTTGTTTCCGGTGCTGTCACCGGTCAGCGTGATGTCCTGGACCAGCCAGATGGCCACTCCCAGGGCGCCCGCGTTGGCGAGCGTCTTGACTACGAAATTCATCATGTGTCTGATCGTGGCAGACACGATCGGGCCGACGGCAGGGGCTGACAGGCGATGAAGGCATTCCGACTGGATGAACTGGAGGCGGAGCGTGCCGCGAACAAGGGCGCGTACCTCCAGTTCCTGCGGGAGCGGAACATGTCGGTGGGCCTGTACGCGCTGGACGCCGGGGAGCTCGACCCGCAGCAGCCGCACCGCCAGGACGAGGTGTACTTCGTGGTGAGCGGCCGGGCGGCGATCACGGTGGGGACGGAGACGACCCAGGTGGCGCGTGGCAGCGTGGTCTATGTGCCGGCCGGGGTGGAGCACAAGTTCCACCACATCAGCGAGGACCTGCGGGTGATGGTGGTCTTCTCCCCGCCGGAGAGCTGACGCGCCGGAGGCCTGATCCTCCGAGAGCCGGCCCGCCGGAGGCCTGAGGGTCGGACCGGCGGAGCCCCTAGGGGGCGGATCAGGGGAGAGCGGGGGCCGCGGAGCCCCCGTGCGCGTCTTCCGGAACCTAGCCTTGAGGGTGTTCGGCGCGGAGTGTGCGGAACAGGACTTCGAGAGCGAGGGAGAGGACGATGGCCGTACAGGAGGTTCTCGCGGGGATGCCGTGGTGGGTCAAGTGGGTCGCCATACCCGTGCTCGCACTGCTCGTCTTCGGCGGACTGATCACCAGCGTCCTGGCCTTCGTGGTCGGACTGCTCTTCAAGGTGCTGCTCTTCGTGGCCCTCGTCGCCGGACTGATCTACGTCGTACGGAAGTTCAGCTCCTCGGACCGGTCGCGCGAGGAGTGGTAGCACAAGCTACCGATCGGTATGAAGCCGACGGAGGGTATTAGCCCGGCCGGGGGAACGCGCTGGTCGAATCAGGGCGCGGGCCCAGGAGCTGCCACTAGAGTGGAATCCCTCCGCCGCGTTGGGGACTACAGGCGTAGACCTCCGTACTGACCAGCGGTTTCCCAGGCCCGGCGGGCGCGCGGGGGCGGCCCCCGCGGGCGGGTGCACTGCATCCGTCGTCACGCCTGGGGGTGACCTTTGGCCACGGCTACGCAGACGGCTGCGCCTACCCTGATCGGCTCGGTGCAGCGCGCGCTGAGACTTCTGGAGGCCGTGTCCTCCCATGCGGAAGGCGCCCCGGCCAAGCAACTCGCCCGTGAGACGGGCCTTCCGCTCCCCACCACGTACCACCTGCTCCGCACCCTGACGCACGAGGGCTATCTGGTCCGCGAGAAGGGTGTGTTCGTCCTTGGCGACGCCGCGGTCCGACTGGCCGGCGGCGGAGATGTGCAGAATCGTCGCATCAAGATCGAAGACTCCCTTGCCCGCTGGCGGGACGCGATCGGAGTGCCGGTCTACTTCGCCCTCTATCGCGAGGGGGAGATCGAACTCATCGCTGTGGCCGACACCCCTTCCGCTCCCGCGGTGGAGGAATGGGCCGATTTCCGCGAGACCGGTCACGCCCATGCGATCGGGCAGTGCCTGTTGAGTCAACTCGATCTGAAATCTCGTCAAGACCACCTTGACCGCCATCCGGTGGAAGCCATCACTCCGTACACGCTGCGTAACCGTCGTGCGCTTTTGGAGCGTTTGGGCGGTTTGGGGCGAATGGAGCCCCTGGTAGAGCGTCAGGAATATGCGCTCGGCACGGTCTGTGCCGCAATCCCCATCACCGCGGGTTCCACGGCGGCCGCAATGGCCATTTCCCTCCCCCTCCACCAGGAAGAACGGTTGCTCCCAGCAGTCGAGCAGCTACGTACAGAGATCGGGAGGCTCTTCAGTTCACTCGCGTTCTCTATCAGTATCTGAAAAATCACTCCTTGTGATCTGCTAGTGCTTACAGCACGATTGCGTCAAGAGGGCCACGGGGGATCATTCCTGGCCGTTTCGGTCACAGCTTTCAGCAGCTGTGTTTACACAACTGCTTCATCTACTGCGGGGTACATGATGCGAGAGTCGGTTCAGGCCGAGGTCCTGATGAGCTTCCTCGTCTCCGAGGAGCTCTCCTTCAAGATCCCGGTTGAACTCCGATACGAGACCCGCGATCCCTATGCGGTGCGGATGACCTTCCACCTCCCCGGGGACGCACCTGTGACCTGGGCGTTCGGCAGGGAGCTGCTGCTCGACGGGATCAACCGGCCGAGCGGGGACGGCGATGTGCACATTGCCCCGACGGAGCCCGAGGGCCTCTCGGACGTCTCCATCCGGCTCCAGGTCGGCGGCGATCGAGCCCTGTTCCGGGCGAGCGCACCGCCGTTGGTCGCGTTCCTCGACCGTACCGACAAACTGGTGCCACTCGGCCAGGAACGGACACTCGGTGACTTCGAGGACAATCTGGAGGCCGCCCTGGGCCGGATTCTGGCCGAGGAGAACGCGGGTCCGGCCGCCTGAGTCGGCGGCCCGTCCCCCTGTACCGGGCCCGGTCGGTCCTCACGTACCGTCTCGGCGCGCGTCGACCGGTGCACCTCACTTCGCGCGGCGGCGCCGTCCGCCCCGTACCGCCGCGGGCTTTGGGACGTCCGTGCCCGGCCGTCCCCCGGCGTCCGTGCGGTCGGCGGAGACCACCAGCGCCGCGAGCGCCGTGGTCAGCGGCACGGCGGCGACCAGACCGATCGATCCGACGAGCGTCCGGACGATCTCCTCGGCGACCAGCTCGCTGTTGGCCACCGTCCCCATGCTGCTCTGCGCGATGGAGAAGAGCAGCAGCAGCGGGAGGGCGGCACCCGCGTAGGCGAGCATCAGAGTGTTCACGACCGAGGCGATGTGGTCGCGGCCGATCCGGATACCGGCCCGGTAGAGCGCGCGCGGCCCCATGCCCGGGTCGGCCTGGTTCAGCTCCCAGACCGCCGACGTCTGGGTCACCGTGACGTCGTCGAGCACACCGAGCGAGCCGATGATCACCCCGGCCAGGAGCAGACCGGACATGTCGATGTCCGGGTACAGGCCGTGGATCAGACCGGTGTTGTCGTCGGTGTTGCCACTCAGCGAGGCCCAGCCGATGAACACCGAGCCGAGCAGACCGGTCAGCAGCAGGGAGATCAGCGTCCCGAGCACCGCGACCGAGGTGCGGGCCGAGAGCCCGTGGCACATGTAGAGCGCGATCAGCATGATGGCGCTCGATCCGACCACCGCCACGACCAGCGGATTCGACCCGTCCAGGATCGCCGGCAGGATGAAGAACGTCAGGATCAGGAAGCTCACGATCAGCGCGATCAGGGCCATCACGCCCTTCATCCGGCCGACGACCACGACCGCGACCGCGAAGATCGCGGCGAGCACCGCCAGCGGGACCTTCCGGTTCACATCGGTGACCGAGTACTGCAGATCGCGCGGGGCGTCGGGGGCGTACGCCACGACCACGCCCTGACCCTCGTGCAGTTGGCGCGGTGCGTCCGGCTGCACGATCTCGGTGAACGTCCGCCCCTTCTCCGGACCGCTGGTGACCTCGATCGTCGCCTTCTCGCACTCCCCCTGCTGCGCGTTGACGGCTTCGCGGCCCTGCGGGGTCGAGGTGTCACCGGTCGGCGGGACCTGCCCGGCGTTCACGGAGGCACAGTCCACCTGCTGGACGGCGACGACCTTGCCCTGCTCGGTCTGCCGGTCGAAGCCGACGCCGGTGCGCTCGTGCGGCGGGGTGCCACCCGGCCACAGAACCACGAGCCCGACCACGACCGCCGTGGCGAAGGGGATCAGGATCGCGGCGATGACCCTGCGCAGATGCCGGGAGACCGGGGTGGCGGGCCCATGGCTGTGGCTGTGCCCGTGGGATCCGTGTGCCGGACCGTGCCCGTGCGATCCCTGCGATCCGTGCGATGCCTGCGATCCTTGTGCCGGACCGTGCCCGTGAGAGCCGTGTGGCTGAGCATGTTGGTGAGGGCTGTGATCGTGGTCGTGGCCGTGCGGCTCGGGAGTCTGTCGGGGGGAAGTCACCGACCGATCATCGCAAGAACGGCGGGGGCCCACTGTTCAGCACGCCAGGGATGACGCTAGCGTGGTGGCACCTTTGCACACGCGGGAGCTCGGAGCACCGGGCTGAGAGGGCGCTGATCACCGTACGCGCGTACTGATGTACGTACGGGAGGAGGCTGCGCCGACCGCCGAACCTGTTACCGGGTAATGCCGGCGTAGGGAGATCGGTCTCATGACCATTCAGGATGCACGCACGCCTGCCTCCGAGCAGGACGACACCTCTGCCGACGGCGCCCGCACGCCGGGCTGGCACAAGGGGTACGTCCAGGGCTCGCGCCCCGACCTCAGGGTGCCGGTCCGTCAGGTGCACCTCACCAACGGCAAGGACGTCACGCTGTACGACACGTCCGGCCCGTACACCGACCCCACCGTCGACACCGACGTACGGCGGGGCCTTCCGCCGCTGCGCGAGAACTGGATCATCGCGCGCGGCGACACCGAGGAGTACGCGGGCCGCCCGGCCCGCCCCGAGGACGACGGCATCAAGCACACCTCGCCGCGCGGCGGGGGACTGAAGAACCTCGATGCGGTCTTCCCCGGCGGGCCGCGTGTGCCGCGCCGCGGCCGCGACGGCCAGGCCGTGACCCAGCTCGCGTACGCCCGCCGGGGGGAGATCACCCCGGAGATGGAGTACGTGGCGATCCGGGAGAACGTCTCCCCCGAGGTCGTACGGGAGGAGATCGCGGCGGGCCGCGCGGTGCTCCCGGCGAACGTCAACCACCCGGAGATCGAGCCGATGATCATCGGCAAGCGGTTCCTGGTGAAGGTCAACGCCAACATCGGCAACTCCGCCGTCACCTCCTCCATCGAGGAGGAGGTGGAGAAGATGACCTGGGCGACCAAGTGGGGCGCCGACACGGTCATGGACCTGTCCACCGGCCGCAACATCCACACCACCCGCGAGTGGGTCCTGCGCAACTCCCCCGTGCCCATCGGCACCGTGCCGCTCTACCAGGCGCTGGAGAAGGTCGACGGCCGCGCCGAGGACCTGACCTGGGAGATCTACAAGGACACGGTCATCGAGCAGGCCGAGCAGGGCGTGGACTACATGACGGTGCACGCCGGCGTACTCCTGCCGTACGTGCCCCTCACCGCGCGCCGCAAGACCGGCATCGTCTCGCGCGGCGGCTCGATCATGGCGGCGTGGTGTCTCGCGCACCACAAGGAGAACTTCCTCTACACGCACTTCGAGGAGCTCTGCGACATCCTCGCGACGTACGACGTCACGTACTCGCTCGGCGACGGGCTGCGCCCCGGCTCGATCGCGGACGCCAACGACGAGGCGCAGTTCGCTGAGCTGCGCACGCTCGGCGAGCTGAACACGATCGCCAAGCGGCACAACGTGCAGACGATGATCGAGGGCCCCGGGCACGTCCCGATGCACAAGATCAAGGAGAACATCGACCTCCAGCAGGAGATCTGCGAGGAGGCGCCGTTCTACACGCTCGGCCCGCTGACCACGGACGTCGCTCCCGCGTACGACCACATCACCTCCGGCATCGGCGCCGCGATGATCGCCTGGTGGGGCACGGCGATGCTCTGCTACGTCACGCCCAAGGAGCACCTGGGCCTGCCCAACCGCGACGACGTGAAGACCGGGGTCATCACGTACAAGATCGCGGCCCACGCGGCGGACCTCGCCAAGGGGCACCCGGGCGCGCAGGAATGGGATGACGCGCTCTCGGACGCGCGGTTCGAGTTCCGCTGGGAGGACCAGTTCAACCTGGCGCTCGACCCGGACACCGCGCGCGAGTTCCACGACGAGACGCTGCCGGCGGAGCCCGCGAAGACCGCGCACTTCTGCTCGATGTGCGGTCCGAAGTTCTGCTCGATGAAGATCTCGCAGGACATCCGGCGTGAGCACGGCGGCGACCTGAAGGCGGACGAGATCGAGGCGGGCATGGCCGCGAAGTCGGCCGAGTTCGCGGCGACCGGCAACCGCGTGTACCTGCCGCTGGCGGACTGACCCCCCGAGGGCGAGGCGAGGCCCTGCCGTCCCCAGCGCCTCGCCCACCTCCGGGACGGCAAGACAGGCAAGAACCAGCCATTCCGTCCGTGGACTGGGCAGACTGGTGCCATGACAGCGAGATCCCTCAGCAAGGGCGCCAACGTGCCAGTGGACTCTGCGGCACTGCGCGTCGAGCTTGTCTGGGCCCAGGGGCCGGGCGTGCCCGACGTCGATGCTTCGGCACTGTTGCTGACCTCGGCCGGCCGGGTCCGCGACGACGGCGACCTCGTCTTCTACAACCAGCCACGGCATGCGTCCGAAGCCGTGGCTCACCTGGGGAAGCAGAGCGCCGCCGGTGTCACGAGCGACATCGTGGCCGTGGACCTCCGCTCGCTGGATCCCGACGTCGAGCGCGTCGCGTTGTGCGCCTCGACCGACGGCGGGACCTTCGGCCAGGTGCCCGGAATGGTGCTGAGACTGCTCGACGCGGCTTCCGGGGACGAGCTGGCACGCTTCGACATGACGGCCGGCACCGAAACGGCGTTCATCTGCGGCGAGCTGTACCTGCGGCAGGGGAAGTGGAAGTTCCGGGCGGTGGGCCAGGGGTACGCCGAGGGGCTCGCCGGTCTGGCCACGGAGTTCGGCATCACGGTCGACGAGCCGGACTCGGGCGCCGCGGCGCCGGCGGGCGCCGTACCGGCTCCGCCGGCCGTTTCGGCTCCGCCGGCACCCGCCGTGCCGACTTCGGCTCCGGGCTCGGCTCCGGCTCCGGCTCCGGGCTCGGCCCCGGGCTCGGCTTCGGCTCCGGCCCCGGGCTCGGCCCCGGGCTCGGCTTCGGCTCCCGTCCCGAGCGTGTCGTCCGGGGGCCCGCGCCTCAGCAAGGGCGAGGAGCGGCTTCCCGTGGACATGCGCAAGCGGCTGTCGCTGCGCAAGGAACAGGTCGCGGTCAGCCTGCGCAAGCACGGGGCGGAGGGGGCCGTCGCGCGGGTCGTCCTCGTGCTGGACGCCTCCGGTTCCATGAGCTTTCTGTACACGCGGGGCGTCGTGGCCGACGTGGTGGAGCGGATGGCTGCGGTCGCCGCGCAGCTCGACGACGACGGTGAGATGCAGGCATGGACATTCGCCTCCCAGCCGGCCCGTCTGCCCGATCTCCGGCTCGATGACCTCCCGGAGTGGCTGCGTCTGCACGTACGCGTCGGGCAGGTGGGCCTCTTCCGTCGCAACAGGAGGCCGAAGGGGCTGGAAGCCGGGCAGGTCGACATGCGGACCGTGGGCATCCAGAACGAGGAGCAGCGGGTCATCGCCGAGGTGCGTTCCTACGTCGCCGGGAATCCCGCACCCGCCCCCACCCTGGTGCTGTTCTTCTCCGACGGTGGTGTCTATCGCAACGCCGAGATCGAGCGGGAACTGCGCGCGGCGGTGGAGGAACCGATCTTCTGGCAGTTCGTCGGTCTGGGGCGGTCCGACTACGGCGTGCTGGAACGGTTCGACTCTCTGCCCGGGCGTCGCGTCGACAACGTCGGCTTCTTCGCCGTCGACGACATCAGCACGGTCCCCGACCAGGAGCTCTACGACCGGCTTCTCTCCGAGTTCCCGAGCTGGATGACCGCCGCCCGCCAGGCCGGCATCCTCTGAACGGGCCCCGCCGCAGGCGGACCGCCACCCGCCCGCAGGCGGACCGCCACCCGCCCGCAGGCGGACCGCCACCCGCCCGGAGGCCGTGTCGCCACCCGCCCGGAGGCCGTGCCGGCCCGTGCCGCCGCGCGGGCCAGTGGTCAGGGCAGCGGTCCCTCTCCGGGTTCCTCCTGGTACGAGTAGCGCTGTTCGAGGCGTACCTCGCCGAGGTTGTGGAACCCGCGCTCCTCCCAGAAGCCGCGGCGGTCGGACGTCATGTACTCGATTCCCCGCACCCACTTGGGGCCCTTGTACCCGTACAGGTGCGGCACCACGAGCCGTAGGGGAAAGCCGTGCCCGGGTTCGAGCCGCTTGCCGTGGTTGTGGGTGGCGAGGATGGCCCGCCCGTCGAGGACGTCCTCCAGCCGCAGGTTGGCGGAGTACCCGTACTCGGCCCAGACCATCAGGTGGGTGACGTCGGCGGCCGGTGGCGCCATGTCGAGCAGCGTGGACATCAGGACCCCGCCCCAGTCGTTGTCCGGCCAGGTCATCTTCGTCACGCAGTGCAGGTCACCGGCGAGCCGCGAGTTCGGCAGGGCGCGCAGGGCGTCGAGGCTGAAGGACTGCTTGCCGGGTAGCGCGGTGGCTCCGAAGATCCGGAACTCCCAGCGGTCCGGCCTGAATCGGGGGACGGGGCCGTAGTGCAGGGTGAACCACCTGCGGGCCGTGTCCTGGTGGGGAGCGATGTCGACGCCCGGGTTTGCCAGGGGGCCGCGCCGACGAAGCCCGTAGTCCCACATCAACCGTTCCGCGTCGTCCCAGCGGCGGCGCTCGCGCAGGGCCAGGACGATCTCGAACACCTCGTCCCCGGCACGCTCGGCGGCGAGCTTGAGCACGCGCCTCAGCATGGTGCCCTGTCCGGCGTCGGCCAGGGCGACCAGTCCCTCGGCGAGCCCCTTCGCGGGCAGTCCGCTCACGTCCCGGAGGAGGGCCTCCACCTGGGCAGCACTGCCGTGGAGGCACAGGTCCTCAAGGGTGCGGACGACCTCGGGGAAGTGGTCCCGCCATTCGGCCGACCGCCACACATGCCGTCCGTCCACATCGGGCGGAGGAGGCCGCAGCTGCCGGGATCCGAACGGCGCCGACGTCGCCGGAGGCGCGTCCGTGCCGACGCCGTTCGGTGTCGGGCGAGCGCTGTGAATGAGCCGGACGCATTCGTCGATGGCACCGTGCACACGGCGCAGGGCATCGGAGACGTCCCTCAGAAAGACGGCGTCGGAGCTGTCCGAGGCCTGTTCCACCAGCCCCGCCATGGCCCAGACGTCGACGGGGCCGTCCTCGGGGAGCGGTCCGTCCCAGTCGAGGGAACGCAGGGCCCGCCCGAGTTCGGCCACCCGCCCGTCCGTCTGGCGGGCGAGGCGCAACGCCGTTCGAGCCCTGGTCGACTGGCTCCTGTCGCACATGACGTCGTCCGGCTGACTCTCCGCTCCCGGCGAGCCCTCCGGCTCCGTGTCGTCAAGGACCGGCGTCCGGCGAGGTGGTGGCGGCGAGGACGTCGCGGAGGAAGGGCAGGATGCCCCGCTCGAGGAGGGCGCGGCGCCAGGCCTCGCGGGCGCGGGAGAGTTCGTCGTCCGGTGCGGCCGCGGCCGCACCGGACCTGCTCACCTCGGCCGGGCTGTTGCGGAGGGCCGTCACGAGGAGCCCGGCGGCCGCGCCGAGCAGGCCGGCGGCCGCCACCGCGCCGAAGACCAGGCCGGCCGTGAGCAGGGTCGCCCCGAACGCCACGCTGGGGGCGACGGCGTGCATGACCGCGCCGACCAGCAGGAAGATGACGGCGGCCGCGCCCGCGAGGACGGGCACCATGACGGTGAGGATCGCGACGACACCGGGGCCGGGGCCCGGGTCCGGGCCCGGGCGGTCCGGGGACGCCGGCGTCCTGGTCCCGAGGGCCGCGCGGTGCTGCTCGCGGACCTTCACGAAGTGGTCGTACTCGCTCGCCGCGGCGCTGGTGACCAGAGTTGTCGCGTTCAGGGTCAGGGAGCGCAGTTGCGCGAGCGTGAGCCGGGTTCCCGCTCCGGCGAGCTCCGGACGTGCGTGGGCGGTGCTCAGTGCGTCGTCGAGGACCCGCTCGTACTCGGCGCGATCCTCGGTCAGCAGGTGCGGAGCCACGTTCATGTGCATCCCCCGATGCTCCGTAGGCCCGGATCAGCCGTGGGAAACGGTCGGTTGGGCGGAAACGGAGGAGAGCCTGCTACGGATGGACCCGATGGTATTGCGGTGGCGCCACACGCTGACAGGGGGTTTCCGGAATTCGACTTCCCCGGATGCGGAGGGTTATGCGTCAGCCATTCAGGGGGAGTTGGACGACCAGTAGCTTTCCGGCCATGGTCACCCCGCCGTCCATCGCGATCGCCAGACCGTCCGCGTACACGTGCGGTCCGTCGACGAGCGGGCCCGAATTGCCCTCGCCGTCCTCCGTGCCGACCTGGCCGAGGAGGTACGGGATGGGGCTGTGGCCGTGCACGATCCGGGAGCCGCCGTAGGTGGAGAGCAGCTCCTGGACGGCCTGCGGGCCGCCCTCGTCGCGAAACGCGAAGCGCTTGGTGAACTTGCGGAAGACGTCCCAGACCTCGTCGGCGTCGTTCCGGTTGAGGATCTCGTGGACCGTGTCGTTGACGTCCTCGATGGTCTGGCCGTAGTCGAGGTAGGCGGTGGTGTCGGAGTGCAGGAGGAGGTGGTCGTCCTCCCGCACCACGGCGTCGAGCCGGGACATCCACTGCAGATGGACGTCCTGGAGCCGGTCCATGTCGTGCTTCTGGCCGCCGTTGAGCAGCCAGGCGGCCTGGAAGGTGGCGGTGCCCGCGCCGGAGTTCACCGGGGTGTCGCCGAAGCGCTTGGCGCCGATGAGCAGCAGCTCGTGGTTGCCCATGAGGGCCTTGCAGTAGCCGCCGGCGGCGGCGGCCTCGGCGGAGAGCCGCATGACGAGGTCGATGACGCCGATGCCGTCGGGGCCGCGGTCGGTGAAGTCGCCGAGGAACCAGAGGCGGGCGTTGCCGGCGGCCCAGCTGCCGTTCTCGTCGATGAGTCCCTGGGCGCGGAGAGCCTCGACCAGCTCGTCGAGATAGCCGTGGACGTCGCCGACGACGAAGAGGGGGCCGGGGCCTTCGCCGCTCGTGGGGGCGGGCTCGGCGGTGGGGGCGGGCTCGGCGGCGACCGGGACCTGGACGGTGTCCCCGCGGTTGATGACCGGGAGGTCGCGCTCGGTCGGGGTGTAGCCCTCGGGCATCCCGCCCTCGGGGAAGGCGTTCCCGGGGTGGCCGGTGGCGACGGAGACGATGGAGGAGCCCGTCGTGGTCGACGAGGCGGGGGTCGGGAGCGGGGCGGGGGCCGAGGCCGGGGCGTACGCGGGAGCGGTACGGCGTCCCAGGTGCAGGGTCGGCTCGGCGGGCGCGGGCGGACCGGCCACCGGCGCGGCCGCGGCGGGCGCGTGGGTGGGGACGGCGGGGGCGTGTGTGGGGACGGCGGGAGCAGTCACGGGCACGGAGGGCGCCGGCGCGGCCGCGCCTACGGCGGCCACGGGGGCCGCGGGCGCGGCCACGGGCGCGTGCTCCGGGGGAGCGGGTTCGGCCGGTGGTGGCACCGGCAGAGGCTCCGTGGTCGTCGGATCGGTGGCATGGCCCTGTACGGGCACGCGGGCGTACGGCGGTACGCGGAAGTCACGCAATGTCGCCGTGCGCACCACGGGCTCCTGCCCGGCCCCCTGAGTCATGGACCCCTCCACCACCGTCGCGATGCCCTGCACATCGCGGACCGACCTGGTCGGGGTGGTCCGCGGTGTCGTGCGCCCATCATAGGAATGAGGGTCCTCCTGTGTGACGCACCAGGGGTGGTGAATCCGGGTCCACTCCGGGTTCACCGGTTGTTTCGCCCGAATTGAGAAGGTCGAGTCCAGGGTTGAGGCCGGTTCGGTGGCCGGTTTCGCCGTCCCGGCCCACGGGCAGGGGCGGGGACGGCGGATTCGGTGGCGCCGGTTGGCGGGGTGTCAGTCCTTCGCGGGTGAGCGCGGCGGGCTGACGGTGGTGCGTGGTGAACGGCGCTGCGAGGAGGTGCGGACGATGAGTTCCGTCGGTATCACCTGCTCGACCGGGCCGTCGGTGTCGATCCCTTCGATGGCGTCGATGAGGAGCTGGACGACGGCCGTGCCGATCCGGCGCGGCTTGAGCGAGAGCGTCGTGATGGGTGGTTCGGTGGTGGCGTAGACGGTCGACTCGCTGCAGCAGACCAGCAGCAGGTCGTCCGGGACGCGCAGCCCGTAGCGGCGCGCGGCCGCGAGGAGGTCGGTTCCGTTGGGGTCGAAGAGGCCGTACACGGCGTCGGGCCGGTCCGGTCGGGCGAGCAGCCGGTCGGCCGCGACGGCGCCCGCGCACGGGTCGTGCGCCGGGTAGGCCTCGTAGACGGGGTCCTGGCCCACCCGCTCGCACCAGTTGAGGTACGCGGTGGTGGACAGGCGGGTGTAGGTGTCGGTGGTGGTTCCGGTGAGGAGACCGATGCGGCGGGCGCCGGCGTCGGCGAGATGGTCGAGCAGATCGAGGACGGCGGCTTCGTGGTCGTTGTCGACCCAGGCCGTGACCGGAAGGGTGCCGGCGGGGCGTCCGTCGGAGACGACGGGCAGGCCCTGCCGGACCAGTTCGGTGACGACCGGGTCGTGGTCGGAGGGGTCGATGACGACGGTGCCGTCGAGGGCGACGTTCGACCAGACGTCATGGCGGGATGTGGCGGGGAGGATGACCAGGGCGTAGCCCCGCGCGAGCGCCGCCGATGTGGCTGCTCTGGCCATCTCCGCGAAGTACGCGAATTCGGTGAAGGTGAAAGGTTCATCCCCGTACGTGGTCACGGTCAGGCCGATGAGTCCCGACTTCCCGGTGCGGAGCGTGCGGGCCGCCGCGGACGGGCGGTAGCCCAGCCGGTCGGCGACCTCGCGCACGTGACGGCGGGTGGCGTCGGGGAGTCGGCCCTTGCCGTTGAGCGCGTCGGAGACAGTCGTGATGGAGACCCCGGCGGCGGCGGCCACGTCCCGGATGCCTGCCCGGCCCTGCCGGCTTCCCCGGGTCTGTGCCCGGCTCACCTGGTGCTTCCCTGCTGCTGTCATGGCGAGCCGATAGTAGGGCGATGAGGGGCGGTTGGGCCGGTCGCATATGCAGGCGTTGACAGGCACGTTTCTGCATGGCCGAAAGGCGTCAAGAGGCAAGGAATCCAAGGTAGTTAGGGCCTTCGCCATGGGACCAGTGGTTGCCGAACGGCGTAGGCCTGGCGTGGGGGCGAGGTCTCGAAGAGGTCTCAACTCACCTCTACGGGGGATGCGCGCCACGGCGCCCGCCACCGGCGCGCGCCACCCGGACGCGCGCTCCCCCGGTTCGCGACCGCGGCGGGAGCGGCTCCGGGGGCGGCTCGCGGGGCGGTCCCCGAGGCGGCTCCGGGGCGGCTCCGGGGCGGCCCCCGAGGCGGCTCCGGGAGCCCGCTCAGGGTGGCGTGCCGGGGGCGGCCGGCCGGGTCGCTCGGTGGCGCGCCGGGGTCTCCGCCGGGTCGCCCGGGTGGCGCGTCGGCGGTCTCCGCCGGGCCGCGAGGGCGCCGCCCCGGGGTGCTCTTCGGGGTAGCGCGGGCGCCGCTCACGGTGGTCGTGTCCACAGCGTGTCCCTCCTGTTGTCCACAGCCCATTCGCAGCGGAGGGGAATCCTCTTAAGGTGAGGAGTATTGGCGGTACGGACGGTCGAGGAGGCCACAGAGTGAGCGAGACCAGCGGGACCAGCGGGACGAGCACGGGCCCGAAGCTGCGCGCCGAGCTGGACGGCGTCCCCACCTACAAGCCGGGCAGGCCGGCGGCCTCGGGTGGGCCCGTGGCCTTCAAGCTGTCCTCCAACGAGAACCCGTATCCGCCGCTGCCGGGGGTCATGGAGTCCACGCTGGCCGCCGCCGCGAACTTCAACCGCTACCCGGACATGGCCTGCACGGGTCTGACGGAGGAGCTGGCGGACCGTTTCGGCGTGCCCGTCTCGCACCTGGCCACCGGCACCGGCTCGGTCGGTGTCGCCCAGTCGCTCCTGCAGGCCACCTCCGGCCCCGGCGACGAGGTCATCTACGCCTGGCGCTCCTTCGAGGCGTACCCGATCATCACGCAGATCAGCGGGGCCACCTCGGTGCAGGTGCCGCTGACCGAGGGCGAGGTGCACGACCTCGACGCGATGGCTGCGGCGATCACCGACAGGACCCGGCTGATCTTCGTCTGCAACCCCAACAACCCCACGGGCACCGCGGTGCGCCGGGCCGAGCTGGAGCGCTTCCTCGACCGGGTGCCCTCCGACGTCCTGGTCGTGATCGACGAGGCGTACCGCGAGTTCGTCCGCGACACCGACATCCCGGACGGCATCGAGCTCTACCGCGACCGGCCGAACGTCGCCGTGCTGCGGACCTTCTCCAAGGCGTACGGCCTGGCGGGGCTGCGGGTCGGCTTCGCGGTCGCCCATGAGCCGGTGGCGGCGGCGCTGCGCAAGACGGCCGTGCCGTTCGGCGTGAGCCAGCTGGCGCAGGACGCGGCGGTGGCCTCGCTGCGGGCCGAGGACGAACTGCTCGGGCGGGTCGGCTCCTTGGTGGCCGAGCGCGAGCGGGTCCACGCGGGTCTCGTGGGGCAGGGCTGGACCGTGGCGGACACCCAGGCGAACTTCGTCTGGCTGCGGCTCGGCGAGCGGACCCTGGACTTCGCGGCGGAGTGCGAGCGGCACGGGGTGATGGTGCGGCCGTTCGCCGGCGAGGGCGTGCGCGTCACGATCGGCGAGACCGAGGCGAACGACCTGTTCCTGAAGGCGGCGGAGGGCTTCCGCAAGGAGGTCTGAGGACGCGCCGGCGTCCGACCGGCAGGTGGCGTCGAACCGGCCCGCGCACGCGCCGGCGTCCGACCGGCAGGTGGCGTCGAACCGGCCTGCGCACGCGCCGGCCGCCCGACCGGCAGGTGACGTCGAACCGGCCGGGGCCGTCGCCCGGTGCCGGTCAGGCCCTGATGAGCTCCACCCGGATCGGGTCGCCGTCCCGCACGGTGGCCAGGATCCGGGGGTCGCCGTCGAGCGCGCCCAGGACGTTGCAGGGGCTCGCGAGCCGGCACTCCTCGCCCCGCGAGATCGGCGTGGGTCCGAAGGGGAGGGCGAGGGCGTCGCCCTCCGTCCAGAAGGCGACCGTGCCCGCGTCGACGACCTGCCGCGCCCCGGCCTCGACGGAGGCGGCGACCGGAGTGTCGAAGTAGACCTCCTCGCCCCAGGTCCGGGCGGTGGAGGAGATCGGGAGAGCCCCCACGAGCGCCGTGCTCGTGGGGGTTTCCTCAAGGGTGGCCGTGGTGTGTCCGGCCGGCCAGACGATGCGTATCCGAAGGGTCATGCCCCGGATTCAACAATATGTTGAAGATCCTGGGAAGAGGTGACCTTCGGTAGAGGGGCCCCCGACTGAAGGTACGGATTTCGTATGAGTAATAATGCTTGTGAATGTGAACGCGTTCACAAGCGTGTCCTGGTTCATCCCTTGTTTGGTGGGATTATCCGGGCAAACTGCCGATGTGACCACGGCGATGTAAGGAGAAAACGACGTGGACCTCGCTCTGGCGCCAGAGACCCTGGCGCGCTGGCAGTTCGGCATCACCACCGTCTACCACTTCCTCTTCGTCCCCCTGACGATCTCCCTCGCGGCCCTCACCGCAGGCCTCCAGACCGCATGGGTCCGCACGGAGAACGAGAAGTACCTCAGGGCGACGAAGTTCTGGGGCAAGCTCTTCCTGATCAACATCGCCATGGGTGTCGTCACCGGCATCGTGCAGGAGTTCCAGTTCGGCATGAACTGGTCCGACTACTCGCGCTTCGTCGGTGACATCTTCGGTGCGCCGCTCGCCTTCGAGGCGCTCATCGCCTTCTTCTTCGAGTCGACCTTCATCGGTCTGTGGATCTTCGGCTGGGACAAGCTCCCCAAGCGGATCCACCTCGCCTGCATCTGGATGGTGTCGATCGGCACCATCCTCTCCGCGTACTTCATCCTCGCGGCGAACTCCTGGATGCAGCACCCGGTGGGCTACCGGATCAACGAGGAGCGCGGCCGGGCCGAGCTCACCGACTTCTGGCACGTGCTCACCCAGAACACCGCCCTCACCCAGTTCTTCCACACCATGACGGCGGCCTTCCTGGTCGGCGGCGCGTTCATGGTCGGCATCTCCGCCTTCCACCTGGCGCGCAAGAAGCACATCCCGGTGATGCGGACCTCGCTGCGACTCGGTCTGATCACCCTGATCATCGCCGGCCTCGGCACCGCCATCAGCGGTGACCTGCTCGGCAAGGTCATGTTCAAGCAGCAGCCCATGAAGATGGCGGCCGCCGAGGCGCTCTGGGACGGTGAGGCGCCCGCGCCGTTCTCGATCTTCGCCTACGGCGATGTCGACAAGGGTCACAACAAGGTGGCCATAGAGATCCCGGGCCTGCTGTCGTTCCTGGCGAACGACGACTTCACCTCGTACGTCCCGGGCATCAACGACATCAACAAGGCCGAGCAGGAGAAGTTCGGTCCGGGCGACTACCGGCCCAACATCCCCGTCGCGTACTGGGGCTTCCGCTGGATGATCGGCTTCGGCATGGCCTCGCTGGCGATCGGCATGCTCGGCCTCTGGCTGACCCGCAAGAAGTTCATGCTGGCACCGGGGCTGCGGACCGGTGAGGACGAAGTGCCGAACCTGGTCCTGTTCAAGCGGAAGGCGCTCAGCCCCCGCCTGGGCAAGTGGTACTGGATCGTCGCCCTCTGGACCATGGCGTTCCCGCTGATCGCCAACTCCTGGGGCTGGATCTTCACCGAGATGGGCCGTCAGCCCTGGGTCGTCTACGGCGTGCTGCGCACCCGCGACGCGGTCTCCCCCGGTACCACCACGGGCGAGGTGCTCACCTCGATGATCGTCTTCACCGCGCTCTACGCCGTGCTCGCCGTGATCGAGGTCAAGCTCCTCGTGAAGTACATCAAGGCCGGCCCTCCGGAGCTCACCGAGGACGACCTCAACCCGCCCACCAAGATCGGCGGGGACTCTCGTGACCCCGACCGCCCCATGGCCTTCTCGTACTGAGGCTCAGGAGATCGAGGCATGGAACTCCACGACGTCTGGTTCGTACTCATCGCCGTCCTCTGGATCGGCTACTTCTTCCTCGAAGGCTTCGACTTCGGGGTCGGGATCCTCACCAAGCTGCTCGCCCGCGACCGGCCCGAGAAGCGCGTCCTCATCAACACCATCGGACCCGTCTGGGACGGCAACGAGGTGTGGCTGCTCACCGCCGGCGGCGCGACCTTCGCCGCGTTCCCCGAGTGGTACGCGACGCTGTTCTCCGGCTTCTACCTGCCCCTGCTGATCATCCTGGTCTGCCTGATCATCCGGGGTGTCGCCTTCGAGTACCGGGCGAAGCGCACCGAGGAGCACTGGCAGCGCAACTGGGAGCAGGCCATCTTCTGGACCTCGCTGATCCCCGCGTTCCTCTGGGGCGTGGCCTTCGGCAACATCGTCCGGGGCGTGAAGATCGACGAGAACATGGAGTTCGTCGGGAGCTTCTGGGACCTGCTCAACCCGTACGCGCTCCTCGGCGGCCTGGTCACCCTGACGCTCTTCACCTTCCACGGCGCGGTCTTCGTCTCGCTCAAGACGGTCGGCGACATCCGGATCCGGGCAAGGGCGCTCGCGCTCAAGCTGGGCCTGGTGACGGCGGTGGCCGCGCTCGGCTTCCTGACCTGGACCCAGATCGACACCGGGGACAGCTGGAGCCTCGCGGCGATGCTGATCGCCGTGGTGGCCCTGGTCGGGGCGATCGCCGCGATCAAGGTGGGGCGCGAGGGCTGGTCGTTCGCGCTCTCGGGCGTCACCATCACGGCGGCCGTGGCGATGCTCTTCCTCGCGCTCTTCCCGGACGTCATGCCGTCTTCGCTCAACCCGGAGTGGAGCCTTACCGTGACGAACGCGTCGTCGAGCCCCTACACGCTCAAGATCATGACCTGGTGCGCGGCGATCGCGACCCCGCTGGTGCTGCTCTACCAGAGCTGGACCTACTGGGTGTTCCGCAAGCGGATCGGTACGCAGCACATCGCCGGAACCCACTAGCCGGCCCTCTCCAGGGAGCATGTTTCACGTGAAACCGATCGATCCGCGTCTGCTCCGGTACGCCAGGGCCACCCGTGTCTTCCTGATCGCGGTGGTCGCGCTCGGCCTCGTCGGGGCGGCGTTGGTCATCGCCCAAGCGATGCTCATCGCCGAGATCGTGGTGGGGTCCTTCCAGAAGGGCCAGTCGGTTTCCGCCCTGACCACCCCCCTGCTGCTGCTCGCGGGCATCGCGGCGGCACGGGGGCTGGTCTCCTGGCTGACCGAGCTCGCCGCGCACCGGGCGAGCGCGGCGGTCAAGTCCGAACTTCGCGGCCGGCTTCTGGACCGTGCGGCCGCGCTCGGGCCGGGCTGGCTGAGCGGCCAGAAGGCCGGCTCGCTGATCGCCCTCGCGACGCGGGGCGTGGACGCCCTCGACGACTACTTCGCCCGCTATCTGCCCCAGCTCGGGCTGGCGGTCGTGGTGCCGATCGCGGTTCTGGCGCGGATCGTCACCGAGGACTGGGTCTCGGCGGCGATCATCGTCGTCACCCTGCCGCTCATCCCGGTCTTCATGATCCTCATCGGCTGGTACACCCAGGCCCGGATGGACCGGCAGTGGAAGCTGCTGTCCCGGCTCTCCGGGCACTTCCTGGACGTGGTGGCCGGACTCCCCACCCTCAAGATCTTCGGCCGGGCGAAGGCCCAGGCCGAGTCCATCCGCGCGATCACCTCGGAGTACCGCCGGGCGACGATGCGCACGCTGCGGATCGCCTTCCTCTCCTCCTTCGCCCTGGAACTCCTCGCGACCCTGTCGGTCGCGCTCGTCGCCGTGACCATCGGCATGCGGCTCGTCCACGGTGAGCTCGACCTGTACACAGGGCTCGTCATCCTGATTCTGGCGCCCGAGGCCTATCTGCCGCTGCGGCAGGTCGGCGCGCAGTTCCACGCGGCGGCGGAGGGGCTCGCGGCGGCGGAGGAGATCTTCGACGTCCTGGAGGAGCCGGTACGGGACGGGAGCGGGAGCGCGTCCCCGGAGTCCGTACGGCTGGAGCTGGAGGGCGTGACGGTACGCCATGCCGGGCGCACCGAACCCTCGCTGGACGCCATGTCCCTGACGGTCGAGCCCGGGGAGACGGTGGCCCTGGTCGGGCCGAGCGGGGCCGGGAAGTCGACGCTGCTCGATGTCGTCCTCGGGTTCGCCGTGCCGGAGGAGGGCGGTTCCGTACGGATCGGGGGCGAGCCCTTCGCCGCGCTGGACCTGGAGGCCTGGCGGTCGCGGATCGCCTGGGTGCCGCAGCGGCCGTACCTCTTCGCGGGGACGGTCGCCGAGAATGTACGGCTCGCGCGCCCGGACGCCTCGGACGAGGCCGTACGAGAGGCCCTGCGGGACGCCGGGGCGGACGGGTTCGTCTCGGAGCTGCCTCGGGGGCTCGACACCGCGCTCGGCGAGGACGGGGCCGGACTCTCGGCGGGTCAGCGGCAGCGGCTCGCGCTGGCGCGGGGATTCCTCGCCGACCGGCCCGTGCTGCTGCTCGACGAGCCGACGGCGGCGCTGGACGGGGAGACGGAGGCGGGCGTCGTCGACGCGGTGCGACGGCTGGCGGCGGGGCGGACGGTGCTGCTGGTGGCGCATCGGCCGGCGTTGCTCGCGGTCGCGGACCGGGTGGTGCGGGTCGGCGAGGCACCGTCGGGCGAGGTCGCGGGTGGGGCGGGTGCGGAAGGCGCGGGCGTCGGTGGTGCGGCTGAGGAGTCCGATGGCAGCGCCGCCGCGGGGTCGTGCCCACCGGTGCCGTCCGAGGCGGAACACGCGCCCACCAAGGGTCCGACGGCCGTTCTCACACGGGTGCGGGACATGGCCGGCGAGCTCAAGGGGCGGATGGGGCTCGCCCTGCTGCTCGGCAGTCTGGCGCTCGGGTCCGCCGTGGGGCTCATGGCCGTGTCGGGATGGCTCATCTCGCGCGCCTCCGAACAGCCGCCCGTGCTCTACCTGATGGTGGCCGTCACCGCCACGCGCGCGTTCGGCATCGGGCGGGCCGTCTTCCGGTACGCCGAGCGGCTCGTCTCGCACGACGCCGTCCTTCGGATGCTCGCCGAACTCCGGGTCTCCGTCTACCGGCGCCTGGAGCGGATCGCGCCCGCCGGGCTGCGCCGCACGCGCCGCGGGGACCTGCTCTCCCGGCTCGTCCAGGACGTCGACGCGCTCCAGGACTACTGGCTCCGCTGGCTGCTCCCCGCGGGCGCGGCGCTCATCGTGGGCGTCGCCTCCGCCGGGTTCACCGCCTGGCTGCTGCCCGAGGCCGGTGCCGTCCTCGCCGTCGGCCTGCTCGTCGCCGGTGTCCTCGTGCCGGCGGTCAGCGGTGCGCTCGCCCGCCGTGCCGAACGGCGGCTCGCCCCCGCGCGCGGCGCCCTGGCGACCGCCGTGGCCGATCTGCTGCGCGGCTGCGCCGAGCTGACCGTGGCCGGCGCCCTGCGGGACCGGATCGAACGGACGCGGGCCGCCGACCACACCCTCACCGGCATCGCCTCCCGGCAGGCCGCAGCCGCCGCGCTCGGCGCAGGACTCTCCGCCCTGGTCTGCGGCCTGACGGTCGCGGCAGCCGCGGTCGTCGGCGTCCGGGCGGTGGCGGACGGGCGGCTCGACGGAGTGGCCCTCGCCGTGGTCGTCCTCACGCCGCTCGCCGCCTTCGAGGCCGTCACCGGGCTGCCGCTCGCCGTCCAGTACCGGCAGCGCGTCAAGCACAGTGCCGAGCGGGTGTTCGAGGTGCTCGACGCGCCCGTCCCCGTACACGAGCCGGCCCGGCCCGCGACTCCCCCGGCGAGCCCGTTCCCGCTGGAAATGTCCGGGCTCTCCGCCCGGCACGCCGGGCAGGACCGTGAGGCGCTCGCCGGATTCCGGCTCACCCTGGAGGCCGGACGCCGGGTCGCCGTCGTCGGCGCCTCGGGCTCCGGCAAGACCACGCTCGCCCAGGTGCTGCTGCGCTTCCTGGACGTGGAGGCCGGCACGTACCGGCTGGGCGGGGAGCCCGCCTGGGAACTCGACGGCGACGCCGTGCGGCGGCTCGTCGGCCTCTGCGCCCAGGACGCCCACCTCTTCGACAGCTCCGTCCGCGAGAACCTGCGGCTCGCCCGTACCGGCGCGAGCGACGCAGAACTGCGCGAGGCGCTGCGCCGGGCCCGGCTGCTCGACTGGGTCGACGCACTCCCGGAGGGGCTCGACACGCTCGTGGGCGAGCACGGCTCTCGGCTGTCCGGCGGTCAGCGGCAGCGCCTGGCACTCGCCCGCGCACTGCTCGCCGACTTCCCCGTCCTCGTCCTCGACGAGCCGGCCGAGCACCTGGACCTGGCCACCGCCGACGCCCTCACCGACGATCTGCTCCGGGCCACCGAAGGCCGTACGACCGTCCTCATCACTCACCGGCTGCACGGACTCGACGCGGTCGACGAGGTGCTCGTCCTGGACGAGGGCAGGACCGTGCAGCGCGGCCCGTACGCGGAACTCGCCGAGGTGGACGGACCGCTGCGCCGGATGCTGGAACAGGAGCGGGAGACCGACCTGCTGGCCGTCGGCGCGGGCGCGGCCACGACCCCCGGAACCGACCGGGAGACCCTGGGGCCGTGACCGTAGGCACCGGCTGACTTTTCTCGCCAAATAGGACTTACTAGGCTCAAGCCCATGACCGCCGCAGCGTCCGACGCCTCGGACCCCCTGGAAGCCGCCACCCAGGCCACCCGCAGCCTCCAGGGGCTGTCCACGGAGCTCACCGCCCGCGTGCCACAGCTCCTGGAAGCCATGCGCTCGGTGGGCACCGGGCTCGAACTCCACTCCACCCTCGACCGCATCTGCGAGACCGCCGCCGAACTCGCCGACGCCCGCTACGCCGCCATCGGCGTCGTCGACGAGGAGGGCAAGGGCCTGTCCGACTTCGTCACCTTCGGCGTCGACGAGGAGGTGGCCCACCGGATCGGACACCGCCCCGACGGCCACGCGGGACTGCTCGGCGCGCTCATCCGCGACCCCCGGACGATCCGTCTCACCGACCTCTCCACCGATCCGCGCTCCGCGGGCTTCCCTCCCGGACACCCGCCGATGCGGACCTTCCTCGGTGTTCCCATCCGGGTCCAGGGCGAGATCTTCGGCAATCTGTACCTCGCGGAGAAGAACGGCGGCGGCGACTTCAACGACTACGACGTCCACATGGTCCGGGTGCTCGCCACCGAGGCCGGCATCGCCATCGGCAACGCCCGCCTGTACGAGGCCGCCCGCCAGCGCGAACGCTGGATCGACGGCTCCGTCGCCGTCACCACCGCGCTGCTCGCCGGCGGGGACGCGGACGACGCCCTCACGGTCGTCGCCGAGCAGGCCCGCCGCCTCGCCGACGCCGACGCCGGGATCGTGATGCTGCCCGCCGAGGACGGCGGCCTGGAGATCGTCGCCGTCTCCTCGCCCCGGCCCACGAAATCGCTGGGCGTGGTGATCCCGCCCGAGAGCGCCGTGGTGCGGCGGCTCCTGGAGGGCGAGGCGGTCTTCGTGGCGGACGCCTCGACGGACCCGCGCATGATCAGCCGGCTGACCTCCCCGTACGGCCCCAGCATGATGCTGCCGCTGCAGAGCGGCGGGCGGGTGCTCGGCGCGCTCGCCACCCCCCGGGTGCGCGGTGGGCGCCAGTTCACCGAGACGGAGCGGACGCTCGCCACCCAGTTCGCCTCGCAGGCGGCGCTGGCCCTGATGATGGCCGACGCGCAGCGGGACCGGGAACGCCTCGCCGTGTACGAGGACCGCGACCGGATCGCCCGTGACCTGCACGATCTCGTCATCCAGCGGCTCTTCGCCACCGGCATGATGCTGGAGAGCGCCCAGCGCCGCTCGATCGTGCCGGCCGTGCGCGAGGGCGTCGGCAAGGCCGTGGACGAGCTGGACGTGACCATCCAGGAGATCCGTACGGCGATCTTCGCGCTCCAGCAGGGCCCCGCCGAGGCCCCGTCGGGGCTGCGCACGCGCGTCCTGCGGGAGATCAACATGGCGGCCGTGCCGCTGGGCTTCAAGCCCGCGCACCGCTTCCTCGGCGCGATCGACGCGACGGTCGGCGAACTCACCGGCAAGAACCTCATCGCCGCCCTGCGCGAGGCCCTGTCCAACGCCTTCCGGCACGCGGAGGCGAGCCGGATCGAGGTGGTCGTCGACGCCGGCGTCACCCTGCCCGACGGCTCCGCCGGGGTACGGCTCGAGGTCGCCGACGACGGCATCGGCATCCCGGCGGGCGGGCGGCGCAGCGGTCTGCGCAACCTGGCACGCCGGGCCGAGTCGCTGGGCGGCGCGAGCTGGTGCGGGCCGGGCATCGGGGAGGACGGCGGCGGGACGACGGTGGTGTGGGAGGCGCCGCTGTAGGCCTGAGGTCTCGGGCCGGTGGCCCGAGACCGGTGGCTCTGGCCTGGGACCCGTGGCGTGGCCCGAGACCGGTGGCCTGGCCGGGGACCCGTGACTCTGGCCTGGACTCAGCCCTGTGGTGCCGCGGCTCGGGCCGCGCGCAGTGCCTCGGCCACCAGCTGTTCGACGACGACGGCCACCCCGTCCTCGTTGTTGCCGACCGTACGGCCGGAGGCGGCGGCGACCACATCGGGGTGCGCCTCGCCCATCGCGTACGAACGGCCCGCCCAGCTCAGCATCTCGATGTCGTTGGGCATGTCACCGAAGGCCGCGACCTCCTCGGCCGTGATCCCGCGCTCGGCGCAGCACCGGGCCAGGGTGGACGCCTTGGAGACGCCGAGGCCGCTGATCTCGATGAGGGCGGAGGGTCCCGAGCGGGTGAACGAGGCCCGGTCTCCGGCGGCCTCCCTGGCCAGCGCGAGGAACGCGTCGGGGTCGAGCTCCGGGTGTTTGGCGAGCAGCTTCAGGACAGGGGCCGCGGCGCCGGGCGCCTCCTCGAAGAGGAGCTTCTCGGCGGTGGCGACGGTCGCGCCGGGGTCGAGGTGGAACGGCGGGTAGTGGGGCTCGTAGTGGATGCCGGTGGTGAGCTCGACCGCGAAGGAGGTCCCGGGCGCGGCGGCGCGCAGGGCCACGACGACGTCCATGGCGGCCGGGCGCTCCAGCGGGCGGACCTCGACGAAGGTGCCTCCGGAGTGGAGGTCGACGACGGCGGCGCCGTTGGCGCAGATCGCGAGGCCGTGGCCGTGGACGTGGTCGCTGACGACATCCATCCAGCGGGCCGGGCGGCCGGTGACGAAGAAGACCTCGATCCCGGCCTGCTCGGCGGCGGCGAGGGCGGCGACCGTGCGCTCGGACAGGGACTTGTCGTCGCGCAGGAGCGTGCCGTCGAGGTCCGTGGCGATCAGTCGGACCGTCGGGGCGGGCGTGCGCGGGGAACGGGGAGTGGTCACCGCACCATTCTTCCGTACCGAGCGCACGGGCGTGCGGGGAGCTGCACATATGAGTGGCGGTTTTCGGGCGGACCCTTCCCGGGCGGCCGGGTGCTTACGCCCCGACGTGGCCGTAAACGTCCGTTCGTTTTCGGGCTGACGGGGAAGATCCCTGAGAGCTGATGACGTCTCAAGGGGGCGGGGCATGGGCTCGGGCCGGAGAAACGACGAGTGCGACTCCTGCGGTGCGCCGTACGGGACGTGGGTCCCGAGTCTCGGCATGGTCCTCTGCCCGCAGTGCGAGGGAGCGGGCGCGGCACATCCCGTCCGGGACCCGGTGCTGGTGGGGGACGTCCTGGCGGGTCTGGTCGACACCGCGTCGTTCGCGGTGCGCGGCGGCGTCGTACGGGACGCCCCCTTCGGGGAGGCGATACGGGACGTGCGGCGCGCGGCCGTCGGCGTACCGGAGCCCCGTTCCGGGGGATCCGCCCCCTCCGCACCGAGAGCGGCGGGGCCGGCCGGCTCCGTCTGCCGGCGGTGCGGGGGTCGGGGCGCCTGGTACCGGACGGTGCGGGGCCGCTGGATCATGATCGAGCCCGGGGAGGCGGCCACCGCCGCCGTCCCGGCAGGCAGGAGGTGGCGGATCGCGGGGGACGGAACCGCGGTCAACCTGGGTTCCGCCGTGCCGTCCGACACGTGCCGGGTCAGTCACTTCGACGTCTGCGCGGCGAGTCCGGAACCGGTCGGGTCCCTCGTCCTGCTGGCCCTGTGGCGGAGCCACGCCCGGCGAATCGCCTGATCCACCGGGCGCACACCCACGCGGCGAGCGCCCGCCGGCGCCGGCCGCCGAAAGCCTCGGCGGCCCGAGCGCAGGGGAAGACGGCCCGCCCGTCGGCGTCGTGCCGTCAGCCCAGCTGGGCGCGCGCTTCCGTGGCGATCCGCTCGAAGACCTGCTGGTCGGCGGCGAAGTCCGAGTCCGGGATCGGCCAGTGGATCACGATCTCGGTGAAGCCGAGCTCTCGGTGGCGTCCCGCGAAGTCGACGAACGCGTCCACGGACTCCAGCGGGCGGCCGCGGTCCGGGGTGAAGCCCGTCAGCAGGATCTTGTCGAGCTCGGCCACCTCGCGTCCGGTGTCGGCGCACGCCTTGCCGAGCTTCTCGATCTGGCCGCGCAGCGCCGCCACCGACTGCTCCGGGGTGCCTTCCTCGAAGATCTTCGGGTCGCCGGTCGTCACCCACGCCTGCCCGTACCGGGCCGCCAGCTTCAGTCCGCGCGGACCGGTGGCCGCGACCGCGAACGGCAGGCGGGGGCGCTGGACGCAGCCGGGGATGTTCCGGGCCTCGTCCGCCGAGTAGAAGGTCCCCCGCTGCGTCACCGCGTCCTCGGTGAGGAGCCGGTCGAGCAGCGGCACGAACTCGGCGAAACGGTCGGCGCGCTCCTTCGGCGTCCACGGCTCCTGCCCCAGCGCGGTGGCGTCGAAGCCGTTGCCGCCGGCGCCGACGCCGAGCGTGATCCGTCCGCCGGAGATGTCGTCGAGGGCCATCAGCTCCTTGGCGAGGGTCACCGGGTGGCGGAAGTTCGGCGAGGTCACGAGCGTGCCGAGGCGGATCCGCTCGGTGGCCGTGGCCGCCGCCGTGAGCGTGGGCAGAGCCCCGAACCACGGGCCGTCCCGGAAGGTCCGCCAGGACAGATGGTCGTAGGTGTAAGCGGCGTGGAAGCCGAGTTCTTCGGCTCGCTGCCAGGTCTTCTGCCCCTCGCTCCATCGGTGGATGGGAAGGATCACCGTACTCAAGCGCATGACTGCCACGATACGCGCGGAGGATCAGCGGACGTTGCGGTTCATCCAGGGGGTGAGCGAGGCGCCGGGGACGAGCTCCTTGTACGTCTCGTCGCCGGGCAGCGGGACGACCAGCCACCAGCCGGGCGGGAAGAAACGTCCCTTCACGTGGGCGATGCCGCCGTGGACCGCGCGGACGAAGGCAGGTACGGAGTCGCGGGGGACGTCCGGAAACTCGATGCCGTCGACGATGATCCTGACGTCGTCCTCGGGGAAGATCTGGACGGTGACGGAGGGCGAACCGCCCAGTTCGACGTAGGCCTCGTGCGGCAGCGAGCCGTCCTCGTCGAGGACGGCGAACGCGCCGGAGGACGTACGCCGGGACGTCTGGTCCGCGCCGATGTCATCGGTCACCGTCATCTCCAGGTTGAACTCCCGGGCGAGCTCGCGGATCGCGAGGACGGCTGCTTCGGTACTGGGCAGATGCGGGTGAGCCATGGGGACGATCATGCCTCAGCCGGAACGGAGCCGGAGGTCTCAGCCGGGGAAGCGGAGGTACTCCGGGGGGACGGTGTCCGCGAGCCAGACCCCGTTCGCGCTGACGCGGAAGACGTGTCCGGCCCGGTGCATGGCGCCGGCGTCGACGGCGATCACCACGGGCCGGCCGCGCCGTGCGCCGACCCGGGTCGCGGTCTCCCGGTCGGGGGAGAGGTGGACGTGGTGGCGGGCCATGGGGCGCAGCCCCTCCGCCCGGATCGCGGGAAGCACCGCGGCGACCGTACCGTGGTAGAGGTACGCGGGCGGTTCCGCGGGCGGCAGGTCGAGGTCCACCTCGACGGTGTGGCCCTGGCTGGCGCGGATGCGGGTGCCCTCGACGGCGAAGCGCTTCTTGTCGTTGGTCGCGACGACGTGGTCGAGTTCCGCGCGGGTGATCGGGAAGTTGTTCCGGGCGAGCGCCGCGAGCAGCGCGTCGATCTCCGTCCAGCCCTGGGGATCGAGGACGAGGCCGATGCGCTCGGGCTGGTGGCGCAGATGCTTGGAGAGGTACTTCGAGATCCTCACCGTACGGCGCTCGTCCGGTGGTTGGGGGCGGGGCAGTTGTCGGGTCATTCCGTCAGGATGGCGGAGCCGGGATCGCCGGGCCATTGATTTTGGTACACAGGTTTGATCCACAGCCAAAGTGAGTTATCCACAGGCCAGTTGGCGATTCTGTGGACAACGAGCCTTGATTTTCAGGTGTATTGAGTAAATTCATCACCAATGTGGTGACTTGAGGCGAGAGTATCCAATGTCCTTTTGTGGACCTCTCGTTCGGCGGCGGCCGCCACGAAGGCCGCGACCCCTTCCGGACCCACCAAACCCTGAACGGCCCGCACCGTCCCGGCCGGTAGCGCCACCGGACGCGGCTCGTCGTCCCGCAACGGAGGCGCGTGCGGCGACAGATGGAGCTGCAGGTGCCGGGTGGCCAACAGACGCATCGCCCGGGCCAGTTCGGCGTCCACCGTCTGCTGGGCCAGTGGCCGCAGACGCCGGACCATCGTCGCCGCCTCGTTCGCGTCCGCGTCCGTCGGCGGCCGGTGCTCCAGATAGCGCGCGAAGACGTGTTCGGTCGTGAACTCCAGGAAACGGGAAGCTATGTGCTCCACCTGGTCCCGAAGTTCCCTCAGGTGTCCGGTGATTGCCGCGAGCGGTACCCCCGCCGCGTACAACTCGGCTGCCACAGCCAGCTCCTGGGGGCTCGGTACGAGGTACTCCTCCGTCTCCCGGTCCGGAAGCGGCTCCAGTACGCCGAGCTCGACGGCCTCCAGAATGGCCGCCTCGTCCGGCGTGCCGCCGAAGCGGGCGTCGAGCTCCGCACGGGAGATCCGGGCCGCCTCCTCGTCCGTCCACGGGCCGTGCACCTCCGCGACCAGACCGAGCACCCCGCCGAGCCCCCGGCCGGTGTCCCAGGCCTCGAGAAGCTCCTTGATCGAGGCCAGGGTGTAGCCCCGGTCGAGGAGGTCGGCGATCTGCCGGAGCCGCGCGAGGTGCGCGTCCCCGTACACGTTCGACCTGCCCCGCCGCTCCGGGCGGGGCAGCAGCCCGCGGTCCTGGTAGGCGCGGATCGTCCGGACCGTGGCCCCGCTGTGATGGGCGAGATCCTCGATCCGGTACTCCGGCTGTGCTGACTGCTCGGACAAACCCGCTCCCACCGACCGCTCGCTCCACCCCGCCGCCGCGGGGCCCTCTTGCAGGGGACCGATCGTACGACCGCCGCTCCGACCTTGATCCGCCGGACAGGCCCCGAGCCGGCGGCCGCCACCGCTCCGGCCCGGCCTAGGCCGGCGGCTGCCACCGCGCGAAGGCCCGCAGAGTCCTCGGGCTGAGCCGGGACAGGACGTGCGCGCCCCGCGCCTCGGGCGTCACCGGGACGACCGCGCGGTTGTGCAGGACCGCTCCCAGGATCGCGTCCGCCACCTTCTCCGGCGGGAAGTTCCGCAGGCCGTACAGCCGGGAGGCCTTCCGCTGGCGCCTCTTCTCCTCGGCCTCGTCGGTGACCCCCGCGAACCGCGCGGTCGCCGTGATGTTGGTGTTGACGATGCCGGGGCATATCGCGGACACCCCGATGCCCTGGTCGGCCAGCTCGGCGCGCAGGCACTCGCTGAGCATCAGCACCGCCGCCTTCGACGTGCTGTACGCGGGCAGGGCGCGGGAGGGCTGGAACGCGGCGGCGGACGCGGTGTTGACGATGTGGCCGCCCTGGCCGCGCGCCGTCATCTGCGCGCCGAAGACCCGGGAGCCATGGATCACGCCCCACAGATTGACGTCGAGGACTCGCTTCCACTCCTCGCTGGTCGTGTCGAAGAAGGAGCCGGTGAGCCCGATGCCCGCGTTGTTGACGAGGACGTCGACGATTCCGTACTCGCTCGCCACTTTGGCGGCGAGCTTCTCCATCGCCTGTTCGTCGGCGACGTCGACCGTCTCGCCCCAGGCCTCCGGGGCGCCGATCAGCCGCGCCATCTCGGCTGTGCGGACCGCTCCTTCGGCGTCCCGGTCGACAGCGACGACCCGGGCGCCGGCCTCCGCGAAGGCGAAGGCGGTGGCCCGCCCGATACCGCTCGCCGCCCCGGTCACCAGGACCAGCTGGCCGCCGAACCGCTCCGCGTAGGCCGGCTTCACCCCGCTCTTCGCCACCGTCGCCGCGACCCGCTCGGGCGCCCTGGTCGCCGGTTCCTCGTGGGTCCGGACGAACTCGCCGATCCAGGCAGACAGTTGGTCCGGCCGGGTGCGCGGCACCCAGTGCTTCGCCGGCAGCGTGCGCCGGGTCAGGTCCGGCACCCAGTCGCCCAGGTCGTCGTAGAGCCGCTCGGAGAGGAAGGCGTCGCCGGTCGGCGTGATCAGCTGCACGGGCGCGTGCGCGTACGCGTCGGGGCGCGGCCTGCCGAGGCGGGCCCGGACGTTGTCCCGGTAGAGCCAGGCGCCGTGCGCCGCGTCGCTCGGCAGCGAGGGCGTCGGGTAGTCACCGGCGGGGACCTTCTCGACGCGCTCCAGGATCTTCGGCCAGCGCTTGCCGAGCGGGCCGCGCCAGGCGAGCTCCGGCAGCACGGGCGTGTGCAGCAGGTACACGTACCAGGACTTGGCGCCCTGGCCGAGGAGCTGGCCGACCCGGCGCGGGGTGGGCCGGGTCATCCGCCGCTTGATCCAGTGCCCGAAGTGGTCGAGGGAGGGTCCCGACATCGAGGTGAAGGAGGCGATCCGGCCCTCGGTGCGGGGAACGGTCACGAACTCCCAGGACTGCACCGAACCCCAGTCGTGGCCGACGAGGTGGACCGGCCGGCCGGGGCTGACGGCGTCGGCGACCGCGAGGAAGTCGTCCGTCAGCTTCTCCAGGGTGAAGCCGCCGCGCAGCGGTGCCGGCGCGGTCGAGCGGCCGTGGCCGCGGATGTCGTAGAGGACGACGTGGAAGTCCTCGGAGAGCCGGGTGGCGACCTCCGTCCACACCTCCTTGGAGTCCGGGTAGCCGTGCACGAGCAGCACGGTGGGCCGGCCCTCCTCGCCGAGTTCGGCGACACACAGCTCGATCCCGCCCGTACGGACCCAGCGCTCCCGTGCTCCGTTGAGCCCCGACATCAGACCGCCCCCTCGTTCCAGCGCCGCACGTGCGGCAGATCGTCGTCCAGCCAGAACGCGCTCTGCTCGGGGTCCCGGGAGTCGGTGACGACCAGGATCTCCTCGAACTTCGCGCCCGTCCCCCGGAATCCGAGGTGCGGCTCGACCGCCCACAGGCCGGGCCGCGGCGGGTGGTCGGAGAACGTGTACGGCGACCAGAGCGGCGACCAGCCGTCCCGGTGCCCGTGCAGGGCGTCGCTCGCGAGGCCCTTGAGCGCCTGGGTGCCGAAGCCGAAGACGGTCGGCGACCAGCGGCGCTCCTTCACCCGGTCGATCTTGTGGGCGATGACGCCGAAGGGATAGGCCCGGTGCCGGTTCGCGTACCCCTGGCGGACCATGAGCCGGTCCACGTCCTGGTAGATCTCGCGGAGCGTGCGGCGCTCGCGCACCTCGCGCAGGATCAGCTCGCGGTGGTCCTGGAGATCGGCGAGCAGCTTGTCGTGCAGGGGGTTGAGCCCCAGGCAGCCGCTGTAGCCGATGTCGGCCGTGTACCCCTTGAACACCGGGGCCATGTCGAGGATGAACGGCATCCCCGCCTCCAGGCGCCGGTTCGTCGGGAAGAACTGCAGCGGGATCTTGAAGTCGACGAAGGCGGTGCGGTCCCCGAACCAGGCGAACGGCCGGTGGAACCAGTCCCGCACCCCCCGCTCGTACAGCCACTCGCGCTGCATCCGCGCGGCCTCGCGCTCGGTCACCCCCGGCTTGAGCTGAGCCGCGACGGCCTCCGCGCACGCGTAGGAGAGCCGCTGTACGTCTCTGAACCCCCGCAGCTCCGCGGAGAGTTCGCCTGTCATCGCTGAGGCCATGCCACCCGCCGTCCCGTGTGAGCGCCCGACTGCGCTACGCGTCCGTAACTTGACACCGATGAATGTGACAATGCTCGGCGGCTGCGTCAAGGGGTCCGACGACGCCCTGTGGAAAACCGGCCGCCCCCGGCGCACCGCGAGCAGCCGCGAGCCTGTGGAAAAAGACTTTCGTCGCGAGCTCCCCTACTGGCTTGTACTCCTCTGGTCGGACAAGGATCGAGCCGTTGGGCTGACGACCGCTGTGGCGCAGGCCACTACCGTCGGAGGCGTGACTGTGATCGCGACCGAAAGCCTCAGCAAGCGGTTCCCCCGGGTGACCGCTCTTGACCGGCTCTCCCTGGACATCGGACCCGGTGTGACCGGACTCGTGGGTGCCAACGGAGCCGGCAAGTCCACCATGATCAAAATCCTGCTCGGACTCTCCCCCGCCACGGAGGGCACCGCCCAGGTCCTCGGCATGGACGTGCGGACGCACGGCGCCGAGATCCGTGAGCGCGTGGGATACATGCCCGAGCACGACTGCCTCCCGCCGGACGTCTCGGCCACCGAGTTCGTCGTCCACATGGCGCGGATGTCCGGGCTGCCCGCGACCGCCGCCCGCGAGCGGACCGCGGACACCCTGCGGCACGTCGGTCTGTACGAGGAGCGGTACCGCCCGATGGGCGGCTACTCGACCGGCATGAAGCAGCGCGTGAAGCTCGCCCAGGCCCTGGTCCACGACCCGAAGCTGGTCCTCCTGGACGAGCCGACGAACGGTCTGGACCCGGTCGGCCGGGACGAGATGCTGGGACTGATCCGCCGGGTCTGGACCGACTTCGGCATCTCCGTCCTCGTCACCTCGCACCTCCTCGGCGAGCTGGAGCGCACCTGCGACCACGTCGTCGTCATCGACGGCGGCCGGCTCCTCCGCTCCAGCTCCACCAGCGACTTCACCCGGACGACGACGACGCTCGCCGTCGAGGTCACCGACTCCGACGTCCACACCGACGGCACGGCGGCCCTCCGCGCCGCCCTCACCGCCGTGGGCGTCACGCTCCACGCGGGCGTGGAGGAGGGCCTGCCCGGCGCCGGCCACATCCTCCTCCTGGAGGCCGCGGGCGAGGAGACGTACGACCTCGTGCGGGACACCGTCGCCGACCTCGGCCTCGGTCTCGTCCGCATGGAGCAGCGCCGCCACCACATCGCCGAGGTCTTCCGGCCCGAGGCGTCCCAGCACGAGGAGGTGTCGGCCCGATGAGCACCCAGACCCCGCAGCCCTCCCAGGCCGCTCCGGACACGACCCGCATCCACAACATCGGCTACCGCTCCTACGACGGCCCGCGTCTCGGCCGGGCGTACGCGCGCAGGTCGCTGTTCTCGCAGTCCCTGCGCGGCGCTTACGGCCTGGGCCGCAGCGCCAAGTCCAAGGTGCTGCCGATGCTGCTCTTCGGTGTGATGTGCGTGCCCGCGCTGATCATCGTCGCGGTCGCGGTCGTCACGAAGCAGTCCAAGCTGTCGATCGAGTACACGCAGTACGCGATCTTCCTCCAGGTCGTCATCGGTATCTACCTGGCCTCCCAGGCGCCGCAGTCGGTCTCCCGCGACCTCCGGTTCCGGACCGTGCCGCTGTACTTCTCCCGGCCGATCGAGCGCGCGGACTACGTGCTCGCCAAGTTCGGCGCGATGGCCTCGGCGCTCTTCCTGCTGACCGCGGTCCCCCTCCTGATCCTCTGGATCGGCTCCCTCCTCGCCAAGATGGACTTCGGTACGCAGACGCAGATGTTCGGCCAGGGACTGGTCTCCGTGGCCCTGCTCTCGCTGCTGTTCGGCGGCGTCGGACTGGTCATGGCGGCGCTCACCCCGCGCCGCGGCTTCGGTGTCGCCGCCGTGATCGGCGCGCTGACGATCTCGTACGGAGCGGTCTCCACGCTCCAGGGCATCGCGTACGGCACGGACAACCTCGGCGCCATCTCCTGGCTCGGCCTGTTCTCGCCGATCACGCTCATCGACGGCGTGCAGACCGCCTTCCTCGGCGCGCCCTCCTCCTTCCCCGGAGGCGAGGGACCGGGCGCCGGTGTCGGCGCGGTGTATCTGCTGGTCGTCCTCGCGCTCGTCGCCGGCTCGTACGGCATCCTGATGCGCCGCTACCGAAAGGTCGGGCTGTGACAGCCCTCCCGTCGCCCGCCACCACCCCTCTAAGGAATGGGCTGCGCCCATGAGCATCCTCTCCATCGACCACGTCTCCCGCTGGTTCGGAAACGTCGTGGCCGTGAACGACGTCACGATGACCGTGGGTCCGGGCGTCACCGGCCTCCTCGGGCCGAACGGCGCGGGCAAGTCCACCCTGATCAACATGATGGGCGGCTTCCTCGACCCCTCCACCGGCAGCGTCACCCTCGACGGGCAGACGATCTGGGGGAACGAGTCGGTCTACCGCGAGATCGGCGTCGTGCCCGAGCGGGAGGCGATGTACGACTTCCTCACCGGCCGCGAATTCGTCGTGGCGAACGCCGAACTGCAGGGCCTCGGCGCCAAGGAGGCCCAGCGGGCCCTGGCCACGGTCGAGATGGAGTACGCGCAGGACCGCAAGATCTCCACGTACAGCAAGGGCATGCGGCAGCGCGTGAAGATGGCCTCGGCCCTCGTGCACGACCCGTCGGTGCTGCTGCTCGACGAGCCGTTCAACGGCATGGACCCGCGCCAGCGCATGCAGCTGATGGACCTGCTGCGGCAGATGGGCGCGGACGGCCGCACGGTGCTGTTCTCCTCGCACATCCTGGAGGAGGTCGAGCAACTCGCCTCCCACATCGAGGTGATCGTGGCCGGGCGCCACGCGGCCTCCGGCGACTTCCGCAAGATCCGCCGGCTGATGACGGACCGGCCGCACCGCTACCTGGTCCGCTCCAGCGACGACCGGGAACTCGCCGCGGCGCTGATCGCCGATCCGTCCACGGCCGGCATCGAGGTCGACCAGGTGGAGGGCGGACTGCGCATCCAGGCGGTGGACTTCGGGCGGTTCACCGAGCTGCTGCCGAAGGTCGCGCGCGAGCGGGGGATCCGTCTGCTGACGGTCTCGCCCTCGGACGAGTCCCTCGAATCGGTCTTCTCATACCTCGTCGCGGCCTGAAAGGAGCCTGACCGATGTACAACCCCACAGTCGCCCGGCTCACCTACCGGGCCCTCCTCGGCCGCCGCCGGGCCCTGATCCTCTTCCTGCTGCCCGGCATGCTGCTGCTCATCGCCGCGGCGGTGCGCGCCTTCAACGGCGCGGACGACCAGGTCGCGGCCGATGTCCTCGGCGGCTTCGCGCTGGCCACGATGGTCCCGCTGATCGGTGTCATCGCCGGTACGGGCGCGATCGGACCCGAGATCGACGACGGCTCGATCGTCTATCTGCTGTCCAAGCCGGTGAAGCGGCCCTCGATCATCTTCACGAAGCTGATCGTCGCGATCGCGGTCACGATGGTCTTCTCGGCGGTACCGACGTTCATCGCCGGCTTCATCCTCAACGGCAACGGCCAGCAGGTGGCCGTGGCGTACACGGTGGCGGCGCTCGTGGCCTCCATCGCGTACAGCGCGCTGTTCCTGCTGCTGGGCACGGTCAGCCGCCACGCGGTGGTCATCGGCCTGGTCTACGCCCTGGTGTGGGAGGCCCTGTTCGGCTCCCTGATCGAGGGCGCGCGCACCCTGAGCGTCCAGCAGTGGGCGCTCGCCCTCGCCGAGAAGGTCACCGGCGACGGCCTGGTCACCTCGGAGGTCAGCCTCACCACGGCGGTCGTGCTCCTCTCCGCGGTCACGATCGTGGCGACCTGGTTCGCCGGCTTCAAGCTCCGCACGCTGAAGCTGGCGGGCGAGGAGTAGAAGCGGAGGAGAAGCGGACAAGGAAGCGGTACGGCTCCGAGGCCGGGCGCCCCACCCCGGGAGCCCCACCCCGGAGCCGCACCGCAGCCCCCTCCCTCACACCGTCCGATCCCGGGCGGCTCACCATGTCCGACCCCGGCGGCTCACACCGTCCGATCCCGTGCGGCGAAGAGCCCCACGGTGAGGGCCGCCGCGCAGACGCCCAGGACCACACCGATCGGCAGCGTCCACGAGCCGGTGGCCTGGTGCAGGGCGCCGGCCGCGAGCGGCCCCGCGGCGGCGAGCAGATAGCCGACCGTCTGGGCCATCCCGGACAGCCGGGCCGCGGTCACCGCGTCCCCGGAGCGCAGCACGATCAGGGTCAGCGCGAGACCCACCGCCCCGCCCTGGCCGACCCCGAGCACCGCCGACCAGAGCCAGGCACCCTCCACCGGCGCCACCATCAGACCGGCGTAACCGGCCGCGACCAGCGTGGTGACCAGCACGATCAGCGGACGCTGGCTCCGCATCCGGCCGGCCAGCAGCGGCACCACGAAGGCGCCCGCGACCTGGATCAGGTTGTTGAAGGCGAAGACGACACCGGCCGTGGAGCGGCTCATCCCGTGGTCGGTGAAGATCGTCGGCATCCAGGCGATCAGCACGTACGACCACAGTGACTGCAGGCCCATGAAGAGCGTGACCTGCCAGGCGAGCGCCGAGCGCCAGACGCTCACCGGGCGGGCGCCGGCGGCCGGGACGGCCCGTACCTCGTGGCCGGTGCGGCCCCGGGCGATCAGGACCTGGGGCAGCCAGGCGACAGCGGCGACCACGGCGAGCAGGGACCAGAAGCCGAGCGAGCCCTCCCAGCCACCGCCGAGCGCCTTCTCCAACGGCACCGCGGCCGCCGCCGCGACCGTCGCACCGGCGATCATCGCGCCCGTGTAGACCGAGGTCATCGCCGCGGCCCGGTCCGGGAAGTCACGCTTGATCAGGCCCGGCATCAGCACGTTGAGCAGGGCGATCGCGGTGCCGACGAGGATGCCGCCGCCGTACAGCGCGTACACGGAAGGCAGCACGCGCGCGAGGATGCCGACGGCGAGCAGCAGCAGGGCCGCGAGCAGCACGCGTTCGGCGCCGAAGCGGCGCCCCAGCCAGGGCGCGACCAGCGCGCCCACGCCGAGGAACAGCACCGGCACCGAGGTCACGAGCGAACTCGCCGTGGAGGAGAGCCCGAAGGCCCCGGATATCTCGCCGACCAGCGGCGCCACGCTCGCGAGCGCGGCCCGCATGTTCAGCGAGGCCAGCACGATCCCGGCCAGGAGCAGCGCCGGATGCGCCAGGAGCGCCCGCCGCGCCGCCGCCCCGGCGGCCGACGCCGCGACCCCGGCCTCCGCGTCGACGAGTACGGGCGGGGAAACCGACGGCGGTACGGGCGGAGATACAGGCGGCGGTACGGACGAGGGCGCGGCGGAACCCGCCGTACGGGTCTCCGCGCTCATCAGGAGTTCTCCGTCAGCGCCGCGACCGTCTCGGTCAGCGCCGCGACCGTCTCCATCGGGAGCCGCAGCAGTTCGCGGGCCTGGCGCTCCGCCGCCTCCGGGTCGCCCGCCTCGACCGCCGCGACCAGGGCCTCGTGGGCGTCGATGTCGACCGGCGGCATCTCCCGGTCGCCGAGGGCTTCCACGAGCACCTCGTGGACCTGGGCGGAGAAGAAGCGGTACACCTCGACGAAGGCCGCGTTGTGGGTGGCGCCGACGACCGCCAGGTGGAAGGCGAGGTCGGCGTCCGCGTTCCGGTCGCCCTCCTCGCGCAGCGTGGTGAGGGCCGCCCGGAGCCGCAGCAGGTCGTGGGTGTCCCGCCGGGCCGCCGCGAGCCGGGCCGCCTCGGCCTCCAGGGCGACCCGGAGTTCGAGGACGTCGGCCGCGCCCGCGTGCCGTACCCCTCGCAGCACGGCCGCCGGATCGGCGGTCGACCTGACGAAGGTGCCGTTGCCCTGCCGGGATTCGAGCAGGCCCGCGTGGACCAGGACCCTGACCGCCTCGCGGATGGTGTTGCGGCCCACACCGAGCTGCTGGGCGAGCTCGTGCTCGGTCGGGATGCGGTCGCCGACCGCCCACTCGCCGTCCGTGAGCTGCGTCCGCAGCTGGTCCACCACGGAGTCCACCAGCGAGGTCCGCCCCGTCGCTCTGAGTGCCATGCCGTTCCGACCTCTCCATTTGCCCGGTTGCCCGGTCATCCTACAACTGACCGTGGGCGGGACACCGGACTACTGTGGGCCCGTACGCGGACCGAACACCCTCACCACCCTCGGGAGTCAGTCATGTCAGACCGCTTCGACGTCGTCGTACTCGGAGCTGGCCCCGGCGGCTACGTCGCCGCCATCCGCGCCGCCCAGCTGGGCAAGCGGGTCGCGGTCGTCGAGGAGAAGTACTGGGGTGGTGTCTGCCTGAACGTCGGCTGCATCCCCACCAAGGCACTGCTGCGCAACGCGGAACTGGCCCACATCTTCAACCACGAGGCCAAGACCTTCGGCATCAAGGTGGACGGCACCGTCTCCTTCGACTACACCGAGGCGTTCCGCCGCAGCCGCTCGGTCGCGGACGGCCGCGTCAAGGGCGTCCACTTCCTCATGAAGAAGAACGGGATCACCGAGTTCGACGGCCGGGGAACCTTCCTCGACGCGAACACCCTCCAGGTAGCCAAGTCCGACGGCACCTCGGAGACGATCCAGTTCGACAACTGCATCATCGCCACCGGCGCCACCCCGCGCCTGCTCCCGGGCACCGCCCGCAGCGAGCGCGTCGTGTCCTACGAGGAGCAGATCCTCGCCGAGGACGCCCCGCAGTCGATCATCATCGCCGGCGCCGGCGCGATCGGCATCGAGTTCGCGTACGTCCTCAACAACTACGGCACCAAGGTCACGATCGTCGAGTTCCTCGACCGGATCGCGCCGCTGGAGGACGAAGAGGTCTCCAAGGAGCTGGCGAAGCAGTACCGCAAGCTCGGCATCGACGTCCTGACCTCGACCCGTGTCGAGGCCATCGACGAGTCCGGCCCGCAGGTCCGCGTCACCGTCACCGGCAAGGACGGCGTCCAGAAGGTCCTGGAGGCCGACAAGGTCCTCCAGGCCATCGGCTTCGCCCCGAACGTCACCGGCTACGGCCTGGAGGCCACCGGCGTCGCCCTCACCGAGCGTGGTGCGATCGACGTCGACGGCCGCTGCCGCACCTCCGTGCCGCACATCTACGCCATCGGTGATGTCACCGCGAAGCTGATGCTCGCGCACACCGCCGAGGCCATGGGTGTCATCGCCGCCGAGACCATCGGGGACGCGGAGACCATGGAGCTCGACTACCCGATGATCCCGCGCGCGACCTACTGCCAGCCGCAGATCGCCAGCTTCGGCTGGACCGAGGCGCAGGCCCGCGAGAAGGGCTTCGACGTCAAGGTCGCCAAGTTCCCCTTCGTGGCGAACGGCAAGGCGCACGGTCTCGGCGACGCCACCGGGTTCGTCAAGATCATCGCGGACGGGACGCACGGCGAGATCATCGGCGCCCACCTGATCGGCCCGGACGTCACCGAGCTGCTCCCCGAGCTGACCCTGGCGCAGCAGTGGGACCTCACCGTCCACGAGGTCGCGCGGAACGTCCACGCGCACCCGACGCTGGGCGAGGCCGTGAAGGAAGCGATCCACGGCATTGCCGGACACATGATCAATTTCTGAGGCTTCCAGAGGTTTCCAGAGGTTTCTGCCGGTTCGGGGTGATAGGCACGGACATGTGCCTCCCGAGACCCTCCCGGGTGGCGAACCGTCCCGACCCATCAGGTCGTGGGTGCGTTCGTCACCCGGTACGCATCTCTGGCTCGCGGTCATCGCGATCACCAGCCTCGTCATCGCGCTGTCCCCCCAAGGCCTCGACACCTATCTGCTGCACCGCAACAGCAGCAATCTCCACCAGCTGTCCCACCATCCGCTGCGGGCCCTGCTCGGCAGCGCGTTCTGGATCGAGGACCCGGCCGACCTGCTGCTGTACGCGGCGCTGTTCGAGCTGATCCACGCGCCCGTGGAACGGTGGATCGGCACGGTGAAATGGCTCTTCGTCGTCGCCACGGCCCATATCGCGGCCACTCTGGTCAGCCAGCAGGTCGTCCTCGTGGCCATCCGCCTCCACGACGTGCCGCGCAGCATGGCGCACGTCGTCGACATCGGGGTCAGCTACGGTCTCGCCGCCTCGGCGGGCATCCTCACGTACCGGCTCGCCCGCCCCTGGCGCTGGCTCTACCTCGCGGCAGTGGTGGCCTTCTTCGTCGTACCGTTGCTCGCCGACCGCACGTACACCGATCTCGGGCACGCGATCTCCCTGGCCGTCGGACTCGCCTGCTACCCGCTCACCCGCGAAAAACCAGTCGCCCCCGAACAGGGGCCCGGCGCACACTAGTTGTACGGGGGGCACGGGGGATCCCCCGTAAAGAAGGGGCGGCCGCTTCGAGCGCGTGGACCTGGTCCACGCGGGGCCGCCCCTTTTCTTTTCCCGCGGCCGGTCGGACCGCCGGCACGTCGCGGCCGGTCGGACCGCCGGCACGTCGTGGCCGGTCAGACCGACAGCAGGCGCTCCAGGACGACGGCGATGCCGTCCTCCTCGTTCGAGGTGGTGACCTCGTCCGCCACCGCGCGCAGTTCCTCGTGGGCGTTGCCCATGGCCACGCCGTGGGCCGCCCAGCCGAACATCGGGATGTCGTTGGGCATGTCGCCGAAGGCGATCGTCTCCGCAGCCTTCACCCCCAGCCGGCGCGCCGCCAGCGAGAGACCGGTCGCCTTGCTCAGGCCGAGCGGCAGGATCTCCACCACACCGGGCCCCGCCATGACGACGTCCACGAGACCGCCGACCGTCGCACGGGCGGCGCGGGTCAGCTCGTCGTCCGACAGCGTCGGGTGCTGGAGGTAGAGCTTGGTCAGCGGCGCCGCCCACAGCTCCGCCGGGTCCTCGTACGGCACGTACGGCAGCGGCCCCGGGTGCGCCCGGTAGCCGGGGCCCATCAGGACCTCGCCCTCCAGGCCGTCACGGCTCGCGGCCAGCGCCAGCGGGCCGACCTCCGCCTCTATCTTCGAGAGCGCGAGCCCCGCGAGCTGCCGGTCCAGGGTCAGTGAGGTCAGCAGTCGGTGCTCACCCGCGTGGTAGACCTGCGCGCCCTGCCCGCACACCGCGATCCCCTCGTAGCCGAGGTCGTCCAGGATGTGCCGGGTCCAGGGCACCGCCCGGCCGGTGACCACGATGTGCGCGGCGCCCGCCTCCGTGACGGCGGCGAGCGCGTCCCGCGTGCGGGCCGAGACGGACTCGTCGGCGCGCAGCAGCGTGCCGTCGAGATCCGTCGCGACCAGGCGGTAGGGGAAGGGGCTCACTTGGCGATCGGCTCCAGGACCTCACGGCCACCGAGGTAGGGCCGCAGCATCTCCGGGACGCGCACGGAACCGTCGGGCAGCTGGTGGTTCTCCAGGATCGCCACGATCGTGCGCGGTACGGCGCACAGCGTGCCGTTCAGGGTGGCGAGCGGCTGGACGGTCTTCTTGCCGCCCTGCTCGTCGCGCATGCGGACGGAGAGCCGGCGGGCCTGGAAGCTGTCGCAGTTCGAGGCCGAGGTCAGCTCGCGGTACTTGCCCTGGGTCGGGATCCACGCCTCGCAGTCGAACTTGCGGGAGGCGGAGGCACCGAGGTCACCGGTGGCGACGTCGATGACCTGGAACGGCAGCTCCAGACCGGTCAGCCACTGCTTCTCCCACTCCAGGAGCCGCTTGTGCTCGGCCTCGGCGTCCTCCGGCGCGACGTACGAGAACATCTCGACCTTGTCGAACTGGTGGACGCGGAAGATGCCGCGGGTGTCCTTGCCGTACGTGCCGGCCTCGCGGCGGAAGCAGGGCGAGAAGCCCGCGTACCGCAGGGGCAGCTTGTCCGCGTCGATGATCTCGTCCATGTGGTACGCCGCGAGGGGCACCTCGGACGTGCCGACGAGGTAGTAGTCGTCCTTCTCCAGGTGGTACACGTTCTCCGCGGCCTGGCCGAGGAAGCCGGTGCCCTCCATGGCGCGCGGACGGACGAGCGCCGGGGTCAGCATGGGGATGAAGCCGGCCTCGGTGGCCTGCGCGATCGCCGCGTTGACCAGGGCGAGCTCCAGGAGGGCGCCCACGCCGGTCAGGTAGTAGAAGCGCGAGCCGGAGACCTTGGCACCGCGCTCGACGTCGATGGCGCCGAGCGCCTCGCCGAGCTCCAGGTGGTCCTTGGGCTCGAAGCCCTCGGCCGCGAAGTCGCGGATGGTGCCGTGCGTCTCGAGGACGACGAAGTCCTCCTCGCCGCCGACCGGGACGTCGGTGTGGACGATGTTCCCGAGCTGGAGCAGCAGCTGCTTGGCCGTCTCGTCGGCCTCGTTCTGCTCGGCCTCGGCGGCCTTGACGTCGGTCTTGAGCTGTTCGGCCTTCTGGAGGAGCTCGGCGCGCTCCTCCGGGGTGGCCCTGGGGATCAGCTTGCCGAGCGCCTTCTGCTCGGATCGGAGCTCGTCGAAGCGGACGCCGGACGACCTGCGCCGCTCATCGGCGGAGAGCAGGGCGTCGACGAGCGCGACGTCCTCTCCACGGGCGCGCTGGGAGGCGCGAACACGGTCGGGGTCCTCACGGAGCAGGCGAAGGTCAATCACCCCACCAGGCTACCGGTGCGCGTTCGCCCGCCCCCACCGGATAACGTCACGCGTGTTGTCACGCGTGACGTTATGCCCGAATTGACACCCGTGAGAATGCCGGGAGCGGGGCTCTGTATTTAGTTATCCACAGGCTGTGCGGAAGATCTGTGGACGACGGGGAAGATCACGTGTATTTCCCGCCCCGGCCCTGGGAATTCCGTGATCAAACGCCATTGAGGCACTCATTTGGGTGGGAATTGCTCGCTCCAAAGAGTTGGTCGAGCGAACCGTGCTGACGAGGGCTTCTTCCCCGCACTGTGGACAGCCGGGCGGGGTCAGGGAGTAGCTAGGGCGATTTGTCGACCTTGTCGGGGCGAGCTGTCGACTTGTCCCCAGGTCGAGCCCGGAGGCTGTGGATAACCTCTGTGGGTAACTGAAAAATATGCAGGTAGGACTAGTGGTTCGCACCTGTGGACGAACGCTCCCGTCGTCGGGAGCGTTCGGTCAGTATCGGGTCAGGCCCGACCGTCCTGGGCCCTCGCCAGCCAGTCGGAGGCCGCCATGAACTCCCCGTCCGAGGTGCCGCGCCGCAGCGCCGCCACGTCCTCGACCGCGACGCCCGCCCTCGGGTACGAGCCGAGGAAGCGCACCTTGGGGCAGATCCGCTTGAGCCCCATCAGCGCCTCGCCCACCCGCCGGTCCGAGATATGGCCCTCGGCGTCCACGGCGAAGCAGTAGTTCCCGATCCCCGCTCCTGTGGGCCGGGACTGGATCAGCATCAGGTTCACCCCGCGCACCGCGAATTCCTGGAGCAGTTCGAGGAGGGCACCCGGATGATCGTCACCCAGCCACAGCACCACCGAGGTCTTGTCCGCGCCGGTCGGTGCCGCGGGCCGGGCCGGCCTGCCCACCAGGACGAACCGGGTCTCGGCGTTCTCCGCGTCGTGGATCTCGGTGACCAGCGCCTCCAGGCCGTACGTCACCGCCGCGAACTCCCCCGCGAAAGCGGCGTCGAAGCGGCCCTCCTGCACCAGCCGGGCCCCGTCCGCGTTCGACGCGGCGGACTCCCACAGCGCCTCGGGAAGGTGCGCCCGCAGCCAGTTCCGGACCTGCGGCTGGGCCACCGGGTGGCCCGTCACGGTCTTGATGTCCGACAGCTTGGTCCCCGGCCGCACGAGCAGCGCGAAGGCGATCGGCAGGAGCACCTCGCGGTAGATCATCAGCGGCTCGCCGGAGGCCAGCTCGTCGAGGGTCGCGGTCACCCCGCCCTCGACCGAGTTCTCGATCGGGACGAGAGCGGCGGCGGCCTCCCCGTTCCGTACGGCGTCGAGCGCGGCCGGGACCGAGACCATGGGGACGAGTTCCCTCGTCGCGGCCTCGGGCAGCGTACGCAGCGCGGCCTCCGTGAAGGTGCCCTCGGGGCCGAGATACGTGTACCGGGTGGCGGACATACCGTCACCCTAATGGGCTCCGGAGCCGCGGGCCGCCCGCCCGGCGGGACGCGCGGGCCCGCCGGCGGCCGACCCGGCGGGTCAGGACTCCAGGAGCCGCTGCCCCACGTACTCGCCCTCGGCGGGACCGCCCGGGACCGCGAAGAGACCGCTCGCCTCGTGCCGGATGAACGCGGACAGCGCGTCGCCCCGGTCGAGCTTGCGCTGCACGGGCACGAAGCCCCTCAGCGGGTCGGCCTGCCAGCAGACGAAAAGCAGACCGGCGTCCGGCGTCCCGTCCGCAGCGATCCCGTCGTGGAAGGAGAACGGCCTGCGCAGCATCGCCGCCCCGCCGTTCTGTTCGGGGGCGGAGATACGGGAGTGGGCGTTGTCGGGGATGACCGTCGTCCCGTCCGGGCCGCGCTTGTCCAGGTCGAGCTCGGTGGTCTCCGTGCCGCCGGTGAGCGGGGCCCCGTCGGACTTCCGCCGCCCGATCACCTTCTCCTGCCGGTCGAGCGGCAGCTTCTCCCAGTCGTCGAGCAGCATCCGGATCCGGCGCACCACCGCGTACGAGCCGCCGGCCATCCACTCCGTCGCGGCCTCGCCGCCCGCCGGGACGAAGATCCGCCGGTCGAAGTCGGGATCGGTGACCTTCGGATTGCCCGTGCCGTCGATCTGGCCCATCAGGTTGCGGGCCGTCATCGGCTTCGCGGTGGCACCGGCCGAGCGGTTGAAGCCGTTCATCTGCCAGCGCACCCGGGCCGCGTCGCCCGCGTCCTTCTGGAGGGCGCGCAGCGCGTGGAAGGCGACGAGCGCGTCGTCGGCGCCGATCTGCACCCACAGATCGCCCTCCGAGCGCCGCGCGTCCAGGGCGTCGGCGGAGAAGGCGGGCAGCGGGTCGAGCGCGGAGGGGCGGCGCGCGGTGAGTCCGGTCCGGTCGAAGAACGTACGTCCGAAGCCGAAGGTGACCGTCAGGGAGGAGGGGCCCGCGTCGAGCGCCACGCCGGTGTCACCGGCCGCGGCCTTGCCCGCCATCAGCGCCTCCGCCGTCACCGACCAGCGGCGCAGCAGGGCCATCGACTCCTTGCGACCGGCGCCCGGGGCGAGGTCGAAGGCGATCAGATGACCGCGGGACTGCGAGGGCGTGGTGATCCCCGCCTGATGTTTCCCGTGAAACATCACCTCGGTCGAACCGACCGTGGTCAGCGGCGGGGTGCCGTCGGTGCCGGCCCCGTCGGTGGTGCCGCCGTCGGAGCCGGCCGTGGTGACGCCGACGCCGCCTGCCGCGCCGATGACGAGTCCGGCGGCGCCCGCCGCGCCGACGGTGCCGAGCAGCCGACGCCGGGAGATCTCAAGAGTGTTGTTCTCGGTCAAGGATCAGCCGATCTTCACGTTCTTCTCGATGGTGGTCTGGTCGATCTCGGACGTCCTGACGGTGACCTGGATCCGCCACTCACCGGGCATCGGGATCTGGACGCCACTCGCGCTCCAGTGCCCGGTCTGGATCCGGTCCGGGGCGACGGGCAGCGGGCCGACGTCCTTGGCCTCAAGCGTGAGGGCGACCTTGATCTCGGGCACGTCCAGCGGCTTGCCGTTGGGCCGTTCGACGAAGAGGTGCAGCGCGTTGGCGCCGGTGCGGCCGGGGTCGAGGCTGAGCCGCACGATTCCCTTGCCGTCGGCGCCGCCGGTGTCGAAGGGCAGCCGGATGTCGACGGGCCGGTCGGGCACGGCGGCCGGGCCGGAGGCGGCGGTGCCGCCCCGCGCCGCCTCCTCCTCGGTGCGGCCGGGCTCGGTCGAGGTGAGGACGGTGGTGACGGCGAGGAGCACGACGGCGACGGCGGCCTCGGTCAGCACCGAGCGGCGCAGACCGGCCCGCTCGGGGTCGGCGTCCCGCTCCCGCTTGCGCCGCGCGGTGGCGACGGCGGCCCGCTGCCGAGCGAGCTGAGCGGCCCGCTCGGGATCGGCGGCCTCGGTGGTCTCGGTGGCCTCGGCGCTCTCCTCGGCCTGCTCGTTCTCCTCGGCCTGCTCGGATTCCTCAGTCTCCGCGCTCTCCTCGGTCTCCTCGGCCGGCGTCGGGTCGGCGAGGCGCTGGGTCCAGCGGCGCGAGATCCAGGCGATGCCGATGAGGACGCACATCAAGCCGATCTTGACGAGCAGCAGCTGCCCGTAGCGGGTCCCGGTCAGCGCGGACCAGGAGCCGACCTGACGCCAGGACTGGTAGAGCCCCGTGGCCGCGAGGACGGCCACGGAGCCGAAGGCCACCTTGGAGAAGCGCTCGATCGCCGAGCGTTCGACGGACGGCGCCTTGTAGAGGGAGACGAGCAGCACCGTGAGGCCGCCGAGCCAGGCGGCGACGGCCAGCAGGTGCAGGATGTCGACGGGCATGGCGATCCCGGGCTGGATGCCGGTCGAGGCGTGCTCGGCCAGCGCCCAGGTACCGGCGATGCCCGCGGCGACGACGGTGCCGCCGAGACCGAGCCCGAAGGCGAGGTCCTTCTTCTCCTTCGGGTCGGTCCGCCGGGCGTAGGCGCCGAAGAGGACGGCCACGAAGAGCGCGGCCGCGCCGAGCAGCAGCAGCCGGGAGGTGAGCGCGGCGCCGGTCTTCGTCTCCAGGACGGCCTTCAGACCCGCCAGGTCGAAGGCGTCGGAGAGTTCACCGGAGCCGGTGTACGGGTTGCGCAGGAGCAGCATGACGAGGGTGGCGCCGGTGAGGGTCAGCCAGCCCCGGACCACGGTCTGCTGGACCGGGCGGACGCTCGCGCCGCGCGGCCAGCAGGCCAGGACGAAGGCGCCGCCGCCGACGAGGACGGCGAACCCGGCGTACGAGACGTAGCGCGCTATGCCGTAGAGGGTGCCGACGAGACCGCCGCCGGCCGTCCGGTCGGGCAGGGCGACGGACGTCGTGGAGGGGGCGCCGATGGAGAAGGTGAAGGCGCCGGAGATGGGGTGGCTGTCGGCCGAGACGGTCTGCCAGGCCACGGTGTACGTGCCGTCGGGCAGCCCGGCCCGGAGCGCCACCCCGTAGCGGACGATCGAGCCGCTGCAGAGGTTGAGTATCTCGCCGGTGTCGGCCCGCCGGCCCGCCGGGTCGAGGACCCGGATCGAGTCGGCGCTCATGGCGACCTGTTCGGAGAAGGTGAGGTTGACCTCCTTCGGAGCGGTGGCGACCACCGCCCCGTCCTTCGGATCGCTTCCGGTCAGCGCCGCGTGCGCGGACGCGGGGGCGGCACCGGCGAGCAGCGTGCCGAGCAGCGCGGCCGCGAGGATCAGCAGCCGGGCCAGCGCGGTACCGAGGCGCGGGGCGGTGGTTGTCATCTTCCGGTTCACTCCGTCAGTTCTGTGAGAACTCCGTCAACGCGCTCAGTGCTGCTGCGGGTTGTGGTTGGCGGCCTCCACGGGAAGGTCGACCTTGATCGGGTCGGACTTCTCGAAGTGGAGCTCGATGCTGACCTTCTCGCCCTGCTTGGGCTTCTTCTTCAGCTCCATGAACATGATGTGGCTGCCACCGCGGGCGAGCTTCAGCTCTCCGTTCGCGGGGATGTCGAAGGACTTCACCTCCTGCATCTTCTGGTTCTTCGTCTCGTGGATCGTGACGTCGTCGGAGATGGCGCTGGTGACCGAGGTGAGCTTGTCCGCGGTGCCGCTGTCGTTCTTGATGGTGAGGAAGCCGCCGGCCATGTCCATCACCGGCTGCGGCATGAACGCGCCGCTGACCTTCAGGTCGGGCTTCCCGTCCTCGGACGCTTCGGACGAGGACGAACACCCGGTCAGTGCGAGCGCGGCGGCGAGCGCCACGGAGGCGGACAGGGTGGTGGTGCGGCGGTTCACGGGTTCTCCCCCTTGATGAGCTTCGGCAGATCCTTGGCGTAGTCGTCGACGCTCGTGTCCTCGCCGTACAGGACGTAGCCCTGGTCGGTCGTCGGCGAGAAGGCGATCACCTGTGCTCCGTGCATGGAGACGACCTTGCCGTTCTCCTTCTTCGGCGGGTCGATGCCGATGCCGATCTGCCGCGCCCCCGCCTGGATGGTGGAGAACGAGCCGGTGAGACCGGTGAAGGAGGGGTCGCCCGCGGCGGGCAGCCACTTGGCGAGCTCGGCCGGGGTGTCCCGCTCGGGGTCGGTGGTGACGAAGACGACCTGGAGCTTGTCCTGGTCGGCCTTGGGGAGCTGCTTCTTGGCGATGGCGATGTTGCTCATCGTCATGGGGCAGACGTCGGGGCAGTGCGTGTAGCCGAAGTAGATGAGCGTCGGCTTGCCCTTGGTCCGCTCCCGCAGGTCGTACTTCTGGCCCTTGGTGTCGGTGAGGACGAGTCCGGGCTTGGTGAACGGCCGGTCGAGGACGGTCGCGGCCTTGGTGGTGTCGTCACCGCCGGAGACCACGGCGACCGGGCCGGAGCCGCCGGCCGAGGGCTGGTCGTCGTTGCCGCCGAGGCCGACGGCCGCGGTGACGCCGATCGCGGCGACGATCGCGACCGCGGCGACGATCAGCGGGGTGCGGCGCCCGGGACGGGCGGGGCCGTCCTCGGGCTTCGGAGAGGGGGTCTTCTCTGCGGACATGCTGGTTCTTTCCGCTTGTTTCCGGGTGCTCTGGATGAGTGCGGCCGTCAGGCCGAGCGGCGGCGGCCGGCGAGGACACCGAACGCGACGCCGGCGACGCCGACGAGGATGCCGATGACGCCGAGGATCCGGGCCGTGGTGTCGGAGGAGTCGGCGGCGGCCGTCTCCTTCTTCGCGTCGGCCTTGTCGTCGTGGCCGGCCTTCTCGTCGTGCCCCGCCTTCTCGTCCGTCGCGGTGGAGGCCGAGGCGGACGGGGCGGCGGCGCCGCCGTGGTGGTCGGCGGAGGCGGCCGAGAGCTTCAGGACGGGGGCGGGGTTCTGCGGCTCCTCCGCGCCCTCCTTCTGCTCCTCGATCCAGCGCACGACCTCCTTGTTGTCGTACGTCTGGATCGCCTTGAGGACCAGCTGATCGGCGTCCTCGGGCAGCTGTCCGAGGGAGAGCGGGAACTGCTGGAACTCTCCGGGGCCGATCTTCGAGCCGTCGGCGGTCCACGTCACCTTGGAGACGGCCTCGTTGATCGTCTTGCCGTGCAGCTCCAGCGGCTTGCTGAGCTTGCTCTTGGTCACCACGGCCTTCCAGCCGGGGATGGGCTGCGGCATGACGGAGGCGAGCGGGTGGTCGAGCGGGAAGTTGACCTCGAGCTTCACGGTGGAGGCGTTGTCGCGCTCGTTCGGGACCTTGATGTTGACGGTCGCGTAGCCGCCCTTGGCGGCCTCGCCCTGCGGCTGCACGCTCACGTGCGCGAACGCCGTGCCGGACAGCAGCACGACGGAGGAGAGGGCGATGCCACCGGCGAGGGCGACCCGGGTGGCGGAGACACGGGAGGAGACACGGGAAACGGTCATGGCAGAAGACACTCCAGCTCGGAGGAAGGCGAGGGAGTCCGGCGCGCCGGGGGACGGACCCTGGACCGGCGTGCGGACGAGCACGGCCCCGCTCCCTGTGAGCGGTCCGTGTCAGGCTGCGAGAACGCAGTCGGCGGCCGGCGGGCCGCGCCTGATCACCGTGTGCAGGAGTGCCTCGGCCACCGGCGGCGGCGAGGAGTCGAAGGCCGTACGGGCCGTCCCCCGCGGCCCGGTTCCGGGCGCCGCCGCAAGACCGTTGAGCAGCGCCCGTACGAGACGGAGCGCGGCCCTGAGGGAGCGGACGAGGGCGCACTCGGCGAGCTCCGTCGCCCCCTGCTCGGAGAGTTCGACGAGTCGGCGGAGGGCCCGGTCGCCGCGGCGCAGCAGCCAGCCCGTGGCCACGGCGGCCAGCAGATGGCCGAGGATCATGGGCAGACCGGGCAGCAGCTCACCGGCGGGCGTGCTCGCCGCGGCGGCCGTGTGTCCGAGGTGGTGGGCACCGGATTGAGCGGTGGCCGGGTCGAGTCCGGCGTCGCGGATGATCCTGGTGGCGTCGGCGGAGGTGAGGGACGAGGTCCCCGCGCCGCAGACGAGCCGCGCCGCCATCCGTACGAGCGCGTCGTCGGCCTGGGGGCTCAGGCCGAGCCGATGCTGGCCGAGGCCGAAGAGGGCGTGCAGCCCGAGCTGTCCGCCGGCGAGGGCGGCGACGACGAAGCCGAGTGAGCGTTCCCGTCCGGTGAAGAGGACGGTGATGCCGAAGACGCCGAGGAATCCGGCGAGCAGCGTCCACAGGGGGATGCCCGCGCAGGCGGCGATGGCGTGCCCGAGCGCGGACAGCACGACGCAGACCGCGGTGAACACCGCGGCCCTCAGCAGCCGTGGAGCGAGCGCGGGGGCATTCATGGCGGGCCCATCATCGCACCACGGGTCCCACCGGTATGAGGCAGGTCCAGAAGGTCGTTCTTGGGGCTCTTGAGGGCCTTCGGGGTGACATACACCGGCGCAGGGGCCCGGTGCATCCGCCGATCGAGCGCTCTTGACGCGTCCGTGCGCTTACGAAGGGGTCTGTCCGGCAATAGGTATCGGTATGTCGAGCCGCTGCCGGGAGGCTGGAGCATGAGCATCTGGTGGTCACTCCATCTGCGGCGCGAAGCCGCGAGCGTGCCCCTCGCCCGAAGGCTTCTGATGGGCACGATGGAGACGGCGGGTGTCGATCCCGACGTGTCGTACGAGCTGTCGGTCGCGTTGACCGAGGCGTGCGCGAACGCGGTCGAGCACGGCGGCGACGGCTCCGACGGGCCGGGCGCGGCCGGCAGGGCCTATCGGGTGACGGCGTACCTGGACGGCGAGACCTGCCGTATCGAGGTGGCGGACTCGGGCCCCGGTTTCCCCGGCGCCGAGCTGCCCGCCGCGCCGTCGGACGCCGAGCACGGCCGGGGGCTGCGCCTCATCGAGGAGCTCGCGGACCATGTGCAGTTCGGCAACCGCTCGGGCCGGGGCGGCGCGGTGGTCAGCTTCGACAAGATCCTGAAGTGGAAGGACAGCCCTTCCCTGCTCATGGCGTGAGCACGGGGAAGGGCCCCCGCCGGTCGGTCGGCGAGGGCCCTTCGGTTCCAAATTACGCGGAGATCAGCCCTTCAGCGCGGCCATCCACGCCTCGACCTCGTCGGCGTGGCGCGGCAGCGCGTCCGAGAGGTTCCGGTTGCCGTCCTCGGTGACGAGGATGTCGTCCTCGATCCGGACGCCGATGCCGCGGTACTCCTCCGGCACGGTCAGGTCGTCGGCCTGGAAGTACAGACCCGGCTCCACGGTCAGGCACATGCCCGGCGCGAGGGTCGTGTCGACGTAGGCCTCGGTGCGCGCGGCGGCGCAGTCGTGGACGTCCATGCCGAGCATGTGGCCGGTGCCGTGCAGGGTCCAGCGGCGCTGGAGACCGAGCTCCAGGACGCGCTCGACCGGGCCCTCGACGAGGCCCCACTCGACGAGCTTCTCGGCGAGGACGCGCTGGGCGGCGTCGTGGAAGTCGCGGTAGGCGGCGCCGGGCTTCACCGCGGCGATGCCGGCCTCCTGCGCCTCGTACACGGCGTCGTAGATCTTGCGCTGGAGCTCGGTGTACCGGCCGTTGATCGGCAGGGTGCGGGTGATGTCCGCGGTGTAGAGCTCGGTGGTCTCCACGCCGGCGTCGAGCAGCAGCAGGTCGCCGGAGCGGACGTCGCCGTCGTTGCGCACCCAGTGCAGGGTGGTGGCGTGCGGGCCGGCGGCGCAGATGGAGCCGTAGCCGATGTCGTTGCCCTCGACGCGGGCGCGGAGGAAGAAGGTTCCTTCGATGTAGCGCTCGCTGGTGGCCTCGGCCTTGTCGAGGACCTTGACGACGTCCTCGAAGCCGCGGGCGGTGGAGGCGCAGGCCTTCTCCAGCTCGGCGATCTCGAAGGAGTCCTTGATGAGGCGGGCCTCGGAGAGGTAGACGCGGAGTTCCTCGTCGCGCTCGGCGGTGACCTTGTCGGTCAGCGCGGCCTCGATGCCGGCGTCGTGGCCGCGGACGTTGCGGACGGGGCCGGTGGCCTCGCGCAGTGCCTCGGCCAGCTCGCGGACGTCCTTCGCGGGGACGCCGAGGAGCTGCTCGGCCTCGGTGAGGGAGTGGCGGCGGCCGACCCACAGCTCGCCCTGGCCGTCGAGCCAGAACTCGCCGTTCTCACGGTCGGAGCGCGGCAGCAGGTAGATCGTCGCCTCGTGGCCGCTCTTCGTCGGCTCCAGGACGAGGACGCCGTCCTGGGTCTGGTCGCCGGTGAGGTACGCGTACTCGGTGGAGGCGCGGAAGGCGTACTCGGTGTCGTTCGACCGGGTCTTCAGCTTGCCGGCCGGGATCACCAGGCGCTCGCCCGGGAAGCGGGCGGAGAGCGCCGCGCGGCGCTCGGCGGTCTTGTCGGCCTGGGCGATCGGCTCCAGGCCGTGCAGCTCGGTGTCGGCCCAGCCGGACTTCATGTTCTCGGCCAGCTCGTCGGAGACGCCCGGGTACAGGCCGTTCTTCCGCTGCTTGATCGCCTGTTCCTCAGTCTCTTCCGGGGTCTCCGGCGTGAGCTCCTCGGCCACGGGTCTGCCTCCTCTTGGTACGACACTGAACCCCCACCATCGTACGGTCGTACGGAAGGGGGCCCAGGGCCGGAAGACCCATTACTGGAATGTCACGCTCCGCTTATCTGTGCCCACGCGGGCGCCCGCCCCGTGCCGCTCAGTCGAAGCGGGCGGCGAGCAGGACCACGTCCTCCCCGTCCGCGGCGGTGTCGAGACCCTCGGGCAGCATGGTCCGCAGGACGTGGTCGGCGACGGCGCCCGGGTCGCCCCGGTCCGCCTTCGGCACGCTCGACGCCGCCGCGTGGAGCCGCGCGAAGGCCCGGTCCATGGCGTCGCCGGTACGGCGAAGCAGCCCGTCGGTGTAGAGAAGCACCGTTTCTCCGGGCTCCGGGGACAGCTCCACGCTCGGCGCCTCCCAGCAGGACAGCATCCCGAGCGGGGCCGAGAGCGAGGTCTCGACGAACTCGGTGCGCCGCTCCCCGATGATCAGCGGCGGCGCGTGCCCGGCGCCGGCGAGGACGATCCGGCGCCGCGCCGGTTCGGCGTACGCGAAGAGCGCGGTCGCCGAGCGGGCCGGTTCGGTGAGCCGGAGCAGCAGTTCCAGGTCGGAGAGGACGGCGACGGGGTCCTCTCCCTCCATCACCGCGTACGCGCGCAGGGAGGCGCGCAGCCGCCCCATGGCGGCGAGCGCGCTCGGTCCGGTGCCGGAGACCGAGCCGACGGCGAGCCCGAGGGCGCCCTCGGGCAGCGGCAGCGCGTCGTACCAGTCGCCGCCGCCCCGGGGGTTGGTGCGGTGACGGGCGGCCAGCTGGACGCCGGGGACGCGGGGCAGTCGGCTGGGGAGCAGCTCCTCGGCGACGGTGGCGACCTGCACGCGGGCGCGTTCGACCTGGAGGAGGCGGGCGAGGTGCTCGGTGGCGAAGCGGCCGTAGAGCCCGATGAGGTGGCGCTGGCGGTCGGTGGGCTCGGCGGGCTCGTCGTAGAGCCAGACGGCGGCGCCCAGCCGGCCGGCCTCCTCGGTGGCGAGGGGGAGGGCGTAGCTGGCGGCGTAGCCGAGGCGGGCGGCGACCTCGCGGTGGCGCGGGTCGAGGCCGTCCTCGGTGCGGACGTCGCGAATGGCGATCGGGTCGGGGACCCGCTCGGGGTGGACCGGGTCGGGGAGGCCGTCGAGGAGGCGGCCGTAGCTGCTGGTGCCGCGCGGGACGGTCTCGATCGTGCCGAGGTCCGCGTGGGCGAGGCCGAGGCCGATGGTGGAGGCGGGGCCGAGCCCGTCGGCCGGTTCGAGGACGGCCATGCCGCGGCGGGCCCCGACGAGGGCGGCGCCGGCGCCGAGGACCTCGCGGAGGGCCTCGTCGAGCAAGGAGGTCCTGATGAGGCGCTCGGTGAGTTCGTGGAGGGTGGTGAGGTCGGAGACCCAGGCGGCGAGCCGGTCCTGGATCAGCGCTCCCGGTGGGGAGACCGGATCGGAGGGTGCTGCCGCCGCGGGGACCCCGGGGAGGGGCGCCGTAGTGTGCGGGGGCCCGGGAACCGTGGAATCGATTCCGGCCACTTTCGGCATGTGTGGGGCGCTCATGTCAGTCGGCTTTCCGACCGGTGCGTTTGACGCCATAGCATCGCAAACCCCCATGTCATTCTGAGCCGCTCGATGCATCCACATGTACACGCACAAGAGGAACGATGTCCAGCATTGTCCCCACGGGACTTGTGGTGTCCGTGAGCTCGTGCGAGAGGGTTGAAGTCCCGGCGAAGTTGGCCGAAAATTGTCCCCGGTGTGCACCTTTTGCGGTCGACTGGCGTCGTTTGAAAGCGCGTCATTCCGAGCGTGCTGGGTACGTAATCGGTGACAGGCAGGGGCAGTTGGAGCTGCCCCGGAACGCGACGCGGGACCCCGGCGTCTTACATGCCGCAGGCCGCAGCCCGTCACCGAGTGGCGGGGAACGTGTTCTGACCCGCCCCTGGTGCTGACCTGGCTCCACCTCGTTCTGACCTGGCTCCACCTGGTACTGAACCGCTCCATCTGGTTTCCACGTGGTTCCACCTGGTTCCGGCACGGCCGGCCCCGCTCCGGCAGGGGCCACCATCCCGCCGACCCGGTACGCGCTGATACGCACGGTGAAATGTCCTGCACATGGTGTGATGTGGATTCGGCGTTCAACGGAAAGGAACGAGCGCTCATGCGCGAGATCCTCGGAAGGCGACGCAGGCTCCGGTTCCGACGCAAGGCGAGGACCGCCCGGCTCGACGCGGCGGTCACCTTCGCCGTCGAATGGGACTGGCCGGTCCTGCCGGGAGCGGGCCTGAGAGCGACGACACGCACGTCCGCGGGAGCCGCGTGCTCCTGCCCCGACCCCGAGTGCGCGGTGCCCGGCGCGCACCCCTACGACCCCGGACTGCTCGCGGCCACGACCGACGAGCGGATGATCCGCTGGTGGTGGACCCGGCGTCCGGATGCCCCGGTGGTGCTCGCCACGGGCGGCGGCGCGCCCTGCGCGGTCAGCCTGCCCGCGGTCGCGGGAGCGCGGGCGCTCGCCGCGCTCGACGCCACGGGCATGCGGCTCGGCCCGGTGGTCGCGACCTCGACGCGATGGTCGATCCTCGTCGCCCCGTACGGCCTCGAACGGCTCGGCGAGCTGCTGTACGCGAAGGACAGCGTCCCCAGCTCGCTGCGTTTCCATGGAGAGGGCGGCTATCTGCTCCTGCCGCCCTCGGTCGCCGGGACCGGACAGGTCCGATGGGAGCGGGCCCCTCTCGCGGGCTCGGCCCGGCCCTGGCTGCCGGATGTGGAAGCGGTGGTCGACGCCCTGGTGGAGGCGAGCACGAGCGCACCGGACGGCGGGAGCCGGCTGGCGTACTGAGGAGCCGCTGCGGCGGGAGATCCTTCACCCGAACGGGTGTGTCCTGGTCCGACTTGTACGGGAAACGGGCGCGCGGCCGACCGCGCGCCCGTCGGCCGCCGCTATGTTCACCCCACCGTTCAAGATCTCCAGCCGAGCAGGAGCAGGTGGGGCGCATGGGTCCGGTGAACCTCCGCGTGGTCGGACTCGGCGCCGCCGTCACGGTCGCCGTTCTGCTGCCGCTGGTCGCGATGGCGGGGCCGACGGGCGAGCCCGTGGCGGGCGGGTCCGCGCGGCCGGCGGGTGCGGCCGATACCGCCGACGCGAAGCCGGGGGGCCTGCTGAAGGGGCTCGGTCTCGGCTCCCGTACGGAGCCCGCCGCCGACCCGGCCGCCCCTGGTGCCCTCGCCTCTCCCGTCACTCCCCGTGACGCCCCCGCCGCTCCGGCGTCTCCGGAGCGGGTCACGAACTGTGGGCCGGAACTCGCCTCTCCCGAGGGCGTCGAGGCGCAGACCTGTGTCCTCGCGGAGGGTCCCGACACCTGGGGGCGTACGTACTACCGGAACGCGACCGGCCAGAATCTCGACGCGTTTCTGACCCTCATGGCACCCGGCGGGCGGACCGTACAGGTCCGCTGTCCGGTCGCCGCGCAGGACGAACCGGGAAGCTGTGAAACACCCAGGGAGCGGGGCCGAGGGGTGGCCACGGCCTATACGGCGGTAGCGGAATTCGCGGGCACCGGCGAGGGGGACAACACCCCGCTGCTGCTGCGGGCGGGCAGCAACACGGCGGACAGCGAAGGAAGTTGAGCGTCGACGCCCCGGACCTGCCGGAGGCGGACATGGAAAGGCCCGATCGCTGGCGACGGGGGATGCACCAGCGACCGGGCTTCCAGAACGGTAACAAGAGATCTGCTGTTCGCAAATTCGATCTCGGTTATTCGGACAGGGATTTACCCGTCCGCAGACCGGGTTGTGGCGGAAGTCACCGACTGGTCGGTCTGTCAGTCACCGATACCACGCGGGGTATCAGCTGAGAGTTACCTGACGGTTCGTGAGGCCGCCACGCGCGCGCCGCTCCTCCGCGGTGAGCGGAGCGTCCGATGCGAGCGCCTCGGTCAGCCGCTCGGCGAACTCGGCGGCCGGCTTCTCGCACTCCTCGGCGGTCATCGCGGTCGGCAGGTCCCAGACCGGCACCATCAGTCCGTGCGCGCGGAACGAACCGACGAGGCGGGTGTCCGCGCCGATGGAGGTACCGCCGGCGGCCTGGAGGCGGGCGAGCGCGTCGAGGAGCTTCTCCTCCGGGTACGGCATGACCCAGCGCAGGTGGTTCTTGTCCTGGGTCTCGCACCAGTACGCCGAGTCGACGCTCGCCAGCTTCACGGTCGGGATCGCGGCCGCGTTGGCCCGCTCCAGGGAGGCGGCGACCTCCGGGTCGGCGCCGTCCGCGGACTGCGGGATCCAGAACTCGAAGCCCGAGTGGACCTCCGGGGCGAACGTGGCGTCCGCGTCGAGCAGGTCCTGCAGACGCGGGCCCTCGGCCGGGACGCGGCGCGGCGGGACCGGGCTGCCAGGCTCGGTCTCCAGGGCGCGCTGGAGGGTGTCGGCGAGGTCGCGGGCGAGGTCGCCGGAGGTGGAGTCGTTCTGCAGGGCGAGCAGGACGGAGCCGTCGTCGCGGCGGAGCGCCGGCCACGCCATCGGCAGGACGGTCGCGAGCGTCACGGAGGGGACGCCCTCCGGGAGCCCGCCCTTGAGGGTGAGCGGCACGGTGGCGGCGGGCACCAGCTCGCGCAGCGCGACCCAGTCGCACTCGCCTGCCAGGCCCTCGAAGGGGCGCTGGACGAGCTCGGTCACGGCGTGCGCGGCGGCCCGTCCGTGACACGCCTTGTAGCGGCGGCCCGAACCGCACGGGCACGGCTCGCGCGCCCCGACGACCGGGATCTCCCCGTTCGTGACCTGTGCCTGACCGGTCTTGCCGGCCTTCGTCTGGGGGCGCTTCTTGGCCATGGTGTGGCTTTCTCCCGATCGCGGCGGTGCGGTGCTTGTTCCGGGCGCGAGCCTAGCCGCACCGCGCACCGACGCCCTTCAGGCGGGCCGCTGCCCCTGGGAGGGGAAGCGGCCATGGGGCGTCGTGCGGGCCCGGCACCGCCGTGCGCGACGCCCGCCGGCCGGGGCGCGTGCCCGCCGGTCGAGGTGCGCGCCGCTGCTCCCTGTGCGGGCCGCCGGTCGTGGTGCGGGTCCGGTGCTCGCGACGCGCCGGCGGGATCCTCGTACGACGTCAATCCAGGTCGTCGTACGCGTCCAGGATGTCGAAGCGGGAGCCGCCGCCGACGCGGGACGCGAAGTCCTCGCGGCGGTGTCCCTCGGTCACCACCACCCAGACCGTGACCTCGCCCGTCGCGCTGTCCCTCACACCCCAGTCCTGGGCCAGCGCGCTGATGATGTTCAGCCCGCGGCCGCCCCGTGCGGTGACCGACGGCGTCGCCGGAACGGGCCGGGTCGGACCGCCTCCGTCCGTCACCTCGACTCTGAGGCCGCCCGCCGGATCCACCCGCCAGGCCGCCCGTACATCTCCGTCGCCCCGATCCGCGTGCCCCAGCGGCCTGCCGTACCGGCAGGCGTTGCTGAGCAACTCGGAAAGGATCAGCACCGCGTCGTCGACGACCGATTCGGACACCCCGCTGCGGTACAGCTCGTCCCGCATCCGGTGTCTCGCCTCACCCACGCCCGCAGGGCCATGGGGTACGGCCATGCTCGACGACGTGGGCACCTCCTGTGCCACCACCAACGCCACCCCCGAGACCTCCTTTGCCCCACGCCACCGTGTGGATGCCCCAATGGCCTGGACCGGAAACCGGCCAGTCCGTGTGCGATGAGGCACTCGTGACGATCGCGTACGCGCGGAACGCGCCGGTGCACTCCCTGAAATCCTTGTGAAGCCTTGTGGCGCAAGGGAAAGAGGGGGCTGGAGTCACTGAAACCCTCAGTCGCGGCGCAGCTGGGAGAGCACCTGCTTGGGGCGGTTGGTGATGATCGCGTCCACGCCGAGGCGCTCGCAGAGCTCGACGTCCTCGGCCTCGTCCACGGTCCAGACGTGGACCTGGTGCCCGGCCTTCTGCAGCCGCAGGATCACGGCCGGGTGGTGGCGGACGATCCGGATCGACGGGCCGGCGATGCGCGCGCCCGCGGGGAGCCGTCCGTCGCGCAGCCGCGGCGAGACGAACTGGGCGAGGGAGACGGTGGGGAGCGTCGGCGACGCGGCGGCGATCCGGTGCAGGGAGCGGGCCGAGAAGCTCATGACGCGTACGGGGGATTCGGCGGGGGACGCGGGCGCGTCCAGGCCGAAACGCTTGAGGAGCTGGAGCAGCCGCTCCTCGACCTGGCCCGCCCAGCGGGTGGGGTGCTTGGTCTCGATGGCCAGCTCGACCCGGCGCCCGGCGTCGGAGACCAGCTCCAGGAGCCGCTCCAGGGTGAGGACGGAGGTGTACCCGGGGTCGCCCCAGTCGGGGCTCTCGCCGGATTCGTCGCGGCCCTTCCAGGTGCCGAAGTCGAGGGCGGCGAGATCGGCGAGTTCCAGGGCGGAGACGGCGCCGCGGCCGTTCGAGGTGCGGTCGACGCGGCGGTCGTGGACGCAGACGAGATGGCCGTCGGCGGTGAGCCTGACGTCGCACTCCAGGGCGTCGGCGCCGTCCTCGATGGCCTTCACATAGGCGGCCAGAGTGTGTTCCGGCGCGTCCTCGGAGGCTCCACGGTGGGCGACGACCTGGAGGGGGGCGCTGTTCGGGTGCTGCCGTGCGTGAGTCACGGCGTCATGGTGCCATTGGCGGGGCGGAGCGGGCACACCGGAAGGTGTCCGTTCTGTCCGTATATAAAGGTAGGGGGGTGAATGCACAGCTCCGCCTTACGGCGGCCTGACGTCCTGTGGGAAAAGCTGGTGCAACACCCTGGGTCCCGTAGGTGACCCGTAGGTACCACCACCCGACCCCGCGCAGTCAACGAGGAGAGCGAGCTGTGAGCACCGAGAACGAGGGCACGGCGGTACCGGCGGACCACCCGGCTGCCCCGTCCACTCCGTCCACCCCCGCGACGCCTCCGACCACTCCCTCGGCGTCGACGCCGGCCCCCGAGCCGACGGACGCCCCGCAGACCCCGGTCCCGGAAGCGACCCCGCCCCAGACGCCGCCCCGGACCCCGGCCCCCGCCTCCGCACCGGAACCGACCGCGACCACGCCCCTCCCGACCGCTCCCCCCGCGGCCACGCCCACTCCGGCAGCCGCCGGGGCCGGCTGGCCGCCGCCCCCGCCGACCGTGCCCGCCTGGGGCGCCCCTCTCCCGCCCGCGCCCCCCGCGTCGCCGCGCCGGCGCACCGGCGGCCTGGTGGCGGCGGTCCTGGTCGCGGCGCTCGTCGCCGGCGGCATCGGCGGTGGCATCGGCTACTGGGCGGCCGAGCGCGGCGACGAGACCGTCAGCTCCACGACGGTCTCCTCGGGCGAGGCCCCGGCGTCGTTCAAGCGCGAGCCCGGGACGGTCGCGGCGGTCGCCGCGAAGGCGCTGCCGAGCGTGGTCACCATCCAGGCGAAGTCGGGTGGTTCGCAGGGCGAGGGCGGCACGGGCACGGGCTTCGTGTACGACCAGGAGGGCCACATCGTCACCAACAACCACGTGGTGGCGTCGGCGGCGGACGGCGGCACGCTCTCCGTGACGTTCCCGGACGGCAAGTCGTACGACGCGCAGGTCGTCGGCCGGGCCGAGGGCTACGACGTGGCCGTACTGAAGCTCACGAACGCGCCGAAGGGGCTGAAGCCGCTGGCGCTCGGCGACTCCGACAAGGTGGCGGTCGGCGACTCGACGATCGCGATCGGCGCGCCCTTCGGTCTGTCGAACACGGTGACGACGGGCATCATCAGCGCCAAGAACCGCCCGGTCGCGTCGGGCGACGGTTCCGGCGGCAGCAACTCGTACATGAGCGCGCTGCAGACGGACGCCTCGATCAACCCGGGCAACTCGGGCGGTCCGCTGCTCGACGCGAGCGGCGCGGTCATCGGCATCAACTCGGCCATCCAGTCCGCCGGCAGCGGCTTCGGCCAGTCCCAGGCGGGCTCGATCGGCCTGGGCTTCGCGATCCCGGTGAACCAGGCGAAGAACGTCGCCCAGCAGCTGATCAGGACGGGCAAGCCGGTGTACCCGGTGATCGGCGCGACGGTGAACATGCAGGAGCAGGGCGAGGGCGCGACGATCGCCTCCCAGGGCTCGGGCGGCACCCCCTCGGTGACCCCCGACGGTCCGGCGGCGAAGGCGGGCCTGAAGGCCGGTGACGTGATCACGGGCTTCGGCGACCACCAGATCGACAGCGGCCCCACCCTGATCAGTGAGATCTGGACCCACAAGCCTGGCGACCAGGTCAAGATCACCTACGAGCGCGACGGCAAGACCTCCACGGCCACGGTCACCCTCGGCGAACGCACCGGCGACAGCTGACCGGCTAGGCTGTCCCCCGCGCCGCACACGGACACACCGCCGGCGCGGGGTGGGTTGCCCGAGCGGCCTAAGGGAACGGTCTTGAAAACCGTCGTGGCAGCGATGTCACCGTGGGTTCAAATCCCACACCCACCGCAGTGGATCGGCGAACGCGCTGGTCGGAAGGGGTGCTCCGGATTCCGGGGCGCCCCTTCGTCGTGTGTGGGGGCTACTCCGGAAGGCCCCCGGCCCACGGCAGTCCCCCTCTGCGGATGCGGTACGCGGGTGGTGCCGTGATGCTGGAGGGGCTGGAACAGTGGCTAGGAGGGCCAGGATGTCTGTGTTCGACAAGCTCAAGGGAATGCTGAAGGGCCACGAGGATCAGGCCTCCAAGGGCGTCGACAAGGCCGGCGACTACGTCGACGGGAAGACGCAGAGCAAGTACAGCGGTCACGTCGACACCGCCCAGGAGAAGCTCAAGGAGCAACTGGGAGGCACGGGTCAGCGGCCCGACTCTCCGCCCCAGCCCCCGCCCCAGCAGTAGCGCGAGGCGCGAAGCGACCGTCAGGGCGCCCCGGATCCGTGTCCGGGGCGCCCTTTCCGGGATGCGGCGGGGGTGGCCCTTCGGGTTTCATGGGGCGCCGGAGAGGTGGGGACCGGACGAAGGAGTGGTGTCGTGGTGCGCATCGTGCTCGTGCAGGGGGACATCACCGCCGAGGCCGCCGACGCGATCGTGAATGCCGCGAACTCCTCGCTCCTTGGCGGTGGCGGGGTCGACGGCGCCATTCACCGCAAGGGCGGCCCCGAGATCCTCGCCGCCTGCCAGGACCTGCGCCGCTCGCACTACGGCAAGGGGCTGGCCACCGGGCGGGCCGTGGCGACCACGGCGGGGCGGCTGCCGGCCCGGCATGTGATCCACACGGTCGGACCGGTCTGGTCGCGCGACGAGGACCGTTCGGAGCTGCTGGCCTCCTGCTACCGCGAATCCCTGCGGGTTGCGGACGAGTTGGGTGACCGGACGGTCGCGTTCCCCGCCATCTCCACCGGGATCTACGGCTGGCCGATCGACGACGGCGCCAGGATCGCCGTGCGGACGGTAAGGGCCACCCCCACCGACGTGGAGGAAGTCCGCTTCGTCCTCTTCGACGCCCCGGCCTACGCGGCCTTCGAGGCGGCCGTGGGGGAACGGGACGTTCCTTAGGGCGAGTCGAACGCGGTTCTCCTTCTGTCCGTTCGTTCGATATTCGCCTACCGGGGGCGCGCCGTCGCGATCTTGCGGCGGGGAGATTGGCGGGAAATCTGCCGGAACGCTTCCTCCCTTGGGGCGTACGGGCTGCCGCTGTCCTGAATGCCGTCCGCCCGGGTGAGCTGGGCCTTTGCTCGATGCCGCCGGGTTTATCTGCTTGTCCTCACGCTTGCGGGGGAATCAGGCGCTCCGGGGTGGTTCGCCGGGGATTCGGTGGGCAACTCTGGATTCGCGACGTCGAGCACAACGACCGGGGCGGTCGGCCAACTGCCTTGGAAATGGCCGTACTTCAGAGAACTTCAGAGCAGTTCCGTGCACCGCATCAGATTTCAGTTCCCGGAGGAACAGACATGGCAAGCATCCGTACCGCCCGCATCCTCGCCGCTGCCGCCGCCCTGCCCCTCGCCGCCGCGCTCTTCACCGGGGTGGCCCAGGCCGACAACGGTGGGTTCGCGGACGACGGATCGAACACGAGCGTCGCCACGATCGTGGGCAGCGGCGTGGGTGGGGACAACTTCGGCAACTCGACCACGACGCAGCAGGTGGCGACCGGTTCCGGTGCCTCCAACCAGAACAACACGGCCAGCGTGAACGGCTCCGCCTTCACCCACATCGCCCAGAACAACGCGGTGGTCAACTTCCACCCGTGGTGGTGACCGGCACAGCACGGCAGCCGGCCCGGCGGGGGGCGTGACCGCGATGTGAATGACGGCCTGTGCGCCGGTACTTCGGTACCGGCGTGCGGGCCGTCCCGCGTGTGCCCCGGGTGTGCGCGGTCGGTCGTCGACCTTGACAGAGGTCCTGAATCTGACGGACAGTCAGAAACCTCAGTCGTCCCACGGGAGGCCGTCGCCGTGCACCTCGCCCCGACCGAGCGGCAGCTACGGCTGCGCGCCGAACTCCGCGCGTACTTCCGGGACCTGATGCCCGAAGGTCCGCCCCCCGCCACCGACACCGGCGCCCAGCGCCGGCTGCTCCGCCGGATCGGCGCCGACGGGCTCCTCGGTCTCGGCTGGCCCGAGGAGTACGGCGGTCAGGGCCGCGGTCCCGACGAGCAGTTCGTCTTCTTCGACGAGGCGTACCGGGCGGGCGCCCCCGTCTCGATGGTCACGCTCAACACCGTCGGCCCCACCCTCATGGCGTACGGAACCGAGGACCAGAAGGCCTTCTTCCTGCCCCGGATCCTGCGCGGCGAGACCGTCTTCGCCATCGGGTACAGCGAGCCAGAGGCCGGCACGGACCTCGCCTCCCTCCGGACGCGCGCGGTCCGCGACGGCGGGTCCTGGCTGATCGACGGCCAGAAGATCTTCACCTCCAACGCCCAGAACGCCGACTGGGTCTGGCTCGCCTGCCGCACCGCTCCCGACGCGCCCCCGCACCAGGGCATCTCGATCGTCCTCGTCCCCACCGACGCCCCCGGCTTCTCCTGGACCCCGATCGCGACCGTGGGCGGCCTGACGACCACGGCCACCTACTACGACGGGATACGGGTCCCCGCCGGGAACCTCGTCGGGCCCGAGCACGGGGGCTGGGGGCTCATCACCAACCAGCTCAACCACGAGCGGGTCGCACTCGCCGCGATCGGCATGCAGGCGGAGGACTTCTTCGCCGCCGTGCTCGACCGGGCCCGTACCCCCGATCCAGTGAGGGGCAGGCGCCGCATCGACGAGCCGTGGGTGCGGATCCGAGCCGCCGAAGCGCATGCCCGGCTGGCCGCGACACGCCTGCTGAACTGGCGTTTGGTGGGAGATGTGGGAGCCGGCCGGCTGGCCCCGGGGGACGCGAGCGGCGTGAAGTTCACGGGAACCGAATCGGCGGTGGAGGTGTATCGAATATGTCAGGAGATCGCGGGTGGACCGGGGACGGTGCGAGCGGGATCGCCGGGGGAGTTCGACGGCGGTGAGCTGGAGCGCATGAACCGGGCCGCGCAGATCAACACCTTCGGGGGAGGGGTGAGCGAGGTGCAGCGCGAGATCGTCGCGAGGATGCGGCTCGGCATGAAGGCGAGGGGCCGGCGATGACCCTCACACGGAGCCAGGACGGACCGGACCCGTCGTCGGACGGACCGGACCCGTCGTCGGACAGGCCGGAGTCGTCGTCGGACAGGCCGGACCCGTCGTCGGGAGGGCCGGACCCGTCGCGGGACGGGCTGTACGAACGGCTCGCGGGGTTCGCGGGGCGGGCCGCCGCGACGGCCGGCGTCGGCAAGGACCCGGTCAACCTGCCCATGATCCGGCACTGGTGCGAGGCCATGGGGGACGACCATCCCGCCTACCGGGGGCCCGACGCCGTCGCGCCGCCCACGATGCTCCAGGCCTGGACGATGGGCGGTCTCTCGGGGCACACGGACCGCTCCCCCGCCCACGAGGAACTGTTCGCCCTCCTCGACGCGGCCGGATACACCTCGGTGGTCGCGACCGACTGCGAGCAGGAGTACCTGCGGCCGCTGCGGCCCGGCGACGCGGTCACCTTCGACACCGTCATCGAGTCCGTGTCGGAGCTCAAGACCACCAAGCTGGGGTCGGGTCACTTCGTCACCACCCGGACCGATGTCCGGGCCGCCGGGCAGCCGGCCGGCACCCACCGCTTCCGCATCCTCAAGTACGCGCCCGCCGCGCGCCCGCGGAGGCCGGAGCCCCCCGCCGCGCCCGAGGCGAGGCAGCCGGAGGGCCGCTCGGAGGGAAGCCGGCCGGCGGGACGGCAGCCGAGCGCCCGGCGGCCCCGGCCCGTGGTCAACCGGGACAACGCCGGATTCTGGGAGGGCGTGGCCGCGCACCGGCTGCTCATCCAGCGCTGCGGCGGCTGCGCCGCCCTCCGTCTCCCCTGGCTGCCGGGGTGCGCCGACTGCGGCTCGCCGGAGTGGGACACGGTCGAGGCGAGCGGCGCCGGGACGGTCTACTCGTACGTGGTGATGCACCACCCGTCCTTCCCGGCCTTCGACCCGCCGTACGCGGTCGGTCTCGTCGAACTCGCCGAGGGCGTACGGATGATCAGCAACGTGGTGGGGGTGCCGTACGACAAGGTGCGGATCGGGATGCCGGTGCGGCTGGAGTTCCTGCGCGTCGACGAGGAGCTGGAGCTTCCCGTCTTCCGCGCGGGAGGGGAGGACTGACATGGACTTCACCCCCACCGAGGAGCAGGAGGCGGCCCGCGAGCTGGCCGCCCGGATCTTCACCGACCTCGCCACCCACGAGCGGCTCAGGGCGGCCGGCACCGGCAGCGACGCCGAGCTCTGGAAGGCCCTCTGCGCCGCCGGGCTGCCCGGCTCCGTCGAGGAGACCGGCCTGCTCGGCCTGGTCCTGCTCCTGGAGGAGCAGGGACGCGTGACGGCCCAGGTGCCGTTCGCCGCGACCTGTGTGTACGGGATCCTCGCCGTCGCCCGGCACGGCACGGACGAGCAGCGCGCCCGGCTCCTGCCCGGCCTCCGCGACGGTACGACGGTGGTGACGGGGGCCTTCCCGGCGTCCGGCTCGGTCACCTCGCGCGAGGGACGGCTCAGCGGGGCCGTGGACTGGGTGCCGTGGCTCAGGGACGCCACCCATGTCCTCGTCCCCGACGAGGACCGCGCCCTCTGGCTGGTCCGCACCGAGGACGCGGCCCGCGTCGATCCCGTCGAGCTCACCGCCCCCTGGTCCGCGGGCCGGCTCGTCCTCGACGGGGCGGCGGGGGAGCGGCTCGGGGACGCCGGTGCCTACGCGGACGTGCTCGCCGCCGCCCGGGTCGGCTTCGCCGGGCTGCAGGCCGGGGTCTGCGCCGGGTCGCTCGCCAGGGCCGTGGCATACACCTCCGTACGGGAGCAGTTCGGCCGCCCGCTCTCCACCCATCAGGCCGTGCAACTGCGGGCCGCCGACGCCCATATGGACACCGAGGCCATCCGGGTCACCGCCTACGAGGCCGCCTGGCGCCACGACGAGGACCTGGACGCCCGCGGGGCGGCCCTGACCGCCGCCTGGTGGGCCTCCGAGGCGGGGAAACGGGTCGTGCACGCCGGGCAGCATCTGCACGGCGGCCTGGGCGCGGACCTCGACCACCCCGTGCACCGGCACTTCCTGTGGGGCAGGCAGCTCGACGCCCATCTCGGCTGCGGTACCGAACTCCTCGCCGAACTCGGAGACCTGCTCGCTGAAGGAGACCTGTCATGAAGCCCGGCACGGAGACCTTCGTCGAGCCCGGGGACGAGCTGCCGCCGCTGACGATCCCGATCACCCGCACCCTGATCGTCGCCGGTGCCATCGCCTCCCGCGACTACCAGGACGTGCACCACGACGCCGAACTGGCCCGGGAGAAGGGCTCCCCGGACATCTTCATGAACATCCTCACGACCAACGGCCTCGTCGGCCGGTACATCACCGACCACTTCGGCCCCCGCGCCGTCCTCCGCAGGGTCGCCATCCGGCTCGGCGCCCCCAACCGTCCCGGCGACACCATGGTGCTGACCGGCACGGTCACCGAGGTCGACGGGGACACCGCGCACGTCCGGGTCGTCGGTGCGAACGGGCTCGGGCACCACGTCACGGGCACGGTCACCGTGGAGGTGCCGCGATGAGCCTCCGTACCCGGGACGGCCTCGGCGGCCGCGCGGCCGTGGTGGGCATCGGGGCCACCGATTTCTCCAAGGACTCGGGCCGCAGCGAACTGTCGCTCGCCGTCGAGGCGGTGCGCGCGGCCCTCGACGACGCCGGGCTCGCCCCCGCCGACGTCGACGGCATGGTCACCTTCACCATGGACACCAACCCCGAGATCACCGTCGCCCAGGCGGCCGGCATCGGCGAGCTGTCCTTCTTCTCCCGTGTGCACTACGGCGGCGGGGCAGCCTGCGCCACCGTGCAGCAGGCCGCGCTCGCCGTCGCCACCGGGGTCGCGGAGGTCGTCGTCTGCTACCGGGCGTTCAACGAGCGTTCCGGGCGGCGCTTCGGCTCCGGGGTCCAGCAGCGCGAGCCGTCCGCCGAGGGCGTCGCACTCGGCTGGCAGCTGCCCTTCGGGCTGCTCACCCCGGCCTCCTGGGTCGCGATGATCGCCCAGCGGTATCTGCACACCTACGGGTTGACCCCGGACGCCTTCGGCCATGTCGCCGTCACCGACCGGCGCCACGCCGCCCGCAACCCCGCCGCGTACTTCCACGGGAAACCGATCACCCTCGCCGACCACGCCGCCTCGCGCTGGATCGTCGAACCGCTCCGGCTCCTCGACTGCTGCCAGGAGACCGACGGCGGCCAGGCGATCGTCGTCACCTCCGTCGAGCGCGCCCGTGACCTGCGGCGCCCGCCGGCCGTGATCCTGGCGGCGGCGCAGGGCGCCGGCCGGAAGCAGGAGGCGATGACCAGCTTCTACCGGGACGAGCTGACCGGGCTTCCGGAGATGGGTGTGGTCGCCCGGCAGCTGTGGCGGACCTCCGGCCTCGCACCGAGCGAGATCGACGTGGGCATCCTCTACGACCACTTCACGCCGTTCGTGCTCATGCAGTTGGAGGAGTTCGGCTTCTGCGGTCCCGGGGAGGCGGCCGACTTCGTCGCGGCGGACGCCCTCCCGCTGAACACGCACGGGGGACAGCTCGGCGAGGCCTATCTGCACGGCATGAACGGCATAGCGGAGGCGGTACGACAGCTCCGCGGGACCTCGGTGAACCAGATACCCGGGGCGGAGCGGACCTTGGTCACGGCGGGGACGGGGGTTCCCACGTCCGGGTTGATCCTGGGCACGGACGGCTGAGGCGACGGCCTCTGCGGTGGCCGCGCGGGGCGGGCGGTTCTTCACTCGCGCCATGAGCACACACGCACCACGACCGGAGCCCGCTCCCGCGCGCGCGTCCGCCGCCACTCCCCCGCCCACTCCCGGAGGGGCGGCCTCAGCGACCCCGGGGCCGGTCCCGACCCCGCCCCGGACTCCGCCGGCGACCCCGACCCCGGGGCCGGTCCCGACCCCGACTCCGCCGGCGACTCACCCGTCGTCCGCGCCACATCCCGGGGCGCGGGCCAGGGCCCGCACCAGGCGCCGGGTGCGGCTGCGGATCATGGTCGGGGCCTTCGTGACGATGCTGGCCGGGGCGGCCCTGGCGGGCGCCCCCGCACCGGCCGGCACCCCCGACCGCGCCCCGGCGGGTCCCGCCCCCGCCGCCGGTCCCCTCGCCCGCGCCACCGCTCCCGTCGACCCCGCCGCCCCTGTCGTCCCGGCCTCCGCACCCGGCGGAGTCGCCTCCGCCCCCGCCCTCGTGCACTACGTCGGGCAGGCCTTCGACACCTGTGAGGCGCCGTCCCTCACGGTGATGAGGGCCTGGCGCAGTTCGCCGTACGGGGCCGTCGGGATCTACTTCGGCGGACGGGGGCGCGGCTGCCCCACCCAGCGGGAGCTGACCCCCGCCTGGGTCGCCTCCGTCGATGCCATGGGCTGGCGGCTGCTGCCGCTGTTCGTGGGGTCGCAGGCGCCGTGTGTGAACTCCGTCGCCAAGCGGCCGTTCGCCATCGGCAGCAGCCCCGTGAGCCAGGGCACCCGAGAGGGGGGTGAGGCGGTACGGGCCGCGCAGGCTCTGGGGCTGGACGTGAGCAGCCCGCTCTACCTCGACATCGAGGCGTACGACCAGGACGACGCGGGCTGCGCCGCGACCACCCTCTCCTTCGTCCGCGCCTGGAACCGCGAGGTGAGTCGCCTCGGCTACGTGCCCGGGTACTACAGCAGTGCGGACACGGGCGTGCAGGACATCGAGGCCGCGCGGCGGGCGGGTACGCAGGACCTGCCCGCCGTGATGTGGTTCGCGCGCTGGCTGGGGCGGTCCGCGCTGTACACCGAGCCGGTGCTGCAGCCGGAGGCCTGGACACCGCACGCCCGGATCCACCAGTACGCGGGCAATGTCAGCGAGGCGTACGGCGGCCGCCGTCTCGACCTCGACCGGAACGCGATGGACGCGCCCGTCGCGCGGGTCGTCCCCGCGGACACTCGTGGGGGCGGGATCCCCGGCCCGGCCCGGCTTCCCGACGCGGCGCCCCCCGTCCCCCGACCCTGAGGCGGCCCCGGGGGCTCTCCACCCAGAGGAGGTCGGGCCGTCCCCGCCCCTACAACCTGAGGCGGACTGCGGGTCGGGACCTGGGGCCGATCCGCCGGGTACCCCTCTCCTCATAGCGTGGAGTCATGACTCCGCCACCCTCTGGCCCCGTCTGCGCCGGTGCCTCGCAGTACGCGTCGTACTCGACCTTCTCGTCGTACGTACGGGCGCGTGGGCCCGTGCTCCTGCGCACCGCGCGCTCCCTGACCGCCAACCCCTGCGACGCCGAGGACCTGCTGCAGACCGCGCTGGCCAAGACGTTCGTCGCCTGGGAGCGCATCGAGGACCACCGCGCCCTGGACGGCTACGTCCGCCGCGCGCTGCTGAACACCCGTACGTCGCAGTGGCGCAAGCGCAAGGTCGACGAGTTCGCCTGCGACGAGCTGCCGGAGCCCTCCGGCGTCCCGGAGCCGGACCCGGCCGAGCGGCAGGTGCTGCACGACGCGATGTGGCGCGCGGTGCTGAAGCTGCCCGAGCGGCAGCGCCAGATGGTGGTTCTCAGGTACTACGAGGACCTCAGCGAGGCCCAGACCGCCGAGGTCCTGGGAGTGTCCGTCGGCACCGTGAAGAGCGCGGTGTCGAGGGCGCTCGGCAAGCTCCGCGAGGACCCGGAACTGACCCCCGTCCGGTAGGAAGCACGCAGGAAGCAAGAGAAAAGCGCCCAAATCGGCACAGTGCACCACTCGTGCCAGTGACCACTGGCATTTTCCGTACTCTCGGGTAGTGACATACCGCGCGGTACGTGCGCAGAATCGCCCCACCCTTTCTGCCACGTAGCGCCCACCGGGAGGACGCCCCGTGTACAGCACCATGCAGGACGTACAGCTGACCGTGAGCCGCATTCTCAAGCACGGAATGACGATTCACGGAAAGTCGATCATCACCACCTGGACGGGCGAGCCCGAGCCGCAGCGCCGCACGTTCGCGGAGGCCGGAGCACGCGCGCACCAGCTGGCCAACGCCCTGCGCGACGAACTCGGGGTCACCGGCGATCAGCGGGTCGCGACCCTCATGTGGAACAACTCGGAGCACGTCGAGGCGTACTTCGCCATTCCCTCCATGGGCGCGGTCCTGCACACCCTCAACCTCCGTCTTCCCCCCGAGCAGCTGGTGTGGATCGTCAACCACGCCGCCGACCGGGTCGTCCTCGTGAACGGCTCCCTGCTCCCCCTCCTCGCCCCGCTGCTGCCGCACCTGCCGACGATCGAGCACATCGTGGTCGCGGGCCCCGGGGACCGTTCCGTCCTGGACGGCGCGGCCCCCCGCGTGCACGACTACGAGGAGCTGATCGCGGGCCGTCCGACCACGTACGACTGGCCCGAGCTGGACGAGCGTTCGGCCGCCGCCATGTGCTACACCTCCGGCACCACCGGCGACCCCAAGGGCGTCGTCTACTCGCACCGTTCGATCTACCTGCACTCGATGCAGGTGAACATGGCCGAGTCGATGGGCCTCACCGACAAGGACACGACCCTGGTCGTCGTCCCGCAGTTCCACGTCAACGCCTGGGGCCTGCCGCACGCCACCTTCATGACCGGCATCAACATGCTCATGCCGGACCGGTTCCTCCAGCCGGCCCCGCTCGCCGACATGATCGAGCGCGAGAAGCCGACCCACGCGGCCGCCGTCCCCACCATCTGGCAGGGCCTGCTCGCCGAGGTCACCGCCAACCCCCGTGACCTGTCCTCGATGTCCCAGGTCACCATCGGCGGCGCGGCCTGCCCGCCCGCGCTCATGGAGGCGTACGACCGGCTCGGCGTCCGTCTCTGTCACGCCTGGGGCATGACCGAGACCTCACCGCTGGGCACGATGGCCCACCCGCCGCACGGTCTCACCGCCGAGGAGGAGTGGCCGTACCGCGTCACGCAGGGCCGCTTCCCGGCCGGCGTCGAGGCCCGTCTGGTCGGCCCGGCCGGCGAACACCTGCCGTGGGACGGCGAGTCCGCCGGCGAGCTGGAGGTGCGCGGCACCTGGATCGCGGGCTCGTACTTCGGCGGCATCGACGCCGAGGGCATCCGACCGGCCGACAAGTTCAGCGAGGACGGCTGGCTCAAGACCGGTGACGTCGGCGTGATCAGCCCCGACGGCTTCCTCACCCTCACCGACCGCGCCAAGGACGTCATCAAGTCCGGCGGCGAGTGGATCTCCAGCGTCGAGCTGGAGAACGCGATCATGGCGCACCCGGAGGTCGCCGAGGCCGCCGTCGTCGCCGTGCCGGACGAGAAGTGGGGCGAGCGCCCGCTGGCGACCGTCGTCCTCAAGGACGGTGCCACGGCGGACTACGAGGCGCTGAAGGCCTTCCTCGCCGACGAGGGCGGCATCGCCAAGTGGCAGCTCCCGGAGCGCTGGGCGATCGTGCCGGCGGTGCCGAAGACGAGCGTCGGCAAGTTCGACAAGAAGGTCATCCGCAGGCAGTACGCGGAGGGCGAGCTGGACGTGACGGAGCTGTAGCCACGGATTCACGGGTGCACGGATTCACAGGTGTGGGGAGGGCTTCGACGAAGCCCTCCCCACACCTCTTTCGCGTATCCGTGTCCGTGACCGGCTAGTTGGTGCCGATCTTCGCGAGCAGGTCGACGATCCGGGCCTGGACCTCGGCGCTGTTCGCGCGCTCGGCGAGGAAGAGGACCGTCTCGCCGGAGGACAGCGTCGGCAGCTCCTCCTCGGCGAGGCCGGCCGAGGTGTAGACGACGAGCGGGGTGCGGTTGAGCTGCCCGTTCGCCCGCAGCCAGTCGATGATCCCGGCCCGGCGGCGGCGCACCTGCATCAGGTCCATCACCACCAGGTTCGGCCGCGTCTGGGTGGCGAGCGTGACCGCCTCGGTGTCCGTGGCCGCCCGCGCGACCTGCATCCCGCGCCGCTCCAAGGTGGCCGCGAGCGCCTCCGCGATGTCCTCGTTCTCCTCGATCAGGAGGACGCGGGACGGGTGCTGCTCGCTGTCGCGCGGGGCGAGCGCCTTGAGGAGCACGGCAGGATCCGCGCCGTACGCGGCTTCCCGGGTCGCCTGCCCGAGCCCGGCCGCGAGGAGTACGGGCACCTCGGCGGCGACGGCCGCCTGGCGCAGCGACTGGAGCGCCGTACGGGTGATGGGGCCGGTCAGCGGGTCGACGAAGAGCGCGGCCGGGAAGGCGGCGATCTGGGCGTCGACCTCCTCGCGGGAGTGCACGATCACCGGCCGGTAGCCCCGGTCGCTCAACGCCTGCTGGGTGGAGACGTCGGGGGCGGGCCAGACGAGCAGCCGGCGCGGGTTGTCGAGGGGCTCCGGGGGGAGTTCGTCGTCGACGGGGCGCGGCGCGGGCCGGTTGGCGACCTCGACGGCGCCACCGGGGCCGTCGAGGGGCTCAGGACCCTCGTCGGAGCCTTCGGCGGGCGCTCCTATGGCGTACGCGCGGCCCTCGGGCGCGCGGGACGGCGTCTGCGACGCGGTGTCCGCCTGCGGGTGCGGCCTGGCATCGCCGTGGACCGGTACGGGGAGCGCGGCCGGCACCGGCGGGTCGGCCTCCGGCGGGGTGGCGAGCCTGCGCCGCCGTCCGGAGCCGTTGGAGCCGCCTGAACCGGCGCCGTTGGAGGGCGCACCGGGGGCCGCGGGGGCCGCCGGGACGGCAGGCACGGCGGGGGGCGCCGGGGTCGCGGTGGCGGGCGGGGGGACGAAGGGGACGCCCTGCCCGAGGGTGCGCACGCTGAACGCCCGTCCCTGGGTCGAGTCCTTCGGCATGGGCAGCTCGGGCGGCAGCGGTACGGAACCGGTGCCGTTGCCGGAGCCGGACGATGCGGTGCCGGACACCCCGGTGCCGGTCGCCCCGGTCCCGGATCCGGAACTGGTGCCGTTCCGGGGCTCGGCCTGCGGAAGCGACGGCAGCACCTCGGCCTCGGGCGGCGGGGGCGTGACGGCCCGGCGACGCCCGGTCGGCTCGGCCGGCGGCTGGGCGTGCGGATGGGGCTGCGGAGGCGCGTGATCGGCGCCAGGGACACCCCGAACGGCCTCGTGCTGTCCCTCGTCGGAGACCGGCAGCGGCCCGGCGACGGGAGCGGGGGCACCCGGTACCGCGAACGGCGCCGGACCCGGCTCGGAGGGACGGTCGGCATCGGCGGGCGGGAGCGCGAACGGCGTCCGGGGCCCGGCCTCGGCCGCTGCCGCCCGCTCCTGCGCGGCGGCGAGCGCACGCCGCCGGCGCCCGCTCGGCTGCGGCTCGGGCGCGACCTCGGCGGAGGCCACGGCCGGCAGGGCGCGAGCGAGCGCGGGAGCCGACGGAGCCCCCGAGGGCTCGACGGCGACACCCTGCGGCGGCACGGCGGCGCCGAGCGCGGCCCGTCCCTGCGCGCCCTCGGCGGCGGTCACGACGGACCCCTCGGCGGGCCGGCCGCGCCGGCGCCCGGTCGGCTCGACGACGGGGGCGCCAGGAGCCGAACCGGTGGCGGGAACGGCCTGTTCCACGCCCGAGTTCTGCTGGGCCGGGATCAGTTCGGCGGGTCCGGCGGCGTCTCCCGTACGGGCGCGGCGACGCCCACTGGGCTCGGCACCGCCCTCAGGGGCGACCGAGCTTTCCAGGAAGGCGTCCGTGGAGCCGCGCCTGGCGCGTCGCCGTCCCCCGCCGGAGGTCTCCGAGGAGCCGGCGGAGAGCGCGAGAGGAGCGGAGGGACCAGAGGAACCAGGAGCACCGGAGTGATCGGAGGAACCGGAGGTGCTCGACGGAGCCGAGACGGGTGCGGACGCCTGCGAGGGCAGCGCGAGCGCCTCCCGGCCACCGCCGATCTGCCCGCCGACCGGCGCACCGCCGATCTGCCCGCCGCCCTGCCCGCCGACCGTCCCACCGGCCGGCCCGAGTCCGGGCACGTCGCCAGGTCCGAGTCCGGGCACGTCGCCAGGTCCGCCCGGTCCGCCGGCCGCCCCCGCATGGCGGGACGCCGTCTCCGTCGCGGGGACCGTGCCCCGTCCCGTACCGAGCGGGACTTCGAGGACGTACGCGCCGCCGCTCGTCCCCGGCACCTCGTGGGTCTGCACGACACCGCCGTGCGCCGCCACGATGCCGCGTACGACCGGCCCGTGGACGGGGTCGCCGCCCGCGTACGGGCCGCGGACCTCGATCCGTACGACGTCACCGCGCTGTGCGGCCGCGACGACGATCGTGGAGTCGGCCGGCCCGGAGCCCTGGGCGGTGGCGCGGTTCTTGCCGGTCGCGTCGACGCCGGCGACGTCCGCGACGAGGTGCGCGAGCGCGGTCGCGAGCCGGGCCGCGTCGACCTCGGCCTCGATGGGCGGCGCGTGCACGGCGAACTGGGCGCGACCGGGGCCGATCAGGTCGACCGCCCCGTCGATGCCCGCCGTCACGACCCCGTCGAGGAGCGCGACGCGCTTGTCCAGCGCCTCCGCGCCGGCGTCCAGGCGCTGGTAGCCCAGGACGTTGTCGACGAGCGCCGTCATGCGGGCGTACCCGGCGGCGAGGTGGTGCAGGACCTGGTTGGCCTCGGGCCAGAGCTGTCCGGCGTCGTCGGCGGCGAGGGCGCCCAGCTGGGTGCGCAGCTCCTGGAGGGGGCCGCGCAGGGACTCGGCGAGGACGGCCGTGAGCTGCTCGTGCCGGGCGGCGAGGGAGGCGTACCGCTCCTGCTGCGCCTCCCGGTCGGCGGCGTTCCGCTCGGCGCGGTCGGCGAGTTCGGCGGCGTTCCGCTCGGTGAGTTCCTTGATCTCGGCGGCGTGTTCCTCGACCAGCTGCTCGTACGGCCTGCGGTCGGTGAAGGTCATGACGGCGCCGACGAGCTGGTCGCCGTCGCGGACCGGGGCGGTCGTCAGGTCGACCGGCACGCGGTCGCCCTTCTTCGCCCAGAGGACCTGTCCGCGGACGCGGTGCTTGCGGCCGGACTTGAGGGTGTCCGCGAGCGGCGATTCCTCGTACGGGAAGGGCTCGCCGTCGGGGCGCTTGGCGAGGATCAGCGGGTGCAGCTCCTGGCCGCCGAGTTCGCCGGCGCGGTAGCCGAGGATCTGGGCGGCGGCCGGGTTGACGAGGACGACGCGGCCGTCGGTGTCCGTGCCGACGACTCCCTCGGCCGCGGCGCGCAGGATCATCTCGGTCTGCCGCTGCGATCGGGCGAGTTCGGCCTCGGTGTCCAGGGTGCCGGTGAGGTCCCGGACGACCAGCATGAGCAGCTCGTCGCCGGTGTAGCCGCCGTACGAGTCGTAGGCCTCGCGGCCGTCCTCCAGGCTGGCGCTGGTCACCTCGACGGCGAACTCGCTGCCGTCGGTGCGGCGGGCGATCATCCGGGTCGGCTTGGTGCGGCCGCGCTCGTCGGTGCCCTCGGGGCGGCGCATGGAGCCGGGGATGAGGCGGGAGTCGAAGCCGGGCAGGAGATCGAGCAGGCCGCGCCCGACGAGTGCGGTGCCCGGGGTCTCGAACATGCCGAGGGCGATGGTGTTGGCGTTGACGACCGTGCCGTTGCAGTTGACGAGCACGAGGCCGTCGGGAAGGGCGTCGAGTATGGCTGCGAGGCGAGCAGCGCCCCGGGATGGCCTGCTGCTCACGACGACGTTCCTCCCTGACGCACTGCAACGTGCATGCCCTATCGGCCGGCCGGCCCCATCTTGCCCCTCGGGCCGCACCCTGTCACGGAAGGGAGTCTAAGGGAGCCTCCGGGGGGTGACCCCGGTCTCATCCCGTCCCATCCCGTCTCATCCCCGGACAAGAGGAAGGACCGGCTCCAGATTCTCCCAGCGGTTGATCTCACAGCCGTTGGCGCGGGAGAAACGGGCGTCGACCGTGCGGCCCTGCCAGGTGCCGGTGATGTGGGCGAGGGCGGGGCCGCCGTACACCTGCGCGCAGAACTGGTCCGCGGGCACGGGCTCGAAGGGGTTCGCGCCCTCCTTGGCGAGCTGCCCGAGGCGCTCGCAGGCGTTCTCGCGCGCCGGGTGGTTTCCACCGGCCCGGTCGTCGCACCTCAGCTCGAAGGTGCCGTCGGCGTCCGGGTGGCCGCTCTCGGACACGGTCACGGTCAGCCCTTCGGGCGGCGAGAGCAGGGGCAGCGGCGGGAGCGGACCGAGGCCGGCGGTGCCGGCGGCGGCGGTGGCGAGGGAGGCGAGGACGAGGCGGCGCAGCATGCGGATCTCCAGGAGTGGGGGAGCGGAGCGGCGGTGTACGACGGAGGCGGGCGCACGACGTGCCCCCGCCCCTCTAACGCTCCGGGCGCCGGGGCGTTGCGCAAGCGGGGTGCGCCGGGTGGGCGGCGGGGCGGCGGGGAGACGACCGCCGGGTGAGTCGGGAGGCTTCGGCGGCTTCTGTGGATCAGCCGGCTCCGGAGGCTTCGGCGGCTTCGGAGGGCGCCACGTCGGGGTCGCTGGGCTTTGCCCTCGACCCCGGAGGGCTAGTACGGTGAGAATCGATTGGTGACAGCCGGTTCGCCTGTGTCATCATCTGCACGCACCACTCGCGTATGCGCGAGGTGCATGGAGGCGTCGCCTAGTCCGGTCTATGGCGCCGCACTGCTAATGCGGTTTGGGTCTTAAAGCCCATCGAGGGTTCAAATCCCTCCGCCTCCGCCCCTACCGAAGCCCCGGCCCCCCAGGCCGGGGCTTCGGCCGTTTCCGGCCCGCCCGCGCCCCGCCCCGACCACTCCGCCACCTGGCCGCGCTCACGGCCCATGCGGCGTTTTCGCAGGTCACAAGGGGTGAGGCCAATGGATTTCACATGGCGGCGGCAGTCATGTAATGTTCTGTCTGTCGCCGCGAGCGGGTCGAAAGACCGGGGAGCGGAGGCAAGACAAAAGAACAAGCACTCGTAGCTTAACGGATAGAGCATCTGACTACGGATCAGAAGGTTGCAGGTTCGAATCCTGCCGAGTGCACACAGGTGAGAGGCCCGGACGAGAGTCCGGGCCTCTTGCGTTTTCGGGGCGTACAGCAGCGGCGTACAGCAACGGGCCCAGAAGCGGTCCGGTCCTCCCCCGCGGGTAGCGTGTCCGCTCATGTCGCGTCGGGGTGGGGGCAAGGCGACGCGTCCGATCGGGGAGGGGCCGCATGAGGTTCAACGTTGGGGTGGCGGGCCTGACCGCTGTGGTGATGGCGGGCTTGGCGGGGTGCGGGGCCCAGGCAGCCACGGGCTCTGAGGGCATGGAACGAGTGGCGCCGGCTCGCACCGCTCCAGCGAGCACCGCGCCGACGAGCGCCGTTCCGCCGAGTACGGGTCCGGCGAGCACCGTTCCGCCGAGCGTCGCTCCGGCGAGGGAGGCCGTGCGTCTCCCTTCCGCGGAGCTGCAAGGCCGATGGTGGTCATGGGCGGCCTCGGAGCCCGAAGCGACCAATCCGGTCGCCGACGTGGACGGACGCGCGTGCGGACGCAACCAGCCGCGCGACGTGTGGTTCCTGGCCGGAACCTTCGGCGGCCAGGTCGAGCGCGCGTGCGAGGTTCCCGGCGGGCGTCCGATCGCCGTGCCCGTCGTCAACACCTTCGGAGACCGTTGGCACTGTTCGGCCTTCATGCGCGGCGCGCGGGGGACCGTGCTCCTCGACGACGAGGTGGTCGAGCCGGAGACCTACGAACACGACCCGATCACGGTGCGAGGCGCGCGAGACAACCCGCTCACCGGGGAGGAAGGGAGCTTCGCGGCGACGGGGTGCGGCCTGTGGGTGCAGTTGCCGCCCCTCGCCCCCGGGAAGCACTCCCTGAAGATCCGCGGACGGTCAGGCGACTTCTCGACCGGCGTGGACTACACGCTGACCGTCGCCGCCCCGTCGGCCTAGCCGGGATCCGGCTGCCTCTGGCGTCAACGGTGCTGTTTCCCCAGGGTTGTTCGGGATTTTGCCCGGAGGTTCCGGGCGGGTTCTACAGTGCGGTGATGGACATACCCGACTGGCTCGTATGGGTCTTTCTGGGCCTGGCCGTCTTCCAGGCCCTCGCTCTTGTCCCGGTCGTCCGCCGGTTGCGCGGACCCGACTCCGCGGTGCGCTCCACGGCACGCCTCGACCTGCTGGACACCATCGGCAATCTGCTGATCTTCGGTGGCTTGATCCTGAGTCTCGTGATGTCGGAGTCCTGGCTCTGGGTCGGCCTCGCTGGCTTCGCGCTCGTGTTCGCCGTCTACGCGGTCAAGGGCGTCCGTCTGCTCCGCGCCCGCCGGCACCGCCCCGCGGCCTGATCGACGCCCGAGGGTCCCGGACGGGTGTCCGGGGCCTTCGGCGTTGGGGGGTTCGAGGGTTAGGGTCGGATGATCGTTCTTTTCTCTTCGAATGTGGGGGTTGGGGCATGGCGCTCTTCGGGAACGCGCACGCGATCGATCCGGCGCAGGCGCAGCAGGACTACGCGCGGCTGCTCGGACAGGGGGAGCAGGTGCACGCCGCGTACCTGCTGATCCGCGACACCATCTTCTTCACCGACCGGCGGCTCGTGCTGGTCGACAAGCAGGGCATCACCGGCAAGAAGGTCGAGTACCACTCGATCCCGTACAAGAGCATCACGCACTTCGCGGTCGAGACCGCCGGCACCTTCGATCTGGACGCCGAGCTGAAGATCTGGATCTCGGGCAGCCAGCTGCCGGTCCAGAAGACCTTCACCAAGGGCGTCGACATCTACGAGGTGCAGGCGATCCTCACGCAGTTCGTCGCCCGCTAGGGCCGCCCTTGGGGGTGTGGGGGAGGGATTTCCGGGGATTTACCCGGGATTCTCTCCCCTTTTGGGTGAACCTGTCTTATTTGCATGTCAGTTGAATATGCCTTCGTCCTAGCTTGCGAGGCGGAGGTGATGATCGATGGACGCGATCGACATCGATGACTTGGTGTACGCCGCCACGGGTGCGCCCCTGCGGAGGCTGACCACGTACGACGGGACCCACTGGTTCCCCGTCGTGGACGTGGCGAAGCGGCTGGGGTACGCGGGGACCCGGGAGGCGCTGCGGACGGTGACGCTGCCCGGGGCCTGCCTGGCGTCCGCGCGGGAACTCGCCGGGGGTGAGGATTTCTCCGGCCGGTGCGGGATCAGGGCGTCGACGCGGATGGTGAGCCTGCAGGGGCTCGTCCAGCTCGTCGGGGCCTGCCGGAGGCCGGAGGCCGGGCCGTTCCGGGCGTGGACGGCCGAGGTCATGGCGGCGGTCCAGCGGTACGGCGGGTACGGGCTCGAACCCTCTCCCGCGCACAGCGGGTTCGTGCTGCCGCCGGAGCTCGTCGACGTGCTCGTACGGCTCGACGGGCAGTTCGACGAGCGGGCCGTCGCGTACGCCGAGCACACCGAGTACGCGGAACTGCTCCGCGAGACCCGGCGGAGCCTCTCAAGGGTCGCCGACTCCCTTGAACGGCTCTCCGTGCCCCGCCAGCGCGCCGGCGCCGTCGTCGCGCTCACCCCGCAGCAGCTCGTCGAGTCCTGGGCCCTCACCGGGGACGTGCGCACGGTCGCCGACTGCCTCGCCCCCGCCCTGGTCCGCGGCGGCGTCCGCTACCGGGTCCAGGACGTCACCAGGCGCACCGGTCTCTCCGGCGAGCGCGTCCGGGACTGTGTGCGGCTCCTCATCGAGCGCGGGTGCATGCGGGAGGTCGGCGGGCCCGACGCCGACGGGGCGCGGATCTACGTCCTGCCCTGAGCCGGCACCACGACGATCTGGTGCGCGTCCGCGTACACGACCCGGCCCGGGTCCGCCGACTCCAGGCGGACGCAGGGCACCCCGTGGTCACGCAGGATGCGCAGGTACGGCGCGACCCGGGCCAGAGCCTCGGTCGCCGTCGGGCGGAACCAGGCGGCCGCGCCCGGGTTCAGCTCCGGGTCGTAGACCGTCGGGTCGACCGTGGTCGGGTCGGGGAAGTGGGCGTCGTACCAGTCGTTCGAGGAGCGCCAGATCGCCCATTCCCCGGGGGACAGCCTGCCCTCCCGGGCCAGCAGGTTGGTCAGGCCGAAGACTCCGGGGTGGTTGCCGCGGGGGCCCGGGAGCGGGGACTGGAAGCGGATGTGGCGGAGACTGGACATCCGGGGAGCATAGGGAGGCGCGGGCGTGGAGTGGCGGTGCCGGGGGATCACCTGGGGCGGAGGCGTGCCCGGGCTGCGGTGGCGGGGCGGCAGGGTCAGCGCCCTCGCGTACGGGCAGGGGCTCGCCTTCCGGGCCGTGGGGGAGCGCCGGTGTCCGGGGGCCCGGGGGAATCCCTGCCCGCTGGAGGCCGTCGTGCCCGGCCGGGCGACCGGAGGGCGGTGCGCGGAGTGCGCGCGGCTCGACCGGGCCCACTCCGTCGCCGCCGACACCTTCCTGGACGATCCCCAGCCGTACCGCGTGTACCTGGCCTGGTTCGGGCCCGGGATGACCAAGGTCGGGATCACGGCGGAGGCCCGGGGCGAGGCCCGGCTGCTCGAACAGGGCGCCGTGACGTTCAGCTGGCTCGGGCGGGGGCCGCTGATGGCCGCCCGGCGGACCGAGGAGGTGCTGCGGCAGGCGCTCGGGGTTCCCGACCGGGTGGCGTACGAGCGGAAGCGCGCCGCCCGGCACGCGCTGCCGCCCGCCCCGGACCGGGCCCTGGAGGTGCGGGAGCTGTACGGGCGGGCGCGGGAGGTCGGCGGCTGGACGGAGACCCTGGAGCCGCTGGAGTTCGCCGCGCGCGACCACGCCGCGGCCTTCGGTCTCGACGGGCTGCCGCCGTTCGCGGGCACGGTCGGCGAGCTGGTCGACGGAGGTGTCGTCAGGGGGCGGCTGCTCGCCGCGGCCGGGCCCGATCTGCACCTGCTCGACCCCGGCGGACGCTGTCTCGCCCTCGACACCCGGCTGATGGGCGGGTGGGTGCTCCAGGGCGCCGGGGAGGGGGACGCGTTCTCCGTGCCGGTGTCGGAGGCGGTGTCCGCCGTCGACCCGAGCAGCCAGGGGGAGCTCTTCTGAGGGCCCGCGGTCCCTTCGTAAAGTCTTGGATCCCTTTCCCCGGGCCCCGTGGACATCCGCGCCCCGGCCCGGCGAGGGTGATCACATGACCCCCAAGCTGGTGGCGGACCTCGAACCGCCCTACTACACCGCTGTGTTCACTTCGATCCGGCCCGACGTCCTCGACACCCCCGAGAGCTACGCCGACACCGCCGTCCGGATGCGCGAGATCGTCGGCACGGTCCCCGGCTTCCTCGGCTACGAGACCGCCCGGACCCCCGGCGGCATCGGCATCTCCATCGCCTACTTCCGGGACCTGGAGTCCCTCGACGCATGGCGTCTCGACACTCAGCACCAGGCCGCCAAGGCCTACGGGCGGGAGCACTGGTACGACAGCTACAGCGTCCACATCGGCAAGGTCGAGCGGAGTTACAGCTTTGAGCGCGAGTAGCGGGAACGGCGCGAGCGGTGCGAGCGCCGCGAGCGACCTGAGCGGCGAGAACCGGGAGACCCGTGAGAGCGACGACATTCGGGCGCTCGTCGAGCGGCTCGGGATCCCCGGGCTCGTCGACGTGCACACGCACTTCATGCCGCAGAACGTCCTCGACAAGGTCTGGGCCTACTTCGACGCCGTCGGTCCCCTGACCGGTACGGAGTGGCCCATCACCTACCGCGAGGAGGAGGAGCGCCGGCTCGCCCTCCTGCGGGGCTTCGGGGCGGTCGCGTTCACCGCCATGCTCTATCCGCACAAGGCCGGCATGGCCGCCTGGCTGAACTCCTGGGCCGCCGACTTCGCCTCCCACACCCCCGACTGTCTGCACACCGCGACCTTCTTCCCCGAGCCGGGCGTCGAGCGGTACGTCCGTGAGGCGCTCGACGCGGGGGCCCGGGTCTTCAAGGTGCACCTCCAGGTCGGCGGCTTCGATCCGAACGACCCTCAGCTGGACCCGGTGTGGGGAGCCCTCGCCGACTCCGGGACCCCCGTCGTGGTGCACTGCGGCTCCGGGCCCACCCCGGGCGCGTTCACCGGACCCGGGCCGATGGCGCGGCTGCTCGCCCGCCACCCCCGGCTTCGCGTGATCGTCGCCCACATGGGGATGCCCGAGTACGGCGACTTCCTCGACCTCGTCCAGCGGTACGAGGGCGTCCACCTCGACACCACCATGGCCTTCACCGACTTCAGCGAGCGGCTCGCGCCCTTCCCCCGGGGAGAGCTCACGCGGCTCGTGGACGTCGGCGACCGGATCCTCCTCGGCTCCGACTTCCCGAACATCCCCTATTCGTACGTGCACCAGCTCCACGCCCTCGAAGGCCTCGGGCTCGGGGACGACTGGCTCCGGGGGGTCCTGTACGAGAACGGCGCCGCGTTGTTTCACGTGAAACCCTGACGGCCAGGGCCAGGGCCTCGCCACCCTTTCTCAGGCAATTCACAGGAAAGGGAAAGAGGCCTCTCAGCGGCGGCCGACAGCGTGGGTTCCATGACCGTCACCACACGCCGTACCGGCACCCGCGCCGACATGCTCCGTGCCGACGGAACCGCCGTCCGTGTCCTCGTCGTCGACGACGAGGCCTCGCTCGCCGAGCTGCTCTCCATGGCCCTGCGCTATGAGGGCTGGCAGGTGCGCAGCGCCGGGGACGGGGCCGCCGCCCTGCGTACCGCGCGCGAGTTCCGGCCCGATGTCGTCATCCTCGACATCATGCTGCCCGACGTCGACGGGCTGAGCCTGCTCGGCCGGATCCGGCGCGAACTGCCCGACGTACCGGTGCTGTTCCTGACGGCGAAGGACGCCGTCGAGGACCGGATCGCCGGGCTCACGGCCGGCGGGGACGACTACGTCACCAAGCCGTTCAGCCTGGAGGAGGTCGTGGCCCGGCTGCGCGGGCTCATCCGCAGGTCGGGGGCGGCTCTCGCGCGCAGCGAGTCGCTGCTCGTCGTCGGGGACCTCACCCTCGACGAGGACAGTCACGAGGTCACCCGGGGCGGGGTCTCGATCCATCTCACGGCGACCGAGTTCGAGCTGCTGCGCTATCTGATGCGCAACCCGCGGCGGGTGCTCAGCAAGGCGCAGATCCTCGACCGGGTCTGGTCGTACGACTTCGGCGGTCAGGCCAATGTCGTCGAGCTCTACATCTCCTACCTGCGGCGGAAGATCGACGCGGGGCGCGCCCCGATGATCCACACCCGTCGCGGGGCCGGTTATCTCATCAAGCCGGGGGAGTAGCGGCTCGTGGTGAGAGGTGCAGGGCCCGGGCCACGGTCTTCCCGGCCACGGTCTCCGCGGACCCGCGGGCCGTGGTCGCTGCGGACCCGGCTCGTCGTCTCGGCGGTCGCGCTGATCGCGGTCGTCGCGGCCGTCATCGGCACGGTCACGACGATCGCGTTCCGCTCGTACCTGTACGACCGGGCGGACGAGGAGGTCCGGGCCGTCTCGAACCGGGCGGCCGGCCCGCCGCCCGGGATGGCGATCGTGCCCGCGCCGGACCGGGGCGGGAAGGACCCGCTCGGCTTCGTCGTGGGGCCCAGCATCCCGACCGGCACCCTGGGCGCGGTCCTCTGGGACGGCGCGGTGACCGCGGCCGGGTACTCGGCGGAGGCCGAGGACGGCGGGGGATACGGGCGGGACTTCCGGATCAAGACGCTCGACGAGGCCCAGCGGGCCGCCCTCGCGGCCGTCCCGCGTGACGGGGACCCGCACACCGTCGACCTGCCCGGCGGCCTCGGCTCGTACCGGATCGAGTACGCCTCCGGGATCAACGGCACCTTCCTCACCGGCATCCCGCTGGCCTCCGTCGACAAGGCCCTCTCCACCCTGATCCTCGTCGAGCTGAGCGTCACCGGCGCCGGGCTCTTCGCCGCCTCGATCGCCGGCACCGTGCTCGTCCGCGTCGCCCTCCGGCCGCTGCGCCGGGTCGCCGCGACCGCCGGTCAGGTCGCCCAGCTGCCCCTGCACAGCGGAGAGGTGGCGCTCCACCAGCGGGTCCCGGACACCGAGGCCGATCCGCGGACCGAGGTCGGCCAGGTCGGCGCCGCCCTCAACCGGATGCTCGACCACGTCCACTCGGCCCTCGACGCCCGCCAGCAGAGCGAGACCCGCGTCCGGCAGTTCGTCGCCGACGCCAGCCACGAACTCCGCACCCCGCTCGCCTCGATCCGGGGGTACGCGGAGCTGACCCGGCGCGGCCGCGAGGAGTGCGGGCCCGACACCCGGCACGCGCTCGGCCGCATCGAGTCCGAGGCGACCCGGATGACGGGCCTCGTGGAGGACCTGCTGCTGCTCGCCCGGCTCGACGCCGGCCGCCCCCTCTCGTACGAGCCCACCGACCTCGTCCCGCTGGTCGTGGACGCCGTGAGCGACGCCCGCGCCGCCGGTCCCGGCCACCACTGGTCCCTCGAACTGCCCGAGGACGGCGGCAGTCCCGTACGGGCGGACGGCGCCCGGCTCCAGCAGGTCCTCGTCAACCTCCTCGCCAACGCCCGTACGCACACCCCGCCGGGGACCGAGGTCATGGCGCGGGTCCGTACCGAACCCGGCGCGGTGACCGTACGGATCGAGGACGACGGGCCCGGCATCCCGGCCGCGCTCCTGCCCGCCGTCTTCGAGCGGTTCGCGCGCGGCGACGCCTCCCGCTCCCGCAACGCCGGATCCACCGGCCTCGGGCTCGCCATCGTCCGGGCGGTCGTGTGCGCGCACGGGGGCGAGGTGGGCGTCGAGAGCGTCCCGGGCCGGACCGTCTTCACCGTCCGGCTGCCCGCCGCGTCCCCGGCGGAAGCCCACTCACAGGCAGGCCACAGGCTCATCACACAGCCGTGACAGCGGCCCCGGCGAGTGTCGGTGGCATGCGAACCCCAACGATCGCGGGGCCCCCGTCCGGGACCCTCCCCGCCCGGGAACACCTGCCGGTGAACATCGCGGGACGGCCCGTCCTGGACGTGGTGATTCCCGTCTACAACGAGGAGAAGGACCTGGAGCCGTGCGTCCGCCGGGTCCACGAGCACCTCCTCCGGACCTTCCCGTACGGCTTCCGCATCACCGTCGCCGACAACGCCTCCACCGACACCACCCCCCAGGTCGCCGCCGGTCTCGCCGCCGAGTTGCCCGAGGTGCGCTCCGTACGGCTGGAGCAGAAGGGGCGCGGCCGGGCGCTGCGGACGGTGTGGTCGGGCTCGGACGCGCCCGTCCTCGCCTATATGGACGTGGACCTGTCCACCGATCTGAACGCCCTGCTCCCGTTGGTCGCGCCGCTCATCTCCGGCCACTCCGACCTGGCGATCGGCTCCCGGCTCGCCCGCTCCTCGCGCGTGGTGCGCGGCCCGAAGCGGGAGTTCATCTCCCGCGCGTACAACCTGATCCTGCGCGGCTCGCTCGCCGCCCGGTTCTCCGACGCGCAGTGCGGGTTCAAGGCGATCCGGCGCGATGTCGCCGAGCGGCTGCTCCCGATGGTGGAGGACACCGGCTGGTTCTTCGACACCGAGCTGCTGGTGCTCGCCGAGCGGGCCGGGCTGCGCATCCACGAGGTGCCCGTCGACTGGGTCGACGACCCCGACTCGACCGTGCACATCGTGAGCACGGCCACCGACGACCTGAAGGGTGTCTGGCGGGTGGGCCGGGCCCTCGCGACGGGTTCGCTGCCGCTCGACCGGCTGGCCAGGCCCTTCGGGGACGACCCCCGGGACCGTGAACTCACCGGTGTGCCGGGCGGTCTGGCCCGGCAGTTGGTCGGCTTCTGCGTGGTCGGGGTCCTGTCGACGCTCTTCTACCTCGCTCTGTACTCGCTCTTCCGGCTCGGTGTCGGCCCGCAGATCGCCAACGCCGGCGCGCTCCTCGTCTCCGCCGTCGCCAACACGGCGGCGAACCGGCGGCTCACCTTCGGGGTGCGGGGACGGGACCGGGCGGTCCGCCACCAGGCGCAGGGGCTCGTGGTCTTCGCCATCGGCCTGGCCCTGACCAGCGGTTCGCTCGCCGCCCTCGGAGCGGCGACCGGCGATCCGGCGCACTCCACCGAACTCGCCGTCCTGGTCGTCGCCAACCTGGCCGCGACCGTCCTGCGCTTCCTCCTCTTCCGGCTCTGGGTCTTCCCCGAGCGGTCCGCCTCAAGGAACGACCCAAGGAACGACCGATGACTTCGACCTCTCTGGCCGCGCCCGTCGGCGCGGCCCATGCCGCGCCGTCCCGCGGTGGCCCGCTCACCCGGCTGTGGCGCGGCCGCGCCGAGGACGCCCGCTGGGTCCGGCCCGCGTTCCTCGTCCTGCTCGCCGTCACCGCCGCGCTCTACCTGTGGAACCTGAGCGCCTCCGGCTACGCCAACTCCTTCTACTCCGCCGCCGTCCAGGCGGGCAGCGAGAGCTGGAAGGCCTTCTTCTTCGGTTCGCTCGACGCGGCCAACGCCATCACCGTCGACAAGCCGCCGGCCGCCCTCTGGCCGATGGCCCTCTCCGTCCGGCTCTTCGGCCTCGGCTCCTGGCAGATCCTCGTGCCCGAGGTCCTCATGGGCGTGGCGACCGTCGCCGTGCTCTACGCGGCCGTACGGCGCCGGTTCGGCGCGGGCGCGGGCCTGATCGCGGGGGTCGTCCTGGCGCTCACGCCCGTGGCGGCGCTGATGTTCCGCTTCAACAACCCGGACGCGCTGCTCGCCCTGCTCATGACGGTGGCCGTGTACTGCGTGCTGCGCGCCCTCGAACAGGGCCGGGGTGCGGCGAGGTGGCTCGTGTGGGCCGGGGTGGCCTTCGGGTTCGCGTTCCTCGCGAAGACCCTCCAGGCCTTTCTGATCCTGCCGCCGCTCGCCCTCGTCTACGGGGTGTGCGCGCCGGGCGGGATCGGGCGCCGGATCGGCCGTCTCGCCCTCGCCGGGCTCGCGATGCTGGCGTCGGCGGGCTGGTGGGTGGCCCTGGTCGAGCTGTGGCCGGCGTCCTCCCGCCCGTACGTCGGAGGCTCCCAGAACAACAGCTTCCTGGAGCTGACCTTCGGCTACAACGGCCTCGGCCGCATCAACGGCGACGAGACCGGGAGTGTCGGCGGCGGCGGGGGAGGCGGTGGCATGGGGGGCGGCCGATGGGGTGAGACCGGCGTCCTCCGGATGTTCAACGACTCCGTCGGCGGCCAGATCTCCTGGCTGCTGCCGGCCGCGCTGGTCCTGCTGGTCGCGGGGCTCGTCGTCACCTGGCGGGCGCCCAGGACGGACACGGCGCGCTCGGCGTTCCTGGTGTGGGGCGGTTCGCTGCTGATCACGCTGGCCGTGTTCAGCTTCATGGCAGGCATCTTCCACGAGTACTACACGGTGGCCCTGGCCCCGTACCTCGCGGCGCTCGTCGGCATGGGCGCGGCCGTCCTCTGGGAGGAGCGCACCCGGCTGCTCGCCTCGGCGGCCCTCGCGGTGACGGTGGCGGTGACCGCCTGGTGGGGCTGGACCCTGCTCGGGCGGACGCCGGACTGGCTGCCGTGGCTGCGCTGGACGGTCCTGGTCGCTGGCACGGTGGCCGCGCTCGGGCTGCTGTTCGCGGGCCGGGTGGACCGGCGGCTCGGCCTCGGGGTCGCGGGCCTCGGCCTGGTCGTGGGACTCGCGGGTCCCTTCGCGTACACCCTGGCGACGGTGGACGCCGGCCACCAGGGCTCGATCGTCACGGCGGGCCCGGTGGGCGGCGCGATGGGCGGCCGGGGACCCGGCGGCGGTGGCGGCATGCGGATGTTCGAGGGCGGGGGGTTCCCCGGCGGCGGACTGGGCGGACAGCTGCCGGGTGGTCAGGGCCGTCAGGGCGGTCAGCTTCCCGGTGGTCCCGGAGGTCAGGGCGGTCAGCTGCCGGGTGGTCAGGGCGGCCAGGCCGGCGGTCAGTTGCCGAACGGCCAGGGCAGGCTGCCCGGTGGCACCCCGCCGCAGGGGATGACCCGAGGCGAGGGCTTCGGCGGCGGTGGCGGCGGCATGGGCGGTCTGCTCAACGGCGCCAGCGTCGGTACGGAGGCGAAGAGCGCGCTCCTCAAGGACGCCGACGCCTACACCTGGGTCGCGGCCACGGTCGGCGCCCAGAACGCGGCCAGCTACCAGCTCGCCACCGAGAAGCCGGTCATGGCGATCGGCGGCTTCAACGGCAGCGACCCCTCCCCGACGCTGGCGCAGTTCCAGCAGTACGTCGCCGACGGGAAGATCCACTACTTCATCGGCGGCGGCGAGAGCGGCGGCGCCGGCGAGGGCGGCGGGGGCCGCATGGGCGTCGGCGGTGCCCCCGGCGGCAACTCGGAGATCTCCGCCTGGGTGGCGGAGACCTTCGAGAAGGTCACGGTCGGCAATGCCACCTTCTACGACCTGACCGCCCGGAAATGAATAAGCGCTGTACAGCGTAAGAGAGTCCTTGTACGGTGTACGAGACCCAGTCCCGTACACCGTACAAGGAGCCCTGCCCATGACGGCGACGACCGCCGCGACCGAACCGACCGCCACCGGCGGTCACCCTCAGCGCTGGCTGATCCTCGGCGTCATCTGCCTCGCCCAGCTCACCGTGCTGCTCGACAACACCGTCCTCAGCGTCGCCATCCCGTCGCTGACCTCCGAACTCCACGCGACCACCACCGACATCCAGTGGATGATCAACGCGTACTCGCTCGTCCAGTCCGGCCTGCTGCTCAGCGCGGGCAACGCCGCCGACCGCTACGGACGCAAGAAGCTGCTCGCGATCGGACTCGCGCTCTTCGGCATCGGCTCGCTCGCCGCCGGACTCGCCGACTCCACCACGCAGCTGATCGCCGCCCGCGCGGGCATGGGCGTCGGCGGCGCGCTCCTCATGACCACCACCCTCGCCGTCGTCATGCAGATCTTCGACGACTCGGAGCGGGTGAAGGCCATCGCGCTCTGGTCCACCGTCGCCTCCCTCGGCTTCGCCGGCGGGCCGCTGATCGGCGGCGTGATCCTGAACCACTTCTGGTGGGGAATGATCTTCCTGATCAACATCCCGGTCGCGGTCGTGGCCCTGGTCGCCGTCCTCAAGCTCGTACCGGAGTCCAAGAACCCACAGGGTGAGCGCCCCGACCTGCTCGGCGCGCTGCTCTCCACCATCGGCATGACCGCCGTCGTGTACGCGATCATCAGCGGCCCCGAGCACGGCTGGGTCTCCGCCCAGGTGCTGGTCCCGGCCGCGATCGGGCTGCTCGGTCTCGGCGCGTTCGCTCTGTGGGAGCTGCACACCCCGTACCCGATGCTCGACATGCACTTCTTCCGGAACCAGAAGTTCATCGGTGCCATCGGCGGCTCGATCCTGGTCGTCTTCGGCATGGGCGGCTCGCTCTTCCTGCTCACCCAGCACCTGCAGTTCGTGCTCGGCTACGAACCCCTTGAGGCCGGTCTGCGGATGGCGCCGCTCGCGCTGACGATCGTCGGTCTCAACCTGACCGGCATCGGCCCGAGGATCGTCATGAAGCTGGGCACCCCGCCCACCGTCGTCCTCGGCATGACCCTGGTCGCCGGCGGTCTGACGTCGATCTCGCTGCTCGGCGGCGGCACCGACGGCAGCTACGCGGGCATGCTCCTCGGCCTGGTCCTGATGGGCGGCGGCATCGCCGTCTCCTCCCCGGCCATGGCCAACGCGATCATGAGCTCGATCCCGCCGGAGAAGGCGGGCGTGGGCGCCGGGATCAACGGCACCCTCGCCGAGTTCGGCAACGGCCTCGGTGTCGCCGTCCTCGGCGCCGTCCTCAACGCGCGCTTCGCCGCGCTCGTCGCCGTCACCGCGACCTCCCTCCCGGCCGCCCTCGCGGCCGCCGGCGGCGAGGCCGAGCGACGGGAGATCGCGGACGCCTTCGCCTCCGGCCTCCAGACCAGCCAGCTGGTCGGCGCGATCGCCGTCTTCGCCGGCGGTCTGGTGGCGGCGGCCCTGCTCCGGCGGGCCGAGCGGACGGAGAAGGCCCTGACGCCCGACGAGCCGATCGCTGCCTAGCATGGTCACGGAGAACTGACAGACGGAGGAACGCGATGGTCAAGGCAGCCGACCGGGCCAAGAACCCGGCGCGTTCCAGCGTCTGGCTGGAGACCCGGACCCCGCGGAGCGGCGGCGGTCCGGCCGGTCTCGACCGGGACCGGATCGTCGCCGCCGCGATCCGGATGCTCGACGAGGAGGGCCTGGCCAAGCTGTCGATGCGCAAGCTGGCGGCCGAGCTGAACGTCACCGCGATGTCCCTGTACTGGTACGTGGACACCAAGGACGACATCATCGAGTTCGCGATGGACAGCGTGTACGGCGAGTTCGACCTCGCGGCCGTGGAGGCCGCCGACGGCTGGCGGGACCGGATCAGGGTGCTCGCCCTGGAGTACCGCCGGATGCTGGTCCGCCACCCGTGGATGTCGCCGAGCGCCGGGCAGTACCTGAACATCGGCCCGCACGCGATCGCTGTCGGCGCCAAGATCCATGAGGCGATCGGCGACACGGGTCTGCCGATGGACCGTCAGCCCAGTGCGACGTCGGCGGTCTTCCAGTTCGTCTACGGCTACGGGACGATCGAGTCCCAGTTCGGGCGGCGCGCGGCGGAGGCCGGGATGTCGCAGGACGACTTCTACGTGGAGTCGATCAAGGCCTTCCGTGGCGACCCGAGCTTCGTGGATGCCCTCGAACCCATGGCGGAGATCCTCGACGAGCGGGCCTCGCACGGCAGCGTCACCCAGATCTGGGACCGGGACTTCGCCTACGCGCTGGACGTCCTCGTGGCCGGCATCGAGACGATGGTTTCCCGTGAAACCGAGGCCGGTCGGACCGAGGCCGGTGGAAAGCGGGCCGGTGGGCCCGAGGCCGGTGGGAAGCAGGTCCCGGAAACCGGGAAATGACGGAGCGGCGGGCCGTCCCCTGCCCGCCGCTCCGTACTGGACCCGGCCGTGCCTCCGCTCGAAGCGCGGCCGGGAGTCTTTCTAGGCCTCCGCGGCGGCCTCCGCGGCCACCGGCTTCTCGTCACCCTTCACCGAGCTGCTCTTCAGGGCGACTTCCTTGATGAAGAGCGTCACCACGAAGGCCAGCAGCGCGAACGGCGCCGAGTAGAGGAAGACGTCACCGACGCCGTGTCCGTAGGCGCTCTCCATGACCGTGCGGATCGGGGCCGGCAGCTTGTCCATGTCGGGGATGCCGCCGCCCGTGCCGCCCTGGCCCATGGCCGCCGCGGCCTTCGGGCCGAGCTCGGCCAGGCCCTCCTTGACGTAGTCCGTGACCCGGTGGGCCATGACCGCGCCGAGCGCCGAGACACCGATCGCACCGCCCAGGGAGCGGAAGAAGGTGACGACGGAGGAGGCGGCGCCGAGGTCGGCGGGGGCCACCTGGTTCTGGGTGCAGAGCACCAGGTTCTGCATCATCATGCCGAGGCCGAGGCCGAGGACCGCCATGAACAGCGCGATGTGCCAGTACGTCGTGTCGTAGCGGATCGTGCCGAGCAGGCCGAGACCGCCCGCGGCGAGAGCGCCGCCGCTGACTAGCCACGCCTTCCACCTGCCGGTCTTGGTGATGATCAGACCCGAGACGGTGGAGGAGACGAACAGACCCGCGATCATCGGGATGGTGAGGACGCCGGACATCGTCGGCGACTCGTTCCGCGCCAGCTGGAAGTACTGGCTGAAGAAGACCGTGCCGGCGAACATCGCGACACCCACGAAGAGCGAGGCGAGCGAGGCGAGGGTGATCGTGCGGTTGCGGAAGAGGCGGAGCGGGATGATCGGCTCGCTCGCCTTCGACTCGACGAGCAGGAAGATCCCGCCGAGCGCGATCGCGCCGAGCACCATCACGGCCGTCTGCCAGGACATCCAGTCGTACTTGTCGCCCGCGAAGGTGACCCAGATGAGGAGCAGGGAGACCGCGGCGCTGATGAAGAAGGCGCCGGCCCAGTCGACCTTGACCTTGCGCTTCACGACGGGGAGCTTGAGGGTCTTCTGCAGGACGATCAGCGCGATGATCGCGAAGGGCACGCCCACGTAGAAGCACCAGCGCCAGCCGAGCCAGTCGGTGTCGGTGATGACACCGCCGAGCAGCGGGCCGCCGACGGTGGCGACGGCGAAGGTCGCGCCGAGGTAGCCGCTGTACCGGCCGCGCTCACGCGGGGCGATCATCGCGGCCAGGATGATCTGGGAGAGGGCGGTCAGACCACCGACGCCGATGCCCTGCACGACACGGCAGGCGATGAGCATGCCGGTGCTCTGCGAGAGACCGGCGACGACCGAGCCCGCCACATAGATGATCAGGGCTATCTGGACGAGCAGCTTCTTGGAGAAGAGGTCCGCGAGCTTGCCCCAGAGCGGGGTGGTCGCGGTCATCGAGAGGAGTGCGGCGGTGACCACCCAGGTGTAGGCGGACTGGCCGCCGCCGAGGTCGGTGATGATCTGGGGGAGGGCGTTGGAGACGATCGTCGAGGACAGGATGGCGACGAACATGCCGAGCAGCAGCCCGGACAGCGCCTCCATGATCTGCTTGTGCGTCATCGGGGCGCCGCCGGAGGCGATGTCCCCCTGCTTGGCGCTCCCGCCGCTCACACCGGTCTCTGGTGTGGTGGTCGTAGCCATCAAGTTCCTTCGTTCTCAAGCGTGGTGGGCCCGGCAGTCCCCGAAGGAATCGCGGAGGCGGGCGAGCAGGGTGGTGAGCAGTTCGACGTCGTCGTCGGACCACTCCGCGAGGGTGCGGGCGAGCATGTCGGTCAGCCGTCGGTCGAGGACGGCGAGCATGTCCTCGCCCACCCGGGTCAGGTGCAGGATCCGGGAGCGCCGGTCGGCGGGATCGGGCAGTCGCTCGACCCAGCCGCGGTCCACGGTGTGGGCCACGTGCCGGCTGCTGACCGACATGTCGACGGCCATCAGCTCGGACACCCGGCCCATCCGCATGTCGCCGTGGTGGTTGAGCAGGGCGAGCACGATGGCGGATCCGCTGGGGCACTCGGCGGGCAGGACCCGCGCGAGTCCGCGCTTCACCGCTCCGATGGCGCTCACCTGGCGGGCGAGGTTCTCGTATCGATTGCCCCGGTCCACCGAGCTGTCCATCGAGTCGTCCATCGGGCGCTCCCCAGATGTTGTTGCTTAGGGCAACCATAGAGATCGATGGTTGCTCCAGGCAAACTAAATCGGTCAAACGGCGCTAAAGAATAGGCAAAGGTGGAGCGGAGGTGTGGGTCGCGGACGGTTCCGCGGGGGTGGGGGTACGGGGCTTGGGCCCCTCACCCGTACTTCGCTAGGGTCCTGACCCATGGCACACAACCCCCAAGCACCGTACGGCCAGGGCCAGGGCCCCGAGGGCTCCTACGACCCCGCCGGCAACACGCAGATGTTCCGCGCCTTCGTCGACGAGGGCGCCCCGCAGCAGCGGCAGCCCCAGGTCGCGGCCGCGTCGGGCGGCCCGAAGGTCGGCCTGATCGTGGGCGTGGTCGCGGTGATCGTCGTCCTGGCGGCCGTCGCCTGGCTGGCCCTGGGCTGACCGACCTGTCCCTCACCGAGCCCTGGGTGGGCCGGATCCGCGTCACGCGGGCCCGGTCCACCTTTCTTTTCGCCCGCTCGGGGGTACGTGCCGGTGGGCGGGCGCGTGTTCAACGGAGGGCGCGTGCTCTAAGGGATCGCGCGTGCTCTAAGGAATCGCGCGTGCTCAAGGGGTGGCGCGTGTCTAAAGGGGTGGTGCGTGTCTTAAAGGGCGGCGGAGTCCAGGGCGGGCGCGAGCACCGCGAACGCCTCTTCGATCAGGGTGCCCGGGTCGGCGGAGCCGCCGGCGTCCTCGCCCTCGCTCCACCGGTGCAGTACGGCGTCGAAGGCGGCGAGCGCCGTGCCCGCGGCCAGCCGGGGGTAGAGGTCGGCCCGGGGGTCGCGGCCCAGGCGGGCCGCCAGTCCCTCCGTCAGATCCTCCCGCCACCGCGCCTGGTGCTCCAGGAAGCGGGCGAGCAGCGCGGGGGTGCGCAGGATCAGCCGGACCACCGGCAGGGCCCGGTCCGCGTGGGCGTCGCAGATCGTCAGGGGCACGGAGACGGCGTGCAGGAGCGCCTCGGAGGGGCGCTCCCCGGCGGGCCTGGCGGCCAGGCCCGCGCGCATGTCGGCGCCCATGTCGGCCAGGAACTGGACGACCACGTCCTCCTTGGAAGCGAAGTACCGGAAGAAGGTCCGCTTGGAGACCCCCGCGGTGGTCGCGATCTCGTCGACGGTGACGGCGTCGAAGCCCTTGAGGGCGAGCAGCTGGAGGGCCGCCTCGGTGAGCTCGGTCGCGACGAGCTGACGCTTGCGCTGGGCCAGGCTGACGGGGGCGGGGCCGGGGGTCCGGCCGGGACCGGGGCCATGGCCCTGGCCGGGACCGGGGTCGATGTGGGGGCGGGTGCTCACGTTCGGAATCGTAACGCGGTGCCTTCCGTGGCACCAGGACGCTTCCATGGCACTTGATTGCGCTCTTGACACTCGGTGACACAAGCGTCAGCGTGTGTCGCATGACCAAGAAGCAGCGCTGGACCGCCGACCGGATCCCGGACCAGACCGGGCGGCTCTTCGTCGTCACCGGGGCCAACAGCGGCCTCGGCCTCGCCACCACCCGGGAGCTCGCCCGCCGGGGCGGCCGCGTGATCCTCGCCGTGCGGGACGAGGGGAAGGGCCGCCGGGCCGTCGACGAGCTCGTCGCGGCCGGGATCACGCCGGACCTGCTCGCCGTACGCCCACTCGACCTCGCCGACCTCGACTCGGTGCACGCCTTCGCCGGCCGGATGCGGGAGGAGCACCCGCGGCTCGACGTCCTCGTCAACAACGCGGGAGTGATGGCGCCGCCCCGCACCCTGAGCCCCCAGGGCCACGAGGTCCAGTTCGCCGTCAACCACCTCGGCCACTTCGCGCTCACCGGGCTGCTGCTCGACCTGCTCGCCGCCGGCCGGGACCCCCGGGTGGTCACGGTCAGCTCGATCAACCACCGCCAGGGCCGCCTTCACCTCGACGACCTCACCGGTGCGCGCGGCTACGCGCCCATGGCCTTCTACAACCAGTCGAAGTTCGCGAACGCCGTCTTCGGGCAGGAGCTGCACCGGCGCCTGAGTGCGTCCGGCAGCCCGGTCCGCAGCGTCCTCGCCCACCCCGGATACACGGCGACCCGGCTCCAGACCCGGAACACCTCAGGCCTGTTGAAGCTGGTCCTCGGCCGCATCGGCAACCCGTTGCTCGCCCAGCGCCCCGAGCGGGGCGCGCTCCCGCAGCTGTACGCGGCGACCGAACCGGGCCTGGAGGGCGGCGAGTTCATCGGGCCCGACGGTGTGGGCGAGCTGCGTGGCGCGCCCACCCGGATACGTCCCTCCGGCGCGTCCGCCGACCCGGGGACGGGGCGCGAGCTGTGGGAGCTCTCGGAAGGCCTGACCGAGGTGAGCTTCCCCGTCACCGCCAGGTAGCGGAGACCTCGCGGGTGTCGATCCGCATCCCCAGCGGCACCCGCCAGGAGTCCACGCACACGGTGTACGTCTCCGTCCGCGCCGTCCCGGCGGCGAGCGGCGCGGGCAGTGGCCGGGTGGACGTGAGCGTCGCCCAGTCGATGCCGAGGGCGCCGATGACATGGGTGGCGAAGGTGACCGTGCCCGAACGGGCCGCCGTTCCCCCGCTGTTCCGGAAGGTGACCGTCACCTTCTCGCACCAGCGTCGGTCGCCGTCGGCGAGGACGGGCGCGGAGACGGTGACCACGGCGGGCCCGGGGGCGGGAGTGGGGACAGGGGAGGGAGAGGGCGCGGGGGTGCCGGTTCCGGGCGGTGAGGGCGTACGGGGAGGGGTGCCGGTGCCGGGACCCGGACCCGTGCCCGGGGGCGTACCGCCGGAGCCGGAGCCGGAGCCGGAGCCGGAACCTGAGCCGCCCGGCGTGGTCGTCGGCGCCGTGGTGGACTCCGTACCGGTGCCTGAGCCCGTACCCGCGCCCGACCCCGCGCCCGTACTCGGCCCGGTACCCGTACCCGCATCGGAAGACCCGGGGGTGCCGGGGCCCGGAGTGACTCCGGGCGGCGGTGTGGACGGCCCCTCCGGAGCCGGTGACGGTGACGACGTGCTGGACGTGTCCCCGCTCGTCGTGGGGCCGTCCAGGGGGACCAGGGTGACCGCGCCCGAGGGGGTGCCCGCCGCTCCCGGGGAGGGGCCGGCGCCCACCGCCGCGTACCCCTCGCCGTCTCCTCCGCCGCCACAGGCGGTCAGCGCCCCGCCGAGGCAGAGCGCCACCGCTACGAGTCCGGGCTTCCTTCGCCTCATGACCGCCAGTCTGTCTGACGATCCGTCAACAAGGGAGTCCTTCGCGGAACTCAGTCGGCGATGAGGCCCTCGCGCAGCTGGGCGAGGGTGCGGGTGAGCAGCCGGGAGACGTGCATCTGGGAGATGCCGACCTCCTCGCCGATCTGCGACTGGGTCATGTTGGCGAAGAAGCGCAGCATGATGATCTGTCGCTCCCGGGGCGGGAGTTTGGCGAGCAGCGGCTTGAGCGACTCGCGGTACTCGACGCCTTCGAGCGCCGTGTCCTCGTAGCCGAGGCGGTCGGCCAGGGAGCCCTCGCCGCCGTCGTCCTCGGGCGACGGGGAGTCGAGCGAGGAGGCGGTGTACGCGTTGCCCACGGCGAGGCCGTCGACGACGTCCTCCTCCGACACCCCGAGCACGGCGGCGAGTTCGGGCACGGTGGGGGAGCGGTCGAGCTTCTGAGCGAGCTCGTCGCTGGCCTTGGTGAGGGCGAGGCGCAGCTCCTGGAGCCGGCGCGGGACGCGGACCGACCAGGACGTGTCGCGGAAGAAGCGCTTGATCTCGCCGACGACCGTCGGCATCGCGAACGTCGGGAACTCCACGCCCCGTTCGCAGTCGAAGCGGTCGATCGCCTTGATGAGGCCGATGGTGCCGACCTGGACGATGTCCTCCATCGGCTCGTTGCGCGAGCGGAAGCGGGCCGCCGCGTACCGCACGAGGGGGAGGTTGAGCTCGATGAGGGTGTCGCGGACATAGGTCCGCTCCGGGCTGTCCGCGGCGGCGCCCTCGGTGTCGAGGGCGCGCAGCCTCAGGAAGAGGGAGCGCGAGAGGGTGCGGGTGTCGAGGGCCCCCGACGTGACGGGCATCGGCGGAGGCATGGCCTCCGCGCTGTCGGTCGCGGTCGGCGCCGTCGTCTGCGTGGGCACGGGAACGGGCGTGAGCGTGAGCACCTTCGAGCTGCCCAGTTCTGTGGACATGCCACCCCCTTGAGGTCGCGGACGGTCGCGGTGGCCGCGACCATCTGAGGAACGCAGCCACCACCTGAATACCGGCGGCGGGGCTGCGGCAAACTCGGTTCCAGCAGAATGTCACATGTCGGCAACACGCTGTAGTGACTTGTCGACAAGCCGAGGGTGCATATCCGCAGGAAACAAGGGGTGTAAGGCATTTGGGGCGCCGCAGAACTGCTCCGAACCGGTCTACCCGATTCAGCTACGCCTCGATTCTGTTTGCGGATCTCAAACGCGCGAAGCTGCGGGCGAGGAGCCTTGACACATGCATCTGGGAGACGCCGAGTTCCTGGCTGATCTGGGACTGCGTCAGATTGCTGTAGTAGCGCAGCATCAGGATCCGCTGCTCCCGCTCGGGAAGTTGGACGAGCAGGTGCCGGACGAGGTCGCGGTGCTCGACGCCGGCCAGCGCGGGGTCCTCGTAGCCGAGCCGGTCGAGCAGCCCGGGCAGCCCGTCGCCCTCCTGCGCGGCCTCCAGGGAGGTCGCGTGGTACGAGCGTCCGGCCTCGATGCAGGCGAGCACCTCGTCCTCGCCGATCCGCAGCCGCTCGGCGATCTCGGCGGTCGTGGGGGAGCGGCCGTGGGCGGTCGTGAGGTCCTCGGTGGCTCCGTTCACCTGAACCCAGAGCTCGTGCAGGCGGCGGGGCACGTGCACGGTGCGGACGTTGTCGCGGAAGTACCGCTTGATCTCGCCGACGACGGTCGGCATGGCGAACGTCGGGAACTGGACGCCGCGGTCGGGGTCGAACCGGTCGATGGCGTTGATGAGGCCGATGGTGCCGACCTGGACGACGTCCTCCATCGGTTCGTTGCGGGAGCGGAAGCGGGCCGCCGCGTACCGCACGAGCGGCAGGTTGGCCTCGATGAGGGCCCCGCGCACCCGGTGGTGCTCCGGAGTGCCCGGTTCCAGGTTCTTGAGCTGCCCGAAGAGCACCTGGGTGAGGGCGCGGGTGTCGGCGCCGCGGGTGCTCTGGGGCCGGGGGCGGGGGGTCTCCGCGCCGCCTGCCTCGTGCTGGGGCGGGACCTGAGGCGCTGTACTGGCCGGCACGTTCACGCCACCCCTTTGGCTGGTCTTGCTGGTCGACTGGGTCAACTACGGTCAACTCATCCGTCAAAAGCGGTCATAGCATCACAAGACATGTCCACTGTGTGCAAGCACCGCATAGTGACGTGTTGAGGGCATAGTGACGGAAAAAGGGGAGGTCACGCGTGGAATCGCGCACGAAAAAGCCCCCCACCTCGATGGCGGGGGGCCTGGCGTCTGCCGCGGACTAGAACGCGTAGTCCGCGATCACCCAGGTGGCGAACTCGCGCCACTGTGCGACACCCGCCTGGTGCGCGGGGTGGTCCAGGTAGCGCTGGAGTGCGTCGGTGTCCTCGACGGCCGAGTTGATGGCGAAGTCGTACGCGATCGGCCGGTCCGTGATGTTCCAGTCGCACTCCCAGAAGCGCAGCTCCGGGATCTGGTCGCCGAGGGCGCGGAACGCCTCGACGCCGGCGACGACACGCGGCTCGTCGCGTGCGACACCGTCGTTGAGCTTGAAGAGGACCAGATGGCGGATCACGAAGGGCTCCTAGTTGATGAGTTCGGTCATGAACTCGCCGACACCCTGGGCGGCGCTGGAAATGCCCTCGAACCCTACCTGTACGAGATCGGCGGCCCGGGCAGGGGACGTGATGATCGTGTACAGCACAAAGACCGCGACCGCGTAGAGCGCGACCTTCTTCGCCTGCGCCATAGCCAGCCCTCCCCTGTTCCCCCGCCTGTTCCCCCGCCGTACGACCGCGCCACTCTAACCGAGGCTTTATGGACCAAGGGCCCGGCGATCGAGGCCTTTCGCCGTCCCCCGGAAGGGTGACGGCGGAGCAGGATGGATGTCGAGCCCGGAGGATCTGGCAGGAATCGGAAGGGCTCCTGGAACCGGCCCGCACTGCGGGGTCCGCGCCGCGAGCTTCCCCCTGACTGCGGCGCGGGCTTGTAGGACCGGTTCTCATCGGGGGGGAGCGGCTTGTCCCCCCGATGCCGCTCCCCCCGTCCTGGCTTCCCTGCCCGACGAAGTGGCCCCGGCCGCGCCCGGCCCCACTTCCCGAGGTTTCCCGCGGAAGGCGTGTTCCCGGTGTTCCGGGGAATGCGGCGGACCGTTGCCGAAACCCCTTGCCGACGACGCGTGCCGTGGACGGTTTGCGGGGCCGTACGACTCTTGGTGGAATTCACCGGCGATACGAGGGCGGTCGCAAGCTCGTGCGACGACCGCCCGGGATCGGGAGAATTCCGTACCGGCCTTTCTTCGTGGCGTTCCGCAGGGACGGCACCCCGCCTCGGGCGGCGCCGTGCGGACGCCCGTAAGCGCGCCGAGTCCGTCTCGCAGCGGCGGAAGCCCGCAGCGGCGGGGCAGCACCGCCGCCGTGGGCTTCCGTCGGCCGTGCCGGTCAACGGCTCCGACGACGGCCCCCCGTCCCTGCCCGGGCGGTCAGATGCGGGCGTCGGTCGGTTTTCGGCCGGGCCTCCCCAATTCGGCCAGCAGCTCGATGCCGGACACCCCATAGGGCGTACGGTGGAGCCAAGTTGGCGGTTTCTTTACCGAACGCGGACATACCCCAGGGGGAGCACAGGTATGAAGCGAATTTTCGGCCTCACGGCAATCGTCGCGGGCGGAGTGCTGGCCCTGTTCTTCCCGGATCTCGAATTCGGCTGGTTCAGGGGGCGTCCGCTGGGAATCGTCCTGGTCGTCATCGGCGCGTTCGAGCTCCTGGAGCGCGGGCGCCACCGCTAGCCGGGGGAGGCGGAGCGGCACCGCGGCCACCCCGAGGTCCGAGTCCGGCCGGTGGGTGGCCTCCTGGGCCAGGCCCGCCCCCGGGCCCCCTGGCGCCGCTCTCCGCCTCCTGACGGAGGACCAGGGCGCTGGCCGACGGCAAAAGAAGAACCCCTCCGATCCGTTTCCACGGATCGGAGGGGTTCTTGCCGGCGGTAGCGGAGGGATTTGAACCCTCGGTGACTTGCGCCACACTCGCTTTCGAGGCGAGCTCCTTCGGCCGCTCGGACACGCTACCGAGAGAGAGCTTAGCCGAAACTCGCGCTGCGATGAAATCCGTATCGCGTGGCAGGTCAGCGAGTGCGGAAGAAGGCCGTGAGCTGCTCCGCGCACTCCTCGCCGAGCACGCCCTGGATCACCTCGGGCCGGTGGTTGAGCCGGCGGTCCCGTACGAGGTCCCAGAGCGAACCAGCCGCGCCCGCCTTCTCGTCCGGGGCGCCGAACACCACCCGCTCGACCCGCGACTGGACGAGTGCCCCCGCGCACATCACGCACGGCTCCAGGGTCACGACCAGCGTGCAGCCCGTGAGCCGCCACTCCCCGGTCGCCGCGGCCGCCCGGCGCAGGGCGATCACCTCGGCGTGCGCGGTGGGGTCACCGGTCGCCTCCCGCTCGTTGTGCCCGCGGGCGAGCACCGCGCCGCCGGGGCCGAGCACGACCGCGCCGACCGGTACGTCACCGGCCGACACGGCCGCGTCGGCCTCGGCGAGGGCGAGCCGCATGGCGTCCCGCCAGGGGTCCCGAACGGGGTCGGGCACAGGTACGACAGGTACGGCGCGGGCCACTAGCGGACGGCCTCCAGGACCTCGGCGGCCCCCAGCGCGTCCGCGATCTCCGCGAGCGCGTCGCTGTCGAGCGCCAGCAGATCCGCCGGGGACATACCGAGGTCCGCCAGGATCAGCCGGTCGCCGACCGGAGCGGCCGGCACGGCCTCGGCCGCGACGCTCGTCTCCTCGTCGTCGTCCGTGTCGCCGTCGAGCGGCTCCCCGTCCTCCGTGCCGTCCAGGTCCAGCGATTCGAGCTCGTCGACGATGTCGTCCAGGTCGTCGCCGAGGATCTCCCGGGTGAGGATCTCCCCGTACGAGGAACGGGCGGCGGCGGCGCCGTCCGAGACGTAGATGCGAGGGTCTTCCTCACCCTCGATCCGTACGATCCCGAACCACGCGTCCTCCTGCTCGATGAAGACGATCACCGTGTCGTCGTCCGAGGCCTCGCGGGCGAGCTCGGTCAGATCCGACAGGGTCTCCACGTCGTCGAGCTCCGTGTCGCTCGCTTCCCACCCGTCTTCGGTGCGCGCGAGCAGTGCGGCGAAGTACACCTGACTCTCTCCCACTGATCAGAGGTGTGACGATCCGGCGGCGCGGTCCTGATGCCCCGCCCAATCGGCATCGTGACAGATACGGCGCCCACAGGAGAGGTCTTCGGCTCTTGCGTCGTGCATCAGTCTGAACGACCCCGCGATCGGGTGGGCGTACGACCCCGGCGCACGCAGGGGGCGCACGGAGGGACGGGACGGGGCGCGGCCGGGGCCGGAGCGGCGGGATTCCGTCAGGGGGCCCGGCGCGCACCAGAGGAGCCCCTGGGCAGGATCCTGGGTGGCCCGCTGGGCGGAATCCGGGGTGGAACCCTGGGTGGCTCGTGCCGGGCTTCCGGTGGGCTCCTCACCAGCGGAAGGTGCGCATGCGCATGGCTTGCCGCATCCGGGCCGCCCGCGCGCGTCGCGGCTGGACGCGCTCGCGCAGCGCCTTCGCCTCGCCGAGTTCACGCAGGAACTGGGCGCGGCGCCTGCGGCGCTCCGCGTCGGTCTCCGGTGCCGGTGTCCGGGCCGCCCCCTCGGCGGCGCCGTCGGCCGGTTCTTCCAGGTCGGGCATCGGCCACTCCACCCCATCGCTGGGTCCCCGTGCCACCCACCTTCCCCCAGTGGCGTGGGTCGATGCCAGTGCGGGGCGGGCTACTGTTGAGTCATGCGTCTCCACGTCGTCGATCACCCGCTGGTCGCCCACAAGCTCACCACGCTGCGCGACAAGCGCACGGATTCCGCGACCTTCCGTCGGCTCGCCGACGAGCTGGTCACCCTGCTCGCCTACGAGGCCACCAGGGACGTCCGGACCGAGCAGGTCGACATCGAGACCCCCGTCACGCCCACGACCGGCGTGAAGCTGTCGTACCCGCGTCCGCTGGTGGTCCCGATCCTGCGCGCCGGGCTCGGCATGCTCGACGGCATGGTCCGGCTGCTCCCGACCGCCGAGGTCGGCTTCCTGGGCATGATCCGCAACGAGGAGACGCTGGAGGCGTCGACCTACGCCACGCGGATGCCGGAGGACCTCTCGGGCCGCCAGGTGTACGTCCTGGACCCGATGCTGGCGACCGGCGGCACGCTCGTCGCGGCCATCCAGGAGCTCATCAAGCGCGGCGCCGACGACGTGACCGCGGTCGTGCTCCTCGCTGCCCCGGAGGGCGTCGAGGTCATGGAGCGCGAGCTGGCGGGCACCCCCGTCACCGTCGTGACGGCCTCGGTCGACGAGCGTCTCAACGAGAACGGCTACATCGTTCCGGGTCTGGGCGACGCGGGCGACCGCATGTACGGCTCCGCCGAGTAGCAGGCTGCCGGCTCCGCCGAGTAGCAGGCTGCGGGCTCCGCCGAGTAGCGCTCAGCTCCTCAGGAGTCCGAGGAGCTGAGAGCGCCTCAGAAGTACGTCAGCACTTCCCGGTCGGTACGGGCGCGGGCTTGGTCAGGGCGACCAGGGCCGCGTCCGCCGTCGTTTTCGGGGCCAGGTTCTTGAAGGCGGTCCCGATGATCAGGTCCACGTCCGCCGTGCCCCGGGTGTCCGTCTTCGTCGTGGCGCCCGCGAGCTGCGTGCCGAGGACCGGGAAGACGCCCTTGGTGGCGGTCGTGGCGCCGAGGAGCAGACCGGCGCCGGGGACCTTCTTGTCGTAGGCGGCGGGCGCGTTCCCCACCTTGCCGATCTTGAAGCCGCGCTTCTTGAGCTCGTCCGCGGTCGTCTTGGCGAGCCCGCTGCGCGGGGTCGCGTTGTAGACGTTGACCGTGATCTGGGCGGGCTTGGGGAGGGCGGCCGCGGGCGGGGTCGTCGCCTGGGCGACGGGTTTGCAGTCGGCCTGTTTGCCGGCCGTCGCCCGGGTGCCCTCGTCGCCGGAGAAGACGTCGACGAGCTGGAGCGTGCCCCAGCCGGCCGCGCCGAGCACGACCACGGCGGCGGCGGACGCGAGGATGATCCTGCGCCGGCGGTGGGGGCGGCGCATGCGCGGGTAGACGTCCCCCGTGATGCGGTACTTTCCGCCCATTCCGGGGGGAGTGAGCATGCTCATGAACGCAGCGTAATGCCGCCCGTCGGCGATGCCTACTTGATGATCATGTGATCGCGTCCGGATGGGGGCGAACTGACCCCGAAAGGGTCAGCGGGTACGGGGCCGGTCGGCGCCGGCTCAGTCCATTTCCAGGACGCGGGCGTGCAGCACCTGGCGCTGCTGGAGCGCCGCGCGGACGGCGCGGTGCAGTCCGTCCTCGAGGTAGAGATCGCCCTGCCACTTCACGACGTGCGCGAAGAGGTCGCCGTAGAACGTGGAGTCCTCGGCGAGCAGCGTCTCCAGGTCCAGCTGGCCCTTGGTGGTGACCAGCTGATCGAGACGGACCGGGCGCGGGGCGACGTCCGCCCACTGCCGGGTGCTTTCCCGGCCGTGGTCGGGATACGGCTTTCCGTTTCCGATGCGCTTGAAGATCACACGGAAAGCCTACCGGGCGAGCGGCTCCCGGCGCAGCCATGCACGGGCAGTGGGATGCTGGTGCGAACCGTGACAAACCGGAATTGGGGTGCCGTGATGAGCGTGAGCGAGCAGCCACCGGCCGCGCTGGGCGGCCCCGCCGCCGAGATCGCCGCCGGGTACGCCTTCGAGGGCGCGGCACTCGATCTGGGGGCACTGCTCTGGGACGGCGCGTGTCACCCGGACGCGCCGATCCGCATCCCGCTGCCCGTGCTCAACCGGCACGGACTGGTCGCCGGCGCGACCGGCACCGGCAAGACGAAGACGCTCCAGCTGATCGCCGAGCAGCTCTCGGCGAACGGCGTGCCGGTCTTCCTCGCCGACATCAAGGGCGACGTGTCCGGCGTCTCCGCCCCCGGCGAGGACGGCGCGAAGGTCCGGGAGCGGGCCGCCCAGGTCGGCCAGGAGTGGCGGGCGACGGGCTTCCCCTGCGAGTTCTACGGGCTCGGAGGGACCGGCCCCGGCATCCCGGTGCGCGCCACCGTGACCAGTTTCGGCCCCGTACTGCTGTCGAAGGTGCTCCAGCTCAACCAGACGCAGGAGCAGTCGCTCGGCCTGATCTTCCACTACGCCGACTCCAAGGGCCTGGAGCTGGTGGACCTCAAGGATCTCCGGGCGGTGGTGGCGTTCCTGGTCTCGGACACCGGGAAGGCCGAGCTCAAGGGGATCGGCGGGCTGTCCACGGTGACGGCCGGGGTGATCCTGCGGTCGATCACGGCCTTCGAGCAGCAGGGCGCGGGCGATTTCTTCGGGGAGCCGGAGTTCGACACGAGCGAGTTCCTGCGGACGGCGGCGGACGGGCGCGGGATCGTCTCGGTCCTGGAGCTGCCGTCGGTGCAGGACAAGCCGCAGCTCTTCTCGACCTTCCTGATGTGGATGCTGGCGGATCTCTTCAACGACCTGCCGGAGGTCGGCGATCTGGAGAAGCCGAAGCTGGTCTTCTTCTTCGACGAGGCGCACCTGCTGTTCAACGGCGCGTCGAAGGCGTTCCTGGAGTCGATCACCCAGACCGTGCGGCTGATCCGCTCGAAGGGGATCGGCGTGTTCTTCGTGACGCAGACGCCGAAGGACGTGCCCTCGGACGTGCTCGCGCAGCTCGGCAACCGGGTGCAGCACGCGCTGCGGGCCTTCACCCCGGACGACGCGAAGGCCCTGAAGGCGACGGTACGGACGTTCCCGAACTCTCCGTACGACCTGGAGGAGGTCCTCACGGGCCTCGGTACGGGCGAGGCGGTGATCACCGTACTGAGCGAGAAGGGCGCCCCGACCCCGGTCGCGGCGACCCGGCTGCGGGCGCCGGAGTCGCTGATGGGCCCGATCGACGCGGCCGCCCTGGACGCGGCGGTGAAGGGCTCGCCGCTCTACGGGCGGTACGCGGAGGCGGTGGACCGCGAGTCGGCGTACGAGAGGCTGACGGCCGAGCAGCAGGCCGCTGAGGCGGCGGCGCTGGAGGCGGCGGCCGCCAGGGAGGCGGAGAAGGCGCGGAAGCAGGGCGGAGGGAGGGCTCCGAAGCCGGAGCCCTCCCTCACCGAACAGGTGGTGGGCAGTGGGATGTTCAAGTCCCTCGCGAGGTCGATCGGCACCCAGCTGGGCCGGGAGATCAGCCGCTCGATCTTCGGCACCGCCCGCCGCAGGAGGTAGCGGGAGCTACCGGATCACTCGGTGACCTCGTCGTGGTCGCTGTGCAGGCCGCCGCCGCTGCTCTCGCCGCCGGTGGTCGGGGTGGAGACGACCGGCTTGCGCAGCGAGGAGATGTCGTGGGCGTAGGTGCCCACGGCGTTGGCGATGACCTTGATGTTGGCGTCGAAGGCCTTCATGTTGATGTTCTTCAGGTCGTCGCCCTTGGCGTGGTAGTTCACGTCGTACGCGACGCCCGCCGTGCCGCCGAACTTGGCGGCCTGGGCGGCGGTCTTGATGCCCTCGGCGCCGGTGAAGGTGCCGCCGGAGGGGATGCCGACCTTGATGAACGGGCCGTAGTCGGAGCGGCCGGAGAAGTCGGTGCCCTCGTGCGGGAGGCCGCGCGAGCCCATGAAGTCGGTGATGTCGCGCTCCAGCTGGGCGGAGCCCGCGGGGCCGGCGCCCTCGCCGACGTTGTCCGAGTTGTCGCCGTCGTAGACGAACAGGCCGTAGTTCGGCGAGGCGATCATGTCGAAGTTCAGGTAGAGCTTGATCTCGCTCTTGTCGAGCGCGGTCAGGTTCTTGACGTAGTGGTCGGAGCCGAGGAGGCCGTTCTCCTCCGCGGACCACCAGGCGAAGCGGACCTTGTTGCGGACCTTGTCCTTCGACTTGGCGAGTTCCAGGGCGGTCTGGAGGAGGCCGGCGGAGCCGGAGCCGTTGTCGTTGATGCCGGGGCCCGCGGTGACGGAGTCGAGGTGCGAGCCGAGCATCACGGTGTTGGCGGCGTTCCCGCCCTTGGTCTCCGCGATGACGTTGTTGGTGACGCGCTTCTCCTGGAGCTGGCGGATCTCGAAGGAGAGCTTGACGGCGCCCTTGGCGAGGTCGGCGGCGAGCTTCTCGCCCTCGGCCAGGCTGATGCCACCGGTCGGGATCTTGCCCGCGGCCGGCTCGCCGAGGGTGCCGGAGAGGATGCCCTCGGCGTTGTTGTAGATGATCGCGCCGGCGGCGCCGGCCGCGGCGGCCCGCTCCTGCTTGATCGCGAAGGAGCAGCCACCGCGCTTGATCAGCGCGACCTTGCCGGTGAAGGTGCCGGAGGCGTAGTCGGCGGGCTCACAGCCGGTGGTGCCGTCGGCGTCGACGGGCACGGCGACCAGATCGGCCTTGATGCCGCCGACCGGGGTGGACTTGGTGTAGGTCATGGCGCGGATGTCGAGGGCGCGCGGTGCGGGCGCCTCGACGGAGACCTTCTCGGCGAGCGTCTGGGTGTAGATGAAGTCGAACTGCTCGTACGAGACGTCGTAGCCGGCCTTCTTGAGCTGCTGGTACACGTAGGCGGCCGAGGCGTCGTGGCCGAGGGTGCCGGCCGCGCGGTGGCCGCCGGCCGAGTCGGCTATCGCCTGGAACTTCTGCAGGTGCTTGTAGGCGTCCTGGCCAGTGGTTTCGCGGACCAGCTTCTTCGCCAGCCGGGCGGCATCGCGGGCGGGTGCGGCCGCGGGGTCCTTCACCGCGGTGGCGGGGGAGGCGAGGACCAGCGGGGTGGCGAGGGCGGCGGCGGCCAGAACGGCCGCGGCCCGGCGCTGGGTAGCGTTCACAGAAGTCCTTCCCGTTACGGACGAGGTTGAGGGGAAGTTAGCGATCCGCAGGGCATCCTGTGAACACCTTCTCCACAATTCCTGTCACATAGAGCAGGATTGAAATCTGGAATTTTCAATTCCCATCTGTTTTGGACTCCTTGGCGGCTTTCGCCGCTTTCGCCGCCGCCTTCATCTCCTGCTTGTGGGCCCGCACCTTCACCAGTGACTCCGGCCCCGTGATGTCGGCGGCCGAGCGGTACGAGCCCTGCTCGCCGTACGCCCCCGCCGCCTCCCGCCAGCCCGCCGGCCGCACCCCGTACTGCTTGCCGAGCAGGGCCAGGAAGATCTGCGCCTTCTGCTTGCCGAAGCCGGGCAGCGCCTGCAGCCGCCCGAGCAGCTCCTTCCCGGTCGCCGCGTCCGCCCAGACGGCCTCGGCGTCGCCCCCGTACTCCTCGACGAGGAACGCGCACAGTTGCTGTACGCGCTGGGCCATCGACCCGGGGTAGCGGTGCACGGCGGGCTTCTCGGAGAGCAGCGCGGCGAACTCCTCCGGGTCCCGGGCGGCGATCTCGTGCGCGTCGAGATCGTCCGCGCCGAGCCGCTGGGCGATGGTGTACGGACCGGAGAAGGCCCACTCCATGGGCACCTGCTGGTCGAGCAGCATGCCGACGAGCGCGGCCAGCGGCGACCGGCCGAGCAGCGCGTCGGCCTCCGCCTGCTGGGCGAGATGGATCTCGGGGTGCTTCGGGTGCGGGGCGGCGGGGCTCTTGGACACGGGACTCATGGTTCGATCATCCCGCCCGGCCGTGGAGATCGCCCGGTGGACTCACCCTCCCCCGAGCTCAGGGCTGTGCCCGAGCAGGGGGGACCCGCATCGCGAAACGGTCGAGGGCGGCGAGGATCAGCTCCCCCGTCTCCTTCCCGCCCAGGTGACCGGCGGTCTCGACCACGTGCAGCTCGGCGTCCGGCCAGGCCCGGGAGAGCTCCCACGCGGTGCCGAGCGGCCCGCCCATGTCGAGCCGGCCGTGGATCAGGACCCCCGGGATGCCGGCCAGCCGGTGGGCGTCGCGGATCAGGGCGCCCTCCTCCAGCCAGGCGCCGTGCGCGAAGTAGTGCGAGCAGATCCGGACGAAGCCGAGCCGGGTGTCGTCGACGCGGTCCGAGTACGGGGTGCCCTGGCCCTCCATCGACAGGACCGCGTCCTCCCAGGCGCACCAGTCGGCCGCGGCTTTCTCCCGTACGGCCCGGTCGGGGTGGTCCATCAGGGCGGCGTAGGCGCCGACCAGGTCCTCCGCGTGGTCCGCCCCCGCCCGGAACCGCTCATGGGCCTCGGGGAAGAACCGCCCCACCCCCTCGTACAGCCAGGCCGTCTCGGAGCGGCGGGTGGTCGTCACCGCCGCGATCACGATCTCCGTCACCCGCTCCGGGTACGCCTCCGCGTACGCCAGGATCAGGGTGGAGCCCCAGGAGCCGCCGTACAACAGCCAGCGGTCGATCCCCAGGTGCTCGCGCAGCCGCTCCATGTCGGCGATCAGGTGCGCGGTGGTGTTCACCCCCATGTCGGCCGCCGGGTCGCTCGCGTGCGGGGTCGAACGGCCGCAGCCGCGCTGGTCGAAGAGGACCAGGCGGTACGCCTCCGGGTCGAAGAACCGGCGGCTGCGCGGCGAGGACCCGGAGCCGGGGCCGCCGTGGACGACGAGCGCCGCCCGGCCGTCCGGGTTGCCGGAGACCTCCCAGTGGACGCGGTTGCCGTCGCCCACGTCGAGCAGGCCCTGGTCGTACGGTGCGGTGCTGTCGGAGTACATCCGACCCAGCCTAACGACCCTTGATCCGCACGGCGGGGTCTTCGCACCACTCCAGGAGCGAGGGCCAATCCCCGTACCCGGAACTGGGGTTGAGGTGCTCCCCGCCCGGTACGTGGTCCATGTCGAGGCCGAGCGGGCGGCCGTAGTGCAGTTCGGCGCCGCCGGGGCAGTACGGGTCGCCGTCGCCGTACACGAGACGCGCGTCGAGCCCCGCCTCCGACAGGTCGAGCCCGTCGGCGAAGGCGGCGATCTCGGGGATCGAGGCGGTGACGGGCGGCGAGGGCGGGGCGACGAGCAGCACCCGGTCGGCGACCGGCCGACGGGCGCCGGCCCGCAGCCAGAGCAGCACGGACAGGCTGTGCGCGAGCACGACGAACTCACCCCGGGCGGGGCGCGTGCCGTGCTCCTCCAGCGCGGCGAGCCAGTCGTCGAGCACGGGGGCGTCGGGCTCGGGCAACTGCGGGTAGTGCACGTCGTGGCCGCGGTCCCGCAGCTGCTGGGCGAGGTGGTGCTGCCAGTGCTCGGGGGGCCGGCGGTTCTGGAAACCGTGGAGGATGAGGAAGGTCCTGGAGGGGTCGCTCATGGGGGAATGCTGCGCGCGAACCCGAGCCGGGGTCCACCCGATCCCACGAACTGGACGCGCCCCCCCAGGACCCCTGGTCCGGAGGGCCGCCCCGCCGCCCCGCTGTGGCCCCTCGCACCGCTGGTACGGCGCCCGGCACGGCAGGGGGCCCGGGGGCGGTTGCGTCAGGCGCCCACGTACTCGCGGAGGTGCCGCGCCGTCAGCGTGTCCGACTTCGCCACCAGCTCCGCCGGCGTCCCCTCGAACACCACCCGCCCCCCGTCGTGCCCCGCCCCCGGCCCCAGGTCGATCAGCCAGTCCGCGTGCGCCATCACCGCCTGGTGGTGCTCGATCACGACGACCGTGTTGCCGGCCTCGACGAGTCGGTCGAGGAGCGCGAGCAGCTTGTCGACGTCGGCCAGGTGGAGCCCGGTGGTGGGCTCGTCGAGGACGTAGACCGCCCCCTTCTCCGCCATGTGGATCGCCAGCTTCAGACGCTGCCGCTCACCGCCCGAGAGCGTGTTGAGCGGCTGCCCGAGCCGCAGGTACCCGAGGCCGACGTCCTTGAGGCGGCCGAGGATCGTGCGGGCCTGGCTCTTGGCCGTGAAGAAGTCGTACGCCTCCTCGATCGACAGCGACAGGACCTCGTGGATGTTCTTCCCGTTCAGCCGGTACGTGAGGACCTCGGGCGTGAACCTCTTCCCCTCGCACTCCTCGCAGACCGACGCGACGCCCGCCGCGATGGCGAGGTCGGTGTAGACGAGCCCGAGGCCGTTGCAGCGCGGGCAGGCGCCCTCGGAGTTGGCGCTGAAGAGGGCCGGCTTGACGCCGTTGGCCTTGGCGAAGGCCGTACGGATCGGGCCGAGGAGCCCGGTGTACGTCGCCGGGTTCGAGCGGCGCGAGCCCCGGATGGGGGACTGGTCGGCGACGACGACGCCCTCGCGGCCCGGCAGGTTGCCGTGGATGAGGGAGGACTTGCCGGAGCCGGCCACGCCCGTGACGACGGTCAGGACCCCGGCCGGGATCTCGACGCTCACGTCCTTGAGGTTGTGCTGTGTGGCGCCGGTGATGCTCAGCGCGCCGCTGGGGATCCGTACCTCCGCACGGAGCTTCGCCCGGTGCGCGAGGTGGTTCCCGGTGAGGGTGCCGGAGGTGCGCAGACCAGGAACGTTTCCGCTGTAGCAGATCTCGCCGCCCGCGGTCCCGGCCCGCGGGCCGAGGTCGACGACGTGGTCGGCGATCTCGATGACCTCGGGCTTGTGCTCGACGACGAGGACGGTGTTGCCCTTGTCGCGCAGCCGCAGCAGCAGGTCGTTCATGCGCCGCACGTCGTGCGGGTGCAGCCCGGTGGTCGGCTCGTCGAAGACGTACGTGACGTCGGTGAGCGGGGAGCCGAGATGGCGGACCATCTTCACGCGCTGCGCCTCGCCGCCGGAGAGCGTGCCGGAGGAGCGGTCGAGGGAGAGGTAGCCGAGGCCGATCTCGACGAGCGAGTCGAGGAGTTCGCGCAGGCCGGCGAGGAGCGGGGCGACGGAGGGGTCCTCGATCCGGCGGACGAACGCGGCGAGGTCGCTGATCTGCATCGCCGAGCACTCGGCGATGTTGACCCCGTCGATACGGGAGGACAGCGCGGCCCGGGTGAGCCGGGCGCCCTCGCACTCGGGGCAGGTACGGAAGCCGACGGCCCGGTCGACGAAGGCGCGGATGTGGGCCTGCATGGCCTCCCGGTCCTTGGAGAGGACGGTCCGCTGGAGCTTCACCACGAGGCCCTCGTAGGTGAAGTTGTTGGTGCCGACCTTCACCTTGCAGGACGGCTTGTGGAGGAAGTCCTCCCACTCCTGGTCGGTGAAGTCCGCGAGCTTCTTGTCGGGGTCGTAGAAACCGGAGTGGGCCATGATCTGCCACATCCAGGAGTCGACGGCGTAGCCCGGCACGGTGATGGCCCCCTCGTTGAGGGACTTGCCGCGGTCGACGAGTTCGTCGACGTCGATGTCGGAGATCTGGCCGGTGCCCTCGCAGCGCGGGCACATGCCCTCGGGCAGGTTGAAGCTGAAGGCGCCCGAGGTGCCGACGTGCGGGGTGCCGAGACGGCTGAAGACGATCCGCAGCATCGTGTAGGCGTCGGTGGCGGTGCCCACGGTGGAGCGGGAGTTGGCGCCCATCCGCTCCTGGTCGACGACGATCGCGGCGCTCAGGTTGTGCAGTCCGTCGACATCGGGGCGGGCGAGCGACGGCATGAAGGACTGCAGGAAGGCGCTGTAGGTCTCGTTGATCAGGCGCTGCGACTCGGCGGCGATGGTACCGAAGACGAGGGAGGACTTCCCGGAGCCGGAGACTCCGGTGAAGACGGTGAGACGGCGCTTGGGGAGGTCGACGTCGACGTTCCTGAGGTTGTTCTCCCTGGCCCCGCGGACCTGGATGACGTGGTGGCTGTCCGCTGCGACGGGGTGGTTCATGCGTGCGCCCTCCGGTGGTCGTCCTGTGTGCTGGGGAAGCGTACTCTATACAACGTACAAAGTAAGCGGGAGCTATCCTGACCTGCGAGAACGCGAAAAACGCGGGAACGCGAAGAACGCAGAACGCGAAGAACGCGATGAAGGACGGAAGCGACATGGCGGCAGCGAAGGGGAAGAGCAGCAGCGGCGCGGGCGACCCGGCGCGCACCCTGGAGCTGCTGTGGCGCGACGGCTCGGCCGCCCCGGCGGGGCGGCGCGGCCCGAGGCAGGGCCTCACGGTCGACGCGGTCGTCGACGCGGCCCTCGCCCTCGCGGACGCCGGCGGGCTCGACGCGTTGACCATGCGCGCGGTGGCCCAGCACCTCGGGGTGACCCCGATGACGCTCTACACGTACGTCCCCGGCAAGGCCGAGCTCCTCGACCTCATGCTGGACGCCGTCTTCCTGCGCATGGACCGGCCGCCGTTCCGTCCGGAGGAGTCCTGGCGGTCCCGCGTCACGGCGGTCGCGGACGCGAACCGGGCCCTGCATCTGGGTCACCCGTGGCTGGTCGAACTGCGCATCGTGCGCGCCCCGTTGGGCCCCGGCGTGATGACCAAGTACGAGTACGAGCTCGGCGCCTTCGAGGGCCTGGGTCTCGACGACGTGGCCAGGGACTCGGCGCTGACGTACGTCCTCGGCTTCGTCCAGTCCGGCGCCCGGGCGGAGCTGGACGCGCGGGCCGTGGAGCGGGAGAGCGCGATGTCGGACGGGGAGTGGTGGGACGCCCACGAGCCGCTGTTGGCGCGGGCGTTGGACGAGTCGCGGTTCCCGCTGGCGAGCCGGGTGGGGGAGGCGGCGGCGGTCGCGTACGACGGCCTGTACGACGCGGAACACGCGTACCGCTTCGGTCTGGAGCGGGTGCTGGACGGTCTGGCGGCGCTGGGCGGGAGCTGACCGAGGCCACTGGTCCGGGGCTCCAGGCCCCCGGTCACCGGTTCAGGGCAGGCCCGCGGTCGCCGGTTCGGGGATCAGGCCCGCGGCCACCGGTCCAGGGCTCCAGACCCCCGGTCCAGGGCAGGCCCGCGGCCACCGGTTCGGGGCAGCCGGCCCCCGGTCACCGGTCCGGGGCTCAGGCCCGCAGCCGGAGCAGCTCCCGTACCCCCGCCTTGAGGCGGTCCGCCGACAGTTCCTGCTCGACCGCCAGATGGTGCATGACGTCCGGTGAGAACGGCGCGAGCAGCATGTGCGCGAGGAGCGTGCTGTCGGAGCCGGGCCGCAGCCGCCCGATGAGCAGGGCCACATGCGTGTGCATCACGCGGTACGCGCCGCTGTGATAGCGGGCGCGGGGGGCGGCGGAGTGCGCGGCGAGCAGGATCTCGCGCTGCTCGCCGACCCGGTCGACGAGCGCGTCGAGGAAGGCGTCGAGCCTGGCGTCGGCCGGGGCACCGGGACCGAGCGGCGGCGGGCCGCTCATGTACGCCTCCTGGAACTGGCGCTCGCGTTCGTCGAGGAGCGCCCACAGGAGCTGGGAGACGTCGCCGAAGCGGCGGTAGACCGTGCCGACGCCTATGCCGCTGGCGTGCGCGACCTGGTTCATGGTGACGGCCTCGGGGCCGTCCTCGCTGACGATCCGGGCGGCGGCGTCGAGGATCTTGCGCCGGTTGCGGGCGGCGTCGGCGCGCTCGGGTCCGGGGGTTCCGACGGTGGGGAGGAGGCCGAGCAGGGGCGCCGCCGTGCCTCCGGCCCGCGGGATCTCGGTGCTCATCTGCCGACTCCTGTTCCTGGTGCGCCGCCCGTGCGCCCTGTTGCGCGCTGTGTCGCGCTGTTTCTCTCTTCGCGCCCCGTCTCCCCGTTCCGGTAGCCCTCGATGTGAGCATACCTGTTCCCCTTGCAAAGCGGATAGCAATCCGATTAGGCTCCTGACATTGAAACGGAAACTGATCCGCTTCTGCCGGAGGAGATCGCCATGTCCGTGAAGGTCGCCGTCATCTACTACTCGGCCACGGGTGCCGTCCACCAGCTCGCCCAGGCCGTCGCCGAGGGCGCGGAGAAGGCCGGCGCCGAGGTACGGCTGCGCCGGGTGCCCGAGCTCGCCCCGGCCGCCGCCATCGACTCGAACCCGGCATGGCGCGCCCACGTGGACGCCACCGGTGACGTGGAGGTCGCCACCCTCGACGACCTGGAGTGGGCGGACGCGTACGCGCTCGGCTCCCCGACCCGTTTCGGCAACGTGGCCGCGCAGCTGAAGCAGTACATCGACACCACGGGCGGCCTCTGGCAGCAGGGCGTCATGGCGGACAAGCCCGCGACCGCCTTCACCAGCGCCCACAACCTGCACGGCGGCAACGAGTCGACGCTGCTCGCGCTCTACAACACCTTCCACCACTGGGGCTCGGTCATCGTCTCCCCCGGCTTCACGGACCCGGCGGTCTACGCGGCCGGCGGCAACCCGTACGGCACCGCCCACCCGGGCGCGAACGGCGCCCCGGAGGAGAACGTCCTCCAGGCCGCCCGCTACCAGGGCCGCCGTCTGACGACGATCGCGAAGCGCCTGAAGGGGCTCGCGACCGACTGACCACGCCGGCTGGCGCCGCAAAAGACGTACCCCCGGGGGAGATCCCCCGGGGGTACGTCCGCGTCTCGAAGGGCGGTGGTCACGCCAGCGACAGGAACAGCTTCTCCAGCCGGGCGCGCATCGCGTCGCGGTCCTCACCGTTCCGGCGGGCGTCCTCGACGTCGGTCAGGCACTGCTGGAGGCCGGTCGCGATGATCGCGAACCCGGCCCGGTCGAGGGCCCGGGAGGCGGCGGCCAGCTGGGTCACGACCTCCTCGCAATCGCGGCCTTCCTCGATCATCCGGATCACGCCGGAGATCTGGCCCTGAGCCCGGCGGAGCCGGTTCAGTACCGACTTCAGCTCCGCACCAGCGAGATCCAGTTCCACAGCTACTCCTCATAGATACCCCAGGGGGTAATTTACTCCCCGCGCGGGGCTCCGTCGAAGACCAAGGATGACACCTGCGTCAGCTTGCGGGCGTGGACGAGGGCGCGGCGGCGGGTCCGGGCACGGGGGTGGGCGCCGTGGCGGGCGCGTACCGCCGGAGGAACATCTCGACTCCGTCGACGACGAGACGCTCGCCCAGCTCCTCGCCGAGCTCCGTCCCGTGCTGCTCGAACACCATCTGCGGGAAGACCAGCAGCGAGTAGAGCTGGAGGACGGCGACCTCCAGGTCGGGGATGTCGAGGAGGCCCCGGTCCGCGAGGGCGCGCAGGGCGTTCGTGACGGCGGGGTGGTGGCCGGCCGGGCCGTGTGCGCGCCAGGCGCGGCCCAGCTCGGGGAAGCGGTGGACCTCGGTGGCGACGAGGGTGCGCAGGGCACGCCCCTCGGTGTCGGCGCGCAGGGCCCGGCCCCAGGCGCGGCCGGCGTCGGTGAGGGCGGCCTTGAGCGCGTCGGGCCCGTCGGCGTCGATGAGCCGCGCGAGATCGGGCGCGTCGCTCCGAGGCTCGCCGCTCCGCCCGCCCGGCCCGCCCTGTCCTCCCGGTCCCGCCTGTCCTCCCGGTCCCGCCTGTCCTCCCTGTCCGCTTTCCCTGAGCGGCTCGTCGAGGCCGCCCGCGACGACGGCGGTGAAGAGGGCTTCTTTGCTGCCGAAGTGGTTGTAGACGGTCACCTTGGAGACGCCGGCCTCGGCGGCGATGGCGTCCATGCCGACGCCGAAGCCCTCGCGGAGGAAGAGGTCGCGGGCGGCCCGGACGATCGCCTGCCGCTTGCGGGCGGCGCGGGGGCCGGTGGGGGCGGGCTTGGCGGCCGGCGCGGGTTCGGCGTCCGGTGCGGGCAGGGCGTCCATGGCCTCACCCTACCCAGGAAACTGTACTCTTGAGTTCAACTGTACTGTGCCGTACAGTTCAGTTATGCCCACCGAATCCGCCGTACCCTCCCCTGCCCACGACCAGGCGCGTGGTCACGACCGGGCCCACGACCACCCGAGCCCCGACCCGCGCCGCTGGAAGGCCCTCGCCCTGATCTGCGCGGCCCAGTTCATGCTGGTCCTCGACGTGACCGTGGTGAACGTCGCGCTGCCCGCGCTCGCCACCGACCTCGACCTCGGGCGCACCGCCCTGACCTGGGTCGTCACCGCGTACACCCTCTGCTTCGGCGGGCTGATGCTCCTCGGCGGACGGCTCTCCGACGCCCTCGGCGCCCGCCGGGTGCTCCTCACCGGCCTCGCCCTCTTCACCGCCGCGTCCCTGGCCTGCGGCCTCGCGCCGAACGCCGGCGTCCTGCTCGGCGGCCGCATCGCCCAGGGCATCGGCGCCGCACTGCTCTCCCCGGCGGCACTCGCCCTGGTCACGACGGTGTTCCACGGCCCGGAGCGGCCGAAGGCGCTGGGCGTCTGGGCGGCCGTCGGCGGTACGGGATCGGCGGTGGGCGTCCTGCTCGGCGGCGCCCTCACCTCGGGCCCGGGCTGGCCGTGGATCTTCTACGTCAACGTCCCCATGGGCCTCGCGGTCCTGGTGGCCCTGCCGAGGTTCGTACCGGCGATGGCGAGGCCCGCGAAGCGCGGCGGCGGCCTGGACGTCCCGGGCGCCCTCCTCGTCACGACGGCGACCGGCGCACTCGTCTACGGCCTGGTCGCGGCGGGCGACTCCGGCTGGACGTCGGCGGCGACGCTGCTGCCCCTCCTGGGCGCGCTCGCGCTCTACGCAGCCTTCGCGGCGACCGAGCGGAAGACCCGCGTCCCGCTGATGGACCTGCGGATGCTCACCCGGCGACCGGTCGTCGTGGGCTCACTCCTCATGCTGGTCGCGACGGCGCTGCTGATCTCGTTCTTCTTCCTCGGCTCGATGCACCTCCAGCACGTCCACCACCTCGACGCCCTCCGCACCGGCCTGCTGTTCCTCCCGGTGGCACTCACCACGGCGGTCGGCGCCCATCTGGGCTCCCGCCTGGTGAGCACGGCCGGCCCGCGCGTGTGCGCGACGGGAGGCCTGACGGTCGCGGCCCTCGGCTGCCTCCCGCTGGCCTTCGCCGACCCCGCGTCCGGCCCGTGGACCACGCTCCTCCCGTCCCTCGCGACGGCGTCGCTGGGCCTCGGGGCGGTCTTCGTCACGGCGACGACGACGGCCCTGGGCCTGATCGCCCCGCACGAGGCGGGCCTCGCCTCCGGCATCGTGAACACCTTCCACGAACTGGGCGGCTCCATCGGCGTCGCGCTCGTCTCCACCCTCGCCCTGACCACCACGACCACCCCGACCCCCACCCCGGCCGGCCTGACAGCCGCGTACACCCTCTGCACCGCCACGGCGGCGACCGCGGCCCTGGCGTCCCCCCTCCTCATCCCGAGGGGCCGCCCCCACATGACGGGCGGCCCGCACGGCATGCACTGACGGGCGGCCCACACGGCATGCACTGACGGGCCGACCGATGCCGGAGCGGATTCCGCGCGGGATCAGACCAGGCACGGGTTCAGAGCGGGGCCAGGATCATCAGGATCTCGTCCCGGTCGTCCCCGGGCGCCAGCCGCAGCGCCCCGGGCCAGCGCCCGACCTCCCGCCACCCGAGCCGCCCGTAGAACGTCTCCAGGCCGGCGCCGCCGCGCGCGGCGAGACGGAGCTGCTCAAGTCCCATCTCGTCGCGGGCGATCTCCCGTACGCGACGCATGAGGGCGGCCCCGATGCCGTGTCCCCGCAGACCCGTCCGGGTCTGGACGTGATGGAGCGTCCCCCAGTGCGCGACGAGCCGGAAGTCGTCGCGGCGGACGTTGAGCCATCCGACGAGGGCGTCGTCGATCGACGCGACCAGAAGACGGCTCGACGCGGGGGCGAGGCCCGCGACGAGGAAGTCGACCGCGGGGCCGGCCAGCTGCGCGTCGATCGGCGGGAAGGGGAAACCGGCCGCCCCACCCGCGTTGGTCACCTCGATCCAGCAGTCGAGGAGGTCGTTCCGCAGCTCCGGAGAGACGTCCTCCGGAGCGGTGAACTGTCGAAGAACGAGGGATCCGATATCCACGCGGCCGATCCTCGCACCCGGCACGGACGGTGCCGGGTGCGAGTACCTGGCCCCGCGCCGTCAGTCCTGGGTCGGGCCCGTCTCGTCGACCGGGCGGATGACCACCGGGTAGGCCGGGGCGCCGGGCGGCTGCGGGCAACGGGCCACCTGGGCGGCGATCTCCGTGACGCGTTCCAGGGAGGCGCAGTCGAGGAGCCAGTAGCCGGCGATGACCTCCTTCGTCTCCGCGTACGGGCCGTCGGTCACGACCGGCTTCCCGTCGCCGTCCACCGTCACGAACCGGGTCGTGGAGGGGGCGGCGAGGCCCTGGGCGTCGATCATCTCGCCGTTGGCCGCCAGCTCCTCGTTGATGGCGTTCATGTGCTCGAACATCGCCTTGAGGTCGGACTTGTTCCAGGCGGGGCTGTCCTCGCTGGGGCGGCCCACCATGGCCTCGTAGTCCGCCTGCGCGCCCTCCACCATCACCAGGTACTTCATGACGTCCTCCTCGCTCATCGTTCCCGGCTCTTCCGGGCGTACCGCCTCTCGCAGGACAGTCGGAGCGGAGGACCGGTTCTCGACACCGCGCGGGCACCGGCCGGAAAAACCGGAGAAATCACCCGCCCGCACCATGATTCCGATGTGAACGCCTTCAGCTACTCCGCCGCCTTCATCACCTTCTTCTCCGTCGTCGGCCCCCCGAAGGTCCTCCTCGCCTTCGCCGGCCTCGCGCAGGTCCACCCCGTGAGCCAGATGCGGACCATCGCCCTCATCTCCTCCGGCGCGGCCGTCCTCGTCGGCCTGGTCATGGGCATCACGGCCCCGTGGCTGCTGAACGTCTTCCACATCAGCACCCCGGCACTGCAGCTCGCGGGCGGCGTCATCTTCTTCATCTACGCCGTCGGGCTCGTCCTCGGTCTCCACCTCGGCTCCAACACCACCCACCAGGACGCCCCCGACATGGTCAGCGGCGTGCGCGAGCTGCTCATGCCGTACGTGGTGAGCCCGCTCGCCATGACCGCCGTGCTCATCGAGGCGGCCGCCCGCGACTCCTTCAGCTGGCGCTCGACCGTCGTCGGCGCGTACGTGTCCGTCATCGCGCTCGACCTGGTCTGCGTCCTGCTGCTCGCCCGCGTCCTGCGCCGCACCCACCACGCCACGATCGAGCTGCTCGGCCGCCTGCTCGGCCTGCTGCTCGCGGCCGTCGGCGTGGACCTGGTCCTGGACGGACTCTCGGAACTGGGCGTCCCGGGCCTCTACCTGCGCAAGTGAGCGAGGGGGCGGGTACGGGGATCAGGCGCTCAACTCCCGCTCCAGCGGCGTACGGAACCGGGGCGTCACCCGTACGTCCCCGATCCACCCCGCCAGCCGCTCCGCCTCCGCGCCGATCGCCCGCCCGGCCGCCGCGCCCACGTCCGTCAGGAGCCGGTGCGCGATCTCGCCGTCCGGGCGCTGGGCCCACCCGCCGACGATCCGGCCGTCCCACCACACCGTCGGCCCGATGTTCCCGCTGCGGTCGTACAACGCTGCCCGGTGCTCCGGGTCCAGGTACCAGTCGCGCGCCTGCCAGCCCATGGCCGTCGGATCGAGCGCGGGCAGCAGCGCCGCCCACGGCTCGGGCTCCGCCGCCCGCTCCGTCACGGGGTCGAGGTCGTCCGGCAGGACGAAACCGGTCCCCTCGTCGAGGGTCACCGGAACCGCCCCGACGGCGGCGAGCGCCCCGCGCACATCCGTCACCTTCCACCCCGTCCACCACTTCAGATCCGCCTCGGTGGCGGGCCCGCAGGCCCGGAGCCACCGCCGGATCAGCTCGGCGCGCGCCGTGGCCGGATCGAGCGCGGTCGGAAGCGCGGAAGGAAGCCCGGAAGACAGCCCGGGGGGCATCCCGGAACGGGGATCGCCGGGACGCGCCCAGCGGAACTGGCTGGACGTCCACGTGCCCAGAGGCCGGCCACGCACGATTCGCCCCTCCATGCCGAGCACCCGCAGCACCCGGCTCGCGACGGACTGGACACCCTCCTGCCGCGTGCCCTTCCCGTACAGGTACGTCGATCGCAACGCCGGTACGGCCCTGCCGAGTTCGGCCCCGCTCGCCTCGCCCCGTACGGCCAGCTCGGCGAGGACGAGCTGCTCCGCCTCCGCCAGCCACGCCGCGTCGAAGTCGCTGCCGGCCGCCAAGTGCCGGATCAGCGTGGTGCGTTCGCGGACGGCGGCCGGGTCGGTCGTCGAGGCCTGGACGGCGGGCGCGAGCGCGGCGGGGAAGACGAAGACCGTGTGCCGCATGCCGTGCATCCGAACCAGCGACCGCTCCTCGTACAGCGCCCGCTCGACGTCCGCCACGGGCCCGGCCTTCCCGGCCAGCCGCGCCCCCACGGCGAGGAACACACTCGCCGGATCGGTCCCGTGCAGGGCGACGAGCGACCCCGCGACCTCCTCCGCCGACCCGGCCCGCGCACTGCCGGCCAGCCGATGCCGCACCCCGAGCCGCGCCCTGCGCTCGGCGGCGCCGATCGTCCTCGTCCTCGTCTCACCCATGCGGCCAAGCATGGCGTCAGAGACGGACAGGAACGAGGAAATCCGTCGGTCCACACCGGGATGACGGGCCCGGGCGCCACAGCCACCCCGGCCGCACCGGCAGGCGCGTAACAGGATCAGCCGTCACAACGGGACCAGATGGCCCTACCCGGCCGCCCGCTCCTCCAACGGCCGCCGCCGCAGCGCCGGCTGGGTGAGGAACGGCGGCTGCCACGCGCCGTCCGCGCGGTAGAGGTTCGTGCCCGGCGGCACGATCGCGTCGATCCGGTCCAGGACCTCGTCCGTGAGAACGACGGGCGCGCCCTTCAGCAGCCCCTCCAGCTGCTCCATCGTCCGCGGCCCGATGATGACGGAGGTCACGGCCGGGTGCGAGGCGGCGAAGGCGAGCGCGAGCTCGGGCAGGGAGCAGCCGATCTCGTCGGCGAGGGTGATGAACTCCTCGACGGCGTCGAGCTTCGCGGCGTTGCCCGGGAGCGCCGGGTCGAAGCGGTGCGGGGTGAGCGCGGCGCGCCCGCTGGTGAGGTCGATCGGCTGCCCCTTGCGGTACTTGCCGGTGAGGAAGCCGGAGGCGAGCGGAGCCCAGGTCAGGACGCCCATCCCGTACCGCTGGGCGACGGGCAGGACGGAGGCCTCGACGCCCCGCGCGAGCAGCGAGTACGGCGGCTGCTCGGAGCGGAAGCGGCGCAGACCGCGCCGTTCGGCGACGGCGTGGGCCTCGACGATCTCCTCGGCGGGGAAGGTGGAGCAGCCGAACGCCCGGATCTTGCCCTGGCCGACGAGGTCGCCGAGGACGTCGAGGGTCTCCTCGATGTCCGTGCGGTGGTCGGGCCGGTGGACCTGGTAGAGGTCGATCCAGTCGGTGCCGAGCCGCTTGAGGCTGTTCTCGACGGCCCGGGTGATCCAACGCCGGGAGAGACCACCCCGGTTGGGGCCCTCGCCGCCTACGGGGAAGTACACCTTGGTGGCGAGGACGGTCGCGTCCCGCCGGCTGGAGTCGCGCAGCGCCTTGCCGACGATCTCCTCGGACTCGCCGGAGGAGTACATGTCGGCTGTGTCCACGAAGTTGATGCCCTGGTCGAGGGCGGCATGGATGACACGTACGGAATCCGCGTGGTCAGGATTGCCGACGGCCCCGAACATCATGGTGCCGAGGCAGTACGTACTTACTTCGAACCCGGTCCCGCCGAGTACCCGATAGCGCATGCGCGCACTCTAGGAATTCGAGTGCACTCCAGGGCAAGGGCCTGTGGTCGGTCGGCGTCTGGGCCGCGGAGGGGTGACGGGGATCGACGGGGGCCGGATGGAGGGGCGGCTGTGATCGACGGGGGCCGGATGGAGGGGCGACCGTGACCGACGGGGGCCGGACGGAGGGGCGACCGTGACCGACGGGGGCCGCCCCGAGCCGCGTCAGTCCGTCCCGGGCCCGTCCGCCGGACGGAACGAGCCGCCACGGCCACCGCCACCGTCGCCGTCCGCGAGGAAGTCGACGATCAGCCGGTGGAGGACCCCGGGCCGCTCCAGGTGCACGTCGTGGCCGGTGCCGGGCAGGCTGGTGCCGTGCAGCGCGGGCCGGCGGCGGGCCATCTCCGCGTACTCCTCGCCGCCGATGATCCCGCCGTGTTCGCCCTGGCCGAGGACCGCGAGGGTGGGGCAGGTGATGGCGGACCACTCGTCCCAGAAGGCGCGGGTGGCGATCTCGTCGAGGGACCGGACCATGACCTCGGGGTCGAAGCGCGGCCACAGCCCGTCGGCCCGCTCCTCGAGGCCGCGCGCCCAGCCCTCGCCCACGGAGTCCGTGCCGCCGCCGAGGTACGCGACGGCCGCCGCCCGCGAGGGGAACGGCACCGGCCAGGCCCGCAGCCAGCCGCCGATCTGCTCCTGGACGCCTGGGTTCGCCCCGTCGGGCCCGGCCTCGACGAGGACGAGGGCGCGCGGCAGGCCGGGGCGGGCTGCGGCGGTGAGGAGCGCGGTGCTCCCGCCCAACGACTGTCCGATCAACACGGGCCGATCGAGCCCGAGTTGCTCGATGACGGCGATGACGTCGGCGACGTACGCGGCCCGCGAGACGTCGCCGTCCGACGGGTTCCGATCGCTGCCGCCGTGCCCGCGCTGGTCGAGGGCGACGACCCGATGGCCGGAGTCCCGGAGCAGCCGGGCCGTGTCGTCCCACTCGCCGGCGTGCCCGGCGAGTCCGTGGAGAAGAAGAACGTCGCCCCCGGAACCACCCCGGTCGCCCCAGTCGCGACACGAGAGCCGTACGCCGTCACGGATCACGAACCGCTCTGACCAGGAGGAACTGGAGGAAGGTGTCATCCCTCCATGATCCCTTACGGGTTGAGGAGCTGATCGGCGACGGCGGTGCGGGCGTACAGGACGGAGCGCCCGCTGCGATGGGCGGTGACGAGGCCGGCGTTGCGCAGGGCGATGAGGTGCTGGGAGACGCCGGCGGCGGAAAGCCCGCAGTTGGCGGCGAGTTGGGTGGTCGACGCGGGGGTGTCGAGCTCGGTGAGGAGCAGGGTGCGGGAGCGCCCGAGAACGGCGGCGACGGCCTCGGTGGCATCGGTGGTACGAGGCTCCCAGACGGCACCGAAGCCCCTGGCCGGGTAGGCGAGTTGAGGGGGATCGGGATGGACGGACCGGGTGAGGACCCGGGGCCAGGCGAACACGGAGGGGACGAGCAGCAGCCCGGATCCGGTCTGGTCGCGGCTGAGCGCGCAGTGCCGCCGTACGAGCCGCAGGGTGCCGTCGTCCCACCGTACGGTCTCGTGGAGCTCGCTCAGCACCCGCGCCGAACCGTGCTCGGCGACCTGCCGGGCCCGATGGAAGACGTCGGCCTCCAGGACGTGCTGGATGCGGGCCCAGTAGGGGGCGAGGGCGAGCTCCCAGTAGGCCTCGATCTCGTCGACGACCTTGCGGAGCACGGCGGGAGGGTCGTCGTGCAACAGCCGGAGCCGGTCGAGCGGCTCACCTCCCGCCAAGGTGCGGAGATCGTCCCGGACCTGCTCGACGGGCGTGCGGAGAACGGCGTCGAGCTCGGTGTCGAGGGTGGGGAAGGGCCCGGCGGGGGTGGGGTTGAGGAAGTCGGCGAGGTAGCCGTGGGCGGGTACGAGCGCGGCGAGCCACCCGCGATCGAGCCCGGCCCGCGTGATCCGGGGCCGGACCTGGGCGACCCAGCGCCGATGGGGACCGGAGTCGGGCCGGCCGACGAGGACGCGGTAGCTGGTGACGACCTCCCACATGGGGGAGACGGCGAAACGGGTCTGGGCGAGGTCGGCGGCGGAGAAACTGAGCCCGGATTCCAAGGGGTCCACGTCCTAGGGTCCACAAGCGCGGCTGGGAAGAGCTGACTGGCTTCGACGAGGGGGTCCGATCATCGGCTTCGACGATGGGGTCCGACCCTCGGCTTCGGCGATGAGGTTCGACCATCGGCTTCGATGATTGGATTCGGCCAGAGCTTAATCAATGGAGGCGGAGGTGGGACGGGGGCAGCCTCGACGCATGCCCACTCTCACTGCGTCGTCCCTCATCCCGTCCTCCTTCCGAGGACTGCCATCCGTCGTATGGACGATCTTCGCGGGAACGATCGTCAACAGGCTCGGCTACCTCGTGACGCCGTTCCTGGTCTTCTTCCTGGCCGCGCGCGGGGTGACGGGCGCGGAGACCTCGTACGTCCTGGGAGCCCTGGGCACGGGCAACCTCCTGGGCCCGGCCGTGGGCGGCATCCTGGCCGACCGGATCGGGCGCCGCCCGACGATGCTGATCGGCCTGATCGGAGCGTCGGCGGCGCAGGGCGCGCTGTTCCTGGCTCCCGGCGTGTGGACGATGGCGGCGGCGGCGCTGCTGATCAGCGCGGCGGGCAGCACGGTCTCGCCGGCGGCGTACGCGCTCCTCGCGGACGCCGTGGACAGCGAGCGGCGCCGGCGCGCGTACGCCCTGTTCGGCTGGGGAGTGAACATCGGCACGGCGGTGGCGGGAGTCCTCGGCGGCTACCTGGCGGCGCGGGGCTACTGGCTGCTGTTCGTGGTGGACGCGGGCTCGATGCTGGCGTACGCGCTGGTGGTGGCGGTGCGGCTGAAGGACCCGAAGGGGGAGACGTCCCGGGAGACGTCCGAGGAGAAGAAGGACGGCATCGGCTACGGGGTGGTGCTCCGAGACCGCCTGGCCCTGCTCCTGCTGCCCCTCTTCGGAGTGCAGCTCTTCGTGTACTCGCTGACAGAGGTGGCCCTGCCGCTGGCGGTCCACGACAGCGGCCTGTCGCCGGCGGTGTACGGGGCGATGGCGGCGGTCAACGCGATCCTGGTGGTGGCGCTGCAGCCGTTCGCGACGGCGAGGCTGTCGAGGTTCCCGCAGCTGGCGGTGCAGGGCGCGGGCGGCACGCTGATCGCGGGAGGGGTGGCGCTGACCGGGCTTGCGGACAGCGTGGCGGGCTTCACGGTGTCGGTCGTCGTCTGGTCCCTGGGCGAGGTGGTGGTGGCGGGCATCGCCGCGGGCGTGGTCGCCAACCTGGCCCCGGCACACGCACGGGGCCGCTACCAGGGTGCCTTCAGCTGGACGTGGGGGCTTGCGCGCTTCGCGGCGCTCACGCTGGGGGTGGCCGCGTACACGACGCTGGGCCCGTCGGTGCTGTGGTGGACGGCCCTGGTGGCGGGCACCGCCGCGGCGCTGGCGACGGTGGCGCTGACGGCGAGGGTGAACGCCCGCACGGCCCACGAACTGGCGGCGTGAGCCCGGGGGCTACTTCCCCTCGGCGAGGGTGTGGGCCACGAGCGCGTTGGCGTGCCCGTGGCCGATACCGTGCTCGGCCTTCAGCCAGGAGACGAGCTCCATGTGCTTGGTGAGCGGCGAGGAACGGATGAGGTCCTGCCACTCGGAGATGGGCCGGCCGTACTTCTTCTCGATGGAGGGGAAGTAACTGGCGGGTCCTTTGACGACGTTCTCGGCCACGGGAGTCTCCAGGGTAGGTGAGTGAGTACGACCAGTAGGAACTACAAGTAGGACCCCCACTCCACCGAAAACTCATCGGAGCCGCAAGATCAATCGCGCCGGATGTGCTCGGGGTCGATGTGCCGCCGCACCATGGGCACGGAGGCGAGCGCGGCGACGAGCAGCACGCCCAGGGCGCAGGCGAACAGCAGGGGCAACCCCTGCCAGTCCCAGTGCACGGCACCACCCCCGGTGATCAGATAACTGGACTCGGCGAGCCACCCGGCGACGACGGCACCCCCCAGCCCCACGACAAGCGGCAACAACACCTGCATGACCTGCACCCCCCGCAACGTCCCGGCCCGAGCCCCCAGAAGCGCGAGCGCGGTCACCTGCCCCCGCCGCTCCATGGCCCGATCGGCCACGGACACGACGAACGCGGCCACCCCGATGACAAGCCCGAGCACCATCCCGACGGCAAGCAGACTGCGAATGACGGTGAGCTGAGCGAGCGAGTCGATGACGATCCCGACGGGCTCGACGGGGGAGGTGGGAGCGACGGCCCCGATGCCGTCGAGAACGGAGCGGACGGTGGCGGGGTCGGAGTCGCTGATGAGGGTGAGGGTGCCGGCGGAATCGGCGAGGGGGGCCGGGACGAGAGCAGGAGGTACGAGCAGGGCGCCTGAAGCGAATACGGATACATCCCAGGGTCGTACGTTCACCGTTTCCCGGGGAACGGTGAATGTGGCCTTTCGGCCGTCCTGCAAGGTAAAGGGGTAGCGCTCTCCCGCCTTCGGGTCGTACTCCAAAGGCGAGTGGTCATTGCGCAGTTGCATGATCTTGCCTTCAACGCAGCCTGTAGAGCGCTCTGTGGACGAGGCGAGCTCCGCGCAGGTGGCGACTACCAACTCTGCGTGGGAGACATCACCGTCGTCCATGGGATCCCAAGAGCTGTACGAGACCACCTGTGTCCGTACACCCGGCACGTTCGCGAGTGCCTCCCGCTGAGGGGGCGTGAGTTTGTCCAGGCTGATCTTGTATTCCTGCAGAGGAGCTGTCCGCCGACTGACCTGGTCGATTTCGACAAGTACCCCCTGCGCCAGCGAGGCGCCGAAGACCAGCAGCACGAGCCCGGTGACCACCCTCAACGAGGACCCGGGGTCGACCTCGGTCCGTCGCATCGCCAAGGCCACCGGGAGCGACTTCGCCGCCCCGGCCAGTCGTCGCGCCAGCCACGCTGTGATGGGCCCCAGCCCGAAGACGAGCCCGGCACCGGTCAACAAAACGGCACCGGGCACCAGCAGAGAACTGGCTGATCCCCCGGAAGGGTCCCGCCCAGCGATGCTCAGCACGCAGTACCCACCGATGATGCCCAGTCCTGGCACCAGAAGCAGCGTTCCGAACTTCCTCGGAGGCTTGCGGTCCCCGGTTCGTCGCACACTGATGGGGGACATGGCAGCCCGCCGTGCGCTGAACTGCCCTACGAACCATGCGAGCGCCGGGCATCCCAGCAGACACATGGCAAGGGTCGTCCCGGAGGGCCGGCCATCTGCGGGATACCAGTGCAAGCCTGGCAGTCCGACCCGAGCCATGACCTCGTTCACCCCGAGATACCCCGCGACCCCGATCACGGCCCCGACCGATGCGGCTGCGACGCTCTCCCCGGCATTGACCCGCAGGGTGTCCTTCATGCTGAGCCCGACGAGCCGGAGGGCGGCAAGCCGCCGGGAACGCGATTCTCCAGAGAGTCGGGCGCAGACGGAAAGGAAGATGACGAGTGGGAGCAGCACGATGCACCCGAGGGTGAACCGCAGGATGGTGAGAGTCGACGGGTCGACGATCTCCCGCCAGGTTCGGCCAGTGCCGAAGGCACCGAGCTCTTCTGCCTCGGTCAGCTCGGCCGGAGTAGTGCCGATGTATGCGTACAGGTCGTCGCTGGCACCCAGCCCCTGCGGCGCGATGGTTCCGGTGACTCGGCCGGGAACAAGACTTGCCATGCGTGGGCGGGAAGCGAGGATCTCGCTGAGTTTCGGAGAAACGATCGCCTCACCGGCGCCGGGAAGTTTCTCGATGCCCGGCGGCACTGGCGTAGGCCCGGGGCTGGTCTGTGCAACGAAGACTCGATGGAGAGGCTGTGACCCATACGGATCCCTGAATTCCTGGAACAAGACATTGCTGGTGCCTGGACGCGGCTCACGGGCTGCCGTGCGAGCGTCATGGGCCATGAGGATCGACGGAATGGCCAGGACGGCGGCAAGGCAAGCCACCCCGAGCGCCGAGCCGAGTGCCATCAAGAGGAAGCGAACCCGCCCCCGACGCCCGCTTCCCCACAGAAGACGCATCCCGAGGACGAACGCGTTCACACAGCCACCCGCTGAGCCAGGACACCGTCCGACATCGTGTACCGCGTGTCGGCCCTCGCGGCCACCTCGGCATCGTGCGTCACGATGATCACGGCCGTCTTCTGTCTCCGTGCCAAGTAAAGGAACTCATCCAGCACGGTAGTCGCGTTGGCGCTGTCGAGTGCCCCGGTCGGCTCGTCCGCGAACACCACGTCAGGTCGGTGGACCAGGGCCCGGGCGACCGCTACACGCTGACTCTGGCCTCCCGACAGTTTCGAGGTCCTGCGCCGTAACAGATCACCCATCCCGAGCCGCCCCAGTACCTGGGCGGCCACCGCATGCGCATGCGTCTTACTGATGCCGGCGAGCCGAAGGGGGAGCGCCGCGTTCTCTTCCACGGTCAGCTCCGGCAGGAGCTCCCCGTACTGGAAGACGAACCCGAGGCGCGTTCGACGTAGGGCGCTCAACTCTCCATCAGGGAGGGTGGAGAGCTGAACACCATCGAAGGTCACGGTGCCGGTGGTCGGTGGCAGAACCCCCGCGAGGCAATACAGCAGCGACGACTTACCCGACCCGCTACTGCCCATGATGGCGGCCACCTCGCCGCGTCTGAGCGTGAAATCAGCACCGCTGACGGCTTGCTCGGTGCCGTAGAAGAGATCCACGCCCTCAGCGCGGAGAATGACGTCCATCGTGATGTGCTCCCTGGGGGCGGGGAGCCGCGCTTGGGCGGCTCCCGGAACCGTCAACTACTTCCGCCAGAACAGCCGCTCCGGTGAGCAGTAATCAGGGCGCAAGGACCCACGGTCGATGCACGCGTGCAGTCGCACTTCCTTGGTCTTCAGAACCGCGCCGTCGTAGAAGACCTTGTCGACCTTGATGCTCTTCCCCTGGGCGCCCTTGAGGTGGCCCCACTCGTAGCCTTCGACTTTGGTGCGCAGGTAGACGTTGTGACCGTCGTCCTTGTTGCCGTCCCGCAGCTGGCCCTGTACATGAAGCCCGCTTGGCACCTTGGTCGTCGGCTGCCACTGGTACTTGCCCTTGAACGCAACTCCCGGCGTTTCCATGACCAACTCGTGCCAGGACGAGTTGGCCACCGCCACCCCCATCCCCCCAAAGAACAGCCCCGCGGCCACCACCGCCGTAGCGAACTTCCTCATCGATAACCCCTGTTTGGTCGAGCCGACTGGTCATCACAGAAAGTATCGGCATCACTACACACCGGTGGTCGCAGTAACGTCCCTCCCTCCCATCACCCCCCGATCCAGTGAACGAGGCCGTCCCGCAGGACCGGGGAACCCCGGCCCACCCCGTAGGAGTGATCACCGGTGCGCCTCCGTGATGGCGAACCGCGGCAGCCCCAAAGATGCGCGCATGCGTCTTTCCTCCTCCCCCGTCACGCTTCGCCGCGCCCTTCTCCCCTTCGTCGCCGCCGTCGCCCTCCTCGGGACCGCCGGTTCCGCCGGTGCCGGTGCCGCCGAGGCGTGTGGGTCGGTCATCACCGCACCGCTCGCCCGGCCCGTGTCCGCCGACGACCCCTGCCCCAGCACCGACCCCGTCGTATGCCGGATCCGTGTGCTGCCGATGGACCAGAAGGTCGAGGCCCAGCGGACCCGGATGCGGTACCACGGGCTCCTCGAGGACATGCACCGCACGGAGGCCGCCATGCGTGAGGCGGGGGCCACGGACGAGGAGATCGCCCGTGAGCTGGTCGACATGCGGAACCAGGCCAAGGAGATCACCCGCGCCGGCATGACCCCGGAAGAGGTACGGATCCTCGAGCAGCGGAACATCGCCAAGTACGGCAACCCGCTCGGTCCCACCGCGGACCAGCTGTACGCCAAGTACGGGTCCTGGCAGCAGGTGATCGACGCGTCGATGCGTACCAGCTACGCCGTCGACCGCGAACTCAGCCTCGAGTACCGCCCCTGCCCCGTGTAGGCACACGCGAACGCACACGAACGCCGGTGGGCCGGGACGCCAACGCGTCCCGGCCCACAGGCGTTCACGGAGGAGGCGGGCCTCACACAGCCCAGGGGTGGACCCGGCGTACCAGGTCCGGCGGCAGGATCACGGTCCGGCCGGCCGCGACCTTCTCGGTGCGGCCCCCGCAGGTGATCGTCCACACCTGTTCGCGGCTGATGGTGTGCTCGGGTCCGGTCGCCCCCGCGGCCATCTCCACCGTCCAGGTGCTGAGTTCGGCGCTGCCCCGGCTCGGCGCGGCGAGGCCGGTCATCGTGGCGTCGGGGGAGACGGTGACGGACTCGGGCGACGGGGTGATCACGTGCGCGCGGGTGCCTCCTCTTCGACGGGGCCGGGATCGGCCGACGGCGTGACCCACTCGACGAGCTGGACCACGACACCGTTGGGGTCGGTCAGCTGGAACAGCCGCTCGCCCCAGGGCTCTTCGCGCAGCGGCATCGTGATGGGAGCGCCCGCGGCCCGCAGTCGGGCCTCTTCGGCCACGAGGTCGGTGACGGTGAACGCCAGGATCAGGCCCGCGGCCTGCTGGTCGCGCTGTTCGGGCGGCAGGACGTCGGTGCCCCGGCGCAGCAGCACGATGTCGACGGCGGCGTCCTCGCGGGTCAGCGAGGCGAAGCCGTCGGCGGCCATGGCCACCTGGTAGCCGAGGTGGGTGGTGAGGAACTCCTGGGAGGCGTCCACGTCGGCGACGGTGAGGGAGAGGGTGGAGGTAGAGACGTTCACGGCGGCTCCTCAGAAGCGGACCAGCGGACCAGCGGACCAGCGGATCAACGGATCAACGGTTCAATGCGTCGGCGGGCAGGCCGGTCAGTGGGTCGGTGGGCGTACACCGCGCGCAGCGCCAGGCCCGGCCGGTGTCAGTACGTGCGGCGCGGCGCCTGGAACCGGTTACGTGCCTCACCGCGGCCCGTACGCGGCAGCTCGCGGCGCGGGGGGCGCCGGGCGGCGGGCGTCGGCCCGGTGTCCTGGGCGGCGGCGGCGCCGAGCTTGGCGGTGCTGGTGAGAGCGGTACTGAGAGCGGTGCTGAACGCGGCGAGATCCTGCTTCGGCATACGCATACGCGACCTCTTCCTTTTGGCTCTTCGCCCCTGGGGTTCTACCGGGCGATTTTTGCAACGGACGTAACTTTAGGCACGACCGCGAGAGTGCGTCAAGGATATTTTTACGTCGCGTGTAAGATTCGCTCATGGGTACCGAGAGCACGGGACTCCGCGAGTCCAAGAAGCAGGAGACCAGGCAGCTGATCTCCGACCACGCCACCCGCCTCTTCATGGAGCAGGGCTTCGAGCAGACGACCATCGCCGAGATCGCCACGGCGGCCCGCGTCGCCAAGAAGACGGTCACCAACTACTTCCCGCGGAAGGAGGACCTGGCCCTCGACCACCACGAGGCGTTCACCGCGACCCTGGCCCGCGCGGTCGCCGACCGCGCCGCGGACGAGTCGCCGCTCGCCGCGCTGCGCCGCGAGTTCGCCGCCGCGGTCGAGGAGTGCGACCCCGTCGCGGGCTTCGCCGGACCGGAGTTCGCCCGCATGATCGCCGAGAGCCCCACCCTGAGCGCCCGCCTGCGCGAACTCCACGACCTGCGCGAGGAGGCCCTCGCCGAGGCCCTGGCGGCCGTCGCCCCCGCCCAGGCCCCGGCCATCGCCCCTCGGGCCGCCGCGGCACTCCTCGGCGCCGCCCACCGCCTGCTGTTCCAACGCATCCAGGAGCTCACCCTCGCCGGGGAGCCCAACGCCCGGATCGCGGCCGTCGTGGCCCCGGAGGCGACGTACCTCTTCGATCTCCTCGAAGCCGGCCTCCCCGCCGGGGAGAACTGACCGCCCCGGACAACGTCGAAGGCCCCGCTGCAAGCAGCGGGGCCTTCGACATCGTGCCCGGTGAGGCACTGGCGGAGGATACGAGATTCGAACTCGTGAGGGGTTGCCCCCAACACGCTTTCCAAGCGTGCGCCCTAGGCCTCTAGGCGAATCCTCCGCCGCGAACATTACATGACCGAAGAGGGTGCTCGCGAACTCGATCCTGGTGGGGGGTGGTGAGGTGCCCCGTGGGTGTCCGGCACGGTGTTCGTCGACGTGTCCGGCGAGGTGTTCGTCTACGTGTCGTCGACGTGCTCGGTGGCGTGCTCGGTGGCGTCTCCGGTGAGGGGCGGCCAGCTGTTCCGCAGGGGAGCGAGGGGGCGCGGGGCTTCGGGGGGTTCGCCATCGGGTACTCTGGGCGAAGCCCCTCACGCGGTGCTATCTGACTGAACTCCCCCAGGGCCGGAAGGCAGCAAGGGTAGGTCGGCTCTGGCAGGTGCGTGGGGGGCGCTTGCGTTCCCGTGCGAGGCGGGGCCGCGGCCCTGGCCGGGGCCGCCGAAGGCCGGGGCGGTGACCGTGGCCGTACCCGCGGTGGACGTCGCGCCGGCCGCCGGTGGCGGATTTTTCCCGGGTTGTCGGTGGGCGCCTATAACCTCGTACATGTGTCGTCTCTCGCGCTCTACCGCCGCTATCGCCCCGAGTCCTTCGCCGAGGTCATCGGGCAGGAGCATGTCACCGACCCGTTGCAGCAGGCCCTGCGGAACAACCGGGTCAATCACGCGTACCTGTTCAGCGGGCCCCGCGGCTGTGGCAAGACGACCAGTGCGCGCATTCTCGCGCGGTGTCTGAACTGCGAGCAGGGGCCCACGCCCACGCCCTGCGGGGAGTGCCAGTCCTGCCGTGACCTCGCGCGGAACGGGCCGGGGTCGATCGACGTCATCGAGATCGACGCCGCCTCGCACGGTGGTGTGGACGACGCCCGTGACCTGCGCGAGAAGGCCTTCTTCGGGCCCGCGTCGAGCCGCTACAAGATCTACATCATCGACGAGGCCCACATGGTCACCCCGGCGGGCTTCAACGCCCTGCTGAAGGTGGTCGAGGAGCCGCCGGAGCACCTCAAGTTCATCTTCGCGACGACCGAGCCGGAGAAGGTGATCGGGACGATCCGGTCCCGGACCCACCACTACCCCTTCCGGCTCGTCCCGCCCGGGACCCTGCGGGAGTACCTGCGGGACGTCTGCGGGCGCGAGGGCATCGCCGTCGACGACGGCGTGCTGCCGCTCGTCGTGCGCGCCGGCGCCGGTTCCGTGCGTGACTCGATGTCCGTCATGGACCAGCTCCTCTCGGGGGCCGCCGCCGACGGTGTGACGTACAGCATGGCCACCTCCCTGCTCGGCTACACGGACGGCTCGCTGCTCGACGCGGTCGTGGAGGCCTTCGCCGCCGGTGACGGCGCCGCCGCGTTCGAGGTCGTCGACACGGTCATCGAGGGCGGCAACGACCCGCGCCGCTTCGTCGCCGACCTCCTGGAGCGGCTGCGTGACCTGGTGATCCTGGCCGCCGTTCCCGACGCCGCCGAGAAGGGGCTCATCGACGCCCCGGCCGACGTGATCGAGCGCATGCAGGCGCAGGCGTCCGTGTTCGGCGCCGCCGAGCTCAGCCGGGCCGCCGACCTGGTCAACACCGGTCTGACCGAGATGCGGGGGGCCACCTCGCCCCGGCTCCAGCTGGAGCTGATCTGCGCGCGCGTGCTGCTGCCCGCCGCCTTCGACGACGAGCGCTCCGTGCAGGCGCGCCTCGACCGGCTGGAGCGCGGTGCGGCCACCGGGCCCGCGCCCGTCTTCACGCCCGGGGCGCCCGGCCCCGCCCTGGGGTACGTCCCCGGGCCCGACGCCCACACGCCGATGGCCCCGCCCCCGCCGGCCCCCGCCCCGGCTCCCGCGCCCACGCCCGTACAGGCCCCGCCGCAGGCCGCACCGGCACCGGCGGCCGCGCCGGCACCCGAGCCGGTTCAGGCGCAGCCCGCCGCCCCCCGCCCCGGCGCCTGGCCCGGTGCCGCCACCCCCGGCGGCGCCGCACCCGGCGGCGCCGCACCCGGTGCCTGGCCCGGTGCCTCCGCGCCCGCCGCGCCGGCCCCGACCGCCCCCGCCCCCGTCCACGCACAGCCCACGCCGCAGGCCCCCGCGCCCGCTCCCGCCTCGGGCGGTGGCGGTGACACCGCCCAGGTGCGCAACCTCTGGCCGCAGATCCTCGACGCCGTGAAGAACCGGCGCCGCTTCACCTGGATCCTGCTCAGCCAGAACGCGCAGGTCGCCGGCTTCGACGGCACGACCCTCCAGCTCGGCTTCCTCAACGCCGGAGCCCGCGACAACTTCGCGAGCAGCGGCAGCGAGGACGTCCTGAAGCAGGCCCTCGCCGAGCAGTTCAACGTGAACTGGAAGATCGAGGCGATCATCGACCCCTCGGGCGGGGCCTCGCCGCCGCCCGCCGCGACCGGCTTCGGCGGCTCGGGCGGAACCGGAGGCTTCAGCCGCCCGCAGGCGTCCGCCCCCGCTCCCGCGCCGTCCTTCCAGCAGGCGCCGCCGCCCACCCCCGTACAGCCGCAGGCTCCGTCCGCCCCCGCGCCCTCCTCGTTCCAGCAGGCCCCGCCGCCCGCTCCCGCGCCCGCGTACACGCCGCCCGCGCCGCAGCCGGTGGCGCCCGAGGACGACGTGCCGGAGGAGGATGACCCGGACCTCGTCGACTCCGCCCTCTCCGGGCACGACCTGATCGTGCGCGAGCTCGGCGCCACGGTTGTGGAGGAATACACGAACGAGTAGGGGCGTCTCGTTCAGTGGCCCGCACAAGGGGCATCCCGGTCGTCGGGCTACCCTGACAGGCGTGAAGGTCCTCGTCATCGGCGGCGGCGCCCGCGAACACGCCCTGTGCCGCTCTCTCTCCCTCGATCCCGACGTCACCGCTCTGCACTGCGCGCCCGGCAACGCCGGAATCGCGGAGGTCGCCGAGCTGCACCCCGTCGACCAACTGGACGGCGACGCCGTCGCGCGCCTCGCCACCGAGCTCGGCGCCGGCCTGGTCGTCGTCGGCCCGGAGGCTCCGCTCGTCGCCGGTGTCGCCGACGCCGTCCGCGCGACCGGCATCCCCGTCTTCGGCCCGTCGCGGGAAGCGGCGGAGCTGGAGGGCTCCAAGGCGTTCGCCAAGGACGTCATGGCCGGCGCCGGGGTGCCCACCGCCCGCAGCTACGTCTGCACGACCCCGGAGGAGATCGACGAGGCGCTCGACGCCTTCGGCGCTCCGTACGTCGTGAAGGACGACGGCCTCGCCGCCGGCAAGGGCGTCGTCGTCACCGACGACCTCGCGCAGGCCCGGGCCCACGCGCTCGCGTGCGACCGGGTGGTCATCGAGGAGTTCCTCGACGGCCCCGAGGTCTCCCTCTTCGCCATCACCGACGGCACCACCGTCCTCCCGCTCCAGCCCGCGCAGGACTTCAAGCGCGCGCTCGACGACGACGAGGGCCCGAACACCGGTGGCATGGGCGCCTACTCGCCGCTGCCCTGGGCCGACCCGAAGCTGGTCGACGAGGTCCTCGCGACCGTCCTCCAGCCGACGGTCGACGAGCTGCGCCGCCGCGGCACGCCGTTCTCCGGCCTGCTGTACGCGGGTCTGGCCATCACCGGCCGCGGCGTCCGGGTCATCGAGTTCAACGCCCGCTTCGGCGACCCCGAGACCCAGGTCGTCCTGGCCCGGCTGCGCACCCCGCTGGCCGGCGTCCTGCTGAACGCGGCCAACGGCACCCTGGACGACCAGGCCCCGCTGAGCTGGAGCGACGACGCCGCGGTCACCGTCGTCATCGCCTCGCACAACTACCCGGAGACCCCGCGCACGGGCGACCCGATCGAGGGCCTCGACGAGGTCGCCGAGAAGGACGCCCCGCTCGCGTACGTCCTGCACGCCGGGACGAAGCGGGACGGCGACGCGATCGTCAGCGCGGGCGGCCGCGTCCTCTCGGTCACCGCGACCGGAACGGACCTGGCGCAGGCCCGCGAGCGTGCCTACGCGGCGGTCGGCCGTATCCGCCTTGACGGCTCCCAGCACCGTACGGACATCGCGCGGAAGGCCGCCGAGGCCTGACGGGGGCGCCGATTTCTCGCGCGGCCGTGCGGTGGATCGCACGGCCGCGCGAAATCCATCACCTTTGCCCAAAGCCATACCTTCGAGTGACGGCTGGGCCATCCGGATGACGTCCGCCGAAGCCCCAACTAGGGTGCGGCGAAGGCGTTCCGGCACTTGGCCCACCGGCATTGCGATGTCGGTGGCGGGTGCCACAGTGGGGGTGTGAGCAACACCGCCACAGGCAGTCCCGACAAGGGCAGGAGGGGGTGATGTACGGCGTGTCCGGTACCGGTTCCGTTGTCGGCGAGGAGTGGGGAGCGCGCGCCGCGCGCTCCCGGGCCCTCGCCGTCCTCCGGGTCCGCGGCAGGGCGCTGGGCCTCGCGGTCCTGCCCGCCGCCGTGGCCGTCGTCCTGTACGCGGGCGGGGTCACCGGCCACTTCACCGGCTCCGGCTGGGACGCGGCCCGCTGGGTGGTGACCGTCCTCGCGGTCCTCGTCCTGCTCGCCGCCACCGCCGTCGCCCTGGTCGTCGCCCGGGCCCGCCCCGCCGCCACACCGACGGTGGAGCTCGCCGAGACCGCCGCCCCCGACCTCTACCGGCTCGTCCGGGACCTGGCCGACCGGCTCGACGTCCCGGCGCCCGCCGCGATAGCCCTGACCCCGGACTGCGACAGCTGGCTGGAGGACCGCACCCACCGGGCCCACCGCGCGCTGCGCACGCGGGGAGGTGAAGGGGAGAGCGAAGGCGCCCCCGTCCTCGTCATAGGCTCGCCCTTCCTGTGGTGGATGCGCGTCGGCGAGCTGCGGGCGGTCCTCGCCCCCGTCGTCGCCGGTACGGGCCCCGCCGCACACCCCGACATAGCCGCGGCCCGCCGCTTCGTCCGGGGCCTGGACGCCGCCGTGGCCGTACCCGGAACCCCCGGTCTCGACCCGGTCCGCCGCCTCGGCGCGCACGGGGTCGGGCAGGTCGCCCGCGTCCTCCTCCGCGCCTGCCGCGGGCACGCCGCCGAGATGGAGCGCGGGGTCGCCGCCGCCGGCTCCGAGCGCGCCCAGGCCGTGGACTACGGCGTACGGATCGTCGCCCAGGAGCAGGTCGGCCTGGCGTACGCGGGCTGGGACCGGCTCCTGACCCGCGTCGCGCTGCCCGCCTGGCGGATGGGCCGCTGGCCCGCCAAGCTCGACGCCGGCGTGGTCTCCGCCCTGACCGAGCTCTCCCGCCGCGACCGGCTCGCGGACGGCTTCGCCTCCCGCCTCGGCGAGCGCCCCGCCTGCGACCTCCTGGAGGAGCCGGGCGCGGTCGACGAGGCCACCTCGCTGCTCGCCGCCCGTCTCTTCCACGGCGGCCCGGCCGAGCCCGGGCCCGACTGGTCCCCGGTGGAGTGGAGCCAGTACCCGGAGGAGGTCGTCGACCGGAAGTGGCGCACCGACGCGGCCCGGCTCCACCAGGTCCTCGACGGCCTCGGCCTCGCGCACTCCGCGGGAGGGGTCGGGGGTGGTGAGGGCGTCGCCGACGGTCCGACCCTGACCCGGGTGATCGCCCACCTCTCCACGGAGCCGACGAAGCCTGCCGATGCCGATGGCGACGCCGGTGGCGACGCCGATGCCGGCGGGGCAGCCCTTGAGGCCGCGCAGGCCACGTCGCCCCAGGAGCGCCCGTTCCCGGCGGACGACATCCACACCACCGGCACCGACGCCGCCACCGGCATCGCCGCCACCACTGCCACCGACGCCGACGCCGACGCCGACGTCGACCTCGACACCGAGGACGACGAAGAGGCCGTCAACCCCGCCGCCGAGGCGCTCGCAGGCGCCCTCAGCGCGCTCCTCGCGCGTGAGGAGGCCGCCCGGGAGGCGCGCGTGGCCGCCACCGCCCTGACCGCCGAGGCGGCGGCCCGCAGCGCCGAGAAGGACGACCGGCACTCCGGCGGCACACCCCCCGCGGTCGTCAGCGGCCCGGACGGCCCGCTGCCGCTCTTCCCGCTCCAGCCGCCCCGCTCCGGCCGCGATCTGCTCGCCGACCACGTCACCGCGATGGTCTGCTGTGCGGCGGTGGACACCGCGGAGGCCACCCCCGGCCTCGACTGGCTCGACGGTCCCGCGCTCCTCGTCGGCGGCGAGCGGGCGGCGGACCTCGGTCCCCGTGTCCTCGCGCTCGTCGAGGACGGCGATCCGGAGCCGCTGCGGGTGTGGCTGGCCCGCACGGGGGTGCGCCCCGAGAAGCCCGTACGCCTGGTCTGAGGCCTCCCGGGGTCCTGGGGGCCGTCCGGAGGCGGTCCGGAGGCGGGCCGGGGGCCATCCGGAGGCGGTCCCGGGGCCATCCCGGATGCGAGTTCGGAGGAGCCCTGGAGATCACCCGTTTCGGAGCCCCGTCTTCCACTCTCGTCAATTCACGACGAACGGTGACGGAGTGCGTGCGTTATGTGATGTGCTGGAGACCGCCGCTGACAGAGGCACGACCCAGGAGCCTGAACCAGGGGCACGATCCGACACGAGCAGACAGGCACTGACCAGCCGACCCGGGGGAGTCGAGGGAGGGGCGCAGCATGGGGGCGGACCAGATCAGGCGGTGGGAGTCGGGTGCGCTCGCGCACGCCGTCACCGATCCGTTCGGCCAGGGCCCCTTGCCCTGGCTGCGCGGTTCCGAGAACTACTTCGACGACACCGGGCAGATGGTCCCCTGGTACGCGGACGAAATCCTGGCCCGGGGCGGCAGCGGCGGCCCGCGCACGGCCGACGACGTCCGCCGCCAGATCAAGGGTTTCGCCTCCGACGGAGCCGTGGCACCGGGCGAGTCGATCGACTTCCACATCACGGTGGACCCGCCGCAGCAGTTCTCGGTCGACATCTACCGGATCGGTCACTACGGCGGTGACGGCGCCGCGAAGATCACCACGAGCCCCCGGCTCTCCGGGATCGTCCAGCCGGCCCCGCTGACCGCCGACCGCACGGTCTCCTGCCACCACTGGTGGCAGTCCTGGCGGCTGCAGGTCCCCAGCTACTGGTCGATCGGGGCGTACGTCGCCGTCCTCACCACCGCCGACGGCTACCGCTCGCACATCCCCTTCACGGTCCGCGACAACCACCCGGCCGATCTGCTCCTCGTCCTCCCGGACGTGACCTGGCAGGCGTACAACCTCTACCCGGAGGACGGTCACACCGGCGCCAGCCTCTACCACGCATGGGACGAGGAGGGCCGGCTGCTCGGCGAGCAGGACGCGGCCGTCACCGTCTCCTTCGACCGCCCGTACGCGGGCGCGGGGCTGCCGCTCCACGTCGGTCACGCGTACGACTTCATCCGCTGGGCCGAGCGCTACGGCTACGACCTGGCGTACGCCGAGACCCGCGATCTGCACGCGGGCCGGGTCGACCCGAGCCGCTACCGGGGCCTGGTCTTCCCCGGGCACGACGAGTACTGGTCGGTGCCGATGCGCAAGACCGTCGAGCTCGCCCGCGACCAGGGCACCTCGCTGGTCTTCCTCTCCGCCAACACCATGTACTGGCAGGTGGAGCTGGGCCCTTCGCCGTCCGGGGTGCCGGACCGGCTGCTCACCTGCCGCAAGCGCCGCGGCCCCGGCCGGCCCGCGCTCTGGCGCGAGGTCGACCGGCCCGAGCAGCAGCTCCTCGGCATCCAGTACGCGGGCCGGGTGCCCGAACCGCACCCGCTGGTCGTACGGAACGCCGAGCACTGGCTCTGGGAGGCCACCGGCGCCGGTGACGGCGACGAGCTCCCCGGCCTGGTCGCGGGCGAGGCCGACCGCTACTTCCCGCGGACGGCGCTCCCCGAGCACCAGGGCCGCATCCTGCTCGCCCACTCGCCCTACCGCGACGGCGAGGGGGCGCTCCGGCACCAGGAGACGAGCCTCTACCGGGCGCCCTCGGGTGCCTGGGTCTTCGCCTCCGGGACGTTCGCCTGGTCGCCGGCGCTCGACCGGCCGGGCCATGTCGACGCCCGGGTCCAGCGCGCCACCGCGAATCTCCTCGACCGGATCTGCAAGAGGGACTGAGCGGGGGGTCACACGGCCCGGCGGCCGGGGCCGCCCGGATGTGCGAGAGAATCGGACACGCTCCTGGATCAACCTACGCGGAGGAACCGTGTCCGGATTCGTAGAAAAGCCCGAGCCCGTCCAGGTCCCGGGCCTCACCCATCTCCACACGGGCAAGGTGCGCGACCTGTACCGGAACGAGGACGGGGACCTCGTGATGGTGGCGAGCGACCGCATGTCCGCGTTCGACTGGGTGCTGCCCACCGAGATCCCCGACAAGGGCCGGGTGCTCACGCAGCTCTCCCTGTGGTGGTTCGACCGGCTCTCCGACCTGGTCCCGCACCACGTGATCTCCACCGAACTGCCGGCCGGCGCCCCCGCCGACTGGGCGGGCCGCACCACGGTCTGCAAGTCGCTGAACATGGTCCCGGTCGAGTGCGTGGCCCGCGGCTACCTCACCGGCTCCGGCCTCCTGGAGTACAACGAGTCCCGCACGGTCTGCGGTCTCGCGCTTCCCGAGGGTCTCGGCGACGGCTCCGAGCTGCCCGCCCCGATCTTCACCCCGGCCACCAAGGCCGCGGTCGGCGACCACGACGAGAACGTGTCGTACGAGGAGGTCGCCCGCCAGGTCGGCGCCGAGACCGCCGCGCTGCTGCGTCAGACGACCCTCGCCGTGTACGGCCGGGCCCGGGACATCGCCCGCGAGCGCGGGATCATCCTCGCGGACACCAAGTTCGAGTTCGGTTTCGACGGGGAGACGCTCGTCCTCGGCGACGAGGTGCTGACCCCGGACTCCTCGCGCTTCTGGCCGGCCGACCAGTGGGAGCCGGGCCGCGCCCAGCCCTCGTACGACAAGCAGTTCGTCCGGAACTGGCTGACCTCCCCGGCCTCCGGGTGGGACCGCAAGAGCGAGCAGCCCCCGCCGCCGCTCCCGCAGGAGATCGTGGACGCCACGCGCGCCAAGTACCTGGAGGCGTACGAGCTGCTGACCGGCAGGGCCTGGTCCGACAGCTTCTGACCTCCCCGGCCCCCGGCACTCGTGCCGGGGGCACGTCTCGGGAGCACGAGAAAGCCCCCGGTCGATTCGACCGGGGGCTTCTTCATGGAGCGGACGACGAGATTCGAACTCGCGACCCTCACCTTGGCAAGGTGATGCTCTACCAACTGAGCCACGTCCGCATGCGCCGTAGCGCGGAGCCAACTATACCCAACCTTTCGCCTGTGCGAGACGCACCGCCGTATGCCGGTTCTCCGCACCGAGTTTCGCGGCGGCGGAGGAGAGGTAGTTGCGGACGGTTCCGGGGGAGAGCGAGGCGCGCCGGGCGATCTCCGCGACGGGCGCCCCGTCGGCGGAGAATTCGAGCACCTCGGCCTCCCTGGCGGTCAGCGGGGAGTCTCCGGCGGCGATGGCGTCGGCCGCCAACTCCGGTTCCACGTAACGGTTTCCGGCGTGCACGGTACGGATGATCTCGGCGAGTCGCTGGGCGCTGACGGTCTTCGGGACGAAGCCGCGGACGCCGGCCGAGAGGGCCCGCTTGAGGTGTCCGGGGCGGCCGTGACCGGTCACGATCATGGTGCGGCAGTCGGGCAGTTCGTCCCGCAGGACTGTGGCGACCCTCACACCGTCCCCGCCCGGCATCTGCAGATCGAGCACGGCGACGTCGGGGCGGTGGGCGCGGGCCATGGCGAGCGCCTCGGGTCCGGTCGCGGCCTCGGCGACGACGACGAGATCGTCTTCGAGGCCGAGCAGCGCGGCGACCGCACCACGGATCAGATGCTCGTCGTCGGCGAGCAGCACGCGCACGGGTACGGGCGCGGGCGCGGCTCCGGCTTCGGTCACCGTCGGACCCCCGCCCGGGCCACCGGAATCCGGGCCGTCACGAGGAACGTACCGCCGTCGCCCGGGCCCGCGTCGAGCGTCCCGCCGACGGCCGCGAGCCGCTCCCGCAGCCCGACGAGCCCGGTCCCGGCACCCCCGCCGGCACCCGAACCGCCAGGCCGGGCACCGCCCCCCGTCCCCGCCCGCACCCCGTCGTTCTCCACCGTCAGCAGCACCGTGTCCTCCTCCTCCCGCACGGCGATCGCGCAGCGCCGCGCGTCCCCGTGTCGCAGTACGTTCGTCGTGGTCTCCCGGACCACCCACCCGAGCGCCGCCTGGACCTCGTCCGGTGAGCCCGGTGGCGTCGAGCGCTTCGGCGGTGGGGCGGGCGTGGGTGGTGCAGTCCGCCCACATCCTCACGGTCTCGGCCACGGTCAGTTCGGAGGGGAAGCCGCCCTCCTGGAGCATCACGCCGATCCGGGGGCGGACGGCGGCCCGTTCGCGGTAGGGGTCGTGGCCGAGGACGCGGGCGGTGCCGGCGCTCGGGGCGGCGAGGCCTTCGAGGAGTTCGACGGTGGAGGTCTTCCCGGCGCCGTTGGTGCCGAGGAGGGCGAAGATCTCGCCGCGCGGGACGGTGAAGGAGATGCCGCGGACGGCCTCGAAGTCGCCGGAGTAGCCGCGGCGGAGGCCCTCCGCCTCGATCGCGGGGCTCGCGTGGGTCGCGTGGGTCATGGGTCCAGGCTTCCGGCGGCGCGGGCCGTCCGGCAGTGCGCGCTGTCACCACCCGGTTCTGACAAATGTCATGGGGGCGGCGGGAGTCGGGGAGCGCTCGGGGCTCTTGAGATACGCCGAAGGCCCCGGTTCCAGAGAACCGGGGCCTTCGATCTGGAGCGGACGACGAGATTCGAACTCGCGACCCTCACCTTGGCAAGGTGATGCTCTACCAACTGAGCCACGTCCGCATTGCTGCCGCTCAGCTTTCACTGGGCGGTGCGAGCACCACTCTACCTGATGCACCGGAGTGCTCGGTCTTGCGATGCAGAGCGGGTGACAGGAATTGCACACTGCGCCTTCCCCCTGGAAGGGGGATGTTCTGCTACTGAACTACACCCGCACGCTGCGTGAGGTGGGGCTTTGCGGCCTCGCCCCTCGGCGTGTTCCAGACTTTAGCGGATCATGGGGGGTGCAATGCAAATCGGCTCGCCCCGCCGCGTCGGCGGCCGGGGGCCGGGCCGCTCAACTCGCGGCGCGGAAGGCCTCGTAGACCCTCTTCGGGATCCGGCCGCGGGCGGGCACCTCCATCTTGTTGGACTGCGCCCAGGCGCGGACCGCCGCCGGGTCGGGGGCGAGGGAGGTGTGGGTGTACGACTCCAGGGACGCGCTCCGGCCGGTCACGGCCTTCGCCGGCAACTTGCGCCCGGCGGCGAGGTACGGGGCGAGTGCCTTGCGGAGTTTCTTTGCATTGGCAGCATTCAGGTCGATCTCGTACATCTTCCCGTCGAGGCCGAACGCGACCGTTTCAGCCGCTTCTCCGCCGTCCATGTCGTCGGAGATTGTGACCACCACACGCTGAGCCACGGATATCGGTCCTTTCCTGCGGCCGGTGCCGCAGAGGGGGCGCTTGTGACGCCTCTGACGTGCGGCGATGCCGACCGTACGGCTGTGCCGCGACAATGCTGATTTCTTCTCGATTCCTTTGTACAGCGGCGGGCGTCGCATTGTGAAGCCCTGGCAATTGTTTCAGCGTGTCCCGGCGCAATGAGGTCCGCAATATTTCACTCGAATTTTGCGTGGGTGTGCTCGGTCGGGGGCATGGGGTGTGATCCCTGGTGGGGCGGCTCCGCGGCCTGGCTTTTGTAGGATCCTTCAGATCTCTACCCGCGTAGAATTTGGAGACAGGTACGCTGAGGGAACCGCCCACGCAACACACCACCGGGAGTGCCAGTGGCACGCGTCGTAGTCGACGTCATGCTCAAGCCGGAGATCCTCGACCCTCAGGGGCAGGCGGTGCAGCGTGCACTGCCCCGCCTGGGATTCGCCGGAATCGCCGACGTCCGTCAGGGGAAGCGTTTCGAGCTGGAGGTGGAGGGACCGGTCGACGACGCCGCCCTCGCCCGCATCCATGAGATGGCCGAAACCTTCCTTGCAAACACCGTGATCGAAGACTTCATCGTGAAGGTGGAGTCGTGACCGCACGCATCGGCGTCGTCACGTTCCCCGGAACGCTCGACGACCAGGACGCGCTGCGTGCCGCCCGCCTCGCGGGCGCCGAGCCCGTATCGCTCTGGCACCGCGACAAGGACCTCAAGCAGGTCGACGCCGTGGTCCTGGCCGGCGGTTTCTCCTACGGCGACTACCTGCGGGCCGGAGCCATCTCCCGCTTCTCGCCGGTGATGGAGACGATCATCGAGCAGGCGAAGGCGGGCATGCCCGTCCTCGGCATCTGCAACGGCTTCCAGATCCTCACCGAGGCCCATCTGCTGCCGGGCGCGATGCTGCGCAACAACCACCTCCACTTCATCTGCCGCGACCAGAAGCTGCGGGTGGAGAACGCGGAGACCGCCTGGACCTCGGACTACACCGAGGGCCAGGAGATCGAGGTCCCGCTCAAGAACATGGACGGCCGGTACGTCGCCGACGAGCGGGTGCTCGACGAGCTGGAGGCCGAGGGGCGGGTCGCCTTCCGCTACCTGGACGTGAACCCCAACGGCTCGCTGCGTGACATCGCGGGCATCACCAACGCCGCGGGCAACGTGGTCGGCCTCATGCCGCACCCCGAGCACGCCGTCGAGCCGCTCATCGGCACCGGCAAGACGGACGGCCTCGGTTTCTTCACCTCGATCCTCAAGAAGCTGGTCAACGCCTGATGAGCCTCGACACCGTCAAGCACGCGAGCGAGACGCCGGACAGCGAGCAGCCCTGGAAGGAGCTCGGCCTCAAGGAGGACGAGTACGCGCGCATCCGCGAGATCCTCGGCCGCCGTCCCACCGGCGCCGAGCTCGCCATGTACTCCGTCATGTGGTCCGAGCACTGCTCCTACAAGAGCAGCAAGGTCCACCTGAAGCAGTTCGGCGAGAAGGTCCCCGCCAACGACGCCATGCTCGTCGGCATCGGTGAGAACGCCGGCGTCGTCGACGTCGGCCAGGGGTACGCGGTCACCTTCAAGGTCGAGTCGCACAACCACCCCTCGTACATCGAGCCCTACCAGGGCGCTGCCACCGGCATCGGCGGCATCGTCCGCGACATCCTCGCCATGGGCGCCCGCCCGGTCGCGGTCGTCGACCCGCTGCGCTTCGGCGCGGCCGACCACCCCGACACCAAGCGCGTGCTGCCCGGTGTCGTCGCCGGCATCGGCGGCTACGGCAACTGCCTCGGCCTGCCGAACATCGGCGGCGAGGTCGTCTTCGACGAGTGCTACCAGGGCAACCCGCTGGTCAACGCCGGCTGCATCGGCGTGATGAAGCACGAGGACATCCACCTCGCCAAGGCCTCCGGCCCCGGCAACAAGGTGATCCTGTACGGCGCCCGCACGGGCGGCGACGGCATCGGCGGCGTCTCGGTCCTCGCGTCCGAGACCTTCGACGACACCAAGCCCACCAAGCGCCCCGCCGTCCAGGTCGGCGACCCCTTCCAGGAGAAGCTCCTCATCGAGTGCACCCTGGAGATCTTCAAGGAGAAGCTGGTCGCGGGCATCCAGGACCTCGGCGGTGCCGGGCTCTCCTGCGCCACGTCCGAGCTGGCCTCGGCCGGTTCCGGCGGCATGCGCGTCGAGCTCGACCGGGTCCACCTGCGCGACGCGACCCTCTCGCCCGAGGAGATCCTCATGAGCGAGTCGCAGGAGCGCATGTGCGCGATCGTCGAGCCCGAGCACGTCGACCGCTTCCTGGAGATCTGCGAGAAGTGGGACGTCATCGCGGTCGTCATCGGTGAGGTGACCGAGGGCGAGCGTCTGGAGATCTTCTGGCACGGCGAGCAGATCGTCGACGTGCCGCCGCGCTCCGTCGCCCACGAGGGCCCGACCTACCACCGGCCGTACGCCCGCCCGGAGTGGCAGGACGCGCTCCAGGCCGACGACGCCGGCAAGCTGCCCCGGCCGCAGACGGGTGAGGAGCTCAAGGACCAGGTCCTGAAGCTGGTCTCCTCCCCGAACCAGGCGTCGAAGTCCTGGATCACGGACCAGTACGACCGGTTCGTGCAGGGCAACACGGTCCTGGCGCAGCCCGAGGACGCGGGCATGGTCCGCATCGACGAGGAGACCAACCTCGGCGTGGCCATGGCGACCGACGGCAACGGCCGGTACGCCAAGCTCGACCCGTACACGGGTGCGCAGCTCGCGCTGGCGGAGGCGTACCGCAACGTCGCCGCCTCCGGGGCGAAGCCGCTGGCCATCTCGGACTGCCTGAACTTCGGTTCGCCCGAGGACCCGGCCGTGATGTGGCAGTTCGCCGAGGCCACCCGTGGTCTCGCGGACGGCTGCCTCCAGCTCGGCACCCCGGTGACCGGCGGCAACGTCTCGCTGTACAACCAGACCGGTGAGGTCGCGATCCACCCGACGCCGGTCGTGGCCGTCCTCGGTGTGATCGACGACGTCAACCGCCGTACGCCGATCGCCTTCGCGGAAGAGGGCCAGCTCCTCTACCTGCTCGGCGACACGCGTGAGGAGTTCGGCGGCTCGGCCTGGTCCGAGGTCATCCACAAGCACCTCGGCGGTCTGCCGCCGGCCGTGGACCTCGACCGGGAGAAGCTGCTCGGCGAGATCCTGATCTCGGCCTCGCGCGACGGCATGATCGACGCCGCGCACGACCTGTCCGACGGCGGTCTCGTCCAGGCGGTCGTCGAGTCCTGCCTGCGCGGCGGGAACGGCGCGCGCCTGGTCGTCCCGGAGGGCCTGGACGCGTTCACGTTCCTCTTCAGCGAGTCGGCCGGCCGTGCGGTCGTGGCCGTCCCGCGCAGCGAGGAGCTCCGCTTCACCGACATGTGCGGTGCGCGGGGTCTGCCGGCGGCGCGGATCGGTGTCGTCGACGGGGACGCGGTCGACGTCCAGGGCGAGTTCGCGCTCTCCCTGACGGAGCTGCGCACGGCGCACGAGGCGACGATTCCGGGCCTGCTGGCCTGATACGGAGCATTGGGGGAGCCCCCGTCCGGACCGGAAGGTCCTGGCGGGGGCTTTCGCGTTACCCGCTTGCGGGGGATTACGTAATTACGTAATCTCGTCGCCATGGAGCTGGAAGAGCGGGTCGCGGCGCTGGAACGGCGTCTGGCGGCCCTGGAGAGCGCGGCCGACGGCGCGGCCGACGGCGCGGCCGGACGCGCGGCGGGAGGAGCGGCCGACAGCGCGGCCCGAGCCGCCGGGCGCCCCGTCCCCGAGGTCACCGACAGCCCGCTCTGGGCCCTCGAAGCACTCAAGGCGCAGCTTGCGGCGGACGCGGGGGACCGGGGCGAGGACGGCGCGGTCGTCTTCACGGGAGCGGTCAGGCTGCCGACGGAGGAGCGCTACGAGTGGCAGTTCGGCGCCTTCACCGGGCAGCTGTTCGAGGAGGACTGGGCGGACGCCGCCGAGTCCTTCGCCGCCCTCGGCCATCCCGTACGGCTCCGCCTGCTGCGGGAGATCCTCGGCGGCCGGCGCACCGCCGCCGAGCTGGCGGAGCTGGAGGAGACCGGCACGACCGGCCAGATCTACCACCACCTGCGCCAGCTGACCGGCGCGGGCTGGCTCAAGACCGTCGGACGTGGTCGCTACGAGGTCCCGGGAGCCCGGGTCGTCCCGCTCCTGGTGGTCCTCACCGCGGCCCGCCCGTGACCGACACCACGATCCTCAGGGGGAATCCGCATGTCCTCGCGCACATCGCTGTTGGTCCTCCACCGCGTGCTCTGGCTGGCGTTCGTCGTCCAGGCGATCGCCTCGTTCGCCGTCGAGCTGCCGTACCCCTACTGGGCGGGCTGGCTGCCCGCGGTCGCCGCGATGATCCTCGGCCTCGTTCTCGCCCGGACGGCCCGTAGCCGGGTCATGGCCGCGTCCCGCGCCACGGTCGAGGTGGACCCGCCGGTCACCGGCCGCTGGTCGGCGCTGAACAGCCCGGCGGACCGGACGCCCAGCCACGGCACCCACCAGCTGGGTCAGACGTACGCGATCGACGTCACCCGGGAGGACGGGGAAGAACCCCGTCCGGGCTTCGCGTGGCTGTGGCCGGTGGTGCGGCGGAGCGAGGACTTCCCGGCCTTCGGCGCGCCGCTGCTCGCGGTCGCCGACGGGACCGTCGTGCACGCGGAGGACGGGCAGCGCGACCACCTCAGCCGCAACTCGCTGCTCGGCGTCCTCTACCTGCTGCTGATCGAGGCCGGCGCCCGGAGCATCGGGGGAGCGCGCCGGATCACCGGGAATCACCTCGTCCTCGACCTCGGCGACGGTACGTACGCGATGTACGCGCACCTGAGGCGCGGCTCGCTCGCCGTCCGGCCGGGCGACCGGGTCACGGCCGGCCAGGAACTCGCCCGGTGCGGGAACTCGGGCAACTCCACCGAGCCGCACGTGCACTTCCAGCTGATGGACGGGCCGGACCTGGACACGGCGAGCGGAGTGCCGTTCACCTGGCGCGGTGTGGGCGTACCGAGGAACGGCGAGACCTTCGAGGTGCCCCGCGATCCGGTCTACTCGGGCTGACCCCAGAAGGCGTCGGAGACGTCGATGTCCTCGACGCACTCGTCGATGTCGGAGATCTTGCCGCCGATGATGGTGAAGACGAGGGCGCCGTTCATCTCGATGCCCACGCCCTTGTCCTCGCGCGTGGCGTAGAACCGGTTCGCCGCCACGGCATGGCCGCGGCCGTCGACGGAGACGCTCTGCAGCTCGACCCGCATCTCGCCGCGGGTGAGTTCGAACATCTTCCGGTACATGTCGAGGACGTTGTCCCGGCCCTTGATGTGCCCGGAGATCTGGCTCTCGCCGGGCGAGTGGTGCGTACAGTCCGCCGTCATCAGCTCGCCGACGGCCTCCATGTCTCCCTTGGTCCACGCGTCGAAGCCCCGGCGGATCAGGGCGGCGTCAGGGTGCTCAGCCATCGCTCATCGACCCCTCTCGGTCGAACGGGTGCGCTGCCGGAAGCCCTCCCCCTCCAGTCTCCGACTACCCTCGCCCCCATGCCACCGGCCAAGAAGCGCATCCGTCGCTACGACTCCGCCAAGACCAGGGCCGCCGTGCTCGCCCAGTTCACGCACGTACGGGAGGCGGTCGCGGCGCTCACGCCCGAGCAGCTCGACGGGCCGACCCGGCTGGGGGAGTGGACGGTACGGGACCTGGCGGCGCACCTCGCGTGGATGGTCGACTCGGTGCCGCGGCTCCTGGCCGCGCCGGAGCGCCCGGGACAGGACCGGCTGGCCCTCGTCGACTGGCCGTTCGTGACGGCGGGAGCCGCCGAGCGGATCGACGAGCACACCCGGGGCATGGACGCCTCCGACCTGCCGGGGCTCTACGCGCGCGTGGCGGACGATTTCGAGCGGGCGCTCGTGGCGGCACCGGAGGACCGGCTCCTGCCGGTGAGCTTCGGCGCGATGACCCTCGCCGACTTCCTCGTCACCCGGACCGTCGAGCTCGTCGTCCACACCGACGACCTGAACGCGGCGACCGGCGCCGACGTCCCCCACGACCGGCAGGCCCTCGCCGCCTGCACCCGGCTGCTCGCCGACGCCCTCGCGGCGAAGGCCCCGGGCGGGGCGGTCGAGGTGCGGATTCCGCCGTACGCGGTGGTGCAGTGCGTGGAGGGCCCCCGGCACACCCGGGGCACCCCGCCCAACGTGGTCGAGACCGACCCGCTGACCTGGATCCGGCTCGCGACCGGGCGGGCGGAGTGGGCGACGGAGCTGGACGAGGCGCGGGTGGGCGCGAGCGGCGAGCGGGCCGACCTGAAGGACCTCCTGCCCCTGATGGGCTGAGATTCCCGTACGGGCGGCGGGCCCCGGCGGCACCGCCCCCGGAACCGAAGCGGAACCGACTTCCGCCCCGGCCCGTCCCATCGCCATGCAGACGCAGACGCCGCGCACCCTCGCATCCGCCGCATCCGCCGCCGCCCTGGCCCTCCTCCTCGCCGCCTGCGGCACGGAGGGAGGCTCCACCGGAGCGGGCTCCGGATCCGGTTCCGACACCGTCTCCCCCGACCTGCCCGTCGCCGGTACGCACTGGACGATCGGCGCCGTCACGGTCGACGGCCGAAGGTCCGCCGCCCCGGACGGCGCCCGCGTCGAGTTCGGCGCGGACGGCCGCGCCCGCGGGAACAGCGGCTGCAACACCTTCGGGGCGACCGTCGCCGTGAAGGGGGACACCCTGACCGTCTCCCCGCAGGAGATCACCGAGATGGGCTGTCCCGAGGACCGGCAGCGCTTCGAGACCGACCTGGTCAAGGCCTTCACCGGCCCGCTCAAGGGGACACAGAAGGGCGAGGCCCTCACCCTGACCTCCCCGGACGGCCGCAACGGCCTGGAGCTGACCGCCGAGGCGGACCTCCCGCTGCGCGGCACCACCTGGAAGATCGACGGGCTGATCTCGGGGGACACCGCGTCCTCACTGCCCGCCGGCAGCGGCGACAAGGCCCGTCTCGTCCTCGGCGCGGACGGCCGGGTCACCGGCAACCTGGGCTGCAACAACTTCGCCGCGACCGCCCGCGTGGAGGGGAAGACCCTCACGATCGAGGGCCCGGCGGCGACCACCCGGATGATGTGCACCGGCCCGCAGATGCAGCTGGAGACCCAGCTGTACGAGCTCCTCGACGGCCCGCTCACCTACCGCCTGGACCACCGGACGCTGACCCTCACCGACGCCGAGGGCAAGGGCCTGAGCGCGAAGGCGGCCACCGGGACTGGCGGAACCTCCGAAGGAGCGGGCGGAGCGGAGGGCCAAGAGCCCTCGGCGTCCCGGTGAACGAGGCTCTCCGGGGTGCCCTCCGTCACATCGCCGCGGGGCTCCCGTGCTGGTACGAGCGTCCGCTCGGGAGGGCCCCGGGGCGGGAATCCCTTACCGCGCCTGCCTCGTAGCCCTCTCCAAGCCAGAGATGATCATTTCGTGCGATCGCACGAGCGGGGTGGACCCCGCATTTCCTCAATTCGGACCAGTGGTCGAGCCCGTCTACACTCGGAAACGTGCCACGTGGTGACGGTCGACTCAATCACGACCTGCTCCCCGGCGAGAAAGGCCCCCAGGACGCTTGTGGCGTCTTCGGTGTCTGGGCTCCGGGTGAAGAGGTCGCAAAGCTCACGTACTTCGGGCTCTACGCCCTCCAGCATCGGGGCCAGGAATCCGCGGGAATCGCGGTCAGCAACGGCTCCCAGATCCTCGTCTTCAAGGACATGGGCCTCGTGTCCCAGGTCTTCGACGAGACCTCTCTCGGTTCCCTCCAAGGTCATATCGCGGTCGGTCACGCCCGCTACTCGACCACCGGGGCGTCCGTGTGGGAGAACGCGCAGCCGACGTTCAGGGCAACCGCCCACGGCTCCATCGCGCTCGGCCACAACGGCAACCTGGTGAACACGGCGCAGCTCGCCGAGATGGTCGCCGACCTGCCCAAGAAGGAAGGCCGCAGCACCCGTGTCGCGGCCACCAACGACACCGACCTGCTGACGGCGCTCCTCGCCGCCCAGGTCGACGACGAGGGCAAGCCGCTCACCATCGAGGAGGCGGCCGCCAAGGTCCTTCCCGATGTCCGGGGCGCCTTCTCCCTCGTCTTCATGGACGAGCACACGCTCTACGCGGCCCGTGACCCGCAGGGCATCCGCCCGCTGGTCCTCGGCCGCCTGGAGCGCGGCTGGGTGGTCGCGTCCGAGTCCGCCGCCCTCGACATCTGCGGCGCCAGCTACGTCCGCGAGGTCGAGCCGGGCGAGATGATCGCGATCGACGAGAACGGCATCCGCACCTCGCGATTCGCGGAAGCGAAGCCCAAGGGCTGTGTCTTCGAGTACGTGTACCTGGCTCGCCCGGACACCGACATCGCCGGCCGGAACGTGTACCTCTCCCGCGTGGAGATGGGCCGCCGCCTGGCGAAGGAGGCGCCCGTCGAGGCCGACCTGGTGATAGCCACGCCGGAGTCCGGAACCCCGGCCGCGATCGGCTACGCCGAGGCCTCGGGCATCCCGTTCGGCGCGGGCCTGGTGAAGAACGCCTACGTCGGGCGCACCTTCATCCAGCCCTCGCAGACCATCCGCCAGCTCGGCATCCGGCTGAAGCTGAACCCGCTCAAGGACGTCATCAAGGGCAAGCGCCTGGTGGTCGTCGACGACTCGATCGTCCGCGGCAACACCCAGCGCGCCCTCGTCAAGATGCTCCGCGAGGCCGGCGCGGCCGAGATCCACATCCGGATCTCCTCGCCGCCGGTGAAGTGGCCCTGCTTCTTCGGCATCGACTTCGCCACCCGCGCGGAGCTGATCGCCAACGGCATGTCGATCGAGGAGATCGGCAAGTCGCTGGGCGCGGACTCGCTCTCGTACATCTCGATCGACGGGATGATCGAGGCGACCACGATCCAGAAGCCGAACCTCTGCCGTGCCTGCTTCGACGGCGAGTACCCGATGGAGCTGCCGGACCCCGAGCTGCTCGGCAAGCAGCTCCTGGAGACCGAACTGGCCGCGGGTCCCGCTGCCACGGCGGCCTCCGACGCGCTCCGCCGCCCGTGAGCTCCGTCGCCCGTAAGACCCCGCTGCAACCGCAGTACGACACGAAAGTTCCCAGCCATGCCTGAGACCACCGGTGCCAGCTACGCGTCCGCGGGCGTCGACATCGAAGCGGGTGACCGCGCCGTCGAGCTCATGAAGGAGTGGGTGAAGAAGACGCAGCGCGCAGAAGTCGCGGGCCTCGGTGGCCTGGGCGGCTTCGCCGGCCTCTTCGACGCCTCCGCCCTCAAGCGCTACGAGCGTCCGCTGCTCGCCTCCGCCACCGACGGTGTCGGGACGAAGGTCGACATCGCCCGGCAGATGGGCGTGTACGACACGATCGGCCACGACCTGGTCGCGATGGTCATGGACGACATCGTCGTCTGCGGCGCCGAGCCGCTCTTCATGACCGACTACATCTGTGTCGGCAAGGTCCACCCGGAGCGGGTCGCCGCCATCGTCAAGGGCATCGCCGAGGGCTGTGTCCTCGCCGGCTGCGCGCTGGTCGGCGGCGAGACGGCGGAGCACCCGGGCCTCCTCGGTCCGGACGACTTCGACGTCGCCGGCGCGGGCACGGGTGTCGTGGAGCACGACCGGCTGCTCGGCGCCGATCGCATCCGTACGGGTGACGCGGTCATCGCCATGGCCTCCTCGGGTCTTCACTCCAACGGGTACTCGCTCGTCCGGCACGTGGTCTTCGACCGCGCCGGCATGACGCTCGACCAGCGGGTCGACGAGCTGGGCCGGACGCTCGGCGAGGAGCTCCTGGAGCCCACGAAGATCTACTCGCTCGACTGCCTGGCCCTCACCCGGACCACGGACGTCCACGCGTTCAGCCACATCACGGGCGGCGGTCTCGCGGCCAACCTGGCCCGGGTGATCCCGGACGGCCTGCACGCCACGGTCGACCGTTCGACCTGGGCGCCGGGCGCGATCTTCGACCTGGTCGGCAAGGCCGGTCAGGTGGAGCGCCTGGAGCTGGAGAAGACCCTGAACATGGGTGTCGGCATGATGGCCGTCGTGCCGGCCGAGTTCGTGGACGCGGCCCTGACGACGCTGGCGGACCGGGGCGTCGAGTCCTGGGTCGCGGGCGAGATCACCGAGCGCGGCGCGCACACCACGGGCGCCGAGCTGGTCGGGGACTACGCGAAGTGACCTGAGCGGTACGAGGTGACGGGGCGCTCCTGAGGGGGCGCCCCGTTTCGCGTCGTACGGAGTGCCCCGTGGCCCGGCTCACGGGCCCTGCGGTGCCCCGGACGCGGACAGCACAGAAACCCGGCCGGGTGATCCCGGACCGGGTTTCTGTGATGCGATTCAGAAGGTCAAGCGCGACGCGGGGACGCACTCGGACCGGACTCGTCGTCCTCGTCCTCGTCGTCCTCGTTATAGAGATCCGCGTACTGGGCGTACGGGTCGTCTTCCTCGTCGTCGTCCTCGAACGGCTCGCCATTCGGCGGCTGGTTCGAAGTCGAAGCGCCCAGCTCATTGGCCAGACGCGTCAGGTCTGTCCCGCCGCTGCTGTACTTCAGCTGGCGGGCGACCTTGGTCTGCTTGGCCTTTGCCCGGCCGCGCCCCATGGCTCGACCCCCTCGGTGACGGGGCTCGGTGGCCCCAGAGTCTTGACACGCGTTCATGATTCGGAACGGACTCTCGACAGAGAGACCGGCCCGTAGGGCTTCAACGGTACCTGTTTCCGAGGGTCTACGGTACGCCGCGCGCATCACATACCCCGGTACAGAACCATCGAGGTGCCCTTTCCTCGCTGGTCAATCGCGATTTTAACCTCTTCTTGAGGGCCGACCCGCCGAGGGGCGTGAGCGAAGTCTCCCCGTGGTCGCTCCGTGGCCCTCCCACGGACTCCTCACGGTCACCCCGGCGACGGGTCGGTCCCCGGTACGGCTCAGGCGCGTCGCGCGTCCGCCATGCGCTGCTCGGCGATCCGGTCGGACGCCGCGGCCGGCGGAATCCCATCGGCCTTCGCACGTGCGAAGATTTCGAGCGTGGTGTCGAAGATCTTCGTCGCCTTCTTCTTGCAGCGGTCGAAGTCGAAGCCGTGCAGCTCGTCGGCGACCTGGATCACGCCGCCGGCGTTGACCACGTAGTCGGGCGCGTAGAGGATCCCGCGTTCCACGAGGTCCTTCTCGATGCCCGGGTGGGCGAGCTGGTTGTTGGCCGCGCCGCAGACGATGCTCGCGGTGATGAACGGGACGGTCTCCTCGTTCAGGGCGCCGCCGAGCGCGCAGGGCGCGTAGATGTCGAGACCCTCGACGCGGATCAGCGCCTCGGTGTCGGCGACGACGGTGACCTGCGGGTGCTTGTCGGTGATCCGGCGCACCGACTCCTCGCGCACATCGGTGATCACGACCTCGGCGCCGTCCTCCAGGAGGTGCTCGACGAGGTAGTGGCCGACCTTGCCGACGCCCGCGACGCCGACCTTGCGGCCGCGCAGCGTCGGGTCGCCCCAGAGGGTCTGCGCGGAGGCGCGCATGCCCTGGAAGACGCCGTAGGCGGTGAGGACGGAGGAGTCGCCGGCGCCGCCGTTCTCGGGGGAGCGGCCGGTGGTCCACTGGTTCTCACGGGCGACGACGTCCATGTCGGCGACGTAGGTGCCGACGTCGCAGGCCGTGACGTAACGGCCGCCGAGGGAGGCGACGAAGCGCCCGTAGGCGAGGAGGAGCTCCTCCGTCTTGATCTTCTCCGGGTCGCCGATGATGACGGCCTTGCCGCCACCGTGGTCGAGACCGGCCATGGCGTTCTTGTACGACATGCCGCGGGCCAGGTTGAGGGCGTCGGCGATCGCCGCGGCCTCGGTGGCGTACGGGTAGAAGCGGGTGCCGCCGAGGGCGGGGCCCAGGGCGGTGGAGTGGAGGGCGATGACGGCCTTGAGGCCGGTGGCGCGGTCCTGGCAGAGCACGACTTGCTCGTGGCCACCCTGCTCCGAGTGGAACAGGGTGTGCAGTACATCAGCAGGAACGCCGGTCACATCGGTCACGGTGGTGACTCCCAAGTACGAAGCGGCGGTTGCGGACCTCCCTAGGGGTGGGGGAGGACCAGTTCGGCAAGAGAGTAAGTCCTACCTGGGCGTAGATCAGCGGCAGTGCTCAGGATCACCCCCTCTCGGAGTACCTCCGTGGAAGGATTCGCGACATGTCGGTCGCTTCCTCGGTCCTCATCCCCTACGCGTCCTATCTGCGGGTGTACGAGCCGCTGGCCGCGTTCCCCGAGCCCGAGCGGACCCACTGGGCCCGGTACGCCCGCCTGCCGCGCACCCCGGGGGCGCAGGAGGAGCTGCGGCGCTCGCTGGCCGACCTGCTGCCGACGCCGCCGGTCCCGGTGCCGGTCCACGAGAGCGGGGAGGCCTTCGTCGCCCTGCTGGACGGGGTGGTGGTGATCTGCCCGTGGCGGACCCGGCTGCGGGGGTGGCTGGCGCTCCAGGAGCTGGCCGGCCAGTTCCCGGAGCCGGTGCTCGACGCGATGCTGCCGCCGGTCGTGCGCGTCCAGGTGGAGAGCGACTACGAGCGCTGGCTGAGCAGGAACCCGGACGCGCGTCCGTGGATCCGTACGGCGGTCTGGCAGGTGCCGCTGCGCTGGTTCGCACTCTTCGGGGACGAGGACAGGGAGTACGAGCCGGGGGAGCGGCCGTCCGGCGCGGAAGAGGCGGGCGCGGGCGAGGGCGCGGGCGCGGGCGCGGGCGGCGCGGGCGGTGCGGGCGGTGCGGGTAAGGCTCCGGTGCTGCGCTACCGGACGACGATGGCGCAGGCGCGCCGTCGTCTCGCGCGGGCGCTGCGGGCGCTGCGGGAGTCGATCGACGACGGTCCGATGACGGAGGGCCTGATCGAGGTGGGGCGCTGGCTGGAGGAGTTCCATCCGCGGGCGCTCGTGGAGCTGGACTTCGGTGGTCTGGTGCACGCGGTCCCGGAGGAGTGGCTGGCGGCGGACCGGTCGGCGGCGCAGCTGGCGGAGGGGATCGCGGCGCTGCGGGCCGGCGACGGTGAGCGGGCGAGCGACGCGTACGGGCGGCTCGCGGAGCGCTGGCGGACGGTCAGGGATCTTCGCTTCGCGAATTGACATCAGTCGGGCATCTTCGTCAGGTCGGTATCGACAAGACATGTCCGACGGGTGTAAATGATCTTCAGGGGTGTCCGGATACCGCCTGCCCGGTTTTGAATGCCGGGTGGTGTCGGGCCTTTCGGCACCCGCTGGGCGGGGACGTTGGTCCCGATCCGGGCCTTTGGCTCAAGCGTGACGGACAGCACGTAACGCACCCTTGCGCCCATCACCCACCCTCGTGCCAAAATAGGACAAGGAGTCCGGGGAGGGTTCCTTCCGTCCATCTTTGGGCGGAACGCTCAGCATTGCACTCTATGGGGGGTCTGAGGACTCCTGATCGCTCTGTGACTGATCGTCACAGTGGCGTGACTGTCCGTTATGGCATGGTCCATCGACTTCCGCCGCTGATGAACACCTGCGAGGGCAATTCCATCGGTTTGGCCGACGTGGCTGGACGGATGGTGTAGTTGTAGTGCCGAGGACAAGCCGTTCGTCCTATAACCGACTCGGCCCGCTTCTGCCATTTCGGGCAACGCGGGTCAAGGTGCAGAATTTAGAGGAAAGAACCGAGATGGTTCGGTTCTCCCGAGGAGGCCGCTCATGACCGCTCGCACCCCTGATGCCGAGCCGCTGCTGACCCCTGCCGAGGTTGCCACGATGTTCCGCGTGGACCCGAAGACGGTGACCCGTTGGGCGAAGGCCGGGAAGCTCACGTCCATCCGCACCCTGGGTGGGCACCGCCGGTACCGCGAAGCTGAGGTTCGCGCTCTGCTGGCAGGTATTCCGCAGCAGCGCAGCGAGGCCTGAGGTCGCGCAAACACCCCGTAGTACCCAGCAGTACCCCGTAACACCGGGCCTGTCCGGATCCCCCAATCCGGTCGCCCACACCTAGCTCTGCCGACGGACTCCTGCCCCAACAGGCCTTCGTCAACGATCGCGCTGGACTCCGCCGGGTCTGGCGCGATCTTCTTTTGTGTCCGGCGCCACTCTTCGGAGGGCGGTGCAATTGCACATATTAAATCGGGCCGGTGTAGGGAGGGTGTAAGTGAAGCGGTTTCTGAAACTGCTTCAGTGACTCCCGTCACACGGGCGAACTCTTGCCAAAGAACAGCCTCCCACTTCGCGGAACGGCCTCAACCCGCCGTTGGTCATGGGTCGGTGGGACTTTCGTCCCCACTGCCGCCCGCCGGCTCCCCGGGCCCGTCCGTGCCTACCCCGGGCCCTTCCCTCGGCCCTTCCGGCCGTTCCGGTGCCTCCTCCGCCCCCTCGGGCTCCGGAAGGTCCATGGAGAGCCGCAGGAGGCGATGGCAGACCGCGCAGTGGCGGGTGAGATGTCCGTACCGGGACGCGGCCGCCAGATGGGCGCGCAGCAGCGCCCTCGTCTCGTGCCGTGCTGCGGACGCCGCGGCCATGCGCGACCACCTCCGGTGTGGGCCCCCGAATCCCTGATGTCCGGGGTACCGGCGGGCCTGTGGGCCCGTCAAGACACGGGAGCACAAAGAAAGGCCCGCATCTCACGATGCGGGCCTTTCTCCCAAGCGAACCTGACGGGACTTGAACCCGCGACCTCCACCTTGACAGGGTGGCGAGCTAACCAACTGCTCCACAGGTCCTTGGCTGCGGCCCCTCGTAAGTGGCTGCGAGGAACACTGTACAGCAGGTCAGCGGTCCGGTCGAACTCACCGGCGGACGCCCCGCTACGGGGCCGCCGCGTCGATCGCCTTCACGATCCGCTTGTCCGAGATCGGGTACGCCGTGCCCAGCGCGTGCGCGAAGTAGCTCACCCGCAGCTCCTCGATCATCCAGCGGATGTCGGTGACCTCGGACGGCACCGGACGGCCCTTGGGGAGCTGTTCGAGCAGCCAGGCGTACTCGTCCTGCATCTCCTGGACCTTCTCCATCCGGGTGGTGTCCCGCTGGACCCCGGTCGGCATCTGCTGGAGCCGCCGGTCCACCGCCACCAGGTAGCGCATCAGGTCCGGGAGCCGCTTCAGGCCCGTACGGGTGACGAAGCCGGCCGGCATCAGCCGGGCCAGCTGGTCGCGCACGTCGGTCAGGTTGTTGATCAGGGCCAGGCTGTTCGTCGACTTCAGCCGACGCTCGCACGCCTGCCACGCCGCCAGGATCTGCTGGACCTGGCCCACCGTCCGTACGGTCGTGTCCACCAGGTCCGCGCGGACCTTGTCGTACAGCTTCCGGAACGACTCCTCGTCCCACGCCGGGCCGCCGTGCTCCGCGATCAGCTTGTCGGCCGCCGCGGTGGCGCAGTCGTCGAAGAGCGCCTGGATCGAGCCGTGCGGGTTCGAGGACAGGGCCAGCTTCTGCTGGTTGGTCAGCTTGTCCGAGGCGAACTTCGCCGGGTTCACCGGGATGTTCAGCATGATCAGCTTCCGGGTGCCCCGCCACATCGCGAGCGCCTGCTCGGCCTCCGTGTCGAAGAGCCGCACGGCGACGGTCGCGCCCTCGTCCACGAGCGCCGGGTACGCCTTGACCGGCTGCCCGCCCCTCTTGGTCTCGAAGACCCTCGTGAGCGTCCCGATCGTCCAGTCCGTGAGCCCCGTGCGCTCCAGGGAGGGCCCGGAGCCGTCCGGGCCCCCGGTGGCCGCCGCGGCGGCCTGGGAGAGGGCCTTGCGGGCCTTCGGGCGCAGCCGCAGCCGCAGCGTCTCCAGGTCCTTGTCCTCGGCGAGCTTCCTGCGCCGCTCGTCGACGATCCGGAACGTCACCTTGAGGTGCTCGGGGACCTTCGCCCAGTCGAAGTCGTCGGCCGTCACCGGCACGCCGACCATCCGCTGGAGCTCGCGGGCGAGCGCCCCCGCCAGCGGCTCCTGCACGGGCACGACCGCGTCGAGGAAGCGGGACGCGAAGTTCGGCGCGGGCACGTAGTGGCGGCGGATCGGCTTCGGCAGGGAGCGGATCAGCTCGGTGACGACCTCGGCGCGCAGACCGGGGATCTGCCACTCGAAGCCGTCGTCCGTCACCTGGTTCAGGACCTGGAGCGGGACGTGGACGGTCACACCGTCGGCGTCCGCGCCGGGCTCGAACTGGTACGTCACCCGGAACTTCAGCGGACCCTGCCGCCAGGAGTCCGGGTAGTCGTCCTTGGTGACCCCGGCGGCCTTCTCGTTGATGAGCATCTCGCGCTCGAAGTCCAGGAACTCCGGCTCGTCATGGCGCTTGTGCTTCCACCACGAGTCGAAGTGGGCTCCGGACACGACGTGTTCGGGGACGCGCTTGTCGTAGAAGTCGAAGAGCGTCTCGTCGTCGACCAGGATGTCCCGGCGCCGCGCGCGGTGTTCCAGCTCCTCGACCTCGGTGAGGAGCTTGCGGTTGTCCGCGAAGAACTTGTGGTGGGTGCGCCAGTCGCCCTCGACGAGCGCGTTCCTGATGAACAGGTCGCGGGAGACCTCGGGATCGATCCGGCCGTAGTTGACCTTGCGGTCGGCGATGATCGGGACGCCGTACAGCGTCACCTTCTCGAAGGCCATCACGGCCGCCTGGTCCTTCTCCCAGTGCGGCTCGCTGTACGTCTTCTTCACCAGGTGCTGGGCGAGCGGCTCGATCCACTCGGGCTCCACGCGCGCGTTGACCCGGGCCCAGAGGCGCGAGGTCTCCACCAGCTCGGCGGACATGACGAAGCGCGGGGGCTTCTTGAAGAGCGCGGAACCGGGGAAGATCGCGAACTTGGCGCTGCGGGCACCCAGGTAGTCGTTCTTCGCGCCGTCCTTCACGTCCTTCATGCCGATGTGGCTGAGGAGGCCCGCGAGGAGCGAGATGTGGACGGACTGCTCGGGCGCGTCCTCCTCGTTCACATGGATGCCCAGCTGCTTCGCGACCGTCCGCAGCTGCGCGTAGATGTCCTGCCACTCGCGGATGCGCAGGAAGTTCAGGTACTCCTGCTTGCACATCCGGCGGAAGGAGCTGGAGCCGCGCTCCTTCTGCTGCTCACGGACGTACCGCCACAGGTTCAGGAACGCGAGGAAGTCGCTCGTCTCGTCCTTGAACCGGGCGTGCTGCTGGTCGGCCTGCGCCTGCTTCTCCGCCGGCCGCTCGCGCGGGTCCTGGATGGAGAGGGCGGCCGCGATCACCATGACCTCGCGGACACAGCCGTTCTTGTCGGCCTCCAGGACCATCCGGGCGAGCCGCGGGTCCACGGGCAGCTGGGCGAGCTTCCGGCCCTGCTGGGTGAGCCGCTTCTTCGGATCCTTCTCCGTGGGGTCGATCGCGCCCAGCTCCTGGAGGAGCTGCACGCCGTCCCGGATGTTGCGGTGGTCCGGCGGGTCGATGAACGGGAACTTCTCGATGTCGCCGAGACCGGCCGCGGTCATCTGCAGGATGACGGAGGCGAGGTTCGTACGGAGGATCTCGGCGTCCGTGAACTCCGGCCGCGCGAGGAAGTCGTCCTCCGAGTACAGCCGGATGCAGATGCCGTCGGACGTACGGCCGCAGCGGCCTTTGCGCTGGTTGGCGCTGGCCTGGCTGACCGGCTCGATCGGCAGCCGCTGCACCTTGGTCCGGTGCGAGTAGCGGGAGATGCGGGCGGTGCCCGGATCGATCACGTACTTGATGCCCGGGACGGTCAGGGACGTCTCGGCGACGTTCGTCGCGAGGACGATCCGGCGGCCGGCGTGCGCCTGGAAGACCCGGTGCTGCTCGGCGTGGCTCAGCCGGGCGTAGAGCGGGAGGACCTCGGTGTTGCGCAGCTGCCGCTTGAGCAGCGCGTCCGCGGTGTCGCGGATCTCGCGCTCACCGGAGAGGAAGACCAGGACGTCGCCGGGGCCCTCGGACTGGAGCTCGTCGACGGCCTCGCAGATCGCGGTGATCTGGTCCCGGTCGCTCTCCTCGGAGTCCTCCTCCAGGAGGGGGCGGTAGCGGACCTCGACCGGGTACGTACGGCCGGAGACCTCGACGATCGGGGCCTCGCCGAAGTGGCGGGAGAAGCGCTCCGGGTCGATGGTCGCCGAGGTGATCACGACCTTGAGGTCGGGGCGCTTCGGGAGCAGCTGGGCCAGATAGCCGAGCAGGAAGTCGATGTTGAGGGACCGCTCGTGGGCCTCGTCGATGATGATCGTGTCGTAGGCGCGCAGCTCGCGGTCCGTCTGGATCTCGGCGAGCAGGATGCCGTCCGTCATCAGCTTCACGAAGGTCGCGTCGGGGTTCACCTGGTCGGTGAAGCGGACCTTCCAGCCGACGGCCTCGCCGAGCGGGGTCCTCAGCTCCTCGGCGACCCGCTCGGCGACCGTGCGGGCGGCGATCCGGCGGGGCTGGGTGTGCCCGATCATGCCCCGGACGCCCCGGCCGAGCTCCAGGCAGATCTTCGGGATCTGGGTGGTCTTTCCCGAACCCGTCTCACCGGCGACGATCACGACCTGGTGGTCGCGTATCGCCTCCAGGATCTCGTCCTTCTTCTGCGAGACGGGCAGCTGCTCGGGATACGTGACCGCGGGCACGCGGGAGGCGCGCCCGTCGACGCGCTCCTTGGCCTTGGCCGCCTCGGCGGCGATCTCGTCCAGGACGGCCGCGCGGGCCTCGGGCTTGCGGATGCGGCGGGCGCCTTCGAGACGGCGGCCGAGCCGGTGGGAGTCCCGCAGCGAGACCTCGGCCAGGACGGACTGGAGGGCGGCGAAGGAAGTAGACATACGGGATCCAGGATCGCACCTGCGGCCGAGAAGCGGCGAACCGATTTACGAGTGGCTGCCCGGGGACCCCACGAGTGGCGGCCCCGGGACCCCACGGGCGGCTCCCGGAGATCCCACGGGCGGCTCCCGGAGATCCCGCGGGCGGCTCCCGGCACGGGTGGCTTCCGGGTGCGGGGTGGTGGGGTGCGTACTATTTCGGGCACGTCGACCGGACCGGAGAGGTTTCGTATGTTCCGCACCACCCGCGTGCCGGCGGCGTTCGCCGCGCTCGTGGCGCTGGTCCTCGGACTCCTGGTGTGCGGTGCGACGACGGCCACGCCCGCCGGGACGGCCCCGGTCGTCCTGGGCGCCGCCGTACCCGGCTGCGACCCGGGCCACCCCGTCGACGAGGGGGCCGCCGGCCCCGTCGTACCACCGCGCGCGCACGCCTTCGCGGAGCTGCTGCCTGCCCTGGCCGCCGACCGGACGCCGTGCGGCGCCCGGGAGCAGGATCCGGCCGGCCGGGGCGGGCCGGCGGGCCGGGAGCCACCCGCGCGCGTACCCCTGTCCCCCGTGGAGCTTTCGGTCCTGAGGGTCTAGACGGACGGCCGTCCTCCGCCGTCCTTCTCCCTTCCTCTCCTTCAGGAGCGCTTCCGCATGTCCAGGTCCAAGCCGATCGTCGTCGTCTCCGGGGTGGCCGCCGCCGCCGTCCTGCTCGGTGTCGTCTCGTACACCGCCACCAAGCCCGCGTCCCCCGGCGCCGCCGGCTCCTCCTCCGTCGCGGAGGTCTCCGCCGACCCCTCGGCCGGCGTCTACGCCGAACTGGAGGCGTACGCCCGCCGCGACGCCTCCGACAAGCTCGCCCTCGGCCGCGCCGACGCGCCCGTCGTGCTCATCGAGTACGCCGACTTCAAGTGCGGCTACTGCGGGAAGTTCGCCCGGGACACCGAGCCCGTCCTGGTCCGGAAGTACGTCGACGACGGCACCCTGCGCATCGAGTGGCGGAACTTCCCGATCTTCGGCGAGGAGTCCGAGGCGGTCGCCCGCGCGTCCTGGGCCGCCGGGCAGCAGGGCCGGTTCTGGGAGTTCCACAAGGCGGCCTACGCGGAGGGCGCCAAGGAGAAGGGCTTCGGCAAGGACCGGATCGCGGCCCTGGCGAAGGAGGCGGGCGTCCCCGACGCGGCCCGGTTCGCGAAGGACAGCGAGGGGGCGGCGGCCCGCGCGGCCGTGAGCGCGGACCAGGAGCAGGGCTACTCCCTCGGCGCCACCTCCACCCCGTCCTTCCTGATCAACGGCCGGCCGATCGCCGGCGCGCAGCCGCTGGAGACGTTCACGGAGACGATCGAGGCCGCCGCCGAGGCGGCCGAGGCGGCCGGGGCCTCGAAGGCGCCGAAGACGGCCGCGCCGGCCGACGGCGCCACGAAGCCGGGCTCGGACTCCGCGCGGTGACCTCCGGCATCGGCTATTTCGCCGCCTTCCTCGGCGGGCTGCTCGCCCTGCTCAGCCCGTGCAGCGCGCTGCTCCTGCCGGCCTTCTTCGCGTATTCGATCGACACGCGCGCGAAGCTGGTGGCCAGGACCGGCATCCTCTACGCGGGTCTGGCGACCACCCTCGTCCCGCTCGGCGCGGCCGGCTCCTTCGCCGGCCGCCTCTTCTACGGCCACCGGGAGCTGCTCGTCACCGCCGGCGGCTGGCTGATCATCGGCCTCGGTGTCCTGCAGATCCTCGGGCTGGGCTTCGCCTCCCGGCGGATCGCCGAGGCGAGCGGCCGGATCCGGCCCACGTCGGCGCTCTCCGTCTACGCCCTCGGCCTGGTCTACGGGCTCGCGGGCTTCTGCGCGGGCCCGATCCTCGGCAGCGTCCTGACGGTCGCGGCGCTGAGCGGCAGCCCGGCGTACGGGGGACTGCTCCTCGGCGTGTACGCGCTCGGCATGGCCGTTCCGCTGTTCGTGCTCGCGCTGCTCTGGGAGCGCTACGACCTGGGCCGGCGGTCCTGGCTGCGCGGCCGCCCGCTCCGGGTGGGCCCCCTCACGCTGCACTCGACGTCGCTGCTCTCGGGCCTGTTCTTCGTGGCCCTGGGGACGCTCTTCCTGGTCTTCGACGGGACGACCGCGCTGCCGGGCCTGCTGTCGGTGGACGACTCGTTCGCGGTGGAGCAGCGGGTGGCCTCGCTGGGCCGGGCGGTCCCGGACTGGGCGCTGCTGGTCGCGGTGGTGGCCGTGGTGGCGCTGGTGCTCGCGCTGCGGGCGAGGCGGGGGAGCCGTTCGGGGGAACGCGAGGAGGGCTGACGGTACGGGGAGGGGGCGCCGGCCTCCTCCCCGTACGGACGTCTCCGGTCCTGGCGCTCCGGTCCTGGTGCTCCGGTCCTGGGAACGACGAAGGCCCCGTTCTTTCGAACGGGGCCTTCTGTTTGTGGCTGGGGCCGGGGTCGAACCGGCGACCTATCGCTTTTCAGGCGATCGCTCGTACCAACTGAGCTACCCAGCCACGAAGCTGTCTCCAGCTTCAGCGACTCTGACGGGACTTGAACCCGCGACCTCCACCTTGACAGGGTGGCGAGCTAACCAACTGCTCCACAGAGCCAAGTTTGTGCGCGATCACTAGTCTCGCACACGGTCATGCGTGCCCCCAACGGGATTCGAACCCGTGCTACCGCCTTGAAAGGGCGGCGTCCTGGGCCACTAGACGATGAGGGCTAGAGGCTCACCTGCGCACTTCTCAGTGCGTCGGGGACGTGAGAAGCATATGGGATGCCGGGCGCTATCGCCAAAACGGTTTCCGGCGGGGGGACAATGGGCGCGTGCTGGAGATGACGCGCGAGGAGTTCGAAGAGCTGGTCGCCGAGGCCCTGGACCGGATCCCGCCGGAGCTGACGCGGCTGATGGACAACGTCGCGGTGTTCGTGGAGGACGAGCCCGCCGCGGACGATCCCGACCTGCTCGGGCTCTACGAGGGGACGCCGCTGACCGAGCGCGGTGAGTGGTACGCCGGTGTGCTGCCGGACCGGATCACGATCTACCGGGGGCCGACCCTGCGGATGTGCGAGTCGCGCGAGGACGTGGTCGCGGAGACCGAGATCACGGTGGTGCACGAGATCGCCCACCACTTCGGCATCGACGACGAGCGGCTGCACGCGCTGGGCTACGGCTGAGCGGACCCCCGGGCAGACGCCCGGGGCCTTTCGGGCGTGTCCCTTGTGGCGCCAGGGGAGTTGGGCAGGGCAACGCGTTCCGTTCCTGCCTGTTCTGTCCTGGAGGTGCCCCCGTGCGCCATTTGCCCACCCGTGTCAGATGGGCCGCCGCCGCGCTGGCCGTCGCGGCCTGCGCCGGCCTGAGCGGCTGTATGAGTGTGAGTGACGAGGGGGCGAAGCCGGCGCCCGGCGCGTCCGGCGGGAAACGGGGCGTGGCGACCGACTCCGGCGGCGGTGCGGCCGGGGAGCCCGGTGGGGGCGCCGGTTCGTGGAACGGCCGACCGGACGCCGGCGGCCCCGACGTGGCCGGTTCCGGTACGGACTCCCCGGTGCCGAGCGGCTCTCCCTCGGGCACGGCGAAGCCCTCCCCGGGTGCGGTGCTGCCGGTCGAGGGCCCCGGCGGCCCGTCGAAGCCCCAGCCGACGGGCGGTCAGGACGGCCCGGGCGGCGGCTCGGGCGGTTCCGCCGGGAACGGCGGCACCGGTGGTGGCGGGAACGGGGGCAACGGCGGCGGGGCGAACGGCGGCGGCTCGGGCGGTCCGGGCGGCGGGGGCACGCCCACGCCGGAGCCGACGGCCGAGCCGACTCCCGAGCCGACGCCGGAGCCGACCGCGGAGCCCACTCCCGAGCCGACGCCGGAGCCGACCTCCAACCCGACCGATCCGCCCTCGCCCGGAGCCGACACCCAGATGGGTGCGATGCGTGCGGCGGACGGGCCGGGAGCGCCCCCGGAGCCGGTGGCGTCTCCGCAGGTCGGACCGGTGTGAGGGAGTCCGATTTGCCATAGGTGGGGGAGGGTGCGTATGGTGGTAGATCGTTTGATCCCATTGCCCGGCGCCGACACAGAAGAGCGCCGTGTGGCGCGTACTCTCCCTAGCCGTGGCTGACCGCATTGAGGCGGTCGTTTGCGAAATCACGGAGTTGACGGGCGCGTGCCGAGACTCCGGAAGGTTTCGCATTTCGCATGTCCATTTTCAGTTCTGATCACGCCGTCATGCCCGAGAACGACGAGATCGTCGACGCCGCCGAGGCTGTCGCGATCGTCGAGATCGACACCGACGACCTCGCCGAGGCCGTAGAGGCCCTCGACATCGACACCGACTCCGACGACGACTCCGTCGAGGAGCCCGCCGAGCCCACCATCACCTTCGGCGACCTCGGTCTGCCGGACGGCGTGGTGCGCAAGCTCGCGCAGAACGGCGTCACCACCCCCTTCCCGATCCAGGCGGCGACCATCCCGGACGCCCTGGCCGGCAAGGACATCCTGGGCCGTGGCCGTACCGGCTCGGGCAAGACCCTCTCCTTCGGTCTGCCGCTGCTCGCCGGCCTCGCCGGCGGTCACACCGAGAAGAAGAAGCCCCGCGGCATCATCCTCACGCCGACGCGTGAGCTCGCGATGCAGGTCGCGGACGCCCTCCAGCCGTACGGCGACGTGCTCGGCCTCAAGATGAAGGTCGTCTGCGGCGGTACGTCGATGGGCAACCAGATCTACGCCCTGGAGCGCGGCGTCGACGTCCTCGTCGCCACCCCGGGCCGACTGCGCGACATCATCAACCGCGGCGCCTGCTCCCTGGAGCAGGTCAAGATCGCGGTCCTCGACGAGGCCGACCAGATGGCCGACCTGGGCTTCCTGCCCGAGGTCACCGAACTGCTCGACCAGATCCCCGGCGGCGGCCAGCGCATGCTCTTCTCCGCCACCATGGAGAACGAGATCGGCACCCTGGTCAAGCGCTACCTGACCGACCCCGTCACGCACGAGGTCGACAGCGCGCAGGGCAACGTCACGACCATGACCCACCACGTCCTCGTCGTGAAGCCGAAGGACAAGGCGCCGGTCACCGCCGCCATCGCCGCCCGCAAGGGCCGCACGATCATCTTCGTCCGTACCCAGCTGGGCGCGGACCGCATCGCGGAGCAGCTGCGCGACGCCGGTGTGAAGGCCGACGCGCTGCACGGCGGCATGACCCAGGGCGCCCGTACGCGGACCCTGGCCGACTTCAAGGACGGCTACGTCAACGCGCTCGTCGCGACCGACGTCGCCGCCCGAGGCATCCACGTCGACGGCATCGACCTGGTCCTGAACGTGGACCCGGCCGGCGACCACAAGGACTACCTGCACCGCTCGGGCCGTACCGCCCGTGCCGGCCGCTCCGGTGTCGTGGTCTCCCTGGCCCTGCCGCACCAGCGCCGTCAGATCTTCCGTCTGATGGAGGACGCGGGCGTCGACGCCTCGCGCCACATCGTCGGCGGGGCCGGCGCCTTCGACCCCGAGGTCGCCGAGATCACCGGCGCCCGTTCGCTGACCGAGGTCCAGGCCGACTCGGCGAACAACTCGGCCAAGCAGGCCGAGCGCGAGGTCGTCGACCTGACCAAGCAGCTGGAGCGCCTGCAGCGCCGCGCCGTCGAGCTCCGCGAGGAGGCCGACCGCCTGGTGGCCCGCGCCGCCCGTGAGCGTGGCGAGGACCCCGAGGCCGCTGTCGCCGAGGTGACCGAGGCCGCCGAGGCCGAGGTCGCGGCCGCCGCCGTCGAGGCCGAGCGTGCCGCCCGTGCCGAGGAGCAGCGCCGCGAGGAGCGTCCGGCCCGCGACGAGCGGGGCAACTACGAGCGTCGTGACCGTGGCGGCTTCAACCGCGACGACCGCGGTGACCGTGGCGGCGACCGTGGTGGCTTCCGCGGCGGTGACCGTGGTGGCGACCGTGGCGGTTTCCGTCGTGACAACGACCGTCCGTCCGGTGGTTTCCGCCGTGACGACCGCCCCTCGGGTGGCTTCAACCGTGACGACCGCGGTGGCGACCGTGGTGGCTTCCGTCGTGACAACGACCGTCCGTCCGGTGGTTTCCGCCGTGACGACCGTCCGTCGGGCGGCTTCAACCGTGACGACCGCGGTGGCCGTTCCTTCGAGCGTCGTGACGACCGTCCGGCCGGCGGCCACCGTGGCAGCGACCGTCCGTTCAACCGCGACCGTCGCGACGACCGCCCCTCCGGCGGCTTCCGCCCGGGTGGCGGCGACCGCCCGTACGTCCGTCGTGACGACCACCGCGGCACCGGCTCGACCGGCTCGACCGGTGGCTCCTTCGGCCGCCGCGACGACAAGCCGCGCTGGAAGCGCAACGGCTGACCTCACGTAGCACTCTGAGCAGGGCCCGTACGACACTTCGGTGACGTACGGGCCCTGCTGCTTTGAACGGGTTCGAAACTCGGTTTCGACGTGCGGGGTCGGCTGTTAGCATCGGCGGACTCGCATGGGGGCGGTGCGGCCGGGGGGCCGTGGACCGACATCTGTTCAGCACGAGAGCCACCGTCTTCCCCATGCCTCTACATTGATCCTCAGGGGAGGACCCGAGTGCCTCGTAGCGCTCTTCTACGCCATTCCATCGCGGCCGTCACCGCCGCGACCCTTCTCGCCGGCGTCGGCCCGCTGGCCGCGACGGCGACTGCCGCGCCGGTCGCCGCCGTCGCCGCCGCCGCGTCGGTCGACCCGTGGGCGGCGTCCGTGCCGCTGTCGGACGAGGCGGCCCTGCACAGCCTCGTGGACCTCAAGACGGCCAAGGACGGGGCGGTCGTCGCCCTCTGGTACCGGACCGCCGAGGACCACAGCAAGAACGAGCTCGTCGCGGCGGTGCGCCCGGCGGGCAGCTCCGTCTGGGGCGCGGCACAGGTCCTGCGCACGTTGCCGAGCCAGCGCAGCCAGGCCCAACTCACCGTCTCCGCCGACGGGTCCGTCACGGTGGCCTGGATGGAGTACCCGAACGACGGCGGGCCGGGCAACGAGAAGCCCGGCGGTGCGTTCCGGATGGTCACCCTCGCGGCCGGTGCCACGACGTGGTCCGACGCGTCGGACATCATGACCGACCCCGGCTGGGTGCACAGCGGGAGGCTGGCCGGCTCGCCTTCGGGCGAGCTCGTCGCCGTCTGGGAGGCAGTCTCGGCGGGGAGGGCCGGGGTGTACTCCTCGGTCCGCACCGCCCCGGGAGGGGCCTGGTCCGAGCCGGTGCGGATCGACGAGCCCGCGACGGACGCGGGGCTCTCCTCCACTCCGGAGCTCATCCACTCGGCGGACGGCACGACGACCGTCACCTTCGTCCAGGCCGGCCCCGAGATCAGTGAGATCAAGGTCCTCGACCGGCCGGCCGGCGGCACGTGGACCAAGCCGGTCACCGTCTCCGCCCCCGGGCAGTACGCCCACAACCCGAAGCTGGCGCTCGGCCGCGGCGGCCACGCCGCGCTGGTCTGGCACACGCAGGACTCCCGGGACTCCTCCGTCGGTACGGACGTGGTCGCCCGGCGGCCGGCCGGCAGCCCGGCCTGGAGTGCCGGGGAGCCGGCCAACGGCTTCGAAGGCGGTGCGTGGCGCAAGATCGCGGTCGGCCCCGAGGGCGACGTCACCCTGCTCGGTGTCACCTTCGTCGAGGGCAGCGGGTACACCGCGCGGACCACCACCCGATCTGCCGCGACCGGCACCTGGGCCGCACTGAAGACGATCTCCACGGGTTATGTGCCCGACGACCAGTTCGACCTGACGGCCGGTCCGGACGGCGTCGTCCACGCCGTGTGGACCCAGGGCAGCACGGACCGGAAGCTGATGGCCTCCTCGCGGGTCGCCGGCGCCTGGTCCGCGGCCCCGACGCCGCTCTCGACCAACACCAGCGGCTACGCCCTGGGTCTGGTCACCGTCGACGCCGCCGACCGGCCCGTCGCCGTGTGGCAGCAGTCCAGCGGCGACCTCACCACCCAGCTGCGCGCGGCCACCACCGCCCCCGCGCCCGTCAAGCCGCTCCCCACGTGGCGGGACCACAGCGGTGACGGCAGGGGCGACCTGTTCGGGCTGACCCCGGCCGGCGCGCTGACCGTGCGCACGGGCTCGGGCGCCGGTGGCCTCGGGACCGGGGCGACGGCGACCGGATGGCCGGCGACGTCGACGGTCGTCCCGTTCGGCGACCTGTCGGGCGACCGGTGCAACGACCTGCTCGTACGGAGCTCCGCCGGGGTGCTGACGCGTCATGACGGCGGCTGCGGGACGGCGTTCGCGCCGGGCGGGCCGAAGCTCACCATCGGCGCAGGCTGGAACGCGTACGACGTCCTGACCGCCCCGGGCGACCTGACCGGAGACGGCCGGACGGATCTGGTGGCGCGCACGCCCGGCGGTGAGCTGTTCCTGTACGCGGACGACGGCAAGGGCGCGTTCAGGACACGCGCGGCGCTCGGCGGCGGCTGGCAGGCCTACACCGCGGTCGTCGGCGTCGGTGACCTGAACGGCGACAAGGCCGGCGACCTGCTCGCCCGCGACACGGCCGGTGTGCTCTGGCGCTACCAGGGCACGGGCAAGGGCACGTTCGGCACCCGGGTGAGGGTCGGCGGCGGCTGGCAGGCCTACAACTCCCTCGTGGGTGTGGGCGACTTCACCGGCGACGGCAAGGCGGACCTGGTGGCCCGCGACACGACCGGGACGCTCTGGCGTTACGCGGGGAACGGCGCGGGTGCCTTCGGCGGCCGGGTGAAGATCGGCGGCGGCTGGCAGATGTACAAGACGCTGTCCTGACGGGCCCCGAGCGAGGCCCGGGGCCCGTCCCGCACGTTGTCGTGGGGACGGGCCCCGAGTCGTCCGCGAATACCCGATCGGTTCGGGGGATCTCTCGGGCTATGCTGCACGGGTGTGCTTGTCCACGGGCCGTTAGCTCAATTGGCAGAGCAGCGGACTTTTAATCCGTTGGTTGTGGGTTCGAGTCCCACACGGCCTACGTGTGGCAGGCGGGGGTTTCGGTCCCCGAGCTGCCGAGAAGCGCCCCGACCGGTTTCGACCGGTCGGGGCGCTTCCGTATCCGGGAGCGGTGTGCGGCACCCTGGGTGAGTCTGGTTCGTGGACGCTGAGCGTGGAGGTGGGGACCGTGACGGTGAACGGATCCGGTGATCCGATGGACCGTGCCCGGACGCTGGCGCGGTGGGCGCTCGGCGCCGCCGTGGCGGCGGTCGTGCTGCTGCTCACCGGCCTCGGCGCCGCCGGTGTGCTGGTCATCCTGAGCGCGCTGGTGGGGCTCGTCTGTTCGGCCGTGGGCATCTGGTGGTTCCTCGCCCACCGCGGGCCGCTGCGGGTGTCCGGCGCCCTGCTGGCCGTCGGCGCGCCGCTCGCCGTCCTCGTCCTGTACGTCGCCTGGGGCCCGTGGCTGACCGGGCTTGGGGCCCTCGCGTCGTGGAGCGTGGCGCTGGTCTGCGCGCGGGCCTCCCTGCGCCTCATCAGGGACACGAACGGCGGGCCGCTTCGGCCGGGGCCGAAGCGGCGGCCGCGGCCGAAGCGCCCCGTACTGATCATGAACCCGAAGTCCGGGGGCGGGAAGGTCGCCCGCTTCGGGCTCGTCGAGCGGGCCGAGAAGCTGGGCGCGCGGGTCGTCCTCATCGACCCGTCCGTCGAGACCGATGTCGCCGCGCTCGCCCGGGAGGCCGTCGCCGACGGCGCCGACCTGCTCGGGGTGGCCGGAGGGGACGGCACCCAGGCGCTGGTGGCCGCCGTGGCCGCCGAGCACGACCTGCCGTTCCTCGTCATCTCCGCCGGAACCCGCAACCACTTCGCCCTCGACCTGGGTCTCGACCGCGCCGACCCGGCGGCCTGCCTGGACGCGCTCGTCGACGGCGAGGAACTGCGGGTCGACCTCGGCTCCGTGTCCGGGCGGGCGTTCGTCAACACCGTCTCCTTCGGTGTGTACGCCGACGTCGTCCAGCTCCCCGAGTACCGCGACGCGAAGGCCGGCACCGCCGTCGACGTCCTCCCCGACCTGCTCCAGGGCGGTGGCGGCGACCGTCTCGACGCGACCGCCGACGGCCTCAGGCTCCCCGCCCAGCAGGCCCTCCTCGTCAGCAACAACGCGTACGCCGCGCCCGATCCGTTCAGCGCCGCCGCCGCAAGGAGACCGCGCCTGGACGGCGGAGAGCTCGGGGTGATCGCCATCCGGGTCGACGGGGCCGCGCAGGCCGCCGAGATGGCCGTACTGGGCACCAACTCGACCGGGCTGAACGTCCTGACGGCCGCTCGTGTCGAGGTGACGGGGAAGGCCGCGGCCCCCGTCCCCGTGCCCGCCTCGGCCTTCGTCCCCGCGCCCGCCCGGGCCCCCGGCGCCCCCGGCACCATCGCCGTCGCCGTCGACGGCGAGGCGCTGACCCTCCCCACCCCCGTCGTCTGCACCCTGCGCCCCCGTGCCCTGCGGGTGCTCGTACCGCGTCACCGGCCCGGCGTCATCGAGCCCCAGCCGCCCCTGGACTGGCGGCGCATCACTCACATCGCCTTCCAGACCACTTCGAGGAGCAGCGGCTCATGACCACCGGCACCACCACTCCCGCCACGAACCCCGTCCGGGCGGTCTTCCGGGACCTCCGCGCGATCGACGGGGCCGTCTACGCCGCCGTGGCCGCCACCCCCACGCCCACGCTCGACACGGGCTTCCGCAGGCTGTCGAGCGCGGCGAACCACTCCAAGATCTCGTTCGCCGTGGCGGCCGGGCTCGCCCTGGTCCCCGGCCGGCCGCGCCGGGCCGCCCTGGCCGGCATCGGGGCCGTGGCCGTCGCCTCGGCCTCGGCCAACCTGCTGGGCAAGCGTCTCGTCCGCAGGCCGCGGCCGGACCGTGAGGCGGCCCGGGTCGTGGTGGGCCGCCACGTGCCGATGCCGGACTCGGCGTCGTTCCCCTCCGGGCACACCGCGTCGGCGGTCGCCTTCGCGACCGCCGTGGGGGTCGTCTTCCCGCCGGTCGCGGTGCCCCTGCAGGTCCTGGCGATGGCCGTGGGCTACTCCCGTGTCCACACCGGGGTGCACTACCCGGGCGACGTCGCCGCGGGCGCCGTCCTCGGCGTCGCGAGCGCCGCCGTCTCCCTGACGGCCATGGCCTCCTTGACGGCCGCCAGGGGGAAGTGACCGGTCGGCTCAGAACGTCGCGCGGGCCAGGTCCTCCTCCGAGAGGCCGAGCGCGGCGATCCGCTCCGGGTCCGCCAGGATCTGCAGCTCGACGATCTTGTCCCCGGCGATGGTGAACGACATGAGGACGGTCGGGCGGCCGTCGGCGACCGCGACGAACGCGGGCGCGCCGTTGGCCACGACGGGCAGCGCGGCCTGCCGGAACCTGGCGTACGTGAGGGCCTGCGCGATGACGGCCTCGGCGCCCCGTACGACCTTGGAGACGGCCGCGAGCGTCCGGCCGCCGTCCGCGCGCAGCACCACGTCCGGGTCGAGGACGGCGAGCAGCCCCTCGAAGTCGCCGCCGTGCGAAGCGGCGAGGAAGGCGTCGGCGATCTCCCGCTGCCGGCGCGCGTCGGGCCCGGGGGCGGGGCTGGCGTCCTGCACCCGGCGGCGGGCGCGGCTGGCGAGCTGGCGGGTGGCGGCCGGGGTGCGGTCCACGATCCGCGCGATCTCGTCGAAGGAGACGGCGAACATGTCGTGCAGGACGAACGCGAGACGCTCGGCCGGGCCCAGGGTCTCCAGGACGACGAGGAGCGCGAGGCCGACGGATTCGGTGACCTCGGCCGCGTGCTCCGGGTCGGTGGTGTCGGCGACCCGGACGACCGGGTCGGGGACGTAGTACTCCAGCGGGTCCTCGCGGCGTGAGCCGCGCGAGCGCAGCATGTCGAGGCAGACGCGGCCGACGACCGTGGTCAGCCAGCCGCTCAGGTTCTCCACCGCGCTGACGTCGCTGCGGTTGAGCTTGAACCAGGCCTCCTGGACGGCGTCCTCGGCCTCGCTGAGCGAGCCCAGCATCCGGTACGCCACGGCCCGCAGATGGCCCCGGTCGGCCTCGAAGCGGCGGGCCAGCAGGTCCTTGCCGTCGGCGTGGTTGTCGCGGTTCTGGTCCACTCGTCGATCTCCCCGTTCGCGTCCCGTCATGTCGTCATGACGGAGCAAACCTCGTCGATGTGACGCCGTCTGTCACGCCCCTTTCCGACGGGGCATCGGCGGTCCCGAGGCTTCCGGTACGTGAGATCCACGCCGCTGCGCGGGGAACGCCCGGGATTCCCCGGTCGATGGCTCGGAGCGCCGGGGATCATCCCTTCAGCGCGGTGATCATCATCCGTAGATTGATTCTCATGACGACGACAACTTCGCAGGTCAACGCCGTTCTCCGTACCCCGCCGGCCTCTCCCGCCGCCGCTGCCGCGTACTTCTCCGCGAGCCTCGCCTTCCACGCCGATGTCTCCGACGTGGCCTCCGCGCTGGCCGCCGCGGCCGCCGACGGCACCGACCCGGGCTTCGTGGTGATCGACTCGCGCTCGACCGCCTCCTGGGACCAGGGGCACGTCCCCGGTGCCGTCCACCTGCCGACCGCGCTCATCCCCGAGCAGGCCGAGCGGCTGCTCGACCGGTCCGTGCCGGTCGTCACGTACTGCTGGGGCCCCGGCTGCAACGGCGCCACGCGGGCCGCGCTGGCCCTCGCGGAGCGGGGATTCCAGGTGAAGGAGATGCTCGGCGGCTTCGAGTACTGGGTGCGTGAGGGCTTCGCGTACGAGACCTGGGAGGGGCCCGCTGAGAAGGCCGCGGACCCGCTCACGGCGCCGGTGGACTCGGACGACTGCGGCTGCTGACGGAAACCGATTTCCGGATCGCCCCGGTCATGCCGTACAGTCATGTTTACCGACGCGGGGTGGAGCAGCTCGGTAGCTCGCTGGGCTCATAACCCAGAGGTCGCAGGTTCAAATCCTGTCCCCGCTACTCAGTAGCAACGAAGGCCCGGATCCAGTCACTGGATCCGGGCCTTCGTCGTTCCCGCAGACCGGCGCTTGACCTTTACGCAACGTCAAGATCTAGCGTTCTCGGTATGGAGTGGTCGATCCAAGAGATCGCCAAGAAGGCCGGCACCACCAGTCGCACCCTCCGGCACTACGGGGACCGCGGACTGCTGGAGCCGAGCCGGATCGGCGCGAACGGTTACCGGTACTACGACCAGGCGGCGCTCGTACGGCTGCAGCGGATCCTGCTGCTGCGCGAGCTGGGGCTCTCGCTGCCCGCGATCGCCGAGGTCCTCGCGGGGCAGCGCGACACGTCCGCCGCCCTGCGCACCCATCTCGCGCTCCTGGAGCAGGAGCGCGAGCGCATCGGACGGCAGATCGCCTCGGTGCGGACCACTCTCCACAAGACCGAGAACGGAGAAGAACTCATGGCCGACGAAGTGTTCGACGGTTTCGACCACACGGTGTACGAGCAGGAGGTCACCGAGCGCTGGGGCCGCGACGCGTACGAGAAGAGCGACCGCTGGTGGCGCTCGCTCACCGCGGCGCAGAAGAAGGCGTTCATGGACGAGCAGGCCGGCATCGCCCGCGACTTCGGGCAGGCGCTCAAGGACGGGCTCGCCGCCGGCAGCGACGCGGTGCAGGAGATCGCGCGGCGCCAGGTCGCGTGGCTGTCCACCACCACGACGCCGACCAAGGAGTACGTGACCGGTCTCGGCCGCATGTACGTCGACGACCCGCGCTTCACCGCGAACTACGACAAGCACGGTGAGGGCACCGCCGTCCTCGTCCGGGACGCGATGGAGATCTACGCGGAGCGGAACCTGTAGCCCTTCCGGCCGGGCTGTCCGAACGCCCCCGGCTGCCGGAGGTGAACGGTGGCCGGAACCGTGCCTGTCCCTTTGTGCGCGCGCACTGCCCCACCGTAGTGTCACACGCACCATGAGTGACGAGCGAGTGAGTGACGTACGCCGGCGGGCGCCCGCCGTCCTCGTCCTGCTCGCGCTCCTCGCCCTCCTCGTCAGCGTCTGCCACGGCTCGCACGGGCACATGCTGCCGCCCTCGGGCTCCGGGGCCGTCGTCTCGGCCCCCGCGCTGCCGCACGGCTGCGAGCGGTCCGGTGAGGCGTGGTCCTTCGACGTCCACCTCCCCGCGCAGACCGCCGCCGCGCCCCTCGCCGCGCCGGACGCCGGCGGAGCCGTCCTCCTGCCGTACGCGGCCGACCTCCGCACCGACCCCCGCGCGCGCTGTGTCCGGGGCAGGGCGGGACCCGGCCCCGAGCCGGGTCGGCTGCTGATCGCCCTCGGAGTGGACCGGAACTGAGCCGGGTCTCGCCCTCGCGTGACCAGGCCCCCTTCCGCGTACTCACCCCAAGGACGTCCCCTCCATGAACGACCTGCTGTCCGGCAGCCTGTCGCCCGTCGCCGAGCAGACCGTCGGCAACACCCCCGTCCTCCGTACGGACGACGGCTACTGGGCCAAGCTCGAAGGCTTCAACTTCGGCGGCATCAAGGACCGCGCCGCCCTCTACATGGTCGAGGAGGCCCGCCGGCGCGGCGAGCTGCGGCCCGGCGCCCCGATCGTCGAGTCGACCTCCGGGACCCTCGGCCTCGGCCTCGCCCTCGCCGGGGTCCTCCACGGCCATCCGGTGCACGTCGTCACCGACCCCGGCCTCGAACCGATGGTCGAGCGGATGCTCGTCGCCCACGGCGCCCGGGTCCATGTCGTACCGGAGCCGAGCCCCCGGGGCGGGTGGCAGCAGGCCCGGATGGACCGGGTCGCCGAGCTGCTCGTGAGCCTCGACGGGGCGTGGTGGCCCGACCAGTACGGGAACCCCGACAACCCCGGCGCGTACGCGGGGCTCGCCGCCGAGCTGTCCGGGCAGCTCGACCGGATCGACGTCCTCGTCTGCGCGGTCGGCACCGGCGGCCACTCGGCCGGGATCTCCCGGGCCCTGCGCGCCACCAGCAGCCCCGCGCTCGAACTCGTCGGCGTGGACTCCGTCGGCTCCACCGTCTTCGGCCTGCCGGCCGGGGAGCGGCTGATGCGCGGCCTCGGCTCCTCCATCCACCCGGGCAACGTGGACCACGGCGCCTTCGACGAGATCCACTGGGTGGGGCCCGCCGAGGCGGTACGGGCGGCCCGACGTCTGGCCTCGCGTCAGTTCGCCACGGGCGGCTGGAGCGTCGGCGCGGTCGCGCTGGTCGCCGGCTGGCTGGCCCGGACCCGGCCGCGCGGGACGCGGATCGCGGCCGTCTTCCCCGACGGGCCGCAGCGGTACTTCGACACCGTCTTCAACGACGAGTTCTGCGCGGCCCACGGTCTTCTCGACGGGCCCGTACGGGAGGACCCCGCCGGGTACGTCTCCGCCGACACGGTCAGCGGCTGGACCCGCAGGGTCATGGACCGGACGGGGGCGACGCGTTGACCACGACGGCAGCGCCGCCCGAGGGCGGGGTCTGGAGGCAGAGCCGTACCTTCGAACCGGCCGTCCGGCTCCTCTTCCTCAACCAGCTCACCATCAACCTCGGCTTCTACATGCTCATGCCGTACCTGGCCGCGCACCTCGCGGACGGGCTCGGCATGGCGGCCTGGGCGGTCGGGCTCGTGCTCGGCGCCCGGAACCTCTCCCAGCAGGGCATGTTCCTCGTCGGCGGGGCGCTCGCCGACCGGCTCGGCTTCAAGCCGCTCATCGTGGCGGGCTGCGCCCTGCGGACGGTCGGCTTCGGGGCGCTCGCGTTCGCGCAGTCGCTCCCGATGCTGATCGCCGCCTCGCTGGCGACCGGGCTCGCGGGGGCGCTGTTCAACCCCGCCGTCCGGGCCTGTCTCGCGGCGGAGGCGGGGGAGGAGCGCCGGGTCCAGGCCTTCGCCCTGTTCAACGTCCACTACCAGGCGGGCATCCTGCTCGGGCCGCTCGTGGGGGTGGCCCTGACGGGGGTGTCGTTCCGGCTGACGTGCGTCGTGGCGGCGGTGCTGTTCGCCGGGCTGACCCTCGTACAGCTCCGCTACATGCCCGCGCGGGGGGAGCGGCGGGAGCGGGACGGGGAGGGGCGAGGGCAGTTCCGCACGGTGCTCTCCCACCGCACCTTCTGGCTCTTCTCGCTCGCGATGACCGGCTCGTACGTGCTGTCCTTCCAGGTCTATCTGGCGTTGCCGCTCGCCGCCGGCGGCACGGGGCCCACGACGGCGCTCTTCGTCGTCTCCGCGCTGGTCGCGCTCGCCGGGCAGCTGCGGATCACCGCCTGGTGCAAGCGGCGGCTGAGCCGGGAGCGGTGTCTGGTCCTCGGGCTCGCCCTGATGGGCGGGGCCTTCCTGTTCCCGGCGGCCCTCGGCCGTGGCCTGGTGGGGTTGCTGCTGTGCGCGGTGGTCCTGGCCGTCGCGAACGCGGTGCTCTACCCGTACGAGATGGACACCGTCGTCGCCCTGTCCCGGGGGCGCTGGGTGGCCACCCACTACGGGCTCTACAACACGGTGTGCGGGATCGGGATCACCCTCGGGAACCTGGGGACGGGCGCGCTGCTCGACGTGACCGGCTGGTCGGCGGTGCCGTGGCTCGCGCTGTGCGCGGTGGGGCTGGGGTGCGCCGCGGCGATGGCCCTCCTGGCGAGGGGCGGGCGGCTGGCGGAGGGAGCGGCGCCGGCGGACTGAGCCGGGGCCGGGCCCCTACCCGCCCGTACGCGCGCGTGGCCGCGCCCGGCCAGGCTCCCCGCGCGCGTGGCCGGGCCCGGCCCTCCGGTCCGTACGCCAGTCGGCCCCGTGGGAGTCGCCGCCCCGGGTGGCGGCGGCCACCCTGGGAGGGCGCGGTACGGGCCGCGGCCGGGTACGGACCGGGCAGGAGAGCACAGGTGGGGCACCCCCCAGGAGCGATCGGCGGGCGGCGGGGCGGCGAGGGCCGTCGCCCGTACGGCGGTGCCCGGAGGTTCATCCGGGCGCTGCCGCCGCTGATCATCGTGGGCGGTGTCTTCTTCGACGTCCTGACGCCGCCCAAGTACAGCGCGGCGCCGATGTTCTCCGCGGCCCCGCTGATCGCGGCCCCGTTCTCCTCCACCCTCACGACGCTGCTCACCGGGATCGCGGCCGTCCTCGCCTCCGTCGGGCTGCACATCTACAACGACACCGCGACCGAGATCCCGTCGCTCACCGAGTTCCTGACCGTGCTCACGGTCGCGGTGCTCGCGGTGCTCATCAACCGGGTCGTCCTCCGCAGCGGCGAGCGGCTCGCCTCGGCGCGGGTCATCGCGGAGACCGCGCAGAAGGCGGTGCTGCCGACGCCCGCCGAGCGCATCGGCGGGCTGCAGTGCGCGGCGCGGTACGAGGCGGCGCAGGCGGACGCGTTCATCGGCGGCGACCTGTTCGCCGTCCAGGACACCCCCTACGGGGTACGGCTCGTGGTCGGCGACGTCCGCGGCAAGGGCATGGACGCGGTCGAGGCCGTCGCCGTCGTCATCGGGGCGTTCCGGGAGGCGGCCGAGCAGGAACGGACCCTGGAGGGCGTGGCGCAGCGGCTGGAGCGGGCCCTCGCCCGGGAGGGCACCCGCCGGCACGGGCTCGATGCCTTCGAGGGGTTCACCACGGCCGTCCTCGCCGAGATCCCGCGCGGTGACGGGAGCGGCACCTTCGACGGTTTCGTACGGGTCGTCAACCGCGGGCACCCGCCTCCGCTGATGCTGTACACGGACGGGAGCCTGGACACGATGGAGCCCGGCGAGCCGGCGCTGCCGCTCGGCATGGGCGATCTGGCGTCGTGGCCGGACCGGGCCGAGGCGCGGCCGTATCCGCCGGGCGCGACGCTGCTCTTCTACACCGACGGTCTCTCGGAGGCGCGGAACGCCGAGGGCGTCTTCTACGACCCGGGGGAACGGCTCGCCGGACGGATCTTCCCCGGGCCGGAGGAACTGCTCGACGCGCTCGTGGACGACGTACGGCTGCACACCGGCGGCGGGTCGACCGACGACATGGCGCTGCTCGCGCTGAGCCGGCCGGCGACGGGGCAGCCGGAGCGGCGCCGGACGATGCCGGTGGTGCCGCCCGGCGGGTCCGGATCGCCCGGCGGCGGGCCCGGTCACCAGCCGTAGTCGCGAGGTGTCACTGCGATAACAATTGACATAACGTCAGATCGCGAGGGTTTTGGCTTCCCCTGCTGAAGGGCGGTCAACTCGGGCCATTACCGCCCAATTCAATGAATGATCAAGAGGAACAGCTTGGAATCGACACCCCGTGTCTATTAACGTTCGATAACGCAGTGCGGTCGTCCCAGCCGTCGCAAGAGACGGCACCGTGCGCACGCGCCGAATCCTGAAAAGGAACCGGGGAACCACCACTTGGGGTGAATCGAGCCCATCGCACCCGTGCGACGTGCCCGTAGGAGACCTTCCTGCTCCGAACCCGTCAGCTAACCCGGTAGGCGAGAAGGAAGGAAAGGAGCGCGCCTTCGTGGCGTCCAACACTCCCGCACCCGAAGCCCCCTTCGATGCCTTCGGTGGTGGTGCGGGTCCTGCCGCCCCGGACACCGAGTGGAACCCCACCGAGGGATCCCTCCGCGCCGAGAGCCGCTCCGGCGGCCGCCACCGTGTCGTCAAGCAGCGCTCCAACTTCGCCCGCTCCTCCACCGTCCTCGGCGTCGGTGTGATCGCGGCCGTCGGCGCGGGTGGCCTCGCCACCGCGCAGGAGAAGCCCCCGGTGGCGATATCGCTCCCGGACCTCAACCTGCCGGACGCCCACGACCTCCCCGGTGTCGGCGACCTCCTCCCCGAGGAGAGCCACGAGACGGTCAGCGCGGCCCGCGCCAACCCGAACCCGCTCACCAGCACCGCGTACGCCACCCTCGACGACGAGCAGGGCACCGGGACCCCGCAGATGCGGCAGGCCGGCCTGGTCACCCAGGACGGTCCGGCGGCGAAGGCCGCGACCGGCGCCGGCGACGCGGGCGAGGCCCTGCGCGCCCGCATCCTCCAGCAGGCCGAGCAGCAGCAGGCCTCCGCCGACGGCGCCGAGAAGGCCGCGGCGGAGAAGGCGGCGGCCGAGAAGGCCGCCGCGGAGGCCGCGGCCAAGGCCGACGCGGCGGAGAAGGCGGCCGCCGAGGCGAAGGCCAAGGCCGAGGCGGAGGCCAAGGCGAAGGCGGAAGCCGAGGCGAAGGCGAAGGCCGAGGCGGCGGCCGAGGCCGAGCGCCTCGCCAAGCTGGCCGCGAGCTACACGCTGCCGCTCTCCTCGTACAGCCTCAGCGCCACCTACATGCAGTCCGGGTCGATGTGGTCCTCCGGCTACCACACCGGCCTCGACTTCGCCGCCCCCACCGGCACCCCGCTCAAGGCCGTCCACAGCGGCACCGTCAAGTCGGCGGGCTGGTCCGGCTCGTACGGCTACCGCGTCGTCCTGGAGCTCTCGGACGGCACCGAGATCTGGTACGCCCACATGTCCTCCATGACGGTCTCCGCCGGCCAGACCGTGGGCACCGGCGAGACCATCGGCCGCGTCGGCGCCACCGGCAACGTCACCGGCGCCCACCTCCACATGGAGGTGCACACCCCCGGCGGCTCCGGCCTCGACCCGGCGGAGTGGCTGCGCTCCAAGGGCCTGAGCCTCTGACCCACCCGCGTCGCCACGAAGGCGACCGGGTCTGCCCGCCCTGGGCCCGTCCGGCCCTGATCCGCCGGACGGGCCCCAGCTGTTCCGTCCCGGGAGGTCGTGGACGGGTGAGCCAGTCTCGGCTGAGGGATCTTGAAGGGGTGTGACCCGGCTCCGAGATCCCCGACCTCGTCACCCGTGATCAGCTCAGCGTCTCCCCGCGGCGCCCGACAGCGGCCGCATCGGGAACGACGAGCAGCTTGCCGGTGGTACGCCGAGCCTCCAGATCGCTGTGGGCCTGGGCGGCCTCGGACAATGCGTAGCGGCCCGTTACGGTGACCTCAAGCGCCTTGGAGCGCACCCACTCGAACACATCGGCGGCCCGTCGGAGCAGTTCGGACCGATCGGCGATGAAGTCCCCGAGGCTGGGCCGGATCAGGGTCAGCGAACCGCCGTGGGCGAGCCGAATCGGATCAAACGGCGGCACGGCACCACTTGCCGCGCCGAAGAGCACGAGATGGCCGCGGGTCCGCAGGCTGGCGAGGCTCGCATCGAAGGTGTGCGCGCCGACGCCGTCGAAGACAACCGGCAGTCCCTGACCGCCGTTGAGCCGCCTCACCTCGGCTGCGAGATCGTCGACCGCGGAGGAAAGGATCACCTCGGCGGCCCCGGCACGCTTCGCCAGCTCGGCCTTGGCCGTGGTCGACGTCGTGCCGATCACCCTGCCGCCGAGATGGGTGATGAGCTGGGTCAGAAGCAGCCCCATGCCACCAGCAGCCGCGTGCACGAGCACCGTGTCGCCCCCCTGAACCGGGTAGGCGTCCTTGACGAGATAGTGCGCGGTCATGCCTTGGAGGAGCACGGCGGCGGCTGTCTCGAAGCCGATGTCGTCGGGCAGCGGCACCAGCCGGGAGGAGTCGACGACGGCCCGCTCGGCATACGTGCCGGGAATCTCCACCCAACCGACCCGGTCCCCGACTGCGACGTCAGCGACGCCGGGTCCGACCTCGACGACCGTGCCGGCGCCCTCAGCGCCCGGGGTGAAGGGCAGCGGGAGGCTGTACCGGCCTTCGCGGTGGTAGACGTCGAGGAAGTTGACCCCGGATGCGGCGACCTCCACGACCGCCTCGCCCGGACCCGGCCGCGGCTGGTCCACCTCGGCCTCCCGCAGCACCTCGGGACCGCCCACTTCGTACACCTGAATCGCTCGCATGACCCTCCAATATCGGCTCCTCCCCCACCAACCCCGTTGATGGCGAACCGATTCCCGGCAAGCAGACCGGCCCGCCGCCCCCGCCGAGAGCTGAGACGCCTGCTTCGCACGCGGGTCCGGGACACGCTTCCAGGTCCCCGGCCGGCTCCACTCCCACAAGCACCACCGCGGACACACCGCACTCGCGGGCAACCACCCGCAAGCGGCGTCCCCGACCTGACGAGGCAATGCACCCGAACATCGCGGCGAGCCCCGGCACCCTGTGGGCCCTGTTCACCCCCAGCGCGCGCCCGCCCCGGCCTCCGCGATCCAGGCGTCCAGCTGTGCCCGGGTGGTGCCGGGGTCGGCGACCAGCGCGCCCAGGTCGTCGCCCTCGACGACGGTGGTCGCCAGGGCCGGGCACCTGCGGCAGCCGTCCACACCGACCTGGACCCACCACTTGCAGTGGGGGCGCAGATGACACCGCGGCACGCTCCGGTGCTCGTCCGCCGGCGTCGCGGCCACCCGCTCCACCAGCCCGCAGTCATTGCCCCTGCGGTGCAGACAGTCGCTGACGCAGTGCGACGCGAAGCGCAGGACCCGGGTCGGCTCGACATCCTTCGGGATGACCGGCAGGACGTCTCCGGCCGGCACGGGATCGGCGAGGTACACGACCTCGCCGCCCTGCCCCGACCGCACTCCCAGGACCACCGACTCCGGTGCGTCGGCCTTGCCGCTCGGGCACCATGTCCTGCCCTCCCCGGAACGGTCCGCGGTGTTCATCTCCACCTCCTCGTCCGTCGGGGACCGCTACACGATCTGGCCGGCGCAGGCCGGAGTGCAGGCCGCCGCCGTGCGCTCCTGCTCGACCGCCTTGGCCAGGTGCGCCTCCAGCTGCGCCGAGGTGATCTGCCCGGGCCTGGGCAAGGACTGCGCGGACGCGGCACCCGCTCCGCCGAGAACGAGCGCGGCGGCCGCGAACGCGGCCGCGGTACCCCCGACAGCGGGGCGACTCGTGTACTTCATGCTGCAACCTCCTGGATGGGTACGAAAGGTGTACCGGCACGCTAGGAGGCCCCGGGGACCGTCCCCGGCAGTTCGGGGCGGCTGTTGGGGGGCGGTCGCGTCCGCCGCCAGGGGGTGTCCGGCGGATCAGGGCCGGACAGGCCCTAGCTGCGGTACGGGTTGAAGCCGTCGTAGTCCAGATACTGCGGCGGCGCCCAGACCTGGCCCGTCGCCCGTGCCGCGTACGTGAGGGCGGGGGAGGCGACCGCCCGGCGCTGCCACAGATGGTGCAGCAACTCCTGCTCACGGGCCGGGAAGTCGGGCCCGGCCGTGCCCCGCCGGGCCCGGTCCCGCAGGAACGCCAGGGTCGTCGCGAAGGACTCGTACTCGCCGACGGCCCGCGCGGCCGGCGGCCCGTACGTACGGGCGGCGAAGGCGCGGGCCAGCTGGCGGGCGCGCATCGAGGAGAGCGCGAGCGGCTCGGCGGGGGAGAGCCAGCCGGCCGCCGCGTACGCCGGGAGCTCGCCGGATATCGTGCGCAGCTCGCGCTGCCGGCTCCAGACCGCCAGCCAGGTCAGCAGACCGAAGGCCGGGACCATGAGCGCCCCGTACACTGCGTAGAAGGCCAGGGGGCCGCCGAAGGTGGCCGAGCCGTTCCAGGCGGCGTGCAGGCTCATGGCCAGCAGCAGCCCGGCGAGCGGCAGCAGCACCCGACGCAGGCGCTTGCCGTGCGGCGCGAGAGCGGCGAAGCCGAAGCCGACACCGGTGAGCACGGTGAAGAGCGGATGCGCGAACGGCGACATGACGACCCGGACGAAGAACGTCGCCGCGGTCACCGAGCCGAGGCCGGTGGAGCCGAACTCCTGGTCCTCGCCGAAGGCGTTGCCGAGGTAGAGGATGTTCTCGGTGAAGGCGAAGCCGGTCGCGGTGAACCCGGCGATCACGACCCCGTCGACGAGCCCGCCGAAGTGCTTCCTGCGGAAGAGGAAGAGCAGCAGGATCGCGGCGGCCTTCGCGGTCTCCTCCACCACGGGCGCGACGACGGTCGCGCCGAGAGTGTCCGCCGAGGCGGGATCCGCGGTGGCCGTCGCGATCCAGCGGACCGCGAAGGAGTTCGCCAGGATCGCGACGAGCGCGGCGGCGAAGGCGCCCCAGGCGAACGCGAAGAGCAGGTTCTTCCAGGGACCCGGCTCCACCCGGTCGAGCCAGCGGAACGCCGCCATCAGCAGCGGTACGGGAAGCACGGCGAGACCCAGGCCGACGAGGAAGCCCTCGGTGCCGGTCTGCTCGCGGACCAGCCCGAGGATGAACAGCGCGCAGATCGCGAGCACGGTGACGAGGGCGACGCCCCGGACCAGCCGGCTGCGCCAGAAGTCCCGGCGGGGCCGGTAGCGCCACTGGGACCGGTCGGCGGCGGCCGGGAAGGCCGGCTCCTCGGTGTCCCGGTGGGGGACGGGAGCGGCACCGGCTTCGGTGGGGACGGGGAAGGACACGTGAGCGACCCTAACGACCCCCACCGACAGCCGGAAAAGGGTTATGCCGGGCCTGTCACTTCCGCCGGAAGAGGAGATCGTTCACGACGTGCCCCTTGTCGAGCCCCTGCCCCTCGAAGCGGGTGAGCGGCCGGAAGTCGGGCCGCGGCGCGAAACCGCCGTCGGCCTGGGTGTTCTCGAAGTCGGGATGCGCGGAGAGCACCTCCAGCATCTGCTCGGCGTACGACTCCCAGTCGGTGGCGCAGTGCAGCACGCCGCCGGGCTTGAGCCGGGTCGCGAGGAGGCTGAGGAACTCGGGCTGGATGAGCCGCCGCTTGTGGTGGCGGGCCTTGGGCCAGGGGTCCGGGAAGTAGACGCGGCAGCCGTCGAGGGAGTCCTTGTCGAGCATCTCGCGGAGCAGGATGATGGCGTCGCCGTTGGCGACCCGGACGTTGGTCAGGCCGTTCCGGTCGGCGAGGCCGAGGAGATTGCCCTGGCCGGGGGTGTGGACGTCGACGGCGAGGATGCCGGTGCCGGGGTCGGCGGCGGCCATCTGCGCGGTCGCCTCGCCCATGCCGAAGCCGATCTCGAGGACGACGGGGAGCCCGTCGAACATCTCGCCGAGGTCGATGACCCGCTTGCCGTCGATGTCGAGACCCCAGTCGGGCCACCGCTTGAGCAGGGCCTCGGCCTGACCGGCGGTGACGCGGCTGCGCCGCGGCTGGAAGCTGCGGATCCGCCGCTCGTGATGAGACCCGGCGGGATCGGGCAGGGGGCCCTCGCCGGGCGCGAACCGCTGGCTGCCCCGCTGCGAGACGGGCCGTACGGACTCGGCAGGGTCGGCGGCGGGGCGCGCGAAGTTCTCTGGCTGCTCAGACACAATGCCCCGATTCTACGGCGAACCCCGCCGCCCGCCCGGCGGTGGGCTACAGCCGCGCCAGCGCCCTGCCCGCCACCTCGCGCCCGATCGGCAGCGACGCCGTCGCCGCGGGCGACGGCGCGTTCAGGACGTGGACCGTCCGCGGTGCCTCCCGGATCAGGAAGTCATCGACGAGGGTCCCGTCCCGCAGCACCGCCTGCGCCCGCACCCCCGCGTCCGCCCGTCGCAGGTCCGCCTCCGACACCACCGGAAGCAGCCTCCGCACCGCCTCCGTGAACGCCCGCTTCGACACCGACCGCCGCAGCTCACCCGCCCCGTACCGCCAGTGGGCCCGGGCGATCGCCCATGAGCCGGGCCACGCGAGCGTGCCGGCCAGCTCGCGCGGGCGGACGACGGACCAGCCGTACCCCTCCCGGGCGAGCGCCGGGACCGCGTTCGGCCCGATGTGGACGCCGCCGTCGATCCCCCGGGTCAGATGCACCCCGAGGAACGGGAAGGCCGGGTCCGGCACCGGATAGACGAGACCCCGCACGAGCGAGGGGTCCTTGAGCTCGTAGTACTCCCCCCGGAAGGGCACGATCCGCATGCCCGGGTCGTCACCCGCGAGCCGTGCGATCCGGTCGCAGTGCAGCCCCGCGCAGTTGACCAGGACCCGCGCCCGCACGACCCGGCCGTCCGCCGTCCGCACGGCGACCCCCCAGGGCCGCCGGTCGATGACGGTGACCTCGGCCCCGTACAGGATCCGGGCCCGGGAGGACTCGGCGAGCCGCCGGGACACCGCCCCGTAGTCGCAGATGCCGGTCGTGCCGACGTGGATCGCGGCCAGGCCCGTCACCCGCGGCTCGTACTCGCTGATCTGGGCGGGGCCGAGCTCGCGCACCGGGATGCCGTTCTCCCTGCCGCGCTGCACGAGCGCGTGCAGCCGGGGCAGCTCCTCGCGCGCGGTGGCGACGACGAGCTTGCCCGTCACCTCGTACGGAATGCCCCACTCCGCGCAGAACTTGACCATTTCGGCCGCGCCCTCGACGGCGAACCGGGCCTTGAGCGAGCCCGGCCGGTAGTAGATCCCGCTGTGGATCACCCCGCTGTTGCGCCCCGTCTGGTGGCTCGCGAGCGCGTGCTCCTTCTCCAGGACCGTGACCCGGGTGCCGGGAGCGGCGCGCGTCAGGGCGTACGCCGTCGACAGACCGACGATCCCGCCGCCGATCACCAGCACGTCACAGTCAAACACCAGCGCCACCTCCCACCCCCGATAGTGCACTGGCCCACTGACAATCCCGTGAAACCTCGCGCGACGGCACGAGACGCAGGTCACGCCGACGCGGGGCACCACGGCGCGGGTCATGCCGGCTCACGTCACGCCGACGCGGGTGGTGCCGGCCCACGTCACGCCCCTCGCGTCGGGGGCGACGAGCGGCGCCCCCGCCCCTCACGCCGGTGCGACGAGCAGCGGCCTGGCACGCTCCCGCAGCTCCATGACCCGGGGCTCGTCCCCGTACGGCTCCAGCCGGTGCAGCAGGTCCCGTACGTACTCCGTCGTCCGCGCCGACGAGATCCGCCCCGCCACCTCCACCGCGCGCGTGCCCGCCGCGCAGGCCGCGTCGAGGTTGCCCGACTCCAGCTCGGCGACGGCGGAGACCACCAGCCGCAGCCCGTGCGAGCGGACGAACTCCTCCGTCGGCCGCGAGAGCGCCTGCTCGGTGAAGCGGCGCACCTCCCGCGGCGCCTTCAGGTCGCTGTAGCACTCGGCGGCGTCGGCGCAGAACCGGTCGTACGAGTAGAAGCCCAGCCAGGTCGGGTCGCCGTCGCCCTCGCGGGAGCGCTCCAGCCAGCCCTCGGCGGACTTGAGAGCGGCCGCCGCGGCGACCCCGTCGCCGGCCTTCGCGTGCGCGCGTGCCTCGACGAGCCGGAAGAAGGACATGGTGCGGGCGGTGGCCAGCCCCCGGTTCCGTTCGAGCGCGGCCTGGGCGAGGTCGACGCCCTCGTCGGCGAAGCCCCGGTAGGTGGCCTGGAGGGACATCGAGGCGAGGACATAGCCGCCGAGCGGCACGTCGGCGGCGGCGCGGGCGAGCCGCAGCGCCTGGATGTAGTAGCGCTGGGCGGCCTCCTGCTGCCCGGTGTCGAACGCCATCCAGCCGGCGAGCCGGGTGAGCTCGGCGGTCGCGCCGAAGAGGGCCCGGCCGACCTCGTCGGAGTACGAGGCGAGCAGCAGCGGGGCCGCGTCCACCCGTAAGCACTCGGGGACCATGGACGAACGCCAGTCCCCGCCGCCGTACTTGGAGTCCCAGCGGCGCGCGTCCTCGGCGGCCTCGCGGAGCTTGGCGACGTCGCTGTGCCCCACGCGCACGTGCTCGACGGCGGCCGAGGCGGTCGCCGCGCCGCCCGTGGCGCCCCCGCCCCCGCCCCCGCCCGTGATCCCGGCCCCCGGCGGGCGCGGAGCCTCGCGCTCCACCGACGGATCGGCCGGGGTTATCAGCCAGCGGGACGCGGGCGTCGCGTACGCGCTCACCGCGAAGGAGCCGGCGAGCGACTGCCAGATCCCGCCACCGCCGGCCCGCCGCCCGGCGAGATCCAGCCGGTACAGGTCGGTCGCGGAGCGCACCGCCTCGCCCACGTCGCGCGGGAACGCGAGGCCCACCTCGGGCGCGGGATCGGCGTCGGCGAGCCCGATCTCGTGCAGCGGCACGGGCCTGCCGAGCTTCTGCCCGATCGCGGCGGCGATCAGATGCGGCGCGGCGCCCTGCGGCACCATGCCCTTCGACACCCACCGGGCGACCGAGGTCTTGTCGTAACGAAGCGTCAGGCCCCGTTGCGCACCGAGGTCGTTGACGCGCCGGGCCAGCCCGGCGTTGCTGATTCCCGCGAGGGCGAGAACCGTGCCGAGCTTTTCGTTCGGCCCGCGTTGCTCCCTGGACATGACGCCACCCCTCGACAACCCAGACGGCCGCCACGACGCCGGGCATAGGCGTGCGGCATTCGTAAACACAGCGTAGTTCGCCGCATCCCTACCGTTAAGGGGCGGTGTTCCGTATGGCGAGATTGTTGTGTGAAAGGCCGACAGTCGGGCCCGGCGGACCGGCTCGTGCTCCCACTGTGTGGCCGTGCGCCCGGCCGTGCGCTCTCTCGGCATGGCCGGGGGAGCGCTTCCATGAGTAGCGCGTGGGTCGGCCCGCTCGGCCGGGAAAGTGTCCCGGACCAGTGGGCTGGGGGATACCGCCGCCCCATTCCCCGCGGGCGGCGGACGGCACCGGGAGGCGGGAGCGCCTCCCGGGCTGCCGGTGGCCGGTGGGAAGCGGTGTGCGTGGGCGGGTGCCCCGGACGCTTCTCAACCCCGCCGGGGAGGGGCGATATTTGGCCGAATGACGCCGGTGTCCAACTGGCCCATGCCAGGGGCGCATTCGGCTTTCGCGCGCGTGCACCCGGACTCCGCCCCGTGCGCCGTTGTCGTGGCAGCATGTCTCCCACCGAAACGGATGTGGAGGCGCCGATGCGATGGCTGGTGGGCTGGAGCAGTGTCGCCGCGAGCTTCGCAACGACGGCCGGGGCCCGGGCGGGCTCGGTGAGCGGCCCGTACGGCGGCGCATACGGCTCGGGCTCAGGTGCCGGGTACGTCGCGGGATCCGGCTACGGCCCCGGCTCGGCCTCGGGCGCCGGCCACGGTTCCGGCTCGGGCCCCGGCTACGGCCACGCGGCCGCCACCGAGGGGCGCACGGTGCAACCCGTCGGCGCACAACTCCTCTGGGGCGACCCCGATCCGCTGTGGGCGGTCGGCGACTGGCGCCCCGACGAAGTGCGGGTCGTGGCCGTCGACGACCACACCCGTCTCGCCGTCCTCGGCTGTTGCGCCGCGAGCGACGAGGAACTGCGGATCGGCCTGCTCACCGCGCGCGGGGGCGCGTTGCGGCATCTCACGGCCTGGCCCGGCAGCTACACCGCGGTCGTCAAGGCCGGCCGCCGGGTCACCGTCACCGGTGATCTCGCGGGCGCCCGGCCCGTGTTCCACACCCCGTGGGCCGGCGGCACCGCCTTCGCCACCGCCGCCCTGCCGCTCGCCGACCTGGTCGAGGCCCAGCTCGACATCGGCCATCTCGCGGCGCTGCTCGCCTGCCCGGAGACCCCGGAGGCGCTGCGCGACTCCACCCCGTACGAGGGGGTCCGGCGCGTGCCGCCGGGCCACGCGCTGATCCTGCGGGAGGGCTCGCGCGAGATCACCGGGTACGAGCAGGTCGCCTCGCTCGCGGTCGCGGCGGCCCAGGCCGACCCCCGGCAGGCCGTCGAAGGGGTCAGGGACGCCCTGATCGAAGCCGTACGCGCACGGCTCACCGCCCCGCGGCACGCGCCCGAGGCCCCACTGCCGGACCCGGGCCCGGTGCCCGGCATGGGGCCCGCAGACCGGCGCGCGGCCCGGGGCGCGGGCCCGGCGCCCGGCATCGGCGCCGACCTGTCGGGCGGCAGCGCCTCCGGCACGCTGGCGCTGCTCGCGGCGGGCCTTCCCGGGGTGCCGGGCACGATCACCGGGCAGGGCACGGGCGCGGGGGAGCGGCTGCTCGCCGTCACCTTCAACGACCTGGCCACGCGCGCGGGTTCGGGCCGGGAGGACGAGCTGAAGCGGGCCGGGGCCATAGCGGCCGACCCGCGGCTGCATCACGTGGTCGTCGCGGGCGGCGAGGAGGCCCTCCCGTACGCCGCGCTCGACGGGCCGCTCACGGACGAGCCGGGGCCCTCCCTCGTGACGGCCGAACGACACCGGAGACGGCTCGCGGGCGGCAGCGCCGACCACTTCACCGGCATGGGCGCCAAGCAGGTCCTCGACGCGCACCCGGCGCGCCTCGCGGACCTCCTGATGGACCGCAGGCGCCGCTCGCTCGTCCGCCCGGTGACGGCGCTCGCGAAGGCCTCGGGGCCGTCGGCTGGCTCGCTCCTGGTGCCGCTGACGGTGTACCGGGCGGCGCGGAAGCTGGCCCGTACCCCGTACCGGACGGGCCTGGAGGCGGCCGCCCAGCGGGTCCTGGAGGCGAACCGGACGGCTCCGGACGGCTTCGGCCCCCTGGAGGCGTCCCTCTCGGCGCTCACCTGGTCCAGGCCGGGGCCCGCGGCGCGCTGGCTGACGGGGGAGGCACTGGCAGAAGTATCGGTTCGCCTGAACCGGGCGGCGACCCTGCCGACCTCCGTCCAGCGCCCGGGCGAAGCCCGCGCGCGTGCCGCCCTCGCACGTGCGGCGGCCGACCACCGGGTCCTGGAACAGGCCGCGGAGATCCGCGGCCAGCGCCTGCACGCCCCTTTCCTCGACAACCAGGTCGTACGGGCCTGCCGCGCCCTCCCGGAATCGCTCCGGGTCCAGCCGGACGCCCGCGCGGGCGTCCTGCGCACCGTCCTGTCCGGCGCCGGCATCCACGACCTCCCCGCGGGCTGGGGCGCCCCCCACCCGGCCGTCCCGGCCGGCGCCACGCGCGCGGGCCTGCGCGCGGCGCTCCCCCACCTGATCGCCCTCTTCGACGCCCCGCTGCTCGCCGACGCGGGCCTGATCGAGGCGCGCGTGGTCCGCGAGGCCCTCCGCACGGCGGCCGACGGCGCTCCCGTCCCCCTCGACGGCCTCGCCGACCTCGTCTCCACCGAACTCTGGCTCCGCCGCCTCATGTCCCGCCGAGGCTCCTGCTGGACCAACACGACAGAACCCCGCGCCCACCGCGCGGTCCAGGGCCCCCTGATCCCGGCGACGAGGTCCCTCCCGGCGTGAACGGCGTGGCCGTCGGGTGAAACGTCACTCGTCCCGGAGCTGAACGGTCAGGTCCGAGACCCCGACAAGGGCGTCGGGCGCTACACGGGCATCGGCCTCAGCCTGCCCGGGACCACCGACGCGGTCAGGGTCATCCCCGACCTCGTCATCGCCCCCGAGGGCAGCTTCGACGACCAGCGGGAGTGGCACACGCCCGACCCCGTCCTCCTCGTCGCGGAGGTCACCTCCACCTCCACCGCGCGCCGTGACCGCGTCCAGAAGATCCGGGCCTACGCGCGCGGGTATCCCGCTCTACCTGCTGATCGACCGCGAGGCGGGCGAAGCCGGCGTGTGCTCCGAACCCTCCGGCGACGACTTCGGCCACAAGTCCGTCCACAAGCTGGGGACGCGTGTCCCGCTCCCCGCCCCCCTCGGCTCCGTCCTGGACACCGCGGAGTTCTGACGGCCGCACTCCGCCGGACACTCCCGGGTAAACCCCGAGGCGCACGCCGGTGCCGCCGGACACAATGAGCCGGTGCGGTATCTCATCCTCGGCACCACCGAGGCCCTCGACCCCCTCGGCCGCCGCCTCCCCGTCGGCGGTGCCCGACTGCGTGCCCTGCTCGCCGCGCTCGCGCTGCGCGGCGGACGCCCCGCGTCCGTCGCCGAGCTCGCCGACGACGTGTACGGGGACTCCCCGCCGCAGGACGCCCCCGCCGCCCTCCAGGCCCTCGTCGGCCGCCTCCGGCGGATCATCGGCGGCGACGCCGTCGCCTCCACCCCCGGCCCCGGCTACCGGCTCGTCGCCGCCCCCGAGGACATCGACCTGTACGTCTTCGAGCGCCACGTCCAGGACGCGGCCGCCCACCTCGACGCCGGCGACCCGGAGAAGGCCGCCGCCCTTCTCCGCCCGGCCCTCGGCCTCTTCCGGGGGCCCGCCCTCGCCGACCTGGCCGACTCGGCGGGCGTCCGCCCCGAGGCCCAGCGGCTCGCGGCGCTGCGGCAGCGCGTCGAGGCCGATCTGCGCCGGGGCGCCACCGGCGGACTCGTACCGGAGCTGACCGGGCTCACCACCACGTACCCCTACGACGAGGCCTTCCACGCCCAGCTCATCCGCGCCCTGCGGGCCGAGGGCCGGCACGCCGACGCCCTCGCCGCCTTCGAGTCGGCCCGCCGTACCCTCGCGGACGCCCTCGGCGCCGACCCCGGCCCCGAACTCGCCGCCCTCCACCGGGAACTCCTCGCGGGTCCGCCCCCGACCCCCGCCCCGACCCCCGCCCCGGGCTCCGCGCGTACGGGCGCCCCGTGGGGGCCACCGACCGCCGCCGACGCGCGGCCGACACCACCGCCGGACCACCCGCGCGCCCTCACCCCCACCCCCGGCAACATCCGCCCCCGCCTCACCTCCTTCGTCGGCCGGGAGCCCGAGCTGGCCGCGATCCACGCCGACCTGGGCCGCTTCCGGCTCGTCACGCTCACCGGCCCCGGCGGCTCCGGCAAGACCCGGCTCGCCGAAGAGGCCGCCCTGAGGATCTTCGCCCCGACCGCCCCGACCGCCCCGACCGCCCCGCCCGCCGCCCCCGCCGCCGGCTCAGCCGGCACACCCGCCACAGATACAAACCCCGCCCCCTCAGCCCCCACCACCTCAGCCCCCACCAGTCCGGGCCCCGCCGGAGCCAACCTCCCACGGACCGAGCCCGCACCCGCCTCCCCCACCACCGCCTGGATCGCCGAACTCGCCCCCCTCGACGACCCCGAGGCCGTCCCCGGCGCCGTCCTCTCCGCGCTCCGGCTCCGCGAGGTCAACCTGATCACCCGTGAGGGCGTGCCCCTCCAGGACGACCCCACGGCCCATCTCGTCGAGCACCTCGCCCGGCGCCCCTTCCTCCTCGTCCTCGACAACTGCGAGCACGTGATCGACGCGGCCGCCGCCCTCGCCGAGGCCCTCCTCACCGACTGCCCGCAGCTCCGCATCCTCGCCACCAGCCGCGAACCCCTCGGCGTCCCGGGGGAGTCGGTCCGTCCCCTCGAACCCCTGCCGCCGGACCCCGCGCACCGCCTGTTCGCCGAGCGCGCCCGCGCCGTACGCCCCGACGTCGACCTCACCCGGGGCGGCGGCGCCGCGGCCGTCGACGAGATCTGCCGCCGCCTCGACGGCCTGCCCCTCGCCATCGAACTGGCCGCCGCCCGGCTCCGGCTGCTCACCCCGCGCCAGATCGCCGACCGGCTCGACGACCGCTTCCGTCTCCTCACCTCCGGCTCCCGCACGGTCCTGCCCCGCCAGCAGACCCTCCGCGCGGTCGTCGACTGGTCCTGGGACCTGCTCGACCCCGACGAGCGCACCCTGCTCCGCCAGGTCTCGGTCTTCGCCGGCGGCTGGGACCTCGCCGCGGCGGAGGCCCTCTCCCCTCGCGCGGCGGACGCGCTCGGCGCCCTGGTCGACAAGTCCCTCGTCGTCGCCACCCCCACCGAGCGCGGCGAGATGCGCTACCGGCTCCTGGAGACCATCCACGAGTACGCGGCCGAGCGTGCCGCCGAGACCCCGGAGGTCCTCGCCGCCGCCGAGGCCGCCCACCTCGCCCACTTCACGGCCCTCGCCGAGACCGCCGAGCCCAAACTCCGCTCGGCCGAGCAGCTCCCGTGGATCGAGCGGATCGAACGCGATCTGGACAACATCCGCGCCGCCCTGCACCGCACCCTCGTCACCTCCCCCGACGAGGCCGCCGCCCATCGCCTGGTCTTCGCCATGGGCTGGTTCTGGTGGCTGCGCAACTACCGCCCGGAGGGCCTGAACTGGGTCGACCGCACGGTCGCGCTCGGCGACGACCCGGCCGACCCCGACGACCCCCGCTACTGGCCCCGGATGCGCCTGCGCATGCTGCAGTTCTTCCTCGGGGTGGAGAGCCGCACGCTGGGGGACTTCCGGGAACCGGAGACGCTCGCGCTCGCCCGCCGTGTACGGACGGCGTTCGGCGAGCCACCCGGCCCCGAGGGCGCCCGGTTCCCCGGCCTGCTCTGGCCGTTCACCGCGTACCTCACCGAGGAACCGGCCGTGGTCCGCGACCTCCTCGACCAGGCCGTCGCCAACTGCCGCCGCCACGGCGGCGACTGGGAGATCGGCGTCAGCCTCATGTTCCGTACCCACATGGTCGTCGACATGCCCGGCGGCATGCCCGGCATCGACGAGGACCTCGCCGAGCTCCGCCTCCTCGCCCGGAGCGTCGGCGACCGCTGGATGGGCGCCCAGATCGCGAGCGCGGTGGGCGAGGCCCATATGCTGCGCGGCCGCAGCGAGGAGGCCGGGGAGGCGTACGAGGAGGCCCTCCGGCTGGCCCGCGAGGTCGGCGCGCACGCCGAGTCCCCGTTCCTCCTCGCCCGCCTCGCCGAACTCGCCTACCACACGGGGGACATGGAGGCCGCGGAGAAGGGCCTCGACGAGGCCTCGCGGGAGGCGGAGCGCTACCGCGTGCGGGACACCGGCGTGTTCGTCTGCTTCCTGCGGGCCGCCCTCGCGCTGTACCGCGGTGAGGTCGCGGAGGCCCGCGCCCAGCTGGAGCAGGCGGGCCGCACGGTCGCGACCGGGGCGCCGCCACCGCACTTCGAGGCGGTCCTCGTGGGGCTGTCCGCGCGCGTCGAGGCGGGCGAGGGGCGGGCGTCCGCCGTCGCCACGGCCACCGCGGCGCTGCGCGGTGCGCGGGACGCGCAGTGCGCGGACTTCATCGTCTCGGGCCTGGGGGAGGGCCTCGCGGTCGTCCTGTCCTCGGCGGGCGAACCGGCCCTGGCGATACGGATCATGGCGGCCGTCGAGAGCTGGCGCGAAGGTCTGCCCCGCTCGGTCCCGGGGCTGCGGGACCTCCAGGCCGTGACCGACCGGGCGCTCGCGGCGCTCGGCCCGTCGGGCGTCGCCGCCGCCCGCGCGGCGGGGAAGGGACTCGGTGTCGACGAGGTGCTGGCCCTCGCGGAGACCGTCGCCCCGCGGCCCGGACCGGAGGAGCCAGGGACGGACGGGGCCGTCCCCGGACCGGACGGACCGGGGACGGACGGACCGGGGACGGACGGACCGGGGACGGACGGCACCGTCAGGAGCAGCTGATCCGCGACTGGGCCCAGTCGGCGACCGCGACCCGCCCGAACGGCGTGTGCTCCTCCACCACCAGCCGGATCGTGTCGCGGCCGGAGATGTCGACGTGCACCGGGACCGGCGGGTCGCCGGCCCGGACCACGTCGGAGCGCCAGAGCCGCTCCTCGTCGCCGTACACGGAGAAGCGGACGCCGCCGACGCCCAGCAGGGCGCTCAGGTCGTCGACGCCGACGACCGCGTCGTAACTCGTGCACTGCCGGTTGAGGTCGATCAGCAGGGACGCGGGCGCGTGGACGCTCACCCCGTGCGCGTACGGGGTGCCGCCGATGGACAGCCTCTCGCGCTGCCACATCCAGCTGCTGTCGGAGAGGGCGACCTCGGGCTTCGTGCCGTCGCCGAAGATCCCGTAGTCCAGCTCGTCGACCTGGTAGACCCTCGGCGGGGTGGGCGTCGGCTTCGGCTTCGGCGAGGGCTTCTCGGGGCTGGGCGTCGGCGTGGGCGTCGGCGTGGGGCTGGGCTTCGGCGGTGGCGTCGGCTTCGGTGACGGCTTCGCGGGCGCCGGCTTCGGCGTGGGCTTCGCGGGCGGGGGCGTGGGTGTCGGCGTCGGCGTGGGCGCCGACGGCTCGGACGTCACGGGCGGGGGCGGCGGTACGGGCTTCGGCGTCGGCTTCGGCGGCGGCGCGGGCTCCGCCGGTACGAGGGGGGTGACGACGGGCTGGGTGGGTCTGGGCGCGGCCACGGGCTGCGGATCCCCGGCCATGGCCCAGACGAGGCCGGCGGCCGCGGCGACGGCCACGGCGGCCGCGATCCCGGCCTTGGCGGGCGCGCCGAGCCCCTCGGCGGCGGCGCCGGAGGCCGCACCGCCGGAGGACCCGGTGGCGGCGGCCGCGGCCCCGGCCGCGCCCGCGCCGACGGCGCCACCGGCGACGACGCCGGCGGCCTTGAGCGAGTACCCGGCGGCGAACCAGCCGATGACGGCGACCGGGAGCAGCGCGGGGATCCCGGCGTTGACATGGGCCAGCTCACCGGCGGCGAGCCGGCACTTGGCGCACTCGTCCAGGTGCTTGCGCAGTCCTCGTTCGGCGCGCATCCGCAGGCCACCGCGCGCGTAGGCGCCGAGCCGGTCGGCGTACCGGGCGCAGTCGCCGCCGGCCGTCAGGGACTGGCTGACGTGGGCCTGGAGGTAGGCCTGCTTGAGGCCTTCGCGGGCGCGGCTGGCGAGTACGGCCGTGGCGTTGGCGGTGAGTCCGAAGAGCGGTGCGACCTCGCTGGGGGACTCCTCCTCGACGGTGGTGTGCCACAGCACGGCCTGCCAGCGCTCGGGCAGCGAGCGGAAGGCCTGCATGGCGAGCGATTGCTCGGCCTCGTGCATGGCCAGGACGTCGGCGCCGAGGTCGAGGCCCGCCCCGAACGAAGCGGTCTGGTCGGAGACCTCGGAGGAGCGGGCGGCCTCGGCCGCGAACACCGCGAAGTCCTCGACGAGGTGTTCCCGCTTCTGTGTCTTCGTCCAGTTCGCGGCGACGCGCCGGACGGTGGTCATCAGATAGGCGCGTACGGCCTGTTCGGGTCCGGCTCCGCCGCGGACCGCCTGGAGGGTGCGGGCGAAGACCTCGGCGGTCAGGTCGTCGGCGGTGTGGGCGTCCCGGCAGCAGGTCCTGGCGTACCGGCGCACGGCGTCGGAGTGTCTGCGGAAGAGTTCCTCGTACGCGGAGTCGTCGCCGTCCCGCATGAGCTGGACGAGCTCGGCGTCGGAGGGCGGCAGTTCGACCGGCGGCGGAAGGACGGTGTCGTGCTCGTGGTGGTCCTCGGCGGCGGTGTCGGTCCCGGTCGTGTCGAACCCGGCGCCCGTTCCGGAACCGGCGCCCCAGCCGGAGGCCTTGCCCTCGCGCTGCGGTGGCACGCTCGCGTCGAGCGGCTCGACGGCGCCCACGGAACCGGCCGAACCCGCTCCGGCCGAACCCGCTCCGGTCGGCCCCGTGCTCATGGACCCCGCGCCCACGGGCCCCGCTCCGGCCGTGTCCGGCGCGCCGGAGAGGCCTCCCGGCCCGCCCTGGCTCGGCACCTGCCGGGAGGGCAGGCCCCCCGCCTCGGCGGGGCCGCCCAGCGGCTCGTCCCGACTGTCACCGCTCATCGCGGAAGCCCCCGTACGCACGCTCGGACCCGAACACCGGCCAAGCCTGCCACAGAGCGCGGGCACGCCGAAGCGCCGCGTCCACTTACCACTCATCCGGGGCGACTTCGTGTATCCGGGCGTAACCGCTCACACGTTCGTGTCATGCTCGTTGATCCGCCCGGACCACGAAGACTCCGGCCCGCGCCGAGAGCGCGGGCAGCCGACTCCTACCGGGAGCGCAGCCCCTCGATCAGGATGTCGAGAAGACGCGTCGATGCCGCCGCCTGCTGCACCGCGTCCGGCAGCGCCGGAGCGGCCGTGGCGATGACGAGGAGGACGTCGGCCACGGTCACGTCCGTCCGCAGCTCACCCGCCTCACGCGCCCGGTCGACCAGCCTGCCGACCACATCCAGGAGCTCCGCGGCGCCCGCGTCGTCCTTCTCCTCGGCCGGCACGGCCCGCGGCGCGACCACGCGTGCGTCGGTCTGCTCGCCGACGCCCCGCTGGTGCGGCACCCGCGCCGCGTCGTCCGCGTCGTGGGAGTCGCCGCCGAGCGGCAGCACCGTGACGTCGTCGACGCCCACCCGCAGCACCTGCGGCGGAAGGAGCCGGCCCGCGCCCGAGGCCACCGAGGTCCGCAGGAACCGGGAGAGCGCCGACCACGGCTCGTCCTCCTGGCCGAGCGCGGCGCGCGCCTGCTCGGTCAGCCGGGAGGTCTCCTCCTCGGCTATCCGCCTGACCAGCACGTCCTTGCTCGGGAAGCGGCGGTAGACGGTGCCGACACCGACGCGGGCGCGGCGTGCCACGTCCTCCATCGGAGCCCCGTAACCGAGCTCGCCGAAGACCTCGCGCGCGGCGCGCAGGACATGCTCCAGATTGCGCTGGGCGTCCACCCGCAGCGGCGCGGACCTGCCGGACACCGGGGCGCCGTTGCGCTCGGAGCCGACGCCCGCGTGCGGGCCGTCGTCCACGGTCGCCGTCCCGGCGCCCGTCTGCCATCGTGAATCCTGAATATGCATAAGCGTTCCCCCGCTCATGATGTCTCCCCCCGGAGACTCCCCGCCCTGAAACGGGGCTTCCGGTGACAAGCGCTTCGGTCCACGCGCTCCCATCCGACACCCCGACGAAGTACGAACATAGTTGAGTCCGGGTCAATTCAGAAGGGGGAGTTCCGTACGGTGCGCCCCCCGATCGGAGCAAGGACCGGAACACTCCCGATTCCGACCCTCCATCGAACCCGGCGCGGCCACCCTGACCTGCGCCGTTGCTCCCGTACCCCCCTTATGCGCCACCCCGCGCCTCCGTACCCCTCCGGTCACACAATTTGCCGGGGCTGTGGACAAACCACGGACGGCGGTGCGTCATGGGACAGTGACCGAACCTGCGCGCATTCTCGTGGTCGGCGGTGGCTACGTCGGCATGTACACCGCGCTGCGCCTCCAGCGGCAGCTCAGGGCCGAGCTGAGAGCCGGCGACGTCGAGATCACGGTGGTCACCCCCGAGCCGTACATGACGTACCAGCCGTTCCTCCCCGAGGCCGCCGCCGGCTCGATCTCCCCGCGGCATGTCGTCGTGCCGCTCCGCAGGGTCCTCGACCGCTGCCGGATCGTCATCGGCGAGGTCCTCTCCGTCGACCACGCCAAGCGGACCGCGACCCTCTCCACCCTCGCGACCGCCGAAGAGGGAACCGGTTCGGTCGACCTCACGTACGACGAGCTGGTCATCGCGCCGGGCTCGGTCTCCCGCACCCTCCCGGTCCCCGGTCTCGCCGACCACGGCATCGGCTTCAAGACCGTGGAGGAGGCCATCGGCCTGCGCAACCACGTCATCGAGCAGATGGACATCGCCTCCTCGACCCGTGACCCCGCGATCCGCGATGCCGCCCTGACCTTCGTCTTCGTCGGCGGGGGCTACGCGGGCGTGGAGGCGCTCGCGGAGCTGGAGGACATGGCCCGCTACACGGCGCGGTACTACCACAACGTCAAGCCGGAGGACCTGCGCTGGGTCCTCGTCGAGGCCTCGGACCGCATCCTGCCCGAGGTGGGCGAGGAGATGGGGAAGTACGCCATCCGCGAGCTGCGCGGCCGGAACATCGACGTACGCCTGGAGACCCGCCTCGAATCCTGCGAGGACCGGATCGCGGTCCTCAGCGACGGCACCCGGCTGCCCACCCGCACCGTCGTCTGGACCGCGGGCGTGAAGCCCGCCCCCGTGCTCGCCGCGACGGACCTGCCGCTCGACGAGCGCGGCCGGCTCCGCTGCACGGCCGGGCTCGCCGTCGAGGGCGTCGCCCACGCCTGGGCCGCCGGAGACGCAGCCGCCGTCCCCGACGTGACCTCGAAGGAACCCGGCAAGGAGTGCGCGCCCAACGCGCAGCACGCCGTCCGCCAGGCCAAGGTCCTCGCCGAGAACATCGCGGCCTCCCTGCGCGGACAGCCGCTCAAGGAGTACGCGCACGCGTACGTCGGCTCCGTCGCGTCCCTCGGCCTCCACCAGGGCGTCGCCCACGTCTACGGACGGAAACTCAAGGGATATCCGGCCTGGTTCATGCACCGCGCCTACCACCTGAGCCGGGTGCCCACCTTCAACCGCAAGGCCCGGGTCCTCGCCGAATGGACCCTGTCCGGCCTGTTCAAACGGGAGATCGTCTCCCTCGGATCGCTGGAACACCCCCGCGCCGAATTCGAACTCGCCGCCGCTCCGCCACCCGACCACGGCGACAAGCCGTCGTCCTGACATCACTGTCAGTGCACTCGTCCACACTGGACGTGTGACCATAGGTGGGCTCACACCTGCACAGCGTGACTCTGCACGGCACCGACACCACGAGGCATAGAGATCCGTGAACTTCACCCGTTGGAGCGCCCGGCTCCCCGGTACACAGCGCCGCGCGGCGCGGGGGACCGAAGGCTCCGTGCCCGCCGCCCGCGGTGAGTACGCGCAGCAGCTGGAGCACCTCGCCCACGAGGCTGCCGAGACCGGCGAGCCCGTCGACGTACCCGCCCTGGAGGACTTCTCCGTACGGGAGCTCCTGGGCCGGCTCCCCGGCCTGGTCGCCCTCGCGTACGGCCCGGAGCACCGCATCGCGTACGTCAACGACGCCTATGCCGCCGCGTTCGGCCCCCGCCCCGCGGGCGCGCCCGTCGCCGACACCTGCCCGGAGGCGGAGGAGCTCGGCCTGCTGCCCCTCATGGACCAGGTGCTGCGCAGCGGCAAGCCCCGTACGGTCAAGTCCCGCCGCACCCAGGACGGCGGCTCGTACACGGTGACGTGCCTGCCCGTGGACAGCGCGCACCTCGAAGGCGGCGGAGTCCTCGTCCACGCCGCGGACGTCACCGACCACGCGGAGGCCGCCGAGCGGCTGCGGGCCAGTGAGCGCCGCCACCGCGAGACCGCCGTCACCCTCCAGCGCTCCCTGCTCCCGCAGGACCTGGAGCAGCCCGACGACCTGCGGATCGCCGCCACCTACCAGCCCGGCGGCACCGACGCGGCCGTCGGCGGCGACTGGTACGACGTGATCACCCTCGGCGCCGGCCGCACCGCGCTCGTCATCGGCGACGTGATGGGCCGGGGGGTGCGCGCCGCCGCCGTCATGGGCCAGCTCCGCACCGCCGTCCGGGCCTACGCACGCCTGGACCTGCCCCCGCACGAGGTGCTCCAGCTCCTCGACGGCCTCGCCGCCGAGATCGACGCCAGCCAGATCGCCACCTGTGTGTACGCGATCCACGACCCCAACGAGGGGAAGCTGGTCTACGCCTCAGCGGGGCACCTCCCGATCCTCGTCCGGGACGAGGACGGCAGCGTCCGGTGCGCCGAGGACCCGACGGGCCCGCCGCTCGGCACGGGCGGCTGGCTGCACACCTCCGGCTCCATCGCCCTGCCGCCCGGCTCGACCGCCGTCCTCTACACCGACGGTCTGGTCGAGCGGCGCCGCGAGGACATCGACGAGGGCGTCGCCGCCCTGGCCCGCGCGCTCTCCGGCGCCAGCGGCACCCCGCAGGTCGTCTGCGACCGGCTGCTCCGCTCCCTGGGGGTCACCGCGGAGCACGACGACGACGTGGCCGTCCTGGTCGTCCAGCACCCGTCCCGCAAGGGACCGGACGCGGAGCTCTTCCACAACGCGGCCCTGGAACTCCTCGGCGGAGTGGAGGCCGCTCCCCGCGCGCGTGCGTTCGCCTCCGGGGTCCTGTCGTCCTGGCGCTTCCCGGTCGAACTGCGCGACCTGGGCGTCCTCGCCACCAGCGAACTGGTGGCGAACTCCCTCCAGCACGGCACCCCGCCCATGCGGCTGCGCCTGCGCCGCACCGACCGCCGACTGATCATCGAGGTCACGGACGGGGACGACCATCTGCCGCGCCGCCGCAGGGCGGAATCCGAGGATGAGGCGGGCCGCGGGATCTCGATCATCGCGACGATCGCCTCGTCCTGGGGAAGCCGCCGCACACCGGGCGGCGGCAAAGCCGTCTGGTGCGAGTTCGCCCTCCCCGACCACTAGGCGGCCGCGGTCTCCTTCTCGGGAAGGTGTTGCGCCACGACCCGGGACGGCTTCAGGGCGAGCGACGGCTGGTTCTGCTCCGGGGTCAGCTGCCTGCCCAGCCGCACCGCGAGGAACGTGATGCCGAGCGAGAAGAGCACGAACGTCACGATGTACGGACCGTGCAGCGCGGCCCCCATGGGCCCGCCGACGGCCGGCCCGACGGCCAGCGCCAGCTGCTTGACCAGCGCGAAGGCCGAGTTGTACTGCCCGACCATCGACTCCGGCGCCAGATCGGCGACCAGCGGCGCGACGGTCGGCGACAGCATCGCCTCACCGAGCCCGAACAGGGCGTACGTGGAGACGAAGGCGGCCGTCGCCATGGCCTGGCTGCCGTGCCCGAGGCCCGCGTACCCGGCGATCAGCCAGGCCACGGTCCAGATCAGACCGACGGCCGCGATCACCCGGGTCCGCTTGCGGCGCTCGACGAACTTCAGCACCAGGAACTGGGCGGCCACGATCACCGCGGTGTTCGCGGCCAGCGCGATACCGAGCGTCGAGGGCTGGATGCCGGCGGCCTCGGTGCCGTACGCGGCGAGACCCGACTCGAACTGTCCGTAGCAGGCGAAGAAGAGGACGAAGCCGAGGACGCACAGCTGCACCATGGCCTTGTGCCCGAGCAGCGCGCGGACGCCGCCGCCCTTGCCGCCCTCGGAGGGACGGGCACCCTGGAAGGCCGGAGAGCCCGGCATCCTCACGGTCCCGACGATCGCCGCCAGGACGAGGAACATCGCCGCCTCGATCGAGAACAGCAGGATGAAGCTGCCCGGCCGGCTGGTGTCGACCAGCAGACCGCCGATCAGACCACCGACGCCGAGACCCAGGTTCTGCAGGAAGAACTGCATCGCGAACGCCCGGGTGCGCCCGACGGGCGTCGAGCACCAGACGATCATCGTGGCCAGCGCCGGCTGGAGCACGGCCGTACCGGCTCCGAGCAGCGCCGCGGCCCCCACGGCCGCGGGCACGCTGGACGCGAAGCCCATCGCCACCGCACCCACGGCGGCGACGACCGAGGCGACGAGCAGGACCGGCACGGGCCCGCGCCGGTCGATGGCCCGCCCGCTGAAGGGCAGCACCACCAGTGCGGCCATGGCGAAGACGGCCAGGACGATGCCCGCCGTGGCCGCGCCCAGATCCCGCACCTGCGCCACGTACACATAGAGGTACGGCACGGTGAAGCCGAGTCCGAACGCGCTCAGCGCGCTGCCTGCCTGAATACGGCGCATCGCTGCGCCCCTCGCCTTGGTCACACTCACCCACTTCGGTCGCAGGTTCAGAGGTGTACCCCTGAACCCTGAAGACTTCAACACTAAAGTTAGAGCCTTAACAGTACACACCGAAGGACTTCAACGCCAACGAGACCCGTGGGATACTCACCTCCATGTCCGACAACCCCGAGCGGTCCGGCCCGCAGGCTCCGCAGGAGCCGAGCCTCGACGAGCAGATCGCCGCCTATCAGCGCGAGTTCCGCGACCTCGACCCCCAGGTCGAGAAGGTCGTCTCCGCGCTCGGCCGGCTGAACCGACGGATGAACGTGGCGTACGGACGCCAGCTCGCCGACCTCGGCATCAGCAACGCCGAGTGGGAGGTCCTCAAGACCCTGGTCCTCGCCGGCGAGCCCTACCGGCTGGGCCCGGGTGAGCTCGCCAAGCGACTGGGCCTCACCCCGGCCGCGATGACCCACCGCATCGACCGCATGGCGGGAGAAGGCCTGGTCACCCGCGACCGCGACGAGAACAACCGCGTCCGTGTGATCGTCGAGCTCACCGACGAGGGCCGCTCGAAGTGGCTGGAGGCCATGCGCATGGCCACGGACTTCGAGGAGGAGCTCCTCCAGGACCTCACCTCGGACGAGCGGGGAGTCCTCGGCGAGATCCTCATCCGTCTCCTCCGTCGCGTGGAGCTCACCCAGCCCGACGCCGGCGGCCGCCTGACGGACCTCGACTGAACTCGCTTGACAGGGCTTGACACTCCCCTGCCGGATGCGTAGTGTTCTCCGAGTTGTCACAGAGCCGGAACGGTTCTTCGACAACCACTCCGCCGCTGATAGCGGCACCTCTACTCAGCACGATCTCCCCACCGGGACGAATTTCGGCATGCCGAAATTCATTTCGAAAGACTCGATTATGAGCCGCCGGGGAAATCCGCTAGAGTTTGAGACGTCGGAACGGCCCAACAGCCGCTAAGACAAACCCCGCTGACTGGGAATCAGACGCCGAAAGGTTCTGATAGAGTCGGAACCGCCGGAAGGGCCCGGAGCGAAAGCGAACGGGACCGGAAAGCACCGAGGAAATCGGATCGGAAAGATCTGATAGAGTCGGAAACGCAAGACCGAAGGGAAGCCCGGAGGAAAGCCCGAGAGGGTGAGTACAAAGGAAGCGTCCGTTCCTTGAGAACTCAACAGCGTGCCAAAAATCAACGCCAGATTAGTTG